>JAWKYD010000005.1:0-394969 GCA_041396685.1 Burkholderiaceae bacterium
GGCGCGCCGCTGACGCCCGATTTCATGCATCGCGCGGCCGACGACGAGCTTGCACCGCTCCTGGCCACTCGCTGCCCGGGCCCGGCGATCCTGGTCGGCCACAGCGACGGCGCATCGATCGCGCTGATCCACGCGAGCCGGCAGCCGCCCTCGATCCTGGGCGCCGCCCTGCTCGCGCCCCACCTGTTCGTCGAGCCGGTGTGTACCGAGTCGATCGCCGCGCTGGCCCGCGACTGGCATCCGGAGTCGCGCCTGGCCCGCGCGCTGGCGCGCCACCATCGTGACGGTGCGCTGACCTTTCGCCGCTGGAGCGAGGCCTGGCTGGATCCTCGCTTCGCAGACTGGAACATCGAGTCCGAGGTGGCGCGCATCGATCGGCCGTTATTGGCGATCCAGGGCCGCGACGATCAGTACGGGACCATGCGCCAGATCGACCGTATTCGCGAATTGCACGCGGACACCGAATCGATGAAGCTCGATCGCTGTGGTCACAGCCCGCATGTCGACCGGCCCGACGAGGTGATCGCACGGATTGCCGCCTTCGTGGCGAGGCTGCCGATCCGCTGATCGGCACGGCGGCTGCCAACGCGCTGCTGGCCGTGATGGTTCAAACGTTCCGGGAGCCGACGGCCGCGCGGCCGAGGCGGTCGCGTACGGCTTCCCAGGCCGGTTCGTCGGGCGGCATCTGCACGATGAGACATCTCGCGCCGCTGGCGTCGAGCGTGCGCAGCCCTGCGTACAAGCGCTGCGCAAACACGACCGGATCGGTCGGCCACGGCAGCCAGAGGCGCAGTGCCACCGCCTCGGGACGACGCTCGGACCAGACCGACACTTCCTCCGCGCCGAACGACCTCAGTGCGACCGCGATCTCGCCAGCCGCGATCAGGCGCATCGGCGTACCGGGCGCGTAGTGTGCCGCGAGCGATCCCGAAACCGACGGCCGGTCTGCTTCGGCGCCGCGCTCCAGCCAGGCGCGGACGACGGGCCTGCCGAGCACGGCGGCGATCGACTCGGGCGAGATCGCGCCCGGCCGCCGCACGCGAGCGTCGCCACCGGTGAGGTCGACGATCGTGGACTCGAGGCCTATGCGGGCGTCGCCACCATCCAAAACGATGGCCAAAGCATCGCCGAGCTCGGCGCGCACGTCGGCTGCGGTGGTCGGACTGATGCGCCCGAAGCGATTGGCAGACGGCGCGGCGACGCCCAGGCCGCCACCGGCCTCGAACGCACGCATCACCCGCTGCGCGATCGGATGCGACGGACAGCGCAGGCCGACTGTCGGCTGGCCGGCACAGGCATGGGCGGGCGCATCCGCGCGCCGCCGCAGGATCAAGGTCAGTGGGCCCGGCCAGAAGGCCTGCATCAGCGCCAGCGCCGCAGCGTCTGGTTCGGCCCAGCGCGCAGCGGCTTCGGGGCCGGGCACATGCACGATCAGCGGATGATCGGTCGGTCGTCCCTTGAGTGAATAGACGGCGGCAACCGCACGCGCGTTACCGGCATCGGCAGCCAGGCCGTAGACCGTCTCGGTCGGCAGACCGATCAGGCCGCCATCGAGCAGCACGCGCGCCGCGCGCGCGACGTCGTCGTCCGTCAATCGTGCCCCTGCAACTCTCGCTCGATGCGCGCGGCGAGCCCGAGCGCCTGCTCGAGCGAATCGCCAAGCACGGTCACATGACCCATCTTGCGGCCCGGACGCGACTCGCTTTTGCCGTACAGGTGCAGCTTCGCGCGCGCATGGCGCACGATGCGCGTCCAATTGGGCTCGCTCGGGCCCTCGCCGAGCGCGTCATACCACAAATCACCGAGCAGGTTCAACATGACCGCCGGCGCGTGCTGGATCACACCGCCCAGGGGCCAGCCGGCGAGGACGCGCGCCTGCTGCTCGAACTGGCTGGTCAGGCAGGCATCGATCGTGTAGTGACCCGAGTTGTGCGGTCGCGGCGCCATTTCGTTGAACAGCAAAGAACCGTCTTCGAGGACGAAGAACTCGACGCAGAGCACGCCCACGTACTCGAGCGTGTGAGCGATGCGCACGGTAGCCTCGGTCGCATGCAGCGCCAGGGCCGGATCGATTCGGGCGGGGACGCTCGAGCGCGCCAGAATGCCCTGCCGGTGGACGTTTTCGGCCACCGGGTAGGCCGCGGTCTCGCCATCGAAGGCGCGGGCCACCACCACCGACAGCTCGCGTTCCAGCCGCAGGCGTTTCTCGAGCACGCAGGGCACGCCGCCGAACTGCATGAACGCCTCGGTCAGCGAGTGCTTGTCGATGACGTCGGCCTGGCCCTTGCCGTCGTAGCCGAGCCGGGCAACCTTGAGAATGCCCGGGAAAAGCGCATCGTCGAGTTCCGCGATGTCGGTGCGCGAGCCGATTGGCGCATAGGGGGCGGTCGGCAGGCCGCATTCGAGCGCGAAGGCCTTTTCGCGACCGCGGTCCTGCGCGATCGAAACCACCTCGGGTGAGGGGCTGACGATGCAGTGTTCGCGCAGGAAGGCGAGCGAGGTCGCGGGCACGTTCTCGAACTCGGTCGTGCAGGCAGAGCAGAGCTGCGCGAGTTGGCGCAGCGCGCCCTGGTCGAGATACTCGCCGCGGATGTGGCGATCGGCCACCGATGCGGCCGGCCCGTCGTCGGCCGGGTCGAGCACGCAGACCTTGAAGCCCATGCTCTGCGCGGCCATGCAGAACATACGGCCGAGTTGCCCTCCGCCGAGCAGGCCGAGCCAGGAACCCGGCGGTAACGGATGTGCGGCGTGCTTCATGATGCCCCCTTGTCTGTGCGACGGTTCAGCGACGTTCGACGCCGACACGCATCGCCTGCGCGCGGGCCGTTTGGTCGGCCCGGAAGCGATCGAGCCTGGCCGCCAGTTGGGGATCATCCACGGCCAGCATGGAGACCGCAAACAAAGCCGCATTGGCGGCTCCGGCCGCGCCGATCGCAAACGTTGCGACCGGCACGCCGCGCGGCATCTGCACGATGGACAACAACGAATCCTGACCCTGCAGATGACGCGAGGGTACCGGCACACCGAGCACCGGCACGGTCGTCTTGGCGGCCAGCATGCCGGGCAGATGCGCGGCACCGCCGGCGCCCGCGATGATCGCGCGCAAGCCGCGCGCGCGGGCCCGCTCGGCGTAGTCGAACATCTGGTCGGGCATGCGATGCGCGGAGACCACCTTGCACTCGTGAACGACTTCGAATTCGGCAAGGATCTCGGCCGCGCCCCGCATGATGTCCCAGTCGCTGTCCGAGCCCATCACCACGCCGACCACGACCGGCGGCGTCGACGCGCTTTCATGCTCACTCAAAACGTTTCGCTCCAGACGAGGGCCCGCGGCCCGTGCGACCGATAGACATGATGGGACGCCCGGCGGTCAACGGGCCGAGAAGCCGATTCAGCCGCTCAGTCATCGTCGCCGGTCAGCAGTCGCAAGGCCTCGCGATACTTGTCGGCCGACCGCCGGATGACCTCGGCGGGCAGGGGTGGCGGCGGCGGCCGTTTGTTCCAACCCGGCACCGACTCGAGATAGTCGCGCACGAACTGTTTGTCGAACGACGGCGGCGAGCCACCCGGCTGCCATTGATCGGCGGGCCAGAATCGCGACGAATCCGGCGTCAGCACCTCGTCCATCAAGGTCAGGCGGTCGTCGTCGTCGAGGCCGAATTCGAACTTGGTGTCGGCGATGATGATGCCGCGCTCGCGGGCGTAGGCGGCGGCGCGCTGGTAGAGCGCGAGGCTGGCGTCTCGCACGCTTGCCGCAAGGGCGGCGCCGACGGTGTCGGCCATCCGTTCGAAACTGATGTTCTCGTCGTGTTCGCCCAGCTCCGCCTTGGTGGCCGGCGTGAAGATCGGCTCGGGCAGCCGGTCGGCCTGGCGCAGCCCGGCTGGCAGGGCCACCCCGCAGATCGAGCCGTCGCGGCGATAGTCGGCCCAGCCGGAACCGATCAGGTAACCACGAACGACGGCTTCGACGGGCAGCGGGCGCAGGCGTCGCACGACCATCGAGCGGCCCCGCACCTGGTCACGCTCGTCGGGCGCGACCACGGTTTCGGGATCGAGGCCGGTCAGGTGGTCGGGCACGATGCCGTGCAGCCGCGCGAACCAGAACAGCGCCATCCGTGTGAGGATCTCGCCCTTGTGCGGAATGGGCTCGGCCATGATGACGTCGAACGCAGACAGGCGGTCGGTGGCGACCATCAGCAGCCGGTCGTCGCCGAGCGCATAGATGTCGCGTACCTTGCCGCGCGCGATCAGCGGCAGTGACGCGATGCGCGATTCGAGCAGGCCCCCGCTCATGTCGTTTTCAGTGCTCATGGCAAAAACCCGTGATTGTGCCCGATCGGGCGCGACCCGGCGGCGTTCGCCGCCGACCCGCGAGCCGGCGTCTTGCAGGCCCCGTCGGCAGCGGGGATGTCGGCACCGCGGGATATTCGTGGCGACCGCTAATCCGCGCGCGCCGCGCGGGTCCGGTGCAGCCAGCCGAGCCCCTGGCGCGTGCCGGCTGCCGGCCGGTATTCGCAGCCTATCCAGCCGGTGAAGCCGAGTTCATCGATCAGATCGAACAGGTAGGGAAAGTTGACCTCGCCGAGGTCGGGCTCGTGGCGGGCGGGCACGCCGGCGATCTGGAAGTGGCCGACCCGCCCGATGGAAGCACGAATGCGCATGGCCAGGTCGCCCTCGACGATCTGGCAGTGATACAGATCCATCTGCACCCGCAGATTGGGTTCGCCGACCTCGTCGATGACGGCGTGCGCGTCGTCCTGCCGGTTGAGGAAGTAGCCGGGAATGTCGCGCGGGTTGATCGGCTCGATCAGCGCGTTCAGGCCTTCTTCGGCGAGCCGGCGCGCGGCCCGGCGCAGATTGTCCACATAGGTGCGGCGATGGGCGGCGCGATCGGCGCGCGCATCGGCCAGGCCGGCCATCAGGTGCACATTGGGGCAACCGAGCGCGCGGGCATACACGATGGCCTGGTCGACACCGTTCTGGAATTCGCTCTCGCGCCCGGGCAGGCTCGCCAGGCCCTTCTCGCCGGCCGCCCAGTCACCCGGCGGCGAATTGAACAGCACCTGCGCGACCCCGGCGCCGCGCGCCGCCGATGCGACCTCGTCGGGCGACGCCTCGTACGGGAACAGGCATTCGACTCCCGCGAAGCCGTCTTCGGCCGCGGCACCGTAGCGCTCGAGGAACGGCCACTCGGTGTACATCATCGACAGATTGGCGGCGAAACTGGGCACGGGACACTCCTGCGACGGTGGGCGCCGTTCGAGCACGGCCGGCGCGGCCCGGCTGCGCGCAGCCGGGCCGCGCCGGGGCGGACCTTGCTTATGATAAGCGCCCGATCACCGGAGGACCGCATGAGCTGGCAACCCGAGTTGGACGACATTGCGCGCCGGCGCAGGATGGCCGCGGAACTGGGCGGCGTCGAACGCGTCGCCCGCCATCGCGCCAATGGGCGCCTGACCGTGCGCGAGCGCATCGACGGGCTGGTAGACCCCGGCTCGTTCCAGGAACTCGGTTCCATCACCGGTGTCCCCGAGTACGACGAGGCCGGCGAGCTACGTCACCTGCTGCCCGCCAATCTGCTGTGCGGGCTGGCGCGCATCGAGGGCCGGCGCGTGTTCGTGACCGGCGACGACTTCACCGTGCGCGGCGGCGCCAACGACGGCGGTCTGCGCGACAAGTTCGTGTTCGCCGAGACCTTCGCCCGTCGCTGGCGCCTGCCCATGGTGCGTCTGGTCGACGGCACCGGCGGCGGTGGTTCGGTGAAGCACCTCGAGACCCTCGGAAGAACCTACCTGCCCGACGTGCCGCAGTTCACGGCGATGGCCGACACCCTCTCCGAAGTGCCGGTGGTCGCGCTGGGTCTGGGCTCGGTCGCGGGCATGGGCGCGGCACGCGTCTGCGCGAGTCACTATTCGATGATGATCGAGGGCAGTTCGCAACTGTTCGCGGCCGGTCCACCGGTGGTCGCGCGCACCGGCGAGGACGTCGACAAGGAAACCCTCGGCGGCGCGTCGATCCACGCGGCGACGGGCACCGTCGACGACATGCTGGCCGGTGAGGCCCAGGCATTCGCGCGGGCGCGCCGCTTCCTGTCCTACCTGCCCGCCTCCGTGAACGAGCCGCCGCCACGGGCGGCTTGCGACGATCCCGCCGACCGCCGCGAACAAGCGCTGATCGAAGCCATTCCGCGCAACGAGCGTCGCGTCTACAAGATCCGGCCGATCCTCGACGCGATCTTCGATCGCGACAGCGTGTTCGAGATCGGCCGCGGCTGGGGCAAGTCGGTGGTCACCGGCCTGGCGCGCCTGGATGGCTGGCCGGTCGCCGTGCTGGCGAGCGACCCCTATCACTACGGCGGCGCCTGGACCGCCGACGCCTGCCGGAAGGCTATCCGGCTGACCGATCTGGCCCAGACCTTCCACCTGCCGGTCGTGCATCTGGTCGACATCCCGGGGTTCCTGATCGGCACCCGCGCCGAGCAATCCGGCATCATGCGCGCCGGCAGCCAGGCGCTGGTGGCGATCCGCCAGAACACCACCCCGTGGTGCGCGATCATGATCCGCAAGGCCTTCGGCATGGCGGCCCTCACGCAGCGCAACGGCAGCGACGCCTTCACCCGCTACGCCTGGCCCTCGGCGCAGTGGGGCTCGCTGCCGATCGCCGGCGGCGTCCAGGCCGCCTACCGGCGCGACATCGAGGCCTCGGACGATCCCGACCGCACCCGCGCCGAGATCGAGGCGAGGCTGGCCAAGTTCCAGTCGCCGATCCGCACCGCCGAAGCCTTCGGCATCGAAGAGATCATCGACCCGCGCGACACCCGGCGCCTCCTGTGCGAGTTCGCCGGAATGGCCGCGCCGCTGCGGGGCAGCGGCAGGACGGGGTTCGGCTACCGGCCCTGATGAAAAGGCCTAAGATCGGCGTCGGGCCGTGACCCGGCCCCGGATCCTGCCGGCGCGACCGCGCGGCATCGTCCGCCCCTCCAAAGGACACCGACATGAAGCTTTACTTCTCACCCGGCGCCTGTTCACTGGCACCGCATATCGTCGCGACCGAGACCGGTACGACGGTCGAACTGGTCAAGGTCGACATCCCGAACAAGAAGACCGAGCACGGCGACGACTACTGGAAAATCAATCCGAAGGGCTACGTCCCCGCGCTGCAGCTGGACGACGGCAGCGTGCTCACGGAAGTGGGCGTGATCTGCCAGTACCTGGCCGACCATGCCGCCGGATCCGGGCTGGTCGCCCAGGCGGGGTCGCTCGAGCGGTATCGTCAGATGGAGGCGCTCAACTTCGTCGCCACGGAGGTGCACAAGCAACTCGGCGCGCTGTTCAATCCGAAGATGACGCCCGAGATGCGCGAGGTGCAGATGGGCACCATCGAGCGGCGTCTGGCCCCCCTCGAGAAGTCGCTCGCGGATCGGCCCTACATGACGGGCGAGCAGTTCACAGTCGCGGATGCCTACCTGTTCACGATACTCAACTGGACCCGGCCGCTGAAGATCGATCTCGGCCAGTGGCCCAACCTGCAGGCATTCGCCGGTCGCGTGGCGGCACGGCCCAAGGTGCAGCAGACGCTGAAGGCCGAAGGCCTGATCTGAGCCGCGAGGCGGATCCGACCGGTCGGGCCACCGACCGGTCGGCCTGGACGTGCGCCCCGACGGGGACGTGGCGCCGGGGGAGCCCTCACTTGGCCGGAGAGGCCAGCGGTCGCCCTTTCGGAATGACGTAGGTGGCGATGACCCGGGCACCCTCGCGGCCCGACTTCGCGTCGTGAACGGTGTGTTCCGGCACCACGTAGGAGTCGCCGGCTTTCAGGGTTCGCACCGGCTGACCGTCGATCATCAGATCGAACCCGCCCGCCATGATATAGCCGGACTCGGGGCCGGGATGCGTGTGGCGCCCGATCGAGACGTCCGGCGCGATGTCAGCCAGCCCGATCACGGTTTCGTAAGTCGTGCCGGGCACGGCGAATCTCTGCAGCGGAGTGCGCTTGATGCCCGACGGCGGGCTGGCCGTGGCGGGCGTCGTTTGCTGGGCGACGGCCGAAAAGGTGCAGGCGGTCGCGGCGATCATGATGCTGGTGGTCCAGATGCGATTGAGCATGGAGGCTCTCCGGGTCGATGGGAGACGCCATCTTCCCGGGCGTCGGATCCGCCGTCTTGGACCCCTGCGAACCCTTCTTATGCCCAGGACGAACCGTTTGCGCGGCGCCGGGCCCGTGGACGCGCACCCGGCATCGGGTCGATAATTCCGCGTCGGCCGTTCGAGCCACGCGGAGGTCGTTCATGGTCATCGACGAACCCGGCGGTGCCTCCCTTCATTTCTCGACGCTTGCCCTACCCTCTGCCAGGCGCGCGCACGCGCTGCGCGACCTGTTCGATCGTTCGATCTGTATGGAGATCGATGCGGAACCGGGCCAGGCGGTCGAGATGTCGATGCATCTGGCTCCCGGTCTTCGGCGCGCGCAGATGCTCTCGGCGCTCACCGCCAAGGTGACACGGCCAGCTCCCCGTCTGGCCGACGGCGAAGACACGGTCTGCCTCATGATCAAGACCGGCGGACACCTGGCACTGACCCAGCGGCGCCACGAGGGCATCCCGAAAGATGGCGACGCCGTGCTGCTCGTCTATCGGGAACCCGTCCATCTCCGGTTCGTCGATGCGACCTATCTGTCGGTGCGGGTACCTTACGCGGCGCTTTCGCCCCTGGCGGACGTGTCGGCAGCGGCGGCGAGGTGCATCCCAGGACAGTCCGAGGCGTTGTCGCTCCTGCGCGCTTATGTGGGCAGCCTACCGGACCGCGTTGGCGACACCGCGCTGTCCCGACTGGTGGCCTCCCATGTCTACGACCTCATGGCACTGGCCATCGGCGCCACTGCCGAAGGCCGCGAGCTGGCCAACCAGCGCGGCGCGCGCGCGGCGAGACTGCGGGCGATCGAAGCGGACCTCACCCGGGATCCGTCGCTGCCCCTGGACCGGCTGGCGACGCGCCATGGCATCTCGCCCCGCTACGTTCAACTGCTGTTCGAGGAACAGGGAACGACGTTTTCGGAGTTCGCGCTGTCGCGTCGACTCGACGCCGCCCATGGCATGCTGAGGAGTCCGCGCTATGCCTCCTGGACCATAGGTGCAATCGCCTTCGAGGCCGGCTTCGGCGATCTCTCGTACTTCAACCGACGCTTCAAGCGACGCTATGCGATGACCCCGGGTGAACTGCGCGCGCGAAACGCGGAGCTCGCGCGCGGCGGATAAGGCCGTCACGTGGGCCGCTGCCTGCCAAACCTTCGCCGGGTCGCCCGCGAACGACGCGCCAGGCCGATCAGGCCGCTGCGCGGCGGCCGTCAGTCGCGCGCCAGCCGCTCCTGCGGCAACAGGCAGTCGTAGATGAAGCCGTTGACCGGGGTGGCGATGCCGAGTTCGCGGCCGATGCGGACCACGGCACCGGTCTGAGCGTCGAGTTCCGACGGGCGCCCGGCCATCATGTCTCGCTGCATCGAGGCGGTGGACGTCGGCATGACCTTGTCGAAGCCCGCCATCGTGCTGGCCACGATGTCTTGCGGCAATGGCACGCCGCGCGCCCTGGCCAGCGAGGCGATTTCTTCCATCACCGCGACCATCAGCTGACGCGAGCCACCCTCGCGACGAAATTCGCCGATCGGGACGCGCGTGATCGAGCCGATGCCGCTGAACGCGGTGATCATCAGGAACTTGGCCCACATCGCCGACTGAATGTTGTCGGGAATGTCTGCACGCAGGCCATGGGCTTGTTGAAAGGCCGCCAGCAGGCGATCGACGCGCTCGGAGCGCGAGTCATCGAGTTCGCCGAAACTGACCCGCGGCTGCGCGCCATCGTGGACGATGTAACCGGGCACGCGGATCGCCGCATGCACACCGCACAGACCACCGAGCACCGGCTCGCGACCGAGCACCTCGATCAGGCGATCTGGCGCTTCGATACCGTTTTGCATCGGAACGACCGCGGTCTGTGGGGTAACGATGGGCTTGATGGCACGCGCCACCTCGCTCACCTGCCAGGCCTTGACGCAGACCAGGATGGTTTCGACCTCGCCGACCGTGCGCGGATCATCGGTGACCTGGACGGGATCGATGCGGAAATCGCCGTTGATGCTGTCCACCCGCAGGCCTTCATCCTGCATTGCCTGCAAGGTGGCACCGCGCGCAACGAAGGTCACGTCGTGCCCTGCCTCGGCCAGCCGGCCACCGAAATAACCGCCCACACCACCGACGCCGTAGACCAGAATGCGCATCGACAACTCCTCAGTTTCGAGCCCGCACCCCGGACCGTGCGGCTCACCTGATGCTAACCGAAGCGTTGCTGCAGGACCGAAGTGAGCCGGTCGGCGAAACGGGCGCCGGCCACCGGCAAGGTGCGGCTGCGCAGCTGGCCGAAATAGAGTGACCCGACCGGTGCATCCCGGGCGTCGATCGGCCGTGCCACGTAGCCGGTCGGTGGCCCGTCGATCGACAAGCCGATCGGGATCTGGAACGAGATCAAGGGTTCGTTCATCGCGTAGTTGCGCAGGAATTCGAAGCTGTCCGACTCGACCACCGGGTCGAGTTCGAGCGAACTGCGCTTGACCGCGGTCTCGAGCAGATGGCGCACGCCGTACTGGGTGGTGGGCAGAGCGATCGGATAGGCCAGGCAGTCGCGCAGGCGCAGGGACTCGCGACCGGCCAGCGGATGGTCGGCGGCCATCACGCCGTACAACTGCTGGCGCACGGCGAGCAGCGTCTGGAAGTCGGCCAGCCGGACCGGCTCGAACACCAGCGCCAGGTCGGCCGAGTGATCGAGCAGTGCCTGCTCCGCAGCGGCGCGATCGCGCAGATAGACGCCGAAGGTGACCCCCGGGTGGTCGCGCCGGTAGTCGGCGATCTGGGCGGGCAGGAAGTGCGGTAGCAAGGCCTGGCTGCAGGCAATCGCCACGTGGCCGCGCCGCACGCCGGACAGGTCTGCGATCTGCGAACGCAGGCGATCCACGTCCGACACGTGCGAGCGGATCATCTGGATCAGCATTTCGCCGGCGGTGGTCAGGCGTACGCCGCGCGGCAGGCGTTCGAAGATCGGCACGCCGAGTTCTTCCTCGAGGGCCAGGATGCGCCGGTTGAGAGCCGACGGTGTGATGGCCAGCGACTCGGCCGCGCCGCGGATCGAGCCCGCCCGCGCCACCGCGGCCACGAAGTGCAGAGACTGCATATGGCGCATGCGAGGCCCTCCGCTGATGCCGGCCGATGACCGGTGCATATTTTGCAACGGTCCGATGAAATCTTAGCAGCAGACCGAACCGGATTTCCTCCCTAGGATGCGTCACATCGCGCTTGCGGCCCCCGTCGGGGACGGATCCGGTCGGCGGCGCGGCACTCCGGCCCGATCGGCCAACCCCAGTCGAGGAGCACATGTCCGTCAACACCCGCATCGATCCCATCCGTCGTCGCCTGGTCCGGTTGGGCGGCTCGGCCGCCGTGGCCGCCGCCCTGCCCTGGCGGCCGGCGCACGCCGCTTCCCTGACGGTGGGTTTCATCTACGTGGGCCCCAAGGACGACTACGGCTACAACCAGGCGCATGCCGAGGGCGCAGCCGCGGTCAAGAAGATGTCCGGCGTGACGGTGATCGAGGAGGAGAACGTCGCCGAGACGGTCGACGTCCAGAAGACCATGCAGAGCATGATCGAGCTCGACGGCGCATCGTTGCTGTTCCCGACCTCGTTCGGCTATTTCGATCCGCACATCCTGGCCGTGGCGCCCAAATACCCGAAGCTGCGCTTCGAGCACTGCGGCGGTCTGTGGTCGGCCGACAAGCATCCGGCCAATGTCGGCTCGTACTTCGGCTACATCGGCATGGGGCAATACCTGAACGGCATCGTCGCCGGCCACATGACGAAGTCCAAGCGGATCGGATTCGTGGCTGCCAAGCCGATTCCGCAGGTGCTGCTCAACATCAACTCGTTCCTGCTCGGCGCCCGGGCGGTCGATCCCGCGATCACCTGCCAGGTGATCTTCACCGGCGAGTGGTCGCTGGCGGTCAAGGAGGCCGAGGCCACCAATGCATTGACCGACCAGGGTGCCGACGTCATCACCTGTCACGTCGACGGACCGAAGGTGGTGGTGGAGACCGCCGCCGGGCGTGGCGCCTACGTGTGCGGTTATCACGCCAATCAGTCGCCGCTGGCCCCTGGCAAGGTCCTGACCGGTGCGGAGTGGAACTGGGCCAAGGTCTACCAGGACATGGTCCGGGCCACGGTCGACGGGAAACCGATCCCGAACTTCGTTCGCGGCGGCCTGGCCGAGGGATTCATCAAGATGAGCCCCCTTGGCCCGGCGGTCTCGGAAGCCGCCCGCAAGCATTTCGAGGCGACCAAGGCCGAGATCCTGAAGGGCGGCTTCGCGGTCATCAAGGGCCCGCTCAAGGACAACACCGGCAAGACCATCGCGAGCGCCGGGCAGGCCTTCGTCGAAACCGACGTGGCGCTCGAGAAGATGGACTACCTGGTCGAAGGCGTGATCGGTTCGACTTCCTGAGCATCGTCGCGGACCGGCGGCAGCCGCGCTGCCGGTCCCTGTCACCGAGGCGGGATTGTTCATGAGTGCAGAACTCTCGGCGGGATCGCTGAGCCGCAGCGAGACGGCCGGCGCGGTGCGTTCCGCGCGGCCCACCGACGCGCCGCGTTGGTTGCAGTCGCAGGCCCGGCGCGCGGAGCGCGTGGTGATTCCACTGGCGGCACTGCTGGTGGGACTGAGCGTGTTCTCGCTATTCCTGCTGGCGCTGGGCAAATCCCCGACGCAGTTTTATTCGCTGGTGTTCAAGGCCGGTTTCGGCACCCAGTTCTCGTGGGAGAACACGCTGTCGCGCACCGCCCCTCTACTGCTGTCGGCGCTCTGCGTCGCGCTACCCGCGCGGCTCGGCCTGGTCGTCATCGGGGGCGAGGGTGCGCTGGTGCTCGGCGGACTCGCGGCTGGCGCCGTCGGCGCGGCGGTCAGCGGCACGAGCGGGTTCACCGGCATCGTCTCGATGGCGCTGGCGGGCATGTTCGCCGGCGGGCTCTGGATCGGTGCCGTCGGCGCGATGCGCCACTGGCGCGGCGTCAACGAGACCATCGCCAGCCTGCTGATGGCCTACATCGCGGTGGCCCTGCTCAATCACTTCGTCGAAGGCCCGTTGCGCGATCCGGCCAGCCTGAACAAACCCTCGACCGCACCGATCGACGCGGCCCATCACCTGGGCACCCTGCCGTTTCTCGATGTGCACTACGGTCTGGTGATCGGCGTCGTGGCCTGCGTGCTCGCCTGGATCGTGCTCGACAAAACCCGCATAGGCTTTGCCGCGCGGGTGGTCGGCGGCAATGCCCGCGCCGCCCGCATCCAGGCGCTGCCGGTGGGTTCGTTGACGCTCGGATTCACCGTCGCCGCCGGCGCCTGCGCGGGGCTGGCCGGCATGATCGAGGTGTCGGCCGTGCACGGCTCCGCCAACGGCTCGCTGAACGCCGGCTACGGCTACACCGGCATCCTGATCGCGTTCATCGCCCAGCACAACCCGCTGGCGGTGATTCCGGTGGCCGTGCTGCTGGCGGCGTTCGAAGCGGCGAGCGGGCTGGTACAGCGCCGCATGGCCTTGCCCGACGCGACCGTTCTGGTCATGCAAGGCATGGTGTTCGTCGCGATTCTCGTCAGCGAGACCTTCTACGGGCGATTCAAGGTGTTCTCCCCCGAGCGGTGGCGCACATGAGCGGCGTTGAGCTGGGCTGGTGGGGCGTTCCGCTGGCCATCCTGGCCGGCGCGATCCGCGTCTCGACACCGTTCATCTTCGTCAGCCTCGGCGAATGCCTGACCGAACGCTCGGGCCGCATCAACCTCGGCCTCGAGGGCACACTGGTGTTCGGGGCGATGGCCGCCTACGGCTTCGCGGTCGAAACCGGTTCCCCGTGGGCCGGCGTGGTGGCGGCCGCCTTCGCCGGCATGGGCTTCGGGCTGTTGCACGCCTGGTGCTGTCAGCTGCCGCGCGTCAATGACATCGCGATCGGCATCGCGCTGATGCTGCTCGGCATCGGCCTCGCGTTCTTCTTCGGCAAGCCCTACATCCAGCCGCAGGCGCCGGACCTGCCGTCGTTGCCGCTCGGCGCCTGGTCGGACTCGCCGCAGGTGCAGGCCGCCCTGCAGGTCAATGTGTTGTTCGTCGTGGGCGGCCTGCTCGCGGTCGCGCTCACCTGGATGTTCCGCGCGACCCGCGTCGGGCTGATCTTGCGCGTGGTCGGCGACAGCAGCGACGCGGCGCGCGCGCTCGGCCTGGACCCGGCCGGCGTGCGGGCCGTCGCGACCGCCTTCGGCGGCGCGCTCGGCGGCATCGGCGGCGCGTACCTGTCGCTGGCCTACCCCGGCAGCTGGAACGAGGGCATCTCGTCCGGGCAGGGTCTGATGGCGGTGGCGCTGGTGATCTTCGCGCGCTGGCGGCCGCTGGTCTGCTTCTATGCCGCGCTCTTGTTCGGTGGCGCCGGCGCGCTCGGACCGGCGTTGCAGTCCGTCGGCATCAGCAGCGGCTACTACCTCTGGTACGCGGCGCCGTTCGTGCTGACGCTCGTCCTGCTCGTGCTCACCAGCTCGCCCACCCGCGCCCTGGCCGGCGCGCCCGGCGAACTGCGCATCACCCGCTGATGCCCCTTACCAAATCCGCCCGGAGCTGCCCATGAACGGACTCGGTGGTCTGAACAAATCCCCCGACGGGGTCGTGATCGGTCTCGTGCAGTGCCAGCTGCCGGTGGTCGACACACCGGCGCAACTGGCCGCGCAGACCGCGCGCATCGTCGAACTGGTCGGCAAGGCGCGCCGCAATCTTGCCGGCATGGATCTGGTGGTGTTCCCGGAGTACTCGCTGCACGGCCTGAGCATGAACACCGATCCGGCGATCATGTGCTCGCTGGACGGGCCGGAGGTCGCAGCCTTCAAGGTCGCGTGCCGCGAACACGCGATCTGGGGCTGCTTCTCGATCATGGAGGCCAATGCGCACGGCAATCCGTACAACAGCGGCCTGATCATCGACGACACCGGCGAGCTCAGGCTCTATTACCGCAAGCTGCACCCCTGGGTGCCGGTCGAGCCCTGGGAACCGGGCGACCTCGGCATCCGCGTGATCGACGGCCCGCGCGGCTGCCGGCTCGCCCTGATCATCTGCCACGACGGCATGTTCCCGGAGATGGCGCGCGAATGCGCGTATCAGGGTGCCGAGATCATGCTGCGCACGGCTGGTTATACGGCGCCCATCCGCCAGAGCTGGCGGTTCACGAACCAGGCCAATGCGTTCTGCAACCTGATGGTGACCGCCAATGTGTGCATGTGCGGCAGCGACGGCACCTTCGACAGCATGGGCGAAGGCATGATCGTCAACTTCGACGGCACGATCCTCGCCCACGGCACGAGCGGACGCGCCGACGAGATCATCACCGCCGAGGTGCGACCCGATCTCGTGCGCGAGGCACGTGAACACTGGGGCGTCGAGAACAACATCTATCAGCTCGGCCATCGCGGCTTCACCGCCGTGGCCGGCGGCGCCGGCGACTGTCCCTACACCTACATGCAGGATCTGGTCGCGGGACGGTATCGACTGCCCTGGGAAGACCGGGTCCGCGTCACCGACGGCACGAGTTGCGGCTTCGAAAAACCAGATCGCGCCTATGCACCGCGTCCGCAGGAGAAAAGCGCATGAACACGATCACCGCAGACCCCTACCCTTGGCCGTTCGACGGTGACCTTCGACCGGCCAACACCACGCTCGTCATCATCGACATGCAGACCGACTTCTGCGGTCGTGGCGGCTATGTCGACACCATGGGCTACGACCTGAGCCTGACGCGCGCGCCGATCGAACCGATCGCCGGCGTGCTCGCCGCCATGCGCGCCAAGGGCTATCACGTGATCCACACCCGCGAGGGACATCGTCCCGATCTCTCCGATCTGCCGGCCAACAAGCGCTGGCGCTCACGGCGCATCGGCGCCGGCATCGGTGACGCCGGGCCCTGCGGCCGCATCCTCGTGCGCGGCGAACCAGGCTGGGAGATCATCGACGAACTGGCACCGCTGCCCGGCGAAGTCATCATCGACAAGCCGGGCAAGGGCAGCTTCTGCGCCACCGATCTCGAACTGATCCTACGCACCCGCGGCATTCGCAACCTGGTGCTCACCGGCATCACCACCGACGTGTGCGTACACACCACGATGCGCGAGGCCAATGATCGCGGCTTCGAGTGTCTGTTGCTCGAAGACTGCTGCGGGGCCACCGACCGCGGCAATCACGACGCCGCGATCAAGATGGTCAAGATGCAGGGTGGCGTGTTCGGCAGCGTGTCGGACAGCCGTGCGTTCGTGGCCGCACTGCCGTGAAGGCGTCCCCGATCGCGGCGCCGTCGCCGGCCGTGCCGATGCCGGGCGCACCGACCACGCCGGGCGCGATCGGCATCGAATTGGTCGGCATGACCATGCGCTTCGGCACCCTGCTCGCGCTCGACGATGTCTCGATGCGTGTGCATGCAGGCAGTTTCCATGCATTGCTGGGCGAAAACGGCGCCGGCAAGTCCACGTTGGTGAAATGCCTGATGGGCTTCTACCGGCCGACCGCCGGCGGCATCGTCGTCGAGGACCGGGAACGCGATATTCCGGATCCTCGCGCGGCCCACCTGCTTGGCCTGGGCATGGTTTATCAGCACTTTACGCTCGCGCCGTCGCTGACCGGTGCCGAGAACCTGCTGATCAGCCGCGAGGAGGTCCCCGGCATCATCGACTGGACGCGCGAGCGCGCCGCGATGGAACGCTTTCTCGACGGCATGCCGTTTCGCGTGCCGCTCGATGTTCCGGCCGCGCAACTGTCGGCCGGTGAGAAGCAGAAGCTGGAAATTCTCAAACAGTTGTATCTCGGTCGGCGCTTTCTGGTGCTCGACGAACCGACCTCGGTGATGACACCGGCCGAGGCCGACGAGGTGCTCGGCCTGATTCGCGACATGACGCGCGCCGGCGCCCTGACCGTGCTGATGATCACACACAAGTTCCGCGAGGTGACCGCGTTCGCCGACGAGGTCACGGTACTGCGCCGCGGCCGCAAGGTCGGCGGCGGCAAGGTCGGCACGCTCGGCGTGCGCGAGATGACGACCCTGATGGTCGGCGAAGACGGCGGCTCGCAGCCGGTGGACCGTGCCGCGGGTCACGACGGCGCGGGCACGGTGAAGCTGTCGATCCGCGGGCTGCAGGCCACCGACCGCAGCGGCCGGCAGCCGATCGCGATCGACGCGCTCGAGGTGCGCGGCGGCGAGATCGTGGGGGTCGCCGGGGTCTCAGGCAACGGCCAGACCGAGTTGATGGAACTGCTCACCGGTCAGCGCGCGGCCCGTGCCGGCGAGATCCGCGTCGACGGCGAACCATTCACGGCGACCCGCGAGCAGGTGCGACGGCACCGGATCCGCTGCGTGCCCGAGGAGCCGTTGGCCAATGCCTGCGCGGCGACCATGAGCGTGGGCGAGAACCTGGCGTTTCGCGACTTCGATCTGGACGACGCGGGCCGGCGTCTGTTCTGGCTGGCGCCGGGGCGCATGCGCGCGCGGGCGCAGAATCTCGTCGCACGCTTTGGCGTGAAAACTGCCGGACTGGACAGTCCGATCGGATCGCTGTCGGGCGGCAATGTGCAGCGGGCCGTGCTGGCCCGTGAGCTGACCGGGGGCGTCTCGCTGTTGCTGGTCGCCAACCCGTGCTTCGGACTCGACTTCGCGGCCGCGGCCGACATCCGCAGCCAGATCCTGTCGGCCCGCGAAGGCGGCTGCGCGGTGCTGCTGATCAGCGAAGACCTCGACGAGATCATGGCCCTGGCCGATCGCGTGGTGGTGATGAGCGAGGGGCGCATCAGCTACACGGCACAGCGTGCCGAGGCCGACCTCGCCACGATCGGCCGGCACATGGCCGGCCACGGTCATTGATCGACGCTCAAACCGCCCGGACATCGCCCGAGGAGGCCGAACCGTGACCGACATCGCCGCCCGCCCCTTTCCCTTCGCCCTCGACCGCCGGGCCGTCGCGCTGCTGGTCATCGACATGCAGCGCGACTTCATCGAACCCGGCGGCTTCGGCGCCAGCCTGGGCAACGACGTGCGACCGCTGCAGGCGATCGTGCCGGTCGTGGCGGCCCTGATCGATGGCTTCCGGCGCGCGCGCCTGCCGATCGTGCATACCCGCGAGTGCCACCGGGCCGACCTGTCGGACTGCCCGCCCAGCAAGCGCGACCGCGGCGCGCCGACGCTGCGCATCGGCGACCCGGGACCGATGGGCCGGCTGCTGATCGCCGGCGAACCGGGCGCCCAGGTCGTGCCCGAACTGGCACCGCGGCCCGGTGAACCGGTCATCGACAAGCCCGGCAAGGGCGCGTTCACACGCACGCCGCTCGAATTGGTGCTGGCCGACGCCGACATCCGCCAGCTGGTGATCGCCGGCGTCACCACCGAGGTGTGCGTGCAGACGACCATGCGCGAAGCCAACGACCGCGGCTTCGAGTGCCTGTTGGTCGAGGACGCGACCGAAAGTTACTTCCCGGCATTCAAACAAGCAACGCTCGAGATGGTGCGGGCACAGGGCGCGATCGTCGGCTGGACGGCCACCGCGTCCCAGGTTCTGGAGGCAATCGATGGCTGAGGCAACGGTACTACCCGGCATTCTCGCAGGGGGTTGGAAAGACATGCGGTTCGAGCCGTTTCGCGACGGTATCGAGATCAGCCGGATCGACACCGGCGAGGGCCCGGCCGACGCCCAGGCCGCGATTCTGCGTTACGCCCCGGGCGCCCTGGTGCCGCTGCACGGACACACGGGCGCCGAGATGATCATCGTGCTCGAAGGCGAGCAACGCGATGCGCGCGGCAGCTACCCGGCGGGCACCGTGGTCATCAACCACCCCGGGTCGCGGCACCACGTGAGCGCGCCCGACGGTTGCGTGGTGCTGATCCTCTGGAGCCGGCCGATCGCGTTCGTCGACGCCGCCGCGGAGGCGCGGGGATGAGCGTCGACGGCAACGTCCTGCCTTTTACGATCGAGACGCTGCACCAGGCATACGCCGACGGTACGACGGCCGCCGAGGTCGTCGACGAGGTGTTCGCGCGCATCGCCCGGGTCGCCGATCCGGGGATCTTCATCGCGTTGCATCCGCGCGCGGCCCTGCACGAACAGATCGCCAGCCTCGGTCCGTTCGATCCGGTCGCCAAGCCACTGTGGGGCATCCCGTTCGCGGTCAAGGACAACATCGACGTCGCCGGCCTGCCGACCACGGCCGCCTGTCCGGCATTCGCCTATGAACCGCGCGAGGATGCCGCCGCCGTGGCGCTGCTGCGCGCCGCCGGCGCGCTGGTGATCGGCAAGACCAACCTCGACCAGTTCGCGACCGGCCTGGTCGGCATGCGCACTCCGTATCCGGTGCCGCGCAATGCGCTCGATCCGCGCTGGGTACCCGGCGGCTCGAGTTCCGGCTCGGCCGTCGCGGTCGCGCACGGCATCGTCAGCTTCTCGCTGGGCACGGATACCGCCGGCTCCGGCCGGGTGCCGGCGGCACTGAACAACCTGGTGGGCTTGAAGCCGTCGCTCGGTCTGGTGTCGACGCGGGGCGTGGTGCCGGCCTGCCGCACCTTGGATACCGTGTCGATCTTCGCGCTGGCTGTCGGTGACGCGCGGCGCGTGCTGAGCGCCTGTGCGCGCTTCGATGCGCACGATCCTTTCTCGCGCGCGATGGCATGGACGCCGGAAACACCCGACACGTTCCGTGCCCGCATCGGCATCCCGGACGTGGCCGGTCTCGGGCCACTCGACCCGGCCGACCGCGACGCTTTCGACCGCGCCGTGGCCACGCTGCAGGCGGGCGGTGCGCTCGTGCGGCCGTTCGATCTGACACCATTCCACGCAGTCGCTTCCCTGCTCTATCACGGCGCCTGGGTCGCCGAGCGCCACAGCGTGATCGCCTCTCTGCTGGCCGACAACCCGGACGCGGTCCATCCGGTGACGCGAAGCATCGTGTCGCGCGCCGAAGACATCAGCGCCACGGACGCCTTTCGCGATCTATACCGGCTGCGCGAACTGGCACGCGAGTGCGCCGACCATCTCGAGGAACTGGACGCGCTCTGCGTGCCGAGCATCCCCGCGCCGCTCACCGTGGCCGACTACGAGGCAGATCCGGTCGGCTCGAACGATCGCCTCGGCACCTATACGAACTTCGTCAATCTGCTCGATCTCTGCGGCATCGCCGTGCCCGTGCAGGGTTTCTCAGGAGAAAGACCGCCGGCGAGCGTGACGATTCTCGCGCGTGCCGGTCAGGATGGGCTGGCTTCGGCGCTCGCCGGCCGGCTGCAGCGAGCGCTCGCGGGCCCCCCCGGCGCCACCGACTGGAAGCCCCACCATGTGCGGGAGCACTCGGCCGCCTCCCCGGGCGCAGGGGGCGCCGCTCTCGCAGCCCGCGCCACCGGACCGGTCGATGAAGCGCCCGTCGCCGGGCCGGCCTGCCCGCCGGTCGCAACGGACGAACTCGCGCTCGCGGTGGTCGGCGCCCACATGAGCGGCATGCCTTTGAACGGTGAACTGACCGACCGTGGCGGCCGCCTGCTGGTCAGGACCCGGACCGCCGCCGAATACCGGCTGTATGCGCTCGCGGGTGGCCCCCCGCAGCGCCCGGGGCTCGTTCGCGACGCGGGTGGCGCACCGATCGACATCGAGATCTGGGCCATGCCGCGAAGCGCGATCGGCGATTTCCTCGCCGGTGTGCCCTCGCCGCTAGGACTCGGTCGCTTGACCCTGTCCGACGGCAGCGAGGTGCCCGGTTTCATCTGCGAGCCACACGGCCTGGCAGGTGCCCGCGAGGTGACGTCGTATGGCGGCTGGCGCGCCTATCTCGCGAGCCGTGCCTGAACACGGCACGGTACGAGAAAAACGAAAAGCGCGCGCCACGGAAATGACGACGGCCACCGCGGCCGTGGTCGCTGCAGCCTGGCAGCGGCGGCGTCCCACAGCCATTCACCCGCCACGGTCGACCGCGACGGCGAACGAATCATCACAGCACTCGTCGTAGTCGAAGTCGCGCGTGATGCCCGTCAGCGCGGCCGAGTGACGCATCATCGCATTCGTGACCGTGAAGGCCTGGCGGTCGATGGCAGTGTCGCGCGTCCACGTGCCCAGCGACTTGTAGCCGGCCACCGCATCCAACAGCACGCCTTGATCGACGTTGGCGAACCACGGCGCGATCGCATCGCGGATCTCGCGCGGGTCGGCATCGTCGATCCACCGCCGCGCCGCGCGATAGGCGAGCATGAACGCACGTACCGTGTCGGGCCGTTCGTCGAGCGTGCGCCGCCCGCAGGCGATCGAGCTGAACGCGATCGGACCGATCGCCGGACCGAACTGAGCGACCAGATGGCCCTTGCCCTGACCGACGAGCGAACGCGCCATCGGGTCTTGCAACTGGACGTAATCGCCACGGCCGTTCGCGAATGCCTCTGCCGCCGCGGCCATGCCGTCCAAGCCCTCGACGAGGGCCACCCGGGCCGCGTCGACACCCTGGCGGTGCAAGGCATAGCGCAGACAGGCCTCCGGTTGCACGGCGAAACTGGCCGGCACGACCGTGCGCCCCTCGAGCTTGCGCCACTCGAATGCCGGATCGGGCTCTCGACCGATCAGCAGGAAACCGTCACGCTCGTTGATCGAGGCGATGTGCACCGGGGTGTCGGCAATACCCTTGGAGATCTCGACCATCGCCGCCGAGGGCGCGTGCTGGGCGAAGTCCAGCGACCCTTCGCGCAGCATCGTGCTGGGATTCTGATCGGTGCGAAAGATCAGGTCGGCCTCGACCCCGGCGGCCGGCAGGAAGCGCGCGGCCGTCAACAGGGCCGGCGTGTAGAACGCCGAACGGATCGAGAGAATCTTCAAGGCTGGCATCTCGTGACCTCGCTCCTTCGATGCGTCGATCGAACGGGCCGGCGTCGCGAGGCGCGCCCGTGCGGGCCGCTCGCGCATCGATCAGGGCCGATGCGCCGCCCAATGCTGGCGCGCGACCAGAGCCTCTTCGTGCTGATCGAAGTGCCAATCGCGCGGCTCGTCGATCTCGTAGAAACCCGGCTCCAGGGTTTCGATCGACCCGGACAGGGTACCACCCGTGCGCGTGCAGGCATAAAGCAGGTGGAAGCTGGTATGCGGCGAACCGAACTCACCTGGCAGGCGGGTACGGATGCGGATCAGATCGCCGACGGCGACTTCGAGCCCGGTCTCCTCGACCACCTCCTTGGCACACGACTGCTCCGGCGTCAGGCCCACGTCCGCCCAGCCGCCGGGCAGACACCAGGTGCCGTCCTGCGTGCGCTGCACGAGCAACAGGCGGCCCCGATCGTCGAATACCGCTGCCGAGACACCGACCTTCGGGGTTGCGTAGCCGAGTTCGGCGCGCAGGCGCTGACTGACCTGGCGGGCGGTGAGGTCACCGAGCGCCGCGTACTCCCGGCTGGCCAGCGCCAGCAGCTGCTCGTAGCGGATCCGGTCGAACGGCGCGCGCGAGTAGCCCAGGCCGGTCTGCGCAATCGCACGAAGCTCCTCGAGCAGATCGAGGATGTGCGGTGGTGTGGGGACGGTCATCGGCGATCGTTGGTGGGAGCGGCCCGCCGGATCGCATCGGCCATGGCGTGGTCTCCCTCGCGCTCGAGCCCGGCGACCAACGAGGCGCGATTGCCAGCCGGCTGGTTCTGCGAGAGCTTGGCCTTGACCGTCACGTTCAGCACGGCGAGGCGCAGGCCGACGATCCCGGCCAGCCGCTTTTCGATGTAGGCGGCCGGCGCGTCGTGCACCGCCCAGGGCTGCGCGCGCGGCCGTTCGAAGCGTTCGGTCAACGCGGTCACGATGGCGAGCTTGCCATCGGCGTCATCGATGCACCGGACGCCGACCTGCACGTGGGCGAGCGCGTAGTTCCAGGTGGGCACGACCTGGCCATCGCTCGCCTTGCTCGCATACCAGGACGGCGAAATGTAGCGCTGCTCGCCTTGGAACACGACCAGCGCCCGGCCGGCCGCCGAAAGGCGCCGCCAGAGTGGGTTGGCGCGGGCCACGTGACCGATCAGGCTGGTCAGTCCGGCGCTGGCCGGGTCGCGGATCACCGGCAGATGATCGACCAGCAGGCCTTCGGCATCGCTCAGCGCGACGGTCGCGAACGGATGGTCGTCGACCAGCGCGATCGCGAACGCGGGATCTTCGGAGGCAAAGTGAGACGGCAGATACATGATCGATGGCGGCTGGCGGCGAAGCGGCGGCGGACCGGGCATGCCAACGGATCGGCACACCGTCGAAAACACATCGACACGCAGTGTAGCGGCATGCGCCAGAGAACCCGCGCGCGGCTGATCGGCAGCCGCGCGCGATCCCGCCTCAGCCCCAGATCGCGCGCATCGCGGCCACCACGGCCATGCCGCCGGCCATCGCGAAGATGAGATTGACGCGCCGCGCGGCCAGGACGAACGTGACCACGGCGCCCAGCACCTGCTCGACTTCACCACCGAAGATCGTCGGCACCGCGATCGACAGCAGCAAGGTCGCCGGCAGATGGTCGAGGAAGCGGCGCCAGAACGGCGTACTCGGCACGAAGCGGCCCAGGTACACGCCGCCCACACGGGTGGCCAGCGTCACCAGCCCCATCGTGGCGATCGCCAGCCATACGAACGGTTCATCGTGAATCACGCCAGGCTCCGGTGAGCGCGCCGGCCACACCGCCGGCGATCAGATAGGTGCTGCCGGGCAACCAACGCCAGCAGACGGCCGCCACCGCCAGGGTCACCGCCCACGGCATCAGACTCGCACGGCCCGCGAAGCGACCACCGGCCAGGCCGATCAGGGCAGCGGTGATCGCGAAGTCGAGTGCCCAGACGCGGGAGTCTTCGAGCGGAACCGGCACGAACCAGCCGATCATCGAACCCATGACCCAGCCGGTGTAGATCGTGACGCTCGACGAGAACAGGTAGCCGAGACCGACATCGCCGCGCTGCAGGCGCGGCAGACTCAGTGCCCAGCTCATGTCGGTGAGAAAGAACATCATGCCAAAGCGCGTGCCCGTGCCGCATTCGCGCAGATACGGCCACAGCGTGACACCCTGCAGAAGGTAACGCGAGTTGACCGCGAACACGGCCACCAACAGAGCCGCGAGACTGGTGCCTGCCGCAAGCCTGTCGAGCGCCACGAACTGGGCCGTCCCGGAGAACACGTAGCCGCTCATCAGGAAGGTCTGCAGCAGGCTGAAGACCGGCTGCGCGAGCAGGCCGAACACCAACCCCCAGGGCATGGCGCTGGCTGCCATCGGCAAGGCATCGCGAAAGCCGCGCAGCAGATCGCCGCGCCGGAATCGAACGGACATGTCGGACGCTTGGTTCGATGATGCGCGCACCGGGTGCGCGCATCCCCATATGGGAGGGGCGAGGGCCGAAGTGTCTCACGAGCGGCTAAGATAGGAGCCGCCGCTGCAACCGGGAGAATGCCGTGATCGATCCGTTCCTGAGCGCCACCGACATGTTGGCCGCCCTGCGCATACGCGAGCTCTCGGCCGTCGAGTTGCTGGAGTTTCACGTCCAACGCATCGTGCGCTACGACGGCGCGCTCAATGCCGTCGTGGTGCGCGACTTCGATCGCGCGCGCCAACACGCGCTGCGTGCGGACAATCAGGCGGCCCAGGGCAAGCCTCCGCCGTTGCTCGGCCTGCCCATGACCATCAAGGAATCGATCAACGTCGAGGGCCTGCATACCTGCTGCGGTATGGAGGCAGCACGCGATTTCGTGTCCGCGCACAGCGGACGCAATGCCGAGCGCCTCAGGCAGGCCGGCGCGGTGATCTTCGGCAAGACCAATGTGCCGGTCGAACTGGCCGACTGGCAGGCGGCCAACCCGGTCTACGGCCGAACCAAGAACCCCTACGATGCGTCGCGCACCCCCGGCGGCAGTTCGGGCGGCTCGGCCGCCGCGCTGGCCGCCGGCCTGACACCCCTGGAACTGGGCAGCGACATCGGCGGCTCGATCCGCGTTCCGGCCACGTTCTGCGGTGTGTTCGGTCATCGTCCCTCTGAAACCGCGCTGGCCAAGAGCGGCCAGTTCCCCTTTCCGCCGGCCCCGAATCCCTATGCCATCCTCGGCGTGCAGGGCCCGATGGCCCGCCATGCGAGCGACCTCCGTCTGGCGATGTCGGTGCTGGCCGGTGCCGACATCGGCGAAGACCGCGCCTGGCGTCTGGAACTGCCCGAACCCCGACACACGCGGTTGGCCGATTTCCGCATCGCGGCCGTCCCCCTGCCCCCGTGGGCGGCGATCGACCCCGAGGTGGTCGCCGCCTACCAGGCGTTGCTCGAGTCGATCCGCGCAACCGGCGTCGAGGTCGTCGAGGCCCAACCCGATGAACTCGGCGACTGGCGCGGGTTCTTCTCCCTCTATTGCCGAATGCTCGGCGCCATGCTCGGGGCGCGCACACCGGCCGACGAGCGCGCGCGCCGCCGCCAGGCGATGGCCGCGGCCGATCACCCCATCGCACACGACCTGCACGTCGGCATGGGCGCCAGCCTGGCCGATGCCTTCGGCTGGGTCTCGGAGCGCGAAAAGCATCGCGCCCACTGGCGAAGCTTCTTCGAGGCGCACGACGTGTTGCTCGCCCCGAGCTTCGCGCAGCCGGCTTTCGAGCATATCGCGATGGACGGTCCGGCGTTGTCCACCGAGGCCGCACGCACGATCATCATCGCCGATCGCGAGGTGCCTTATCTCGAGCAGTTGTTCTTCCCCGCGATGCCGATTCTCACCGGCCAGCCTGCAACGGCGTTCCCGGTGGCTCCCGGCCCCTCCGGTCTGCCCCTGGGCCTGCAGGTGATCGGCCCCTATCTCGAAGACCTGACACCGATCGCGTTCTGCGAGGCGCTGCAGGCCGAAGGCCTGAGCCGGTTCGTGCCGCCGGCCGATTTCCCAGCAGTGGCCGACGAGCGCTGGGCCGGCGCACGCGGCGAATGACCGGATCCGCGCCGCACGAAATCGTCCGTTGAGCCGTCATCACGTCAAATCGATCGCCGCCCGCACGCTGCGGTTGCTGCTGGCCTTGCTGTTGTTGCCGACCGCGCTGGCGTCGTTGCTGGCGAGCGCGCTGCCCGATTGGTGGCTGGCGGATCTCGTCAGCCACTTCCGGATTCAGTACCTGACCGCCGGCGTGCTGGCGCTTGCGCCGGCGATCTGGGCACGGTCACGCTATCTGAGCATCGCCGCGGTGATCACGGTCGCGACCAATCTGCTGCCGGTCATCGACTATTTCGCGGTTCAGCCGCCCACCGCGGTCGCCGCACCCCAGGCCGTTTCGTTCGCCAGCCGCGTCCCCTTTCGCATCGCCGCCGCCAACATCTTCTATCGCAATCGCAACTACGATGCGGTTGCTCAGTGGATTCGCGACAACGGCGCCGATCTGATCGTGCTGGTCGAGGCAACGCCGCTCTGGCGTGATGCCATGCGCGAGCGTCTGAACGGGTTCGGCTTCATCCATCTGGTCGCACGCCAGGGGCGCAGCGGCAAGCTGCTGATCGCGCGTTCGCGTCCGGCGGGTGTGCGCGTGCTCGACGCCAAACTGATCCGCTCGCCGGTACCGATCGTCACCCTGGCCAAGAGTGGTGCGCGCTTGCAGATCGCCGGCGTCCACACCGAATGGCCGATGGGGCCGACCGCCAGTGCGCGGCGCGACCAGGAACTGTTCGACATCGCTCGTCAGATGCGGGCCAGCACCGAACCAATCGCGGCGGTCGGCGACTTCAACATCACGCCATTCTCGAAAGCCTTCGAAACACTGCTCGAGAGTGCGCACGCGCGGCGGGCGGCGGCCGGTCGCGGCTGGCTGCCCACGTGGCCGGTGTTCTTTCCGCCCGCCGGCATCCAGATCGACCAGGTGGTGATCTCGCGCGAGATCGAGGTCGTCAATCTGCGCACCGGCGCTGGTCTGGGCTCCGATCACCGCTGGGTGCTGGTCGATCTTTCGGTGCCGCGCGGGTCGGATTCCTGAACCGGCCTCACAGACATGGCGCGAGTTCGCGCCCCAGATGGTCGAACACGATTCGTATCGCCCGGTCGCGGCGGATCTCACGATGCACGGCCAGCCAGATCGGAAAGCTCGGCAGTGGAATCGACAGAGCGCGCCCGGACCAAAAAAAAGCCCGGCACTTGGCCGGGCACTGGCTGGTTTGCTCCGGGGTCAGTGCCCCGGGGCCTTTGATCCGAAGCATAACGCCTCGGGGGTGGATCGCAATCGCCGAAGAAGCACGGCGTTGCGACCCTACAACGACTCAGGCGACCTTCTGTTTGAGCTCGCCGTTCGCATATCGGTCGATCATCACGGCCAGGGACACCGGCGCGATCTTGCTGCCCTGCCCCTCACAGCCGAACTCGCGGTAGCGCTGCAGGCAGATCGCCTTGGCCGCCTCGCGCGCCGGTTTCAGGTATTCGCGTGGATCGAATTTGCTCGGGTTTTCGGCCATGAACTTGCGAATGGCCGCGGTCATGGCCAGACGGATGTCGGTGTCGATGTTGATCTTGCGTACGCCGTACTTGATGGCCTCCTGGATCTCCTCGACCGGCACGCCGTAGGTCTCTTTCATGTCGCCGCCGAACTGGCGAATGATCTCGAGCAGATCTTGCGGCACGCTCGAGCTGCCGTGCATGACCAGATGGGTGTTGGGCAGGCGCGCGTTGATCTCCTTGATGCGCGAGATCGCGAGAATGTCGCCGGTGGGCTTGCGCGTGAACTTGTAGGCGCCGTGGCTGGTGCCGATCGCGATCGCCAGCGCATCGACCTGGGTGCGGCCGACGAAATCGGCCGCCTGATCGGGATCGGTCAGCAGCTGGTCACGGGTCATGGTGCCATCGGCGCCGTGCCCGTCTTCCTTGTCGCCCTTCATGGTCTCGAGCGAGCCCAGGCAGCCGAGTTCGCCCTCGACGGTGACGCCGACCTTGTGCGCCAACTGCACCACCTTGCTGGTGACATCGACGTTGTAGTCGTAGCTGGCGATGGTCTTGCCGTCGCTCTCGAGCGAGCCGTCCATCATGACGCTGGAGAAGCCGATGTCGATCGCGCCCTGGCAGATGTCGGGCGACTGGCCGTGATCCTGGTGCATGACGATGGGCACCTTCGGATAGGACTCGACGGCCGCCTCGATCAGGTGCTTGAGAAAGGCTTCACCCGCGTACTTCCGAGCGCCGGCCGACGCCTGCATGATCACCGGCGCATCGAGTTCGCTGGCGGCCGACATGATTGCCTGCACCTGCTCGAGGTTGTTGACGTTGAAGGCCGGAATGCCGTAGCCATTCTCGGCGGCATGATCCAGAAGCTGTCGCATGGAAACGAGGGGCATCGGAAACTCCTGAGTTGGACGTCGATCAGCCGGCAATTATGGCCCAGCGACCGAAAAACACACCGACAAAAGTCGCAAACTGGCCGGGGCGCCCCAATGCGGCCGCCCGCGTTGCGGCCGCGATCGTCCCGGATCTCAACGATTGGGCTCGATATTGTGATTGACGCAAAAGGCGTTGGCGGGATCGTAGCGCTGCTTGATCCGCCGCAACCGGGGAAGCGAGCCCCCGTACACCCGTCGTCCGCTCGCCTGGGTCTCCGGCTCGAAGTTCACATACGCGTTGCCGCTCGCACCGGACGCCAGTCGGGCATTGGCCTGTCGGATCCAGTCGATGCAGCGGGCATCGTCGGACGGATCGCGCCAACGCGCGCCTGCGGAGACGATGAATGCGATGCCGCGATGCGGATAGGCGGATTCGTCGGCGGCCACGTCGTCGATCGCTCCGCCGAGTTGTGACAGCAGGATGTCGGATTCGGCGCTTGGCAGCGTGTGAGCCAGCGCGACCAGCCGGTCGATCGTGGCATCGTCCAATGCCCGATAACTCTGCGATCCCCAGTAATTGCGCGCGCCGTGAGCATAGGTGTCGTCGAGCCGCGATTGCGCCTCGCAGACCGCGGTCGGCGCGACCGCATCGCCGAGCGGCCTGCCGAACTCGCGCAAGGGGGCGAGCACGCGCTCGCCCTCGTGTGGATCGCCTCGAAAGCACTGCATCAGAATGACCACCTTCGTGCCGTGGTGTTGCGGGGCCAGAAACGGCAGCGGCGGCGCCGTGCAGAGATCCGCCCACACGCAGCAATCGCGCGGCGCCTGCGCGCAGAAGTCGCGGTAGTGGCGCAACACGGCCGGTGCATCATCCAGGCGGTGTACGGTGGGACCGAACAAGACCGGGTGCGCGAGCGCATGGGCGCGAAAGGTGAACCGCGTGACGACACCGAAATTGCCACCGCCGCCGCGCAGCGCCCAGAGCAGATCGGGATGGCTTTGCGCATCCACGGTCAGAAGCCGGCCGGCCGCATCGACCAGTTCCGCAGCCAGCAGGTTGTCGGCGGTGAGCCCGAGGCTGCGCGACAACCATCCGAAGCCGCCGCCCAGGGTCAGGCCGGCGATGCCCGTCGATGAAACCACGCCACCGGGTACGACCAGGCCCTCGCGCTGGGCCGCGGCGTCGAGATCCTTCAGCAGCGCCCCACCTTGCGCCGACACGGTGCCCGCCCGACGGTCTACCGTGACCGCGCGCATGTCGGACAGATCGACGACCAGGCCGCCGTCGCAGAGACCCAGGCCGGCGATGTTGTGGCCGCCGCCGCGGATCGCGATGGGCAGCCCGGCCTTGACGGCGGCGGCGACGGCCGACCTGACGTCTCGGGCATCGCGGCTGCGCACGATGGCCGCCGGGCGTCGGTCGATCATCGCGTTCCACAGGGCCCGGGCCTCGTCGTAGCCGATGTCGCCGGGGGTCAGCACCTTGCCTCGAACGTCGCGGGCCAGCGAACCCGGATCGAAGTCTTGCGGTTTCATGGATCACTCCCATTCGGTTGTCTCGCCAGCATCGTGCGCCCGGCCCGCCTGCGTCGCCAGTCAAGAATCTGGAGCACGTTGAACCCGGCACTGCGCATTCCCGGAGGGAACGGGGCAGGAAACAGCGCGCGAACGCTCGTGTCCGCGGCAGGAAGCAGAATCTCGTTCGAACCGCAGAGGCAGGATGAAGAACATTCCGATCGAGACGGACCAGCCGGCGGGCCTGGCGCGCGTGCGGATCCGAAGCACTCCAGATTTTGAAGTTGCCACCCCTGGTGGGCAGTGCCAAGCTCGCGGCAATGCGTTGAAGGAGCACCCCGCCATGAGCAAGAGCTATGGACAGTACTGCCCGCTCGCGATCGCTGCCGAACTGCTCGGCGAGCGCTGGACGCTGCTGGTGATCAGCCGGCTGATCGACGGATGCCGGCGTTTCAACGATATCCACCGCGGTGTACCCAAAATCTCCGCGACCCTTCTCGCAACCCGTCTCACCCAGTTGCAGAACGCCGGGCTATGCGAGAAGCGGCCGCTCCCCGACGGCTCGGGACATCAATACGTGCCCACTCCGGCCTGCATGGAGCTCGACCCGATCGTCATGCAACTGGCGGCCTGGGGTCAGCGCTGGGGACGCGACATGGAAGGCGAAGATCTCGACCCGGCATTTCTCGCGTGGAGCATCGGCACCCGGGTCGATACGCGCACGATGCCGCCGGGTCGCACTGTCGTCGAGTTCGAGTTCAGTGGGCTGGCACGTGAATTCCGCCGCTTCTGGATGGTTGCCGACGACGGTCGGGTCGACATGTGCCTGAAGAACCCGGGCTTCGAGGTCGATGTCGTCGTGCGCACGGAGATTCGCCGCTTCGTCGAAACCTGGCGCGGCTTTCGTGATCTCGAGGCGGAGATCGCGAGCGGCGCGATCCGGCTCGAGGGCTCGCCCAAGATGCAACGCGCATTTCCGGGTTGGTTGCTCGGCAGCGCGCTGGCATCGCAGCCACGCTGTCGTCCGGGGTTGGAACACCAGCTCTACGAGCGCAATCGCGCCCGGCCGGGCCCGGCCGCTACTCGCCGACCTTGACGATCGTCAGCGAGTTCGTGCCACCGGGCTTGCCGATCGGATCGCCGATCGTGACGACGAGCAGGTCGCCCTTGCTGACCACGCCCAGCGCCATCAATTGACGCTTGGCCTGCTCGAGCATCGCGGCGCGGCTGTCGGAGTCGTGATCGATCAGGATCGGATGGGTCTCGCGGTACAGCGCCATGCGCCGACGCGTGCTTTCCTCGGTGGTCAGCGCATAGACGGGCACGCCGGAATCCAGGCGCGAGGCCCACAGCGCCGTGGCACCCGACTGCGTGAACGCCACGATCGCCTTCACCCCCATGTGATGAGCGATGAACAACGCGCTCATGGCGATCGACTGATCGATGCGCGTGAACGTGCGATGGAGAAACTCGGTGTCCAGCGGCACATTCTGCGATTTGTCGGCCTCGAGACAGACCCGCGCCATCGCCTCGACCGTCTCGACCGGATAGCGCCCGGCCGCGGTCTCGGCCGACAGCATCACGGCGTCGGTGCCGTCGAGCACCGCATTGGCGACGTCGGAGACCTCGGCGCGCGTGGGAATCGGTGACTCGATCATCGATTCCATCATCTGGGTGGCCGTGATCGTCAGCTTGTTCATCTCGCGTGCCATGCGGATCATGCGCTTCTGCAGCGCCGGCACCGCGGCATCGCCGACCTCGACGGCCAGATCGCCGCGTGCCACCATGATGCCGCTCGAGGACTCGAGGATCTCCTCGAGATTGTCGATTGCCTCGAGCCGCTCGATCTTGGCGATCATGCGGGCCTGGCCCCCGGCCGCGCGCACGAGTTCGCGAGCCATGTACATGTCGGCGGAATTCTTGGGGAATGACACTGCCACGTAGTCGGCCTCGAACGCGACCGCCGTGCGCAGATCCTCCATGTCCTTGTTGGTCAGCGCCGGCGCCGACAGACCGCCGCCCTGGCGGTTGATGCCCTTGCGGTCCGACAGATCGCCCCGCATCGTCACCGTGCAGTCGATCGTGCGCTTGCCCACGGCGTCGACGCGCATCTTCAGGCGGCCATCGTTGAGCAGCAGCGTGTCGCCAGGCGCGACATCGTCGACCAGTTCCTTGTAGTCGAGGCCGACCCGTGTCTGATCACCGAGTTCGCAATCGATGTCGAAGCTGAACGCGTCGCCGACTTCGAGGTGGATCGGGCCGTCCTTGAAGCGACCGATGCGGATCTTCGGCCCCTGCAGATCGGCGAGCACGGCGACCACCTGCCCGAGGCGGGCGGCGATCTCGCGCACCCGCTGCACGAGTTCGGTGTGCTGCTGGGCGGTGCCGTGCGAGAAATTGACGCGCACGACGTTGACGCCGGCGCGCAGCATTTGTTCCAGGATTTCGGGCGAGCTCGACGCCGGTCCGAGCGTGGCGACGATCTTGGTCGCGCGGGGGACGATGATGGACATGGGCTGAACGGTCTCGTGGCTGGCGGTTGGCATGACGCCTCTGGCGCCGCGCACGCCGGACGCCGGCGCGGAAACCCGCACCCACCTGTCGCAGCGAACGCTCTCGACCTATTCTGCCGCAGCGCTGTTGCAGCGCCGCCGGGCTACCACGCTTGTCGTATGGGTGCGACGGGCCATCCGACACGCGGCGGCGGCGGTCGTCCCGCCGGCGCCGCCGCCTGCAGCCCGTTGCAAGCCCTGGCGGGCTCGTGAATCACCCGGCGAGGGATCCCGCCGGGCGCAGCCAGGCGCGCGATTGGAGTTGCCGGCTGCTCGTGTCGCCTCAGGCGCTCGCGCGCGCCTCCAGCGCGGCGACCGCAGGCAGCTCCTTGCCCTCGAGGAACTCGAGGAACGCGCCGCCGCCAGTGGAGATGTAGTCGACCCTGTCGCTGATGCCGAAGCGTGAGATGGCCGCCAGAGTGTCGCCGCCACCGGCGATCGAGAAGCCCGGCGAGGCCGCGATCGCCTCGGCCAGTGCCTTGGTGCCATTGGCGAAGGCGTCGAACTCGAACACGCCGACCGGGCCGTTCCAGACGATCGTGCCCGCCTCACCGAGCAAGCCCGCCAACATCGCCGCCGTCCGCGGACCGATGTCAAGGATCATGTCGTCGTCGGCGACCTCGGCCGCGGCCTTGACCGTGGCCGGCGCATCGGCCGCGAACCGCTTCGCACAGACGACATCGGAGGGAATCGGCACCTCGGCGCCCCGCTCGCGCATCAGCGCGATGATCGCGCGGGCCTCGTCGAGCAGATCGGGCTCGGCCAGCGAGGCGCCGATCGGCAGTCCGGCGGCCGCCATGAAGGTGTTCGCGATGCCGCCGCCGACGATCAGCCGGTCGACCTTGCCCGCCAGGCTGCGCAGGATGGTCAGCTTGGTGGACACCTTCGAGCCGGCCACGATGGCCACGAGCGGCCGGGCCGGCGCGCTCAGCGCACGCCCGAGCGCATCGAGCTCGGCCGCCAGCAGCGGACCCGCGCAGGCCACCGGCGCATGGCGGGCGATGCCGTGGGTCGTGGCCTCGGCGCGGTGCGCGGTGCCGAAGGCATCGTTGACGTAGATGTCGCAGAGCGCGGCCATGCGCCGGGCCAGACCGTCGTCGTCATCCTTCTCGCCGACGTTGCCGCGGCAGTTCTCGAGCATCACGACCTCGCCGGGGGCGACCGCGAAGCCTCCCTCGGTCCAGTCGGCGACCAGGCGAACCGGCGTGCCGAGCAAGTCGGCCAGCCGCGCAGCGACCGGCGCCAGCGAATCACCGGGCCCGAGCCTGCCCGGTTTGGGGCGTCCCAGGTGCGAGGTGATCATCACCGCCGCGCCGCGGTCGAGGCAGTCGCGCACGGCGGGCACCGAGGCGCGGATGCGGGTGTCGTCGGTGATCCTGCCCGTGTCGTCGAGTGGCACGTTCAGGTCGGCGCGAATGAACACGCGCCGACCGGAGACGTCCTGCTCGCTCAGTCGATTGAACGCCATGGTCGCGACCTCAGCCGGCGTTGACCAGCGCGACCGTGGTGTCGAGCATGCGGTTCGAGAAGCCCCACTCGTTGTCGTACCAGCTCGACACTTTGACCAGCCGGCCCGAGACCTTGGTCAGGGTGGCGTCGAAATTGCTGGAGTGCGGATTGTGGTTGAAGTCGACCGACACCAGTGGCGCGTCGTTATACGACAGGATGCCGGCCAGCGGGCCCTCGGCAGCGGCCTTGGCCATCAGCGCATTGACCTCTTCCACCGTGGTGTCACGAGCGGCGATGAACGACAGATCGACGATCGACACATTGATCGTGGGCACGCGGATCGCGAAACCATCCAGACGGCCGTTGAGCTCGGGCAGCACCAGGCCGACCGCGGCAGCAGCGCCGGTCTTGGTGGGGATCATCGACATCGTCGCCGAGCGGGCACGGCGCAGATCGGTGTGATAGACGTCGGTCAGCACCTGGTCGTTGGTGTAGGCGTGCACGGTGGTCATCAGGCCGTTTTCGACGCCGATGGCATCGTGCAGCGGCTTGACCAGCGGCGCCAGACAGTTGGTGGTGCACGAGGCGTTCGAGATCACGGTGTGGCCCGCCTGGAGCACGCCGTGGTTGACCCCGTAGACGACCGTGGCATCGACATCCTTGTCGCCGGGCGCCGAGATCACGACCTTCTTGGCACCGCCGTTCAGATGGGCGCCGGCCTTGGCCTTGCTGGTGAACAGACCCGTGCACTCGAGCACGACGTCCACGCCCAGGTCGCCCCAGGGCAGCTCCGCCGGATTGCGCTGCGCCAGCACCTTGATACGGTCGCCGTTGACCAGAAGATTGTCGGCCTCGACCGCCACCTCGGCATTGAAACGGCCGTGCGCGGTGTCGTACTGGGTCAGGTGGGCGTTGATCTTGGCATCGCCCAGATCGTTGATGGCGACGATTTCGATCGGATGCTTCTTGCCGCCTTCGTAATGCGCACGCAGCACGTTGCGCCCGATGCGGCCATAGCCGTTGATGGCAACCCGGATGGTCATGAGTCAGTCCTCTTGGATCAAGTCAAATGAATTCAGGACGAGGCACATCGTCGCAGGGCCTCGAGCACCGTGTCGGCGAGGTTCTCGGCGGTCAGACCGAACAGCTCGAACAACTCGCCCGCCGGGGCGGATTCTCCGAAGCGATCGATGCCCACCACTGCCGCGCAACCGTATTTCCACCAGAAATCGGTGACGCCGGCCTCGATCGCCACGCGCGGTAGATTGTCGGGCAGGATGTTCTGCTTGTATGTGACATCCTGCCGATCGAACACCGTCGTGCTGGGCATCGACACGATGCGCACGGCCACACTGTCGCGCTCGGCGAGCAGCTGGCGCGCGGCCAGCGCAATCTCAACCTCCGAGCCGGTGGCGATGATCACCGCCTGCGCCTCTTCGGCGTCACGCAGCACGTAGCCGCCGCGGTGCACGGCGTCGGTCTGGAACTCGGAGCGCCCGATCGACTCGACGCCCTGGCGGGTCAGCAGCAGCGCCGACGGACCATCGCCGCGCGACAAGGCCACGAACCAGGCGACCGCTGTCTCGCAGGCGTCGGCCGGCCGCCAGACATCGAGGCCGGGAATCAGGCGCAGGCTGGCCGCGTGCTCGATCGGCTGGTGGGTGGGGCCATCCTCGCCCAGGCCGATGGAGTCGTGCGTGAACACGTGCACGACACGGATCTTCATCAACGCGGCCATGCGCAAGGCGTTGCGCGAGTAGTCGGAGAAGGTCAGGAAGGTGCCGACGTACGGAATGACCCCGCCATGCAGCGCCAGCCCGTTGGCGATCGCCGCCATGCCGAACTCGCGCACGCCGAAATTGATGTGCCGGCCGAAGTCGACGTCGCCGGCCGGTCCGGCGCGCAGCGCGCCCGAGCCACCGAAATTGGTCAGGTTGCTGCCGGTGAGGTCGGCCGAGCCGCCGACCAGTTCGGGCATGCGCGGGCCGAACTCGTTCAGCGCCTGCTGACTGGCCTTGCGGGTGGCCACCTTGCCGCGCTCGCGTGCGGCCGCTTCGAGCGCCGCGTCGAGCGCGTCGTCCACCTCGCCGCTGAGACGGCCCGCCATGCGCCGATCGAATTCTTCGGCCAGTTCCGGATAGGCCTTGCGGTAGCGCGCCAGGCGCTTGTCCCATTCGGCCTGAGCGGCCTGCCCGCGTCTGCGGCCATCCCAGGCGGTGCGCACCTCGGCCGGCACCTCGAAGGGCGCATACGGCCATCCGATGGCCGCCCGCGTCAGCGCGATCTCCTCGTCGCCGAGCGGCTCACCGTGGGCCTTGGCCGTATTGACCCGGTTGGGCGAGCCGCGGCCGATCTGGGTTCGACACTGGATCAGGGTCGGCGCGAAGCGGCCGTCGCGCCCCTCGCGCGCCCACTGCGCCGCCATGCCCATCGCCGCATCGAGCGCATCGACGTCGTGGCCGTCGATATCGGGAATCACGTGCCAGCCGTAGGCCAGAAAGCGCTTGACGCTGTCGTCGCCGAACCAATGACGCACCTCACCGTCGATCGAGATGCCGTTGTCGTCGTAGAGCACGACGAGGCGCGACAGGCCGAGCGTGCCGGCGAGCGAAGCCACCTCGTGCGAGATGCCCTCCATCAGGCAGCCGTCACCGGTGAACACCCAGGTGAGGTGATCGACGATCGCGTGGCCGTCGCGGTTGTAGCGCGCCGCCAGCAACCGCTCCGCGAGCGCCATGCCGACCGCGTTGGCGAGCCCCTGGCCGAGCGGACCGGTGGTGGTTTCCACGCCCGGCGTGATGCCGACCTCGGGGTGACCAGGGGTCTTGGAATGCAGCTGACGAAAATTGCGCAGCTCTTCGATCGGCAGGTCATAGCCGGTCAGGTGGAGCAGCGCATAGAGCAGCATCGAGCCGTGACCGTTCGAGAGCACGAACCGGTCGCGGTCGGGCCAGTGCGGATCAGTGGGGTTGTGTGCCAGACGCCGCCCCCAGAGCGCGACCGCGATCTCCGCCATGCCCATCGGCATGCCCGGGTGGCCGGACTTCGCATTCTGGACCGCGTCCATGCCCAGCGCGCGCAGCGCATTGGCCATCGCGTCGCGCAACGGGCCTTCGGGCAGCGGCGCGGCGGCCGGATTCTGAGAGCTGTTTTCTGGCATCGAATTCACCGACCGGCATTTGATCTCGTTCGCCCGCTCCCGGCAGTGCGCTGGTGGGACTCGAGCGGCCGAATGTTAGCAAAGCGCGAAGCTTGGTTATACTTGAGAGTTTCGGTAGCGGCGCACATGCCCACGAGCCCGGCCCCCCGGCCGAGTCCGCGACGGGTCGCGACGCAGCCCCAAAACCTTGCGCGCCCAGGAATTCTATTGGAGAGACCGCGAACGGCCGTTTTTCGGCGATGTCCATCGCCGATCCCGGATCTCCGCCGAGCGTCGGCGGCGCGTGGCTCCATTTCGTGCCTGATTTGCGCAGCCTCGTTCGGCCGGTTTCGGCGCCCGAACGTTTCGGTCGGCAGGCCTGACAGCCTGCCTCCCTGATACGGTCCACATTGGGTGGACCATCGTACCCGGCCGGGTGGCCTCCGGCTGGATCGACCCTTGCTGAGCTGGCTGCAGCGTAACGGGATACGTATGAAATGCAAGGATTGCATCTCACCGCAGACCTATACGGCTGCGGTTGCGAAACCGAACTCCTCACGGTAGCGGATCGTCTGTCGGCGCTTTGCCGCGAGCACGTCGAGAAATCGGCGTTGACCATCGTCGACGAAAAATTCTTCAGCTTCCCCGACTACCAGGGCGAACCCGGCGGCGTCACCGGCGCGGTTCTGCTGGCCGAGTCGCATCTGGCGCTGCACACCTGGCCCGAACGCATGGGCGTGACGCTCGACGTCTACGTGTGCAACTTCACGACCGACAACTCGATGAAGGCCGAGCGCCTGCTCGACGAACTGATCGTCGCGTTCGCGCCCAGCGCACAGAACACCAACCGCATCCTGCGTGGCTCGGCCGATCCCGAAAGCAAGGCCGATGAACTGCTGATCGAGTGGCTGAATCCGTACGCCGCCTACGGCTATCGGGCGCTCAAGCGGCTCGAGACCACCAAGACGCCGTATCAGACGCTCGAGGTGTTCGACACGCCGCAGTTCGGCAAGCTGTTCCGGCTCGACGGCTGCTACATGACGAGCGAGCGCGACGAGTTCTTCTATCACGAGCCCATCATCCACACAGCCGCGATCACGCACGAGAACCCGCGCCGCGCGCTGGTGATCGGCGGCGGCGACGGCGGCTCGAGCGAGGAGCTGCTCAAGCACCCGAGCATCGAGCGGGTCGTCATGGCCGAGCTCGACCCCGACGTGGTGCGTGTGGCCAAGCAATACCTGGGCAAGGTGCACCGGGGCGCGTTCGACGATCCGCGTCTCGAGGTGCGCATCGGCGACGGTTGGCAGTTCGTCGAGACCACCGACGAGAAATTCGACCTCGTCGTGCTCGACCTGACCGATCCCGACACACCCGCGCACGCGCTCTACACGCAGGAATTCTTCGCGTTGATCAAGCGCGTGATGAACGAGGGTGCCTACCTCACCCTGCACATCGGCTCGCCGGTGTTCAAGCCCGAGGTGGTGGCCAGGCACGTGACCTCGCTGCGCACGGTGTTTCGCACCGTGCGGCCGATGGGGGTGTACATCCCGCTGTACGGCACCTATTGGGGCCTGGCCTGCGCGACCGACGGCCGTGACCCCTTGAGCCTGTCCTCCGAGGACATCGACGCGCGTCTGCGCGAGCGCGCCATCGGGGAACTGGAGTTCTTCAACGGCGACACGCACCACGGCGTGTTCGCGCTGCCCAACTACTACCGCCGCATCGTCGGACACTGATACCGGAAAGGTGGGCACGGCGCGCCAGCGCCGCGCCCACCTTTCCGGTTGCAGCCCGTCGCCGACTTCGCCACTCGCCCACCGTCCCTGCCCTGATGCTGCCGCGGCTCTATCTGCCGGACGCCCTCGCCGGTGCCGACGAACTCGCGCTCGATGCCGGCCTCGCGCACTATCTGGGTCAGGTCCTGAGGCTGCGGCCAGGCGCCGAGGTCGAATGCTTCGACGGCCGCGGCGGTCGCGTGCGAGCCAGGGTCGGCCGGATCGAACGTCGCCAGGCAAACCTGATCGACCTGCGTCGCACCGAACCGGCGCCAAGGCCGACACCGCGTACCACGCTCGTGCAGGCCGGCGCGACCGGCGACAAGACCGACTGGGTGATCGAGAAGGCAACCGAGGCCGGGGTCGGCAACATCGTGTTGTTCAACGGTGAGCGGGGCACGGCAAAGATTCCCCGCGACCGGCTCGAGCGCAAGCTCGAGCACTGGCAGCGCGTGGCGGCCGCGGCCTGTGCGCAATGCGGACGAGACTGGCTGCCGCCGGTGTCCTTCGTCGATTCCTTACCGGTGGCGGTCGCTGCCCTCGACGGACCGTGCCTGATCGCGACACCTGACGCACCGGCCACGCTGACCGCCTGGGCGCGCGCGCAACCGAAGGCTCCCGCGTCCGTCGGCCTGATCATCGGCCCGGAAAGCGGCCTGTCAGCCACCGAGCTCGATGCCGCGTCCGCGGCCGGCGCCGCCAGGGTCTCGCTGGGACCACGGATCTGGCGCACCGAGACGGCCGGCCTTGCCGGCCTGGTCATCCTGCATGCGCTGCTGGGCGATCTGCAATAAAGCGTTTCGTCGTGCTTGTCGCGCGCCGTTCCAGGGGTTCTAATCGGCTATCGACCAACCTGGAGGCTGCGATGAGTCTGTTGAATTCCGTGCTTGGTGCACTCGGTGGTGGCGGTGACGAGCAAAACCCGCTGCTGGGCATTCTTGGCAACCTGCTCACCTCGAACAACGAAGGGTCGGGTCTCGGGCAGCTGGTTCAGCAGTTTCAACAGGCCGGCCTCGGCGACACGATCCAGTCCTGGATCGGCTCGGGCCAGAATCTGCCGGTGTCGGCCGACCAGATCATGCAGGCGCTGGGTGCCGACAAGGTGGGCGAGATGGCCCAGCAGGCGGGTATCGACACCCAGCAGGCCTCCGGCCAGTTGGCCGACCTGCTGCCGCAACTCATCGACAAGATCACGCCCAATGGGCAGGTACCGAGCGGCGACCTCGATCTGAGCGCGGTCACCTCCGTGCTCGGCGGTCTGTTCAAGCGGTAATCGCCGCGTGCGAGGCCAGGCCGCAACGGACCGCCTGCTCGATGAGCTCGCAAGCCGGCTGGGTGGCAGCCGACAGACCGTGGCGGTCGCGGAGTCCTCGACCGGCGGTCTGATCTCGGCGGCGATGCTCGCGGTGCCGGGTGCGTCGGCCTGGTACGCCGGTGGCGTGGTGATCTACACCCGCGACTCGCGCAAACGTCTGCTGGGCATCGAAGCGGCCGATGTCGCCGGTCTCGAACCGGTCACCGAGCCGATGGTCGCGGTCTTCGCGCGGCGCGTGCGCGAAGCCCTGGGCGCCGACTGGGGGTTGGCCGAACTGGGCATTGCCGGGCCGACGCGCTCGCGCTACGGACACGACCCGGGCATCAGCGTGATCGCCGTCGACGGCCCGACATGCGCGGCCTGCACGATCGTGACCGGCAGCGCCGAACGCGGCGCGAACATGCAGGCGTTCACCGAGCGCGCGCTGGCGTTGATGCTGGCAAGCGTCAGCCCGCGCGCGCCGGCCGCAAACCCGCCTGGAACCAGCAGATCAGGTCGATGACCGAAAACACCGGCACCCCGGTGGCCTGCGCGATCGCCGCCGCATAGGGCGGCATGTTCGTGCACTCGAGCACGATCGCGCCGACCTCCGGATGCTCGGCGAGCAGACGCTCGGCCGCCGCGACGTGCTCTCGCCGGGCGGCCGCCACGTCGAGCGGCGCGTCGCCCAGAATGGCGGCATTGAAGGCCCCGTCCGGATCGGTCGCCCCGATCGGGGTGTCGGACGGCACACCGGCGGCCGCCAGCAGCGCCGGTGTCAGGCCCGCGCGTGCGATGGTCAGGATGCCGACCCGGCGCGCGGCCGGCAGACAGCGCTGGACCAGGCCCACCTGCAACAGCGACGAGGTCAGCACCGGCACCTCGAGCGCGTCGCACAATTCGTCCTGGAACCCGGCCAGAAAGCCGCAGGTCGTGCTGATGCCGGCGACACCCTCGGCCTGCAACGCGCGCGCTGCATCGATGAACGGCCCCAACAGACCTTCGGCGCGCTCGAGCACCACGCGCCGCGCCGACGCCCCGGCCACGATCCGGTAGAGCACCGGAAACGCAAACGACGCCGGATGGCCGACATCACCGACGATTCGTTCGAAACGCGTGTCGAGCATCAGGATTCCGATCGGGGCGACGAGGTTCATGGGCGGGCATCATGGCGCGCAGCGGCGGCGCGGACGCATCGAAGTCTACTGGCCGCCGCCCGAACGAGTCCGACCCGCGCCCCGCCCGACCCACTCCGCCCCAGCCTGGCCGGTCGCGCCCCAGCCTGGCCGGTCGCGCGCCCCCCGCCGGCCGGGCAATGGCGATACACTGCGTGCCAACGGTGAGACCGGCTCGATTCGTGCACGGCTGCCGTGCAACCGAACAATACGGGAGGAATACGATGACGAAGCAGACGACTGTCGCGGTGCTGGCCGCTCTCGGTCTCGGGTTCTCGCAGGCCGCGCTTGCCGAGAAATGGGACATGCCGATGGCTTATGCGGCGTCCAACTACCACTCCGAGAATGGCGCCAAGTTCGCCAAGTGCGTCACCGACGCCACCGGCGGCAAGCTCGAGATCGTCACCCATCCGGGCGGCTCGCTGTTCAAGGGCGGCGAGATCAAGCGCGCGGTGCAGACCGGCCAGGCCCCGATCGGCGAGCGCCTGCTGTCCGCCCACGCGAACGAGAATCCGCTGTTCGGGGTCGATTCCGTGCCCTTCCTGGCCACCTCCTACGACGACGCGGAAAAACTCTGGGAGGCCGCCAGGAAGCCGATGACCGCTGCGCTCGCCAAGCAGAACCTGGTCATGGTCTATTCGGTGCCCTGGCCTCCGCAAGGCCTGTACGCGAAGAAGCCGATCGAGAGCGTGGCCGACCTGAAAGGCGTGAAGTTCCGCGCCTACAATGCCGCCACCTCGCGAATCGCCGAACTGGCGGGCATGGTGCCGGTGCAGATCGAGGCCGCCGAACTGTCGCAGGCGCTGGCCACCGGCGTGGCCGAGTCATTCATTTCGTCGGGCTCCACCGGCTATGACCGCAAGGTCTGGGAGCAACTCAGCCACTTCTACGACGTGCAGGCCTGGCTGCCGCGCAATGCCGTGTTCGCGAACAAGGGCGCCTTCGAGAGCCTGGACGCCGCCAGCCAGAAGGCGGTCATGGACTGCGGCAAGCAGGCGGCGGCCGACGGTCTGGCCAAGGCCAAGGAACTGACCAGCTTCTACCTGGACGGTCTGGCCAAGAACGGCATGAAGGTCGGCAATCCGTCCGCTCAGCTCAAGGAACAGTTCAAGGCGTTCGGCGACACCATGACCGACGAATGGCTGAAATCCGCCGGCGAGGACGGCAAGGCCATCGTCGACGCCTACCGCGGCCGCTGATCCGCGCCGCTGCCCACGCGATCGCGCGCGCGAGAACGCGATCGCGGCGACACTCGCGGCCCGCATGGCCGCTGCCCGGCGGATCGCCGATCCGTCCGGGCGCCGGCGCGAGCGCACCTTCCCGACCCGATGAGACGATTCCTGACCACGTTGTACACGGGCGGTGGCGTGCTGGCGGCGCTCTGCCTGATCGCGATCCTGATCATCATCGTGGCGCAGATGATCTGCCGCTGGGCGGGCATCTCGTTCCCGGGCTCGACCGCCTATGCCGGCTACTTCATGGCGGCGGCATCGTTCCTGGCGCTGGCCTACGCTTTGAACGCCGACAGTCACATCCGCGTCAATCTGCTGCTCACCGCGCTCGGGCGCTTTCGCGCCTGGGGCGAGACCTGGTGTCTGGCCGTGGGCACGCTGGCCACCTGCTGGCTGGCCTGGAACGCCTGGCGACTCGTCTACTGGTCGCACCTGCTGAACGACATCAGCCAGGAGCGCGACGCGCTGCCGATGTGGATTCCGCAATTGCCGGTGGCCGTGGGCGCGACCCTGCTGGCGATCGCCTTCGTCGACAACCTGCTCTGCCAGTTGCTCACCGGCCGCGACAACATCGTCAAGGCCGAAGCCGATGGTGGCCACGCCTGACACCATGACCGAGTTCTACGCCACCGGCATCTTTCTGTTCACGTTGTTCCTGCTGCTCGGCTCCGGCGTCTGGGTGGGTCTATCGCTGTTGGGCGTCGCCTACGTGGGCATGACCCTGTTCACCAGCCGGCCGGTCGGCGACGCCATGATGACCACGATCTGGGGCTCGTCGTCGTCGTGGACGCTGACTGCCCTGCCGCTTTTCATCTGGATGGGCGAGATCCTCTACCGCACCCGCCTCTCGGAGGACATGTTTCGCGGTCTTTCGCCCTGGATGGCGCGCCTGCCCGGCGGCCTGGTCCATACCAACATCGTGGGCTGCACGGTGTTCGCGGCGGTATCCGGCTCGTCGGCGGCCACGCTCACGACGGTCGGCAAGATGTCGATTCCGGAATTGCGCGCGCGCGAATACCCCGAGCCGTTGGTGATCGGCACGCTCGCCGGTGCGGCCACCCTCGGCCTGATGATCCCGCCGTCCCTGACCCTTATCGTCTACGGCGTCACGATCAACGAATCGATCACCAAACTGTTCATGGCGGGCATCGTGCCGGGCCTGGTGCTGGCCGCGATGTTCATGCTCTACGTGGTCGCGCGAGCGAAACTCGCGCGCGATTTCGCGCCACGCGCGGAACCCGAGATGTCGTTCGCCGACAAGTTGCGCAATTCGCGCTTCCTGATTCCGGTGCTGCTGCTGATCATGCTGGTGATCGGCTCGATGTACCTCGGAATCGCCACGGCGACCGAATCGGCAGCATTCGGGGTCATCGGCGCGCTGGTGCTGGCTGGCGCGCAAGGCTCGCTGAGCTGGCGCTCGTTCTCCGACAGCCTGATGGGCGCCACCCGCACGTCGGCGATGATCGCGCTGATCCTGGCGGGCGCCGCCTTCCTGTCGCTGTCGATGGGTTTTACCGGTCTGCCACGTGCCCTCGCCCAATGGATCGGCTCGCTCGGTCTGACGCGCTTCGAGCTGCTGATGGCACTGCTGGTGTTCTATATCGTGATCGGCTGCTTTCTGGACGGCATCTCGTCGGTGGTGCTGACCATTGCGGTGGTCGAGCCGATGATCCGCCAGGCCGGCATCGATATCATCTGGTTCGGGATCTTCATCGTCGTGGTGGTCGAGATGGCACAGATCACCCCCCCGATCGGATTCAACCTGTTCGTTCTGCAGGGCATGACCCACCACGACATGGGCTACATCGCACGTGCGGCGGTGCCGATGTTCCTGATCATGGTGTTGATGGTGTTCGTGCTGATCGCGTTTCCGGAGCTGGCCACCTGGCTGCCGGACAACATGCGCTCGCGCTGAACCTCGCGTGAGGCGGCGGCGGTGGCGGGCTTCTCAGTGCGCCAGCGATGCGGCGACGGGCCGGTTGACCGAATAGAAAACCCGAAACGCGCAGCCGCGATCATCGAAGAAGTCGGCCGCGTCGCGGAACACATCGAGCAGCGCATTGCGCGCCTGCGCATTGAACGCCTGGGCGTCGGGCAGGCCTTCGAGGACGATCACGAAACCAGGACGATCGGCGCGTGACGGCGGTTTCAGGTCGGTGACGCAGTCGAACAGCGCATCGAGGTTGTGACCGAAATGGGCCGGCAACGCGAAAGCCTCGGCGATCGCGGCCAGTACCTGCGCCTTGTCGGCGCAGGTGTGCAGATCGGCATGCAGGAAACGTTGATCCGCCCGCTCCGCCGCCCGGCGCAGATCGGAGAGGTTGTAGGCGCTCAGAGGCAGTACCGCCTGTGCGGGGATGTTGCTCAGTGCGCTCATCGACGGTCCTCTCGTATGCGCTGGAACGAACGGTAGTGGTCGCCCGTGTAGTAGAGGACCTCGGGTTGCTGACGAGGACCGCCCGCGACGATCCGTCTCGCGCCACGCGTGGCTTCGCCGGGAGTCTCGACCGTGTATTCGCGATAGTAGCCGCGATCGCGTTCGGGCAACAGGCGCTCGCGGTTCTGAAAGACCGTGCCGTCCTTGTCGTAGCGAAACGGCCCGCCGTCCCGGATCAGCCGGATGACACCGTGGGCCTCGGACGGTAGCGCGCTCCAGGCGATTTCGCCACGCGCCGCGGTGGCCGCCGGCGCGGGCGACGCGGGCCCCGGAGCCGTGGCCGTGGGCGCCGGCGTCGTGACGCCCCGCTCGGAAAGTGGCAGGAGTCCGGCCCAATTCAGGACGAGCGCAGCCAGCACCGCCACCAGTGTGCCGACCAGCGAAGTTCTCTTGTTCATGACGCCTCGGTTCGTGACCAGGCGCAGTATGCCGACAGTGTCGCTGAATGCAAGCGCGGGGCGATCCCGCGCCACCGGCACGAAAACCGTCAGACGGGCACGTGGATGCCGGTTTCCATGACCAGGGTGTCGGAGCCGAACGCGGTGTCCGGGAATGCCTCGCCCGTGCTTTCGAACTTGCGCATCGCACGCTCGACGGCGCCTTCGCGTTCAACCACGACCAGCCGGCCCGAGCGCAGGGAAGCACTCATCTGCACGCGAGTCAGGGATCGTGCGAAGTCCGGCTGGCGCGACAATGCGAACAAGGTTCGCGCCGGACTGACCCAGGCGAGCTTCACCCGGATCGGCGCCTTGTTCTTCTGACGCACCTCGATCAGCTGGCCTCGCTGCAGACCATCGAGCAGTTCGTCGCCGTCGTCGGCCGGCATGGACCGCGGCGGCGGGACCTCGCGCATCGGGCGAGCTCCCTCGAAAGCGGCGTCGGTCTTCTCGGCGGGCGCCCGCTTCTCGATCTTGGCCTGGTTGATCGCGCGGGTGTGCCAGCTCATCAACTCATTGAAGAAGCCGTCGACCGCATCGCGGCTCTCACCGATCTTGTCGAGACCGGTCATCAGCTCCCGCACCAGCGAAGGCAGGAGCGCCGCCATGCGCGGGATGTCCGCCGCCCGCTTGGGCTCGATCGACCAGATGAGAGAACTTGCCTGTGCCATGGCGGCATCGCGACCCGGTTCGCCGGGCGGGCCCTGCAGACGGGCAGCCGCCAGCACACGGGACCAGCGCTCGAGCAGGAATTCGCGCACGAAACCGGGGGTCAGGTCGTTGATGAGAGCGGCCAGCTCGCGGCGTCCCTCGTCATGGGCCAGACGCTCGGACTCGGCGCGTTCGGCCTGCTCCGTGAAATCGCGCAACTGCTCGTCGCGACGCTCCTGCTCGCGCTCTCCCAGTGCCTCGAGCCGCTCAGCGGCCTGCGTGAAGACATCGAGATCGCGATCGAACTGCGCGAGGATGTCGTCGACGATGCCGCCCAGGCCTGCCACGAACGCGGATTCGCTGCCGGCATCCGTGTCGGGATCGCAGCTGATCTCGGTGGCGCGATCGATGAACTGGCGCATCGGATGCGCCTTGCTCGCGAAGAAGCTGCGGTCGAGCAGCGCGGCCTTGACCGCCACCACCTGCAGGCGCAGCAGTTGGTGCTTGACGGCCTCGGGAATGCGCGGGTCGTGGTACAGGAAGTCGAAGATCAGCGAGACGATTTCGACCGTCATGCGATCGAGCGCGGAGCCGGCCTCGGTATCGGTACCGGTCAGTGATCTCAGCCGCTGGCTGGGCATCGACCCCTGCACCGACTCGCCGGCGTCGGACTGCAGACGGCTGAGCCTGTCGATCAAGTCGTCGTCGACGCGCAGCGTGGTGTCGTCGAGGTCTTCCGTGACCGTGGCCTCGCGCAGCATGCGCACCGCCGAGCGGCGCGCCTCGACCGTACCCTCGGACAAGCGCCGCGCCAGAATGGACAGCACGGCCTCGCGATCGGGGCCCGGCGGCGGCAGATGAAACGTCTCTGCCTCGGCATCGGTCTGCGCCTCGGTGGCGTGTGGATCGTCGCCCGGCGCGGCCGCACGCCGCCCGCTCGGGCCCGACACGGCGACCCGTCGCTTGATCTTGGGCAGCACGCCATTGTCGCGCAACAAGGCATTGATCTCGCCATAGACGGCGGGCAGATTGGCGCTCAGATAGGGCTCGTAGCCCTCGAGAAGGATCAGGCGGGTGTCGTTGGTCGAGGAGAAGCTCGCGAGCTGTGCATTGAGCACATCGAAGATTTGCTCGGGCGCAAGCGGATGCTGCGCGTCGTCGAACCAGTCACGATTCAGCATCGCGCCGAAACGTGCACGTGCGCCCAACAGCTCGTCGGAATCGATGCGGCCGCGCGTGCGATGCACGAGACGCGAGATCTGCACACTGTCCGTGATCGCGCCGTCGTCGACCAGCGACAATTCCCCGCTCTCGGTCTCGCTCACAGCCGCGTCGACTGCCTTGCCGGCACGGCCGCCGAGACAATTGTCGTAACGATCCGCGTAGGCTTGCTCGAACGCGCGCACGATCTCCCGCGCACCGTCGTTCAGCAGTGAGGCGCCCGCGAACAGCGCGCGTTGCCGGTCGGCCTGAAATGTGCGACCCGCCAACTCGTTCAGATCTTCACCGACCTTGGCACTCGCCTGCTCGATGATCTCGACCACCCGTGCGATCGTGACGCGCCGCACCCGCAACGGCAGACTGCCACCGGCGACCGGCGACGGACCCGTGGCAGCGTGGGATGCGACGGAACTCGTCGCGGCGATGTCGGAGGCATTTTGCATACGGCGCGCAGCGTACGAGGGCTGACGGAATCAGGTCAATCACGCGCAGACGGGCGAGCGTCGTTGCACGATTCTGGCCGACGAACGGTAGCTCGAGGCTATGCCTCGGCCGCTTGCCGGCGATCCGTCAGGCAGCCCGGTCGCTTCAGCCGCGGGCGTCGTCGCTGTCGTCGACGGCCGCGCCCACCACCGTCAGCGCGGCCAGGTTGACGATGCGCCGCGCGGTCGCCGATGGCGTGATGATGTGCACCGGACGCGCCGCGCCCAACAACACCGGGCCGATGGCGACATTGTTGCCGGCAGCGGTCTTGAGCAGGTTGTAAGCGATGTTGGCCGCGTCGAGATTGGGCAGCACGACCAGGTTCGCGCCGGCGCTCAGCGTGGCCCCCGGCATCAGGCGGCGACGCAGCCCGACATCGAGCGCGACGTCGCCGTGCATCTCGCCGTCGATGTCGAGGTCGGGCGCCATCACCCGCACGCGGGCCAACACCTCGCGCATGCGGACCGCGTCGGGATCGTCGGACGAGCCGAAATTGGAGTGCGACAACAGCGCCACGTGCGGCTGGATGCCGAAGCGACGCAGCGCGTCGGCGGCCATGATCGTGATCTCGGCCAGCATCGGGGCGCTGGGCTGGGCGTTGACATGGGTATCGACCAGCGTCAGTTGGCGGCCCGGCAGCATCAAGGTGTTCATTGCCGCATAGCAGCTGGCGCCCGGCGCCTTGCCGATGATGCGGTCGATCGTCTGCAAATGCTCGCCAAAGGCGCCGACCGTGCCGCAGATCATGCCGTCTGCCTCGCCCATGTGCATCATCATGGCGCCGATCAGCGTGGGATTGCGGCGCAGTTCCAGACGCGCCAGCGCCTCGGTGACGCCGCGCCGCTCGGCCAGCCCGTGATACGCCTGCCAGTAGCTGCGATAGCGATCGTCCTGTTCGGGGTTGACCAGCTCGAAATCGGTTTGCGGCCGAATGCGAAGACCGAGTTTGCCGATCAGGTGCTCGACCACCATCGGCCGGCCGACCAGGATTGGCTCGGCGATGCCCTCCTCGCGCAACACCTGCACGGCACGCAGCACGCGTTCGTCCTCGCCCTCGCAGAACACGATGCGCTTGCGCCGCGCGGCCCGCGCAGCGGCGAACAGCGGCTTCATGAACGTACCCGAGTGATAGACGAACTGCTGCAACTGCTCGTGATAGGCGCGGAAATCGGCGATCGGCCGCAGCGCCACACCCGATTCCATTGCCGCGCGCGCCACGGCCGGCGCGATCCGAACGATCAGGCGGGGATCGAACGGACGCGGGATCAGGTAATCGGGTCCGAACGAGGTCTCGCCCCCGCCGTAGGCGAGCGAGGCCTCGTCGGATTGCTCTGCGCGGGCGAGATCGGCCAAGGCTCGCACCGCCGCGAGTTCCATCTCGCGATTGACCGTGGTGGCACCGACATCCAGCGCCCCGCGGAAGATGAACGGGAAGCACAGGACATTGTTGACCTGATTCGGGTAGTCGGTTCGGCCGGTGGCGATGATGGCGTCGTCACGGACCGTGCGCACGTCTTCCGGCAGGATCTCGGGGTTCGGATTGGCGAGCGCGAAGATCAGCGGCCGGGCGGCCATGCGCGCGACCATGGCCGGCTTGAGTACGCCGCCGGCCGACAACCCCAGGAAGGCGTCCGCGCCGTCGATGACCTGCTCGAGCGTGCGCAGGCCGGTCGCCTGGGCGAAGCGCGCCTTGTCGGGATCCATCAGTTCGGTGCGGCCCTGATAGACCACGCCGACGATGTCGGTCACCCAGATGTTCTCGCGGCGCACACCCACGTCGAGCAGCAGATCGAGGCAGGCCAGTGCCGCCGCGCCGGCGCCGCTGACGACCAGCTTGATGTCTCCGACCACCTTGCCGACGATCTGCAGCGCATTGCACAGCGCGGCGGCGACCACGATCGCGGTACCGTGTTGATCGTCGTGGAACACCGGGATCTTCATGCGCTCGCGCAGCCGGCGCTCGACCTCGAAGCAATCGGGCGCCTTGATGTCTTCGAGGTTGATGCCACCGAAGGTGGGCTCGAGCGCTGCCACCACCTCGACCAACTGGTCGATGCTGGTCGTGTCCAACTCGAGATCGAAGACATCGATGCCGGCGAACTTCTTGAACAACACGGCCTTGCCTTCCATGACCGGCTTGGCCGCAAGCGGACCGATGTTGCCCAGGCCGAGAACCGCGCTGCCGTTGGTGACCACGGCCACCAGATTGCCGCGTGCCGTGTAGCGAATGGCATTGGCCGGATCGGCGACGATCTCCTCACAGGCAGCCGCCACCCCGGGCGAGTAGGCGAGCGCGAGATCGCGCTGGTTGGTCAAGCCCTTGGTCGGGGTGACGCTGATCTTCCCCGGGCGCCCGGCCTCGTGGTATTCGAGCGCGGAACGACGGAACTGTGAATCCATGGGACGGGTATCCTGGCAGGCATGAACACCGGAACGACGGCGGTGCGTCGAATCGCGCACCTTGACATGGACGCATTCTACGCATCGGTCGAGCTGCTGCGCCGGCCGGAGTTGCGCGGATTACCCGTGGCAATCGGCGGTCGGGGCGACCCGAACAGCCGCGGCGTCGTGACCACCGCCACCTACGAAGCGCGCGCATTCGGCATCCACTCGGGCATGGCGCTGGCGCGCGCGGCGCGGCTGTGCCCGCAGTGTGTCTTCCTGCCCACCGACTTCGACGAATACCGGCGCCAGTCGCGCCGTTTCAAGGCCGCGGTGGCCGAGATCACGCCGCGCTACGAAGATCGCGGCATCGACGAGATCTACATCGATTTCGATGCGGTCGCCGATGCGCCCGACGGCGGGCGCGCGCTGGCGACGCAGCTGCAGCAGCGGGTGCGCGACCGCTGCGACGGACTCACCTGCTCGCTCGGCGTCGCGCCGAACAAGCTGCTCGCCAAGATCGCTTCGGACATGGACAAACCGGCCGGCATCACCGTGCTCGAGCTGGCCGACGTGCCGGCGCGGTTGTGGCCGCTGCCGACGCGGGTCATCAACGGTATCGGGCCCAAGGCCGAACAGCGCCTGCGCGAGATGGGCATCGAACGCATCGGCGAGCTCGCGGCTACCGATCGTCTGCGTCTGCGCGAGCGCTTCGGCGAACGCTATTCGGCCTGGCTGCTCGAGGCAGCTCACGGCCGCGACTCGCGGACGCTGGTCACGGCCAGCGAGCCGGTATCGCGCAGTCGCGAGACCACCTTCGAGCGCGATCTGCACCCGGTGCACGATCTGGCGCGGCTGCACGAGTTGCTGGACAGGCTGGCCACCCAGGTGGCCGGCGATCTGGCGCGCGGCGGCCACCTGGGCCGTACGATCGGCATCAAGGCGCGCTACGACGATTTCAAGATCGTGACCCGCGACGTCAGCCTGGGCACGCCGACCGCCAGTCCTGCCCGCATCATCGAAGCCGCGCGCCACTGCCTGACCCGCATCCCGGCGCGAAGACGACTGCGTCTGCTGGGCGTACGCGTCGCCAGCCTCGTGCGCACCGGCGATCGTGCAATGCATGCCGCCGATTCGGCGACCGCTAGGCTTGAACCCTACACGCCCGACCTATTCGCGCCTGACGATCGGGCCAATTGACATAGCATTGGGTCAGAAACCGCCGAATCGGCGCACGAGTGCCCGAGCCAGGCGGCGGCAGCGAATCCTCCCTACATTCCGAGCCGCGTCGCGATGCTAGATGAAACCGACCACCTCCCGGAACGCTACGACCTGATTTTCTTCGGCGGCACCGGCGACCTGACCTGGCGCAAGCTGATGCCCGGCCTCTACCAGGCCTACCGCCACGGTGCGCTGCGCGGCACCTGCCGGGTACTGGGCGTGGCGCGCACCGAGATGACCGACGAGGGTTATCGCGAGTGGTTGCGCGAGAAGCTGCGCACCCTGAGCTGGGACGAACCCTTCGACGAGCAGGTGTTCACCGAGTTCGCGTCGTTCATCCAGTATCACGCCGGCAATCTCAATGACGAGGCCGTGCACCAGGCAGTCGCCAGCTGGGTGAGCGCGGGCGATGCCGAGGCGATCGTGGTGTATCTCGCCACCTCGCCGACGCTGTTCGAGACCATCGCCCGCCAGGTTGCCAATGCCGGTCTGAACGACCCGCGCGTGCGTATCGTGCTCGAGAAACCGCTGGGTCGCGATCTGGACAGCGCGGCCAAGATCAACGACGCGGTGCGCGAGCACTTCCTCGAGCACCAGATCTTCCGAATCGATCACTATCTGGGCAAGCAGAGCGTGCAGAACCTGGTTGCGCTGCGCTTTGGCAACACGTTGTTCGAACCGCTGTGGCGCCGCGACTGGATCGAATCGGTCCAGATCACGCTGGCAGAGGATCTCGGCGTCGAGGGCCGCGGCGGTTACTACGACCAGAGCGGCGCACTGCGCGACATGGTGCAGAACCATTTGCTGCAACTGTTGTGCATGGTGGCCATGGAACCGCCCACCAGCAGTCGGGCCGACGATCTGCGCGACGAAAAACTCAAGGTGTTGCGCAGCCTCAAGCCATATCAGCCCAGCGACGTGGCCCGCTACGTGGTGCGCGGCCAGTACCGCGAGGGCAGCGTGCGCGGCAAGGTGGTGCCCGGCTACCTCGAGGAGCACGGCGTTCCGCCCGACAGCCACACCGAGACCTTCGTCGCGCTGCGCTGCGAGATCGAGAACTGGCGTTGGGCGGGCGTGCCCTTCTATTTGCGAACCGGCAAGCGCATGGCCGCGCGCTGTGCCGAGATCGTGATCAATTTCCGTCCGCTGCCGCATGCGATCTTCGAGGGCGCCTCGAACCGCTACTCGAACCGGCTGGTCATCAGCCTTCAACCCGAGGACACCATCTCGTTGCACCTGATGGCCAAGGCTTCGAACCGCGCCCGCGCCGAGCAGGGCCGGCTGGCACCGGTGGCGCTCGACCTCGATTTCCGCGAGACCTTCGGCGCACAGATGATCGAGGGCTACGAGCGCCTGCTGCGCAAGCTGATCGCCGGCCGGCTCGACCTGTTCGTTCGCCTGGACGAACAACTCGCCGCCTGGCGCTGGGTAATGCCGATTCTGGACACCTGGGCGCTCTATCCGGACCCGCCCCGGCCCTACAATGCCGGCACCTGGGGCCCATCGGCATCGGCCACCATGCTCGCGCGCGAGCAGGCGCTGTGGCCCGAGGAACTATGAACGCCTTCGAAATCGCGCTGGTCAGGTGGTGGCCACTCGCGTGACCGCGAGACCCGCGACCGGCGCCGGCGCGCGCCAGAGCGCACCGGCCAGCGGCTGCGATCGCAGCTCGGCCTCGGGCCGGCCATGACGCGCGCTGGTCACATACATCGTGCGCAGATCGGGGCCGCCGAAGGCGACCATGGTCGGACAGCGTACCGGCACCGAGACGCTGTCCGTGACCCGGCCCTGCTCGTCCAGGCGCACGATTCTGCCGCCCTCGTACATGGCCACCCAATAGCCGCCGTCGACATCGAGGCAGGCGCCGTCGGGGCGTCCGCCATACTGCGGTGCGGGTGGCGCCGGCAGGGCATCGAAACTCGCCCAGATGCGGCGCCCGGACAGCGCGCCCGAGCCGGCGTCGAGCTCGAAACTATCGATTCGATGGCCGCGCGTGTCGGCCCAGCGCGCCGCCTGGCCGTCGCGCGTAAAGGCCAGCCCGTTAGCGGTGACCACATCGCCGGCTTGGTCCGACAATCTCCAACCACCGGACGATGGCGACGCCCGATACAGACGCGCCGCGGGCCGATCGCGCGGCTCGAACATCGTGCCCACCCAGAAACGACCCTGGCGGTCGCAGGCGCCATCGTTGAAGCGCTGGACGGTGGCATCGTAGGGGGCCGGCACCAGCATTTGCCAGTGCGCGTCATGGGGATCGAAGCGGTAGAGACCGTCGCGCACGGCCACCATCAACCAACCCGCATCGGTGAGGGCCAGACAACCTGGTTCGGCATGTACCGGCCAGAAGTTCACCGTGCCCTTGCTGTCGAGCCGGCCGATACGCCTGCCATCGATGTCGCACCAGAAAAGACATTGCCGACGATCGTCCCAGCGCGGGGATTCGCCAAGCAACGAGACGGAATCGGCTACCGGTGTCCAGTTCATATCGTCAGCTTCCGTCGCCGCGCCGAATCCTGTCAAGGAAACCCCGTATCCGTCGATGGAATGCGACGTTTCCACTTCGACGGTCCGGCGATGGGAATGTGCCCGCTTGGCGGCCGATACCATCGACTCGTTCAGCGGCCGAATTCTCGTGAGCGTCTCTTCAGCATCCCGCTAAAGGGGCATCCAACCGGTTCGAGCGATCGGCGCGACGCCGACGTTTTGCCGGCGCAACGACGATCGCAGCGGACCGGAATTCGGCCCCCCATCACCATGGCGACCACGGTTCGTGGTCGTCGCATCGAGGCCGGCGGCCATCGTGGCGGCCACCCGCCGTCACGATGGCCGAGCGCGCGCTCGGCGCCCCCTGACAGAGACCACCGATGATCGATCCCAGAATTGCCAAGGTCACCGAACGTGTGATCGAACGAAGCCGGCCCACCCGCGAGCGCTATCTCGCGCGCGTGCAGGCCATGATCGAGGCCCCCGATGCGCGCGAGGGCTTCGGCTGCGCGAACCTCGCGCACGCCTGGGCCGCCCTGCCCGGCGATGCCCGATTGCAGATCCGTGCCGAGCGCGCGCCGACCCTCGGCGTGGTCACCGCCTACAACGAGATGCTGTCCGCGCACGCGCCTTATGCCCGTTATCCGGAACTGATCGCCGACGAAGCCCGTCGTCATGGCGCGATCGCGCAGGTGGCCGGTGGCACGCCGGCGATGTGCGACGGCGTCACACAGGGCACGCCCGGCATGGAGTTCAGCCTGTTCTCGCGCGACGTGATCGCCCAGGCCACCGCCGTGGCCTTGTCCCATCAGACCTTTCAAGGCGCCCTGCTGCTGGGCATCTGCGACAAGATCGTGCCCGGCCTGCTGATCGGCGCCCTGCACTTCGGCCATCTGCCGTGCGTGTTCGTGCCGGCGGGACCGATGCGCTCGGGCCTGTCCAACAGCGAGAAATCCGCGGTGCGGGTGGCGCACGCACGCGGTGAGGTCGGCCGCGAGGCCCTGCAGGATGCCGAGCTGGCCGCCTATCACTCGGTGGGCACCTGTACGTTCTACGGGACCGCCAACAGCAACCAGATGCTGCTCGAGGCGATGGGCCTGCACATGCCCAATGCGGCCTTCGCCAACCCCGGCACGTCCGAACGCGAGGCGTTCACGCGCGCCGCGGTACGCGGCCTGCTCGAGATCCTGCCGGGTGGCGAACGCTTCACACCGATCGGACGCATGGTCGACGAGCGCAGCATCGTCAACGCCTTCAATGCGCTGCTGGCCACCGGCGGTTCGACCAACCACCTGATCCACTTCGTGGCGGTAGCCCGCGCGGCTGGCATCCTCATCGACTGGACCGACATCGACGAGCTGTCGCACGCGGTGCCGCTGCTGGCGCGCGTGTATCCGAACGGCAAGGCCGACGTGAACGCGTTCGAGGCCGCCGGCGGGCCCGGCCACGTCATTCGCGAGCTGATCGACGTCGGCCTGATGCACGGCGACGCGGGCAGCATCCACGCCCACGGACTGCGCGAGGCCTATGGCGCACTGCCGCCACCGGCCCAGCCGGACGAGGCGGTGTTGCGCACGGCCCTCGACCCGTTCTCGCCGCACGGCGGACTGCGCACCCTGGACGGCAATCTCGGCCGCGCGGTCATCAAGACCTCCGCGGTCGATCCCTCCCGCCATCGGATCCAGGCGCCGGCGCGCGTGTTCGACTCGCAGGAACAGATGCTGGCCGAACACAAGGCCGGCCGGCTCACGGAATCGATGATCGCCGTCGTGCGCTTCCAGGGACCGGGCGCCAACGGCATGCCCGAGTTGCACAAGCTGACACCGGCCCTGACCGCCATGCAGAACGACGGGCTTACCGTCGGACTGGTCACCGACGGGCGCATGAGCGGCGCATCGGGCTCGGTACCCGCCGCCATCCACGTGACCCCCGAGGCCTCACGGGGCGGCCCGCTGGGCAAGGTGCGCGACGGCGACATCATCATCATCGACGCGTTCGACGGCGTGCTCGAGGCCAGGGTCGATCCGGCCGAATGGGCCGCCCGCGAATGCCAGACCGAGGGCGCGATCTCGCCCATGGAAATGATCGCCCGCGACCTGTTCGCGGGTTTCCGTCAGCGGGCGCTGGGCGCCGAACAGGGAGCGTGCACATGGATGTGAGTGTCGACGAACTGCTGGACACCGGGCCGGTGATCCCGGTCATCGTGATCGACGAAGCGCAGGATGCGTCGGCACTGGCCAATGCGCTGGTCGACGGCGGCATCCGGGTGCTGGAGATCACATTGCGCACCCCGGCCGCGCTGGCGGCGATCCGATGCGCAAGCGAGGGCTGCCCGGGCGCGATCGTCGGCGCCGGCACCGTGCTGAATGCCGACGACGCACGTGCGGCCCGGGATGCCGGTGCCCGTTTCGCGGTCAGCCCCGGGCTGACGCCCGCACTGAGCGAGGCCTGCGCCGCGCTCGGCCTGCCCCTGCTGCCCGGCGCCGTGACCGCCACCGAGATCATGACCGCGCTCGACCTCGGCCACCGGGCATTGAAGTTCTTCCCGGCCGGCACATCGGGCGGGCCGGCCGCGCTCGCGGCCCTGGCCGCACCATTGCCGCAGGCGGTTTTCTGTCCGACCGGTGGCGTGAACCCGGGCAACGCGCGCGAGTATCTGGCGCTGCCCAACGTCCGTTGCGTGGGCGGCTCGTGGCTGACACCCAAGGATGCGATGCGCAGCAGAGACTGGCGGCGGATCAGCGAACTGGCCGAGGCCGCCGCCAGTCTGCGCGCGCGCTGAGCGACGGCCGAGGCGCGGCGACCCACGCCGCCCGGCGAACGGCGTCCCGCACCCGGCGGCATCGGAACCGGTAGACTCGGCCTCGGAACGAATTCCGGCCGCAGCCCTCGTCCGCGGCCCCCAACCCGAGCCCGAAGCCATGGACGCCAATCTCGACATCAGCCGCCTGCAGGAGTTGTTCAAGCCGATCTTCCCGGGCCTCATCGGCCTGGAATTGCTCGAGGTCGACGGCAAGACCGTGCGCGGCAGGCTCAAGGTCAGGCAGCAACTCTGCACGGGCCGCGACACCCTGCACTGGGGCGTGATGGTCGGTATGGCGCAGACCCTGGGCACGGTCGCGGCGGTCCTCAACCTGCCCGAGGGTGGCGCGACCCGCACCGTCAACACGCTGACCGACTTCCACGCCGATCCGCCGCGCGGCACGATGGTCTACGCGACCTGCCGTTACGAGCGTGAATACGAAGGCGACATCATCTGCCGCACCGAGATCCACGACGACGAAGGGCAGCTGTACGCAAAGGTGACGCAGCGGCAGGTGGCAGTCACGGATTGAGTTTCAACGCGCGCCCGCCGCCCTGCGGGCCGGCTTCGCGCCGTCGGCCATGACTCGTTGCGACGCTGGCGCGGTCTGGCGCGCAATGTAGCGCCCCGGGAAGACACCTTTTTCGACCAGGTTCTGAATGGCCTCGCGAACGGCGAGGCTGACGGCCGACATAGCCGTCGTCAGCGCCCGGTCGCGCACTCGCACGATCGCGTGCGTGCGCGAGATCTCGGGTGCCTCGATCGGCCGGATGTCCAGAAGCGGCCGCTCGCTTTCGGGGTTGAACTGCGACGTCTGCGTGATCGTGGCGGCCAGATCGGCGAGTACGATCGTGCGGATCATCTCCTGACTGTCCTGCTCGTAGCGTACGTTGAGCCTGTGACCGGCGATCAGCGCCGCCTCCTCGACCCGCCGGCGAAGATCGTAGATGCGATTGGGCAGCACGATCGCTTTGTCGCCAATGTCGGCAAGCCGGATCGGCTGCACGTTCCGTCGCCGCCCGGCGCGACACGAGATGAAGCAGAGACGCTCGGCGTAGACGGCTTCGGCCTCACACTCGGGCATGTCGGCCGCGTTGGGGACGAGTGCGACTTCCGCCCGGCCCGACCTGATGAGCTCCATTGCCGGGATGCTGCCGACATCGAGGATCTTCGCCCGCACGTTCGGAAAGCGCGCATTCATGATCGCGAACAGCTCGGGCACCAGAGGCCTCGCCATCGTGACCGCCACGGCCATGGTCACGTCCCCGTTCGGCTCGCTCGCGGTCCCACGGACCTCGTGCTCGAGGTCTTCGATCTGGCGCAGGATCTGGTCGGCACGGCGGAACAGGATCTTGCCGGCGTCGGTGAGTTTCACGCCGCGGATCGAGCGGGTGAACAAGGGCACACCGAACTCGCGCTCCATTTCGGCCACGTGATAGCTGAGTGCCGGTTGCGCGACGCCGAGGTCGCGCGCGGCCGCCGAGAAGCTGCCGCCGGATGCGATCGCGATGAAATAGCGAAGACGTTGCAGGCTGACCGGCATCGACCGCGGTCCTATAGATACATCTTTTATATATAAAGCATATCAAATATATATTTTTCCGCTAACTTGATAATGTCTAGACTGGCTTCCGGCCTGCGTGGGGCGGGCAATTCGTTGCCAGGGAAAAGCACGATATGGAGCCGAAGAACCTGCTGGTCATCATGTCCGACGAGCACAACGCCGCGTTCATGGGCTGCGTCGGGCACGGCGTCGTGAAGACACCGAACCTCGATCGACTCGCCACGCGCGGCACGCTGTTCGAGAACGCGTATACGAACTGTCCGATCTGCGTGCCGGCGCGGGCGAGTTTCGCCACCGGCCAGTATGTGCACCAGTGCGGCTACTGGGACAATGCCGATCCCTACGAGGGCGCCGTCCCGAGCTGGGGCCATAGGTTGATCGCGCAAGGCCACCGGGTGGTGTCGATCGGCAAACTGCACTACCGCGACAGCCGAGATCCGAACGGATTCGACGAAGAGCTGATCCCGCTGCATGTCGTCGACGGCGTCGGCGACCTGCTCGGTCTCATCCGCGACGACATGCCCGAGCGCAAAGGGGCAGCGAAGTTCGCGCGCGATGCCGGCCGCGGCGAGTCGACCTATACCCGCTACGACCGCAGTATCGCTGCCGAGGCGGGACGCTGGCTGGCCGAAGAGGCACCGAAATACCGCGACCGGCCCTGGGTGTTGTTCGTGTCGTTCGTCTGCCCGCATTTCCCGCTGATGGCGCCGCCGGAGTTCTACGACCTGTACCCCGAAGCCACCATCCCCTGGCCTGAGCTCTATGCCGAGGCCGAACGCCCGGGACATCCGTATTACCGTGCGATGCGCGCATGCATCAACTACGACAAGCACTTCGACGAGGACAAGGTCCGCAAGGCCGTCGCCGGCTATCTCGGCCTGTGCTCGTTTCTCGACCACAACATCGGTCAGGTGCTCAGCGCACTCGACGCCACGGGGCTGGCGGCAAGCACGCGCGTGCTCTACACGAGCGACCACGGCGAGGCCCTGGGCAAGCGTGGGTTGTGGGGAAAATCGACGATGTTCGAGGAGGCTGCGGCCGTTCCGCTGATCATGGCCGGGCCGGACATCGAGGCCGGCAGACGCGTGACGACACTGGCCAGCCACGTCGACTTCTTCCCCACCATCATCGAAGCGGTCGGTGGTGCATCGCATGCCGAGGACGCGGGTCTGCCCGGCCGCTCGCTGTTTGCGATCGCCGACGGCGCCGAGCCGGACCGCACGGCCTTCTCCGAGTATCACGCGGCCGCGTCCATCACCGCGAACTACATGCTGCGCGACGGTCGCTTCAAGCTGGTCTATTTCGTCGGCATGCCTGCGCAATTGTTCGACCTCGAGGCCGATCCCGACGAGACCCGGGATCTGGCCGGTGATCCCGTCCATGTCGAGGGTCTGAACGCGTTGCTGGCCAAACTGCGCGCGATTTGTGACCCCGAAGAGATCGACCAGCGCGCACGACACGATCAGCGTGAAACGATCGAGAAGCACGGTGGTCGCGCGGCGATCATCGAGCGGGGCGACTTCGGTTATTCGCCGGCGCCCGGGCAGAAGCCGGAGTTCGCCAGCTAGCCCGGAGCTGCCACGAAATCGAAGCGATCGCTCGGCGATTCATGAATGGTCCGGGCCGCCGTCGAAACGATAGCGCAGGTCCGACAACGAACGACAGAGACGAAGAGCGGCAGCGATGGATGAGTCGGTGAAGGAGCGAGTCAAGGATCTCGTCACGGCGGCCCTGCTGGCGGTCGTCGGTATCGGCGGTTTCGTCTTCATCAACCCGAGGGGCGCCACGGTCAACATCGGTCCCGGCGGACTGAGCTGGCAGAGCCTGCCGTTCATCTACTCCGGACTGTTGCTGGTGCTGACTGCGGTCTATGCGCTGAGCGCCGTGCGAGCTCTGATGGCCGCGCGCCGGCAGGCCAGGCCGGATCGTGCCGCGCCCGACGCGCGCACGAGCGATGACGATGCCGAGCGCCTGACCAACCGGCGCCGAGCGGCGGTCGCGCTGTGCACCCTGCTCTATGCACTCGCCCTGCCGCGCTTTGGTTTCGTGATCTCGACACCCGTGCTGCTGTTCGTGCTGTTTCGTGTATTCGGACGCAAGGATTCCGTCCGCAACGGGATCACGGCCCTGGTCGGTGGTGCCCTCCTCGCGTTGCTGTTCATCGGCGTGTTGCATCTGCCGCTTCAGGGCACGACCTGGGATCCGGCGACCCGCGCGCTCGGCGATCTGATGCGCATGCTGGGGCGCTGACATGGTCGAGTCCGTTTTCCAGGGCTTCGTCACGATCGGCACGCCGCTGCAACTGCTGGTCATTCTGGCGGGAACCACGCTGGGCCTGCTGATCGGCGCGCTGCCTGGGCTGTCGTCGCCGATGGCGATCATCGTGCTGCTACCGCTCACCTTTCAGATGGACACCATGGTGGCGTTCGATCTGATGATCGGCATCTACGTCGGCACCAAGCTCGGTGGCTCGTATTCGTCGATCCTGCTACGCACGCCAGGCACCCCGGCGGCGGCCTGCACGGCACTCGACGGTTTCCCGATGGCCGAGAAGGGTCAGGCCAGCGAGGCGATCGGCTACGCGATCGTCGGCTCCACGATCGGCGGCCTGGTCGGTTGGGTGGTCGCGGTCAGCTCGATTCCGCTGATCGCCGCGATCGCACTCTATTCCGAGCCCGCCGACATCGCGCTGATCGCCATCGGCGGCCTGGTGCTGGTCTCGGCCTTCGTGCGTGGCTCGATGGTCAAGGGGCTGATCGGCGTATTGCTCGGCCTGCTGATCGCCAGCGTCGGTTACGACGTTCAGGACGGCGTCGAGCGCTACTCGTTCGGTCATCCGCTGCTGGCCTCGGGGATCCCGTTCGCGGCCGTGCTGATCGGCTTGTTCGGCTTCGCCGTGGTGTTGAGCGACACCGACATGGTCGGTCGGCAGTCCACCCTGGTGGCGAACGAGCTCAAGATGACCCTGCCATCGCTCGCCGACACCCTCAGGCGCTGGCGCGCCTGGGCGATCGGTACCGGCTACGGAATCATCATCGGTGCGGTGCCGGGCGTCGGTGCCGACGGCTCGACCTGGCTGTCCTATGCCACGGTGCGCAACCAGTCGAAGAATCCGCCACCCGAGGATTTCGGCACCGGCGTGCCCGAGGGCATCCTGGCACCGGAGAGCTCGAACAATGCCACGACCGGCGGCACGATGATCCCGATGTTGACGCTGGGCATCCCGGGCGATGCGTCCACCGCCGTGATGCTCGGCGCCATGATCCTGCACGGCGTACAGCCCGGCGTCACCTTGATGCAGACCAGCGGCTCGCTGGTCTACGGAATACTGGCCGCCCTGTTCGTGGCCAATGTATTCATGTTCCTGGTCGCGGTGACTTCCAGCGCCGCGTTCATCAGCGTGCTGCGCCGCGACCGTTCGGTGCTGTTTCCGTTCATCGTCGTGTTCGCGACCATCGGCGCGTTTTCGGCGGACAACTCGATATTCCTGGTCTATGTCGCGCTCGTCTGCGGTGTCGTCGGGTTCTTCCTCGAGAAACGGGGTTTCTCGGTTGTGACGATCGTGCTCGGCGCCGTGCTCGGTCCGATCATCGAATACAACGTGCGGCTCGGCCTCGCCTACTCCAATGGCGACTGGACCACCTTTGCCGGCACCTGGCCGCGCATGCTGATGTGCGCCGGGATCGCGCTGCTGGTCTTCAACGAGATCAAGCGCCTGCTGGGTACTTCCCGGCGAACATCGGGTTCGCCGACCATCGAAGACAACGCCACCGTCAACGAATAAGAGGAGAAATCATGGCAACGAACTTCATTCGGCATTGCACCCGCGCCCTCGCGGGGTTTGCAGCGGCGGCCACCGTCTCGGCGGCAATCGCCGCCGACTGGCCTGCGGACACGGTCCACATCGTGGTGCCCTGGCGCGCGGGTGGCGGCACCGACCTGATCGCGCGCGGCATCGGCGCCGCGCTGGAGAAGCAAACCGGTGGCAAGGCGGTGGTCGTCGACAACATTACCAGCGGCGCCGGCAATGCCGCCCACATGGCCGTCAAGGATGCGGCCCCGGACGGCCTGACGATGTTGTTGAACGGCTCGAGCGACCTGAACACGCCCGTGATCTTCCGTGACACGCCTTACAAGCTCGAAGACTTCGCCTGCGTGGGTGGTGTCTACTCGACGCCGACCTGGGTTTTGGCCAATGCCGAGCAGGGTTTCGGCGACCTCGGCGACTTCATCAAGAAAGCGCGCGAAAAGCCCGGTGTGCTCACCGTGGGTGTGGGCAGCTTCATCAGCGCCCACTATGTGATGGCCAAAGCCATCGCCGGCCGAAACGATCTGAATGTGCGCTTCATCCCGTTCGATGGCGGTGGCCCCTTGCTCAAGGCCATTCTCGCCAACCAGGTGACGATCGGCGTGATCCACTCGCCGATCCTGCTCAACGAGATCAAGGCCGGCAAGGTCGATGTACTCGCGACCGGGGGCGACCTCAGCGGCATCAACTATCCGCCGGTACGCAGCACCAAGCACATCAAGGAGTGGAACACCCCTACCGACATCGGCGTGATCCGCGGCCTGTTCGTGCCGAAATCGACGCCGCCCGAGATTCTGGCGCAAGCCGAGGCCGCGCTCGAGAAGGCGGCCAAGAGCGAGGAGTTCGCGACCTTCGCCGACAAGTTCGGCTTCGCGCCGATCTGGATGAACAGCAGGGAGTACTGCGCGTTCATGCAGAAGGAGAACGCCGAGTATCGCCAGATCAAGAAGGAGTTCATCGACCCGAAGTAACCCACCTGCCATGACCCGGATCGACCCGGCGAGTACCGACTCGGTCGGGTCACTTTCAATCGCCTCTCTCACTGAACAGGGCCAACGATGAGTCCGTCGAACCTGCTCATCATCATGTCCGATGAGCACAATCCGAAATTCCTCGGCTGCAGAGGCCACGCGATCGTCAAAACGCCGAACATCGACCGCCTGGCATCACGGGGCGTCCGGTTCGACGCTGCCTATACCCCCAGCCCCGTCTGCGTGCCCGCACGTGCCGCCTTCGCCACCGGCAAGTACGTGCATCAGATCGGCGCCTGGGACAACGCGATCCCGTTCACCGGCGCGATGCCGAGCTGGCATTCGCTGCTGCGCGAACGCGGCCACCGGACCGTCTCGATCGGCAAGCTGCACTTTCGCTCGGCCGAAGACGACAACGGCTTCAGCGAAGAACAGATCGGCATGCACATCATCGACGGCCAGGGCGATCTGCTCGGTCTGATACGCGACGAGGACATGCCCAAGCGCGGCAGCGCATACAAGATGGCGACGCTCGCCGGTCCTGGTGAATCGATGTACACGACCTACGATCGTGACATCACGGCGCGTGCGCAGGTCTGGCTACGCGAACAGGCGCCAAGTTACACCGACAAGCCCTGGGTGCTGTTCGTGTCGCTGGTGTGCCCGCACTTCCCGCTGACCGCGCCGCCCGAACACTTCTACCGCTACTACGATCAGGATTTGCCGCTGCCACTGCTGTACGAGCAACGTCACGAGGGTCAGCACCCGTACATCGAGGACTACCGGCGCTCGTTCGCCTATGACGAGTTCTTCAAGTCGGCGGAGATGGTCAAGCGCGCGCAGGCCGGCTACCTCGGACTTTGCAGCTTCCTGGATGAGAACATCGGCAAGATTCTCGCCGCTCTGGACGACACCGGTCTGGCCGCGAACACGCGTGTCGTCTACACCAGCGATCACGGCGACAACGCGGGGGCGCGAGGCTTATGGGGCAAATCGACGATGTACGACGACGCGGCCGGCATTCCGCTGGTGGTCGCCGGGCCTGAGATACCTGGCGGCCGCGTCGTGGACACCCCGGTGAACATGATCGACCTCTATCCGTTCATCATGCGCTGCGCAGGCGAGCAGGACGCGCAGACGGTAACGGCCGAACACCCCGGAGGCGACATCGAACGGATCATCGCGGGCGCCGATGAGCAACGCGCCGTGTTCAGCGAGTATCACGGCATGGGCTCGAAGTCCGCCGCCTACATGATCCGCAAGGGCCGCCACAAGCTCGTCTATTACAGCCACTATCCGCCGCAATTGTTCGATCTGTCGAACGACCCCGACGAAAAGACCGATCTGGCGGCAAGCCCCGATTCCCAGGCGGTTCTGAATGACCTCGAGGCCGAGTTGTTTCGTGTCTGCGACCCGGCCGCCGTCGACCGCGCCGCGCGCGCGGCGCAGGCCGCGCTGCTGGCGGCGAGCGGCGGCAGATCCGCCGTGATCGCGCGTGGCGACCTGGGCTTCAGCGTGCCCCCCGGGGTGAAACCGCAGTTCGACTGACCCCGGCAAATGCCGGGCCGAAGCACGGAACGCGCCGAACGCGGTCGCCAGCACGCAGCCCGTCCGGAAGGAACCACGGAGACGCTGATCTGTTCGCCACGCGCATCGCGCGAATGGATGAGCGTCTCCCTAACGAAGCCCATGGCCATGAAGCCCCGCAACACCATCGTCATCATGTCGGACGAGCACGACCCCCGTTTCATGGGCGCGTCGGGCCATCCGCGCGTGAAGACGCCGCATCTCGATGCACTGGCGGCGCGAGGCGTGCGTTTCACCGACGCCTACACGCCCTGTCCGATCTGCGTGCCCGCCCGCGCGGCGTTCGCCACCGGCCAGCACGTGCATCGCATCCGCCACTGGGACAATGCGATGCCCTACACGGGCTCGATTCGCGGTTGGGGGCACGTGCTCCAGGAGCACGGCCACCGGGTCGAGTCGATCGGCAAACTGCATTACCGCCACGCGGAAGATCCTGCCGGATTCGACATCGAACACATCCCGATGAATGTCGTCGACGGCGTGGGCATGGTGTGGGGATCGATCCGAAATCCCCTGCCACCGGCGCCCGCAGGACGCATGCTCGGGCCGGACATCGGCCCAGGCGAATCCTCCTATACCCAATATGACCGATCGATCGCCGATCACGCGGTGCAGTGGCTGCAGGATGCTGCCGCCCGCGACGAGGACAAGCCCTGGATGCTCTACGTCGGCTTCGTGGCGCCGCACTTCCCGCTGGTGGCACCGCCGGAGTTCTTTTCCTTGTATTCGCCCGACGAGATGCCGCGCTCGAAGCTGCTGCCCGAGGACGGATACCCCCATCATCCGTGGGTGGCCGAGCACAGCAAGTTCTGGCCGCACGACACCCGCTTCAAGGACGAACACGAACGGCGTCTCGCGATCGCCGCTTACCACGCGCTGTGCAGTTGGGTCGATCACAATGTCGGCCGCGTGATCTCGGCGCTCGGGGAGACCGGCCTCGGCGACAGCACGCGGGTCATCTACACCTCGGATCACGGCGACAACGTCGGTGCACGCGGCCTTTGGGGCAAGTCCAATCTCTACCAGGAGGCCGTGGCCGTGCCGATGATCATGACCGGCCCCGAGATCGCGCCCGGCGTCTGCCATACACCGACGACGTTGATCGACCTGTTCCCGACCATCATCGAAAGCGTCGGCCTTGATCCGGCGCCGGAGATGGGCGAGCGGCCGGGGCGCTCACTATTCGCGCTCGCGGCAGGGCCTGCCGATCCCGAGCGAACCATTCTGAGCGAGTACCACGCGGTGGGCTGCAACAGCGCCGGTTTCATGCTGCGGCGCGGCCGATGGAAGTTTCACTACTACGTCGGCTTCGCGCCAGAGCTCTTCGATCTCGACACCGACCCCGAAGAGACCACCAATCTCGCAGGCAGCCCGGAACACGTCCCGATCGTCGCCGCAATGGAGGCGGCCCTGCGTGAGATCTGCGATCCCGAGGCCGTCGACCAGCTTGCCAAGGCGGATCAGCAGGCACTGATCGCGCTGCACGGCGGCCGCGAAGGCGCGCTTCGCCTCGGCGCGCCGGGGGCGACGCCGGCGCCTTCGGATCGAAGGACACTCTGATCATCGAGCCGCGGGCCGAGCGACATGCTCCTGGCGTGGTCTGGGATCACATGTCGAATGCCTGTGCCACCTCCACCGTCCCGCCCGCGGCCAGGATAGGACAGCCCTTGGCCTTGGCGATCGCGTCGTCGATGTCGCTTGCCTCCACCAGGCTGTAGCCGCTGGCCGGATTGGCGCCGCCGTTGTCGACCACGCCGCCGTTGCTCTGGACCGTGAACGACTGACCGACGGGATTGCCGCCGTCGATGAGGGCGGCACCGAGTCCTCCCATCCATGTGCCCCAGGCATTCATGACGCGCACCTTCTCGGCATCGTCGGTCGGCACGCTGCCGCCGTGATAGACATACAGAAACTTGGCCATGTCGATTCCTCGTCGATCGTTGAACCGGCACCTGCAGATGCTCGATCGGGAGCGTTGCTGCTTGCCGGCGGCACCGCGACATGCAGTGCGCTTTTGTAGAATATGCACAGCACACCGCGCAGTCACTGGCGACATTGGCCTACTTTTCGGAGTGTCCATTGTGAAACCCTCACAGTGACCGATCACGACTACACGAGCTACGAATTGGCCGACGCGCGCGCGCGTCTGATTCGCGCGGTTCGCGTGGAACCCATGGTGGCCTGCCTTCGTGAAGCGCTGCCAGCGCTGGATCGGGAACTCGCCGAGACCGTGCTTGCCCGCATCCCGGCGTTTCGTGCATCGGGCAATCCCGATGTGCTCGCGCAGCTCGGCGAGCACGGCCCGCGGCACGGCCGCGAAATCCTGCGGCTTCTCGAGGGCGGCGCGGTGGCGCCCTTCGACTTCGTGCACGCGCACGCGCGCCTGCGTGCCGAACAGCGCTTTCCCCTGGATGCCATGCTGCATGCCTATCGCTGCGGTCACCGCGTCACCAGTCGCTGGCTGCTCAGTGCTCTGCAACGAACCGAGCCGACGGCTTCGGCCGAGGCGGGGCAGGCGCTGGCCGACTTCGCGCTCGCCTACACCGACGCCATCAGCACGGTCGCGTCGCATGCCTACGCCGGCCGCGTCCGCGAGCTGACCGAAGCCGCAGTCGATCGGCGCACGGCGCTGATGAACCTGCTGCTCGAGGGCTACGACGAGGCCGACGCGCGCCTGGCAGGCATGCTGCGTGCGGCAGGCCTGCACGACGACAAGCTCGACTACTGCGTGGTCGCGGCGGTCCCGGTCGAACGCGCCGAGATGGCCAATCCCGAGCGCGCCAGGCGACTGGCCGATGCACTCGAGACTCTGGTGAGCAACGACGGCATTCGCGCGCTCACGGACGTACGCGACGACATCGTCGCGGCCATCTGTTTCGCCCCCCGCCGTGCATCCGGTTTCAGCATGCCATCGCCGCCGCTGGCGCCGCGCCTTTCACGCGCGCTGGCCGGCGCCGGCCCGTCTGTGCTGATCGGCATCGGCGATGCGGTGCCGGCCAGCGCTCGGATCCCGGGCGCCTATCGACAAGCACGCATCGCGCTGGAACTGGCCGATGTCGGTCGCCGCGTGGTCGCAATCGCCGACCTGCCCCTGCCGATGTTGGCCGTGCATCTTGCCGGCGAGCCGCTGCGCGAGCTGCTGCCCGCCTGGTCCGAACGCCTGCGAGCCGCCGACACGGACGCCGGCGGTGCCCTGTCGGCTTCGCTCATGGCCTATGCCGCCGCCGACATGAATGCCATGAAAGCGGCTGCCCGGCTGGCGATCCACCCGAACACGCTCACAGCGAGGCTGGCGCGAATCCGGGAACTGACCGGAATGGATCCCCGTCGCTACCAGCCGCTGGGCGAGATGCTCGTGGCTATCCAGTGCTGGCCGGCCGGTATCGGTTATCGTGCGGCAGCGCGCGCCGATGCTTGATGCGGCCGGACGGCATCCGGCAGGCGCCGATGATCGAGCGACCCGCATTCAGGAGGACGACGATGAATGGCTACCGACTCTACTACTGGCCGATGATCCAGGGCCGCGGCGAGTTCGTGCGCCTGGCGCTCGAAGACGCGGGCGCCGACTATGCGGACGTCGCGCGACTCGACGGCGCCGATGCCGGCATCGGCGCCATGCGGGCGCTGCTCGAATCTCCCCGCCGCCCCAGTCTGGCGCCGCCCTTTCTCGCCGATGGCGATTTGCTGATCGGCCAGACCACGAACATCCTGCTGGCGCTCGGCCCCGCGCTGGGCCTGGCGCCGCGCGCGCAGCGCGATCGACTGTGGGTGCATCAACTCGATCTGACGGTGGCGGACTTCGTCAACGAGATCCACGATACCCATCATCCGCTGGCTGTGTCGCTCTACTACGACGACCAGAGGCCCGAGGCCAGACGACGCGCGCAGATCTTCCTCGCCGAACGTCTGCCGAAGTTCCTCGGCTATTTCGAGCGGGTGGCCGCGGCCAACCGCTCGCGCGGCCCATGGTTGGTCGGTGCACGGATCAGCACGGCCGATCTGTCGGTGTTCCAGGTGATCAGCGGCCTGCGCTATGCGTTTCCGACCGCGATGGCCGCCGGCGAGGCGCACTGGCCGCGCCTGCTCGCCCTGCATGCGGCGGTTGCCGAACGGCCTCGACTCGCCGCCTATCTGGCGTCGCCACGGCGCATCGCCTTCAACGAACAGGGCATCTTCCGGCACTATCCGGAACTGGACCAATCCTGACGCCTGGAAAACGGCGGCCGCAACCCGCCCGCCACGGAGACAAACAATGAGACTCGATGCCGCTGCCGTCGATCAGTTCCGCACGCGCGGTTACTTCAGCCCGGTGGACGTTCTGGAGCCGGCCGAGGTCGCCGGCCTGCGCCGGCAGCTGCAGGCGGCCGAGGCCGCCCAGGGAGGCAAGCTGCACGGCACGCACCGCATCCGCGCCTATCTGCCGTTTCGCTGGGTCTACGATCTGATTCACGATCCGCGCGTGCTCGACCCGGTCGAGCAGTTGATCGGTCCGGACATCCTCTGCTGGAACGTGTTCTTCTGGATCAAGGAACCCGGCTCCAAGAGCTTCATCTCCTGGCACCAGGACACCACCTACTGGGGGCTGTCCAGCGACAAGGTCGTCACCGCCTGGCTGGCCCTGTCCGAGGCCAGCGAACGTAGTGGGTGCATGCGCGTGATGCCTGGCACGCATCGCGGTGAGGTGCTCGCACACGAAGACACCTTCGACGAGCACAATCTGCTCACCCGCGGCCAGTCGATCGTTGCCGGCATCGACGAAGCGCGCGCCGTCTCGATGCCACTGGCGGCCGGACAGATGTCGATGCACAACTACCGGCTCGCCCATGCGTCCGGCCCCAACCACGGTGACGACCGCCGTATCGGCGTGTCGATGCACTTCATGCCGCCCGACACGCGCCAGATCGTGGGCGACTGGGACGCCGCGGTGCTGGTGCGCGGACGCGACGGCTACGGTCACTTCGAATCCGTGCCCGAACCGGACGGCGATCTCGACCCCACGGCCATGGCCTTCCACAAGCGGCTGATCGATTCCACCCTGAAGGTGCTCTATCACGGTGCCGCGCAGGGCCCGCGGACGTGACCACGCGCCCCGTTCCGGCCTGGGCAGACCGACTGCCGTTCTACTACGGCTGGGTGGTGATCGCGATCGCGTTCATCACGATGGCCATCGGTGTCAACGCGCGCACCGCGTTCTCGCTGCTCTACCCGCCGATCCTCGAGGAGTTCGGCTGGAGCCGGGGCGTGACCGCGGCGGCATTCTCGCTTGGTTTTTTCGCATCGGCCGCCTACGCGCCCTTGATCGGCACGATGATGGACCGCTGGGGTCCGCGCTTCGTGATTTCGGTGTCGGCCGTTTCGGTCGCCGTCGGGCTGGCGCTGACCACCGTCATCGCCGAGCCCTGGCAGCTCTATGCCACCCTGGGCGTGCTGGTGGTTGGCGGCAGCCTCGGCATGGCCTACACCGGCCACGGTTCTTTCGTACCGCGCTGGTTCGAACGCAAACGCGGTCTGGCGGTCGGCATCGCCTTCTCGGGCGTCGGGCTCGGCGCCATGGCCATGTTCCCGTGGATGCAGGCGCTGATCGACGGCGGGGGCTGGCGCACGGCGTGCTGGTCGGTGGCCTTGTTGGTGCTCGTGGTGGTGCTGCCACTGAACATGCTGTTCCAGCGCCAGGACCCCGCCGAGCTCGGCCTGCGCCCCGATGGCGATGTCGCACCGGCGCCGGCGCCGGCCGGTCAGGCGCCGGCGGTTCCGGCCAATGTGGTCGACCGCGCCTGGGTCGCCACCGAGTGGACGCTCGCGCGTGCGATGCGCACCGCGCGCTTCTGGTGGCTGGCCGGCGGTTTCATCTCGGGCATGTTCACCTGGTATCTGGTCATGGTGCACCAGACCCAGTTCCTGATCGACATCGGCGTCTCGCGCGAGCGCGCGGCCATGGCGCTGGGCGTGGTGCCCTTGTTCGGGGTCATCGGCCAGATCGGCTTCGGCCACCTGTCGGACCGCATCGGGCGCGAGTGGGGCTGGACCATCGGTTGCCTGGGTTTCGTGATCTGCTACGGCACGCTGCTGCTGATGAAATCGCACACCGGCATGCCGCTGCTCGCCCTGATGGTGATCTCGCAGGGCGTGCTCGGCTACGCGATGACGCCCAACTACGGGTCGATTCCGGCCGAGATCTTCCAGGGCTCGCACTATGGCTCGATCTTCGGCTGGCTCAGCGTGAGCACCGCGGTCGGCGCATCGGCCGGGCCATGGATCGGCGGCGTCATCTACGACGAGACCGGCAGCTACGACATGGCGTTCGCGCTGGGTCTGGTGGCCGCGGTGTTGTCGAGTGCATGCATCTGGATGGCTTCGCCGCGCAAGGTGCGCAGCGTCGCCGGGCGCATCGGGCGGGGGTGATCGCGACGCCGCTGCGGCCACCAATGGCGCGTGCTACGCCAGGTGGCGGATGCAGCGGCGCGTCCCCTACCCCTTGTCGAACACCTCGTCCACCGGCAGTTGCAGCGCATTGGCCAGGTGATTCGTGCGCGCGGCCAGCGTCACGATCCTGATGAACTCCGAATACTGCTCGTCGGTCATGCCATGGCCGCGCGCGGCGGCCGTGTGCGAGTGCACGCAGTAGGTGCAGCTGTTGGCCACCGACACCGCCATGTAGAGCATCTCCTTGACCATCGGCGGCAACGACGACGGCGTGGCCATGATCTCCTTGATGTCGGTCCAGGTGCGCTCCAGCAGCGCCGGGTCGTAAGCCAGATAGCGCCACAGGTTGTTCACGTAGTCGGTACCGCGCGTGGCGCGGATATCGTCGAAGACGGCCTTGACGCGCGGATCGGCTTCCGGGTTCGCGGGGGGCGTGATCGTGGACATGCTCGAATCTCCAGTTCGAAAGGCGTTCGTGACGCGGATTCCGCCGGCGGCCGCAACGGCTCACCGGCCCATGGTTCAGTTTTCGACGCGCTCCGGTGCGGCGTCGGACACGCCGAGCGCATCGGCCAGCAGGTGCACGACATGCTCGGCCTCCCGGCCCGCGCCGTCGCGGATCTGATGACGGCAGCTGGTGCCGTCGGCGACGATGCGCGCATCACCCGCCGCGCGCACCGCCGGCAGCAGCGTCAGTTCGCCCATTTCGCGTGACAAGGCTGCGGTCTCGGCGCGCAGGCCGAACGGCCCGGCCATGCCGCAGCAGCTGCCGGCAATGGCCTCGACCGTGAGGCCCGGAATGCGCCGCAACAGCGCGAGGGCCGGCCGATCGGCGCCGAACGCCTTCTGATGACAGTGGCCGTGCACGAGCACGCGCAGGTTCAAGGACCGCCAGGCGGGCGCGAGACGGCCGGCGACGATCTCGGCCTCGAGGAACTCCTCGAACAAATGGGCCAGCGTCGCCAGGCGCCGTGCGTCCTCGCCCAAGCCCATCGCCAACCACTCGTCGCGCAGGCTGAGCAGACACGAGGGCTCGAGGCCGACGATCGGCACGCCACGGGCGATCCAGGGCGCGAGCGCGAGCAGGCTGCGGCGCGCCTCGCCGCGCGCCGCATCGACATCGCCGATCGCGAGATGCGTGCGGCCACAGCACAAGGGGCGTTGCGGCTCGTCGGCCGAGGCGACCTGCGTGACCGAGAAACCGAGTGCCTCGAGCACGCGCCGGGCCGTGCGCAGGCTGCCCGCGTCGCTCAGGTCGTTGAAGGTGTCTGTCCAGAGCACGACCTCGCGCGCGTTCCGTGCCGGCCGATCTCGATCGACGCTGGAAGTCTCGGCGATCACGGCCGGCTCGGTGCGCGCATCCTCGCGCCGGAAGAAGCGCGGCCCCATGGCCGGCAACGAGCGCTCGCGTGCGATGCCGACCAGCTTCTCGCCCAGCCAGGCCGCGCCCGGGACGTGCGCGCGCAGCGCGATCAATGCGCGCAACAGGCCAAGACGATCGGTGCGTCGGGGCAAGCCGGCGATCAGCCGTTCGCGCAGGCGAGGCCTGCGCCAGTCGCCCCGCGCGTGCGCGGCTTCGATCTTCATGCGCGCCATGTCGATACCGGTCGGGCACTCGCGTTTGCAGCCCTTGCAACCGACGCACAATTCGAGCGCCTGTGCGACCGCATCGCCGCCGAGCCCGCCGGGCACCTGCCCCGAGAGCGCCAGGCGCAAGGTGTTGGCGCGGCCCCGCGTGAGATCGCGCTCGTCGCCCGTGACCCGGAAGCTTGGACACATCACGTCGGCATCGAACTTGCGGCAGTGGCCGTTGTTGTTGCACATCTCGACGGCCTTGGCGAGACCCAGGGCCGGGTCACCGCCGCTGCCCGGTTCGCTCAGGCGCTCGGTGCGCGGATCGTTCTGCACGTTCCAGGCCGACCAGTCGAGCGCCGGTGTCAGGGGCGCCACGGCATAGCCGGGTGGATAGCGGAACAGCCTGGCATCGTCCATGCGGGGTGGGCGAACGATCTTGCCCGGGTTCAGGATGCCGTCGGGATCGAACAGGTCCTTGACCTCTTCGAAAGCGCGCGTGAGACGGGCGCCGAATTGCCACGACACCCACTCGCTGCGCACCAGGCCGTCACCGTGTTCACCCGAGTAGGCTCCCTTGAAGCGGCGCACGAGGGCCGAGGCCTCGTCGGCAATCGCGCGCATGCGCGCCGCGCCGCCGTCCGGCCCGGACCGGCGCATGTCGAGGATCGGACGAACGTGCAGCGTGCCCACCGATGCGTGCGCATACCAGGTGCCGCGTGTGCCGTGGCGCGCGAACACCTCGGTGAGCGCGGCCGTGTAATCGGCCAGATGCTCGAGCGGCACCGCGCAGTCTTCGATGAAGCTCACGGGCTTGCCGTCGCCGCGCAGCGACATCATGATGTTCAGACCCGCCTTGCGCACCTCCCATAGCGCCTTCTGCGGCGCCGGCTCCGGCATCGCGACCAGGCAGTCGGGCAGGCCCTGGTCGGCCAGCAAGGCCTCCAGATCCCGCAGCCGGTGCTCGAGCGGGGCACGCTCGTGACCCGCGAATTCCACCAGCAGCAGCGCCTCCGGCACGGCGGCATCGGGCCGCACCAGCGCGCTGTCGATGACCGGGCGGAAGGCAGGGTTCTCACGGGCCAGCTCGATCATCGTGCGATCGACCAGCTCGACCGCGCTCGGGCCGAGCGCGACGATGTGCTGGGCGCTGTCCATCGCGCGATGGAAGCTCGCGAAGTTGACCACCCCCAGTACCCGCTGCTCGGGCAAGGGCGCAAGCTGCAGACGCAGCCGCTCGAACAGCGCGAGGGTACCCTCGGAGCCCACCAGCAGATGCGCCAGATTGACGCTGCCGTCGGCGGTGTAGGGACGCACCGAGCGCGGCTCGAAGACGTCGAGGTTGTAGCCGCCGACGCGGCGCATCACGCTGGGCCAGTGCGTGATGATCTCCTCGCGCTCCCGCGCCGCGATCTCGAACAGCCGGGCGACCAGCCTGCCCACGCGCCCCGTGCCCAGGCGCAGGTCCGAGTCCGTGCCGAACGGGCCGAAGTGCTGGCGCGTGCCATCGGCCAGCAGCGCATCGATGCCCAGCACGTTGTGCACCATGTTGCCGTAGGTGATCGAGCGCGAACCGCAGGAGTTGTTGCCCGCCATACCGCCGATCGTGGCCTGCGCGCTGGTGGAGACATCGACCGGAAACCACAGGCCGTGCGGCCTCAGCCAGGCATTGAGCCGGTCGAGCACGACCCCCGGTTCGACCTCGATCGTGCGCGCGTCCGGGTCGAACGCGCCGATGCCGTTCAGGTGGCGCGTGTGGTCGATGACCAGCGCCTCACCGACCGTCTGGCCGCACTGGCTGGTGCCCGCGCCGCGAGCCAGCACCGGCACCTGCTGCTCGCGTGCGACCTCGAGCGCCGCCAGCACGTCGGTGGCGTCGCGCGGCACGAGCACGCCGACGGGATCGATCTGGTAGATCGAGGCATCGGTTGCATAGCGGCCGCGCGCGGCGGCGTCGAACATCAGCTCGCCACGAACCACCCGGCGCAGGCGATGGGCGAGGCGGCTGCGCGCTGCGGCGCGCGGTGCGGCGACGGTCACTGAGGACACGGCGTTCTGATCCAAAGATTTGAAGACCCGGGAGGCCGGGACGAATCCGACACCGCGCATTGTGCCGCCGAATCCGCGACCCGGTGACGGGAACCGGGCGGGCCCCGAGCGGCCGACCCGTTCGGAGGCTGTCGGAATACGGCATGGGCCGCAGACGGATCACGGCACTTCGCGAACGCGACGGGGCGGCGCTCGCACGATTGCCAGCGCTCCCCTGCCGACAGCCTGCTAACCTAGGCGGTTTCCCGTCCTGCCCGGCGCTCGCGCGCCATCGAGCCATGTCCCTGCCCGCATTTGCACGTCGCTGCGATCACATCGACCCGTTCCTCGTGATGGAACTGGTCAAAAAGGCGGCCGCCCTCGAGGAAGACGGCCATCCCATCATTCATCTGAGCATCGGCGAGCCCGACTTCACGGCCCCGGAACCCGTGCTGCGGGCGCTCAAGCGCGCCACCGATGCCGGACGCACACAGTACTCGGACGCGGCGGGCATCAGCGCACTGCGGCGGGCGATCGCGGCCGACTATCACCGCCACTTCGGGCTGGACATCGATCCGTCGCGCGTGCTGATCACGGCCGGTGCGTCCGGTGCGCTCACGCTGGCCTGCGCGGCGCTGGTCAATCCGGGTGATGGCGTGCTGATGTCGGACCCCGGCTACCCCTGCAACCGCCATTTCGTGGCCGCGTTCGACGGGCAGGCGCAGACGGTACCCACCGGCCCGGCCGAACGCTTCCAGCTCTCGGCCGAACTGGTTGCCGCGCACTGGCGCGCCAATACCCGCGGCGTGCTGATCTCCACGCCGTCGAATCCGACCGGCACGTCGATGCGCACCGATGCGCTGGCGAGCATCATTGCCGACGTGCGCGCCCGCGCTGGGTTCACGATCGTGGACGAGATCTACATCGGCCTGAGCTACGGCCATGCACCCGAGAGCGCGCTCGCACTGGCCGACGACATCATCGTGGCCAACAGCTTTTCGAAGTATTTCCACATGACCGGCTGGCGCCTGGGCTGGCTGGTCGTGCCTCCCGGCACCCTGCCGGTCTTCGAGAAGCTCGCACAGAACCTGTACATCTGCCCGTCGGTGCTGGCCCAGCAGGCCGCACTCGCCTGCTTCGAGCCCGACAGCCAGGCGGTCTTCGCGCAACGCCGCCAGGCCTTCGAGGAGCGGCGCAATTACCTGGTGCCGGCGTTGCGTGAGATCGGCTTCGAGATCCCCGTCGAGCCAGACGGCGCGTTCTACGTCTACGCCGACATCAGCCGTTTCTCCGACGACAGCGCACGTTTCGCCAGTGAAGTGCTCGAGCAGGCGCATGTCTCGATCGTGCCCGGTTCAGATTTCGGCAGCAACGAGTCCGGGCGCTACGTGCGCATCAGCTATGCGAATTCGCTGGAGAATCTGCGTACCGCCGTGCAGCGGCTGGGTGAATTCGTGGCTCGCCGCCAGGCCGCCTGAGCGGCTTGCGGAAACGATCGCGTTGCCACGATTCGGACGCCTGCGCGGGGCGCCGGGCACGGCCTGCCCGACCGGGCCACGCTTGCAGCAGCCTCGTCGACCGAGCGGCGCGCGTCAATCGACGCGTGTCTCGCCCCCGCCGGGCAGCACGGCTGCCGCCGTGCGCAGCGCGCCAGCGGCGACACCCTGGTCGAAGTTGGCGCGCTCGATCGCAGTGGCCAGTTCGATCTCGCGCGGCACGCTCTTGCCGTGCGCCGCGAACCAGATGCGCTCGCGCATGCTGATGACCTTGGCGCCGTAGCCGCCGTCGGAGCGCAGATTGGCTGCACCGACGTAATGCTTGAGCGCACCTTCCACGGAGCCCGTACGCGACAACATGTCGGCCAGGATGCGGGCACCGACCATCAGGCTGGCGTGCGGGTCGAAGGCCTTTTCGACGCCGCCGTAGGGCTCGAACTTCTCATGGTGAACCGCCACCAACACCTGCATCAGTCCCTTGGCGCCCTTGTGGCTGCGCGCGAGCGGATTCAGGCTGGACTCGATGGACATGATGGCAGTGACCAGCAGCGGATCGACGCCCTGTTCGCCGGCGGCCTGGAACGCCGCATCCACGTAGGCGCCGACCTTGGCGCGCGGACGCCGGTAGTAGCGGGCCAGGAAATCGGCCGTGCGCTTGATCAGCAGCGCGCGGTCGACCACGTCGGGCGGCTGAATGACCTGACCATCGTCGACGACCGATCGCCCGTCGCCGGCCGGTGCCCGGCCATCGTGTGCAAGCGCGTTGCGGCGCGAATCCTTGCCGCCGCGCGCGCCCAGGGTGGATTGCAGCATCGCGTCGTGCGCGGCGCCTGCGTGCGCACCGCCCTGCGGCCGTTCGAGACCGGCGATGGTCATGTACAGCGTGCGCGACGCTTCCATGGCGCGCAAGCGCAGGCCGGCGCCGAGCTGCGCGTGATTGGGCTCCATCCACAATCCGGTCAGCGTGGGCGGCAGGCCGGGCCAGGCCTCTGGAATCGGCAGCGGTGCCACCGATGCATGGACCGGGCCGTCTTCGGCCGGCAGGGTATCGGCAACGTTGGACGAAGACCCGGTGAGCAGTTCGACGGGCGTGTCGCCGATGGCACCGACGGCCACCCTGCCGCTGAGATGAGCCTCGGGTTCGCCCGAGAACAGGAAAACGAGGCCACCGAGCGCGCAGACGGTCCAGATCGGTGCATGTACGAGCCAGCTGGGGCCCTTGGAGGCGACGGAGGTCCGGCGGCGAATCACCGGCCCGCTCCAAAGCGGGCATGGGCCGACCGATGGCAAAGACCACGGCGCACGAGAGCACGGCGAATCGCCTCGACTCGACTCAACATGTTTTCTCGCTCCTGTTTCGACGGGCGCCATCGTCGGTCCCACGTGATGATCGACATCTGGCGATCGGTCACGCGGGCCCTCTCGGGCGTCACGTTCGTCGTTACGTGCAAGCAGGGGGTCTTGCGCGTCTACACCTAGCAGAGCGAAGTTTAGTAGCCAGTCGTTGCGCCGGTCAAACGAGAGAGTGCGAGAATCGGTCCGTTTTTCGGTCGCCCGAGGGGCCCATTCAGACCGGGGTAATCCATTGCAATACAACGACTTGCGCGAATTCATCACGCTCCTCGAAGGGGCGGGCGAGCTGAAACAAATAGATACACCTGTCTCGGTCGATCGCGAGCTGACGGCGCTCGCCGACCGGGTCCTGCGCGCCGGCGGCCCCGCCCTGCTGCTCAACCAGGCGCGCGACGTGGCAGGCCGCGAGGCGCGCATGCCGGTGCTGGCGAACCTTTTCGGCACGACCCGGCGGGTGGCGATGGCGATGGGCCAGGACGATCCCCGCATGCTGCGCGAGATCGGCAAGCTGCTGGCCTATCTGAAGGAGCCCGACCCGCCGCGCGGCCTGCGCGACGCCTGGGAGAAGTGGCCGGTCCTGCGACAGGTGTTGAGCATGGCGCCCAAGGAGGTATCACGACCGGCCTGCCAGGACGTGGTGCTCGATGGCGACGATGTGGATCTGTCTTGCATCCCGGTTCAACACTGCTGGCCCGAAGACATCGCCCCCCTGATCACCTGGGGATTGGTCATCACGCGCGGCCCGCACAAGGCCCGCCAGAATCTCGGCATCTATCGGCAACAGGTGCTCAACCGGAACCAGGTCGTGATGCGCTGGCTCTCGCATCGCGGTGGTGCGCTCGATTTCCGCGATCACGCTCAGCAACAGCGCGGCGCCGGCGCGCAGACCGCGCCGTTTCCGATCGCGGTGGCACTCGGGGCCGACCCGGCCACCATTCTCGGTGCGGTCACGCCGATTCCCGACAGCCTGTCCGAATACCAGTTTGCCGGTCTGCTGCGAGGCGCGCGCACCCTGCTCGCCCGTTGCACGAGCAATGCCCTGCAGGTGCCGGCGAGCGCCGAGATCGTATTGGAGGGCGAGATCCGGCCGGACCCCGATGGCAGCCTCGGCCAGGCGCACGAGGCGGCCGCCCGCGCGCGACTGCCGGCCGCGCACCCGCTGCCCACCCGGCCGGAAACGGGCTGGGAAATGGCGCCCGAGGGCCCCTACGGCGATCACACCGGTTACTACAACGAGGTGGATTGGTTTCCGGTGTTCACGATCCGGCGCATCACCATGCGCGAGAAGCCGATCTATCACACCACCTACACGGGCCGGCCGCCCGACGAGCCGGCGATGCTCGGACTGGCGCTCAACGAAGTGTTCGTGCCGATTCTGCAAAAGCAGTTTCCGGAGATCGTCGACTTCCATCTGCCGGCCGAGGGCTGCTCCTATCGGCTGGCGGTGGTGTCGATTCGCAAACAGTACGCCGGTCACGCCAAGCGCGTGATGTTCGGCATCTGGAGCTTTCTGCGTCAGTTCATGTACACCAAGTTCATCATCGTCACCGACGACGATATCGACGTGCGCGACTGGCCAAGCGTGATCTGGGCGATGACGACCCGCGTCGATCCGGCGCGCGACAGCACGATCGTCACCGACACGCCGATCGACTATCTCGATTTCGCCTCGCCGGTATCGGGGCTCGGCGGCAAGATCGGCATCGATGCCACCAACAAGTGGCCGGGAGAAACCCAGCGCGAGTGGGGCCGTCCGATCACGATCGATACGGCGCTCGAGAAGCGCGTGGAGGCGCTGTTGCGAGACACGGGGCTGGCCGGCTGACGGCAAGCTCGCCGATCGCCACGCAGGTCGTCATTCAACCCGCGTCGTACAACCACTCGAGCAGGCGGTCCTGAACACCGAGCGCCGCCCGCGCCCGCGCATCGTTGACGATCAGGACGACCGTATAGAGCCGCCCCGAGCGCGCCCGTAGATAGCCGGCGATCGAGCGCACGTCCTCGAGCGAGCCGGTCTTGATCCAGGCATTGCCCGCCACCGGCCGATCCGTGAGCCGCCAACGCATGGTGCCGTCCACGCCGAGCACGGGCAGCGTCTCGCGCAGACCGCGCGTATTGGGGTCGGCCAGCGCGCGCACCAGCAGCTCGCCGAGCAGGCTTGGCCGCAGACGCGCCCGGCGCGACAGACCCGCGCCATTCTCCATCACCACCGCCGAGACATCGAGCCCCCACTGCGCCAGACGCGCCAGCACCGCCTCGCGCGCAACCGACTCGGTCGCCTGCGGACCGGCGATCGCCACGCCCAGCCGCAGCATCAGCATGCGTGCCATGACGTTGTTGCTGAACTTGTTGATGTCGGTCGCAATCGAATCGAGGTCGCGCGGCGATTGCCAGACCAGCCAGGGCTGCCGGCGCCGTTCGGGTGGCAGCCGGCTCAGCGCCCCGCTCCGATAGTGCGCGTGGCCGTTCCAGATGCCGCCGGCGCCCTCCCACGCGGCGCGAAAGAAGGCCTCGGCGAACTGGCGATGATCGAGCACCGCAAAGTACGCGCTGCGCCGGCCGCAAGCACGCGAATATCGTCCGGAGACCACGATCTCGGGCACTTCGTCGTTACCACGCTGCGCGAATCGCGCATCGGCGGGGCCATGTCGACAACGCCCGCCCTCCAGCCGCATGCGATTGCGGATCGCGATGCCCGCCAACGGCGGATCGAGCTCGAGTGCGACGCCGGACCCGCGCGGCGTGAAAACGAACTTGGTCGATTTGAAATTGAGCAGGCCGGCGCTGGGCGCGACGTTGTAGGGCTCGTTGGGCTGGCCATCGAAGGGTGGCCCTGGCGGCGGCAGGCTGAACAGCGCGTCGTCGATCAACAGATCACCGTCGATGCGCTGCAGACCCCGTGCGCGCATCTGCGCGATCAGTTCGGTCAGATCCTCGATCACGAGCTTGGGGTCGCCGTCGCCGACCATGAGCAGGTCGCCGGCAAGCCGCCCGCCCGCCAGCGGGCCGTCCAGATACCAGCCGGTCCGCCAGACGAAGTGCGGACCCAGTGTCTGCAACGAGGCGGTCACCGGCAGCAGTTTCATCAGCGAGGCCGGATTGATCGGCCGCCCGGCATTGCGTCCCGCGAGCACTTCACCGGTGAGCGCATCGCGGATTTCGAGTCCGACCGCTGCCCGCGCCAGGCCATTGGCCGCCAGCCAGGCGCTCAAGGAGGCATCGAGTGCCGACCAGGCGGAGCCCGGTCGGACGTCGCTTCCCATGGCGTCGGCCGCACCAGGCGCGGGCAATACCTGTCCGCCGCGGTCGACCGCTTGTGCGGCAAATGCCAGGCAGGCGATGATGAGTGCGATCAACCTGCGGATGGCAGCGGCCAAGGTTGCCACGCAACACGGGCAGCCGGCAGCCGGGGTGCCGTCGCTGTCACGGCACGTCACGCGATAGTGGCGAGCAAAGCACATGATTGTGAACACCAAACGTCATCAGCGTCGACGCGATGCGACGTTTCTTGAAACCGATCAGCCCGACCGTGAAAAACTACCTGAAACAATTATCTCAAAGCGTTATCAATCGAAGGTTGCAGCGAATGTGCCGTCCACCTCCTCCCCCGGGTGCGCTGGTTCTGGCCCTTCGAACAAGAATGATCGCGCATCGACGCATGGGCCGGAGTTACTGAGTTGAAAGCCACTTTGTCGGGCAAGACTGCCCTGATCACCGGTGCCGCCGCCGATATCGGTGCCGCCATCGCGCGCTGCTTCGTCGCAGAAGGTGCACAAGTGTTGCTGTTGGACACCGACGCCGACCGCGGTGTTGCGCTAGCCGAGTCTCTCGGCGATCGCGCCATATTCATGCGCGGCGACGTGAGCGACCACGAAATTCCCGAAAAAGCGATCCAGAAGGCGATCGACCATTTCGGCAGCCTTGACATTCTGGTCAACAACGCGGGCATCCTGATCAAACGCAGCGTCTACGAGCTGACGGTCGAGGAGTTCGAACGCATATTGTCGATCAACCTGACCGCGGGCTTCACCTTCGCTCAGGCCGCGGCACGGGCGATGAAGGAACGCGGCGGCGGCACCATCATCAACATGCCGAGCGTCAATGCCGTGCACGCGCTTCCCGACCAGGTGCCGTACGCCGTCGGCAAGGGCGGCGTCTCGCAGCTCACCCGCGCCATGGCGGTGGCGATGGTGGGCGACAACATCCGCGTGAACGCGATCGGCCCCGCCACCCCTGCTCCCGAATTGGTCAAGAGCCCGACCCCGACCGACACCACGACGCGCAGCCCGGCGCTTGCGCGCACGCCCATGGGCCGGCTGGGCGAACCCGGGGAAGTGGCCAACGTCGCCCTGTTCCTGGCATCGGACGAATCGTCGACGCTCACCGGCCAGACCATCTTCGTCGATCGCGGCCGTCAGCCGCTGCACTACGCGATGCCGGTCGCGGCCTGATTCCGGCGCTTGCGTCGGCGGTTCCGGCCGCGCCGGGCGGCCGGTTCGAATACGATTGCGGCGATGAGCACGATCCCCACCGCCGCCGCGACAAGCCCGAACCCGGCCCAGACCTTGGCCCAGCGCATCATCGCGCGCGCCAGCGGTCGGGCACACGTCGCCGTCGGCGAGATCGTCACCTGCGCGATCGATCTCGCGATGTTCCACGATTCCAGCGGCCCGCGCCGGCTGGCGCCGATGCTGGACTCGCTCGGCGCGCGAATCTGGGATCCGAGCCGCATCGTGCTCGCCCTCGATCACTACGTGTCGGCCGATGACGACGACAGCCGACGCATCGTGCACTTCGCCCGTCGATGGGCGCGCGAAACCGGCCTGCCGCACGTCTACGACAGCCAGGGCATCTGCCATGTGGTCCTGCCCGAGCACGGCCATCTGCGGCCCGGAATGTTGTGCGTCGGCGGCGACTCGCATTCGCCCACGGGCGGCGCCTGGGGTTGTTACATGTTCGGCGTGGGCGCCACCGAGATGCTCTCCGCGGTGGTCACCGGCGAAATATGGCTGCGCGTGCCCGAGACCATTCGCTACCACTTCGAGGGTCCGCTGCCCGATGGCGTGATGGCCAAGGACCTGATGCTCATGCTGCTCGGGCGTTTCGGTATGGACGGCGGACGCTACCAGGCGATCGAATACTCGGGTCCGGTCATCACCGCGATGTCGATGGCCGAGCGCATGACGCTCGCCAACATGGGTGCCGAGCTGGGCGCCCAGGCCGCCATGGTGCCCGCCGACGACACCACGCACGAGGCCTTGCTGGCGGCCGGTGTACCGGCAGGCGACATCGATCTGGACGCCGGCCGCGGCGACCCCCGGGCCCCGGCCAGCGAGTTCCGCTTCGACGTCGCCGCGCTCGCGCCGCAGATCGCCGTGCCACACAGCCCGGCGAACTCGGTTGCGGTCGACGCCTGCGAGCCCGAGCCGATCGACATCGCCTACCTCGGCGCCTGCACGGGCGCGAAGCTGGTCGATCTGCGCGCCGCCGCACGCATTCTGCGCGGCCGCCGGATCGCCAGGGGCACCCGTCTGCTGCTGGCGCCGGCCAGCGTACGGGAACGTGAGCAGGCGGCGCGCGAGGGCGTACTGGCAGCACTCGTCGATGCCGGCGCCGAGCTTCTGCCCTCGGCCTGCGGCGCCTGTGCCGGCTACGGCCGCAGTATCCCCGAGCAGTCGCGGGTGATCGCCAGCACGGCGCGCAACTTCAAGGGGCGCATGGGCGCGGACAGCGCCCGGGTCTGGCTCGGCTCGCCGATGACCGTGGCCGCCAGTGCGCTCGCCGGGCACCTGGCCGATCCGAGGGCCTGGCTCGATGGCTGAAACCGAGTCGCGCGACGCGCGCATCTGGTGCCTGCCGGACGACGTCGACACCGACGCGCTCGCGCCCGGCCGCTATATGTCGCAGGGCATCGAGGCCATCGCGGCCCACTGTCTGGGCACGGTACGGCCGGAGTTCGCCCGCGAGGTGCGCACGGGCGACATCGTCGTCGCCGGCGAGCGCTTCGGCATCGGCTCGTCACGCGAGCAGGCGGCCGCGGCGCTGCGGCACCTGGGCGTGGCCGCTGTGCTGGCGCGTAGCTTCGCCGGCCTGTTTCATCGCAATGCGATCAACCTCGGCCTGCCGGTGCTGTCGCTGCGCGGTGCCGGACATCTCACCGATGGCGCGCGCGCCCGCTGGGATCTGCCCACCGCGCGCCTGACCCTGGTGGACAGCGGCGAAACGATCGACTGCGAACCCCTGCCGGGATTTCTGCTCGATATCATCCACCGCGGCGGTCTGCTGCCGACCCTGCGCGAACGCATTGCACGTGGTGACGTGCGTGCGGCGCGAAGCTGAGAAAATCATGGATCCGGTCAAACTCGCGGTGCTCAAGGGCCGCCTCGAACAGATCGCCGACGAAATGGACGCGACGCTGTATCGCAGCGCGTTCAATCCGATCATCGCCGAGGCGCACGATGCCTCGCACGGCCTGTACGACGCCAGCACCGGCGACACGCTGGTGCAGGGTAAGTCGGGACTGCCGGTATTCGTCGGCGCGATGGCCTTCGCGGTACGCGCCGCCATCGATGCCGCGCGCGCCGACGGCGGCCTGCGCGATGGCGACGTGTGGATCTTCAACGATCCCTATGACGGCGGCACGCATCTGAATGACTTCAAGCTCGTGCGCCCGTTCTTCTACGACGGGAGGCTGTTCTGCTGTCTGGCTTCGGTCGCGCACTGGCACGACGTCGGCGGCGCCGTACCGGGCAACTACAATCCGGCGGCGACGGAGTGCTGGCAGGAGGGCATCCTGATTCCGCCGGTGCGGCTGGTTCGCGAGGGACAGACGGTACCCGAGGTGCTGACGATCCTGCAGGCCAACTCGCGCCTGCCGGGCAGCGTCTACGGCGACCTCAACGGCCAGCTCGCCGCGCTCGAGCTCGGTGAGCGGCGGCTGACCGCCCTGCTCGAAGAATACGGCGCCGACACGGTGCGCGATGCCCTGCATGCGTTGCGCGAGCGCGCGGTCATGATGATGCACCGGCACATCCGCGAACTGCCCGAGGGCGATTTTCGCTGCGAGGACTTCCTCGACAACGACGGCATCACCGACACGCCGTTGCGCATCGCCGTGCGACTCGGCGTCGACCACGGCGGCGACAACCGCCCGCCGAGTCTGGCGCTGGATTTCTCCGGCACCTCGGCGGCCTGCGCCGGCCCGGTCAACATCTCGCGTTCGACCGCGATCGCCGCCTGCTACGTGGCGCTCAAGCACTGCTTCGCCGATGTCCCGGCCAACGCCGGCGTGCTCGATGCGATCACGTTCACGATCGCCGACGACTCGCTGATCTCGGCGCGCAAGCCGGCGCCGGTGGGCGGCTATACCGAGACCATCCTGCGCATGATCGACGTGATCTTCGGCGCACTCGCCAAGGCCGATCCCGCGCGCGCCACCGCGATGGCCTACGGCACCATCAACGCGCTGTCGATCGCCGGCACGCGCAGCGAGGGGCCGGACGCCGGCCGGCCGTGGGTGATGTTCAGCTTCTTCGGTGGCGGCCACGGCGGCCATCCTGATGGCGACGGCCTGTCGCACGGCAACGCGCCGATCTCGATGGCCACGATTCCGCCGCTCGAGATCCTCGAGGCCAGCTATCCGGTGGCATTCACGCAATGGGCGTTGCGCCCGGATTCGGCCGGCGACGGCGAGCACCGGGGCGGTCTGGGCGCGATCTACGAGATCGAACTGCTCGAGAAGGACGCACGTGCGTTCGTTTTCGGCGAGCGGGGCCGGTTCGCACCCAAAGGCGTCGTCGGCGGCGGCGAAGCGGCCTGCAACGAGATCGGTTTCGCGGTCGGCGACCGCTGGCAGACACCGCCGATGGTCTCCAAACAGGTGGGCGTTTCGCTGACCCGCGGCGACCGGGTGCGCATCGCCACGCCGGGCGGCGGCGGCTGGGGCGACCCGGCCAGACGCTCGCCGGCCGCCCGCGAGCGTGACCGACGGCTCGGCTACACCGGTGCGGCCGACGCGGCTCCCGAGACGCACGGAGAGACGCCATGAAGCTCGTTCTCGGCGTCGACATCGGCGGCACCTTCACCGATGTCTTCGCGCTCGATCCGCAGGCCGGACGCGCCCGGATCGCGAAAGTCGCCTCCACGCCCGCGGACCCCTCCCGCGCCTTCGTCGAAGGTCTGGGCGCGGCGCTCGCCATGCAGGGCGCCGGCTTCGAAGCGGCGGCCACCATCGTGCACGGCACCACGGTCGGCACCAATGCACTGCTCGAGCGCAAGGTGGCGCGCTGCGGCCTGATCACCACCGCGGGATTCGCCGACGTGCTCGAGATGCGCCGGCGCGACCGTCCGAGCACCTGGGGACTGTGGGGCCGGTTCGAACCACTGATCGCGCGCGATCTGCGCGTCGGGGTGCGCGAACGAACGCTCGCCAACGGCATGGTGCGCGAGCCGGTGGATGCCGACGAGTTGCGCGCCGCCGCCGAACGCCTGCTCGCCGCCGGCTGCGAGGCGCTGTGCGTGTTCTTCATCAACAGCTATGCGAACCCGGCCAACGAGGCGCGCGCCCTCGAGTGCCTGCGCGCGGTCTGGCCCAACGAGCACGTCACCGCCTCGCACGAGATCCTGCCCGAGGTGCGCGAGTTCGAGCGCGCATCGACGGCATCGCTCAATGCGGCGCTGCAGCCGGTCGTCGGCCGTTATGTCGAGCGCATCGAGAGCTCGCTGGCCGAGCGCGGCACGCGGGCCGAGCTGCTGATCGTACAGAGCAACGGCGGCCTGATGTCGGTGCAGGACACACGCCGCTTTCCGATCCGTACCGCGCTGTCGGGGCCCGCTGCCGGCGTGATCGCCTGCGCGCACATCGCCACCAGCGCCGGCTGGCCCGATGTGATCACGGGCGACGTGGGCGGCACGAGCTTCGATGTATCCCTGATCGCCGACGGACGCATCGCGCAAACCGCCCAGCAGTCGATCGCGTTCGGCATGGTGGTGCGTACCCCGATGATCGAGATCCAGACCATCGGTGCCGGCGGCGGCTCGCTCGCGCGCGTCGATGTCTCCGGGCTGCTGCAAGTGGGTCCGCAGTCGGCGGGCTCGAGCCCGGGGCCGGCCTGCTACGGCCTGCGCGGACACGATGACACGCTGGGCCCGACGGTCACCGACGCCAACGTGGTGCTCGGCCGCATCAATCCGCAGCGCCCGATCGGCGCCCTGCCCTCGCTCGACGTCGACGCGGCGCGGCAGGCGATCGCCCGCCACGTCGGTGAGCCACTGGGGCTGTCGCCGGAAGCGGCGGCCGAGGCAATCCTGACCGTGGCCAATGCCAACATGGCCGGCGCGATGCGGCTGGTCTCGATCGAGCGCGGTCACGACCCGACCCGCTTCGCCTACATGCCCTTCGGCGGTGGCGGCGCGTTGCACGTGTGCGCGATGATGCGCGAGGTCGGCATCCGCGCGGGCCTTATCCCACGCTATCCCGGGGTCAGCTCGGCCCTCGGTTGTGCGATCGCGGACATGCGCCACGACTTCGTTCAGACGCTGAACCGGCCGCTGTCGCGGCTGGACGGATACGAGCTTCACGAGCAGATCCGACGGCTGAGCGAGCGCGGCGGCGAGGCGCTGGCGGCCGCGGGCGTGCCCTTCGTGCGGGTCGTGCGCCGCGTCGAACTCGACATGTTGTATCAGGGCCAGACCCACACCGTGGCCGCCGAGCTGGACGATGCCGCCATCGACGGCCCACGCGACGCACTCGGCGACGCCGTCGTCCACGCCTTCGAACACGCCTATCGGCAGGCCTTCGGCCGCACGCTGGCAGGCGTTCCCATGCGGGTGCTGAATCTGCGCGTGGCCATGATCGGCGAGCGGCCCAAGTTCGATCTGAGCGCGCTCGCCCCCGAGCCGGCAGACACGCGTCGCGAACCGATCGGTGAGCGTCGGGTGCATCACGACGGGCGCTGGTGGCAGACGCCGGTGTTCGAGCGCCTGGCGCTGCCGGTCGATTTCACGCTCGACGGGCCCGCGCTGTTCGAGCAGCCCGACACCACCATCTGGCTCGAGCCCGGCTTCTCGGCGCGGGTCGATGCGCTGGGCAATTTGATCGTTCGCACGACCGATGCCTGATCCATCCGGGAAGCGTCCATGCAATCACTGAATCCAGCCCGCACCGCCCTGCTGATCATCGATCTGCAGAACGATTTCCTGCATGCGGCCGGTGCCTATGCTCGCGGCGGTCAGGCCGAGGCCGCCATGGCCGTCCTGCCCGGCCGCTTGCGGCCGGTGGCGCAGGCCCTCAAACATGCCGGCGGGCTGGTCGCGGCGAGCCGCTTCACGCTGTGGCCCGACGCGGGCGGACACGCCATGATCGCCGAACACCTGCATCGGCTGCGGCCGTTCCTGCGCGACGGCGATTTCGCGCCCGGCAGTCGCGGCCAGGCGGTGGTCGACGAACTCGCCGACCTCGTCGACGTCAATGTCGACAAGGTCGCCTACTCGGCATTCTTCAATACCCAGCTCGACTGGGTTCTGCGGCACGCCGGCATCGACACGGTCTGCGTCGCCGGTATCGTCACGCAGGGCGGCGTGGCCAGCACGGTTCGCGATGCGCATCTTCGCGAGTACCACGTGATGGTCGTCGCCGACGCGTGCGCGGCCTTCAAGCAATCGATGCACGACACCGCTCTGGCCGACCTGGCCAGCATCGCCGAGCTCACCGATTGCGCGCGCCTGACCGCGGCCCTGGCGGGATGACCCGACGATGCGCCGAGCCGATCGATGCCTGCACCGGCCGACACCTTGATGTGCGGGCCTGAACGATGCGCTCGCCGGGCGGGCCGGTGACGCGGCCACCGTCGATCCAACGGGTCGCGCACGACGCAGGCTTCGCGCCCACGGCGCGGGTGCCCTTGCTGATCGTCGGCGCGGGCGCCTGCGGGTTGGTGGCGGCGCTGCGTGCGAAGGCGCTCGGCCTCGAGGTCGCGGTGCTCGAGCGCGATGCCCTGCCCGCCGGCTCGACGGCCCTGTCCTCCGGCTTCATCCCCGCCTGCGACACGCGCGTGCAGCGGCGCGCGGGCATCGACGATTCGGTCGACCGCTTCGTTGCCGACATCACCGCCAAGGCAGGCGGGCGCAACGATTCGTCGCTGACCGAGGCCTATGTGCGTGCAATCGGCCCGGCGCTCGACTGGCTCGGAGAGGTCGCCGGACTTCCGTTCGAGCTGCTCGAGGGCTTCGTCTATCCCGGCCATTCGCGACTGCGCATGCACGCCGTTCCCGAGCGAACCGGCCGTGGCCTGATCGACCGGCTGCTCAAGGCGGCGGCCGACGCCGGGATCGATCTCCTCACGAACGCGCGGGTCGTCGACCTGATCGCCGATGCCCACGACCGGATACTGGGCGTGCGGCTGCAGCGTCCGGACGGCCGCGAGGAGACGATCGGCTGCGACACCCTGCTGCTGGCTTGCAACGGCTACGGCGGCAACCCGGAGCGGATCGCCGCACACATCCCCGAGATGCGCGATGCCGTGTTCGCTGGTCACGTCGGCAACGACGGCAGCGCACTGGCCTGGGGCGAGGCCCTCGGCGCGGCGAGCGCCGATCTCTCCGGCTATCAGGGACATGGTTCGTGGGCCAGCCCGCACGGCATGCTGATCACCTGGGCGCTGATGACCGAGGGCGGCATCCAGGTCGATGTGCATGGCGATCGCTTCCACGACGAGAGCCTTGGCTACTCCGAAGCTGCCATGGCCGTGCTGGCCCAGGACGGCGGCGTCGCCTGGAATGTGTTCGATGCGCCCTTGCTCGCGCTGGCGCGCGGTTTTCCGGATTTCGTCGCCGCCCAGCGGGCCGGTGCATTGCGCAGCGCCGATGACGTCGCAGGTCTGGCGACCACTCTCGGCGTCGACTCGGCGCGCCTGGCGACGACGCTGCGCGAGCTGGAGGCCCTGGCTGACAGCGGCGAACCCGATCGATTCGGCCGCCGGTTCCGCCGGCCGCTGCGCGCGCCCTTGTATGCGATCCGCGTCACCGGCGCCCTGTTCCATACCCAGGGCGGACTGGTGGTCGACTGTCATTGCCGGGTGTTGCGTCCGAACGGCAGCGCACTGCCGAACCTGCTGGCGGCCGGCGGCTCGGCGCGGGGCGTATCGGGCGATACCGTCTGGGGCTATCTGTCGGGCAACGGCCTGCTCAGCGCGGTGGCCGGCGGCTGGATCGCGGCCGGGTCGCTCGCTGCGCAGGGTTGAACGGTGTGGGCCGGCCGGTGGGCGCCACGGACCGCCTGTCCGGACCTGGCCCGGCGCGCGCGCTGCGTGGCCGACGTGCGCGCGCTACAGATAGCGCGCCACGACCTCCACCAACCAGGCCGGGTCGAACGGGCTGATCACGCAGGCGTCGACACCGCAGGCAAGCGCATCCACGACCGCAACGCCATCGAGATCGTGCAGGAGTGCGATGACCGGCACGTCGTCCCAGCGCTCGTCTTCGCGGATCCAGTCGATCAGCGCGCCGCCGACCGGCTGGGGCAGTTGCCAGTCGAGGATCACCAGATCGGGCTCGGGTGAGTCATCGAGCCAGGCGATCGCCGTGTCGCCGTCGCCGAGGGCTGTGACCAGGATTCCCGCGCCCTCGAGCACCCGCATCAACTGCGCGCGCAGCTCCTGCGAGTGTTCGACCAGCAGCACGCTGGCAGCCTCGCCGGATCCGCGGCCGCCACGGCGCGAGCGGTCGCGTACGCGAGATGGTCCGCGTGCCGGCGGCGGACGACATTCACGGGACGGACGCTCGAGGACTTCCTGCATCTGCGACTCGACGGGCGATGGACGGACGGGTCGGCCGTTCGGGTGCCATGCGCGCGCACCGATGCAGGCACGACACCCCCGGCGGCCGGTGCCGGTTGTCTTCATCTCATCGGCATCGGCGACGCTGTCCGATAGCCCGGGCGTCGCACCACAGGCACCGATCGGCGGCGAGATCGGTCGCCGCGCTGGCCGGGTCAGTCGAGGAATCGCGACTGCCAGTCGTCGTAGTCGTCGGCGTGCGTCGAGGCACGCGTCAAGGCCTTGTCGGCCAGGCCCGGAACCTGAGCGGGATCGCCGCCTTCGCGCAGGAAACGCATGGTTTCATAGAGCGCGCGGGTGGCGGCCGCGAACGGCTGATGACCTTGCAGTGCGACGCGCACCCCGCGCGAGGCGAGATAGTCGCGATCCATCATGTCCTTGGCCGCGCTGCCGAGGATCAACGGCAGGTGCAATGCGTCGGCGATCTTGTCGAGATCGTCGCGCGACTTCACCCCCACCAGGAAGATCGCGTCCACGCCCGCCTGCTCGTAGGCGATCGAACGGCGGATCGCATCGTCGACGCCGGTCATGCCGGCCGCACTGGTGCGGCCGGCGATCAGCGGACCATCGGCGCCGCGCGCCTGCACGGCGGCGCGCATCTTGCCCACCCCCTCCTCGAGCGACAGCAGGGCCGGCTTGCCGCCGGTACCGAAGCGCGGCGGCAGATCGGTGTCTTCGATCGACAGTGCGCACACGCCGGCCGTGTCCAGCTCCTCGACCGTGCGCATGACGTTGAGCGCATTGCCGTAGCCATGGTCGGCATCGACCAGCAACGGCAGCTGCCCGGCACGACAGATGCGGCGCGCCTGCTCGGCGAACTCCGACAGGGTCAGCACGATCAGGTCGGGTGCGCCGAGCACCGCCAGCGAGGCGACCGAGCCGGCGAACATGCCGAGCTCGAAGCCGAGATCCTCGGCGATGCGCGCCGACACCGGGTCGTGAACCGAAGCGGGGTGATAACACTGCTCGGACGCCAGCAGTTCGCGAAATCGCTCGCGGCGCGCGCTGAATCGGCTCATGGAGAGGGATCCTTTGATTGTCGGTGTGCAAAGAGCGCTGGCACATTCGCCGACAGGCGTGCCCTGCTGCGCTTACGAATCGAGCATCCAGGCCCGTGCGGGGAGTCGTTGCAGCAATGCGCGCCACACCGGCTTCGCCGCGCCCGCGCGGCGATCATGTGCCCTGACCACGCAGGCGCGACACCGCGCCGATCATGGTCAGCACGACGGCCCCGGCGACCAGGCCGAGCAGGCCGTTGGCGACCATCGGCAGTGCACCCGCCAGCCAAGAGAAGCCGTCGCCGAGACCATGGATGACGGACTCGAGCGAATGATGCAGCCATGCCTCGGCACCCGGGATGCCGTGCACCAGGATGCCACCGCCCACCAGGAACATCGCAATCGTGCCGGCCACGGAAAGAAACTTCATCAGCGCCGGCGCGAGCCACAACAGGAACCGGCCGAGTGCGCGCAGCAAGCCGGAACCCTTGCGACTCAAGTAGAGACCGAGGTCGTCGACTTTGACGATCGCCGCCACCAGGCCGTACACGCCGATGGTCATCAGCACGGCGACCAGGGCCAGCACGGTCACCTGGGTGGTCAGCGGTGCATCGGTGACCGTACCGAGAGCGATCACGATGATTTCGGCGGACAGGATGAAATCGGTGCGGATGGCGCCGCGGATCTTGTCCTTCTCGAAAGCCACCATGTCGATCGATGCGTCTTTGACCGCTTCGACCAGACCCGCATGCGCCTGGGCGTCGTCGTCGTGCGAGTGAAGAAAGCGGTGCGCGACCTTCTCGAAGCCCTCGTAGCAGAGGAACAGGCCGCCGAGCATCAGCAAGGGCGTGATCAGCCAGGGAAGGAAGGCGCTGATCGCGAGCGCCGCCGGCACCAGGATCAGCTTGTTGAGCATCGAGCCCTTGAAGACGGCCCAGACGACCGGCAACTCGCGATCGGGGTCGACACCGGTGACCTTCTCGGCGTTGACCGCGAGATCGTCACCGAGCACGCCGGCGGTCTTTTTCGCGGCCACCTTGGTGAGCAGCGAGACATCGTCGAGCAGGGTCGCGATGTCGTCGATCAGGGCGAGCAGGCTGGCGGCGGCCATCGGTCGTGGGTTCGGAGCGGAACTGGGCCCGGAACGCGCGCAACCGCGCGCCGGAGGTTTCGACCGGCCAAACCGGTCAGGCGGCGTCAGTCACGATACCACATGACCTGGTGCGTGGTGGCGACCAGTCGGTCGCCCGCCCAGAGCCGGGCCTCGGCATCGAGGAAGCCCTCGTGGAACACATTGCTGCGGCCCTCGCCGATCAGCCAGTGGGCACCCAATGCGGTCAGTTCGGCACGACTGCAATGAAAGTAGACGTTCATCGAGACCGTGGCCACCGGCACCACACCGCCACGGTGCGCGAAGATCGACGGGAAAAACGTGTCGGCGATCGCGGTCAGGGCCGGATGGTCGAGCGGGCGCGGCGGATCGTCGCGCACCCAGTGAACGATCGGCTCGTCCGGGTTCTCGACCTTGAACGGATGCGTGACGAAGCGCAGGTCGTAGCGCGAGAACCAGGCGATCTGGTCGCGGCCGCGACGGCGCTTCAATCCCTCGGGGCCTTCGACCTGCGGCGCACGCGCCGACAGCCCGCTCCAGACATCGCGCCGAACGCCCATCACCACCATCGCCTGCAGGACCACGTCGTCGCCGCCATCGGGGTTGGGCTGCAACAAGCGCAGATGCCAGTGCTGGGTGGTTCGATTGCTGCGTTCGAGCGTGACTTGCGCGGTGAACTCACCAGGACGTACCGGCGCGACGAAATTCGCGGTCAGGGCAAGCGGCTCGCCGATGACCGCCGGCTGCAGCAACACTGCCTGCACGGCGGTGGCCGCGGTGATACCGCCGTAAGGACCGACCACGTTCCAGTAGTCTCGCGACGCCTGACCGACCAAACGGCCATCGGCGCGCGGCTGCATCTGCAGCGCCAGATCGAAGGGATGCATGCGCGACCTCACCCGCACGGGCAAAGCCTCGATTTATACACGAGCGCGGCCTGGCGCGCGCTCGTGCGGGGCGGCCGGACCACCCGGGCACCCCGCTGCCGCTGTGCCCGAAACGCTTCGTTCGGCCCTGCCCGCCGCCCCGGTTCGAACCCTCAGCGATAGACGAGCACCGGAACCGAGCTGTGCGTGAGGACCTTCTGCGTCTGGCTACCGAGGACCAGGCCCTTGAGACCGCGATAGCCGTGCGAAGCCATCACGATCAGGTCGCAATTGCCGGCCTCGGCGGTTTCGACGATCGCCGCCCACGGATGCTCGTTGAGCAGGCCGCTGGTGGTCGCCGTCACGCCGGCCGCATCGGCCTTGCGCTTGGCCTCGGCGAGCACCTGCTCGGCGCGCTTGGCCATCTCGGCATCGTAATTCTCGGCACTGGAGAAAAAGCCCACCGGCACCTCGGCCGCCACCAGGGTGAAAGGCATCTGAACGTTGACCAGCACCAGAGAAGCCTGGTGCTCGCCGGCGAGCTGGATCGCGGCATCGACCGCGCGATTCGCGAAATCGGAGCCATCTGTCGGAACGAGGATCTTCTTGAACATCGCACGCCTCCTGGAGAGGGAGATTGAGGCCCGGCGCACCGGGCATACGGAGCAGTCGATCGTCGACGCCGATCCGGGCGCCGCTGTTCATGCCCCTATCTTGGCCCGATCGGTACGGCCCGCGTTGATCCAGATCACAGCGGCGGAATTGCGGCACAATCAGTGCCCGGGATCCGGCCGTCGCCGCCGCGTGCGCGACACCAGCGTCCCAGGCCGAACCCACCGTCCGGTGGCAGGGCCCCCGCTGGCGGTGGTGCCTGCATCGGGGGCGCAGGCCTCGGGCACACGGCCGGGTCAGAGTCGCGAAACCCTTTTCCGCCCCGATGAACTTCTCATTCCCGATCTACCAACTTCCGGCCGAGACCGACGCCCTGCGCGCGCAGGTGCGTGCGTTCATCGCCCAGGAGCAGGCCGCCGGCCTGTGGCGGCCGCGCGGCGACTTTGCCAGCCACTACGACCCCGATTTCTCGGCGCGCCTTGGTGCGCGTGGCTGGCTGGGCATGACCTGGCCCAAGGCCTTCGGCGGTCACGAACGCTCGATGCTCGAGCGGCTGGTCGTGACCGAGGAACTGCTGGCAGCCAACGCGCCGGTGGCCGCGCACTGGATCGCCGACCGCCAGAGCGGGCCCCTGCTGCTTCGCTACGGCAACGAGGCCCAGTGCCGGGAATTCCTGCCCTTGATCGCGCGCGGCGAGGCCTTTTTCTCGATCGGCATGAGCGAGCCCGATTCCGGTTCCGACCTGGCCTCGGTGCGCACCCGTGCGACTCCCGTCGACGGCGGCTGGGTACTCAACGGCCGCAAGGTCTGGACGACCTTCGCCCATCGCAATCATTTCGCGATCGTGCTCGCGCGCACCGGCGAGGCCGGCGAGTCGCGCCACGACGGCCTGACCCAGTTCATCGTCGACCTGCGCGCCACCGATGTCCAGGTGCGTCCGATCATCAACATGGCCGGGGCCAGCGAGTTCAACGAGGTGGTCTTCGACGACAGCTTCGTGCCGGCCGAGCGCCTGGTCGGCGAACCCGGCAATGGCTGGACCCAGGTCACCAGTGAGCTGGCGTTCGAACGCAGCGGACCCGAACGCTATCTGAGCTCGATCCGCTTGATCGAGGCTGCGGCGGGTGCGGCCGGCCGGCTGGCCGATACCGAGTTGCTGCGCTCGCTCGGGCGTGCGTGCGCGAAACTGATCGCGCTGCGCACGATGTCCGTGACCGTCGCGGTCGAGCTGCAACGTGGCCGGATGCCCAACCTGGAGGCGGCCTTGATCAAGGATCTCGGCAACAGCTTCGAGCGCGAACAGATCCAGGTCTTCCGCCGTCTGCAGCGACTCGCACCCGACGACCCGGTGTGGCGCGAGGCGATCGCCGAAACCATCTTGAACTCGCCGTCGTGGACGCTGCGCGGAGGCACCCGTGAAATTCTGCGCGGCATGGTCGCGCGAGGGCTGGGACTGCGATGAATCCTGCTGCCGACCTCCTGCCGCTGGCGCGCCCCGATCCCACGCTCGCCGATGCCGTCGAGCGCGCGATGACCGACCTCGGCCGACGCTGGGCCGATACCGCCGCCACTGGCGGCCCGGAAGCCTGCGCCGCGCAGCGCGTCGCATTGCGTGATGCCATCGGCTCGCTGGGCTTCGCCGAGATACTGCCCGCCCTCGACGATCGCGATGCCTGGCCCGATTGCGCGGCCGTGCTGCGGGCGAGCGCCGGCGCCGCCGTGCCGGTCGATCTCGCGCTCTGGATCGTCACCGGCGACGCCGACGCCGCGATCGCCGACGACCCGATGAACTGGACCGGCGCGAGTCTGGTTCCCGGGCTGACCGGCGACGGCAGGGCCGCGTTCGCGCTCGCGCGCGCGCTGCAGATCGTCGCCGCGATGCGCGCGGCCCTCGATCTGTCGATCGGCTATGTTCAGGATCGCAAGCAATTCGGCCGGACACTGGCCAAGTTCCAGGCGATCCAGCACTCGCTGGCGGTGGCGGCGGAGCATGTCGCGAGCGCCGGGGCCGGCACCGATCTGGCCCTGGCCGCCGCCTGCAGCTCGGGAGTCGCGGCGGAACGCACGCAGGCATTGCTCGATGCCGCGGCGCTGGTCGTCGACGACGCTGTCGACCAGGTCTACGACATCTGCCACCAGGTGCACGGCGCGATCGGCTTCACACGCGAGTACGCCCTGCATCGGCATACCGTGGACATGCAACGCTGGCGCGAGTCTCTGATGGGCATCCGCGGTCACGATGCCGCGTTGCGCCTGGGCGAACGGGTCGCGCATCGCGGCCGCCTGTGGGGCGAGGTGATCGCCCTGATGACCAGCCGAGCCGACTGAACACGCCGCTGGCCCGGCCCTCGGTGAGGCCGGTGCCCGCGGCGGCAGCAGCGCCGGCCCGCGTGCCCTGGTCGATGCGCATCGCCGACCGCCGTCCTGGTTCGGGCGCGCTCGCCACCGACCCCCTCGATCCATGCCACTGGAGAACACCGTGAACGAGTCATTCGTACGATACGAGCGCGATGGCGCGATCGTCACCCTGACCCTGAACCGCCCCGACGAGCGCAATGCGCTGTCCACCCCCGAGCAATGGGGCGAGATCGTCGCGGCATGCGAGCGCATTCGTGCCGATGAGAGCGTGCGCGCGGTGATTCTCACCGGTGCCGGCAGTGCGTTCTCGGCGGGTGGCAACGTCAAGGACATGCGCGACAAGCGCGGCATCGCCGCCGGCAGCCCCTACGAGATCTCGCAGGGCTATCTGTCCGGCATCCAGCGCATTCCGCTGGCGCTGCATGCGCTCGAAGTGCCCACGATCGCGGCGGTCAACGGTGCGGCCGTCGGCGCGGGCTGTGATCTTGCCTGCATGTGCGACATCCGCATCGCTTCCGAGAAGGCGCGCTTCGCCGAAAGTTTCGTGAAGCTCGGCATCATCCCCGGCGACGGCGGTGCGTGGCTGCTTCAGCGTGCAATCGGCTATCAGCGGGCGGCGGAGATGAGCTTCACCGGAGAGATGATCGATGCCAGGACCGCGCTCGACTGGGGTCTGGTGAGCAAGATCGTGGCGCCCGATGCGTTGCTCGACGAGGCGCGCGCACTGGCCGGCCGCATCGCCGCCAATCCCGGCCCTGCGCTGCGCATGGCCAAGCGACTGCTGCGTCAGGCGCAGACCGCCCGTCTCGACGAGACGCTGCAACTCTCGGCCGCCCTGCAGGCACTCGCCCACCATACACCGGAGCACGACGGCGCGGTCGCCGCGTTCTTCGCACAGCGATGATCAGCGGACGGCTGTCGGGCGTTCGCTCCGGGCCCGATTTCGAGACCCCGAAACCGGTCTCCGACGAGCCGACGGTCGCCGCCGCCCGGCCGCTCCGTCGCGGACCCTGAATCGTGCCGTTCGACCCGCAGACCTGGGCGATCCTCGCACCGATCGTATTGCTGGCGAGCTTCGTTTTCCAGGCGGCCGGCTTCGGCGCCGGCCTGGTCGCGGTGCCCTTGGCGACCCTGTTCCTGGATCTGCACCTGGTATTGCCAGTGCTCGCCCTGCTGGAGTTTCTGAACGCGCTGCGCCTGGTCAGCGTGAACCGGCATTTGATCGCCTGGCGGGAAGTGTGGCCCCTGGTCGGCTTCTCGGCGCTGGGCACGCTCGCCGGCGTGTCGCTACTGATCACCTTGCCGATCGGCTGGCTGATGATCGGCATGGCCGCGTTCGTGGCCGGCTTTCTGGTTTATCAGCAACGGCGGCCGGGACCAGCCACCGATCCCGTCTCGCGTGTCTGGGCGGTGCCGGCCGGCATGGCCAGCGGACTCGGTTCTGCGATGTTCGGCATGGGCGGGCCGCCCTATCTGATCTATCTGCATCTGCGCGCGATGCCGTTCGCGATCTGGCGGGCCAGCTTCGCCGTGGTCGGCCTGTTCAGCCTCGTCTGGCGAATCAGCGGTTTTGCCGCGGCCGGCTTCTACTGGCCGCCGGCGCCGCTGATCCTGGCCGCATCCCTGGTGCCGGTCGCGCTGCTCGCCATCTGGCTGGCCGCGCGCGCCAAACCCTATCTGGACGAACGACTGCTGCGCCGCCTGGTACAGATCCTCCTGGGTCTCGCGGCACTGACGCTGATGCTCAGGGGCATCGAAGATCTTCGCTCGCCGACGATGGCAGAATCGCCGGCGTTCCCAGCTTCGGCCGGACTGACGGCCGACCACTTTCGAATCCTGGAGGTTTCATGAGCCGACACGACATCACCGATCAGGCCAAAGCGCTCGAGGTCGATGAAGCGGTCGAGTTGATTCTCGACGGTGAAGCGATCGCGATCTGCCGCGGTGAGGCCGGTTTGTTCGCGGTGGCCAACACCTGCACCCATGCGGAAGCGCGCCTGACCGACGGCTTCTTGTTCGAGAACTCGATCGAGTGCCCGCTGCACCAGGCGCGCTACGACCTCAGCAACGGCGCGCTGCTCGAGGGCCCCGACTGCCCGGCATTGCGCACTTTCGTGCTGACCGAGGCCGATGGCCGGGTGTTCGTCGAACTGCCGTGATCGCGACGGTCGAGACGCCGACGCTGAGTATCGGCTATCACGACACCGGGCCTCGCGATGGCCCGGTCGCCATCCTGCTGCACGGATTTCCGTACGACGTGCACTGCTACGACGCGGTTGCGCCGCGCTTGAACCAGGCCGGGCTGCGCGTTCTGGTGCCCTGGTTGCGCGGTTACGGGCCGACCCGCTTTCGCAACGCCGGCTCCCTGCGCAGCGGACAGCAGGCGGCGTTGGCCCACGATCTGCTCGAGTTCATGGATGCGCTGGCCATCGAGCGGGCGACACTGGCCGGCTACGACTGGGGCGGGCGCGCCGCCTGCATCGTCGCGGCCCTATGGCCCGAGCGGGTGCACGGCCTGGTGAGCTGCCTGGGCTACAACGTCCAGGACATCGCCGGCGCCGCGTATCCGGCCACGCCCGAGGCCGAACACCGTTACTGGTACCAGTACTACCTGCACGGTGAGCGAGGTGTCCGCGGGCTGGCAGTGCACCGCGAAGCGTTCTGCCGGCTGCTGTGGCGGCAATGGTCTCCGAGCTGGCGCTTCGACGACGATGAATTCCTGCGCAGTGCGGCGGCGTTTCGCAACCCCGACTTCGATGCCGTGGTCGTGCATTCGTACCGGCACCGATACGGTCTGGTTGCCGGCGACCCGGCCTATGAGCACACCGAGCGGGCACTCGCCGAGCTGCCGCCGATCAGGGTGCCGACGATCGCGCTCGACGGCGCCGATGACGGCGTCGGTCCGGTCGGCGGCTCGGCCTCGCACGCCGGCCACTTCGTTGGCGGCTGGCAGCACCGGACCCTCGCGGGGGTCGGTCACAACCCGCCACGCGAGGCGCCCGGGCCGTTTGCGCAAGCAGTGCTGGAATTGCGCTAGGAAGCTGCATCGGCGCCGCTCGACGCTACGCGGCGCCGTCAGGCGTCCATCGATCGGCGTGCGCTTGCCGCCCGGGCCGGCAACGATGGCCCGGTTCGCGAAACTGACCGACGATTGCCCCGATTTCCGCAGCATCGGCGCCCGCAGGCCTTCTGCGGCAACGCGATGCCGTTCCTCGCTCAGGCGCCCGTCGGATACCGCTCTTGGCTCAGTGGCTGCTGCAACTCGGCGTGTTCGCCGCGATCTTCGCACTGCCGTGCGTATTTTTCGCGGTCTCGCGGATCATTGCCGAAGAGATGCGCGATTTCTTTACCTCGAGCGCATTGTCGGCGACCGTGCACCTGATGTTGAGCGCCGCATTACTGCTGCTCGGGCGGCAGCTGCTGGGGCTGATTTTCACGCCTCAGGAGTGGGATCACTTCGGACTGGTGATCGAGATCGCCTCGCTGCTCTCGGCCGCCGCCTGGCTGTTGGGCGCCAGCGGTTGTCTGTATGGACACCAGGCGCCCAGCAATCGTATCGGACCACGCGGCATCAAGCGATACCGCTGAGCGGCGATCGCTTGATGCCGCGCGCGGCTCAGCCAGTCACGGTGATGCCGCCATCGACCACGATGGTCTGACCGGTCATGAAGGCCCCGGCGCGGCTGCACAACATGGCGACGACGCCGGCGATGTCGTCGGGCTCGCCCAGGCGGCGCAGCGGGTAGCGTGCCTCGGCGGCGGCCCGACGCTGCGGGTCCTCGTAGAGCGCGCGCGCCATGTCGGTCTTGATCAGTCCGGGCGCGACGCAATTCACACGTACGTTGTCCGGCCCCCACTCGACACCGAGATTGCGCGCCAGCTGCATGTCGGCGGCCTTCGAGATGCAATAGAGACCGATCTCGGTGGACCCCTTCAATCCGCCGATGGACGAGATGATGACGATCGCGCCACCGCCGCGCGATTTCATCTCCGGGTGAACCATCTGGCAGAGCCAGTGATTGCTGAGCACGTTGTTGCTCATCACCTTCTGGAACACCTCGTCGCTCATGCCGCTGCTGGGACCGAAATACGGATTGGAGGCGGCATTGCAGACCAGCGCATCGATGGGGCCGAGCTGACGCCGGGTCTCATCGATGAGGTTCTGCAGTTCGTCCTTGCGGGAGATGTTGGCGGGGACCGCGATCGCCTGTCCGCCACGCTCGCGGATGCCGGCGGCCACCGTCTCGCAGGCGTCGGCCTTGCGGCTGGAGATGACCACCTTCGCGCCTTGGACGGCCAGTGCCTCGGCCGTGGCCCGGCCGATACCGCGGCTTGACCCGGTGACGACCGCCACTTTGCCGGTCATGTCGAAAAGATTCATCTTGGCTCCTGATTGTGTCGATTTGCAGCGCCACGACCGATCGTGACGGTTGTTTCGGGCCGACTGACGGGCCCGTCGATCGGCGACGCGACGCCGGGCATCGGCCACCGGTCGAGAGCGCCGGTGCATGCGCGCGCGGGACGCCCAAACTGGATGGAGACTTCCCTTCGCAATCGTACCCGAGCCCCGTGCCGCGCATCATCGCTCCACCGTCCAGCAGCAGGCCGTCCGTCACCTCCGCCCCGCGCACGCCGGTCGGGGATGCGACGGCCGCCGGCCTTGTCGCGGCCGCGTCGCCGGACTGGTCGAGGATCGCACTGCGGATCCAACGCGCGGCGGCTAGCGCGGATACCCCGCAGATGATCGCGCTCGCCTACTGCCAGGCCCTGGCGCGCGAGCTGCGGGCCGATCAGGTCGCTTTGGCCTGGCGCGGCGCACGTGAGCTGAAGCTGATCGCCAGCGCGCCGACCCGGCTGGGCCAGACCGGTCTGACGCGCCGACGCGCGCTGCTGCTGGCGATGGACGAAGCCTGCGACCAGCAGATTCTGCTCAGCAGTCTGAATCCGGCGGGTGCGGCGAACATCGTGGTCGCGCAACGCGCACTGGCGAGCGCGCTGCGCGACCCGAGTCCGCTGGTGATCAGCCTGCCCCTGCCGCGCCGCCAGGCCAGTGCCGGGGCTCTCTGCCTGTGTCTGCGCGGCGCCGCGGCGGCCGCTGCGATCGCCCGCCACGACGAGTTGACCGGCATGCTCGAACGGCTCGCAGCGACGCTCGCCCAGCCCCTGGCGCTCGCCGAACTGTCGCGCTCGCCTTGGTCCAGACGGATGCGCGAGCGCTGGCAGGCTTCGTCCGCGAACGAACGCCGCCGCCGCACGCTGACCGCTGCCGCCGCGGCGATCCTGGCCATCGTGCTCGCCACACCATTGCCGCACACTCTTGCCAGCGACGCCAGCATCCAGGGTGCGGTCGAGCGGCAGGTGTCGTCGCCCGCCGGCGGAACGCTCGCCGAGGTCATGGTCCGGCCCGGTGATGCGGTGCGCACCGGTGACACCCTGGCCTCGCTGACCGACCGCGATCTGCTCCTGGAGCGCGACCGCCTGGCCGCCGAGCTGTCCGAACACCGTGCCCAGGCCGATGCCGCGATGGCGCGCGGCGATCGTGCCGAGTTGGCGGTCGCGCGCAGCCGGCTCGAGCAGTCCCATGCCGAACTCGCGCGCCTCGACGCACGCCTCGAGGAGTCGCGCGTGCGCTCGCCGATCGACGGCGTCGTGCTCGACGGCGATCTCTGGCAATCGGTCGGTACACCGGTCGAGCGTGGCCAGGCGTTGTTCACGATCGCGCCGGCAGGCTCGTTTCGCGCGACCATCGATCTCGAGGAAGCCGAGCGCAACCGGGTCTCGGTCGGTCAACAGGGTCAGTTGCGCCTGCAGGCGCTCGACGGTCATCCGCTCGAATTTCGCATCACCCGAATCGCACCGACCACCCAGGTCCGCAAGGACGGCATCGTCTTCGAAGCCCAGGCCGAGCTCCTCGATCCGCCGACCAACCTGCGCGCCGGCATGCATGGCATCGCACAGCTCGAGATCGGTCGCGCGAGCCTGCTGGGCCGATGGACCGAGCGGGCGTTCGTCGTGCTACGCGAATCCTGGTGGCGCTGGCAGCCATGAGCAACGCGAGAAACACCGGCCCGGCGCTGCACAGTCGCCACTGGTACCGGGTGCGCAATCTGCGCCCCGCCTGGCGCGAAGGGCTCGGTATCTCGCGCCAGCGTCTGCGCACTGGCCTGTCGCACGTGATCGCGCAGGACGGATCCAACCGGCGCGTTCGGCTGAACGAATCCGCATGGGCCGTGATCGGCCGATGCGACGGCCAGACGTCGCTCGAGATGATCTGGCGAACGCTGACCGAAGCCCGGCCCGAACTGCTCGCGCCGCAGGACGACTGGATCCACCTGATCGGCAAGCTCGTCGACGATGGTTTCCTGGTCTGCGGCGACTGGCCAGATCTGCGTGCACTGGCTCAGGCCGACGACGAACGTCGCCGCCGCGATCGGCAGCACCGCTATCATCCGCTCGCACCGCGCGTATCGCTCGGCTCGCCCGCCGCGCTGCTCGATCGATTGGCCGGTATCGGTGAGCTGTTGTTCTCGCGCCCGGGTGCGGTCCTGATCGCCGGCCTGATGCTCACGGCACTGCTGATCCTGGCCGGTCAACGGAATGCTCTCGCGGTGGCGATCGGGCAGGCGGGCGAAACCGGCGCGTTCTGGTGGACCATGCTGCTGACCTTCGTGCCGGTAAAGGCGCTGCACGAGCTCTCTCATGGCCTGGCGGTGCGGCGCTTCGGTGGCCAGGTTCACGAAGCGGGCGTCGCGCTGCTGATGGGCATGCCCGCGCCCTATGTCGATGCGTCCGCGGCCGATGGCTTCGCCAGCAAGCGCGAGCGCGCCCTGGTCAGCGGCGCGGGCATTCTGGCCGAACTGGCCATGGCCGCGCTCGCCCTGATTGCCTGGTCGGTGCTCGCGCCGGGCCTCGCACGCGACATCTGCCTGGCGGTCATGCTGATCGGCGGTGTGTCGACAGTGGCCCTGAATGGCAATCCGCTGGTGCGCCTGGACGGCTACTACTTGTTCACCGATCTGCTCGCGATGCCGGGCCTGGGTGAGCGCAGCCGCACGCTCTGGCAGACGTTCTGGCGCCGCCATCTGCTCGGCATGCCGGTACCAGCGGCCGAGGTCGGCCACGGTGAACGGGCCTTGCTGTGGTCGTACGCGCCGGCCGCCTGGGCCTATCGCGTCGTGCTCATGTTCTGGCTCAGCGGCTGGGTCGGCGGCATCAGCCGTGTGGCCGGTCTGACGATCGCGATCGCGGCGCTGATCTGGCTGCTGGTGATGCCGATCGCCAATCTGCTGCGTGCTCCGTCGACGACGGGTCAAACACTGCGACTACGGCTGCGCGCCGGGTTGCGGCTCACCGCCGGTGCGACGCTGACCGCCCTGCTGCTGGCGGCGCCGGTGCCCGACCGCGTCTGGGCGCCCGGCATGATCTGGTGGCCCGACGCGGGCCGCGTGCGCATCGAGGACGCGGGCTTCGTGCAGCAGGTGATCGTGGACGAGGGCAGTTCGGTCGTGGTGGGCCAACCCTTGTTGACGCTCGTGGATCCCGATCTCGACACCGAGATCCGACGCTGGCGCGCCGTGCTCGATGGCCGCGCCGGCACCTGGTTCGCCAATCTCGAGGAACGTGGTCAGGGAACGGCCGGCGCCGAGCAGCATCTTCGCCAGGCCGAGCAGGAACTGGCGCATCTGATCGCCCGTCGTGAGCGGCTCGTCGTCCGCGCGCCGGCCGAGGGGCGAGTCCGTTATACCGCCGCGTCACGCGATCTCGTCGGCCGCTTTCTGCATACCGGCGACATGATCGCGGTCGTCGATAGCGAGGCTCATGAAACGGTTCAGGCACTGATCGACCAGCCGACGCTGGCACGCCTGCGCGGCCGCCCCGACGCCCGGACCGCGGTGGCGGTCGCCACCCACGACGGGCGCCTGCTGAAGTCACGGCTGCGGCCGGCGACGCCGGCCGCCGTGCGCGTGCTGCCCGACGCGGGATTCGCTCGAGCGCTCGGCGGCGCCATCGACGCAGAGCGCGACGCCGGGCACTCGGACTGGCGACCGCGGGCGCCGGTCTACCCCTTGACCGTTCACCTGGACGAGCCGGTCGGCACGGCCGCCGGTTCACGGGTCCAGGTGCGCCTGGACCTCGGTTCGCGGCCTCTGCTCGCCCAGTGGATCGACAGACTCTGGCAGGCGCTCGATCCCAAGCTCGCCCCGGAGTGGTCGTGACGACGGCCCTGCGCATGCCGCTCGCCAGGCTCTGGCCGCATGCGCCCAGGCCGGTGACGCGTCTTGCCAGACCCGGCATCGTCTGGGGCTCCTACCCCGAGCGCGAGGAGCGTGAGGGTGATGAGCGGCGCGTCGGAGCACTGCGCGATTTCGGCGCCGTGGCCAACCTGGCACGACGACGGCTCGGGCGCAGCGGCGATGCCGGTGCGGTGCGTCGCCGCCTGCTCACGGAGGGATGGTGTGACGATGCGGTCGCCGACGCGCTGGCCTGCGTGGCTGCCGCCTTGCAGGCCAGCCTCGGTCACGCACCACGCGACAATCAATGGCAGGCAGCGGCCGGACTGCTCGACCAGCGACTGATCGAACTGGATACCGGTGAAGGCAAGACGCTGGCCGCGGCGATGGCCGCCGGCGCCGCCGCCCTGGCCGGGTCGCCGGTGCACGTACTCACCGCCAATGACTACCTGGCCGAACGCGACGCGCGGACGATGACCGCCGCGTTCGCCAGCCTCGGGCTGCACTGCCGGGCCGCGACCGGCAGCGCCGACGACACGGGCCGGCGCAATGCCTATGCGGCCGACATCTGTTACGCCACGGCGCGCACGGTGGCTTTCGACTATCTGCGCGACCAGGACGGCCTGAGCGCCGACGGCCGGCAAGCACCGCCCTCGTTTCTGCGCGGTCTGTGCATGGCGATCGTCGATGAGGCCGACGCCATCCTGCTCGACGAGGCGCTGATGCCCCTGGTGCTGGCCACCGGCAGGCAGGACCCCGAGCACCGCGCCCGACTCTGGCAGACACTCGATCTCGCGCGCCAACTGACGGCCGGCAGCGACTACGAACTCGATCGCGCCGCCGGCCAGGTCTACTGGCACGAGCGCGGCCTGCACGCCGTCGCCGAACTCGCCGCGCGCTATCGTCTGCACTGGATCAATGATGTCCACCGGGACGAATCGGTGCTGCAGGCGCTGCGTGCGCTGCATCTGCTCGAGCGCGACGTCCACTACACAGTGCGCGACAGCAGGATCGTGCTGATCGATCAGACCACCGGCCGCGCCGCGCCCGCGCGACAGCTGCCCGGCGATCTGCACGGTCTGGTCGCACTCAAGGAGGGCGCGACGCCGCCGGCGCCGACCGAGGCCGGCACCGGCCTCACCTATCCGCGCCTGTTCGCCCGCTACTGTCACCTCAGCGGCCTGAGCGGCACCCTGACCGAGGACGAACGCGAGTTCCGCCAGGTCTACGGTTTGCGCGTGACACGCGTCGCGCGCGATAAGCCGTCGCGCCTGCGCCGGGGACCCACGCGCCTGTTCGATGATGACGCGGCCCGCACGCACGCGGTCATCGAGCGCGCGACCGCGCTCGCCCGACGCGGCCGGCCCGTACTGATCGGTTCCGACTCGATCCGGCAGACACGCGCCCTGGCCGGCGCGTTCGCCGCGCGCGGCGTTGACGTGCAATGCATCGATGCCGGCGACGACCTCGACGAAGCGCGCGCGGTTGCGGAGGCGGGGCGTCACGGCCGGATCACGATCGCCACCCAGATGGCCGGTCGCGGCACCGACATCGAGCCGAATGCCCAGGCACTGGCCGCCGGCGGACTGCACGTACTGAACCTGCAACTGAACCGCAGCGGCCGCATCGACCGGCAGATGTTCGGCCGCGCGGCGCGTCGTGGCGAGCGCGGCAGCGCCGAACACTGGCTGTGCGCCGACGCACGCCAGTTCGCTGTCGAGAAAGCGCTACCGATCCGCAGTCTGCTGGCGCTTGCCCGCGTCCGCGGTCGGGCGCGCGCGCTGCTGCGCGTCGTGCAGGCCTATTGGCAGCTCGAGGACCGGTCCGCGCGCAGCGCCAGTCTGGCGTCCGACCGCGCCGGCTCACGCCGGCTGCACTTCACGAGCATGGGGCGGCGATGACGACACTTTCCCTGCGCAAGCGTGCACGCCTGAGCGCGCTCTCCAAACGCGTGCCAGGCCCGGGTCGGCTGCTGGCGTCCGCGGCCCCGGTGGGCGGCGCCGACCCGATTTCGGCGCCACCCCGCGCCCGCATCGACGAGATCGCGCCGCGGCTGCTGTTCTCCGCCGACGTCGCCGTGCTGGCCCCGGAGCCGCAGCTCGCCACGATGGCGAGCGAGGTTGCGACGCTGCCGCCCGACGGCGCGGCCGCGGCCGACTCCGAGCAAGTCCAGCGCAACGAGCTGGTCGTGATCGACACCGCCGTCGCCGACCATCAACAGCTGATTCAAGACTTCGCCGACCAGGCCGACGGCGACCGCCGGCTGACCTTTCTGATTCTCGACGTCGATGACGAGGGACTGAGCGCGATCGGCGCGGCCCTGGCGGCCGGCGATCGATCCTTCGACGCGATCCATCTGGTCAGCCACGGCGATGCACGGGGCTTCGAGTTGGGCGCGACCTTCGTCGACGCCGATGCGCTGCGCGCCCACTCGCGCGATGTCTCGGCCTGGGCGCCGATGCTGGCAGCCGGGGCGGACATCATGATCTACGGCTGCGATCTGGCCAGCGGCACCGACGGCCGCGCGCTGATGACCGACCTCGCGAGCCTCAGCGGCGCCGATGTCGCGGCCAGCGACGATCGTACCGGCGCCGGCGGTGACTGGCAGCTCGAGGTCGCGACCGGCGCGATCGGCACATCGGCCCTGAGCAGCGACTGGCAGGGCACGCTCGATCTCGTGCCCGCCAGCGGTGACACGCTCGTGAACGACACCGGCGGCGGCAATCACATGACGCCGTCGTCGGCCGGACAGGTCGCGACCAATGGTGACAACACGGTGGTGGTGTGGGAGAACAACGGCCGGATCCGCTACCGGGTCTTTGGCGACGGCTTCGACACGGGCCAGCTGCAGATCGGCAATGGCGGCGGCAGCAAGGCCGCCCCGGCGGTGGCGATGAACGCCGGCGGCGAGTTCGTGATCGTCTGGACCGATGACGACACAGGCGGCAACACCAGTGTGTTCGCGGCCCGCTTCGATGCCCTCGGCAACGTGCAAACCAGCGCGGCCACCGACGCCAATGGGGTCCAGCGCGTCAACACGGCCACGTCTGATGACTCCCGCGAGGCCGACGTCGCGCTGCGCGACGACGGCTCGTTCCTGGTCGTCTGGACACAGACGCACTGGCTCGCGGGCACGCACGATGTTCACTACCGCCTGTTCGATTCGGGTGGAACCGGTGCGGCCGCGATCATGCTGGATCTGGACGCATCCCTCCACCAACAACGTCATGCTCGAGTCGTCTGGGACGGTGCGGGCGGACGCGACCGCTTCGGGGTGCTCTGGATCGAGGACACCGCCGCCGGCAACAAGCTCGGCTTTCGCGAGATCGACTCCGCCGGCGCAACGCCGTCCAGTACGTGGGAGCTGAGCAACCCGCTCGGTGGCGACGCCTTCGAGTCGGCTGACATGGCGGTGCGCAGCGACGGCACGCTTGCCTGGGCCGCCGTCGCCGAAGACGGCTCGTCCTCGTTCAAAGTTCTTGGCTGGACCGCCGATCTGTTGGGAACCGATGGCAGCGGCTCGTTGAGCTTCATCGATATCGGCGGCGCAAGCAGCAACGACTACGCGCATGTGGCGATCGCGGTCGACGCTGCCGACGCCGCGATCGTCGCATGGTCCGACGTGGACACGGACGCCGAGGGCATCTCGGTGTTCGCCCGCCAGGCCAATGCCTTCTGGCAATTCGACAGCATCTCGCCCATGCGCGTCCCGGCGCATCCGAGCGGCGATCAGCTGTATCCGTCCGTCGCAGCCGCCGGCTCGCAGGCATCGATCGCATGGTCCGGCGAATCAGCCGTGGATTCGAACGGCACGATGATGCGCACGTTCGACGTCGTCACGCCGGGTCTGACGATCCTGGACCAGAACGGCTATCAGACCACGGAGGACGGCGCGGGCAATGTCGCGGCCTTCACGCTGGCACTGACCTCGCCGCCGTCGGATACGGTCATCATCACGATCGCCTCGAGCAACACCGGCGAGGCCACGACCTACCCGGCGGCATTGGCCTTCGACGCAAGCAACTGGTCGACGCCGCAGACCTTCACGGTCACCGGCGTGCGCGACGGCATCTTCGAACACGTGCCCGTCGACTACCAGGTATTGCTGAGCGTGAACTCCCTGGATCCGGTCTACGGGCTGTTCGGCACGGTGCCGATCGACATGCTCAGCATCGACGCCGACGAGCCGGTCGGGCCGGTCGCCGACATCGATACCCAGGAAGATATCGTCGATGAGAACGCCGCGGCTGGCACGCCGGTGGGCATCACGACGAACGCCGTCGATCCGAATTCGGGCGACGGTGTGCAGTACTTCATCGATACACCCAACGGCCCGTTCGCGGTGGATGCCGGGTCGGGCGTGGTCACCGTGGCGGACCCCGCTCAGCTCGATCATGAAGTCGCCGCCACCGCCAATGTCGACATCCGCGCGCAGAGCGACGACGGCAGCAGCAGCGTCGCCAGCTTCGTCGTCACCATCGCGAACGTCAACGACCCGCCCACCGCCGCCGGTTCGTCCATCCTGCTGCAGGCCGGCGGCAATGCGGCGATCACGACCGTCGATCTCGGCTATGCCGACCAGGATTCGGACGCACTTGCCGCGATCCGGGTGACGACCCTGCCCGCGACGGGCGTGCTCAGTCTGAACGGCACGGCGGTGCAGTCGAACGATCGGATCCCGGTGGCCGACATCGATGCCGGCCGGCTCACCTACGCGGCGCCGGTCGATGCTGCCGGCACGAATCCGACGGACTTCGCGTTCACGGTCGAGGATGCGGGAGGTGCCGTGTCGGTCGCGGCCGCGACCATCGCGATCGACTTCAACGCCCCGCCACGGTTCGACAGTCATGCCGGATCGACGCAAGTCCAGCTGGATCACGCCGAGAACGGCGTCGACCTGACCCACGTCACGGTCGCAGACATCGACAGCACGACGATCACCACCACGCTGGGCGGTGACGATGCGGGCCTGTTCACGCTCGATGAGGCCAGCGGCGATCTGCGCTGGCGGGCCGCACCCGATTTCGAGAGCCCCACCGATCTCGACGCCGACGGCATCTACCAAGTCACCGTCACGGCGGCCGACGACGAGGGAGGCCAGGCGAGCCAGGCATTCTCGATCCGGGTGACCAACGAGGTGGAGCAGATCGTGCTGTCGGCGCCGGGACTGGCCGCTTCCGACGAGGATCAGCCGCTGGCGTTCGACGACGCACTCGCGACCACGATCGACGACCCCGATCTGTCCGCAGACCTGCAGTTGACGATCCGCGCGACACGGGGCACGCTGGCCGTCGGCGCGAGCCCGGCGCAGCTGGACGTCCTGGACCAGGGCGCCGGCGTCCGGCTTCGTGGCTCGGCCGCCGAGCTGAATCTCGCGCTCGCCGGTCTCGTCTATTCGCCATTGGCCGACGACAACGGGCTGACCAGCCTGACGATGCAACTCGTCGATCGCGCCTTGCCGACATCGAGCCTTCGCACGGCGTCCGCCACGGTGGCCATCCAGATCGCAGCGGTCAACGATCCGCCCGTGATCGGCGGCAGCGGGGCCACGGCGCAGCCCGCGGATCAGACCCTCACCCTCACGCCGGCCCTGCTGTCGGCCACCGATATCGAGCAGGGCGCGTCAAGCCTGCGCTTTACGATCGTGCAAGCGCCGGTCGCGGGCAGCCTCTCGCTGAACGGGTCTCCCCTGCGGGTGGGCGAGTCGTTCACGCAGGCCGACATCGAAGCCGGCCGGGTCACCTACGATGCGCTTACCGGCGATGCGGCCGACGAGACCCTGCGCTTCTCGGTGAGCGACGGCGCCGGCGGTCTGGTCGATGCGCAGTTGCAGATCCAGCTCCTGAGCGTGGCCAATGGCTCGTCGGGGTCCTCCGGATTGCCCGGCGCCCAGGCCGGCGCCGGCGAATCCGCAGCCGACGCTTCGAACGATGTGGTCGGTGTGCCCGACTCGTCGGCGGCATCAGACGCCGGCGGCGATGGCCCTGCGGCATCGTTCGCCCCGCCGCAAACGTCGGGTTCCGGAGGTGGCGAAGGACAAGCCGCCCAGGAGCCGGAGGCACCGAACGCAGCCGCTTCGGTCGAAGCGCCTTCCGCCCCGTCTGGCGGCGGCTTCGACGGCAGCGCCTATCGACGATCGATGAGCCTCGGAGACGCGCAGTCGCGGACCCGCTTCGAGTTCGAAACCAACCGCATCGCGGACACCGCCGTCGTCGACGGTCTGAGCGCCGATCGTGGCCCCGCCATCGCGCAGGTCGACCGGATATGGCTCGAGACACCGATGGCCGCGTCGCTCGAACACACCTTCGCGAATGCCGGCAACACCTTGCAACCCCAGTTGGTCTTCGACCAGCGAATCGCCGCCTCCAGCATCGCGGTCAGCACCGGCGTGTCGATCGGATACGTGATCTGGCTGCTGCGCGGCGGTGCGCTGCTGTCGAGCATCATCGCGTCGATGCCCGCCTGGCGCTCGATCGACCCCTTGCCGGTGTTGCAGAGCCTCGATTCCGGCGCGCGCGCCGACCAGGACGGCGAATCGATCGAATCGATGCTCGACGCCGCCAACCGCGAGCCGGAACCGTCGGCACACGAGATCGGGCCGGACGAGCAGCCCGGCCGGTGACGATCGGGACACGCCGGCCAAGCCGCCAACCTGGCCACGGCCGAAGCGGCCTGAGCCGACCCGCAGGCAACGCCCCCATCACCGGCTGGAACGGCAATCGAGCCTTCCGTCGGATCGGGGCCTGACGTGTTTCCCGGACTGCCTACGATCGAAGAACAGTCCAGGAGTCAGGAAAATGACGAACCTTGCATGGCGGCTGCCGGTCATCGGTGTCGTCGGCGCGATCCTTCTGTTGCTCGTGCCGGTCCCGGATGCCCCGGCCCAGTCCCAGGTGGTCAACCCACGTGTACCGCCGGACGCCGGCCGCAACCGCGGTACCGGCCCGGCCGTCGAGAACTCCGACCGCACCGGCTGCCTGATCCAGCCTTCGGTGGTCACCGACGTCGCCGCCGGTGCGCCGGGCGTGCTCGCCCAGGTCGCGGTCGAGCGCGGACAGACGGTCAAACGTGGTCAGGTGCTCGCCGTCCTCGACAATGATGTCGAGCAGGCGGTCGTCGCGGCCGCGCAGGCACGTGCCCAGGCCAAGGCCTCGATCTCGGCCGCCGAGGCCACCCGCGACATGGCGCGCCAGAAACTCGAACGCATGCACGCGCTGAACCGGCTCAGTTACGGTGCGCAACTCGAACTGGAACTCGCCAAGGGCGAGCTCAAGGTTGCGGAGCACCGGTTGCAGCAGGCACGGGAAGCGGCCACGATCGCCGGGCGCGAGCAAGACGTGGCCAGCCGCCAGCTGGCACAGCGCGAGATTCGCAGCCCGATCGACGGCATCATCGCGGACCGGCTTCTGGAGCCCGGCGAGCGCGTCGACGGCCGTCCGGTGGTCAGGGTGATGAACCTGGACCGCCTGCACGTCGAGCTCGTCTTGCCGGCGGAACGCTTCGGCGCGCTGCATGCCGGCATGAGCCTGGCCGTCACACCCGAGATCGGCGCAAAGCGCGCCGTCAACGCCACCGTCGACCAGGTCGACCCGTTCGTCGACGCCGCCAGCGCTACTTTCCGCGCCCGACTGACGCTGGCCAACGCCGATCGACAGATTCCCGCCGGTGCACGCTGTCAGGTCGCGCTGCCCTCGTCGGACGGGGACGCGCACCGGCAACGGGGTTCCTGAGGACCGTTGCCGTCGGCGATCGATCGTGCCCAGACGCCCGAGTCAAAACCACCCGCGCGGTCGTCACCGGCGAGAAGCCGCGACGGCCGAGCGGCATTTCTGCCGACGCGCAGGTGCAAGTCCCCCCGGGCGCGCCCGCGTCGACGAGCTAGCGCCAAGAATCCTGTACTCGGCCAGCGCGATCGCCCCCGGCATCGAACCCCTCGCATTCGCGGATGGTGCCGAAGTCACGCTCGCCCGCGCGCCCGAGCCGGAACAGGCGGGCGCGCAGCACGCGCTACGGCGCGAACTGGTCGTCATCGATGCCGCGCTCGGCGACTACCAGGCCTTGCGGGATGACTTCGAGAAGCAGGCGGGCGCCGAACGCTCGCTGACCTTTCTGATCCTCGACGAAGGCGACGACGGTCTCGATGCAATCGGCGGACATTTCGCGGAAGCGAACACGCGCTACGACGCGTTGCATCTGGTTGGACACGGCGACGAAACCGGCTTCCAACTCGGGCGATCGTTCGTCGACAACGACCTCGTGCGTGCACGCGCGGTGGAACTGGCGGCCTGGGAAAGCGCGCTGGCCGACCAGGCGGACATCCTGATCTACGGCTGTGACGTCGCCGCCGACGCCGCCGGACGCACGATGCTCGAGAACATCGCAGCGCTCACCGGCGCCGACGTCGCGGCCAGCGAGGATACGACCGGCTCGGTCGCACGCGGCGGCGACTGGAACCTGGAGGCGCGGGTCGGCACGATCGACAGCGTCGGCCTCCACAGCGGCTGGGACGGAACACTGGAGGTCGTCGGCACCAATCCCGAGGCGCGCGTCAATCCGGCCAATGGCGCGGACAACGCGACCGACCCGCCGTCGACAGGCCAGGTCGCCTACAACGCGGTCAGCGCGGTCGTCGTGTGGGAGAGCGAGGGCAGCATCGCCTTTCGCATCTACGGCGGTCCCGGCAACGGCGTGTCGGCGACGGTCGCGGACGAGATCGGCGTCGTACGCGAACAGCCGACCGTGGCCCTGGCCGACGACGGCAGCTTCGCGATCGTCTGGGTCGCCGACAACGGCAATGGCGATACCGATGTCTACGCTCAGCGCTTCGACGCCGACGGCACGCCCAAGGCCGCACCCACCCGCGACGGTGGCTGGCCGTGGGCCAATGCCAACGAGTTCCGCATCAATGCGGCCACGGCCGGCTCGACCTGGGATCCGTCGCTGGCCATGGCCGGCGACGGCCGCTTCGTCGTGACCTGGACGCACAATGCGATCGGTGGCAGCCATGTCTCCGCCCGCGTGTTCGACGCGCTCGGCAATCCGACCCTCGGACCTGCCGATGTCGCCGTCTTCGGCGTGTCGGCCAGCAATTCTCAGCACGGCGCCCGTGTCGCCTGGGATCCGTCGGCGGACCGCTTCGGCATCGTGTTCCTCGAGCCGTACATGAGCCGCCATGTCATCTACTTCCTCGGCGTGTCGGGCGATGGCAGCCTGATCACCGCGGGGCGGACTTTCAATCCGGACGATGGCGGCCAGGTGCTCGAGGCCGGCCTGACGATCGCCGAGAGCGGTGAGGTCGTGATGTCGGCCATCTACGACACCAGCGGCACCCGCTCCGTGATCGTCGGCATGGCCGATCTGTTCACCGAGATTCCGACCTCCGCCACGTTCGCGGTCGCCAATCTGGACAGCCGCAATGCCGCGAACCCGGTCGTCTACGGCGGCGAAACCGCGCTCGATGTCGCGGTTGGCGCGGAAAACCAGATCCTGGTCAGCTGGCAGGCGAACGACCTCGACACCCCGGGAACGTCGACGGTCTACATCCGCGAGTACGACGCCACCCTCCATTCGCCGACCCTGTCTCCGCTGAACGTCCCGGACACCTCGGCAGGCGATCAGAACGCGCCCAGCCTGGCGCTGTGGCGCGACGAAGGCGCGATCGTCTGGAGCGGCAACGGTGACCAGGCAGGACAGGCGGACCCAGCGGGTACGTTCGTCGTCGGCTTGCAGGTGCAGTTCGCGCTCGGCGCGATCGTCGACGACGATCCGACCGTGGTGGTGTCCGTCCCCGAGAATGCCGCCGTCGACACGCCCACCGGCTTGACGGCCAAGGCGAAGGACGCGAACCCAGGCGACACCGTGGCCTACGCGATCACCGACGCGAACAGCCCTTTCCAGATCGACGCGGCGACCGGCGTGATCACCGTCGGCCCGGACGACCGGCTGGATTTCGAGACCCGGCCGACGGAGACGATCCACGTCGCTGCGCAGAGCTCCGACGGCTCGTCATCGACGGCCGCGTTCACCGTCGACGTATCGGACGTCAACGACCCGCCAGTCGGTGTGGATCGTACGATCGTGGCCCAATCCGGAACGGCCCGTGTCCTGACCCTGGCCGACTTTCCGGTCGTCGACCAGGACGGGCCCGCCCTGCCCGCCGCGATCGCGATCCAGGGCCTTGCCGGTGGCGGCAGCCTGCGCCTGAGCGGTGCGCCTCTGACCGTCTTCCCGGTCACGGTCAGCGCCGCGCAAATCAGCGGCGGCGAGCTCGTCTACGAAGCGCCGCCCTCAGCCGTCGGCCCCGACTACGCGCGCCTCGACGTGGTCGTCATCGACGACGGCGGTACGCCGGCGGCGACCTCCAGCCGGCTGACCATCGATGCCAACGCAGCGCCCGTGATCACCAGCCACGGCGGCCTGGCCCAGGCCTTCGTATCGCATGCCGAGAACGGTGGTTCGGTCACGACCGTGACCGCGAGCGATCTGGACAGTCTCACGTTGAGCTACGCGATCGTCGCCGGCGCGGACCAATCGGCGTTCGTGGTCGACCCTGCCACCGGCGCCGTCTCGTTTCAGGCAGCGCCCGATTTCGAAAGTCCCGGCAGCGACGCCGGCAGCAACACCTACGAGGTGACGATCGGGGTCAGCGACGGCGACGGTGGCAGCGATAACCAGACGCTGTTCGTCACGGTCACCAACGTCGACGAGCCGCCCGGCTCGGCCGATGTCACCCGCGCCATCGACGGCGGGACGCCCCTGCGGCTGAAGACATCCGATTTCCCATTTTCGGACCCGGAAGGCACGACCAAGCCGAACGCGATTCGCTTCGATCTCGCGCAGGGCAAGGGGGCGCTCTATTTCAACGCCGCCATGATCGCCAACGGTCAGGTGCTGACCGCCGCCCAGATCGACACCGGCCTGCTCGACTACCGCGCGCCGGCCAATGCCTCGGGCAATGCCTACGACGTGCTGCAGTTCACGGTGATCGATACCGGTGGCAACGCCGCGCCGGCGCCGAGCTTGCTGATCCTGAATGCCAATGCCGCACCCCTGATCACGTCCAACGGCGGTGGCGACGAGGCCGACGTCACGGTCGACGAGAATCGCAGACTGGTCACCACCGTCAGCGCGAGCGATGCCGAAGGCGGCGCGATCGACTACGGCATTCTGGCCAGCGGGCTGGGCGGTGGTGCCGACGCTGCCTTATTCACCCTGGATGCCAGCAGCGCCCAGCTGCGCTTCGCAGAGCGCCCCGACTTCGAAAGCCCGACGGACGCGGACGGCGACAACATCTACGAGCTGACGGTAGTGGCCACCGATGAAAACGGCGCCACCGATCGCCAGGATCTGCACGTCCGTGTCGCCAATGTCGTCGAACCGGCGATCATCGATGCACCGGCGTTCGTCGTAACGCAGGAAGACGTGGCCGTGGATTTCGTCGGTGGGATCGCCGTATCCGTTCAAGACCCGGAGGCGAGATCGCTGTTCCGAGTGACGCTGTCGCTCGATCACGGCAGCGCGCAGATCGACTTGAGCGCGCTCGGACCCTTCCAGTCTGGAAGCGGCGTCGTCCACGCCGGCACGCCGCTGAGCTTCAGCGGCAATCTGACGACCGTCAATCAAGCCCTGGCCGGACTGCGCTATCTGCCAGCGCCCGACGCCAGCGATCTCGCAACCTTGGAGATAACGGTTCAAGCGGGCTCGTTCGCGGCCAACGACCCGGTGCACGCGAAGGTCAGGATCGTCGTCAACGCCGTCAACGATGCGCCGTTGGCGGGAGGAAGTTCTCAGGCCTCCGGGCCGGCCGATCGGCCGCTGGTCATCGGCAACCAGACCCTGCTGGCGAGCGACGTCGACGACACCAGCAGCGAACTCGTCTACACCCTTCGAAGCGCCCCCGCGGCAGGCGTGCTGCAGCTCTCGGGCCAAACGCTGAGTGCCGGGGGACGGTTCACCCAGGCCGATGTCGATGCGGGTCGTTTGTGGTATCTCGGTGGCAGTGGCGACGCCGCGAGCGAGCTCATCGAACTGTCGCTGAGCGATGCCGCCGGTGCGCGCATCGACGGCATCCAGCTGACGATCGAACTCACCGCGGCGACGCCGAACGTCGTCCCACCGGTCGACGGCGGCACTACGACGCCTCCCGAGACGGTCGCGGACGCCGACAGCACCGATCCGGCCGGCGAGGCTCTCGAGGACAGCGCGACCTCGACCGGCGCGGACAGAACGGCTGCGGCCGTCTGGGTCGACGCCGGCGGCGGCGCCGGCCCGGCCACGACTGCATCGGACGGCCAGACGGCCGACGCCCCGACCGAAACGGCTGTCGCGGGCGCGCCGATTGGCGGATCCGCAATACATGGCGAGAGCGGCGGGCGCAAGATGCAGACGATCGTGGAGTCCGATCGCATGACCACGACCGGGGTCGATGAGGCGCGCCCGATCGATAGCGACGCCCTCGAGCCCAACGGCGCCACGCGCGCCGACAGCGGCGCGCTGACCGACCGCGTCTGGCTCGACACGCCCATCGGCGACTCGCTGCTGCGCTCCTTCGCACAGAACGCGCAGCGCCATGAACCCAATCTGGTCTTCGAGCAGACCGTCGCCGCCTCCAGCGTCGCGGTCAGCACGGGCGTGTCGATCGGCTATGTCATCTGGTTGCTGCGCGGCGGTGCGTTGCTCTCCAGCATCATCGCCTCGATGCCCGCCTGGCGCTCGATCGATCCGCTGCCGGTACTGCAGAACCTTCACAACGGTGCACGCGAGGGCACGGACGAAGAGTCCATCGAATCCATGCTCGATGCCGCCAATCGCGACCCTGAGCCCATTGCATCGGCCGACGACGCGCGGGCGGCCGAACTCGACGAGGTGAGCGCATGACGAAGTGGCTGAGTGCAAGGGTCTTGTTGACCCTGGGTCTCGTATCGCTGGTGACCAGTGCGCTGATGCTGGTGTTCTTCTCCGGCGTGCTGCCCGACAAGGCGACGATGGAGCGCGAGCACCGCCTGCGGCTCTCCGAACTGATCGCGGCCAGCGCAATGCAGGGCCTGGTCGACGGCGACGCCGAAGGCCTGGCCGACACGCTGGCGTTCACGGTCGCGCGCGAGAAATCGCTGAAGTCGGCGGCACTACGGCGCACCGATGGCTCGATCGTGGTCGCCACGGAACTGCACGACACCCTCTGGGTGCCGCGCGAAGACGGCAAATCCACCGAGACCGAGGTGATCGTGCCGCTGCTGACCGCGGCCGGCAAATGGGGCCAGACCGAGCTCAGTTTCGATCCGATTCGCGAGCCGGGCGTCGTCGGCTATGTGCTCGACGAGCGCGTTCATGCGGTCGCGCTGCTCGGCGCGATCTGCTTCCTGGCCTTCTACTTCTATCTCGGGCGCATGCTGCAACACCTGGATCCGTCGCGCGCGGTTCCCGACCGCGTGCGCAGCGCACTCGACTCGCTCGCCGAGGCTCTGCTGCTGATCGACGCCTCGGGCCGAATCGTTCTGGCCAACGAATCGTTCGCCCAGTTGGTCGGCCACAGCCAGGACTCACTACTCGGCAAGCAGGCCACCAGCTTCGCGTGGCTGAACGCGCGCAACGAGAAGATCGCAGCAACCGACCTGCCCTGGCAACGCGCCTGCGAGCAACGCACGCTGCAGCACAACGAACCGCTGTCGCTGGTCAACGCCGACGGCGATCCGCGCAGCTTCCTGGCCAACTGCTCGCCGATCATGGGCGGCGAGGATCAGGTCAACGGCGTGCTGGTCAGTCTGGACGACGTCACCGAGTTGCAGCGCAAAGAAGTGCAGCTGCGCGAGGCCACGGAACGCGCCTTGTCGGCCAATCGCGCCAAAAGCGAGTTCCTCGCCAACATGAGCCACGAGATCCGCACACCGATGAACGCGGTCCTCGGTTTCACAGAGCTGATGCGGCGCGGCAATGCCCAGTCGGCCGAGCAGGCGGCCAAGTACCTGGACACCATTCACCGCAACGGCAAGCATCTGCTCGAGCTGATCAACGACATCCTCGATCTTTCCAAGGTCGAGTCCGGCGAGTTCGCGCTTGAATCGATCGCCAGCGCACCGCACCGAATCGCCGCCGACGTCATCGAGATCCTGGCGGTCCGTGCCCACGAGAAAGGTGTCGATATCGGCCTCGAGATCGATTCCCAGATTCCCGAGACCATCGCGGGCGATCCGTCGCGGCTGCGCCAGATCATCACCAATCTCACTGGCAATGCGATCAAGTTCACCGAACGCGGCGCGGTTCGCATACGCCTTCGCTGGCTGGGTACCCGGCGTCAGGGCGTGTTCGAGATCCGCGTGCAGGACAGCGGCATCGGCATCCCGGCCGACAAGGTCGAGAGCATCTTCGAGCCGTTCACACAGGCCGAGAGCTCGACGACTCGTCGCTTCGGTGGCACCGGCCTCGGCCTGACCATCAGCCGCCGGTTCGCGCGCGCAATGGGTGGCGACATCAAGGTCGAGAGCGTCTACGGCGAAGGCAGCACCTTCGTGATCACCTTGCCCGTGCAGACGGCCGATGAAAGCGGCTCGCCGCTGAACATGATCGACGCGCACACGGCCCACGAACAGGCCCGCGCGGTGGAGCTCCAGGGAACCCGCAGCTGGAAGTTCGACGGTGGGCGACTGCTGGTCGCCGACGATTCGCCGGAGAACCGCCAGCTGGTGCGGGTCGTGCTCGAGGACGCCGGCATCGAGGTCGTCGAGGCCGAGAACGGCCAGGAGGCCTGCCGGCTCGCGACGAGCGAGCACTTCGACGTCGTTCTGATGGACATGCAGATGCCGGTCATGGACGGCTATACGGCCACCCGTACCCTGCGCGAGAAAGGTGTCAGGCTGCCCATCATCGCGTTCACCGCACACGCGCTGACCGGCTTCGACAAGGAAATCCGCGAGGTCGGCTGCGACAACTACCTCACCAAACCGATCGACATCAACGCGATGCTGGAGCTGCTGTCGCAGTATCTCCGGGGCCACGTGGTCGAGCTCACGGCCGGCCCGGCGGCGCTACCCATGTTCGGCGGCGCACCGGCGAATAACGACGAGCGCCATGACATCTCGCCGCTGCACTCACGGCTTGCCGGTGTCGAACGGCTGCGGCCGATCATCGCGGGCTTCGTCGAGCGCCTGCCCGAGCGCATGGACGCCATTCGGCAGGCACAGCAGCGCGGCGACCTGACGGAGCTGGCCGGGCATGCCCACTGGCTCAAGGGGTCCGCGGGGTCGGTGGGCTTCGACGCCTTCACCGAACCGTCGGCCAAGCTCGAACGGGCGGCCAAGGGCGGCGACGCCAACGCCGTCGGGCGCCATCTCGACGAGGTGCTCGCGCTGGCCGCACGCGTGCGCGGACCGGACGCACCGGCAAACAAGCCAAATGAAACCGAGGCAGCATCATGACGGACACGACCAAGCCCTCGCAGCGACAAGCGGTGGACAAGTTCCTGGTCCAGAACGCGCGCGTGCTGATGATCGACGATGAACCGATCCTCATCGAACTGGTTCGCGCGTTTCTCGAGGACGCCGGCTACGAGACCTTCGAGGGCATCAGCGAGCCGCAGACCGCGCTCGATTCGATTCGCAGCCAGCGCCCCGATGTGATCCTGCTCGATCTCATGATGCCGGAGGTCAGCGGCTTCGACATTCTCGAACAGGTTCGCGGCGACGAGGCCTTGCGCGCCGTTCCGGTGATCGTCATGACCTCGGCCAGCGATGCGCACACCAAGCTGCGCGTTCTGGAGCTGGGTGCGGCCGATTTCCTCGAGAAACCGGTCGACCCCAGCGAGCTCGTGCTCAGGCTGCGCAACACCTTGGCATTCAAGGCGCAGAACGATCGCATGTCCTGGTTCGACCCGCTGACCAACCTGCCCAATCGCAAGCTGTTCCTGAATCAGCTTCGCTCGGCAGTGCGCCGCGCCACCGACTCCAGGCAGGTTTGCGCGCTGCTCAACATCAACATCGACCGCTTCAACAAGATCAACGAAACGCTCGGTCACCGGGCCGGCGATCTTCTCCTGTGCCAGGTCGCGCAGCGTCTGCAACGCAGCCTGTTCGCGACCGACACGCCGATGCCCCTCGGTGAGCGCCGTCGTCCGTGGAGCGTGTCACGGATCGGCGGCGACGAGTTCACCGTGCTGATGCCCGGCCTGACCGACACCGACGAAGCCGCCTCGGCGGCACGCCGCATGCTCGAAGCGCTGGGCCAATCGATGCAGATCGAGGGGCAGGAGGTGTTCGTGTCGGCCACGATCGGCGTGGCCGCCTGCCCGATCGACTCCGACGACCCGGAACGCCTGCTTCAGCAGGCCAACTCCGCGCTGTCGGCGGCCCGGGAGCGCGGACGAAACCAGTACGCGTTTTATTCGCGCGATCTGGACTCCCAGAACCGCGAACGGCTGGCCCTCGAGAACGACTTGCGCAAGGGCATTCCTGCTGGCGAGTTCGAACTGCACTTCCAGCCGAAGGTGAACGTGGCCAGCGGGCGCATCGTCGGCGCCGAAGCGCTGCTGCGATGGAATCATCCGAAGCATGGGCGCATTTCTCCGGCGCATTTCATTCCCGTGGCCGAGGAGCTCGGCCTGATGAGCGAGCTGGCCGAGGTGATTCTCGCCCAGGCCTGCACGGAAGCCGTCCGTTGGCGCGAGGCCGGCGTCGACGACTGCAAGGTGGCCGTCAACATCTCGCCGCAGCAATTCGGCGACGACCTGCTGCTGCGCCAGGTCGCGAAGGCCTTGCAGACATCCGGTCTGGACCCGGCGTTGCTCACGCTCGAACTCACCGAGACGGTGTTGATGCACGATACCGAGGCGGCGCTGCAAAGGCTGAAGACGCTCAGCGGTCTGGGCGTGCGTACCTCGCTGGACGACTTCGGCACCGGCTTCTCGTCGCTGGCCTATCTGCAGCGCATGCGCATCGACGAACTCAAGGTGGACAAGTCCTTCGTCGATCCCCTGCCAGAGCAGGCGGATTCGGCCGAGATCGTGCGCGCGATCCTGGCGATGTCGCATTCGCTCGGCATGGAGGTGGTCGCCGAAGGTGTCGAGACCCGTGAGCAGCTGCAGTTTCTGCGCGAAGCGGGCTGCGACATCTACCAGGGTTACCTGTTCAGCAAGCCCGTGCCCTCGGACACCTTCCTGATGATGGCGCGCAACCAGCGGGCGAAGCAGGCCCAGGCGCGCGCGCGATCGGCCGCGCCCATGCCGCGCCACGCGGAGCCGGCAGCGGCCGCCGGCGCCAGGGAAGCCAAGAAGACGACCGCCACCGCCGATGCCTCCGTCGGCACGCCGGGGGCCGGGCACTGAACCCGGGCCCTTGCGCGGCGACCGAACGACTGCCCGGCCCGCAACCCTTGTGAAGACCGCCCGCGCACGCTAAGGTAGCCTCGCCGGCTCTGTCGCATTCGGGTGAGGTACTCTCCCGGCGTCAAGGTGCTGAACCGGACGGCCTGCGGTCACGACCTATACGGGACGTGCCAGGAGTCTGCGTGGCCGCAGGTCGGCCCGCAAGGGCGCTCGCGGCAGCGATTCCGCTGACCGCGCCGGCTCCTGGTGCCCGAGCGCCTTCGTTGCACGCGTCGTCCGCCGGACTCGCATGCGCCTGCCACTGCCGCGAGAGTCAAGCCCATGAAGGTAGATGCCAGACCAGCCGCCCAGCGCACGATCCGTCGGTGGCGCGCCACGCTGCTGTCGTGCGCGCTGGCGACGTTGCTCCCGGTCCAGTTCCTGCACGCCCAGGTGCGCGGCCCGGCTGCGCCCGGCAAAGCGGTCCTGCAGATCGAACTCGGCGGACATTCGGCGCCGGTCCGCCGGCTGGCCGTATCGGCCGAACGCGGTCTGGTCGTCACCGCCAGCGACGACAAGACCGCGCGGGTCTGGGATCTCGCCAGCCACGAATTGCGTCAGGTGTTGCGCCCGCCGCTGGGCGACGGCGATACCGGCCGGCTGTATGGCGCGGCGATCCATCCCCGCGCGAATCTGGTCGCCGTGGCCGGCGCCACCGGCACCAGGGGCGGCGGCCATCGTATCTTTCTGTTCGCACCCGACACCGGCCAGCTCCAAAGCAGCTTCGACGCGCGTGGCGGCGACATCAAGGATCTGCGCTACACCGCCGATGGCAGCATGCTGCTGGCCACCTACGCCGGTGACGACGCCCTGCGCGCCTTCGACGGTCAGGGACGGATGCTCTTCGAGCAGCGCCTGGCCGGCCTGTCCTACGGCCTCGATCTGACCGCCGATGGCCGCGTCGCGGTGGCCACGCTGGCCGGTCCCGTGCAGTTGTTCCGAATTCGCGGCCAGACGATCGCGGCCGATGGCGAACTGCGTGGCGACGGACATCCGGTCTCGGTGGCCTTCTCGCCCGATGGCGGGCGACTGGCGATCGGTTATTTCGACCCCACCGCTCGCGCATTGCCGGTCGTGGTCGACCTGGCCAGCCGACGCACGACGCTGCGGCTGGACCCCGGCCGCCTCGAGGCCGGCAACCTGATGACCGTGGGCTTCTCCGGCGACGGTTCGATGGTGCTGGCCGGCGGCACCGGCTATGTGCGCGAAGGCGAGCACGGGCTGTATGTGTTCGATGCACGCGACGGCCGGGCACTCGGCAGCCACCGGGTTGCGAGCAATTCCATTCTCGATCTGGCGCCGGTCGCGCCTCGCCGCAGCGCGTTCACCGCATTCGACGGCAGCTGGGGCGTGGTCGATCTGCAAAACGGCCAGGTACAGGGCACCAGCGCCAATCTGGCCGACCTTCGCGGGCCGCGCAATCTACGCATCAATGACGACGCGTCGATCATCGGTTTTTCGTTCGACCTCGGCCGTCATTTCAGTGTGTTCGACCTGAAGCGGCGCGAACTGCGGGCCGGCCCACTGCCCGAGGGCCTGCACGAACCGCGCACGCGCCGGGGCTTCTTCGGCGGCGCGACCTGGGAGAACGAACGGCGGCCGAGCATCAACGGCGCATCGATCGCGCTCGCCGATGACGAGGTCGGCCGATCGATCGCCTTCCTCAACCGTGATGACAGCGCCCTGTTCGGTACTTCCAAGTCGCTGATGTCGGTAACCCCCGACGGCGGCATTCGCTGGCGCGTGGCCACCAACGCCGAGGTGCTGGCGATCAACGTCCGTGCCGATGACCGCCTCGCGCTGACCGCGATGTCGGATGGCACGATCCGCTGGTGGGATGTCGGGCGCGGCACCCTGGTGCTGAGCCTGCTGGCCCGCCCCGACGGACGCTGGGTGTTGTATGGCCCGGACGGCAGTTACGACGCCAGCGCCGGCGCCGACCGCATCGTCGGTTGGTCGGTCAATCGGGACGACGGCAGCATCGCCGACTTCTTCTCGTTGAACCGTTTCCGCGAGCGCTATCTGAGGCCGACTGCGATCGACGACCTGTTGGGCCTGTCGATCGCGCCGGCGCCGGTGGCTGGCGCGTCGGCCACGGTGCCGGCCGAACGGCGGCCGGCTCCGGCTGCGCCCGGAGCCGAGTCCGCGGCGGGCGCGACCCCGGCGAGCCAAGCCTCTGCCGGTACAGCACCGCCCCCGCATCCGCCGCCAGCGCCCCTTCCGCCGGCCTCCCGGCGGCCGGGGGCGCGGCGACGACCACCGCACCGCCACGGCTCGATTTGTCGAAAGTGGCCTTTCCACCGGTGCTCAGCGCCGTGAACATCGCGGACCTGAAACCGGGCGCCCCATCGGTGAGGATCCCGTTCACGATTCGCGCCAAGGGCCAGCCCAGGGTCGAGGTCCGTGTCGATGGCCGCCCACGCGAAGACGCGAAGATTCAGCTGCCAAGCACGTTTACGGGACGAGAACGTGCCATCGCCGAGCTGAAATCACCGCCGCCGGGCACGGTGATCCAGATCATCGCGCGCGACGAGAACGGGGTCTCCGAACCACTGGGCTTCAAGATCGCCACACCGGCCGCCGCGCAGCCGGCGACGGTCACGGCGGTGCCGCCGGTCGTCGATCCCATCACGGCGTCGCCCGAGGCTCTCGCCGACGCGCTGGGAGAAAAGACCGCGCAGCCGGCAGCGCCGGCCGCGACGATCGCGCCGCCGGCGCCACGCGCCGAGCTCAGGCGGCCACGGTTGTTCGTGCTGGCGGTGGGTGTCAGCCGCTACCAGCTCCCCGAATACCAGCTCGGCCTGGCCGACAAGGATTCGCGGGACTTCGTCGACGCGGTCACCGCCCAGCGCGGCCGCTACTACCGCGAGGTACAGTCGCGGGTTCTGACCAACCAGCATGCGACACGCGATGCGATCTCGGCCGGTCTGGAGTGGCTTGCCCGCGAAGTGGGCCCCGACGACGTCGGCATGCTGTTCATGGCCGGGCACGGTGTCAATGCCCCCGACGGTCAGTATTACTTCATGCCTTACGAGGGCCGCCATCAGCAGCTCGGCACGACCAGCGTGCCCGAACAGGAGATCCGCTCCACCTTGGGTCGCATGCGCGGCAAGGCCTTGTTCTTCGTCGATACCTGCTACGCGGGCAATGCGCTTGGCAACTTTCGTACGGCCAGCCGCGAGCTGGCCAAACTGGCCAACAACCTGGCCGCCACCGAGAACGGCGTGATCGTGTTCGCCTCCAGCTCCGGGCGGCAGCTGTCCGAGGAGAACGACGCCTGGGGCAACGGCGCGTTCACCAAGGCGCTGATCGAAGGCCTCAGTGGCAAGGCCGATTTGACCCATTCGGGACAGGTCACCTACAAAGGCCTGGACTATTACGTCTCCGACCAGGTCAGCCGGCTGACCCAGGGCCGCCAGACACCGGTGACGATCTCGCCGATCGGCGTGCCCGACTTCGCGATCGCCAACGTCCGCCAGATCTGACGGCGGACGGGTCGGGCTCAGCGCGCCGCCAGCGCCTGCAAGACCGGGCGCATCGGCGACAGGTCGTAGCCGGCGCCCGCGGCGGCGCGCACCAGATCGTCGATCGGCTCGCGCCCGGCCTGAGCCATCGCCCAGATCGAGCTCGAGCGCATGCCGGTGCGGCAGTAGATCAGCAACGGCCGCGGCAGTTCGTCCAGCGCGGCACGAAACGCCTCGACATCGGCCATCGTCTGACGCCCCGACGTGAACGGAATCGAACGAAACGCGATCCCGTGCTCGTTTGCAGAGCGCTCGATGTCGACCAGCATCGGCTGACCGGCGCCCTCGCCGTCGGGCCGGTTGTTGATGATGGCGCGCACGCCCCGCTCCGCCAGCGCGGCGACGTCGCCCGCGCCGATCTGACCCGCCACGAGAATGTCCGGGGTCAGCGATTTGAGTTCCACGACTTTGCTTTCCTTTGACGAATGAAATCCGGTGCGCCGGCCAGTGCCTGGGCCACGCGCACGCCGACGAGCATTGCCACGACGAAGACGGCCGCCCGCCAGTCACCGAGGCCGAGCACGGCCAACGAGGCCGCCGCTCCGAAACCGACCAAGCCGACGCTGACGCCCAGCAAGCAGGTTCCGATCAGCAGGGCTGGCCCGCACGAGGTCTTCTCACCCGCGAAGCGCTCCAGCCACTGCCGCCCGGGATGACGACGCAATGCGACTCTCCAACCGACCAGCATCGCCAGCCAGGCACCGACGGCCACGAACGACAGTGTCGGATCCCAGTTGCCGAAAACATCCAGAAACCCCTGCACACGCCGGGTATCGGTGATTCCGGATACCACCAGCCCGATGCCGAGCACCAGGCCACCGATCAGATTCAACAGGCTGCGCACGAATGCGCGCTGGCGCCAGTCGGTCACCGCTCAGATCCTGCCCAGAAACTGACGGATCGCGCTCAGGGTCAGCACGGCCGTCAAAAATATCGACACGACAGCGAACCAGGAGCGCGGCGACGGCCGGGTCATGCCGGCAAGGCCATGCCAGATCGTGCAGCCGGCGGCCAGATGGGCGCCCAGGCCCAAGCAGAAACCGGCCAGGGCCAGCACTCCGGTGGCGTCGCTGGCGCCGGATTCACCGGCCACACCCAGCCACGACAGCAGCCTGGGGCCGAGCAGCACACCGACCAGCAACGCCAGGCGGTTGCGCCAGCGCGGATCGATCGGCCGGCAAGTCAGTGCCCGCAAGGTCTCGGCGATGTCCAGCGGCCGGCCGTTGACCAGCATCAGGAACGCCGCTGCGGCGCCGATCATCAGCCCGCCGACCAGCGCCGACACCCATGGAGACTGCAATACCAGCACCCGGAAATTCCGTCGGACATCCCAAATGCCGGCGATTGTAAGTCAGTGGATTCGTGCCCACTATCGATGATGCGTCCGAGTGCTACCCACTGTCATTGCGTATTGTCAATTGGGGGCGTATGTTCGTGTCCGTCGGCTGCAACGGTCGATGCCGGCGGCCGCCAATGGCCCCAATGCGGGTTCGACTCGACGTGAGTTGTGCCGGTCAATCAAACAGGGAGACGCCAGGAAAAAATGTTCCCCACGCTTTGAACCGATCCTTGCCCGAGAACGACCAAGGACCAAGAGCGCACGGCCCAATCAACCAAATCTGCCGCGAAAGCTCTTGCAAGCCCAATCTCGAGCAATTCACCCAGTCCCGATACCCCAGCAAGGAGCCTCACATGAAAAGCACCAAGATCCTGATCGCCGCCGCCATCGCCGGTCTGTTCGCCACCTCCGCCATGGCGCAGAAAGCCACCGTCGACCTCAAGAACGCCGAGCAGCGTCAAGGCGGCGGCCAGAACAACACCCAGCGCGCCGACATCGGTGTCGCCAAGGGCCGTGCCGACGTGGACGTCAAGGCGCGCAACATCGACCAGACCCAGCGTGGCGGTCAGGGCAACACGCAAAACCTGGCGATCGGCACGGGCTCGGGCCGCTCCACGGTGGACGTCAAGGCGCGTAACGTCGACCAGAGCCAGCGCGGCGGCCAGGGCAACAGCCAGACCGCGGTGATCGGCAAGGGCTCGGGCCGTGCCGACGTGAAGGTCCGTGCCAACAACGTCGACCAGGCGCAGCAAGGTGGTCAGGGCAACAGCCAGAAGCTGGCGATCGGCAAGGGTTCGGGCGGCGCCAAGGTGGACGTGAAAGCCAGCAACATCGAGCAGCATCAGCGTCAGGGCCTCGGCAACAGCCAGAACATGACGCTCGGTCAGGCTTCCGGTCGTGGTCAGGTCAAAGTGACCGCCGACAAGGTCGAGCAGCACCAGCATGGCGGCCAGAACAATGCCCAGACCATGAACGTCGGCAAGGCGAACTAAACTCCACCATCGAGAGATCGTAAGGTCGATCCATCCGGCGGGAGTCCCAGCGTCTCCCGCCGGTTGCGTAAGAGGGTCAGAGGCCCTCTTACGCAACCGGGCAAGAACCGACCCCTCCGAAGAAGCCGGTCACCCCCCCTGATCGCAAACCAGCATCCGAAGGAAGGTCCGCCATGAAACGACAACTCCCCTATTTCTCGGTCGTCGCATTGTTCGCCCTGGCCATCGGCACCGCGCCCGCCATCTCGCTGGCGGCCTCGTCCGAGATCGTCGAACTCGAACCCGGCGATGCCGCAAAGGTGGCACGCGAGAAGATCCGCCAGCGCGGCCCCAATCGCCTGCAGGCCCTGGCCGACGACGGCTCCGGTGGCGACAGCGCCGATTGCGGCAGCGTCAACATCGGCAATCAACAGGACACCTCGGCACGTGGCCAGATCAACCCCCGCAATCAGACGACGATCATCACCGGCAACATCTTCAATCTGGCCAACTGCCGATGAGCGGCCTCGCCCAACCAACCTTGAGATCAAAGACATGAAACCGCAGCGCCTTCTCGAGCTCTCGATGCGCCCCTCGCGGCGCCTCGGCACCCGCCTGGGCGGCCTCGCAGTCACCGCCTCGCTTGCCGCCTGCGCGGCCACCGCCCCGGTCACCGACTATGACAAGGACGTCGCCAAGCGCGCCGAAGAAGTCCGCTCCAGCATGTCCAATGCGCCGGAGCAGACCCGCACCGGCTTCGGTCCCGTGCTGCGCTGCATGGATTTCATGTTCCTGACCTACGGCGTGCAAAACCTGTCGGTGCTGATCGAGGACATCCCCGATGCGACGCGCAAGGTCAATGCCAGCGGCAAGGACATGATCATCTCGGCCGTGTCGCAGATGTCGCGACGCAGCCGGGCCGTGAAGCTGGTCGCGTTCAGCGTCGGCGATGCCACGCTGGGTGCGGTCATCGGTCTGCACACCCGGGCACAGGCGCTCGAGAATCCGCCCGATTTCGCGATCCGCGGTTCGGTGTCCCAATTCGATGAGAATCTGGCCCGCAAGCAGGGCGACATCGGCGTCGGCATCGGTGCGGTCAGCGCCGGGGTGGCTGCGCAAGGCTCGGCATCCGTGTTGGCGCTCGATCTCAGCGTCATATCCACCAAGTCCCTCGAACTCGTGCCGGGCGCCACCTCGAAGAATTCGGTGCTGGTCATGAAGCAGGGCGAAGGCGCCGACGGCGAGGTCAACACGCGCAAGTTCGGGCTGAATTTCAGCTTCACGCTGGCGCGCAGCGAAGGGACCGCGCAGGCATTGCGCACGCTCTCCGAGCTGGCCACGATCGAGCTGTTCGGCAAGCTGACCAAGATTCCGTACTGGACCTGTCTGGGTGCCGACGAAAGCGACCCGGGCGTGCAGGCCGAGATCACCGACTGGTGGGAGACGCTGGCCGCCGACCCGCCCTCGCTGGTCGCCTACCTGCAGCAGCAGATGCGCGCACGCGGTCTCTATGGCGGTCGGATCAACGGCCAGGTCGACGATTCCCTGCTGCATGCGATCGGCATCTATCAGCAGGCCATGGGCGGCAAGTCCTCGACGGAGCTCGACTTCGAGTTCTTCCGCAACTACCTGCGCACCGACCACTCGACGGTGCAGGCAAAGGCGCGTGAACTGCTGGCCGCCAATCCGGGCCCGGCGGCCGCCTCTCAGCCTCCGCAGCAGGTCGCCGCGCTCGATTCCGCCAACGGTGCGGCGCGGCTGCCACTGGTCTACGTGGCCGGCGACCTGGGACCGAACATGTCCTACAAGCGGGGTCAGCCGTTCAAGATCGATGTGGCGGTGGACAGCGACAGCTATCTGTACTGCTACCTGCTCGATGCGCAGAACAAGGTCAATCAGTTCTACCCGAACCCCGTGCAGACGAGCCCGGCAATTGCCGGCGGCACGCGGCTGCAGTTCCCGGGAGACCTGCCCTTCACGTTCGTCGCCAGTCCTACCGGCGAGCGCGAATCGATCGCCTGCTTTGCAGCCCTTCAATCGCTCGGTGATTCGCCGCTGGACTCCATACCCAGGGCGGAAAGCACGGACGAACTCACCTCGGCCTTCAGACAGGTGGCCGGCCCCGGTTTCGGCGTAGGAGTCTACGATGTCAACGTCCAATAAGTGCCTCTTGCTCGCGGCGTTCGCCGCCGCGCTCTGCGCTCCCGCCCTGGCCGGCATGGAAGATCGGGAAGCCCGCACCAAGCCGACCAAGGTCGAATCCATGGCCCGCATCGTCGACCGCAGCAAGAGCAGCTCGCTGCGGTGCTTCCAGGAAGGCAAGCTGGTGTTCGAGAGCGCGGGCGTCGAGCCCGCCTCGGAAGCCCACAACATCTCGGTCCTGAAGGCCGGCACGAACCGCTCGATCCAACTGATCGACCTGCGTCATGGCATCTGCATCGTGGACTACACCAATGGCTGATTCCACCCAACGCCGCAGGCTGCTCGCGGCGGCGGTCAGCGGGGTCGCACTGGGCCTGCCGATGATCGCCGCCAGCGCCGCCGACAAGGGCAAAGCTTCCTCCGACGCCTGGCATGTCCGCGTCGAAGTGCCGGGCGACGTCACCATCGGCACCGGTGAGCGTCCGTCGGTGAAGATCGATGCCGAGCCCGGTGTGCGCGACAAGATCCAGGCGAGCATCAACGGCCACAGCATCGATATCCACACCACCGGCTCGTTCCAGACCCAGCAGCCGATCCGCATCACGGTGGTGGCGGGCCCGGTCGGCAGGCTCGAGGTCATGGGCACCACGGCGGCGATGCTGAGCGGTGCCACGGCCCCGATCCTGACCGCAGTCGTCGGTGACACGGCCTCGCTCGCGCTCTCCGATGTGAACCTCGACCAGCTCTCGCTCGACATACGTGGGAGCGCGGGGGTGCAGGCCAGCGGATCGGCCACGCAACAGCACCTGAAGCTCGCCGATGCGGCCTCGTTCGATGGCTCCGAGCTTTCCGGTGACGTCGTCCGAGCCGAGTTGTCCGGCAGCTCCGACGCCGCGGTGGCCGCACGTTCCAAACTGCAGGCAAAGGTACGCGATGCGGCCGGGCTCACCTACCGCGGCGAGCCGCAGATCGAATCCAGCGTTCAGGATGCGGGCAGCCTGTCATCCGAGTGAACGCTCCTTCACGGAGAGGAATCATGAACAGAATCGCCCCGTCATCCAGCCGTCCGGCCATGCGCCGGATAGCGATCGCCATCGGTCTCGCGGTCGCCGCTTCGGCCAGTTACGCGCAGTCCACCACCGTGCGTCTCGGCAATGCCAGCCAGAATCAGGCCGGCGCGGCCAACACCCAGAAGGCCGACATCGGCAATGCCAGCCAGGGTGGCACGACCCGCGTGAACGTCGGCAACGCGAGCCAGAACCAGATCGGCGCCGGCCAGCGCCAGTCGCTCGAGGTGGGTAACGTCAAGGGTTCGGGGCGTGCGAACGTCAACGTCGGCTCGATCCGTCAGGATCAGGCCGGTGTCTCCAACTCGCAGTCGGCCAAGGTCGGCAATGTCACCGGCTCGGGCAGCACGCGGGTCGATATCGGCTCGGCCAATCAGCTGCAGGCAGGCGCCCTCAATCGCCAGCAACTCGAGGTCGGCAACGTCAGCGGCAGCGGCAGTTCGAACGTCCGGGCCGGCAGCCTGAACCAGGGCCAGGCCGGTGCACTGAACGATCAGAAGATGGAAATCGGCAATTCGAAGGGCGCGGGCCAGTCGAACGTGAACGTCGGCACGGTCAATCAGCTGCAGGCAGGTACGATGAACCGTCAGAATGTGCGCATCGGCAACACGGCTGGCAACGGACGGGCGAACGTCAACGTCGGCAGTGTCGTTCAGGCGCAAGCCGGCGCGCTGAACAATCAGTCGGTCGAGATCGGCAACAATACCTCGGGCGGCACGACCAATGTCACCGTCGGCGGCATCGTTCAAGGTCAGGCCGGCGTCGGTCAGACCAATAAGATCCGAATTGGCAATCGTTGAGCGCGGTTCGTGAACCGCGCGCTCACAGCCGACGACTCACGCATACGAACGAACATCGCCCGACGCGATGTCCAGCAACCGAACGGAGCAATCGAAATGAGCAAGCCCACCACGACCCAACCGTCGCGTCGACGCCTGAAGCCACTGCTGTGCGCGGTGGCGCTGACCGGCCTCTTCGTACAGGCGACCCCGTCGCTCGCGCAGGTAACCATCTTCGAAAAGCCGCCGACGGCCGACGAGTTGCGTCGCGCCCTGCGCGGCGGTGCCGCGGCCGGCCCGCAGATCCGCAGCACGCCCAAGGCATTCAATCCCCTGCCCGAGCGGCCCAGCGGCGTGCGCACGCGTGGCATCGTCTGGAAGCAGCAGGACCAGGGTCTGCCGGCCAATACGGCGCAACAACCGACCCCTGCCGCGCAGACCGCCAATGCCCCGACCGAGCAGGCGCTCGGCTACAGCGGCAGCTCGCCGGCGGCCGGCATGCCGATCAATTTCGCCTCGGGCAGCGCGAACATCGAGCGCGATTCGTACGGCTTCATTCAAACGGTTGCCGAGGTCCTGCGCAGTGACCCCTCCATGCGCCTCATCATCGAGGGCCACACCAACTCCACCGGCAGCTACAACCGCAACATGGTGTTGTCGTGGGAGCGGGCCATGGGTGTGTATCGCGTGCTGGTCGAGGAGTTCGGCATCGAGCCGACCCGCCTGCAGCTGTCGGGCAAAGGCCCGAGCGAGCCGCTGCCCGGCACCGCGCCCGCCGATGGCTCCAACCGCCGTGTGCAGTTCCGCCTGAACGGCTGAACCTGCGCCCGATCTGGCGACGCCCGCAGCGCCGCCAGATCGGGCTCCCGGCCAGCACGGCGGCGAATCACCCGCCCGCAGCACCCGCCCGCAGCACCCGCGCCGATCGCACACCGCGATCCGCGCGGGTTGCGCGTTTGGCAGACGGCCGACGCGCCTTGGTCACGTCGCGGGTCGGTGACGCCGATCTGCCGCGCGAGTCACTTCGACACCATCCCAACGAATCTCGCCGGCCCCCCGGCGATCGTGCGCGACATCGTTCAGGGACCCGGGATGCCCTCGTTCAGAGACCCGGGGCGATCTCGTACAGCGACCCAGGCTGCCCTCGTTCAGCGGCCCGCGATGCCCTCGTTCAGAGACCCGGGGAAATCTCGTTCAGCGACCCGGGGCAATTTCGTTCATCGACCCGGGGCAATTTCGTTCAGCAGCGGCTCGCCCCGGCCCAGCCGGCCGATGTTCTCGGCGATCGCATCTGCCCGTGCGGCCATCATGTTCTCGGTCCAGCCCGAGACGTGCGGAGTCATCAATACGTTGGGCAGTTGGTGAAACGGTAGGGCCGAGGGCAGCGTCGGCTCTGGCCCGCGCGGATAGCGCCACCAGACATCGATCGCCGCCCCGCCGAGCCGGCCGTTCACGAGCGCACCGTAGAGCGCCGCCTCGTCGATGACATCCGAGCGCCCGACATTGACCAGAAACGCCGTGGGTTTGAGGCGCGCCAGCCGCGCCGCATCCAGCAGGTTCCGGGTCTGCGGCGACGAAGGCAGCGTGACCGCCAGATAGTCGGCGGCGCCGAGCAACTCGTCGATGCGCTCGGGGCCGCCCACGAAGGAGACGCCCTCCGGTGGCGAATGCCCGGCGCGGCTGCGGATCGCGCACACCTGCATGCCAAAGCCCCGGGCGCGCGGCGCGAGCGCCTGGCCGATGTGGCCGAACCCCAGAATTCCAAGGGTCTTGCCGGCCAGATCGGGCCAGAGCGGCGGCGCGGGCTGGTCGACTGCGAACTGACTCTGCCAGCGCCCTTCGCGCAGCGCTCTGTCCACGCCAAGGAACGATCGACTGAGCGCGATCATGGTGCCGAGCACGTATTCGGCGATGCTCGATTCGTGGCCGTAGACATTGGCCAGACGCGCGCCGGCCGGGAGCGACGCCTGCTGGATCCGGTCGAGTCCGGCCCCGGGCGCCTGCAACAGCCGCAGGGCAGGTTCGGCGGCCGCCATCGCGGCATCGAAGCGCATCGAGACCAGGACATCCGTGCCGGGCAATGCGGCCACGGCTTCGTGGTCGGCGGCCGTGGCAAGCTCACAGGGCATGTTGAGCCGCCGCACGACGTCGTCGGCGAGCCGGGTCGCGACCTTGCCGACGAACAGGACCTTCATCGCGGCGGTCGGGACGGCGGGATCAGGCGACCCGCCGCGATCGCTCGTCGGCCACGACCCGCAGCGCCTGATGCAGATTGGCTACCGTGCGATCGATGTCGCCGAGCTTGTCCAGACCGAACAGGCCGATGCGGAAGGTGGAGAAACCCGGCGGCTCGTCGCAGCGCAAGGGCACGCCGGCGGCGGTCTGCAGGCCAAGCGCGAGAAAACGCCGCGACGACTGCAGTTCGGGGTCGTCCGTGTAGCTGACGACCACGCCCGGTGCCTGGAAACCCTCGGCGGCGACGCTGCGATAGCCGAACTCGCCCAACAATGCGCGCACCCGACTGCCGAGCTCCCATTGGGCATCGGCAGCCCGCTCGAGTCCGAACGAACGGGTTTCGAGCATGGCGTCGCGCACGCGGGTCAGGGCGTCGGTGGGCATGGTCGCGTGATAGGCGTGAGCGCCGTCCTCGTAGGCCTTCATGATGCCGCGCCAGCGCTTCAGGTCGGCCGCGTAACTGGTGCTGGTGGTTTCGCCCAGGCGTTGCGCGGCACGCGCCGACAGCATGACCAGCGCCGCACAGGGCGGCCCGCTCCAGCCCTTCTGCGGCGCCGAGATGAGGACGTCGATGCCAAGCGCCTGCATATCGACCCAGACGGTGCCCGAGGCGATGCAGTCGAGCACGAACAGTCCGCCCACCTCGTGCACGGCGTCGGCCACCGCGCGCAGGTAGTCATCGGGCAGGATCATGCCTGCGGCGGTTTCCACGTGCGGCGCGAACACCACCTGTGGTCGATCGCGGCGAATGGCGTCGACCACCTCGGCCAGCGGCGCCGGCGCAAACGGTGCCGTCGCCGAGGCATTCACACGGCGCGCCATGAGCACGGTCTCGCTGGCCGGAATCGATCCGGCCTGGAAGATCTCCGACCAGCGGAAGCTGAACCAGCCATTGCGCAGAACCAGGCAGTGCTGACCGGTGCCGAACTGGCGCGCCACGGCCTCCATGCCATAGGTGCCGCCACCGGGCACGATGGCGACCGAATCGGCGCGATAGGTTTCACGCAGCACCGAGCCAAGATCGAGCATGACCTGCTGGAAGCGGCGCGACATGTGATTCAGGGCCCGATCGGTGAATACCACCGAATACTCGAGCAGGCCGTCGGGATCGACGGCCGGATTCAGGCCAGCCATGGGCTGTCTCCATAGACGTTTGCCTCAACAGGCTGTCAATGGTACGTCCAATGGCGGGCCCGGGGGGCCAAGACGGCACTCACGAGTGGTCGCCGTGGCCGCGACAGGCTCAGTTGGATTCGCAGCGACCGTCGGCGTTGGGCCTGAAACAGAACTCGCCCACCAGCGAACTGCTCTCCCAGGGCACCTGCGCATTGCGTGTCTCGCGCATCACCGAGACCCGCACGCGCTTGAACAACGACTCGACGGGCAGACCAGGCTGACGAAGCTGGCTGGCGAGCGCACGCGTGAAGACGCTGTTGCGCGAACCCGCGCCGTCGGCGGCCAGGGCCCCCGGCGAGGTGGAAAAGGCCACCACGGTGCCACGCGGTGCGATCTCGGCCGAGAAACCCGGTGACATATCGCTGTCGAGACCTCGGGTACGTTTTCCCAACAACAGATTGGGCGGGGTGCGGCAGGCGTCGACGATCACGAAATTGACGCCGTCACGCAACTGCGAAACGGCGTCGACGACCTCGGAGAGCACGAGCGCGCGGCGGTCGAGTTCCTGTTCGTCGCTGATCGAGAGATCGACCGGCACCAGATAGTTGCGGCCACGGTACTGGGTGCCGTGGCCGGCGAAATAGAAGGCTCGCACGGCGGCGCCCCGCGATGCGATCAGCCAATGGCGCAGGGCCTGGATCATGTCGCGCAGCGAGCCGTTCTCGAGCAGCGTGACATCGAAGTTGAGGTCTTGCAGCGTGCCGGCCACCAGGCGGGCGTCGTTGACCGGATTGCTGAGCGGCGCGACGCGATAGTCGGCGTTGCCGATCACGAGCGCCACCCTCGGGCCGTCGGCCTGCGCCAGCGCCCGCCGCGGCGCGAGCGCGGCGGCCAGGCCGGGCAGGACGAGGGCACCGGACAGCGCCCGGGCCGCCGCGCCCAACAGGCGCCGCCGGATCCGGGCAGATCCTTTTTCGCGGACGACGAAGTTGGCGGACATGATGGGCGAGCCGCTCAGCGGACCATTGGCTTGTGATCGAGCACCCAGCTGGCCAACACACCGTCGGACTGCAGCCGGCGTGCGGCGGCCTCGAGCCCCTGCTCGGAGCCATGCAGGAAGTACTCGCCCAGTGTCGTCGGGCCGTCGACGATCGCCAGGCCCGTGTCGGACAGGGCCTCGCGCATCTGTCGCTCGGTGACGCTGTCCACGAACATCACGCGGATGACGGGGACCGGCTCGACCTTGACGGCCGCCCGATAGACGGTCTGCTCGTGACCCGCCTGTTCATTGACCAGGTAGCCGATGCCGATCGTCTGAGCCGCCAGCAACGCCGCCAGCGCCATGCCCATGCGCGGCGTCAACAGAGAGACGCACCAACGCGAGACCCGCTCGGAGAACGATTCCGGCGTCGACATCGGCGCCGCGTGCACCGGCGCCTCGTCGGCGCGCACCCTGGCCAGCAACTTGGACCAACCGATGTCGGCCGGAACCTCGTCGGCGCGGCGCGCGAGCGTATCGGCGATCGAGCGGTCGAAGGCGAGCTCGTCCTGCCGTTCCGAGAGCTGGGCCTGGACCCATTCGCGATCGTCGTCGGACAAGGTGTCGTTCAGATACCAGGGCAGGAGCTCGTCGAGCCGGGCCGGGTCGCGTTCGATCTTGGTCAGTACGCGGGAGTCGTTCATGATGTCAGTCCTCCCCGCCCAGTCGCGTCTGTACGCAGGTCTTCAGGTTCTTGCGCGCATGGAACAGCCGCGTCTTGACGGTGCCCTCTGGCACCGACTGGATGGTGGCGATCTCGCCCAGCGCCATGCCCTCGAAGAACACCAGCTGGATCGCCTCGCGTTGGGCGTCGTTCAACTTCTCGATGCACTCGCGCAGCACGATGCTCTCCTGCTGGGCTTCGATCTCGCCCGCGACGTCGGCATCCGGGTCGGCGAGCGTTTCGGCATAGTCGTCGACATCCTCATGGATATCATCGGCGGCCCGCAACGTGGACAAGACCTTGTACTTGGCGATGCCGAGCACCCAGGTGGAAAAGCGCGATTCGCCGCGAAAGCGGTCGGGGTGCTTCCAGATTTCGAACAATGTGTCGGACATGACGGTCTCGGCAGCCTCTTCATTGCGCAGCCGGGCCATGGCAAACAGGAAGATCCGGCGCGCGAGTCGATCGTGCAGCTCGCGAAGTGCTGATTCATCGCGTCGGCCGATGCGCTCGAGGAGCGCTCGTGCCTCGTCGTGGGTCAGTTCCGCGGGCTTTCTCATCGCGTATGTCGTTCGCCGGGTGGGTTCGGTTCAATCAGAATCGGGCTGCAACACAGTCTAACCTTTGCGGTCGGTGGCTTGCTGCCGATTTCAAATCGCGAAACGTTCGGCCTGCGCGCGCAGCAGGCCGAAGGCCAGCGGCGCCGGCGGATCGGCGAAATCGGCGAATCCGATCGGCTGCCCGGCCGCCACCGGCCTGGCCAGCCGCCGATCGGCACAAAGGTAATACGGACACAGATCGGTGACGCCGGCGCTGGCCCGCAGTTCGCCGTGTACGAGTCCGATCTGGTGATGGTGCGGATCGCTGATTTCCAGATGCGTACCCGCCGGAAGGTCGTTGCGCGCGATGGCCACCAGCGTGACCACCGGGCGCGGCCGAATGTCGACCGTCGCACGTGAGTCGCGCGCCGCCAGCAGGATGTTCAGCGGCGCCTCGACCCCGAGCAGATGGCGTGGATTGGCGATCATGGCCGCCCTGCCGTTGCGTGCCACCACATGACCCTTGTCGGCGAGCATCTGCCAGGTGGCATCGTCATCGGTGGCCACGGTGACGAACACCCCGCCGGCAAAGCTCATTTCGCCGCGGCGACGCAGGGCATTGAAAACATCGATGCGTGCGCCGGCACCAAGCAGGCCGCCGTGCTCACGATGCTGGAACAGGTCGGCGAGTTCGGTCGGATGTGCGAGCGGCGCATGCAGGTCGGGGCGGTCCGGCGACAGTGCCAGCGCGTTGGCGACGACGCCCATTTCGCAGAGATCGGCGACCGTGCGACGGGGCAGGCCGTGGTGCACGAGGTAACGATGCCGCGCCGGCAGGCCGTCGCGGACCGACGGGCCCCTCTCGGCGGCCAGGACGTCGAGCAGTGCGCCGGCGTCGACGCGCCGATCCCGCCAGCTCAGCGAGCCGTCGTCGTCGAGCACGAAATCGTGCTCGCTGGCCTTGCCGGCGGCGAGCAATTCGAGTCCGAGAGCTCGCGCCCACCCAACAAGCTGCATCAGCAGCGAAGGCTGATCGCCATCGACCGGTGTGCAGACCTTGCCGCGCTCGGCGAAACGGGCCGCCAGCTCGGGACCGACCGTGACATCGAGTTCCTTGGAGACGAGCACCAGATGCCAGTCACGCTGCAGCGCCGCAAGCGCATGGCCGGCGGCTGCCTCGACATGACCGGTCGCCTCGACCAGCACATCGGCCGGTGACCCGAACTCGTCGAGCGTGGCGACGACCGCGGCGCCGGTATCGGCCAGCATCGCCCGCGCCCGCGCAGCGGCCGCGGAATCCGGCTCGACCACGGCGACCACGTGCAGCCACGGCAGACGGCGGCGGCGCGCGAGCAGAGAGCGCCCGAACGCCCCGGCGCCGGCCAGCACCACCCGCACCGGTTCGATGGCGGCGCTCATCGCGCGCGGGCTCCGGCCAGCGCATTGCGGTATGCCTCGATGCGCGCCCGCAAACCGGGCCGCGCCGCCGAGCGCACCAGAGCGGCCAGGTCGGCATCGGCGAGGTCGGCGCGACTGGCACGGTTCAATGCGCCCTGGGTGTCGCGATCGACGGACGGAGGTCGCGCCAGCCGGGAGGACCAGTCGTCTTGCGCGGCAAGGCGCTCCGGTGCCGCGCTCGCGCCCTCGACCGGCCGCTCGCGGCCGCCGGCCGGCGCCTCGCCATCGGACTCGGCCTCGCCGGCCTGCGCCCATCCGTTGGCGAAACCACTGGCCAAGGCCTCGCCGGCCCCGACCGTCTGCGCGAAAGCCACCCAGCGCCGGGCGCGATCGGTGCCGACACGGTCGGCCAGACGCCGCGTGCCGAGCACCAGACCGAAGCCCGCACCGGGAAAGCGAAAGCGCGCGCCAGCGCGCAGCCAACGCTCATCGCAGGCAGCAAACAAATCGGCGCCGGCGCCGAAGGTGCTGCCCTGGGCGATCGCGGCGGTGCGCACGGGTGCCAGCCAGATGCGCTGCAGGAACTGCTCGATGGCGACGAAGCGCCAAAGAAGCGCGCCATCGTCGAGCGAATTCAGATCGGCGAGGTCGAAACCGGTGCACAGATGCCGGCCCTCGCCCACGAATGTCACCGTGTGCACGCTGCGATCGGCAAGCGCGCTCTGCAAGGCCTCGTCGGCGGCCGCCACCAGCGCCGGCGACAGCGCATTGCCACGGCCCGGCACGGCCAGCGAGATGATCGCCAGTCCGTCGTGACGATCGGTGTTCACCGACATGGAGGGCTCCTCGCAATCGAAAGGCCGTCGAAAACCCCGGGGTTCCTGAAGGGTTCTCGACGAGCTCGTGGCCGGGACGGTCGCACCCGTGGCAACGGGTGACGACCACCATCGTGCCGCCGAAAATACCGGAGTCTAACGGGCCGTCGCCATCAGCGCCGCAGCTCGACCAACGCATCGACGATCCAGACGCCCTCACCTGCGGCGCCGAGCATCACCGGATTGGCCTCGATCGAGGCGATCCGCCCGACCAGCGTTGCGGCCAGCGCGCCAAGTCGCACGGCAGCATCGGCAAATGCCTGCACGTCGAGTGCGGGTTGGCCGCGCACCCCGGCCAGCACCGGCCAGATGCGCAAGCCACGCAGCGCCTCGCGAACGCGTGCCTCATCGAACGGCCACGGCAGCAGCGCGGTATCGGGCATCGCCTCGACATATCGGCCGCCGTCGCCGACGATCACCATCGGGCCGAAGGAAGGATCGAGCCGCGCGCCGAGCAGGAGTTCATGGCGCCCGGCCCTCATCGGTGCAACCAGATAGCCCTCCGGCCGTAGGCCGAGCACCGCCAGGGCATCACGCTGGGCGGCGTGGGCCGCGTCGATCGCCGCCGCGTCGCGCAGTCCGAGGGCGACCAGGCCGTGCTCGGACTTGTGCGGCAGCTGCGCCGAACAGGCCTTGAACACCACCGGTGCGCCAAAACTCGCCAATGCGGCACGGGCGGCCGGCTGCGGATCGTCGCTCGGACAGAGAACCGCCGGCACCACTGGCAGCCCCCCCTCGCGCAGCAGAGCCAGGCTGTCCGCCTCGTTCAGGAACTCGGGCGCGGCCCCGGCCGGGCCGCAGGCCGGATCCTGGCGCGCCCGCCCGTTCGACGACGCGCCCGCCGACCCGGCGATCGGCACCGCGGGCGCCGCGGAGCGCGTCGCCTTGGACGACGGCGCAGCCGATGCCCCCGAGGACTGAGCCAGCGTCCGGCGCCGATCCGCGTCTTCCACCAATTCGCCATGGCGGACGAGGCCACTCAAGGCCTGCATCGCGTCCTCGATGGTTTCGTAGACGGGCAGTCCCTGGGCGACGAACGGGGCGGCCACGCTCGGCTGCCAGCACGAGACGGTCAACGGCTTGCCGGCGCGGCGCGCGAACGCCGCCGTGGCCGCCGCGAAGCCGATCAGGTCGTACCCTTGGCCGGCGACGGGAATGTCGATGTGCACGAGATCGGTGTCGGCATTGTCGGCGAGCACGTCGAGCACGCGGCCGAACAGCGGGCTGTCCGATAGCAAGGCCCCGGTCAGATCGATCGGGTTGCGGCTGGTCGAGAAACTCGGCAACACCGCGTGCAGCGCGCGGTCCGTCGACGCCGAGACCGACGCCAGGCGCAGGCCCGCCGATTCCGCGGCATCCGCCGCCATCACGCAGCTGGCGCCGGAATTGCTGATCGCGATCAGGCGGCGCCCACGGGCGCGCTCGCCGGCCAGCAGCAGCGGCGCCACCCGCATCAGCTCGCCGAGGCCGCCGACACGCAGGATGCCGTGCGCTGCCAGGAACGCATCGACCATCCGGTCCTCGTTGGCCAACGAGCCGGTGTGGGAGGCCGCCATCGCCTGGCCGCCCTGCGTGCGGCCCGTCTTCAAAGCCACGATCGGCAGGCCACGGGCGCGTGCGATCGCCGCCGCCTCGGCCAGCAGATCCGGCCGCGCGATGTGCTCCATGTACAGCACCACCAGGCCGAGGTCGGGATCCTCGACCACCCGCCGCGCCACGTCGGGCACAGTGACATCGGCCTCGTTGCCGGTCGCCAGCACATGGCGCACGCCGATGCCGCGCGCGCGCATCATGCCGTAGACGGCAGCCGACAAGGCGCCGCTCTGGCTGACGATCGAGACCGGTCCGTCGGCCGGCGGATACTCGATGAACATCGTCGAGAAGCTGGTGATCGCGCCGCTCGCGAAGTCCGCGAAGCCCTGGCTGTTCGGCCCGACCAGTCGCATGCCGGCCGCGCGCGCGGTCTCGACCATGCAACGCTGCACACGTGCGCCCTCCTCGTTCACTTCACCGAAGCCCGAGGCGATCACGATCGCCGCCCGCACGCCCAGGCGCGCGCACTCGTCGACGGCGGCCACGGCCGCCTCGCCCGAGACCACGATCACCGCCAGTTCGGGAACCTCGGGCAAGGCGGCGAGATCGGGGTGACAGACCAGCCCCTGAACGCGCTTGCGGGCCGGATTGATCGGATAAAGACGACCCCGGTAGCCATGCTTGAGCATGTAGTGGATCGGTCGGCCGCCGACCTTGTCGGGGTTGTCCGAGGCGCCGAGCACGGCCACGGACTGGGGCCGCAGCGTGGCCATCAGCGGATCGGAAGCAGACGAAATCATCGGATTCATGGGCCTATCAATTGGATCGGTTCGACGGGGTCGCGGGCGCGTCGCACGCCGTCGGCGCACGGCTGAACGGGTCGGCGCCGCGCCGGCCGCTATTATCCGGGCAGCCCGATTCATCGACTCCGCCATCCGCATGAGCACCGAAATCCCCGCCGGCTTCGAGCCGATCCCGATGCGCCGAAATCCGTTCATCGACCCGCTCGGCCCCCTGTACGGCAAGAAGGAAGACGGCGGACTGACGCTCGGCATCCGCATCGAGGAACGGCACTGCAATCCGGCCGGCAACTGCCATGGCGGCATGCTGATGACCCTGGCCGACATGTTGCTGATCTTCAATTGCACGGCCCAGACCGGGTTCGACAGCTTCATGGTGACGATCAACCTGACCTGCGACTACCTCGGACCGGCACCCATCGGGGTGTGGCTCGAGGGCCGCGCCAAGGTCCGCCGTGCCGGCCGCAATCTGGTCTTCGTGGATGGACTGTTCGAGGCCGCGGGCAAGCCGGTGGCCCGCGTGAACGGCATTTTCAAACCCACCGGCGAACCCATCGGACGCCCATCGTGAACTCCCCGACCCGACCGCCGCTGGCCGGCCTGCGCATCGTCGACCTGAGCACGGTCATCTTCGGCCCGTTCGCGAGCCAGACGCTGGCCGATTACGGCGCCGACGTGATCAAGGTGGAACATCCCGAAGGCGAATCGACCCGTTTCACCGGGCCGGCGCCGGAGCGCGGTCTGTCGGCGATCTTCATGGGTGCCAATCGCAACAAGCGCAGCCTGGCGCTGGACCTGAAACGCAGCGAGGCGCGTGCCGCTCTGCTCGCGCTGATCGACACCGCCGACGTCTTCATGCACAGCATGCGGCCGCAGAAGCTGCTTGCGCTCGGTCTCGATTCGCGCAGCCTGCTCGCGCGCCGACCCTCGCTGATCTACGCGAACCTGGTCGGATTCGCCTCCGACGGCCCGTACGCGGGCCGGCCGGCCTACGACGACATCGTGCAGGGGCTGTCCGGCAATGCCGACCTGATGTCGCGCACCGGCGGGGCACCGGCCTACTTTCCGATGGTGGCGGCCGACAAGGTGTCGTCGCTGGTGGCCGTGCACGGCATCATGGCCGCCTTGCTGCGGCGCGCGCGCGACGGCGTCGGCGGCGTGGTCGAGATCCCGATGTTCGAGGCGACCAGCGCGTTCAATCTGGTCGAGCACTGGTACGGCGGCACCTGGGAGCGCAGCCCCGGTCCGGTCGGTTACCCGCGTGCCCTGGCGCGCTGGCGGCGGCCGCTGGCCACCCGCGACGGATTCGTCTGCATGCTGCCCTACACCGACGCGCAATGGCTGCGCTTCTTCACCGAGTGCGGCGAGCCCGCGCTCGCGCGCGATCCGCGCTTCGCGAACATCGAGGCGCGCACCGCCAACGTCGAGGCGCTCTATGCAGAGGCGGGCCGGCTGGCGGCCACCCGCAGCACTCAGGCTTGGCTCGATGCCTGCGAACGGCTGGAGATTCCCTGCGCGCCGATGAACCGCCTGGAAGACCTGCCGTCCGACCCCCATCTGTCGGCCACGGGCTTCTTCGAAAGCCACCACGAACCCGGCCTGGGCACCCTGACCATGCCGGGCTTTCCGGTCACCCTCGATGGCGAGCGGATGCGCTTGCAGCGGGCACCCAGGCTGGGCGAACATACCCGCACGATCCTGTCCGAGGCCGGACTCGATGCCGGCGCGATCGATGCGCTGACCGCCAGCGGCGCGGCGCTGCAGGCGTCGGCGCCGACGGCCCCCGAATCCAACTTCTCAAAGGAAACCGACCATGGCTAATCGCGCAATGATCGTGGGCTGGTCCCATGTGCCCTTCGGCAAGCTCGACGACCCCGACACCGAGGCGCTGATGAGCCGCGTCTCGCTGGCGGCACTCGAACATGCCGGCGTCGCCAGTACGGATATCGACGGCATCTTCGTCGGCGTCATGAACAACGGCTTCACCAAGCAGGATTTCCAGGGCGCGCTGGTCGCGCTGGCCGACCCCGCGCTGGCCCACGTGCCCGCCACCCGGGTCGAGAACGCCTGCGCCACCGGCTCCACCGCGATCCACGCCGCGATGAACTTCATCGAGGCCGGGCGCGGTCGTATCGCGCTGGTGGTCGGCGCCGAGAAAATGACCTCCCTGCCCAACCGCGAGATCGGCGAAGTGCTGCTGGGCGCCAGCTACTACCGCGAGGAGAATCGTCCCGGCGGTTTCGTCGGCGTGTTCGGCGGCATCGCCAAGACCTACTTCGAGCGCTACGGCGATCGCAGCGAGGAACTGGCCATGATCGCGGCCAAGAATCATCGCAACGGGGTCGGCAATCCCTATGCGCAGGTGCGCAAGGACTTCGGCGTCGACTTCTGCAATCAGGTATCCGACAAGAATCCGTATGTCGTCGAGCCGCTGCGCCGAACCGATTGCTCGCTGGTGTCCGACGGCGCCGCCGCGCTGGTGCTCGCCGACGAGGAAACCGCCCGCCAGATGGCGCGCGCGATCCGTTTCCGTGCGCGCGTGCAGGTCAACGACCTGCTGCCGATCTCGCGCCGCGATCCCATCGCCTTCAAAGGAGCGGCGCTGGCCTGGCACCAGGCACGCGAAGAGGCTGGCATCACGATGGACGATCTCGATCTGGTCGAGACCCATGATTGCTTCACGATCGCCGAGCTGATCGAGTACGAGGCCATGGGCCTGGTGCCACCCGGCGAGGGCCATCGCGTGGTGCGCGAGGGTTGGACACAGAAGGACGGCCGCCTGCCGGTGAATCCGTCCGGAGGCCTGAAGGCCAAGGGTCATCCGATCGGCGCCACCGGCGTGTCCATGCACGTGCTCGCCTCGATGCAGCTGATGAACGAGGCCGGCGACATGCAGATCCCCGATGCCAAGCTGGCGGGCGTGTTCAACATGGGTGGCGCCTCGGTAGCCAACTTCGTCAGCATCATGGAACGCGCGCGCTGAACGCGACCGCGCGCGCTGAACGCGACCACGCGCGCTCAGCGCGACCGAGCGCTCGTCAGCGCGGCGTCGCGACCTGCTCCCCGGTATCGGTGGTGCACCAGTACTGACCATTGCCCGAGGGCGGCACCAGCAGTCGGGTTCGGTTCGGCCCGCCGACCTGGTGGCAACCCGCGCAGTTCGACGTGCTGCTGACATGATTGATGGCGCTGCGCAGCGTCTCGCAGCCGAAGAAGCCGACGGTCAACGGGAATCCGTCCGAGAGCGGACCGACGTTGCCCGCGGCATCGATCGCGCGCGCGAAGAAGGTTCGCGCGCTGCCGCCGAAACCCGCGGTCGTGCCGTTCAGGTCGACGCCGGTGGCGATCGGCGTCGATGCATTGCGGCGGCCGCCGCCGGCGTCCGTCGAGTCCACCGGACCTAGGTTCCGACCTGACGAGGCGCTGCTCATCGTGAATTCGATCCGGTCTCCCGGGTCACCGGAAGCCAGCGTCGCGATGATGGTCGGAGAGCCATCCGACGTGCCCCGACCGGGCACCAGGTCACCGGTGATCTTGGCACGCAGCGCCGCGATCGTGCTGTTCGGTGCGTCCGCCGTGGCCGACAGCGTCGGCGCGGCCGGCGCCTGGTTGTCGAATCGCACCGCATAGGCGGTGCTCTCCCCGCCCTTCGCGCCCGTCACCGAATCCAGCCGGGCCGTGTAGGCCACCTGGGCGTTGCCGCCGGTGGCCGCGTCCAGCCCGGCATCCGTGAACGCCCAGCTCGTGCCCTGCGGCGCTACGGATCCGATCTCGGCAAAGCCGCCGCCAGCGATGCTGCGCGACACCTTGATGACCTCACCGGCGGCCGCGGCCGGCGTGATCGAACCCGTCAGCGTCGGCGTCGGATCGTTGAGGCTGCCACCGGCGGCCACGGCGCCGGTCTGAGGTGCGATGTCATCGCCGATGCTGGTGATCGTGACCGCCTTCTGCGGGCCCAGGGTGGCGATCGTCAGGGTGAAGGGCGCGCTCTGCTGACCGGATGCGCCGCCGGCATTGAGCACGCGTGCCGTGAACGAGTAGGCGCCATCGGTCAGGGTCGGCAGCGTGAACGACCACGCGCGGCCGCCGCCGTCGACGCTGGCCGCACCGATGTCGACGCCGTTTTGCAGGATGCGTACGCTCTCGCCGGCGATCAGTGGTGCGCTGGTCGAGCCAAGCAGCGTCGGCTGCGAATCGTCGGTCGGCGAGCCCGAGGACAGGTCGCCCGTCAGCGGACCGACATCATCGGTGGCCGATACGATCGTCACCGTCGTGGCGCTCGGTGGCGGCACCGGCGTGCTATCGGCCGAACACGACAGCGGCTGCGTGATCACCTGGTTGTGGCAGCTCGCGCAGAACGTTCCCGCCGGCGTGTCCGGATGGCCGATCGGCAACTGACACTGATCGGTCTTGGGTGTCGCGTTGGTCGGCGCCGGCGGCGGCGGCAACGACGGCGCGCGACAGGTCAGCGGTGCCAGCACCCGCCCGTCCGAGAGCGAGCCGCCATTGTGACAACTGCCGCAGTCGCTGGCCGAATTGACCAGCAAGGGCTGGCCGTTGGCATCGAGCTTGAACGCGGGCAGCACACAGACCGGCGCATCGGCCGGCGCGAGCGCCGGATCGGTCTCCGTGCGGATCGTGTGGCAGGAGGCACAGTCGGTGCGCGGCGCCTGTGCCTGCGGCCGCCGCTGCCGGGTCGGGTCGGCCGGATCGTAGCGCTCGGCGACACGGCCGCGCAGCTTCCAGTATCGGCCACGATAGTCGACGCCCATGCCAGTGGTGCGCGCGCTCGGCTGCTGGCCGTAGCCGAGGAAACCACCCGGCATGATGTCGCGCAGCGGCGGTGCATTCAGGACCCGTACGGGATCCAGATCGTAGAGATAGTCCTGCGCGGTGATGTCGAAGTAGACGCCCCAGGTGTAAACCGCACCGTGCTGATCGCCACCGTGCAGCAACGCCGCGAACAGTCCCTCCTCGGTCAAGACCTTGCGCACCTGAGCGCCCGCGGGCAGGCCCCTGACCGGCGTTGCGCGCGCGTAGCCGGGCGCGATGCCGAACGGCACCTTGCCGCGATCGTTCTGTGTGAAGCTGCCCCAGGTGAGCACCGTGCCGTCTGCACGCAGCACGATCGCGTCGTTGTCGCGCGCCGAGATCTGCACGATGTTCGACAGTGGATTGCCGGCCTCGTCGAGCACCGGTTGCGGGCTGGCCTGAATGCCGCTGCCCTGGCCGTTGCCCAGTTCGCCGAAGCCGATCGAACCGCCCCAGGCCCAGACCTGACCGTTCTCGAGCAGCGCGAACGATGCCGCATAGGTGGCCGCCACCGCCACCGCGCCGGCCGGCAACGGCACGCGCACGGGCGTTCGCGACGACGGCAGATCGGGCGCCAGGCGTCCCTGGCCGAGCTGACCGTAGGCATTGTCGCCGACCGTATACACACTGCCGTCGGCGAGCCGCAGCGTGGTGTGACCAAAGCCCCCGACCGCATGGGTGAGCGCGGCCGGCAGGCTCAGCGCCTGCGGTTGTTCCACATCACCGACGACGCCCGTTCCGAGTTCGCCGTTGGCGTTGTCACCCAGCACCAACGCCTTGCTGGCCGAATTGCCGTCGTCGGTCTTGATGAACAAACCGCCGCTTCCCATGTTGCCGTAGACCATGAAGCCACGGTCACCGGCCGCGGGATCGACATAGGTGGTCACCTGGCCGGGCGTGCGCCTGGTGCTGTTCGACTCGGTGGCCACCGCGACGGTGGCGGCATCACCGTCGGCGCGCACGCGCGCGTCGAAGAAATAGCTGTCGTAGCGCACATTGCCGAACGCCACCACGGTCGGCAGCGAGGCGGCCGCCGCCGAATCACCGTAGCGGCCGGTCTGCTGGGCGAGCGCCGAGCTGAGTTCGCTGCCCCAGGAATGCGGGTCGTAGGTGGTCTGCGAGGCCGGGGCCACCGGCTGGCCGTCGCGACGCCCGTCGAGCCGGCCATCGAGCAGGTCGTTGGCGAGTTCGTCGGTGGCGGCCAGCGTCGGCGCGGCGTTGCCGTCGTTGTACATCGCGGCCTGCTTGGAAAATGCGATGTTGACCAGTCCGTAGCGGCCGCGCTGGTCGGTGGCGATCGCGCCCGCCGGCGTGCTGTCGCTGACGATGAACGGCAGCCGCGTGACGTCGTCGACATGCAGCGCCGACGGAAACTGCTGATTCAGGGTTTCGCGCACGAAGCCGTTGCCGGCATTGATGGCGCCGGCCCCCGGCACGTTGGCCGCGCCGCCGCCGTTGTCGCTGCCGCAGGTCGCGCCGGGTGCGGCCCCATCGCGGCAGGCCAGGGCCAGGCGGGCGCCGGCTTCGGAGAACGGCGTGATGCCCACGTTGCGATCGATGCGCGGGATCATCGCGCGCAACAGACGCTCCGGCCCGAACGGCAGATAGGCGTTGCGGCCCTCCTCGAAGTAGGTCGCCTCGTCGCTGCCACGAATCTCGAACAGCATCGGCCCCTGGTAGCCGGCCGGCGGCCGCACGGTCACCATGCCCGCGATGTCGTCGGTCAGCGCCTCGCCCAACAGCGTGCCGTCCTGCAGGAAAACCTTGACCAGCGCGCGCCGGAACTGGCCGAGCGCACCGCCGACACCGAAGCCGCCGCCGCCATCGGCGCCGCCGCCGATGCCTTCGTTGTTGAGGCCGTTGGCGTTTTCCCAGGCCAGATCGCCGGTGAAACCACTGGTCACAGCCTTCGTTTCCGTATCGGGCAGGACTTCGCCACCACCGCCACCACCACCGCAAGCGGCCAGAGCAGCGACGAGCGCCGCGACGAAAAGCCGTGGCCGCCAATTGCGAATCGACATGAAATCCTTCCTGTTCCGGACCGAAGCTGGGGAGCACGCGGGCATCCCACCGTAGCCTTTGTCGACAGACCAGCCCGCAACCGCCGACGCACCCGGGTGTCGTCTGTCAATTTTTGTAGACTGCAACCCTAAGCGAATCCGCGAACCGCAGCAAGCTACCCTGTCCGCACTTGCGTGAGTAAGTGCCATGTTTGCTCGCGACGGTTCAATTTCCATTCCGTCCATGCCCGCCCGGGCAACCGCAGGAAGCTCGTCATGCTCGCTTCGCAATCCGCGCCACGCGGTGGCGTGGTTCCCGTCAGCCGGCGCGTGATGAACCTCGCCCACATGCTGACCCAGGCGGCCCGGCGCCTGCCCGGCCGCGCGGCGCTGGTCGCGGGCGACGTCGTCATCGACTGGGCGACGCTCGACGCCCGGGTCGGCGCGCTGGCGGCCGCGCTGGCCGCGCGCGGCGTGCGCAAGGGCGACCGCATCCTGGTGCACAGCCGGAATTCGCCCGAACTCGTGCTGACCCAGTTCGCCGCGTTCCGGCTCGGCGCGGTCTGGGTACCGACCAACTTCCGCATCGCGCCGGACGAGGCCGCCTGGCTCGCGCAATCGTCGGGCACGAGCGTGTTGTTCGTGCAGGCCGAGTTCGCCGGCCATGTCGCCGCAGTGCGGGCGGCCGCGTCCGCGCCGTTGCTGGTTGTCGGCATGGATGCCGGCGCGCCCGGCGACGTTTCCCTGGCCACGCTGCTTGCCGAGGGCGAGGGTCGCGCCATGCGCGACGCCGATGTCGAGGCCGACGATCCCTGCTGGTTTTTCTTCACCTCCGGCACGACCGGCAAGCCGAAAGCCGCGGTGCTGACCCATGGCCAGATGGGCTTCGTGATCACCAACCATCTGGCCGACCTCATGCCGGGCCTGCGCGAGCACACCGACGCCAGTCTGGTGGTGGCGCCGTTGTCCCACGGCGCCGGCATCCACTTCCTGGTGCAGGTGGCCCGCGGCGTGAAGACCGTGCTCACCGACCCGATGCGCTTCGACGCCGAAGAGGTCTGGTCGCTGATCGAGCGTCACCGGATCACCAATCTGTTCACTGTGCCCACGATCGTCAACATGATGGTCGACGACCCGGCGCTCGACCGTCACGACCACGGCAGCCTGCGCCACCTGATCTATGCCGGCGCGCCCATGTATCGTGAGGACCAGAAGCGCGCGCTGGCCAGGCTCGGCAAGGTCCTGGTGCAGTACTTCGGCCTGGGCGAGGTCACCGGCAACATCACCGTGCTGCCACCCGATCTGCACAGCCTCGAAGACGACGGCCGGCCCAACACCTGCGGCTATGCGCGCAGCGCCATGCAGATCAGCATCCAGGACGAGCAAGGCCGCGAGCTCGCGCCAGGCGAGCAAGGCGAGATCTGCGTCTGTGGCCCGGCCGTGTTCGCTGGCTACTATGACAATCCCGTGGCCAACGAGAAGGCATTTCGAAACGGCTGGTTCCGCACCGGCGACCTCGGCATGCTCGACGCGCAAGGCTTCCTGACCATTACCGGCCGCGCCTCGGACATGTACATTTCGGGCGGCTCGAACGTCTATCCGCGCGAAATCGAGGAGAAGGTTCTGACCCATCCGGCGATCGCCGAGGTCGCGGTACTCGGCATGCCCGACCGGCGCTGGGGCGAGGTCGGCCTGATGATCTGCGTGGCCGCGCCGGGCGCACGCATCGCCGCCGACGATCTGCTCGCCTGGATGACGCCGCTGATGGCGCGCTACAAGCTGCCCAGGCGGATCCTGTTCTGGGACGAGCTGCCGCGCTCGGGCTACGGCAAGATCGCCAAGCGACTGATCCGCGAGCGCCTGCAATCACTGGGCGAGTGGCCCTCAATCGATGCCGGCTGAGCGCATCACGACGCTCTTGCCGCCGTTGCCCGAATACGGGTCGCGCCCCCGCCCCGAGCGGGCGCCCCATCCGAACCTGGAGCCAAGATCATGAAATCCCTGATGCCCGGCGTATATTGGCAGGACATCGCCGCCGGTGACCGCTTCCGCACGATGCGGCGCACGATCACCGAAACCGACATCGTCAACTTCGTGTCCGTCACCGGCATGCTCGAGGAGATGTTCGTCGACGCCACCTTTCAGGAGCAGGCGCGCGGTGCGATCGGCGGCGGCCGGTTCGCGCCGGCCGCGCTCACCTACACGATCATCGAGGGCATGCTGTGCCAGACGATGATCCAGGGCACGGGTCTCGCGCTGCTCGAGGTCCACAAGAAGGTGCTCGCGCCCGTGCACGCGGGCGACACCATCCATGCGGTGGTCACGGTCGAAAGCGTGCGGCCCACCTCGAAAGGCAATCGCGCCATCGTCACCGCCGTCAATGACGTCCTCAATCAGAACGACGTCAAGGTGATGAGCTACGTCGCCGTGCGCATGCTGGCCGGTCGCGACTGAGCACGCCTCAGCCCGGAGCCTGCGCCAGGAACGCCCTCACCTGCGCGGCGCGCGGCATCGGTGCGACCGCGCCGTAGCCGAGCGTGGACAATGCCGCCGCCGCGTTGGCGTAGCGGGCCGCCTCGAACGGATCGTCGCCCGCCATCCAGCGCGCCAGGAAGGCGCCGTCGAAGGTGTCGCCGGCCGCCGTGGCGTCGATCGCGCGGACCGTAAACGCGGCCACCCGCCGCCGGCTGTCGGCGGTCGCGACCAGCGCACCCTCGGCGCCCATCGTGAGCGCCACGACCGACGCGCCCAGACGCAGATAGCAATCGACGATCGCCTGCGGATCGTCGAGCCCGGTCAGCAGGCGCGCGTCGTCGAGGCCGGGCAACACGATGTCGGCCTGGGCCGCGGCGGCCTGGATCATGGCGCGCGCACGCGCCAGAGGCCACAGGTTGAGGCGCAGATTGGTGTCGAACGCGACCGTGGTGCCGGCCTCCCGCGCCCTGGCGAGGGCCGCGAAAACGGCATCGGCACTCGACTCGCTGATCGCCAGACTGATGCCGCTGGTGTGCAGGACGCGCGCCTCGCCGATAGCCTGCAACGGCAGGTCGGCGGGCTCGAACCGGCTGGCCGCCGAGCCGCGCCGGTAGTAGCTGAAGCGGTGACCGGTGGCGTCGTGGTGGACGAAGTAGATGCCGGTGGGTGCGTGCGGATCGCGCTGAACGTGACTGGCGTCGACGCCCTCGTCGCGCCAGAGCGCCATGAAGCTGTCGCCGAAGGCATCGGCACCGAGCCGCGTCAACACGCCCACGCCGGCGCCCTGGCGCGCCGCCGCCACCGCACAGTTGCAGGTGTCGCCGCCATGACCCGGCAGATAGCGGCCATCGGCCTGGGCGCTGAACTCGAGCATCGGTTCGCCCAGGCAAAGAAGTTCGACAGGCGTGTTCAAATGCCAGCTCCGAAGAAAAATCGGCGGGTCGCGACCGCACGACGCTCGGGAGTGTTCGTCTGCCGACCGTCCCGGCCGCCGAGGCCGACTCCCGACCATGAACGATATCCAGATTCGCAGTACCCGTCGCGAAGACATCGGCGAGTTGGTGGCGCTGCAGCGACGCATCTACCCCGACATCCCGCCGTGGCGGAGCAATCGCGTCGAGCATCAGCTCGAGTTGTTTCCGGAAGGACAGTTCGTGGCCACCCTGGGCGACCAACTGGTCGGCTGCGCAAGCTCGATCATCGTCCGCTGGGACGACTGGCTGATCGACCACACCTGGAAGGAAATCACCGCCGACGGCACCTTCGATACGCACACGCCGGGCGGGCTCACCCTGTACGGGGCCGAGGTGTTCGTGGACCCCGGCATCCGCGGACGGCGCATCGGGCATCTGCTCTACAACGCGCGCCGTCGGCTGTGCCGGCGCCTGAACCTGAAGCGCATCATCGCCTGTGGACGGCTGCCCGGCTATCACCGTCATGCCGCCGAAATGGACGTCGAAACCTATGCGATGAAGGTCGTTTGGGGCGACCTGAAAGACCCGGTACTGAACTTCCAACTGCGCGAAGGCTTCGATTTCTGCGGCGTGATCCGTGGTTACCTGCCCGACGACGGGGAATCCTGCGGCCACGCATCGCTGATCGTCTGGCTGAACCCGAGCTTCAGCCCGCGCCGGCGCAGCGACGCGACGTCGGCGCCCAAGCCGCTGCCACCCATCATCTGAAAGCCGTCGCGGCGGGCCCGTCGCGCGCCGAATGCGGAAAAACGCTCGGATTCGGTCTGCCGAGCGCTTGCGTTGACGCAACCTCGCCCTTATTATTAGCACTCGAGACCAACGAGTGCTAGCAGCACACGGCCGACCCCGGCAAATTGGTCGAATTCGGCTTCGCGGTGCCTTCGGCGTCAGAAGCCGTTTCGTTTATCCCTTACACATCAGTAGCTTAGGAGCTTACGCATGAAACTGCGTCCCTTGCATGATCGCGTGATCATCAAGCGCATGGACAACGAGCGCAAGACCGCGTCGGGCATCGTCATTCCCGACAACGCGGCCGAGAAGCCCGATCAGGGCGAGATCGTTGCCGTCGGCAATGGCAAGGTCGGTGACGACGGCAAGGTCCGTCCGCTGGCCGTCAAGGTTGGCGACCGGGTGCTCTTCGGCAAGTACAGCGGCCAGACCGTCAAGGTCGATGGCGAAGAAATGCTGGTCATGCGCGAAGAAGACATCATGGCCGTCGTCGAGGGCTGATTCGCCCGCGCGAAGCCTCTCAACCTTCTGAATATCTAGGAGTTTAGTAATGGCAGCGAAACAGGTTCTGTTTCATGAAGACGCCCGTTCGCGGATGGTCGACGGCATCAACCTGCTGGCCAACGCGGTCAAGGTGACGGCCGGCCCGAAGGGCCGCAATGTCGTGCTCGAGCGCAGCTTCGGCGCCCCCACCGTCACCAAGGACGGCGGTGTCTCGGTGGCCAAGGAAATCGAACTGAAGGACAAGTTCGAGAACATGGGCGCGCAGATGGTCAAGGAAGTCGCTTCCAAGACCTCGACGCCGCCGGTGATGGCACCACCATCGGGGCCACCGTGCTCGCCCAGAGCATCGTGCGCGAGGGCATGAAGTACGTGGCCGCGGGCATGAACCCGATGGATCTCAAGCGCGGCATCGACAAGGCGGTCACCGCCCTGGTCGAGCAGCTGGCCGCCAACGCCAAGCCCTGCAGCACCCACAAGGAAATCGCCCAGGTCGGCTCGATTTCGGCGAACTCGACACCGAGATCGGCGACATCATCTCCAGCGCCATGGAGAAGGTCGGCAAGGAAGGCGTGATCACCGTCGAAGACGGCAAGTCGCTGAACAATGAACTCGACGTCGTCGAGAGGGCATGGCTCGACCGCGGCTACCTGTCGCCCACTTCATCAACAACCCTGGATCGCCAGGGTCGCCGTGCTCGAGGATCCGTTCATCCTGCTGCACGACAAAAAGGTCAGCAACATCCGTGACCTGCTGCCGGTGCTCGAGAAGGTCGCCAAGGCCGGCCGTCCGCTGCTGGGATCATCGCCGAGGAAATCGAGGGCGAGGCGCTGGCCACCCTTGGTGGTCAGCAACATTCGCGGCATCCTGGAAGACCGCGGTCAAGGCCCCCGGCTTTATGACGTCGCAAGGCGATGCTCGAGGACATGGCCATCCTGACCGGCGGCACCGTGATCTCGAAGAAACCGGCATGACGCTCGAGACGGCCGACCTGCACGACCTCGGTCAGCGCATCGAGGTGGGCAAAGAGAACACCACGATCATCGACGGCATCGGCGAAGGCGGCGCCATCGAGGCCTGCGTCAAGGCGATCCGTGCCCAGATCGAGGAAGCCACCAGCGACTACGACCGCGAGAAGCTGCAAGAGCGTGGGTCGCCGGGCTGGCCGGCGGTGTCGCGGTCATCCGCGTCGGCAGCCACACCGGTCGAGATGAAAGAGAAGAAGGCCCGTGTCGAAGACGCGCTGCACGCCACCCGTGCCGCCGTCGAGGAAGGCATCGTCGCCGGCGGCGTGGCCCTGCTGCGCGCCCGTGCTTCCATCAAGGTCCAGGGCGCCAACGCCGATCAGGATGCCGGCGTCAAGACCATGCGTGCGGTCGAAGAGAGCCGCTGCTGCGCCAGATCGTCGCCAACGCAGGTGACGAGCCCAGCGCGGTGGTGGCCAAGGTGCTCGAAGGCAAGGGCAACTTCGGCTACAACGCGGCCAACGGCGAGTACGGCGATCTGGTCGAGATGGGTGTGGTCGATCCCGCCAAGGTCTCGCGTACCGCGCTGCAGAATGCCGCGTCGGTCGCCGGCCTGATGCTCACCACCGACGCCATGGTCGGCGAGCTGCCGGAAGACAAGCCGGCCGGCGGCATGCCCGACATGGGTGGCATGGGCGGCATGGGCATGGGCATGTAAGCAGCCCGGTCCGGCCGGTCGCGCCCCGCTTCGGCGGCGGCGCGACACTGCGACCCCGGAGCCCTCCAGGCTTGCGCCTGTGAGGGCTCTTTTTTGTGCATCATCCGCACATCGAATTCGCGCATCGCGTCCATGTTCGAACAGTTTCATCTCAGAATCGACACACCCGGCCGCGGCACCACACAGATCACCGATCGTGTCAATCGTGCGCTGGCCGAGTCGCGCCTGCGACTGGGCCTCGCACACCTGTTCGTGCAGCACACCAGCGCCTCGCTGCTGCTGAACGAGAATGCCGATCCTCGTGTGCGGCGGGATCTCGAGACGCTGCTCGCGCGCTGGGCGCCGGACGGTGATCCGGCCTACTCGCACGACGACGAGGGCGACGATGACATGGCCGCCCACGCGCGCTCGATGCTCACCGGCACGTCGCTGTCGGTGCCGTTCGCCGATGGCAGGCTGTTGCTCGGCACCTGGCAGGGCATCTATCTGTACGAGCACCGGACGTCGGCTCAGCGCCGCTCGCTGATCGTCACGCTGGCCGGAGACCCGATCCCCTCGCCCGCCGTCTGAGTCCGCATCGGACGCGACAGCGCCGCTCACGACCGCCGTTGCCCGGCATCGCCCGTCATTGTCCGCCAACGATCACCGGGCGCCGCGACACAGGTCGCCGGCCCGGGCCGCGACCGCCGGGCGCGTGGCCGCAGACGGCGTGAAGGGCCTGGCATCCCCCTCCCCGCCCCCACCCGAACATCTCCGGCCATGAGCCAATCCGGCAATCCCTGCCTGTCCTGCGGCGTGTGCTGCATGAGCTATCGCGTCGCGTTCCACTGGTCAGAGACCACCGCACATCCCTACGGCCGCGTGCCGGTCGAACTGACCGAACCGCTGCGCCGTCACGAGGTCGTGATGCGCGGCACGATGAATCCGCCGGTGCGCTGCATCGCGTTGACCGGCACGCCCGGCGAGGCCGTGAGCTGCGCGATTCACGGCACGCACCCGGAATGCTGCCGCGAGGTGGCACTGGGCGAGGACCAGTGCCGACGAGCGCGGGAGATGCACGGCCTGCCACCGCTGCGGCCGCTTGCGATCGCACGCGCCTACGCCTGCGTCGACCCGCCGGCACTGCCCCTGGCCACATTGCCCGATTCGGAGCTGGCACCGGCCGAGAGCGCCGCCGAGCCGGTGGCGGAATCCGGTGTTTCGTCTCGCATCGCGCGCGCCGCCGCCGCCCGGGAACAGGCTCCGCAACAGATCATCGTGCCCGGCGCCGAATCTTCCATCGACACGGAATCGTCATTTGCCGCCGATACCCTGCGCCCTCCCGATATCCACACGAATCGAATGACGCACCCGCTGGCGGGCGCGAACATGGGAGGACCACATGATCTTCAAATCGAAGTCGATGCCGATCCGCAGCGCGCGTCACACGCTGATGGCGACGATGATTGCGGCGACATTGGCGGCCTGCGGCGACAGTGACTCGCCCGCCGCGGTCGAATCCAACGTTGCGAGCAGCAGCGCCTCGAACAACGGCAACAATGGCAGCGGCAACACCAATGGCAACGGCGCGAACCGCACCGAAGGCAACTTCAACCGGATCGCCGTGTTCACGGTCTGTTCCCAGGAACCTGCCGGCTGCGATTCGGACAACCCGACGGCGGCCGAAATCGTCGCCGCCAGCACCGATGGCCTGACCCTCGTCTACACCAACAGCCCCGACCGGTCGATCGGCTTCGTCGACATCACCGACCCGGGCGCGCCAATCGGTCTGGGCAAGCTGGCGATGGGCGGGGAGCCCACCTCCGTGGCCGTCAAGGACGGCTGGGCGCTGGTCGGCGTCAACACGTCGGCCGACTACGTCAATGTTGCCGGAGCGCTGGTGGTCGTGGACATCGCGACCCGCACCGAGGTCGCGCGCATCGATCTCGGCGGTCAGCCAGACTCCGTGGCGATCAGCCCGAATGGCCAGTTCGCCGCGATCGCGATCGAGAACGAACGCGACGAGGATCTCGGCAACGGTGCGCCACCGCAGGCGCCGGCCGGTTATCTGACGATCGTCGGCCTTCAAGGTCAGCCCTCGACCTGGAAGACGACCCCGGTCGACGTCACCGGCACGCGCGCACTTTATCCGGGCGACCCGGAACCGGAGTACGTCGACATCAACGACGACAACACAGCCGTGCTGTCGATGCAGGAGAACAACCACCTGGTACTGGTGCATCTGCCGTCCGGCAAGATCACGGCCGAGTTCACGGCCGGCACGGTGAATCTCACCGACATCGACAAGACCGAGGAGAAGCCGGCGCGCATCCTCCTGACCGAGACCCAGAATCAGCGCTTGCGCGAGCCCGACGGCGTGAGCTGGATCACGAACAAACTCTTTGCCACGGCCAACGAGGGCGACCTCGACGGTGGCAGCCGCAGCTTCTCGATCTTCGACACCGACGGCAATGTGGTGTTCGATTCGGGCAATGCGCTCGAACACCAGGCTGTGCGCGTCGGCCACTATCCGGACGCGCGCTCGGGCAACAAGGGCACCGAGCCCGAGAACGTCGAGTTCGCCAACTTCGGCAACATCCCGCATCTGATCGTCGCCGAGGAGCGCAGCAGCCTGCTCGCCGTCTACGACGTCACCGATCCGGCCGCACCGGTCTTCAAGCAGGTTCTTCCCACCGGCGTCGGCCCCGAGGGCGTGCTGGCGATTCCGTCGCGAAATCTGCTGGTGGCCGCCAGCGAGGAGGACAGCCGCGCCGACGCGATCCGCTCGGTCGTGAACATCTATCGGTATTCCGACGATGCGGCACGCTACCCGACGATCGCCTCGGTCGACGACGCCAACGGCCGGCCGATCCCTTGGAGCGCGCTGTCCGGCCTGGCCGCCGGCGACTCGGCAAACACGCTGGTTTCGATCGAGGACAGCTTTTACGGCAGCAACCGCATCTTCGCGATCGATACGGGTTCGAAACCGGCCCGCCTGTCGGTGGCGGCCGAAATCACCGACGGCAACGACGTGTTGGCCGGTCTATCGGTGTCGGCGCTGCCCGACCCGAATGTCGCGGCCGCCGATCCGACCCGCGCCGATGTCTTCGACCAGGCCGATCTTGCCGCGATGATCACGGCCGACAAGCACGTGAACCTGGATCCCGAAGGCATCGCGGTGGCATCGGACGGCGGCTTCTGGATCGCCTCCGAGGGCGCGGGCACGGTCGGCGAGGCGGCGCGCCCGGTGAACTCGGTCAATCTGCTGATCAAGACCAGCCGGACCGGCGTCATCGAGAAGGCCGTCCGCCTGCCGGCGGCGGTCGAGGCGTTGCAGGTGCGCTTTGGCTTCGAGGGCGTCGCCGAGTATTCCGGCAAGGTCTACGTGGCCTTTCAGCGCGCCTGGACCGGCGAGCAGAATCCCCGCATCGGCATCTTCGATCCGGTCACCGACACCTGGAGCTTCCTTTTCTATCCACTCGATGCGCCCGAGTCGCCGGCCGGGGGCTGGGTCGGTCTGTCGGACATGGCGTCGCTGGGCGACGGGCGCTTCCTGGTGGTCGAGCGCGACAACCAGGGCGGCCCGGATGCGGCCATCAAACGACTCTACGTGTTCGACGGCAACGGACTGCAGGACGGCGCCACCGTCAGCAAGTCCCTGGTGCGCGACATCCTGCCGGATCTGAAGGCGCTGGGCGGACCGGTGCCCGAGAAAATCGAGGGTCTGGCCGTCACGGCCGGCGGCGACGTGTTCGTGGTCAACGACAACGATGGCGTCGACGACAACAGTGGCGAGACGCAGTTGCTGAACCTGGGCGCGATCCTGCGCTGAGTCGGCGCCATCCGCGCGCCACGGCCGCCCCGCCCGCACGCCGGGTCGGGCGGCCGTTTCATTGTGCGGCAGGATGCATGCTGAAATCGCATTCGATCGGCACGCGCCCAGGCGCGCACGACGTGCGCGCGCCATCGCCCAGCGCGTCGAGGCAACCGCATCGCCAGCGTGGACGAGGCGGCTCGCGTTGTGCTCTGACATGACGACGGGCTTACAATGGCCCCCCTTCTCAGACCCCGCTCCCGATCGGATCATGCGCCCCGTCTTCAACTTCAGTGCCGGCCCGGCCACCCTTCCCGAACCTGTCCTGCAACAGGCGGCCGACGAAATGCTCGAATGGCACGGCTCGGGCCAGAGCGTGATGGAGATGAGCCACCGCGGCAAGGAATACATGAGCATCCACGCGCAGGCCGAAGCCGATCTGCGCTCGCTGATGAACATCCCGGCGAACTACAAGGTGTTGTTCCTGCAGGGTGGCGCCACCCTGCAGTTCGCGATGATCCCGATGAACCTGCTGGGCGGCAGGTCGTCGGCCGACTACGTCTACACCGGCCAATGGTCCAAGAAGGCCATCTCCGAGGCCAAGCGCCTGGCCAAGGTGAACATCGTTGCCAGCAGCGAGGACCGCAACTTCACTTATGTGCCGGCCTTCGACACCTGGCAGCGCGATCCGCAGGCCGCCTACCTGCATCTGTGTGTCAACGAGACCATCGGCGGTGTCGAACTGTTCGACACGCCCGACACCGGCGACGTGCCGCTGGTGGCCGACATGTCCTCGACCATCCTGTCGCGCGAGATCGATGTCTCACGCTATGCGCTCATCTATGCCGGTGCGCAGAAGAACATCGGCCCGGCCGGCCTCACGATCGTGATCATCCGCGACGACCTGCTCGGCAGGTCGCCCGAAAGCCTCTCGCCGATGCTCGATTTCAAGGCCCATGCCGAAGCCGACTCCATGCTGAACACGCCACCCACCTACTCGGTTTATCTGGCCGGCCTGGTGTTCAAGTGGCTGCAGGCGCAGGGCGGCGTGGCCGGCATCGAAGCACGCAATCGCGACAAGGCGCAGGCCTTGTACGCCGCCATCGACGGTTCCGACTTCTACGCCAACCCGGTTGCGCTCGAGAACCGATCGCGCATGAACGTGCCGTTCACGCTGGCCGACGCCAGTCGTGACGACGCCTTCCTGGCCGGCGCCAAGAAGGCCGGCCTGTTGCAGCTCAAGGGCCACCGCTCGGTCGGCGGCATGCGTGCCTCGATCTACAACGCGATGCCCATCGAGGGCGTGCAGGCGCTGATCTCCTACATGAACGAATTCGAATGGACCCAGGCATGATCGGCGATCGCAAGGCACGAATACTGGTCCTCAACAAGATCTCACCGGTCGGCCTGAACCGTCTGCCGGCGGATCTCTACGAGATCTCCGACGCCTTCGAGGCGCCCGACGCGGTGTTCGTGCGCTCGGCGGACATGCACGGGTCGCCGGTGCCCGCGAGCGTGCTGGCCATCGGTCGCGCCGGCGCCGGCACCAACAACATCCCGGTGGCCGCCATGAGCGCGCGCGGCGTGCCGGTGTTCAATGCCCCCGGCGCCAACGCCAATGCGGTCAAGGAGCTGGTGCTGGCCGCCATGCTGATGGCCTCGCGCAATCTGCCGGGCGCCCTGCGTTTCGTGGCCTCGCTCGACGTCGAGGCGGCCGATCTCGACGAGCGTGTCGAGGCCGGCAAGAAGAACTTTGCCGGGCGTGAACTCGCCGAGCGCACGCTCGGCGTCATCGGCCTGGGCAAGATCGGCAGTCTGGTTGCCGAGGCCGCGATCGGCCTGGGCATGAAAGTGATCGGCTACGACCCCGAGATCACCGTCGATGCCGCCTGGGGCCTGCCGGCGCAGGTGCGCAAGGCGTTCAGCGTACCCGAGCTGTTGCGCGCGTCCGATTTCGTCACCATCCACGTCCCGCTGATCGAGGCCACCCGCCACTTGATCAACGCAGAGATGCTCGAACAGATGCGCACCGGGGCCACCCTGCTCAATTTTGCCCGCGGCGGCGTGGTCGACGACTCGGCGGTGCGCGTGGCGCTCGACGAGAACCAGCTGGGTCACTACGTGTGCGACTTTCCCAGCCGCACGCTGGCCGGGCATCCGCGCGCCATCGCCCTGCCGCACCTGGGCGCTTCCACCGCCGAGGCCGAAGAGAACTGCGCGATCATGGTAGCCGAGCAGCTGCGCGACTACCTCGAGCACGGCAACGTGCGCAACACGGTCAATTTCCCGACCGTGTCGATGCCGCGCGAATCGGCCGACCGCATCGCGATCGCCAATGCCAACGTGCCCAACATGGTCGGCCAGATCTCCACCGAGATGGCGCAAGCCGGGCTGAACATCCACAACATGATCAACAAGTCACGCGGCGAGGTTGCCTACACGATGCTCGACGTGGACAGCCCGGTGCGCCGCGAGGTCATCGATGCGCTGTGCGCGATTCCGGGCGTACTGAACGTTCGCTACCTGCCGCTGCCGCGCTGAGGGCCCGCCAATCGGCCGTTCACGATCCGCGCGAGCACATGTCGCGGATCCCGTGTGCCCAGACGCGAAATCTCAACGCCGCAGGCGGTCGACGAACCACTGCACCAGGCGCTGCCAGACCATGTCGCGGCCAACCGCATCCTCGACACCGTGCTCGAGGTTGGGGTTGTCGTTGATTTCGATCACCACCACTCCGGTGTCGAGCTCTTTGAGGTCGACACCGTAGAAGCCGTCGCCGATCAGACGCGCCGCACGCACCGCGACATCGAGCACTTCCGAGGGCACCGCATCGAGCTCGAAGGTGTGAAAACCGCCTTCGATCGCACGCCCATTGGGCCGATGATTGACGATCTGCCAATGGTTGCGCGCCATCAGGTACTGGCAGGCGAACAAGGGCTCGCCGCCCAACACGCCGATGCGCCAGTCGAAGCGTGTCGGCAGATAGGCCTGTGCGAGCAACAGATCCGACTCGCCGAACAAGGTCGCGGTGACATCATGCAGTTCGGTCATGTTCGACGCACGCTTGACGCCGCGGCTGAACGATCCGTCCGGTACCTTGACGACCAAGGGCACGCCGAGACGGTCGGCCACCTCGGTGAGCGACGTGTCGCGACGCAGCGCGAGCGTCGGCGGCGAGGGCAGCTCGGCTTGTTGCAGCCGCTCCCAGAGGTAGACCTTGTTGGTGCAGCGGATCATCGACACCGGATCGTCGATCACCGGCATGCCTTCGGCACGCGCACGTTGCGCGAAGCGATAGGTGTGGTTGCGGATCGAGGTGGTCTCGCGGATGAACAGCGCATCGAATTCCGGCAGACGTGAGAGTTCGCGCCGGCGGATGGGTTCGACCGATACCCCCTGCCGTTCCGCGACGCGCGCGAAGTGACGCAGACTGGCCGCCGACGTCGGCGGCAGCAATTCCTCGGGCTCATGCAGCACTGCCAGCGCATAGCGTAACGCGGCGCGTTCCTTTGGCGAGCGCCAGACACCGCGGTTCTGCGCGGCCAGCACCGCCGCGAAACGCGTCTTCAGCGCGGGCTCCAGTCGGTTGAATGGTCGCATCTGGATGCGCGCGATGCGCATCGCGCCATCGGCGCCGCTGCGCTTGGCGAGCCGCACGCGCAGGATGGGCGCACGGAACCAGTCGAACAACAAGCGTCCGAAGGCGGCGAAACGCGCATCCTCGCACTCCCCCAGCAGACACCAGATCATCTCCGGCGCGCCACCACCGGCCTTCTTCAGATCTCGGTTCAGCGCCGCTTCGAGCTCGGGCAAGGCGCGCGCGTCACCGTGGCGTTGCGTCAGGTCGAGCGAAGTTTCGACGGACGGCATCACACGGTGACCGCGTGCCTCGGCCAGTAGCGAAGCGTAGTAACCAAGGCTCTGATAAGCGTGGCGCCGCGACAGATTGATGACGCGCAAGCCACGCGACTGGAACGCGGCCGGCCGATCGACGTAGTCGCGCGTGGTGGCCATCGCATAGAGGCCACCCAGACCTTCCAGATCGGACAGTTCGTCCGCGATCAGCAGCATCTGCTTCATGGCCCGGATTCCCGGTCGGTTGGAATGAGGGATTCATCCATGGGACGGTACCCCGCCGGTGGTCAGTGGCAGCGGCTGATCAGACATGATCGCCGGCTCGCGCAGCGGCACCTCGCCGAGGCGACCGAACACCATCAGCGCGGCACGGAGACCGCGCTTGCCAAAGCGCGACATCCGATCGAACTCCGACAACGGGATCGGGATGTTCATCGCATCGGTGATGGATTCGAGGCCGTTGTCGACCACCCACGGATCGTGAACGATGAAATGGCCATCGAGGAAGTGGTGCACCACGACCCAATGGGGCATGCGTTGACCATACATGCGGTTGCCGGATATGAGTACGATCGCCATCGCCCCGCCCTGAACCGCGTCGGCAATCGCACGCGCATCCAGCGGCGGCCTGATGACGATGCCGAGGCGCGCCGCGCGCTCGGCGAAATCCTGCTGGGCGAGCATCATCACACGACGCTTCTCGGTATTGGTGACAGTCTGCAGCAGCAAAGGGCCATCGCTGCTCAGGTGCAATTCGAGCCGAAGTCCTGCCTCGGCCGCCGCCACCGCCATGCCAACCGGCTCGCAGCCGCCCAGGCCGGAGCCCATGAAGATGGTCGTCGCCTCGCGCCACAGGCGCACCTCGAGCACCGGATCGAGCCGTTCGACGACCCCATAGCGGGCGAGCGCCATCATCAGGCAGGCCGGGCCGCAGGTGAACTCCGTGCTTTGCGCATAGTAGGGAGCGACGCGGCGCAACTCGAAGCTCCATCGCAGCGGCTTCTCGAGACGCAGGCCGTCTTCGCCGTTCTCGTAATAGCCAGGTAGTCGGCGTACGCAGCGATAGCCGGCGCGCGCGTACAACGCGCGCGCCGGCCGGTTGCCAACCCCGACCTCGAGCCGCAACACGACCTTGTCGAGCGCAATGGCCGCCCGCTCGGCCGCCTCGAGCAGGCGTCGGCCAAGGCCTCGACCACCGTGGCCTGCCGCGACCGCTACCGAATAAAGCCTTGCCAGGCCGGTGCCCGCGCGAAACAACAGCAAAGCGTAACCGCGCACGCTCTCCGATGCCGGTCGGCCCGTCGCGGTGCTGTCTTCGGCAACCAGCAAAACGGCGCTGCCGGCGCCGATCAGTTTGCGAAAGCTGCGCCGCGATAGGCGGTCGGAGGTGAAGCTGGCGTCTTCGAGGGCCACCAGCGCGTCGAGATCGTCGGCGGTGGCGCGCCGAATGACGATGTCGTCGGCCGGCACCGACGATGCGCTCAGACTCGACACGGTGGTCGCGACACGGGTCCTGGTGAGGCCGAGCCACCCGAAGCGCGAATCGCGCACGAGCGGCGGGACCGCCGGCCGCAAGTCGTATTCCGGGACCGGCATGGCTGCGGGCGCGTGACGAACACGTTCAGCCCGCCGAGACGTCGTCGGCGTTCGCCATCGGCACCAACATGGCGGTGGAGGTGGCGGTCGCGAGCAAGGCGCCATCGGGCCGCATCAACCTGGCCTCGAGGAACGCGACCCGGCGACCACGGCGGACGATTCGACCAAACGCGTGCACGGGTCCGGGCGCTACCCGCTCGAGAAAACGCACGTTGATGTCCAGGCTGGCCACGTTGGTCGGACCGTCGCTGTGGATGATCACGGCATGGGCCATCGCGGCATCCATCCAGCCGGTGACGAAACCACCCTGGGCGACCCGCCCGCCGGAATGGCAGAACGCGGGCAGGCACTCGAAGGCCAGCACGACGCTGTTTTCATCGGGGTCGGCCGCGATGATGCGCATGCCGCCCATGGCTGACATCAGCTGCGGGTTCGCGGATTCGAAATTTCGCCAGTCGGGCACGGTGATTGCAGGGATGAGGAATATGTCAGGTTGAACGCGCACGGACGCGACGGCGCGAGCCGATACGGCCGACCAACGGTCGGCTGACGGTGCCGGGGAGTCGCACTCCCGGCATCGTGTCCGATACCATTTCGTGAGCCGACGATGATAGTTGAAAGATGTCATCGCGCGCGACGACCGACCGTTTCAACGACAGGCCGACTGTCGCATGCACGACAGTCGATGCACGCCCGTCGATGATCAGGAAGATGACATGATGCAGATCCGAACCCCCCTCGCCCTTATCGTCACCGCCAGCCTGGCCGCCGGCTGCGCGGGTATGTCGGAGGAACAACGCTCCGCCGCCATCGGCGCCGGCCTCGGCACCGTGGTGGGCGCGGCCGTCGGCAGCGGCATCGGTGGCGACGGCCGCTCGACCCGGCGCGGCGCGGTGCTCGGCGCCGGAGCGGGTGCGCTGGGCGGCTACATCTGGTCGAACCGCATGCAGGAACAGAAGCGCCAGATGGAGCAGGCCACCGCGGGCACCGGCGTGAGCGTCGAGCAGACCGCCGACAACCGGCTCAAGCTGGATGTGCCCAGCGACATCTCGTTCGACACCAACAAGGCCATCATCAAACCGAATTTCCAGCCCATCCTGGATCAGTTCGCGAGTTCGCTGAATCGGAATCCCGTCACGGTCGTGACGATCGTCGGCCACACGGATTCCACCGGCACGGATGCGGTCAACGATCCCTTGTCGGTCAACCGGGCGGCCAGCACGCGCAACTACCTGACCGCCCGCGGAGTCGATCCGCAACGCATCGCCATCGATGGCCGCGGATCGGCCGAACCCGTTGCCGATAATTCAACCGTTGCCGGCCGGGCGCGCAACCGCCGCGTGGAAATCTACGTGGCCGAGCCGGCACCGTCGGCCGCTGTGGGCGCACCCGCTCAGACCCGCTGAGGCTCGCCGTCCTGACGGCGGTCAGCGCCGTGGGCGACCTGCCTCAGTCGCGCATCTCGACCAGCGTCAGGATGTCGTAGGAGGCCACCACCGTGCCCTCCTGGTTGGTCACCTGCACGTCCCAGGCGACCACCCCCTGCCCCTTCTCGTCGCCAGGCTTGCGCGGCCGCGGCGCCTTGCGTTTGCAGGTGAGGCGCGCCTGTATCGTGTCGCCGATGCCCACCGGACGCACGAAGCGCAGGGTATCCAGGCCGTAATTGGCCAGCACCGGTCCCGGTGATGGCGACACGAACAGGCCGGCAGCCGCCGACAGCACGAAGTAGCCGTGGGCGATGCGTTTCCCGAACGGCGATCGGGCAGCGGCGATCTCGTCGAAGTGCATGTAGAAGAAATCGCCCGACAGGCAGCCGAAATTGACGATGTCGGCCTCGCTGACCGTGCGCCGGTGCGTGAGCAGCGAGTCACCGACCTGCAGGTCTTCGTAGTGCTTGCGAAACGGGTGCACCTCGGCTTCGACCACCGGCGCTCCGCGCACGTACTGACCGGTGACCGCCATCAGCGTTGCGGGTGATCCCTGCACGGCGACTCTGTGCATGTAGAGATCGAGCGCGTTCAGGCCGCCGAGTTCGGCGCCTCCGCCGGCGCGGCCCGGCCCACCGTGCCGCAGCCCGGGCCGCGGCGCGCCGTGGCCGGTGCTTTCGCCGGCGCTGGTCGGGTCGAGCAGATGAAGACGTCCGTGCCATGGCGCGAGCCGGGCCGCGAGTTCGGCACTCCAGCGGGCATCGCCGCTGACCACGGTACTGACCAGCGAGCCGCGCCCGGCCGCGGCGATGTCGGCCGCCTGTTCGAGATCGCGATAGCCGATCACGCTGGCCACCGGCCCGAACGCCTCGATCTCGTGCACCGGCGCGCGTGGATCGGCGCCCTCGTGGGCCAGCAGTACCGGCGCCATGAACGCATCCGGATCGAGCCGGTCGCCGATCAGGGCCTCGTCGCCACCCTGGTAGACGACCCGGCCGGCCCGTGCCAGCCGATCGACCGCCGCGCGCACGTCGCGCCCCTGCGCGGCCGACACGAGCGGCCCCATCTGCACCTGCTCGAGCGCCGGGTCACCGCGCCGGATCGACGACAGACGCTCGCGCAGGCGGTCGATCAGTGCGCTCTCGGCGCCATGCGGCACCAGCACGCGCCGGATCGCGGTGCACTTCTGGCCGGCCTTGACCGTCATCTCGCGAACGACCTGGTCGACGAAGGCGTCGAACAGCGGCGATCCGGAAGCGACGTCGGGGGCGAGAATCGCTGCATTCAGGGAATCGGCCTCGACATTGAACGCCGCGCCCGAACGGAGCACTCTGGCATCGGCACGCAGAGCAGCCGCGGTGTCGGCGGAGCCGGTAAAGGTAAGCACGTCCTGCGCGCCCAAGCCGTCGAACAGATTGGCCGGCCGCCCGACCAGGAGTTGCAACGTGCCCTCCGGCAGCAGGCCCGATTCGGCCATCAATCGCACGCAGGCGGCGGTCAGATAACAGGTATCGGTGGCCGGCTTGACGATGCTGGGCACGCCGGCGAGAAATGCCGGAGCGAATTTCTCCAGCATGCCCCAGACCGGGAAGTTGAAGGCATTGACGTGCACGGCGACGCCCGCCCTGGACACCCGCACGTGGGTACCGGCAAAGCCCCCGGAGCGCGACAGTGACGCCACGGTCGCCTCCGGCCAGATCGTGCCGGCGGGCATTTCGGCAGCCCCCATCGAGGCATAGGCCATCAACGTCCCGATGCCGCCGTCGATGTCCACCCAGCTGTCGCCGCGGGTGGCACCGGTGGCGGTGGACAAGGCATACAACGCCGCCTTGTTGTCGGTGAGGTGGCGGCCAAGTGCGCGCAGGCGGGCCGCCCGCTCGGAAAAGCCGATCGCCTGCAAGGCGGCACGGCCGGTCGAGCGCGCGCACGCCCAGGCCTCGCCGGCATCGACGCCATCGGCCGCCAGCACGGCGACCGGCGTGGCGCGCGCGGCATCGCAGATCTCTCGCCCCGACGGCTCGCCGGTCCAGCGGCCGGCCACGAAACATTGCACGCTTGCGATCACGGTCGCGCTCCTCGCTTCTACGGGTTGGAACGCAGCAGTTTAACGACCACGGGGCACACGTGTGCCCGGGCGCGGCCGGCCGACCGTCGGGACGCGGCAGACTACTGCCGATCGAGCGAGGTGAAGATGCGCACGAGATCGACCTGACGGTGGACTCCCGCCTTGCGCTTGGCGTTCTTCAGGTGCGAACGCACGGTTTCGATCGTCGACTGCCGGCCCTGGGCGATCTCTGGCAGCGACTCGCCACCAGCCAGACGCGCGACCGCATCGAACTCTGCATTGGTCCAGCGATACATGCGTTGCGCCGTTCGGCGCACGGTGCCCTCTCGGGCCTGGGCCTCGGCGCGAATCGACAACGAGTAGTTCCAGCTCGTCAAGGCCGGCGCGGCGCCGATCGGACGCATGCCGACCAGCTCGAGATGGGCCTGCCCTATCACCGGCAGGCGTTCCCGACACCGAGCGGCCATCGTCAGCACCGACGGATCGGAAGCCGCCTGTCCGAGCAAGCTGGTCAACCAGTGCTCGGCGACGTCGCTTGCCGGTACGATGACGCCGTCACGTTCGACGACCGAACCCCGCATCATCATCGATTCGCCAGGACCGTTGGCCATCACAAGGCGACCGGCACCGTCGAGCAGGAATGCCGCCGAATCGTAACCATCGAGACCCGCTGCACGGCTCAGGGCATTGGCCACACTGACCTTTTCGAAGGCAGTGATCGCGCGCGCGACGGTATCGAGCGTCTCGACCACGGAACGATCGAAGCTGGTTTGATCGACGCCGCGCCAAAGCAACACGCCGTATGGCGTGGCGCGCGCGGCGTCGGGCCGGATCCAGAACCCACGCAGCCAGCGCAGGTCGTTGGGCGCGAGAAAATCGGCGTAGATCTCGAGACCGCGCAGGGTTTGGTCATCGACCAGTGCCTCGCCATCGATCACGCGGTATTCGCCGGGCTCGGGAACGCCCAGGGCGGCCAGCCAGGGGTCGACACGGCGGTAGTAGGTGTGCCACTGGCTGGCGGCGACATCCGGAAAGCCGCAACTGGCAAGCACGGGTCGCATGGGATCGGCGCGCAACTGCAGCATCACGGCGTGGCGGGCAGAGCACACATTGGCCAGGGTGGAGAGGAACTCCGCCCAACGGGCGCCATCTGCGAATGCGCCGTGGAGCGCATTCATGAGTCGGATGACGGCAGAACCATTGCCGTCTCCCTGATAAGGCATTTGGGTCATTGGACGGGCTTCCTCCCGGAAAGCAATTCTTCTTATTTGCCGGACACGACTTCGACCCTGCCTCGAACCGCGGCGGGGTCGCCCCTGGTACCCGGACACCCGCCCTCAATTTAGCCAGCGCCGCCCAAAAACGCATCACTCAAAAGAGGGTTAACGTGCAAATGGGAGGGTGTTTTTTCGTTCACTTTGGGTGAGACGAATCTTTAGTAATAACCTGTTTCAGTTATTTACTCTGTTGCGGCCATTCCACCCTGCCGTTGCGCAGGGCGCACGAACCGTCCTGGACACCTGTCGGGAAAGGACGCCACCGCAAGCCAAGGCGGCCGTCCCCGTCTCGCATATGCGCTGGCACGGCGAGCGGCGCGCGCTGCTACGATAGTCGGCTCGTCGTCTCCCGGAGCGCCGTCATCGTGGCGATCACGCATTACCCTGGCCTGCCGACATCGGCAGAGGGCCTTCTGGAACCCACGTCCTTCCTGGACGTCTTCGATTCCTCGATCCAGGCTTTCGTCGCCCGTACCATTCGTGATGCCGCGACGCCTCGCGCGCGTGCCGTCGCATTGTTCTATGCGGTACGCGACCAGATCCGATACGACCCCTATCGGCTCGGCTTCCAGGATGCCGACTACCATGCCAGCCGGGTGCTGGCCGATGGCTACGGCTGGTGCGTGTCCAAGGCCGTGCTGATGGCCACGACGCTGCGCGCGGCGGGCATTCCCGCGGCCCTGGGTTTCGCCGACGTGCGCAACCACCTGACCACCGACAAACTGCGCGAACGCATGGGTGGGGTCGATGTCTTCTACAACCACGGCTATGCGGCGGCACTGATCGAGGGCCGCTGGCTGAAACTCGCCCCCGCCTTCAATATCGAACTCTGCGAACGTTTCGACGTCCTGCCGACCGAGTTCGACGGCACGGCCGATGCGCTTTACCAGGAATTCGATGCGCGCGAGCGGCTGCACATGCAGTATCTGGCCGATCACGGCACCTATAGCGACCTGCCGCTCGACAAGATCCGGGCCGACTTCGCCCGTTATTACCCGAACAGCGTCTTCGCGCCGCACATTCCATCCGTCGACGATCCCTTCGACAGCCAACGCGAGCGACCCGCCGCCGCCTGAGCGTCCTCGCCGTTTCGTGTGCGTCACCGTTTGATGTCGGTCGCGACCTGATCGCGGCCGTCGGTCCCGGCCCCCTCCGCCGATTCGTCGACCGTTCACCGCCGGCCGTCGACCCTCGTCCGCCTCCCATCGCCTCTCGTTGGCCGTCCGCCACGGATCCGCCTTAGGGTTCGCGCCGGGTCGAGTGTGACTTTCTTCACAGAAGCGAGGCGGCGGCATGAACCGGCATCCAAGCATCCGATTGCGCATCGCGCGCATCCTGGCGATGGCGATCACGGTGTCGTTGGCCGCCTGCGGCGGATCCGGCGGCGACGGATTGATCGCCTACAAGAGCGGCGGCGGCACCGCCGTGCCGCCGCAATCGCATCCCGTGAGCGACGCCGAGGCATCGCGCTTTCTCTCTCAGGCGACCTTCGGCCCGAAGGCGGTCGAGGTCGACGATCTGCGCCGCGACGGCTACGTCGCCTGGATCGAGAAGCAGTTCTCGCTGCCCGTCTCGTCGCTGCGGGACTGGGTCGACGGCCGCCTCGTCCTCAGCGGCCAGGAGAACATCGATCGGAAATGGATCCAGAACGGCTTCTGGCGCAATGCCGCCGTCGGCAGCGACCAGTTGCGACAACGCGTCGCCTTCGCGCTGTCGCAGATATTCGTCGTGTCGATGATGGACGGCAACGTCAACCGCTATCCGCGCGGGGTCGCCGACTACTACGACCGGCTCGCGCGCAATGCGTTCGGCAACTTCCGCACGTTGCTGCAGGAGGTGTCGCTGCACCCGATGATGGGTCTGTATCTGTCGCATCTCGCCAACCAGAGAGCGGACCCGCAGACAGGTCGCGTACCCGACGAGAACTTCGCACGCGAACTGATGCAGCTGTTCACGATCGGCCTCTACGAGCTCAACGTCGACGGCACGATGAAGACCGATGCCATGGGTGAGCCGATCGAGACCTACACGAATGCCGACGTCGAGGGCCTGGCAAGGGTCTTCACCGGCTTCGGCTGGGCGGGCCCCGATCGGCAGCGGGGCCGCTTCTTCGGCTGGATCGGCGACGACGATCGCGAGGTGCTGCCGATGCAGGGCTATCCGGACTATCACGCCACCGAAGAGAAATCGTTCCTCGGCCTGACCTTGCCCGCGCAGACCTTTGCCGACCCCGAGCAATCGCTGTCCCGCGCGCTCGACCACATCTTCGCGCATCCGAACGTCGGGCCGTTCATTGCCAAGCAGCTGATCCAACGGCTGGTCACCAGCAATCCGAGTCCGGCCTACGTGGCGCGCGTCGCCGCCGAATTCGCCGACAACGGTGAGGGCACGCGCGGCGACATGCGCGCGGTGATCCGTGCGATCCTGTTCGACCCGGAAGCGCGCGACGGGACACGTGCGATGCTCGCTGGCAGTGGCCGCGTGCGCGAACCGATCCTGCGCTTCGCGCACTGGATGCGCAGCTTCGATGCGGACTCCGAGAGCCGCCAGTTCCTGATCGGGGTCACCGACGATCCCGCCAAGAGCCTCGGTCAGAGTGTGCTGCGTTCGCCATCGGTGTTCAACTTCTACCGCCCGGGATACGTTCCGCCGAACACGGACCTGGCCACCAACGGCCTGGTCGCGCCCGAGTTGCAGACCACGCATGAGACTTCGGTGGCAGGCTGGCTGAACATGATGCGGCAGGTGGTGGCGCAGGGATATGGCGAATCGCGCGACGTCCGCAGCGCCTACGGCCGCGAGCTTGCATTGGCCATGAACCCCGCGGAACTGGTCGAACGCATCAATGTGCTGTTGCTGAACGGCTCGATGTCGGGCACCTTGCGCGCGCGGCTCCAACAGGCCGTCGAATCGGTGAACATTCCCTCCAACGATCCGGCACGGGCCGATCAGGCGCGGTTGAGCCGCGTACACATGGCCGTCTTCCTGGCCATCGCCTCGCCGGAATACGCGGTGCTCAAGTGACAACGACGGAGACACCAACCCGATGAGCTTCGAATCTTCTCGCCGACGTTTCCTGCGCTCCGGCCTGCTCGCCCCCTCGCTGGCCCGGGCGACCCCGTTCACCGCCGCTCTGGCCGCGGCCGGCCAGGCGGCCGCGCAGTCCGCGAACGACTACCGCGCGCTGGTGTGCGTCTTCCTGTTCGGTGGCAATGACCAGGGCAACACCGTGCTCGCCACCGACCCGGATTCCTGGTCGGCCTACCGCGCCCTGCGCGGCACCGGATCGTCGCCCATCGCCCTGCCCGCCGCCGGCGACGCCGGCGGGGTCCTGCCGATCGCGCCGGCCACGGCCCAGGGCGGTCGCTCGTTCGCTCTCCATCCGGCGCTCGGCGACCTGGCTGATTTGTTCGCTGCCGGTCAGGCGGCGGTGCTTGCCAACGTCGGAACGCTGATCGCGCCGATGACGCGCGACGACTACGACGAACAACGGGTGCCGCGACCGCCCAAGCTGTTCTCCCACAACGACCAGCAATCGGTCTGGCAGTCGAGCAGACCCGAAGGCGCGCGCACGGGTTGGGGCGGCCGGCTCGGCGATCATTCCGCCGGCCTCAATGCCACCTCGATCTTTACTTGCATGTCCACCGGCGAGAATGCGGTCTGGCTGGCCGGCGAGCAGACGATTCCGTTTCGTGCCGGCACGAGCGGCGCGACCGAGATCGTCGGACTGACCGGATCCCTGTTCGGCTCGCCCACCGCCGCCGCGCTGTACCGGGACATCGTCACCAGTGATTCGCCGCAGTACTTCGAGCGGGCGCACGCCGGTGTCGTGCGCCGGGCGATCGACGCCCAGGCGGCGCTGAACGACGCCATGATCGCAAGCTCGGCTCTGGAGCCGGCGCCGCGCACCCCGAGCGGCGGCACCAACGGCCTGGCGGTGCAATTGAACACGGTGGCGCGCATCATCGGTGCCCGGACCGCGCTCGGTGCACGACGGCAATTGTTCTTCGTCGGTCTCGGCGGTTTCGACACCCACGACGATCAGCTCACGCGTCATGCGGGTCTGCTCGGCTCGCTCGGACAGGCGCTCGCATATTTCCAACGCCTGCTGGCCGACCCCGCGGTCGGCGCGAGCAATGACGTGACCACGTTCACGGCCTCCGACTTCGGCCGCACGATGGCCAGCAACGGCGACGGTACCGATCACGGCTGGGGTTCACACCATTTCGTGGTCGGCAGCGCGGTACGGGGCGGTGACATCTACGGCCGTTTTCCGGTCATCGGCATCGACACGCCGGACGACGTCGGTCGCGGCCGCCTCCTGCCCGTGCAGTCGGTCGATCAGTACGCGGCGACGCTGGCGGGCTGGTTCGGCCTGAGCCCCAGTCTGATCGACGACGTGTTCCCGAACCTGGTGAACTTCGGCTCGGCACGCGACCTGGGCTTCATGCTCTAGAAATCATGAAGACCCGGGCGGGCCGCGATTCGCTCGCGACCACGGCCGATCGGCGTGGCCGATCGATCAACGTGCGACCCAGCCCCCGCAGACCGGGAACACCTGTCCGACGAAACAATCGGCTGCCGGACTCAACAGATAGGTCGCGAAGCGGGCATCCTCGTCGGCGCTCACCAACCGACCCAACGGCACCTCTCGCCGCAGACGCTCCTGGAATCTGGGCAGCGCCTGCACTCGCGCGGGGAAGTAGGTCGGGTTGTCGACGAAGTTCTGCGCGATGGCATTGACGCGGATTCCCTCGCGCGCCAGTTCCACGCCGCTCGCCTGAACCCACGCGAGCTGGGCGCCGCGTGCCGCGCTGTAGGTCGAGGTACGCGGCATCCCGCGTAGCGCGGACGCGCTGCCCATGACGAGAAAACGTCCGCCGTGCGAACGCTCGCGCCAGTCGGGCAGCACCGCGGCAAGCAATCTCGGCAGCGGATCCACCATGGCCGAGAACACCGCCCGCCATTCGTCGTCACCCACCTCGCCCACCGGCGTGGCAGGCGCCGCGACACCCAGATTGGCGACCACGGCGTCGATGCGGCCCGCGCCCGCCACACATGCCGCCGCCGCCGCGGGCTCGACGAGATCCCCGTCGGCCGCGATCACCTCGGCGCCAGCCGCCGAAATCGCGGCGCACAACGCCGGCCCCATGAACACGTCCGCCTGCGTCACGAGCACACGCTGACCCGAAAGCTCTCTTTCCGACATGACACTCTCCGATGCACGCCCGGGTTGCGCAACGACCCGGCAACCACTGCGCAGGCTGGTGACCACCGACCTCGTCGATTGGTCCGCGACGGTGCGATTGTCGCCCCGGACTCAGGACGCCGGCCGAAGCGCCGGGGCGACACCGCCCGCCCGCGCCTGAGTATCCGCAGATGCACCGGCCGATATCGTGGTGGCACCGCTGGCGAGTGCGGTGAGCCAGCCGCCCAGCTCCGCGTCGGCGCGCTCGCGCCAGTGAGCCGTTTCGTTGAACAGCTCGTGCAGTCCGCCGTCCAAGAGCACGAATCGAAGCCGCGTCGTGGGCGCCCGGACCGCGAACGCATGCCAGGCCTGTGGATCGGCAACCCGATCGTCGGAACCCCCGAGCAACAGGGTCGGTGGCAACAGTGTCCCGGCGGCTGCGATCGAGCGCGCGCCGGACTGCAGCATCCAGTCGACCAGTGCCGCCGTGACGCTGCCATGCACGAGCGGGTCGTCGTGATAGGCGCGCACCTGCTCGGGATCATGCGACAGACGCCGACCGTCGATCGGCCGCGTCATCACCAGGTTTGGTGCGATCGCATTCACGATCGTGACCTGGAATCGCTGGAAGGCACTCAAACTGGGCCGCAGCGCCGGTGACGACAGTACCAGCCCGGCCACCCGACACTCGTGCTGCAAAACCATCTCGGCCGCCAAGGTGCCACCCATGCTATGGCCGAACAGAACCGGTTCGACCCCGGTATGACGACGAAACGCGTCGAACCGACGGAGCGCATCGTCGATGAAACCCGGTTCACCCGGCAGGCGACCGCGCACCCCCGGCGAATGTCCGTGACCCCGATGATCGTGCGCACCCACATGCCATCCCTGCGCATTGAGCAATGCGATCAGGCGGCGGTATCGCCCGACATGCTCGCCGAAGCCATGCAGCAGATAGAGGCTGCCACGCGGCGGGCCCGCGGCCGGAAAATCGTAGAGCGCGAGTCCGGATTCGTCGCTTGAACGACTTGGCTCCGGTGGCGGCGCGGCGGCCGCCTCGACGCACGGATCGGTCATCGTTCAGGCTCCCGGTCGGACCACCGATATCGTCTGCATCGGCGCCTCGCCGCGCAGGCGCGCGAGCAGTCCGGCCTGCTGCGTGCGCACCTTCGCGGCGGCGGCCTCCTTGACCGGCCCGTAGCCGCGAATCGCCAAGACGGATTCGGCCAGGTCCACCGCGACGTCGACGTTGTCCGCCGTCAGGCGGGTCAGAATCTCGTCGATCATCGAGCGGTATCGAGCCAGCAAGTCGCGCTCGAGCCTGCGCTCCTCGGTCCGCGCGAACGGGTCGGCCCAGGTACCGCGCAGGAACTTGAAACGCGCGAGCCCGCCCATCAGCGGCAGTAGCCACTGGCCGAATGCGCGCTTGGCCGGACGCCCGGTGCGCTGGTCGGGTCGCGCCAGCCAGGACGGGGCGAGATGGAAGCGCAGCCGATAATCGCCTTCGAACTGCTCGTCGATGCGCGCGCGCCAGTCCGTGGCGGCGTGCAGGCGCGCGACCTCGTACTCGTCCTTGGCGGCCATCAGCTTGAACAGGCCTCGCGCCACCGCATGCGCAAGCCTCGGGCTGGCGGCGAGCGCTCCGAGACGCTCGACCTCCACCTTGCGAACGCGCTCGACGAAATCCGCGTATTCGCGACCGTAGGCGGCATTCTGGTATTCGCCGAGGAACTGCTCGCGTCTGCGCACGAACTGCGCCAGGTCGGTCTCGGTGCGCACCTCGCCGCCTGGACGGCGGAACTCGATCACCTGGGCCGGCATGGCCTTGCGATGCACGGCGTCGGAATCGTGTGCCAGGCGTCGGCCCCACAGGAACGCACTCAGGTTGCTCTCGACCTGGACGCCGTTGAGTTCGATGGCGCGCTCGATCGCATGGCGGTGCAACGGAATCCAACCGAGCTGCCACGCGAAGCCGATCATCATGGGGTTGGTATAGATAGCGTCGCCAAGCAGGCTCATCGACAGACGCGTGAAATCGCGGAACTCCAGATCGCGATCGCCGGCCGCATCGACGATGTTGCGCATCAGATCGGTCTTGGGCAGCTCCCAGTCGGGGTCGCGCAGGAAGGCCGAGGTCGGTGCGACATCGCCGTTGCCGACCACACGGGTGACCTTGGGCCGCATCTTGGACAAGGCCTCGTTACCCGCGCTGACGACCAGATCGGTGCCCAGGACCAGGTCGGCCTCGCCGGTCGCGATGCGGGTCGCGTGCAGATGTCCCTGCTCGCGCGCGATCTGCACGTGCGAGAACACTGCCCCGCCCTTTTGCGCGAGACCGGCCATGTCGAGCACCGAGATGCCGAGACCTTCGAGGTGGGCCGCCATGCCGAGCAGCTGCCCGACCGTGACCACCCCGGTGCCGCCGACACCCGTCACCAGGATGCCGTAGCTGGCATTGCCCGAGGCCTCGATCGGCAACTGCTCGGGTTCGGGCAGCTCCGGCCAGCCGGCATCGTCGACCACCGCGACCGCGGGCTTGCGCAGTTGCCCGCCCTCGACCGTGACGAAGCTCGGGCAGAAGCCCTTCAGGCACGAATAGTCCTTGTTGCAGACCGACTGATTGATGCGGCGCTTGCGGCCGAACTCCGTTTCGACCGGCTCGACGGCAACACACGATGACTGCACCGAGCAATCGCCGCAGCCCTCGCAGACCAGCTCGTTGATGACCACCCGGACCGCGGGATCGGGATAGCCGGGTTTGCCGTCGACGATGCGCTTGCGCCGGCGCCGCTTCTCGGTCGCGCAGGTCTGGTCGTAGACCAGCACCGTCACGCCCTCGACCTCGCGCAGCCGACGCTGCACGGCATCGAGCTGGTCACGGTGATGCACCGGGACGTCCACCTCGATGCCCCCCCGGCCGTACTTCCGGGGCTCGTCGGTGACCACGACCACCTCGCGTGCGCCCTCGGCACGGACCTGCGCGACGATCATCGGCACGGTCAGCGTGCCGTCGATCGGCTGGCCGCCGGTCATGGCCACCGCATCGTTGTACAAGACCTTGTAGGTGATGTTCACGCCGGCGGCGATCGAGGCACGGATCGCCAGCAGTCCGGAATGGAAATAGGTACCGTCGCCGAGGTTGGCAAAGATGTGCCGGGTGTCGGTGAACGGCGCCTGGCCGATCCAGGGCACACCTTCGCCGCCCATCTGGGTGAACGTGGACGTGTGCCGCTCGGGCATCCAGATCGACATGTAGTGACAGCCGATACCGGCCACCGCCCGCGAGCCCTCGGGCACGTGCGTCGAGGTGTTGTGCGGACAGCCGGCGCAAAATGTCGGCACGCGATCGACCGTGGCATGAGGCTCGGCCAGCGCCCTCTCCTTGGCCTGCAGGATGGACAGCCGGGTCTGGATGCGCGAGCGGGTGTCGGCATCGAGTTCGAAGCGCGAACCGAAGCGGCCGGGATTGAGCAGCCGCGCGGCGATCGCCCGAGCGATCATGGCCGGCGACAATTCCGCGTGGGCGGGCAGCAGCCACTGACCCATCGGCATCGCCCACTCACCACCGCGGCCGTCTTTCTCGTCGAACTTGCCAAAGATGTTCGGCCGCTCGGCATCGGGCCAGTTGTACAGTTCCTCCTTGAGCGCGTATTCGAGGATCTGGCGCTTTTCCTCGACCACCAGGATCTCGCCGAGGCCGCGCGCGAACGCGCTCACCGTCTGCGCTTCCAGCGGCCAGACCACGTCGCATTTGAACACCCGGATCCCGATGCGCCGGCAGGCATCATCATCGAGCCCCAGTTCGTCGAGCGCCTCGCGGGTATCGAGATACGCCTTGCCGCCGGTGATGATGCCGAACCAGGCCTGCGGCGAATCGATGACCGTGCGATTGAGTCCGTTCGCACGAACGTAGGCGAGTGCGGCGTACCACTTGTAGTCGAGCAGGCGGGATTCCTGCGCCAGCGGCGTGTCGGGCCAGCGGATGTTCAGGCCATCGGGCGGCAGTTCGAAGTCGTCGGGAATGCGCACGTCGACCCGATCAGGGTCGATGACCACCGACGAAGACGCCTCGACGATCTCGGTGACGGTCTTCATGGCCACCCACAGCCCCGAATAGCGCGACATCGCCCAGGCGTGGATACCAAGGTCCAGATAGTCTTGCACCGAGGCCGGATAGAACACCGGCAGGCCGCAGGCTTTGAACACGTGATCGGACTGATGCGGCAGTGTCGAACTCTTGGCGCCGTGATCGTCGCCGGCCAGCACCAGCGCACCACCGAACTTCGACGAGCCGGCGGCGTTGGCGTGTTTGAACACGTCACCGCAGCGATCGACACCCGGGCCCTTGCCGTACCACATCGAGAACACGCCCTGCACGCGCGCATTCGGATCGAGGACGACCTGCTGCGTACCCCAGACCGAGGTTGCCGCCAGATCCTCGTTCAGGCCCGGCCGGAACACGATCTGATTGGCGGCCAGATGCTCGCGGGCCTTCCAGAGCGCCTGATCGACGCCCCCGAGCGGCGAGCCCCGATAACCCGACACGAAACCAGCGGTGTTCAGCCCCGCGGCGGCGTCGCGTGCGCGCTGCAACATCGGCAGCCGCACCAGCGCCTGGGTGCCCGACATGAACGCGCGGCCGCGCTCCAGTCGGTATTTGTCGTCCAGGGAGACGGTTTCGAGGGCTTCGCGCAGGGCGCGCGAAAGCGTGGGGTCTAGCGGGGCATTCATAGTCAGTCCTTCACGCGAAGATCGTGTCTTACGGATGAAACTCGACGCGGTCCGGCGCTCGTGACGCTGCCGCGCTGCCATGAACGGGCCCGGCCGGGGTTGCGGCGGACTCGTCCACGATCAGAATAGCGTAAGCGGTTCCGGCGTGCGAACAAGCCGTTGAATTCAACCAACCGACCGGCGTGCGCGTGGTCCGTCCCGATGGCGTCGACGGTGCAGAGCGCGATCGACCTGGCACCGCCGGGTGGGATATCGATTGCGCCATGCTGCGATGCAATATCCCGTACCGGCAGGCCGCGGGGCCCTCGCCCCGTGAATCATCGATAATCCTTCCAATACAAACGATCTGAGCCGGGCAACGACATCGTGAGCTTTCTGACCAACCTGAACCAGCGCTGGCAGTCGGCCGATTCCATGCTCTGCGTCGGTCTGGATCCCGATCCGGAGCGGCTGCCCCAGGGCCTGCGCGGCGCAGCCGACGCCATCTTCCTGTTCTGTCGCGAGATCGTCGATGCCACGGCGGACCTGGTCTGCGCGTTCAAACCGCAGATCGCCTACTTCGCCGCGATCGGCGCGGAACGACAGCTCGACGACCTGATCGCCCATATCCATGACCGACATCCGGGCATTCCGGTGATCCTGGACGCCAAGCGGGGCGACATCGGTACCACGGCCAGGCGCTATGCCCAGGAAGCCTTCGAGCGCTACCGGGCCGATGCGGTCACCGTCAATCCGTACATGGGCACCGACTCGCTGACCCCCTGGCTCGAATGGACGGACCGGGGGGTCTTCCTCCTGTGCCGCACCTCGAACCCGGGCGGCGACGACCTGCAGGCTCAGCGGATGTCGGGCGGCGCGGATGCCGCCGCTGCGCCCCTGTACGCGCGGGTGGCCGAGCTCGCCCAGACACGCTGGAATCCGCACGGTGAGACCGGTCTGGTGGTCGGCGCCACCTATCCCGACGAACTCGCCGTCGTGCGCCGCATCTGTCCGACCATGCCGCTGTTGGTGCCCGGCATCGGCGCCCAGGGGGGTGACATTGCCGCCACGGTTGCGGCGGGCTGCCGTGCCGACGGTGCCGGGCTGCTGATCAACTCGTCACGGGCGATTCTCTATGCCGACGCCGGCTCGCGCTTTGCCGAGGCGGCGCGGGCAGCGGCCCTGGCCACCCGCGACGCGATCCGCGCCGCACGTGACGATTTGGACATCGCGCAGCCATCGTGACACCATGGCGTCGGACGCCGACCACTGAACGAGAGACAAGTGTCATCGCAAAAGCCGCCGCCCGGGGCAGCCGGTTCGCCATGCGCATCCTGATCGCCGAAGACGATGCGGTGCTGGTCGACGGCCTGTCGCGCTCCTTGCGCGCCTCTGGCTATGCCGTCGATTGCGTCAATTCGGGGCGCGACGCCGATCTTGCGCTGAGCACGCAGTCCTTCGACCTGCTCATCCTCGATCTCGGACTGCCGCACATGAGCGGCCTGGAAGTCCTGCGTCGCCTGCGGGCGCGCGAGAACGCCCTGCCGGTGATGATCCTGACCGCCGCCGACTCGGTCGAGCAACGCGTGCGCGGGTTGGACCTCGGCGCCGACGACTACCTCGCCAAGCCCTTCGCGCTGTCGGAGCTCGAAGCCCGCGTGCGCGCCCTGGTCCGGCGCAGCATGGGCAGCGGCAGCTCGTTGATCCGCTGCGGCAATCTGGTCTATGACCAGGTCGGGCGCTCGGCCACGCTCAACGAGCACCCGGTCGAGCTGTCGGCGCGCGAGCTCGGCCTGCTCGAGATCCTGCTGCAACGCATGGGCCGCCTGGTCAGCAAGGACCAGATCGTCGAGCACCTGTGCGAATGGGGCGAGGAGATCAGCGCCAACGCGATCGAGGTCTACATGCACCGACTGCGCAAGAAACTCGACGGCGGCGAGGTGCGCATCGCCACCGTGCGCGGCCTCGGCTACTGCCTCGAGCGTCCACCAGAGCAGGCCTCCTGAGCGCTTCGTTTCCGCATTCCGACCCGGCCCGCGAGATCCCGCCCGGCATGAACGGCTCCTCACGCCTGAGCGGCGCCCTCGCCGACCTGCTCGCCACCGACGAAGGCGAAAGTCCGTTCAGCCGCGAAACCGACGCCGACGCGATCGATGCCACGCCGGTCGCCGAGCGTACAGGCCAGTCGCTGTTCGGTGAGGTGCTCGATTTCATGCTCGCGCCGCTGCTGCTGCTGTGGCCGATCTCGATCATCGTCACGCTGTTCATCGCCCGGTCGCTGGCCGACGCCCCCTACGACCAGTCCTTGCGCGAACGGGCGATCCTGCTCGGCCAGCAGGTACAGTTCGTCGCCGATGCCAGGAACGGCCGCTACTCGGCGCACGTTCCCAGCGCGACCCGCGGTCTGATCGCGCGCGAATCACGCAATCTGCTCTACCAGGTGCGCGACGGCGGCGGCCAGTCGATCTTCGCCAACGCCAATCTGCCCGAACCGGCGCCCTACGACCTGCCCGAGCGCGGCACGGTGCGATTTCGAACCATCACCTTCGATGAAACCGACCTGCGCGTCGCTTACACCGCGGTAGCGCCGCGCACCGACGTCTTCACCGGCCGGCCGGCGCTGGTGCAGGTCGCCGAGCACTTCGAGCAGCGTCGCGAGCTGGCCAGCCGCATCATCCGGGGCGTGATCTTCCCGCAGTTCGTGATCCTGCCGCTGGCCGCGGCCCTGGTCTGGTTCGGCCTCGCCAGGGGACTGCAGCCCTTGCGCGGCCTGAGCGACCGCATCCGCGGCCGCCGCCCCGACGATCTGAGCCCTATCGACGCGAGTCGCGCGCCGCAGGAGATCCAGCCCTTGCTACAGGCGTTCAACCATCTGCTCGACCGGCTCGGCAGCACGATGCAGGCGCAGCGCCGCTTCATCGCCGATGCTGCCCACCAGATCAAGACACCGCTGGCGGGCATCCACATGCAGGCCGAGCTCGCGCTGCGCGGCGGCGACGACGATCGCCGGCGCAGTCTCGAGCAGCTGGCGCGCAGTTCTGCACGCGCCTCGCACCTGGTCAACCAGTTGCTGGCGCTGGCGCGGGCGGAGAACAGCGGCATCGTGCCGTTTCAGAACGTGGACCTCAAGAACCTGGCGCGCGAGTGCCTGACCGAGCTGGCCCCGCTGGCGATCGAGGCCGGCCTCGATCTTGGCTTCGAACCCGTCGATGCGCCGGTACGGGTACACGGCAACCCTCTGTTGCTCGGCGAGTTGATCAACAACCTGGTTTCGAACGCGATCCGCTACACCCCGTCGGGCGGCCGCGTCACGGTTCGCCTGCGGGTCGCGATGGCCCGAGTCGATCTCGAGATCGAAGACAACGGGCCAGGCATTCCCCGGGCCGAACGCGAGATCGTGTTCGAACGCTTCTACCGGCTGCGCGATCGCCTGGCCAGCAACGAGGGCGAAGCGCGCGGCAGCGGCCTGGGCCTGTCCATCGTGCGCGAGATCGCCGGCCTGCATCATGCGCGCGTCCGGATCGACGACGGCGCCGCGTGGCCCGCCGAACGGGGCGATGGCCACGGCACGCTCGTGCTCGTGCGCTTCGACGAACTACGCGAGCAACTGGGTGTGTTTTGACAGCGACACGCGTCGCGGCTAACATTGCCGGCGCTGGCGGATTAGCTCAGTTGGTTAGAGCGACGGAATCATAATCCGCAGGTCCGGGGTTCGAGTCCCTGATCCGCCACCACTTCTTCCCATAGCGCGACGGCTGGCGCGCTTATCGCGATCCACCCCTCTACGTCCGGCGGCGGTATCCGGCTCGGTCGGTTGGTGGCGCGGGCCGTCTGAACGGGCGCAGGCCTTGCCCCGCCCCCGGCCCGGTGTGATCATGGCTCGCAAGCTCTACATCAAGACCTTCGGCTGTCAAATGAACGAGTACGACTCGGGCAAGATGGCCGATCTGCTCGCCGAGGTCGAAAGCATCGAGCCGGCGGCCACGCCCGAAGAAGCCGACATCGTGCTGTTCAACACCTGCTCGGTGCGTGAAAAGGCGCAGGAGAAGGTGTTTTCCGATCTTGGCCGGCTCAAGCACCTCAAGCGCGATCGACCCGACATGATCATCGGCGTCGGCGGATGCGTGGCCAGCCAGGAGGGCGAGGCCATCGTCGGCCGGGCGCCGTTCGTCGACCTGGTGTTCGGTCCGCAGACGCTGCACCGCCTGCCGGCGATGATCGCGGCGCGGCGTGCCGGCGCAGCGCCGCAGGTCGACATCCGCTTTCCCGAGATCGAAAAATTCGATGCCCTGCCGGCCGCGCGCAGCGACGGTCCCAGCGCGTTCGTGTCGATCATGGAAGGTTGCAGCAAGTACTGCAGTTTCTGCGTCGTGCCCTATACGCGCGGCGAAGAGGTTTCGCGGCCGCTTGATTCGGTGCTGACGGAGGTCGCCGAACTGAGCTCCCAGGGCGTTCGGGAAATCACCTTGCTCGGCCAGAACGTCAATGCCTATCTCGGCCCCTACGAAGCCGGTGACGCCGACGACCAGGCGGTCGATTTCGCGGCGCTGCTCGAGATGGTCGCGCAGGTGCCCGGTGTCGAGCGCATCCGTTACACGACCTCGCATCCGCGCGAATTCTCCGAGCGCCTGATCAACTGTCACGCCACGCTCGACAAGCTGGTCGCCCATGTGCACCTGCCCGTGCAGTCGGGCTCGGACCGCATCCTGTCGGCCATGAAGCGCGGCTATACCGCGCTCGAATACAAGTCGATCGTGCGTCGACTGCGCAATGCCTGTCCGGGTATCTGCATCTCGTCCGATTTCATCGTCGGCTTCCCGGGCGAAACCGAGGCCGATTTCACGCAGACCCTGGCCTTGGTCGATGCGGTCGGTTTCGACAACTCGTTCAGTTTCGTTTACAGCGAACGCCCCGGCACGCCGGCCGCCGGCCTGGCCGACGACACGCCGCGCGAGCACAAGCTCGAACGCCTGCAACGTCTGCAGGCACTGCTGACCGAACACGCGTCACGCATCGGCCAGGCCATGGTCGGCACGCGCCAGCGCATCCTCGTCGAGGGTCCGTCGCGGCGCAACCCCGAGCAACTCATGGGCCGCACCGAGAACAATCGGATCGTCAATTTCGTGGGTCAGGCACAATCGATCGGCACCATGATCGAGCTGAACATCACCGAAGCCCTGCCACACTCGTTGAGGGGTGATCCGATCTCATGACGACGCAGGAGGCTCGGGCGGCCCTCCCCCGCGCGTTTCGCCGCGGAGCGGGCCGCCTGTTCCTGCTCGCGGCGGTGTTCCTCTGGCAGCCGGCCCAGGCCGGCCCCTTGCAGGCAAACGGCCAGTTGGTCGCGGCTGAGGACGGCTGGCTGCTCAATGCGCAACTGACGGGTGGCGCGCGACGGGCGCGCGGCGGATACGAGACACCGCTGGCCAGGTTGTTGCGCGAAGCGCGTGCCTCGATCGACGAGCGCCGCTTCGAAGCGGCCTTCGAGCACCTTTCCGAGGTCGACGACCTCTACGCCGGCGACACCGAGTTCGACTATCTCTATGCGGTGTCGGCCATCGAGGTCGGCCATCCCGATCTGGCGGTGCTGGCGCTCGAGCGGGTGCTGATCCACGATCCCGGACATCTGCTGGCGCGCGCCGAGCTCGCACGCGCGTTGCTCCTGGTTCGCGAACAGGAAAACGCCCGGCGCGAGTTCGAATTGCTCACCGAGCAGGAGATCCCCGCCGATGCCCGCGCCGTCATCGCGCGCACGCTCGACACACTCAGCCGCGCGCCCAATCAGCCGGGCCACGTGGTGCGCAGCTGGCTGCAGTTCGAGTTCGGTTACGACACCAACGTGAATGTCGCCAGCAATGCCGAAAGCTGGCCCTTGGCGGACGGCACGCGGGTGGTGCCACTACGGGTCAGCCAGCCCCGAAAAAGCCCCGTACTCGGGGTTGGTGGCGGTCTCGAACTGATCGTTCCGATCAACGGTCGCGTGCAGTGGCTGACCGGCCTCAAGGCCATGGTTCACAGCTATGCATCCGCGCATACACTGGATCAGGAACAGGTCGATCTTTCGACCGGTCTCGCCTATCGATACCAGTGCCATCAATTCAAGATGCTCGGCCAGCTCCAGATCCTGAACGTCGACACCGACCCGTTTCGCTGGGCCACCGGCGTGGTCGGCCAGTGGCAGTGCGATCTGGGCTCGCGGCGTCAGATCGGCGGCTTCGCGCAGCGCTTCGAGCTCGATTTCCCGGATCAGAGCGTGCGCAATGCCGCCCGTCAGTCGATCGGGTTCTCGTACGCGCAGTTGGTGCCGATGATCAATGACGGCATCTTCCTGAGCACCGTGCACACCGGTCGGGAGTCATCGAAGGCGGGCCTGCCAAACCTCAGCTTCGATTTCACCGGTCTCAGGCTGCAACTGATCGCCGACCTGAGCAGTCGCTGGCGTGGATTGCTCGGACTCGAATGGGAAGAGCGCCGCTTCGATGGCGCCGAGCCCCTGTTCGGGGTGATCCGTTCGGACACGCAGACGGAATTGAAGCTGGGCCTGGAAAGCGAGCTCGATGCGCACTGGACCCTGCAACCGCAGATCGTTCTGACCCGCAATCGCTCGTCGCTTTCGCCGAGCGATTACAGGCGCGCCCAGGCGCAACTCGTCGCTCGCTATCGGTTTCAGTAGCGGGCCTGCGCCCGCACTGCGCGCCGGCGATGTCCCTCGCCACGCTCATTTGCTCGCCACGGCCGTCGGCGGGCCGACGCGATCGGCCACTCTCCGGAGTCGCGCGGCATGCCGCGATGGTCGCATCGATGATCGTCGCGGCCGGGCTGATCGCACTGGGCCTGGCGCCGGCGATCGCGAACGCTCAAGCGGGTGCCGTGCTCGCCGCCTCGGGCGATACACGCGCCCGCGACGCCTCCGACCAGGAGCGCCCACTACGCGATGGCGACGCCATCGCCAGCGGCGATCTGCTGTTGACCGGCGCGAACGGCCGCATGCAGATTCGCTTCTCGGACGGTGGAATCGTTTCGCTGCAACCATCGACCCAGTTGAAGGTGCACGACTATCGTTACACCAGCGGCGACGACGATCGAAGCGTGCTGGGCTTGTTGCGCGGCGCGATGCGCACGGCCACCGGCCTGATCGGCAAGCGACGGCCGCAGGCCGTCGAGATCCGTACGCCGACCGCGACGGTGGGCATCCGCGGGACACAGTTCAATCTCGAGCAGACGGTCTGCGATCCGCACTGCGCGCCCGGACCGAGAAGTGGTCTGCATGCCTCGGTCACCCGCGGCAGGGTCGTGGTTCGCAATGACGCCGGCGCCATCGAGTTGGCGGCCGGCGAATCGGCCTGGGTCGCCGACCGGAATTCGCGGCCCCGCCGGGTCGCTTCCGGGCCGCTGATGTCGCCGCCCCCGTTGCCGGGGCAGCCAGGAACCCGGCTCGCCCGCGCGGGCAGCGATGGCGGCCGCCGCAGCGGCGGTGAGGCGGGCGCCCGCACCAAAGACGATCCACGGATGACGGGGCCCGCCCCGTCCAACCGTGACATCGATGCCGCCCCGATCGCGCACGATCCCGATCGCGCCGATGGAGAGCCGGGCCTCGGCCCCCGGGCAGACCGGGATCCGGATGCCGGTACGGACTCCGGTGCGGACTCCGGTGCGGACTCCGGTGCGAACTCCGGTGCGGACTCCGGTGCGGACTCCGGTGCGGATTCCGGTTCGAACTCCGGTGCGAACTCCGGTGCGGATTCCGGTAGCGACTCCGGGGGGGACTCCGGGCGAGACTACGGTGGGGATGCCGGTGCAGATCCGGTCGGGAAGCCGGGCGGAGATTCGGCCCGCGGAGGCTCGGCGGGTGCCGATCCCGATGCTGGCGGCGGGGCGGCAAGCGACTCGACGACCCCGCGCGACGACGGACCCGACGGACGCCGCAATGGGGAACCCGGCTTGCGCTGGCCCGCCTGGCTGCCGGGCAACCCCGGGTTCTCACATCCGGAAACGGCGGACCAGATCGCGCGACCACGCTCGCCGGACGGCACGTTCGCGTTGATCGGCGACCCGGCAGCCGCGCTCCGCGAGCCGGCGCACGACGGAGCTCCGGGCACCGGCGACGGCGGGCCCCTGGCTGCGACACCGGATGGCTCCGAGGGCGGCGGCGATCGAGGCTCTACGGATGCCGCACCTGGCGGCTCCGACGGCGGCGGCGGGAATTCCACGGGCGGTGGCTCGGGCGGTGACGGGGGCGGTGACGCGGGCGGCGGCTCGGGCGGTGACGCGGGCGGCGGCTCGGGCGGTGACGCGGGCGGCGGCTCGGGCGGTGACGCGGGCGGCAGCACGATTCCGCAGCCGGACTGGGCCGACGCCATCGCGGGCCTGGCCTCGGCCGGCGGAATCTGGCCGGCAAGCGGCCTCGGTCTCGAATCGGCCGACTGGCAACATTCCTGGCCGGCACTGCGCTTCGACGCCCAGGACCAGCTGCTCGAGATCGGCGACTGCGCGAGCGGATCCTGCCTGCGCCGTATCGATGCCCAGGTCAGGGAATCGGGCCGCAACGGCCTGGCCGCGTGGGGCCGGTTCACGGCCGGCACGCTCGCCCTGCTCCAGCCCGGTCATCCGCAGAGCATCGTCACGATCGCCGAGAACCGCGGCCTGCATTACCTGGTCGGTGTGCCGACCGTGTCGACGCCGGCGAGCGGCACCTTCAACTATGTGCTGACCGCCGCAACCGCTCCCACCATGATGCCTCTCGGCCACTGGCCGGGCACCTTCGATGGCGCCGCAGTCGTTCAGTTCGGCCCGGGCAGCAGCCATGTGGGGCTGGTCGGCCGCGTCGATATCGGCGGATTGCGCTTCGAGTTCGAAACCGCCGGTGGGCTGGTCGACCCTGGCGCGAGCGAGCTGACGCTCGACACCAACCACGGCTTCGCCGGCCGGCTGGCCAGTCGCGGCGGCGAGACTCTCGAGTGGTTCTGTCACGGCGGCCCGTGCGCGGTCGACGTCCGCGGCGGCCTGCTCGGCGCGCAAGCCCAGGGCCTGGGACTGGGATACACGATACGCAGCGACAGTGGCTCGCATACAATCGACGGTGTGGGCGTCTTCGAGCGCCCGTAGCAAGTCGGCGGGGCTCGGGTCGGACCATTCTCTCGCGAGATCCCGCATCATATTTCGCAGGAGCGCCCGCGCCGCTTGAGTTCGAACCCTCAATCCTCCAGCGTGTTCACGCCAGAGCCGCTGGACAATCGAAGACTGGCCAATGTCTGCGGCGCGCTCGACGAGAATCTGCGCCTGATCGAACGCTCGCTCAATGTTCGCATCCAGCGCCGCGCCAATGAGTTCCTCATCGAGGGCGGCGGCCCCGACACAGCGCGCGCGCACCGCCTGCTCGAGCGTGTCTACGCCCGCGCCGACGACCCCTTGAACGCCGAAGATCTCCAGCTCGCGCTGATCGACAGCCGCAGTTCCGACCCCGAGCGTGCCGACGACGACGCGTCACCGCCACTGCGAACGCGTCGCAGCGATCTGCAGGGCCGGACACCGCGCCAGCGCGAATACCTGCGCAGCATATTGTCGAGTGACGTCACCTTCGGCGTCGGCCCGGCCGGCACCGGCAAGACCTACCTCGCGGTGGCATGCGCGGTCGACGCGCTCGAACGCGACGCGGTCAAGCGCATCATCCTGACCCGCCCCGCCGTCGAAGCGGGCGAGCGCCTGGGCTTCCTGCCGGGAGATCTGGCTCAGAAGGTCGATCCCTATCTGCGCCCGCTCTACGACGCCCTCTACGACCTGCTCGGCACCGAACGCACGAACAAGTGCTTCGAACGTCAGGAAATCGAGATCGCGCCGCTCGCCTACATGCGCGGCCGCACGCTCAATCATGCGTTCATCATCCTCGACGAGGCGCAGAACACCACGCCCGAGCAGATGAAGATGTTCCTCACGCGCATGGGCTTCGGTTCGCGCATGGTCATCACCGGCGACCTGTCCCAGATCGATCTGCCTCGCGGCCAGCCCTCGGGCCTGGTGCAGGCGGTCAAGCTGCTCGCCCGGGTGCGCGGCATTTCGATCAGCGAGTTCAGTTCGGCCGACGTCGTGCGCCACCCGCTGGTGGCGCGCATCGTCGAGGCCTATGCTCGCATGGAGCAACGCAACCGGGAGGCCGCCGAGCGCGCCGATCAGACCCGGGATGCCGAGCCTCATGGCGGGTCCGCGTCGCGCAAGAAGGCGCAGGCCGGCCGTCCCGACGAGGCGCGGGAGCGGCGTCCGACCCCGGCCCGTGGCCGCAGCGGCTCGCGCGATGGCCCGCACTGAACTGGCTTTGCAGTTCGGGCGCGGCACCTCGATCGCACCGCTCGACGATCGCACGCTGACTCGGCTCGTGCGTGCCGCGGCAGGCCATGACTGGCGGTTCACGCTACGGCTGGCCACCCGTGCCGAGGCCACGCAATTGAATCGCCAGTTCCGCGGCGCCGACTACGCACCCAATGTGCTGACGTTTCCCTACCCTGATATCGGTGTCGCCGACATCGTCGTCTGCACTGCGGTGGTGCGCGAGCAGGCCCGCGAGCAGCGCAAGCGCTTTGCGGATCATCTGGCCCACATGGTGGTGCACGGCGCGCTGCACGCAATCGGCCACACGCACGACGGCAATACCGACGCGCGCCGTATGGAAACCCTCGAACGCCAGATCCTGGCCCGCTTCGGCATCGACGATCCCTATCGCTGAGCCATTTGCGTTATCCTGAACCCGGAACGAATCCCGCATGCCGTCCATGTCAGAGCCTCCGGAAGGCCCCCAGACCCGCAAACCGTTTCTCGAACGCCTGAGCGCCATGTTCATGGCCGAGCCCGAGGATCGCGGCCAGTTGCTGGACATCCTGCGCAAGGCGCAAGACCGCGCACTCATCGACGCCGATGCACTGTCGATGATCGAGGGCGTGCTGCAGGTCTCGCAGCTCGCGGTGCGCGACATCATGGTGCCGCGCTCCCAAATGGATGTCATCGACATCGATCAGCCGCTGACGGAGTTCCTGCCGCACGTGATCGCCACCGCGCACTCGCGCTTCCCGGTCATCGAGGGTGACCGCGACAACGTCCTGGGCATCCTGCACGCCAAGGAATTGCTGCGGCTCTACCAGGGCGAGGATCTCGATGTCCGCGACCTCCTTCGCCCGGCCGTGTTCGTGCCCGAATCCAAGCGGCTCGACGCCCTGCTCAAGGAGTTCCGCGTCAATCGCAATCACCTGGCCGTGGTGGTCGACGAATACGGCGGCGTCTCCGGGCTGGTCACGATCGAAGACGTGCTCGAGCAGATCGTCGGCGACATCGAAGACGAATTCGACTTCGACGAGGAAAGCGACCACATCGTCTCGATCGAGGACAACGGCGGTCAGATGCGCTATCGCGTGCAGGCGATCACCGAGATCGACCAGTTCAACAGCGTGTTCGGCACCGTGATCTCCGACGACGAATTCGACACCATCGGCGGCTACATCACCGATCAGTTCGGTCGCGTGCCGCGCCGCGGCGAGCAGGTGATCGATCAAGGCCTGCGCTTCGAGGTGCTGCGCGCCGACCCGCGACAGTTGCAGATGCTGCTGGTCGAGCGGGTCAGCACGCCCGAACCCCGCGAGCGGGACGAACACTGAACGCTGGCGCGGTCGTGCCGGGTTCCGCGCCGGCGAAAGCCATCCTGTGGCGCGCCGCCGCGGCCCTTCTGATCGGCATCGCCCACGGTCTGAGCTTCTCGCCCGTGGCAAGCGGCCTCGCCCAGCTGATCCTGTTTGCGGCCGCCTGGCTGCTGGTGACCGGCATCGGACGCGTGCCAGCAGTCGTCGGATGGCGCCCGGCGCTGGTCATAGGCTGGGCTTTCGGCGTCGGCCATTTCGTCGCGGGAATCGGCTGGATCTACATCAGCATGCACGACATCGGCGGCCTGCCGGCCCCGCTGGCCGCGCTCGCCGTGTTGTTGCTCTCCGCGTATCTGGCGGCATTCGGCGCTTGCGCGTTCGCGCTCACGAAGCGGCTGGCGGGCACGTCACTGGCCGCCATCGGCGTGCTGGCCGCGTCATGGACCCTGGTCGAATGGCTGCGCGCCGTGCTGTTCACCGGCTTTCCGTGGCTGGCGATCGGCTACGCGCATGTCGATTCGTGGCTGATCGGACTCGCGCCCTGGCTCGGCGTCTGGGGAGTGACCTTCGTGGCGGTGGCCAGCGCGGGCGCACTCGCGAATCTGTTCGCGATCGCATTCGAACGGCCGCCCCGACCACGGGCGATCGCGCTGCGCGTCGCGCTGCCGATGCTGCTCGCGGCGATCGCGCTCGGCGGCGGCCGGATCGAACTCACGCGGCCGACCGGGCAAGCCATGCGCGTGCGTCTGCTGCAAGGCAACGTGCCGCAAGCGATGAAGTTCGAACCGCGCCGTGCGGTACAGGCGATGAATGACTACATCGATGCGATCGCGGCCGAGCCGGCGGATCTGATCGTCTTGCCGGAAACGGCCTTCACGGTCCCGTGGGTGAGCGTCCCGCCAGTGATCCGGCAGCGCCTGCATGATGCGCAGCGACAGGCCGGCGCGCTGGTCTCGGTCGGTATCCCGATGCCGGTCGACGAACGCCAGCGCGAGCGCCAGCCGCGCGCGCATCTGACCAACAGCGTGATAACGCTGGACGAAACGGGTCGGATCGTTCATCGCTACGACAAACGTCATCTGGTGCCGTTCGGCGAGTTCGTACCGCCGGGCTTTCGCTGGTTCGTCAACCTGATGAACATCCCGCTGGGCGATTTCGGCCGCGGGCAAGCTCATCAGGCGCTGCTGACGGTGGCCGGCAACGCGCTCGCCTTCGACATCTGTTACGAAGACCTGTTCGCAGACGAGATGCGCGAGCAGGTGCTGGACGGCGCGAATATCCTGGTCAATGTCAGCAACATCGGCTGGTTCGGCCGCTCGCATGCGGTCACCCAGCACCTGAACATTTCGCGCATGCGGGCCCGTGAACTCGGCCGCCCACTATTGCGCGCCACCAATACCGGCGCGACCGCGGCAATCGACGCCGACGGGCGCGTGACCGCGATACTGCCGTATCACGAGCCCGGCTCATTGACTGCAACCGTGCGCGGCCGCGCAGGACTGACCGGCTATGCGCGCTGGGGCGATACCCCCATGCTGCTGCTCGCACTGGTGATCACGCTCGCCGGGCTCGCGGGCGCGCGTGCCCGGCGCAGGCCCCGGGCGGCCTGACGGGCGTCGGCCTCGATCGCGCGATTCAACGCCGCGCGGGCGCGCCGCGGCGACCGCCGACGCGGTGAATCGCATCATCGGCTCGCGCGAATCGCACGGCGTTTGCCAAGCGACACCGGCCACCCGCTAAAATCGGCGGTTTCGTCCGTTGCCCGCGTGCCCGATCCCATGATCACGTTCCAGGAGCTCATCCTTCGTCTGCAGTCCTACTGGGACGCGCAGGGTTGCGCACTGCTGCAGCCATACGACATGGAGGTCGGCGCGGGCACCTTCCATACCGCCACCTTCCTGCGCGCCATCGGCCCCGAGCCCTGGCGCGCCGCCTACGTGCAGCCTTCGCGACGCCCCAAGGACGGTCGCTATGGCGACAATCCGAACCGGCTCCAGCACTATTACCAGTATCAGGTCGTGCTCAAACCGTCGCCACCCGACATCATCGATCTCTATCTCGGCTCGCTCGAAGCGATAGGCATCGACCTTCGCGCCAATGACGTGCGCTTCGTCGAGGACGACTGGGAGTCACCGACGCTGGGCGCCTGGGGTCTGGGCTGGGAGGTCTGGCTCAACGGCATGGAGGTCACGCAGTTCACCTATTTCCAAGAAGTGGGCTCGCTTCGCTGCCAGCCGGTCACGGGCGAGATCACCTACGGGCTCGAGCGGCTGGCCATGTACGTCCAGCGGGTCGAGAGCGTCTACGATCTCGCCTGGACCAAGGACATCCGCTATCGCGACGTGTTTCACCAGAACGAGGTCGAGCAATCGACCTACAACTTCGAGATCGCCGATACGGCGATGCTGTTGCGGCATTTCGGCGAACACGAGGCCGAGTTTGGCCGCCTGATCGAGGCAAAGCTCGCCCTGCCCGCCTACGAGCAGGTCATGAAGTGCTCGCACACCTTCAATCTGCTCGATGCCCGCGGTGCGATCTCGGTCACCGAGCGTGCCGCCTACATCGCGCGGGTGCGCTCGATGTCCCGCGCTGTCGCCCAGGCCTATTTCGACTCCCGCGAGCGGCTCGGCTTCCCGATGCTCGAGCGCGCCTGACACCCGCCCGCCGATACTCACACGCATGTCCGCCCCGCACCCGTTCCTGTTCGAACTGTTCACCGAAGAATTACCGCCCAAGGCCTTGAAACGGCTGGCGAGCGCCCTCGGCGAGCACCTCTTCGATTCGCTTCGCCGCCTCGACCTGGTCGACGCGCAAGCGACGCTGACCGTGTTCGGCGCACCCCGCCATCTGGGCGCGCGCATCGACGCGGTGCGCGAGCACGCGCCCGAGCGCCTCGAGCGCCTCAAGGGACCGTCGGTCAAGGTGGGTCTCGATGACGCCGGCCAGCCGACCATGGCCTTGAAGAAATGGGCCGAGAAGCAAGGCGTCGCGATCGATGCGCTCGAGCGCGACGGCGAGGGCAAGGCGCAGGCCTTCTACGCCGAGCGTCGCGCGCCAGGCGCACGGCTTGCCGACGTCGTGGGCGAATTGGTGCAACAGGCGCTCGATGCATTGCCGGTGCCGAAGATGATGCAGTATCAACTCGCCGACGGCCGCACCACGGTCGGCTTCGTGCGCCCCGTGCATCGTGTCGTGGCACTGCACGGCCGGGAGATCCTGCCGCTCACCGTGCTCGGACTGCCGGCCGGCCGCATCACCGAGGGACATCGCTTCCATCGGCCGGGCGAGGTCGCGATCGACTCCCCGGCCGATTACGAACGAGCGCTCGAGCAAGCCTGCGTGCTGGCCGACTTCGATCGCCGACGCGCCGAGATCGACACCCGCCTGCGCGCGCAGGCACAGGCGCTGTCGCTGTCACTGGGCGAATCGACGGCCTACGAAGCGCTGCTCGACGAGGTCACCGCACTGGTCGAGTGGCCGGCGGTCTACGTCGGCCGCTTCGAGGACGCCTTCCTGCAGGTGCCGGCCGAGTGCCTGATCCTGACCATGCGCACGAATCAGAAGTACTTTCCGCTGTTCGCGGCCGACGGCGCGCTGAGCAACCGCTTCCTGATCTGCTCGAACATGCGCATCGAAGATCCGTCGAACATCATCGACGGCAACGAGCGCGTCGTGCGCCCGCGCCTGGCCGATGCGCGCTTCTTCTTCGAACAAGACCGGCGCCAGCCGCTGGCCGCACGCCTGCCGCGGCTGGCCTCGGTCATCTATCACGCCCGTCTCGGCACGCAGGCCGAGCGCAGCGAACGCGTGCGCCGGCTGGCCCGCGCGATCGGCACGCGCCTGGGCCTCGATGCCGACGCGCTGGCCCGTTGCGAGCGCGCGGCAACGCTGGCCAAGACCGATCTGCTCACCGACATGGTCGGCGAGTTCCCGGAACTGCAAGGCATCATGGGAACCTACTACGCCCGCCACGACGGTGAGGCCGATGATGTCGCGCTCGCCATGCAGGAGCAGTACCGGCCTCGTTTCGCCGGCGACGCACTTCCCGAAACCGTCACCGGCAGCGTGTTGGCGCTGGCCGACAAGCTCGAGACACTTGCCGGTCTGTTCTCGATCGGTCAATTGCCGACCGGCGACAAAGATCCCTTCGCGCTGCGCCGCCACGCATTGGGCGTGCTGCGAATCCTGATCGAGAAAGCACTGGCGCTGCCGCTCGACTGGCTGCAGACGCAGGCGCTGTCGGCCTTCGATGGCGGTGGCGACGCGCTGGCCGCGCTGCGCGGCTTCTGCAACGACAGGCTCGTGGGTCTGCTGCGCGAGGCAGGTCACGCGCCGGACGTGATCGCGGCGATCACCGACGCCCAGCCCGCCGAACTGTGGACCCTGCCCGCGCGGCTGCAGGCGGTCAGCGAGTTTCGCACGCTGCCGCAGGCGCAGTCGCTGGCCGCCGCCAACAAGCGCATCGGCAACATCTTGCGCAAGGCGCCCGTGCCAGTCGCCGGCGAGCCCGAATCCGCCCTTCTGCGCGAACCGGCCGAGCAGCAACTCGCACAGGCACTGTCCGAAACCCGCACGAGGGTCGACAACGCTCTCGACAAGGGCCGCTTCGGCGACGCCATGACCGCGATGGCGGCATTGCGCGAACCGGTCGATGCCTTCTTCGACGGCGTGATGGTCATGGCCGACGATCCCGCCTTGCGCGACAATCGGCTGCGTCTGCTGTCCAGCCTGCATGGCCTCATGAACAGCGTTGCGGATATTTCGAGACTCGCCCAGTGAAGCTGCTGATCCTTGACCGCGACGGCGTCATCAACCACGACTCCGAGGCCTACATCAAGTCGCCCGACGAATGGCAGGCCATCGAGGGCAGCCCGGAGGCAATCGCACGCTTCACCAATGCCGGCTGGCGCGTGATGGTCGCCACCAATCAATCGGGCATCGGTCGCGGTCTGTTCGATCTCGATACCCTGGCTGCGATCCACGCCAAGATGCACGCCACCGTGCAGGCGGCCGGGGGTCACATCGATGCGATCTTCTTCTGCCCGCATCCGGACTCCGCACACTGCGAGTGCCGCAAGCCGCGCCCGGGCATGATCCTCGAGATCCTCTCGCGCACCGGCATCGCGCCGGCCGACGCGATCATGGTCGGCGACTCGATCCGCGACATGCAGGCCGGTGAGGCCGCCGGCGTGCGCACGGTGCTCGTGCTCACCGGCAATGGTCAGCGCACCCTGCAGCAGAACGATCTGCCATCGGGAACCCAGGTCAGGGTCAGCCTGTCGGCGCTGGCATCGGAGCTGTTGCAGTGATGGCGCTTCGCTCCGCCACCTATCTCGCCTTCCAGGTGATCACGGTGGTGCCGTATGCATTGATGTGCCTGATGTGCGCACCGCTGCCGCTGACCTGGCGTTATCGCTTCACGATCGGTTGGCCCAAGATGTGCATCTGGGCCGCGCGCGTGCTGCTGGGCATTCGTTGGCAGGTGCGGGGCGCCGAGAACCTTCCGGACGGCCCTGCCATCCTGCTGTCCAAGCATCAAAGCACCTGGGAGACCCTGTTCTATCCCAGCTACATGCCGCGCGAACTCTGTTTCGTGTTCAAGCGCGAGCTGCTCTGGTTGCCTTTTTTCGGCTGGGGCATTGGCCTGCTCGACATGATCCACATCGATCGCCGGCGCGGCACCGACGCGTTCGAGCAGGTGGTACGCCAGGGGGCCGACAAGCTTGCACAGGGGCGCTGGATCATCATGTTTCCCGAGGGCACTCGCACACCCGTTGGCGGCAAGGGGCGCTACAAGACCGGCGGCAGCCGGTTGGCGATCCGCACCGGCACGCCGGTAGTGCCGATCGCTGTCGATTCGGGCCGCTGCTGGCCTCGCAAGGCATTCCTCAAGACGCCTGGGCTGATCACCGTGTCGATCGGCCCGCCGATCGATCCGGAGGGTCATGAGCCCGACACGCTGCTCCGCGCCGTCGAGCAATGGATCGAAACCGAAATGCGTGAGCTGCATCCGCAAGCCTACGCCGATAGCACCGTCACTGCATGACCCAGAAAACGAAGACACCGCGTCCGACGCCACCGGACGCGACGCGTCCATTGCGCGCCCACGCGCTCGAAGACTTGATGCAAGGCGCGGCGCAGTTGCTGCTGCCGTTCATGGACCGGTCTCGTTGGCGCGCGCCGCCTCACCAACGGCCGAATCAGATCCAGTTGCGCGATGGCCGCCCGATCGACTTCACACTGGTGAGGCGGCGCCGACGCACGATCGGTTTCACGATCGACGCCCGCGGGCTCACAGTCAGCGCGCCGCACTGGGTCGCCCGTGCCGCGATCGACCAGGCACTCGACGAGAAACGCGACTGGATCTCGCGCAAGCTCGACGAATGGCAGGCCTTCGAGGCGCGACGCGCGGCACTCGCGCAAGCCTGGCGCAACGGCGGCGAGATCCGTTACCTCGGCCGTCCGTGCCGCCTGTGGCAGATCGCCGCGCGCAGCGCGCCGCGTTTCGAACCGGGCGACGATCACGATGAGCTGCACCTGCCATCGGCTGGCGACGATCTGCGCGCACCAGCCGAGCGCTGGCTGCGCGAACGCGCGCGCGAACTGCTCGGTGGGCGTGTGGTGCATTTCGCGCGCGCGTCGGGACTGCAGCCGAGCGACTGGCGGCTCTCGAATGCGCGCACGCAATGGGGCAGTTGCACGGCCAGCGGTGTCGTGCGCCTGAACTGGCGCCTGATCCAGCTACCGCCAGAGCTGATCGACTACGTGGTCGCGCACGAACTCGCGCACCTGAAAGAGCTCAATCACGGCCCGCGCTTCTGGGCCACGGTCGAGCGCATCCTGCCGGGGCACGCTCACGCACGGCGCCGGCTGCGCGACATGCCCGAGCACCTCGCGCACTGACGAGAAATGCGCGGGCCGAGCCCGCGTCGATCAGATCTCGCGCGAGCCGGTCTCGATCAACTCGATCTTGTAGCCATCGGGGTCTTCGACGAAGGCGATCATCGTATTGCCGCCCTTGACCGGACCGGGCTCGCGGGTGATGCGACCGCCTGCCTCACGGATACGATTGCAAGTCTCGACGACGCTGTCCACGCCAAGCGCGATATGGCCGTAGGCGGACCCGAGGTCGTACTCGCTGGTGCCGTAGTTGTAGGTCAGTTCGATCTCGGGCTCGCCCGCCTTGTTGCCACCCCCATAGCCGACGAAGGCCAGCGAGTATTTCTGCTCGGGGCGATCCGTGGTGCGCAACAGCGCCATGCCCAGGGTTTCGGTGTAGAACGCGATCGATCGCTGCATGTCGCCGACGCGCAGCATCGTGTGAAGCACTTTCATCGGTTTGCTCGCTGAAGAGCGTCGGGTTGCGGGCGGATACACCCCGCCCGCGCATCCCGACGGGGTTCGGGTCTGGCAACGCATACGAGCACGGGCGCAATTGCCGCCTCGATCAGTCGCCGGCCAGACGATTGGCCAGCGCATGATAACGCTCGGGCGAAACATCCTGCGCCCGCGCCTGGGGATCGAGATCGGTGTCGGTCAGACCACGTGCCGCCAGCCACGGCAGCAAGGTGCCGCGCAACATCTTGCGACGCTGGCCGAAGGCCGCGGCCAACAGCTGTTCGAGCGTGCGCATGTCCGTCACCCGGGGTGCCGGCAGCGGCATCAGCCTGACGACGGCGGAATCCACTTTCGGCGGCGGATCGAACGCCTGCGGCGGCACGCGGATCTCGATGCCGATCTCGAAATAAGCCTGCATCAACACGCCCAGCCTGCCGTAGGCCGCGCCCTCACGCGCCGTCAGCCGTTCGGCCACCTCGAGCTGGATCATGAAGTGCGCGTCGAGCACACGGTCGCGCACCGGTATGAGTCCGGTCATCAGGGGTGTGGCGACGTTGTACGGCAGGTTGCCGACCAGGCGCAGCGGCCGCTCAGCGGCCAGATCGCGCCAGTCGACACGCAGCGCGTCGCCCTCGATCAGTGTCAGACGGGCTGCCGGATAGCGCCCGCGCAGGCGCTCGGCGAGGTCGCGATCGATCTCGATCGCGGTCAGATGCCCGACGCGGGCCAGCAGAGAATCCGTGAGCGCGCCAAGTCCGGGACCGATCTCGACCAGCATCTGATCGTCGCGCGGCGCGATCGCGGCGACGATCGCATCGAGCACACGGCCATCGGCGAGGAAATGCTGGCCGAAGCGCTTGCGCGCCAGGTGCCCGTGCACCCGCGGGGCACGCTCATTGCTCACGGCTCGAGCCGGTACTCGACATAGGTCTCGTCGCGCAATTGTGCCAGCCACTCGGCCCAAGCCTCGTCGGCCCGCTGCTGGCGCAGGGCCATCTTCGCGGACTGGCGCGCGCGCTCGCGACCGCTGCCACTCTGGCGACGTTCGATCACCTGGATGAGATGGAGACCGAACGGGCTGCGCACGATGCCGCTGATCTGGCCGGCGTCGAGCCCGCTCATCGCTCGCTCGAACTCGGGCACGGTATCGCCCGGCCCCACCCAGCCGAGTTCGCCGCCACGACTGGCGCTGCCATCCACCGAATACTGCCGCGCCATGGCTTCGAAGCTCGCGCTGCCGTCGACCAGTCGCGACCGTACACGCTCGAGCGTTCGCTCGATCTCGGTCTCGTTGTTACCGCTGGCGTCGGGGCGCATCAGGATGTGCCGTACGCGCGTCTGCGTCACGGGCTTGTCGTCGGCGGCACCACCTCGACGTTCCTGCAGCTTCAACAAATGCAGGCCGGCCGGGCTGACCACGATGTCGCTGAGCTCGCCGGCGGCCAGCGGCTCGATCGCCGACACGAACAGGCCCGGCAGGCGATCGAGCGGCCGCCATCCGAACGAGCCCCCGCCAGAGGCCTCCTCGCTCTCGGAATATTGCCGCGCCAAAGCCTCGAAAGGCTCGCCGGCGCGCGCACGATCGGCGAGCGCGCGAAGCTCGCCACGGCGTGCCTCGAGCTGTGTCTGGTCAGGGTTCTCGGGAAGTCTGAGGAAGATCTGAGCCACCCGCACCTCGGGCGCCTCCTGCTTGCGGTTCGCCGGGTTGGCGAGGAAGGCGTCGACGTCGGCATCCGAGATCTGGATGCGCGATTCGACTTCCAACTCGCGCAGGCGCACCTGGGCGATCTGCGCACGCACCTGCTCGCGAAACGAGTCCATCGATACGCCGTCGGCGCGCAGCCGGGAGCGAAGTTGCGCGATCGAGATCCGGTTGTTGGCGGCGATCGATTCGACACCACGGTCGATCTGGGCCTCGGAGACCTTGATGCCCAGTTCGCGTGCCCGCTGCTCCTGGGCACGCTCGATCACCATTTGCTCGAGCACGCGCTGGCGCACCACCTCGGGGGCGACGCCGGCCAGGGCACCTGCCGGCTGCGACGAGCGCACTGCCGCCACGCGGGAATCGAGTTCGCGGGCGGTGATGACCTCGTCGTTGACCACGGCGATCACGCGGTCGACCGGCTGCACGGCCGATTGCGACCAGGCCGGGGCCGTGACGAACGCCAACAACGCCGCGAGCGCGGCCAACGCGGCGCGGCATGACTTAGCGATAAACACTGTATCGATCCTGTATGTTTTCCAGATTTCGAGGCACCCTGAACCCGGGAATATTGCGGCGCAGGATGCTCATGGGGTCGGTGCCGACGCGGCCGAGTCCGTTCAACTCGAGCTGCAGGAAAAACGCGGTCGTGCGCTCATCCTGGGCCGAGACGAAACGCTGCACGACGACCCGCGCGGCCCAGCAGTCGGCCGAATATTGTGCACCGAGCACACTTTCGATGACCCCTGGGCGGGTAGGTTCGAGCACGCCGGTGTCGCTGATGCGCTGGTCGAGCCATGAATAGTTGATGCGGCCCAGCACGGTCCAGCGCCGGCCGATGGGCCACTGGATGGAGCTGTCGATCTGGCCGAGTTCGCCGCGCTGATAGCGAACACCGAAGTTCAGCACCCTCAGGTCGTCGGGCCAGTAGCGCCACGACAGATTGAAGCGCGGCACACGGGTGTCGACCAGACTGATCTGCACGCCGCTGTCGAAGCTGACGCCCCCGCCGAGGTTGCCCGAGGCGGCCAGCAAGATGTCGGAGCGCCGGTCGGTGCGCGTGGTCAGGCCGGGAAAGGTGACTTGCTGGTCGTCGAAATAGAGCCGCTGGCCGATCGCGAAACGGAACTGCTCGGCGCCGGTCGACGGATTGATCATGCGGCTCAGGATCGCCGCCGTGACCTGGTTGACGTCGGCGATGCGGTCGTGACCCACGAACAGATTCGGTGCGAACAATTGCGCGAATCCGAACTCGGTGACACCGGAATCGAAGATCGGGATTGCCGACTGATCGCGATACGGGGTCCAGGCATAGTAGAGCCGCGGTTCCAGGGTCTGCACCATCTCCCGCCCGAGGAAGCGCGTCTCGCGCTCGAACACCAGTCCCGAGTCCAGCTCGAAGGTGGGCAGAGCGCGGTTGATGCTGGTTTCACGGCCGGGATTGGTGTCGAGCCGGTAGGCGCTCGCGTGCAGACTCAGCCGCGGCTCGATGAACCAGCCCGGCCGCCGGATCGGATAGCTGATCGTCGGGTGCACGACCATGCGCAGCCCCTCGATCGAGCCTTCGAGGCGCCGCGTGAAATAGGTGGCGTCGATCAGGGTGGAAACGTCGAAACCACGCCAGTCGCGCAGGTTGTTGGTCAGGCGCAGCTGCGGCAGCCGCTGATAGGGGGGCGCGTCGCGGGCGTCCAGGATGCTGCGATACTGGGTGGCGCGAAACAACACCTGCCAAGAACCCCAGCCCCGGGTGAGCAGCAGATCGCGCGGCAGGTTGCGTTCGGAGGTGGCGATGATCGAACGACCGTAGTCCAGGAAATACTGGTCGTCCGAAATGCCGTTCAGATTCATGAGACCCCGCCAGCCGGCGAGATCGGCGATGCGGTGCTGCCAAGACCACTGAAAGCGCGTGTCCCCGGTGACGCGGTCACTGGGGTTGTACTCGGCGCGCAGATCGCCACTGAAGCTCGGCTGCAGATAGCGGAACTCGCCGCCGATCTGCAGCCCCCGCCGCGACATCACGCGCGGCGTCCAGGTCAAATCGTAGTTGGGCGCGATGTTCCAGTAATACGGGGCCTCGAGTTCGAAACCGGTGCGGTTGGTCAATGCCAGGCTGGGGGGCAGGAAGCCGCTGCGGCGCTCGTCGCTGAGCGGAAACCAGAACACCGGCAGCGAGAACAGCTTCAAGCCACGGAAATGCAGACTGGCACTACGCCCCTCACCCTCCTTGGTGTCGTTGTCGAGTGTGAGCGTGTCGGCACGCAGATACCAGTCTTCCTTGTCGCAAGGGCAGGTGCTGTAGGTGGCCCCCTCGAGCACGCTGCGACTGGGCCCTTCGAAGAGCACCCGGTCGGCGCTGCCGCGCCCGCCGTTGGCGGTCAGTTCGTAGCTGGGCGATTCGAACGCGCCCGTACTCGATTGCAGATTGAGGTGCAGGCTGGGCCCGCTGAACAGGGTGCCGGCGCGGCTGACCGTGACATCGCCCTTGGCACGAAGATCCTCGCTGGCACGGTCGTACTCGATGTGCTCGCTGCCGATGCGGGTGCCGCCACGGCGAATGCTCGCATCACCCTCGACCACGACCACGTCGCCGCGTGCACTGACGCGCTCGCCCTCGACGAAGACGGGCCGCAGGGATTCGTCGCCGCGAACCGCCGCGCCGAACTCACGCTCCAGCTTGAGCGTCAGCGGCGGATTCTGGGCGTAGGCTTGGGTGGCGACCAATGCGACGCACCAGAGGCCGTGCCGCAGGCGGTCAGCGTGGCGCATACCGGACGGTGCGAAAAAGCATCGGGCGCGGGGGCGGGCGTCGTGATTGAATGGGCTCGTATTATAGGAAGCCAAATGAACCCCACCGAACCCGACCCGCGTCGGGTCGCGCTCGAACGTTGGCTGAGCGCGACCGAGGCCGCCGCCGACCTCGATCCGGCCAGCCTTCGGCCGGCCTCGAACGACGCCAGTTTCAGGCGCTATTTCCGTATCGATGCGCGCGCGCCGGGCGCTCCCTCACGCATCGTCATGGATGCCCCGCCCACACACGAGAATACGCACGCGTTCGCCGAGGTGGCGGCCATTCTGGCGGCGGCCGGCGCGCGCGTACCGACGATCCACGCCCACGACCCCGACCAGGGATTCATGCTGTTGACCGATTTCGGTGCGCGCACCCTGCTGGCCGAGTTGCAGGAGAATCCCGCCAGCGCCGATGCCCGCTATCGGCAGGCGGGCGCGCAACTGGTCGCTCTGCAGGCGGGGGCCGACGCATCCACCCTGGCGCCCTACGACCACGAACGGTTGCTGGTCGAATTGCAGCTGTTCGATCACTGGTATCTGGATCGCCACCTCGGGCGGCCGGCCAGCGACAACGACATGCAACGCCTGCGCGGCTGCTATCACCGCCTGATCGAGGCGGCCCTCGCCCAGCCGGTGGTCTGCGTACACCGCGACTATCACAGCCGAAACCTGATGTGTGTCGACGCCCTCGGCCTGGGTGTGCTCGATTTCCAGGATGCTCTGCGCGGCCCGGTCACCTACGACCTGGTGTCGTTGCTGCGCGATGCCTACATCGCCTGGCCCGAGGAGCGCACGCTCGATTGGGCGATCCGGTATTGGGAGGCCGCCAGACGAGCAGGGCTGCCCGTGGCCGGCGACTTCGGCGAGTTCTACCGCCAGTTCGAATGGATGGGCATCCAGCGCCTGCTCAAGGTGCTCGGCATCTTCGCCCGGCTCCACCACCGCGACGACAAGCCCGCCTATCTGGCCGACATGCCGCGCGTGCTCGGGCATCTGCGCCCGATGCTGCGTCGTTACTCGGAGTTCGCGTTCGTCGAGCGCCTGCTCGCCGAACGGCTCGGCGACCAGGCCACGGCGGGCTACACGTTCTGAACCCGCGCCTGCATCGCGCGCTCGACCAACGCTGCCTGGACTCACCGGAATCCGTCCCATGCCTGCGAATCCCGTCATCGACGACGCGCGAGCGGCCAGCGGCCCGCCTCGAGCGATGGTACTCGCAGCCGGCCGCGGCGAGCGCATGCGGCCGCTGACCGACCACTGCCCGAAGCCACTGCTCGAGGTTGGCGGCCGACCCCTGATCGTCTGGTCGCTGCTCGCGCTGCGTGATGCCGGCGTGCGCGAGGTCGTGATCAATCATGCCCATCTGGGTTCGATGATCGTCGACGCCCTGGGTGACGGCGCCGGCTTCGGGCTGTCGATCCGCTACTCCGCGGAAGCCAGCGCACTCGAGACCGCGGGCGGAATCGCGACCGCTCGCCCACTGCTTGGCGAGGCGCCGTTTCTGCTCGTCAATGCCGACGTCTATTGCGAGATCGACTACCGTGTGCTGGTGCGGGCGGCAGGCCGGCTGGCCGCCGATGACCTGGGCCTCTGCGTGCTGGTTCCCAATCCCGACCATCATCCGGGTGGGGACTTCGGCCTCAGCGACGGCCGCGTCCGAGGCGCCGGGGGCGAGCGGCTCACCTATGCCGGAATCGCGCTGTTGCGGCCGGCCATGCTCGATGGCATCGCCCACGGTCAACGGGCGGCGCTGGGTCCTTTGCTGCACGAGGCGGCCCGCAACGACCGACTCGCTGGGTTACGATTCGACGGCCACTGGCGCGATGTCGGCACACCGGCACGCCTCCATGAGCTCGACTCCGCGCTGCGCGCTCGCGGTGCACCTCCCAATGGTTCGATCCGATGATCACTCCCGTCAGTGCCTTCGCCGCCCGCCGCGCCGCCCTCGCCCGCCAGATGCAGGCCGATGGCGGCGGGGTCGCCGTCCTGTTCAGCGGCAACGAAGTCATGCGCAACCGCGACAGCGACTATCCGTTTCGCTCGGACAGCTACTTTTTCTATCTGAGCGGCTTTCCCGAGCCCGAGGCCGCGCTCGTTCTGGTCGCCGACGCCCTCGAGACTCGCAGCATCCTGTTCTGCCGCGAGAAGCACGAGGAACGTGAGATCTGGGACGGCTATCGCTACGGTCCGCAAGTCGCAGCCACCGAATTCGGTTTCGACACCGCTCACCCGATCGCCGAGCTCGACAAGCTCGTGCCGACCCTGCTGGCCGACCGAAATGCGCTGTTCATGCCCATGGGTCAGGACGAAGCCACCGATGCGCGGGCGCGCGGCTGGCTCGCCGGAGTACGGGCGCAGTCGCGTGCCGGCGTCACCGCACCCGACCGCATCGTCGACGTCCGCCAGTTGCTCGACGACATGCGCGTGATCAAGGACGAACACGAGCTCGCTGTCATGCGGCGCGCCGCGCAGATCTCGGCGCAGGCGCATTGCAGGGCCATGCGATGTACGCGCCCCGGCCTGCACGAGTTCGAGGTCGAGGCCGAACTCCTTTACGAATTCCGTCGCCACGGCTCGCCGTTTCCGGCCTACGGTTCGATCGTCGCCGGCGGCGCCAATGCCTGCGTGCTCCACTATCGCAGCAATGACCGCCTGCTCGAAGACGGCGATTTGTTGCTGATCGATGCCGGCTGCGAACTCGAGAACTACGCCTCGGACATCACCCGCACGTTTCCGGTCGGCGGACGTTTCAGCAAGGCCCAGCGTGCTGTCTACGACATCGTGCTGGCAGCCAATGTCGCGGCCATCGAAGCCGTGTCGCCTGGCAATGACTTCGATGCGCCGCACCAGACGGCACTACGCATTCTGGTGCAGGGCCTGATCGATCTCGGTCTCTTGCAAGGCCCGCTCGATGTCGCGCTCGCCGACGGCGGCTACCGCCGTTTCTACATGCATCGCACCAGTCACTGGCTGGGCATGGACGTGCATGATTGCGGCGATTATCGCGAACGCTCGACCCCCGGCGAGGGCGAGCCGGCATGGCGCGTGCTGCGGCCCGGCATGATGCTCACGATCGAGCCTGGCCTGTACATCCGCGCGGCCGACGACATCGATCCGCGCTTTCACGACATCGGCATCCGTATCGAGGACGACGTCCTCGTCACCGCCGGCGGCCGAGAGGTGATCACGAGCGGCGTCCCCAAGACGGCCGCCGAGATCGAGGCCTTGATGCGTGGCTGACCCATTGCACGGTCGACGGTCCTTGAAAATCGCGATTCACGGGCGCGGGCCGGTCGCATTGTCGCTGGCGCTGTTGCTCCGCCGTCTGGGTCTGCGAGCCAGCCAGGTTGCGCTGAGCGCGCCGCGCGGTGCGCCATCGCCGGCGCTGTCGGCACGCGCGCTCGCGCTCTCGGGCGGATCATGGCAGATCCTGTCGCGAATCATCGACCCGCCACCAGCGGGCGCCATTCACGATGTCGATATCGCATTCGTCGGCCACGGTCTGCACACTCGTTTCGGCTCGTCCGACAACGCCGGTCGATTGCTCGGCCACGTCGTGCGCCATGGCGACCTGACCCAGGCGCTCGAGCGGGCGATCGCCGACTGGCCGATCGCGACGCTCGCCGATCCCGATGATCCTCCGGCGCCGGAGCCTGCCGCCCCTACCGGACGGCACGCAGCCGCATCCGCACCGGCCGACGACCCGCAAGCCGATGTCCTGAACGTACACGCCGAGGGCCGCACGGACACGGTGCGCGCGCGCCACTCGTTCGGGCAACGCGCGCTGTTCACCGAGGTGCGTCGCACGGACGGCATCGACCAGACCCGCCGCCTGCCCGAGCACGACGTCGCCTACGAGCGCTTTCGAACGGCTGGGCCACTCGCGCTGCTCCCCCTTCCCGAGTCCGGACACTGGAGCGTGGTCTGGTGTGAGACACCGGCGCGCGTCGACGAGTTGATGCAGTGCACGAACGACCGATTCGAACAAGCGCTGGCGCAGGCACTGGGTGTCGATGCCGCACACGGCCTGCGTTTGAGCGCGGCGCGTCATGCGGTCGATCTTTTCAGCGAACGCGCCGACGAACACGAAGCGCGAACGGTTCGCATCGGCAATGCCGCCCAGAGTCTGCATCCGGTTGCCGGGCAAGGACTGAACCTCGGCCTGCGCGACGTCATGTCACTGGCCGAGTTGCTCGGCGAACGGCATGCGGGCAATGCGTCGGTCGAGTCGATCGTGCGCGAATACCGCAGGGTGCGCGAGCGCGACCGCCAGTTCACGCGCACCCTGACCGATCGGCTCGCGATGCTCGGCGCGGGCGCGCGCGTCGCGCCCTCGATGTCGCAAGCGCTGATGTCGGGTGCGCTCGGTGCCCTCGATCTGATTCCACCGTTGCGCCGCCAGGTTAGTCGTCACTTCGTCTACGGAGCGCGATGATCCTCAAGCCGCAGGGTTCGGTTCAGGCGTGCGTGGGCGAGTCGCCGCGGTCCATCTGCGATGTCGCGAATATTGCTTACGTTTTAGGCTTTTTTTCCGAGGTGCATTGCGAGTAGAATCGTCCCCCCGGTCGAATCCAGGACGCCGTCGAAGCCTTCTCAATGAACTTCGAAACGCGCTCCGGTCACGATGCACACCGACCGGTCGATGGTTTTGCGCGGTCCGCTCGAATCGTTCTGGCGTGGTCTATGCGAAGCCGCAGGTCCCTGGCCAGGAGCACTCGCAAAGATGCCGACTCAAGATGTTTCGAGCGCCGCTGACGCGCTGTCGGGCGATGCGCGCGGGAACCCGTCGGCTCTCGGCTTCGACGAGCGCTGCGGTCCGGTCTCCCCGCCCCCGCTTCGCGCCATCGCGCTCGGTCCGCATCACCTCGAGAACCCGGTGTTCGTGGCGCCGATGGCCGGCGTCACCGATCGTCCGTTTCGCCAGATGTGCAAGCGCCTGGGCGCGGCCTACGCGGTCTCCGAAATGGCGGCCTCGAATCCGGCGCTCTGGCATTCCGTCAAGACTTCCCGACGCACCGATCATCGTGGCGAGCGTGAGCCGCGTGCGGTTCAGATCGCCGGTGCCGATCCGGCCATGATGGCCCAGGCGGCGCGTTTCAATGTCGAGCGCGGTGCGCAGATCATCGACATCAACATGGGCTGCCCGGCCAAGAAGGTCTGCAAGTTGGCCGCCGGCTCCGCACTGATGGGTGAGCCGTCGCTGGCCCTGGCGATCATCGACGCGGTCGTGCGCTCGGTCGACGTCCCGGTCACTTTGAAAATGCGCACGGGCCCCGATCCGGCCAACCGCAATGCGCTGGTGCTCGCGCGCGATGCCGAGCGTGCCGGCGTGCGCATGATCACGATCCACGGGCGCACGCGCGCCTGCGGTTATCGCGGCGACGCCGAATACGACACCATCGCCGCCGTTCGCCAGGCGATCTCGATCCCGCTGGTCGCCAACGGCGACATCGATTCGCCGCGCAAGGCAGTTCAGGTGCTGCGCCGCACCGGCGCCGATGCGGTCATGATCGGCCGGGCCGCCCAGGGCAACCCGTTCGTGTTCCGCGAAATCCTGCACACCCTGCGCACCGGCCGTGAGCTCGCCCCGCCGACGCTGGCCGAGATCCATCAGGTGCTGCGTGAACACTTGTTCGATCACTACGAATTCCACGGCGAGTTCACCGGCGTACGCACCGCCCGCAAACACGTCGGCTGGACGCTCGCGGCCCATCGCGGGCTGGCGGCACACCTGCCGGCGTTTCACGAACTGGCGTCGGCCGAGGCGCAGATCGCGTTCATCGACCGGCTGTTCGATGGAATCGCAGCGAACGATTCCGACCTCATGACGAACCCGCAAAGGAGGATCGCCGCATGAGCAAACCCACATCCATCGACGAAGTCGTCACGCGCAGCCTCGAGCGCTATCTGCGCGACCTGGAGGGCACCGACCCGCAACCGATCTACGACATGGTCATCGACGCCGTCGAGCGGCCGATGCTCGAGGTCGTGATGCGCCACGCGCGCCATAATCAGGTGCGCGCGAGCGAGATGCTCGGCATCAATCGCAACACCTTGCGCAAGAAGCTTCAGCATCACGGGATCCGGCTGTCGGCCCGATCCTGAGCCTCATCCTCATCCAAGAAAACCCACCTGCGGAGGAGTCGTGCAGCGCGCACTGATCAGTGTTTCCGACAAGAACGGCATCATCGAGTTGGCCCGGGCATTGGCGGCACTCGACATTCAGCTCCTGTCCACCGGGGGAACTGCCAAGTTGCTGCGCGACGCCGGGCTCGAGGTCACCGAGGTGGCCGAGATCACGGGCTTTCCGGAAATGCTCGACGGCCGGGTCAAGACACTGCATCCGGTGATTCATGGCGGCCTGCTCGCGCGGCGCGAATTGTCCGAGCACATGCAGGCGCTCACCGGCCATGGCATCGGCACGATCGATCTGCTGATCGTCAACCTCTATCCGTTCGCGGCCACGGTGGCCAGGCCCGGCTGCACACTCGAAGACGCCATCGAGAACATCGACATCGGCGGGCCCGCGATGGTGCGCTCGGCGGCCAAGAACTGGCGCGGCGTGGGCGTGCTCACCGATCCGGCCCAGTATGGCCCGGTGCTCGAGGAATTGCGCGCCAGCGGCAGCCTGTCCGACCAGACCCGCTTCAGGCTCGCGGTCGCGGCCTTCGATCGCATCGCCGACTACGACGTCATGATCAGCGAGTACCTCGGCAGCCTGACGCTGACCGATGATCTCCAGATCGCCGAACGCGCCGAGTTCGGCCCGCGCGCCTACGGCCGCTTCGAGAAAGTCATGGACCTGCGCTACGGCGAGAATCCGCACCAGCAGGCCGCGTTCTATCGCGACCTGCAGCCGGCGCCAGGCAGCATCGTCACCGGCGAGTCCTTGCAGGGCAAGCCTCTCTCGTACAACAACATTGCGGACGGCGATGCCGCCTGGGAGTGCGTGAAGAGCCTGCCGGAGTGCGCCTGCGTGATCGTCAAGCATGCGAATCCATGCGGTGTGGCGCTCGCTGCCACACCGCTGGCCGCCTATCAGCAGGCCTTTGCCACGGACCCGACCTCGGCCTTCGGCGGCATCATCGCGTTCAACCGCCCGGTCGATGGCGAAACCGCCACGGCCGTGTCCAAGCAGTTCGTCGAGGTGCTGATGGCGCCCGCGTTCGACGACGCCGCGCTGAAGGTATTTGCCGACAAACCCAACGTGCGCCTCTTGCGCATCGCACTCGACGGCATCGACACCAATGGCGACGATGCCTGGAGCCGGGGTCTGAACTCACACGACACCAAGCGCGTCGGTTCGGGCATCCTGATCCAGACGGCCGACATCCAACGGCTCGATCCGCAGGCCCTGCGGGTGGTCACCAGACGCCGGCCCACCGACACCGAGATGGCCGACCTGTTGTTCGCCTGGCGGGTCGCCAAATTCGTCAAGAGCAATGCGATCGTGTTCTGCGGCCACGGCCGCACGCTGGGTGTGGGCGCCGGCCAGATGAGCCGCATCGATTCCGCCCGCATCGCTTCGATCAAGGCCGACAACGCCGGCCTCAGTCTGGCCGGCTCGGTCGCCGCCTCGGACGCGTTCTTTCCGTTTCGCGACGGCCTCGATGTGCTCGTGCAGGCAGGTGCCCGCGCGGTGATCCAACCCGGCGGCTCGGTACGCGACGACGAAGTCATCGCCGCCGCCGACGAACAGGACGTCGCGATGTTGTTCACCGGCATGCGCCACTTCCGCCACTGAGCCGGTTCGACGCCGTGCAGGCGCGCGCGATTGCGGCCACCACTGTGCCGGACCGATGACCGGCTCGTGCATCCTGGGCATCGATCCGGGGCTCAGGGCCACGGGCTTCGGGCTCGTGATGCACCGTGGCACGCGCCTGAGCTACGTGGCCAGCGGCGTGATCCGCACCGGCAGCGGCGCGGTGCCCGAGCGCCTGGCGATCATCCACCGTTCGCTGGCCGAGATCATCGATCGCTACCAGCCCGATGTCGGCGTGGTCGAAAAGGTGTTCCTGAATACCAATCCGCAGTCGACGCTGCTGCTCGGCCAGGCACGCGGCGTCGCCTTGGCGGCCCTGGTGCTGGGCGCGCTGCCCGTGCACGAGTACACGGCTCTGCAGATCAAGAAGTCGGTCACCGGCCACGGCCATGCCGACAAGACGCAGATCCAGACCATGGTCTCGCATCTGCTGACGCTGCCTGCGCCGCCGGCCACCGATGCCGCCGACGCGCTCGCCTGCGCCATCTGCCATGCTCACAGCGCCGGTCTGACCGCGCGGGTGAGCCGGCGCACCGGCCTGCGCTCGCTGCGCATGCGCGCCGGCCGCGTGGGTTGAGCGCCCGTGCGGGCGGGCTGCGCCTGATCGACCGGATCGTGTACCCTGTAGGTTTATCCACCCTTTTGCGCCTTCGGGCCGTGCGCTGCGGACCTGGCACCGCCCCCTCGAGGTGCGGCGCGCCGCCTGCCGGCCGTGACTGCCCACTGCCATGATCGGTCGCCTCTCCGGAACCTTGCTCGAAAAACGCCCACCCGGGATCATGCTCGAGACCGCCGGCGTCGGCTATGAGCTCGACGTTCCGATGAGCACGTTCTACGAGTTGCCCGCGGTCGGCCAGTCGGTGCGCCTGCTCACGCACCTGGTCGTTCGCGAGGACGCCCACCTGCTCTACGGCTTCATCAGCGAGGCCGAGCGCAGCGCGTTTCGGGCGCTGATCAAAGTCAGCGGCGTCGGGCCACGCATCGCGCTGGCGGTGCTGTCCGGCATGTCGGTCGATGCGCTCGCCTCGGCCGTGGCGGCCAAGGACAGCGGCCCGTTGACACGCGTGCCCGGCATCGGCAAGAAAACCGCCGAGCGCCTGGTGCTGGAACTGCAGGGCAAGCTGCTGGTGGCCGGTCCGGCCGCCGAAGTCAGCGCGCCGGCCGACGAAGCCGCAATCGACATCTGCCATGCGCTGATGGCGCTCGGCTATTCCGAGCGCGAGGCCGCGTCGGCGGCGCGCAAGCTACCGGCGGGGACGTCGGTCACCGATGGCATCCGCATGGCCCTGCAGACCCTCACCGCCCGATGAGTCGAACATGATCGAGCACGACCGCCTGATCGATGCCCAGGCGCACTCGCCGAACGAAGAACAGGTCGAACGCGCGCTGCGGCCGCGCCGATTGGCCGATTACATCGGCCAGGCCCGCATCCGTGAGCAACTCGAGATCTTCATCGGTGCCGCCCGCAAGCGCGGCGAAGCCCTCGATCACCTGCTGCTGTTCGGTCCGCCGGGCCTGGGCAAGACCACGCTTGCGCACATCGTCGCGGCCGAGATGGGGGTCAATCTGCGCCAGACCTCGGGCCCGGTGCTCGAGAAACCCGGCGACCTGGCCGCCATGCTGACCAACCTCGAACGGCACGACGTGCTGTTCATCGACGAGATCCATCGCTTGTCGCCGGTGGTCGAGGAGATCCTCTACCCGGCGCTGGAAGACTACGAAATCGACATCATGATCGGCGAAGGGCCGGCAGCCCGTTCGATCAAGCTCGACCTGCAGCCCTTCACGCTGATCGGTGCCACGACCCGCGCCGGTATGCTGACCAACCCCCTGCGCGACCGCTTCGGCATCGTCGCCCGACTCGATTTCTACACGCCCGAGGAATTGACCACCATCGTCGGGCGCTCGGCGAACCTGCTCGGCGCGCCGATCGAGGCGCCGGCCGCCGCCGAAATCGCGCGCCGATCGCGCGGCACGCCGCGCATCGCCAACCGGCTGTTGCGTCGCGTGCGCGATTACGCCGATGTCCGCAACGACGGTCACGTCGATCTGCCAACGACCCGCCATGCGCTCGAGATGCTCGACGTCGATCCCGGTGGGCTCGACATCATGGATCGCCGGCTGCTCGAGGCGATCCTGCACCGGTTCTCGGGTGGGCCGGTGGGCCTCGACAACCTGGCCGCTGCAATCGGCGAGGAGCGCGACACGATCGAAGACGTCATCGAGCCCTATCTGATCCAGCAGGGCTTTCTGCAGCGAACTCCGCGCGGGCGCATCGCGGCGGCGGCGGCCTACCGGCATTTCGGGCTGAGCGCGCCGGGCGGCGACGGCCCTCTGTTCGACGATCGTTGACGCCTGTCCGGGCGGCAACGGCCCTCTGCTGGACGCTCGTTGGCGGCTGTCCGGGCGGCAACGGCCCTCTGCTCGACACTCGTTGGCGGCTGTCCGGGCGGCAACGGCCCTCTGCTCGACGCTCGTTGGCGGCTGTCCGGGCGGAGACGGCCTTCTGCTCGACGGTCGTTGACGCCTGTCGGTGGCGGCCGCCGGCCGTACGTCGTTCGCTGACGGATCTCTGGCCGGCCCGACGCTGCCCCGCCGAGTTCACCGGATGACGTCGTAGTTCACGGACAAGCCGGCGGCGGGCGCCCAGAATCGCCTCATGCCGGCTTCCGTCGATCCTGCTCCCCGCGCTCTCGCGCGCACCCGGGCCACGACGAGCCTGATCGCGCTCAACGCGATCGCGTTCGCGGCCGCGCTTGCGCTCGGCATGGACCCGCTGGCGCCGGATGGCCGCCAACTGCTTGCGCTGGGTGGCAATTTCCTGCCGCTTACCCGGTTTGAGCCCTGGCGCCTGCTGAGCGCTCTTTTCCTGCATGCGGGCGCCCTGCACCTGGTCTTCAACATGTGGGCGCTGCACGACCTGGGCAGGATCGCCGAGCGGCTGTTTGGCACCGCCCGCTTCGTGCTGATCTACCTGCTCGGCGGCCTGCTCGGCTCGTTGACCAGCCTGTTCTTCTCGGCCTCGGAAGCCGTTGCGGTCGGTGCGTCCGGGGCGGTGTTCGCGGCGGCTGGTGCGATTCTGGCCGCCGCCACCAGCAGGTCGATGCCACGCTCGCTGGCGACGCAGCTGCGGCGCGCCATCCTGATCCTGGTCGGCTACGCACTGATGTTGGGCATCGTCCTGCCGGATATCGACAACGCCGCCCACATCGGCGGTCTTTGTGCCGGCTACCTGATCGGCCGCACGCTGATCGCGCTGCCTGCGTCGGGCTCGCACCCGACGCTGCGCTGGCGGGGTGTGCTGATCGCAGTGCTGGCCACGGCGGCGCTCGCGGGCGTCGGCCTGCGGCTGCTTTCGGGCGCAGGAGCCCTGGTTTCCTGAGCACACCGCGCCCCGCGCGCGACGCCATGCACGTTCGCCGATGGCGGGGGCCAGCACAGGCTAGAATCGTGGCGTGAAACGCCGAGCCCCCCCCGAGCCCGGGCCGCGCCGCCGGCCCTCGGACATGGCACGGCCGGCGGACGATGGCTCCGCTCCTGACCCGGCCGACGCATCTGCGACCTTTCGTTGGCCGGTCACGGTTTATTACGAGGACACCGATGCCGGCGGAATCGTTTATTACGCCAACTACCTGCGTTTCTTCGAGCGGGCGCGCACCGAATGGTTGCGCTCGCTCGGGGTCTCGCATCGGGAGAGCGCGTCCATCGATGGCTTGCAGTTCGTCGTGCGTGATCTGCAAGTTTCGTATCACCGCCCGGCCCGTCTCGACGATCGCCTGACCATGCATCTGAGCGTCGTCGAATGCCGACGCGCATCGATCGTGCTTCGCCAGTGGGCGAGCCCGGCCGATGCGCCCACTTTACTGGTCGAGGGCGTGGTCCGTATTGCCGCAATCCGTTGCGACAATGGCCGCCCTTGTGCAATGCCTACTCGCTTACTGTCGAGGATCACAGCGTGAACGACCTCTCAATTCTGCATCTGATCGCTGGAGCCAGCGTGCTGGTCAAGGTGGTCATGGGCCTCCTGTTGCTGATGTCGCTCGCCTCCTGGACGATCATCTTTCGCAAGTTTTTCGGCCTCGCCTCGGCACGGCGCGCGACCCGCTCGTTCGAAAACGACTTCTGGAAGGACCGCGATCTCGGCAGTCTCTACCAGCAGGTGCGAGAGGGCGAGCATGCGGCCGGCCCGCTGGCGCGGATCTTCGAATCCGGCATGAGCGAGTATTTGAAGGGGCGCCAGCACAAAGACCACCTCGACAACCGCACGATGGTCGACAATGCCCGCCGGGCAATGCGTGCCTCCAGCCAGCGCGAACTGGACAACATGGAGAGCGGCATGGGCGTGCTCGCCACCACCGGCTCGGTCAGCCCCTACATCGGCCTGTTCGGCACGGTATGGGGCATCATGAATGCATTCCGCGGGCTGGCCAATGTGGAACAGGCCACGCTCGCCTCGGTTGCGCCCGGCATCGCCGAAGCGCTGGTTGCCACGGCCATCGGCCTGTTCGCCGCCATTCCGGCGGTCATCGCCTACAACCGCTTCGCGAACAACATCGACCGCCTGGTCAGCCGCTTCGACAGCTTCGTCGAAGAGTTCTCGAACATCTTGCAGCGCCAGGCCCGTTGATGGTGCCGAGCGCGCACCGGCCGAGCCCGCCGGCCCACGAGGAATCCCGCCCATGCCCAGCCTGAGCTCCCGTGGCGGCCGCGGCCGCCGCATGGTCAACGAAATCAACGTCGTGCCCTACATCGACGTGATGCTCGTTCTGTTGGTGATCTTCATGGTCACCGCGCCGCTGCTCTCACCCGGCGTGATCGACCTGCCCACAGTGGGCAGCAGTCGCGTCAAAAAGGACGTCTATGTCGAATTGCAGATTCCGCGCAATGGCGCCATGGTGCTGCTGCTCAAGAACAGCGATCAGAACGTCGGCGAAGTACCGGTCGAACCTGCCGATCTGGTCGCCAGCGTGCGCACGCTCACCAATGGCGACCCCTCCGTGCCCGTCGTGATCAGCGCCGACAAGATCGTGCTCTACGAGCAGGTCATGAACGCCATGAACGAGCTCAAGTCGGCCGGCATGCGCAAAGTGGGCCTGCTGGTCAAGAAACCCAACTGATGTGGGAGTCCACCCGGGCGCGGTCGCTGTTGCGCGGCCGATCCTAAGCCCGCCCAGCCTGGCCAATGATCCGCGATTTCTTCAGCAACCTGCTCGACGCCGTGGTTGCCTGGTTCGCCCAGGCCGATCGGCCGACGCTGCGCGCCGCCCTGCTGTCGCTGCTGGTGCACGTGCTGCTGTTGACGATGCTGCTGTTCGGCGTGCGCTGGAAGATCGAGGAGCCGCCGCCGGTCATCGCCGAACTGTGGACACCGGAGGAGCTGGCCGATCCGGAGACCGGCACACCGGATGCCGCACCGCGGCCGGACCAGGCCACTCCCCCTCAGCCGCCGCTCGCGCAACCCGACCCGAGCCCCGACCCGAACACGATCAACGCGCCTGAGTCGCCCCCACCTCTCCCGGACGACCCGGTGATGCTCGCCTTGCGCGAACAGGCGCGCCTCGCCGAGGAAGCCGACATCCGCCGCGAGCTCGAACGCCAGCTGCGCGAACGCGCGCTCGAGCGCAAACGCGAGGCCGACCGCCAACTGGCGCTTGCCGAACAGCAGCGACGCGAGGAACTCGAACGCCAGCGCCAGGAAGAAGAGGCGGCACGCCTGGCCGAGCAGCAACGCCTGGAACGCGAAGCCGAGATCAAGCGCCAACAGGAAGAAGAGGCTCGTCTCGAGGCCGAACGCCAGGCCCGCCTCGTCGCCGAGGAGGCCGCGCGTCGCGCGGCGGCCGAACAGGCGCGTCGCGACGAAGAGGCCCGCCGGCTTGCCGAGGAGCGCGACCGCCTCGAACGCGAGCGACTCCGGATCGAGGAGGCCCAGAGACTCGCTGAACAGCGACGCCTGCAGGCCGAGGAAGACCGCCGCCGCCTGGAGGAGGAGCAGCGCCGTCGCGCCGAGGAGGAACGACGTCGCGCGGAAGAGGAACGTCAGCGCATCGAGGCAGAGAAGCGCCGGGCCGAGGAAGAGCGCCGGCGCATCGAAGAAGAGAGGCGCAAGGCCGAGGAAGAGCGCCGGCGCATCGAGGAAGAGAAGCGCCGGGCCGAGGAAGAACGCCAGCGCATCGAGGAAGAAAAGCGTCGGGCCGAGGAAGAACGCCAGCGCATCGAGGAAGAGAAGCGTCGGGCCGAAGAAGAGCGCCGACGCATCGAGGAAGAAAAGCGCAAGGCCGAGGAAGAGCGCCAGCGCATCGAAGAGCAACAGCGCCTGGCCGAGCAGGAGCGCCAGCGCATCGAGGAAGAAAGGCGCAAGGCCGAGGAGGCGCGCCAGGCGGCGGCCGCTGAGCGCCAGCGGCTGGAAGCCGAGCAACGGCAGGCCGAACTGGAACGTCTGCAGGCCGAACGCGAAGCCGCGGAGCGCAAGCGACAAGAGGCCGAGCAGGCAGCCCGGCTGGCGGCCGAGAAACAGGCGGCGCTCGAGGCCCGCGAGAAGGCTCGCCAGGAGGCCGAACGCGAACGCGAGCAGGAGCGCCAGCGCGAGGTCGCCGAGCAGAAGCGTCAGGCCGAGCAGGCCGCGCGCGAGAAGGCAAAGGCAGAGGCCGAGGCCCGCGAGAAAGAAGCGGCGCGCAAGCGCGAGACCGCCGCGCGCGAGAAACGCGAGCGCGAGGAGCAGGAGAAGAAGCAGCGCGAGGCCGAGCAACGGCGCAAGCGCGAGGCCGAAGAGAAAGCCCGTCAGGAGGCGGCGGCCAGGAAACAGCGCGAGCAGGACGAGCGCGAGGCCGAGAAGCGCCGTGCCGAGGTGCTCGAGCGCCTCATGGCCGCGGCCGGTTCCGGTTCCGGCTCGCCCAATGGCGCGGCCGGCGGACGGGCCGCCGAAGGCGGTGCCAGCGGCACGCGCGGCACCGTCGGCGGCAGCGGGCGGGGCGATGCCGACTACCGGGCCCGCCTGACCGCCATGATCCGCCAGCGCACCAACTATCCGATTCCGGCGACCTTGCGCGGCAATCCGCGCGCGGTCTTCGATGTCTCGCTCAATCCCGCTACCGGGCAGATCCTGAGCGTCAGACTGGTGCGTTCGAGCGGCGTGCCGACCTGGGACCTGGCGGCCGAACGCGGCATCGAAAGCGTCGGCCGCTTCCCCTGCGACGACCGCGGTGTGTGTCCGCCCAAGCTGACGATCAACTACGGCCCACGCGACGAGTAAGCCGCACTGGCTGCGCTCACGAAGCCGCATCGGTAGCCATCACGGGCACAACGACTGCTCACACCAGAGGCCGGGTCGTGGCCTCGTCTGGATACCCGGCATGCTCCGATATAATTCGTCGCACCTGATGGCAAGGAGCACCCCTACCATGGATCGCGCCCCCGACGCGTTGTCCGGCGCGCATTCGTATGCCGCACGGTCGCGCCCTGTCCTGCACGCGCTGCAAGGCCTGTTTCTGAGAACCGTTCTCTGGCTCGTGATCATGCTGCTCGGCGGCGTCGCGCGCGCTCAGATGACGCTCGAGGTCTCCGGTGTCGGCGCCAGCCAGTACCCGATCGCGGTAGCGTCATTCGAAGTCGAGGGCGAGGTCCCCGAGGACGTCGCCGGTGTCGTGCGCACCGATCTGCAGCGTAGCGGCATCTTCCGCATCATCAATCCCGGCGTCACGCTGTCGGACACCGCCACGATCGATTTCGCCACGCTGCGCACGCGCGGTGCCGATGCCCTGATCGTCGGCTCGATCAAGCGGCTGGCCGACGGCCGCTTCGATATCCGCTATCGTCTGGTCGACGCGGTCCGTCAGAGCAATCTCGGCGGCGAGGCGATTCTCGCCTCGCGCGAGAACCTTCGCTATGCCGGACATCGCATCGCCGACGCCGTCTACGAGAAGCTGACCGGCGAGAAAGGCGTATTCACCACGCGCATCGCCTTCGTCACGCGACAGGCCGAACGGTACCGACTGAACATTTCCGACTGGGACGGTCAGAACATCCAGACCTCCCTGACCTCGCCCGAGCCGATCATCTCGCCGGCCTGGTCACCCGACGGCTCGCGGCTGGCCTATGTGTCCTTCGAAACCCGCAAGCCGGTCGTCTACGTGCACACGCTGGCCACCGGTCGGCGGGTCGCGGTGGCCGATTTCCGCGGCAGCAACAGTGCGCCGGCCTGGTCGCCCGACGGCAAGTCGTTGGCCGTCGCGCTGACCCGCGACGGCGCCTCGCACATCTATCTGGTCGGCGCCGACGGCGGCAGCGAGCCCCGCCGGCTGGTGAGTTCCAGCGGTATCGATACCGAACCGCGTTTCTCGCCCGACGGCACTTCTCTCTATTTCAGCTCCGACCGCGGTGGCTCGCCACAGATCTATCGCGTGGACGTGAGCGGTGGATCCGCAACCCGCATCACCTTCGATTCGTCGTACAACGTCAGCCCGCGCGTCAGCCCCGACGGCCAGCGCCTGGCCTTTCTGACCCGCCGCAGCGACGGCTACTACGTCGCGCTGAAAGACCTCGAGACCGGTGCCGAGACGCTGCTCTCGGCGGGTGGCCACGAAGAGTCACCGAGCTTCGCACCGAACGGTCGCTGGGTGATGTACGCCACCCGCCTTGGCGGCCGCGACATGCTCATGGCCACCTCGATCGACGGCCGCATCACGCAACGAATCAGCTCCGACTCGGGCGATATCCGCGAGCCCACCTGGGGCCCGTTCGAGCACTGACCTCACCACCCCCGACATTCCTCAGGAATTCATCACCATGTCTCATCGCCTCTGGCTCACCCTTCTGCTCACCGGCGCGCTGGCTGCCTGCACATCGCCGGTCCAGCTCGACAACTCACCCCCGGCCCAGATCGAGCAGCGCGGCACTTCTTCCGACGGCACCCAGGGTGGCGTGAGCACTCGCGGCATCAGCGGCGGCGAGATCCGTGAAGGTGATCGATCGGTGGCCACGGTCGATGCCAGCACCGATCAGTCCGGATCGACCGATGCGCCACCGGCCGATCCGCTGCTGGGCAAACTGAACATCTACTTCGACTACGACAGCTTCACGATCCGCGAGGAATTCCGGGCGATCGTCGAGGCGCATGCGCGCAACCTGATCGCCAATCCCGGGTTGCACGTGGTTCTGCAGGGCAACACGGACGAGCGCGGCAGCCGCGAGTACAACCTTGCCCTCGGTCAGAAGCGGGCCGAGGCGGTGCGCCGCGCCCTGACCATCCTCGGTGTCAACGAAAGTCAGGTGGAAGCCGTCAGTTTCGGCGAGGAGCGGCCGCGCTCGGTGTCGCAAACCGAGTCCGCCTACGCGGAGAACCGCCGCACCGACATCGTCTATCAATAACCCGCTCCGGCCGACGGCCGGGCCTTCGGAGACCGCAGCATGATCCGCTGGTTGCTCGCCCTCACCCTGGTCTGCTCGGTGTCGCCCGCGTGGGCCCTGTTCGAAGACAACGAGGCTCGCCGCGCGATTCTCGAATTGCGCTCGCGTATCGACCAGCAGGAGATCGACAACGGCAACCGGATGCGCAATCTCGAGGCCACGGTCGATCAGGTCAAGGCAGCGATGAGCGGCCAGTTCGCGTTGCAGCAGGAGATCGAGGCCCTCAAGGCCGAGATCGCCCGGCTGCGCGGCCTGCTCGAGGAGCAGGCCAACGAACTCTCCAAGACGCAGCGCTCGCAGCGGGCCGAATTCGCCAAGGTCGACTCCCGAATCCGCCTGGTCGAGCCGGTGCAGGTCCAGATCGACGGCCAGACGGTCGCGGTCGAGCGCGGTGAGCAGCGCATGTTCGAGGCCGCCCTGAACGAGTTCCGTAGCGGCGATTTCGGCGCGGCCGAGCGGGCATTCGAGCAGTTCCGGCTGCAGTTCCCCGAAAGCGCCTACTCTGCCGAGGCGATGTTCTGGCTCGGCAGCAGCCAGTTCGCACTCAAGAAATACGGCGAGTCGATCAAGACACATGCCGAACTGGTCGATGCCTTCCCCGACAGCGGGCGAGCGGCCGATGCCCTGTTGAACAAGGGCTTCGCCGAAATCGAGCTCAAGCAGAAGAAGGCGGCCAAACGCAGTTTCGAGCTCGTGCAGGAGCGCTATCCGGGCTCGAACGCGGCGAGCACCGCGGCCCAGCGAGCAAAGGCACTCTGAGCACCGGCCGACGCGCCCTGTCCCGGCGCCTGCGGGCGCCGGTTTGACCCGGGCGTCAGGCTTTGCCTATAATCGCCTGCTTGGCAGCGCTCGTTGGGCCTGCCTGCGGCTCTTTGCAGAGCCGTCTTGAATCACGGGGGTCGTTAGCTCAGCTGGTAGAGCAGCGGACTTTTAATCCGTTGGTCGCAGGTTCGAATCCTGCACGGCCTACCACCGAATTCTCCGAGGACTTGGCAGCCGATGCGCCAGGTCCTTTTTTTTTTCCGGCCTGCCTCGGTTCCGCCTTCACCAAGGGTTGGCACTGGCGTGGCCGGGTCAACCGCTCCGACCGAATCCGCCTACGCTTGCCCCGGCGCGCCATCGGCGTTAACGTTTGCGTTGGAAGCCACGTGTGCCCTCTGCGACAGGGCAGCGCGTGACGGGTCGACGCTCGTCCGGTCACGGAATCGAATCTGGCTTCGGTTTGCTACGGAGTTGGTGACTGCGATGCATGACCACTCGGGAAAGCCACCCCTGCAGTTGGATCCTCGCGTCGCGCACGCGCTCAGAACCCCGCTTTCCGCACTGATCAACTCTCTCGAGATCTTGCGCTGGTCCGACGGTCACCACACCGACGACATGGCTCTGGCCCAGGCGCGAAAGAGCGCGGCATCGCTGTCTTCCCTGATCGACGATCTCACCGGCACCGACCGGCAGGAAGAAATCGAGCCGAGCCGCGACATGGCGCCGAAGCCCGGCACGCGCGTGCTGGTGGTGGAGGACGAATATCTGCTGGCCAGGCTGGTGGCACAGCACCTGGAGCGCGCCGGCTGCAAGGTGCGCGGGCCGGTGGGCACGATCGCGGGTGCGCTCGACATCATCGCGCAACAAGCGCTCGACTGCGCGCTCGTCGATCTCAACCTCGATCAGAAATGGGCGAACGAGGTCATCGAGGCATTGGAGGCGCGCGGGATTCCCGTGGCCATCACGACCGGCTACGACGACTCCGAGATTCCTCGCAGGTTCGATCGGCTGCCCCGCATGCAGAAGCCCATCGAGCCGATCGAGTTGTTGCAGCTCGTCGGGCGCATCGTTGCGTCGGCGCCCGGCCGCGCGGATATGTGAGCACGGCGTCGGACCCGCCGAGGGGCGCCGACACGTCGGTGTTGCGCCCTCGGAGGCCATGTCACAAGAAGGGTCGATCGGAACGCACTCGGCGCCGCGGCTTCTCGAACGCCTACTTTGGATACCAGGGTGATCCGAGCGCATACCCCACGGAATGACCGACAGCGCATGGCGGAGCGGATCGAACGCCACGACTGGGCGGGCACACCGCTGGGCCCCCGCGCGCAATGGCCACAAAGCCTCAAAACGTCCGTCGACATCATGCTGGGTTCGAGTTGCGCCATGCAGCTCGCCTGGGGTCCCGAGCGCACGCTTCTCTACAACGACGCCTATGTGCCGATACTGGGCCGGCGCGATTCCGACGCGCTCGGCCGCCCACTGCGCAGCGCCTGGCCCGACATCTGGCACGACCTCGAACCGCTGGTCGATCGCGCGCTTGCCGGCGTATCGGCACAGGTCCGGGAGTTGCCGCTCGTCACCACCCGCAGCGGCGACGCGGAGCAGACGTGGTGGGATTTTTCATGTGCGCCCGTCAGGGATGAATCGGGAGCGATCGCCGGCCTGCTGATGGTCACCGTGGACGGAGCGTCGAAACTGCGCGCCGATCGCACCGAGCAGGCCCTGCGCGAAACCGAGCGACGCTTGCGCCATGTGCTCGACGGTATGGGCGAGGCCTTCGGCCTCATGGACCACGACCTGCGCATCATCACCCAGAACGAGGCGGCACTTCGGTTGGACGGTCGTTCTCTGGCCGAGATCCGTGGCCGGGCGCATGCGGAGGTCTACCCTGAGGCAGACCCGGAGCTGGAGCGGCTGTACCGGCGTGCCTTGGCCGAGCAACAGCCGGTATCGCTGGAGCATCGTCACCGATGGCCGGATCGCGATGCCTGCTGGCTCGAGATGCGTGCCTATCCGGTCCCCGACGGCCTCGCCGTCTTCTGGCGCGACATCACCGAGCGTAAGGAGGCCGAAGAAGTGCTCTCCCAGAGTGAGGAACGACAGGCCTTCCTGCTCCGGCTCAGCGATGCGCTGCACTCGCTCGGCGACCCTGTTGCGGTGCAGGCGACGTCGTGCGGGATTCTGGCGTCGCATCTCGGCGTCGATCGGGTGCAGTACATCGCGTCGGATCTGAATGGCGGCTCGATTCAGCGTGGTCGTGCGCCCGCCGACGACGATCTTTCCGGCCAACTCGTCGAGCAGGATCCGAACCTCGAGCCGCTTCATCTGCCGATATGGCGCATGAACCGCGCGGTCGCGATCGACGACGCCGAGACCGACCCGGCACTGAGCGACGAAGAACGCGCCGTCCTGACGAGGCGGGGAGTGAAGGCGGCGCTGTCGTCGCCGCTCGTCAGGGACGGAAGCGTCGTCGCGGTCATCATCGCATTGAGCGACACGCCGCGCGCCTGGAGCCAACGTGACATCGAACTGCTCGAGGAGACGGTGGACCGCACCTGGACCGCCGTCGAACGTGCGCGCACGGAGGCGGCATTGCGTGAGAGCGAGCAGCGGTTCCGCGAATTCGGCGATACCAGCTCCGATGCGATCTGGATCGTCGATGCCGAGAGCATGCGCCTCGAATATCTGAGCCCGGCGTTCGAGCGCATCTGGGGTGAGTCGCGCGCGCGCGTCATGGAAGACCTCTCGCGCTGGGCCGAAATGCTCCACCCGGACGACCGCGCCGACGCCGCCGCGGCGATGCCGCGCATGCTCGCCGGTGAAGCCGTTGTTTCGGAGTACCGCATCATCCGCCCCGACGGTGAGGTGCGTTGGATCAGGGATACCGGCTTTCCCATCAGGCAAGGCGGATCGATCAAGCGGGGCGGTGGTATCGCGCAAGACATCACCGAGCTCAAACGGGCCGGGCGAGCGCTGCGCGCAAGCGAACAGCGCCTGCGCCAGTTCGGCGACGCGTCTCAAGACGTGCTCTGGATCCGCGACGCCGAGACCTTGCAGTGGCAATACCTGACGCCGGCGTTCGAGGAAATCTACGGCCTGACGCGTGAAGCGGCCCTGACCGGCAACAACTACCAGAGCTGGCTCGATCTGGTCGTGCCGAGCGATCGCGAGCGCGTGTCGAGAACCATCGAGCGGGTTTGCGCGGGCGAACATGTCAGCTTCGACTATCGGATCCGGCGCCCGGTCGATGGCAGAGTCCGCTGGCTTCGCGACACGGACTTTCCGATCGTCGACGGCAGCGGCAAGATAACGCTGATCGGTGGTATCGGCCACGACCTGACCGAGCTGCGCGAGGCAGAGCTGCGCCTCGATACGCTCGTGCAAGGAATCCCGCAGCTCGTCTGGCGCGCGATCGACGGAGGACATTGGACCTGGGCGAGTACGCAATGGTCGGAATTCACCGGTCAGACGATGACCGACTGCGTGGGCGAAGGCTGGCTCGATGCGCTACACCCCGACGACCAGCCGGTCGCCAGGCGCAATTGGAGCCGCGCGATCGAAGCCGGCTCGTTCGACATCGAGTGTCGCATCCGCAATGCGTCGAACCACGAGTACCGCTGGTTCCAGATGCGTGCCACGCCCGTGCGGGACGAGACGGGATCGATCATCGAATGGCTCGGTACATCGACCGACATCCATGAACTTCGTGCACTCCAGGAGCGTCAGTCGCTGTTGGTATCCGAGCTTCAACACCGCACCCGCAATATCATGAGCGTGGTCATCTCCCTCGTCGACCGGGTGGGTGAGAGCAGCACCGGCAGCGAGGACTTCCGCGACCGCTTGAGCGATCGACTGAGAACATTGGCACGCGTCCAGGGACTGCTGTCGCGCCTCGACAAGGCCGAGCGGGTGTCGTTCGACGAGCTCATCCGCGCGGAACTCGAAGCCATGCATGGCGCTTCGGATCGCGTGCGACTCGACGGACCAAGCGGTGTCAGACTGCGGTCGAGCCTGGTGCAGACCTTGGCGATGGCGCTACACGAACTGGCCACGAATGCAGTCAAGTACGGCGCACTCGGTCAGCGCGACGCACAACTGATGGTTTCCTGGCGAATGGTCTCGCCCGATCGTCGAGGTCGACCCAGGCTGCACATCGAATGGCGCGAGAGCGGTGTCGCGATGCCGCCGGAGGACGCGACGCCGCGGGGCGGCGGTCAGGGTCGGGAACTGATCGAACAGGCCTTGCCCTACCAGCTCGGTGCCGAGACCACTTTCGTGCTGGAGCCTGACGGCCTGCACTGCACCATGACGATCCCCGTGTCGGCCACCAACCCGACGACGCCCGCGCCGGGGTAGGACGCGATCCGTCGTCCAGACGCGGAGTCGGAGGCCCTCGTCGTCTCGTGTGGGCTTACGAATTCCTGCCGACGCCGACGGCGTTTCCCTCGTGCCCGAGCAACCCTTCGGCGCGCTTGGTCGCCGCGGGCAGGTTCGCGCGCGGCGATGCTACTGTGGACCATGACGATTGCCCCCTGCGCGTTCGATGGGATGATGCGGCGATGCTTGTCGCTGCGCTGCCGTGGTTGGACAAGCGCCCCGGCTGCGCTCATGATCGGCACCCACGAACATTCGAACAGGAGACCCGATCCGTGAGCACGCTCGTCATTCGCCGCGACCTCAACGGGGTTTGTACGCTGGTTCTGAACCGGCCAGAGAAGCTCAATGCCTTGAACGTGCCGCTGTTCGTCGAGCTCGACGGCCACGTACGCGAGTTGGCCGAACAGGCCGAGAGCATCGGCTGTGTGGTCGTGATGGGTGCCGGACGCTGCTTCTCGGCCGGTCACGATCTGCACGACATCGGCAGCGAGCAGCCGCCGCAGGAGCATTTCCAGGCCACCGTGATCGAGGCGTTGTCGGCACTACCGCAGACCGTCATCGCCGCGGTTCACGGCCATTGCTACACGGGTGCGCTCGAATTGGCACTCGCCGCCGACCTGATCGTCGCCGCCGAAGACGCGCGCTTTGCCGACACCCACGCGAAATGGGCGCTGACACCCCGCTGGGGAGGCAGCCAGCGACTACCGCGCCTGATCGGACAGCAGGCCGCGATGGATCTGATGCAGACCTGCCGCGTGGTAGCGGCCGACGAAGCAGGTCGCCTGGGCCTCTGTGCACGCGTGCTCGCCAGCGACGGCTTCTCCGGCGCCGTGCAGGCAATGGCGGAACAGATTCTCGAAAACGCCTGGTTCTCATTGCGCGGCATCAAGCGATTGCTGCGCGACACCGACGCCATGACATTGGCCGATGGTCTCAGGCACGAGCTGCACCACGGTCCGGGCCGGGCGCCGGATCATGCCGAACGCATCGCCCGTTTCACGAGCCGGCGGCCATGACGACAGCGCCGCCGAGCCACCCGTGAAACGCATCCTGGTCCTCGGCGCGCCGGGCCGGACCGACGATGGCAACGCGTCGCTGTCGTGACGATGCGCACCTTGCCGCGCCGATGCCGGCAACGAACCCGCCCGCCTCGCCCACGATGCCCCGGAGCCAACGATGCCACACGAACGAATCGCAAGATTGCTCGCCGACGACCTCGCCGAACGCGCACGCCGCGGCTCCCTCAAGGGCGACGAACGTGTGATCGCGGATGTCGCACCGCCCGGCGACATGCACGGTCTGCGCTACCACCTCGCCGGATACGGCGAGCGTCGCTTCCTGCGCATGAATGCCAACAACTATCTGGGCCTGTCGCTGCGCGGCGACGTGATCGCCGCCGACGAACACTCGGTCCGCGGCAAGGGCACCGGCCCCGGCGCGGTGCGATTCATCAGCGGAACCTGGTCCGAGCACGTGGCGCTCGAGAGCGCGATCGCCGCATTCCACGGTCGCGAGGCCGCGATGCTGTTCAGCTCCGCGTATGCCACGATGATGGGCGTGCTGCCCTGCCTGATCGGACCGCAGACGGCGGTCATCAGCGATGCGCTCAACCACAACTGCATCATCAACGCGATGCGCCTGGGCCAACCGCAGCAGCGACTGATCTATCGACATCTCGATCTGGACGACCTCGAACGGCAACTCGTGCTTGCGGCCGACACCTGCCGCCGCGCGATCATCGTCACCGACGGCGTGTTCAGCATGCGCGGTGACCACGCCCCGCTGGCCCGGATCGGCGCACTGGCGCGACGTTTCGACGACGACTTCGCCGAGAACGTGCTCGTCATCGTCGACGATTCCCACGGGGTGGGCGCCTTCGGCGATACCGGCCGTGGAACCGAGCAGGTCAGCGGCGGAGAGCCGGCGGACGTGCTGATCGGAACACTCGGCAAGGCCTTCGGTGTCAATGGCGGATACGTGACAGCGGCTCCGACCATCATCGCCTACCTGCGCGAGAACTCCCCCTTCTATGTCTACTCGAACCCGATCTCGCCCGCCGAGGCGGCCGCCGCGCAAGCGGCGATCGAATTCGTCGACGGGCCCGCCGGCAAGGCCTTGCTCGATCACCTGCGGGCGATGACGCGGCGCCTGCGCGACGGCATCGTGGCGATCGGCCTCGAGACCCTGCCCGGCGAGCATCCGGTGGTTCCCCTCGTGCTGCGCGACACACCACGCACCCGTGCCGTGGTCGAACACCTGTTCGAAAACGACATCCTCGCGACCGGGCTCGGCTACCCGGTCGTACCGAAGGGCGAGGAGGAGATTCGATTTCAGGTATGCGCGGATCACACGGCCGCGGACATCGACCAGGTGCTGCAGGCATTGGCCAACGGCCCGGCCCTGGCCGGCTGAGCGAGAGCCGGCTTCCGGTCCTGCCAGCCTGCCGGCCCGCGAATCGGACGCCGCCCGTCCGCTTGTCCGCTTGTCCGCCCGACTGCCCGACCGCCCGACCGCCTGACCGCCCGACCGCCTGACTCTGGTCCATGTGCGCCTCGGGCCTCCCTGGCGGCCGGGCTCGGACCTCGTCTCCTCCACGCACGCGCGTCGTTCCCGAACGCGCCTGTGCGTCCCTTGCGCGCGACAGTGACGACGGCGTGCCCGCCGCCGGACCGCGATCGGCGCCCGTTGGCGCACCAGCGCTCGCACCGCTGCCAGGCGGTGCCTATAAGCGATGCAACGTTGCTTTCAAAAGAAAAAGGCATGTTGATCGATTCGCGCAGCTTCACCGGAGCCTCTGTCCAAGCCGACATCTGTATCGTCGGCGCCGGTCCGGCCGGCATCACCCTTGCAATGCAACTCGCGGGCAACGGGCTCGATGTCTGCCTGATCGAGAGCGGAGGTCTGCAGCCGGATCCGTCCACCTTGCGCTTGAATCGTGGCTACAACCTGGGCCTGCCCTACTCGTTCGGACCCGGCGATCGCAGCCGTCACCTGGGCGGTAGCAGCAACTGCTGGGGGGGATTCTCGCAGCCTTGGAACGAATGGGATCACTTCGATCGTCCGTGGGTGCGCGACAGCGGCTGGCCTTTTCTGCTCGACGAGCTGCAGCCCTACTACGAGCGTGCGCGCAACCTTCTGAAGATCGATCGGAACCAGTTTCGAATCGACTGGTGGAGCGAGCGCCTGGCCGGTCCCGATCTGGCCCGTTTTCCACTGGACAAGCACAACCTCGAAGACGCGATGTCCGCGCTCACGCCGATCCGCTTCGGTGAATACTGGCGCGAAGCGCTGGCCCAATCGCGTCGTATTCGGGTGCTGCTGTGGGCCAACGCCACCGAGCTGGTCGCGGACGAGCCCGCCACCCACATCCAGAAGCTTCGGGTGCGCACCCTGGCCGGCAATGCGATCGATGTCGACGCGCGCCGTTTCGTGCTGGCCTGCGGCGGTATCGAAACACCGCGACTGATGCTCGCCTCACGGGCCGCGATGCCGGCGGGCATCGGCAACGGCCATGGACTGGTGGGTCGCTACTTCATGGACCATCCGCGTCTGCGCTGGGGGCGGGTGCAGCTTCGCGAGGCCTTTCGTGGCAACCGGCTCTACGATGTCGCTTACAACTACATCCACACGCCGCTGCGCCACGGCGACCTGCAGGGAAGCGCGGTGTTTCGTTTGCCTTACGAAGTGCAGCGTAGCGAGCGGCTCACCAACAGCCAGATCTGGCTGCGCTCACTGTTTCGCGGAGAAACCGCCGAAATCGTGAATTCGCTCGTGCGAATGCGTCGTCGGCTGCGTGCCGAGACGCCGGCCGGCTTCGAAGTTCTCGCCGACTTGAAGACCCTGGGTCGCCACCCGATCGCGAGCGGCCTGACCGCGCTGGGCTATCTGAGCGGTTCACATGCGCTCGTCGATCGCATTGTGATGGAAGGGATCTTCGAGCCGGAGCCGAACCCCGAGAGCCGCGTCAGCCTCAGCGGTGACCTGGACGCGGTGGGCATGCCTCGCGCGCAGATCGACTGGCGCCTGACCGCCAACGACAGGCGCGCGATGGAACGCACGATGCACCTGGTGGCCGACGAACTCGAACGGCAGGACATCGCCGATGTCGATCGCGAAGCGGACCCCGCGCCGGGAACCGAACGCGCCGTCGAGGGCACCTGGCACTACATGGGAACCACCCGCATGCATGCGTCGCCGGCGCGAGGCGTCGTCGATGCCAACTGCAAGGTGCACGGGATGGGTAATCTGTTCATCGCGGGATCGTCGGTCTTCCCGACCGGGGGCGCGAATCATCCGACCATCCAGTTGCTGGCGCTCGCCTACCGCCTGGGTGACCACCTGATCGCCGGGCACGGCGACCGGCCGGTCGTGGCACAGACGAAGCATTCCGCCGGCGAGACGGGCATGGCGGCGAATCCGCCATCGGCCGACACGCCCGCGGCCGCCCGGCCCGAGGCGCCCGACGGGGCAGCAAGCAAGGATCGCGACCAGCCGTCCAAGACACTCTGACGCCGGCGGCCGCGCGCCGCCTGCGTCGAGGCCGGGCGTGGTCGACAAGGCCGGGCGTAATCGACGAGACCGGGCGTGGTCGACGAAGCCGAGTGGTCGACGAGGCCGGGCGTGGTCACCTTGGCGCGATGCGCGCGACCGGGCGCATCGCCACCGGCCAAGCGCATGCGGCCCGCTTAGCGCGGGCGGCGCACCGCCGGGCTTGGCTGCGCCTCCGGTAGACTCCGGGCACGTTCCACCCGGAGGGAGATTCCATGAACAAGTCGCTTGCCGCGTTCGCGGCCGCACTGAGCCTGGCGCTGGTCGCCGCCGGCGCCCACGCACAGACGCGCATCACCTACAAATCAGCCAAGAGCGCGACGTCGTATTACCAGATGGGGGTGCAGATCGCCGAGGCCGTCAAGGCCGCCAGCGACGGCAATCTCATCGTGACCCTCGAGGAGAGCCAGGGCTCGGTGCAGAACGTGCTGGACGCGGCCCGCCGCGGCGCCGACTACGTCTTCACCACGCCACCGGCACTCGTCGGACTGGCCCAGGGGGGCAAGGGCCCGTTCAAGGACAAGGCCAACCCGCGCTTCGACGACATCCGTGCCCTGTTCCCGATTCCCTCGCTGACCATGCACTTCGTGATGCGTGCGGACAGCGGCGTCAGTGATTTCAAGGACCTTGCCGGCAAGAAGCTGCTGATCGGCAAGGGCAGCTTCGGCGCCACCGAGGGCGCCAAGTATCTGCAACTGTTCGGCCTCGAGGGCAAGGTCGAATTGGCCAATGTCGAGCTCAGCAATGCGGTGGCCGCACTCAAGAACGGCCAGATCGACGGCTTCGTGACCGCGGGTTCGTATCCGGCTCCCAATGTGATCGAAGCCGCGGCGGGCAGCGGCGTGCGGCTGCTGTCGCTGAGCGACGACCAGGTCGCCCAGACCAAGCGCACACGGCTGGTCATTCCGGCCGGCACCTATGCCGGTCAGGAGTCCGATGTCGTCACCACCTCGCTGCCGGTGGTCGCCTACGCCACCGCACAGATGGACGACGACACCGCGTATGCGCTGACCAAGGCTTTCTGGAGCCAGCGCGACAAGATGGCCCAGACCGCGCCGTGGTGGGGCGGGGTCAGCCCCGACATGCTCGCCAACGTCGAAGGCAAGATCCACGCGGGCGCCCTTCGCTATTACCAGGAAGTCGGCGTGCCGGTGGCCGATCGCCACCGCTGAAGACCTTGCGCGGCATCGCGATCGCGGCCGGCCTGGCCTCGATCGCGTTTCACCTCGGGCTGATCTTTTCGGGCCTGATACCCAACCTCGTCAGCCGGCCGCTGCACATGTTGCTGGCCGTGCCCTGGGTCATGTTCGTGCCGGCCGCGAGCCGGCCGGCACGGGTCATCGGCTTCGGTCTGGGCGGCGCCGGGATGGCGGCCGCCGCATGGGTCGCCTGGAACGAAGGCAGGCTGGCCGACCAGTACGGCTACCTCGAAGGCCCCGAACAGCTCGGGATCGCCATCGTCCTGCTGCTGTGCGTGCTCGAAATGGCACGCCGCGCGATCGGCTGGCCGCTGCCGCTGGTAGCGGCCATCGCCCTCGCCTATGGTCTGCTCGGACAGTGGATTCCGGGCGAGTTCGGCCACGCCGGCCAGCCATTGGCCGGCTTTCTGGGCACGCTGACCATCGCGGAAGGCGGTCTGTGGGGCAGTCTCACGGGCGTATCGGTGAACATCGTGGCCGTGTTCGTGATTCTCGGCGCGGTGCTCAATGCCGGCGCCGCCGGCGAGGGCTTCATGAACCTGGCCACGGTCGCTGCCGGCCATCTGCGCGGTGGGGCGGCCAAGGTGTCGGTGCTGGCATCGGCCCTGTTCGGCTCGATCTCCGGGTCGGCCTCGGCCAATGTCGCCTCCACCGGAGCGGTCACCTTGCCCGCCATGACCCGGCTCGGATACGCGCCCCGCCTGGCCGGCGCCGTCGAGGCGGTCGCCTCGAGCGGCGGCCAGATCATGCCGCCACTGATGGGCGCGGGCGCCTTCGTGATGGTCGAACTGACCGGCGTTCCCTACAACGACATCATGGCCGCCGCCCTGCTGCCGGCCCTGCTGTACTTCCTGACTGTCTGGATCGGCATCGATGCCTATGCGCGGCGCGACGGCTTGCGCGGGCTGGCCGCCCACGAGCGCCCGGCATGGGCGCGGGTCTGGCGCTCGGCGCTGTTCTTTGCGGTGCCGTTCGGCGTACTGCTGTTCGGCATGTTCGTGGCCGAGGTCACGCCCACGTACGCGGCGAGCCTGGCGATCCTCGCCGCGGCCGTCTTGCTGTCGATCGACGTGCACCTGCGCATGGTGCCGCGCGAGATCGCCCGACGCGTTGCCGGCGCGGCCCTCGCGGCCGGCCGTCAGATCGCGATGATCGCTTCGATCATCCTGTGCGCCTCGATCATCGTCGGTGTGCTCGGCATCACCGGCCTGGGCGTCAAAATCACGTCAGTCATCCTGGCCTTGTCGCAGGGCGCGCTCGCGCCCGCGCTCGCCCTGACTGCGCTGGCCTGCCTGGTGCTGGGCATGGAAGTGCCCACGACGGCCGCCTATGTGATCTGCGTCTCGGTCGCCGGCCCGGCGCTGGTCGAACTCGGGCTGGAGCCTCTGCAGGCCCATTTGTTCGTGTTCTGGTACGCGCTGTTGTCGACGATCACCCCGCCGGTGTGCGGCGCAGTGTTCATCGCCGCCGGCATGATCGGTGAGAACTGGCTGCGCATCGCCGCCACCGCAATGACCCTTGGCGTGGGCTTGTATCTGATTCCCCCTGCCATGATCGCCCATCCCGCACTGATCGCAGTGACCGGGCAACCCGCTGCGGCGATGCTCGCCGCCGTGCGCATCGCCATCGGCCTGGGCTTGATTTCGCACGGTCTGATCTCGCGGCGATCGCCGTGGCTTCGCCTGGCACTGGCTGGCACCGGCCTGGCCACGCTGTTCGTTTGAACACTGCAGCGCTGACGCGGTGAGCCGACGGACCGAAGCCGCCGACGGACTGTGACCCTACAATGACCGAAACGACCGCGCGACTCCGATCGAGACGAGGGACGAACCCGGCGCGGACCGATGCACCTCGCTGCTGCTGGAGCCATTCTTCCATGAAGACGATCACGACCATCGCCTGCATCGCCTCGACCGCACTGTTGACGGCGTGCCAGAGCGTCGACCTCGGTGCAGCCGGGTCGAGTATCAACACCATGGCGGTGCCGACCTGCGCGGTCAGCGCGGCCGACTACAAGCTGCTGGCCTACTGGAAGGATCGCGAAGCGGACAAGAACTATGCGCGCATCCTCGATCTGCTCAAGAATCGCTATGCGCAGGCCCCCGCCAGCGACGGCAAGTCGGCACTCGAACTCGCCCAGCGCTTCGTCAGCGCGCGCACCGATCTGAGCCCGCCGCAGATCGAGGGCACCGTCGAGCAGGCCTGCAAGAAGCAATAGCGGGCGCCGTATGCCGGCGGGTTCAGCGCGGCGGCGGTTCGCGGAAGTCGCGCATCTGCGCGCGCATCTCGCGGAAGCGACGCTGGCGCTGCCGGCGCACCCAGTTCGTGCGGATGCGCCACGACCACGAGACCAGCACGTAGCCGGCCATGCCGGCCACGGTCGCCAGCGTCAGCAGGCCCACCAGCAACGGCTTGCCGGCGGAGATCACGCTGTCCCACCAACCCGCCAGCCACGCGAACAGCCCGGGGTCGGGAATGTTCAGGTCGGTCAAATTGCTCAACTCGCTCGACTGCGGTAGTTCGATCGGCGGCGCAACGACATGGTGCGGCTCACCGAGGATCACCGCGCCGAGCCGGTAGGCGAAGATGTAGATGGGTGCGAAGGTGACCGGATTGGTCACCAGCGTGCTGCACACGGCAACCGGCAGATTGGCGCGAAACAGCACCGCCGCGATGGCCGCCAGCGGTATCTGCGCCACCGGCACCAGCAGTCCGAAGAAAAGCCCGATCGACAGCGCCATCGCGATGCCGCGACGGTTGATGTGCCAGAGCCGCGGATGCCCGAGCCGCGGCCCGAGCCATCGCAGCCACGGATGCTCGACGACCCGCTTGGGGTCGGGCAGGAAACGACGCCACCCCGTCGCCGACGGCCCCATCGTGATTCGTTCCTTGGCCTGAGGATCAGCGGCCATCGCGTGCCTGTCCGCCAACCGCGCGAGCCGCCTCCGGTCGCCGGACGAACATGCTCAAGCGTGCACCGGACGATTGCCCATCGTGGCCACCACTTCGGCCACGGCACAGGTCAGACGCTTGCCGCAATCCAGATGCAGGAACTCGTTGGGTCCGTGTGCATTGGACTGCGGGCCCAGCACCCCGGTCGTCAGGAACTGGGCTTGCGGAAAGAACTCGCCCAGCATGTTCATGAACGGGATGGTGCCGCCCTCGCCGATCCAGCCGGCCGGCCGCCCGAATGCCTGCTGCGAGGCGGCGTCGAGCGCAGCCAGCAGCCACGGCGCGGTATCGGGGGCGTTCCAGCCACTGGCGGCATGATCGGGTTGGAACGTCACGCGCGCCTGATACGGCGGATCCGCCTCGAGCGCGGCCCGCATCTCGGCGGTGGCCGCAACCGCGTCGACGGTCGGCGGCAGCCTCATGCTCAGCTTGAGCTTCGTGCGCGGGCGCAATACGTTGCCGGCGGAATCGATCGCCGGCAGGCCGGCGGCGCCGGTCACCGACAAGGCCGGACGCCAGGTGCGATTGAGGATCGCCTCGACCGGATCGGTCGTGGTGGGCAGCGCGCTGGCTGCCGCGTGGCCGCCGTGCGAGCAACCCACCCACGGAAACGCCTGCCAGACCGCATCGCCGAGAATGCGCCCGGCCACGCGCGCCTGCTCGAGCCGCTCGGCCGGGATGGCCGCATGCAGGCCGGGCAGGCGGACGTTGCCATTGGTGGAATCCTCGATGCGATCGAGCAGGCGGCGCGCGATGCGAAAGGTGCTCGGCACCAGCCCGCTGGCCATGCCGGAATGCACGCCCTCGGTGAGCATCTCGACGCTGAGCACACCACCCGCCAGCCCGCGCAGCGAGGTGGTGACCCAGAGTTGCTCGTAGTTGCCGGCGCCGGAGTCGAGCCCGGCCACCAGCCTGACGTTGCCCAGCCGCGGCGCCAGCGCCTGCAGATAGGCGGGCAGATCCGGACTGCCGCTCTCTTCGCTGGTTTCGATCAGGCCGACGCAGCGTGGCCGCGCGAGCCCCTGCGCATCGAGCGCTGCGACGATGGTCAGTGCGGCGTACAGCGCATAGCCGTCGTCGGCGCCGCCGCGGCCGTAGAGCCGACCGTTCTCGATGACCGGCGTCCAGGGCCCGAGCCCTTCGCGCCAGCCCTCCATCTCGGGCTGTTTGTCCAGGTGGCCGTAGAACAGCACGGTGTCGTCGCCACCCAGACCCTGGGTGGCCGGCGCGTCGAACAGCAGGCAGGGTGTGCGGCCGCCGATCTCGACGATCTCGATCGTCAGTCCGGCGATCGACTGCACGGCCGACCAGTCGCGCGCACGACGCACGACCTCGCCCAGATGACCGTGCGCCGCCCAGGCGGCATCGAACGCCGGTGACTTGGCCGGCACGCGGATGTAGTCGATCAGCTCGGGAACGATGCTGTCGTCCCAGCGGCCGTCGATGAAGCGTTTCAGTTCCGAGTGATCCATCGCCGACTCCCAAGGTGGTCGCACGACCGGCGGATCGGACCGCCAGCCGATGCTATCCGCGGAAAAATTAGCATCGTCCGCGAATCACGAAGCAGCCATTAGTGTAGCCGTAGCCCCGTAGACCACCTGTTCCACCGGGCCCGTCTCACGGTCACTCGGGCCCGTTCAAAGCCCCGGATGGTCGGGTGCCAGCAGGCGGATGAACGCGCGCACGAAACCGCGCACGCCGGCACCGACCCGGGTCGCGACATAGCTGGTTTTCGCACCGAAGAGGTGCTCGCAATCGCGCATCTGCAGCGGCGCGTCCTGCCGCGCATCGAAGGCCAGGCCCGCGACCAGTCCGACGCCCATGCCCAGGCGGACATAGGCCTTGATGACATCGGCATCGAGTGCACTCATCGCCACCCACGGATGCAGTCCGTGTTCGGCGAACACCCGATCGATCGAGGTGCGGCCGGCGAAGGCGGCGTCGTAGGTGAGCAGCGGATGGGCGGCGAGTTCGTCGAGCGTCAGGCGCTCGCTCGCCAGCAGCGGGTGGTCGGGCGGCATCAGCGCGACATGACTCCAGCGCAGAAACGGCCACGCGTGCAGACCGTCGATGTTGGCGACGACCTCGGTCGCCATGGCCAGATCGGCCTCGCCGTCGAGCGTGCGGCGCGCGGCCATCACGGGATCGCTCTGCCTGAGTACGATGCGCACGCGCGGATACTGCTCGCGAAACGCCTTGATCACCGTCGGCAGCGTGTATCGGGCCTGGGTATGGGTCGTCGCGATCGTCAGCACGCCCTCGGTATCGCCGTCGGCCGGGCCGGACAGATGCTGCATCGCCTCGACCGACTCGAGCGCCTGCAGCGCCAGCGACAGCGCGCTCTCGCCCGCCTGGGTCAGCCCGACCAGGCGGCGCCCACGGCGCACGAACACCTGGATGCCGAGTTCCTCCTCGAGTTCGAGCATGCGCCGACTGATGCCCGACTGCGAAGTGTGCAGACGCTCGGCGGCACGGGTGAGATTCAGATCGCAGCGCACGATCTCGCGCAGATAGCGCAGTTGCTGAAGATTCATGGTTGCGAGGCGTGATGGCGGAGCGAACGGAGCGAGCACGGGTGGTCGCCGGCGGCGACGCTCGAATGATAGGAGGCTTTGCGCGGTCAACGCCGCCGGCCCGAGGCCGACGTGCCGACGATTCGTCATTTGCTGATGACCTGCGGTCCTCAGATCCGATCGTCACAGCGAGCGCACAAATGATCGGTTCCGACGGCCACCACCGCCCCCTAAGCTGGCGCCTCGATCAACGTCCCACTGCGAGCCGATGTACACCTACGATTCCGTCGACCAGGCGCTGGTCGATGCCCGTGTCGCCCAGTTTCGAGACCAGACCGCCCGGTATCTCGCCGGTGAACTCGGCGAGGAGGCATTCAAGCCGCTGCGCCTGCAAAACGGCCTCTACATCCAGCGCCACGCACCGATGCTGCGCATCGCGATCCCCTACGGCGTGCTGTCGTCACGGCAGTTGCGCACCCTGGCCGACATCGCCGACGAGTTCGACGCCGGCTACGGACACTTCAGCACCCGCCAGAACCTGCAGCTCAACGGCCCGCAGCTGGCCCGCGTGCCCGACATCCTCGCGCGTCTGGCCACCGTCCAGATGCATGCGATCCAGACCAGCGGCAACTGCGTTCGCAACGTCACCGTCGATCACCTGGCCGGCGTCGCCGAGGACGAGCTCGTCGACCCGCGGCCGGTGGCCGAGCTGATCCGGCAGTGGGCCAATCTGCATGCCGAGTTCGCGTTCCTGCCGCGCAAGTTCAAGATCGCGGTCAGCGGCGCGCGCGAGGATCGCGCGGCCATCCGCGTGCACGACATCGGCCTGGTTGTGCATCACGTCGACGGTGATCCGCGGATCGATGTCTGGGTCGGCGGCGGGCTTGGTCGTACGCCGATCATCGCGGAGCCGATCCGACGCGACCTCGAACCCACCGATCTGCTCGACTACCTCGAAGCCATCCTGCGGGTCTACAACCGCCACGGGCGGCGCGACAATCTCTACAAGGCGCGTATCAAGATCCTCGTCCGTTCGCTGGGTGCGGCCGCGTTCGCCGGAGAGGTCGAGCGCGAATGGCTGTCGCTGCGCGCCGATGGCAGCGGCCCCGGGCGCGTGCCCTCCGAGACCCTGGACGCATTGCGCCAGGCCTTCGCGCCGCCCCGGTATCCGGTGCTCGGCCCGGTGCAGATCGCGGGCCACGAGGCCGTGCTGGTGTCTCGCGCCGCTGGCGATCGCGCCTTCGCGCGCTGGCTGTCGCGCAGCCGGCTCGCACACCGGCAACCCGGGCGAGCGGCCGTCACGATTTCGCTCAAGAACGGCAGGCTGCCGCCGGGCGATTGCACCAGCGAACAGATGCGCGCCGTCGCGGCGATGGCCGATGACTTCGGCTTCGGTGAGATCCGGGTCAGCCACCACCAGAACCTGGTGCTGCCCGACGTGGCGTTGACCGATCTGCCGGACCTCTACCATCGGTTGCGGGAGGCCGGCCTCGCGAGCCCGAATGCCGGGCTGCTGACCGACATCATCGCCTGCCCGGGCGGCGACTTCTGCCAGCTCGCCAACGCGCGCTCGATTCCGATCGCGATCGGTGTCCAGGCCTCGTTTGCCGACCTCGATGAACTGCTCGAGATCGGCGAGGTATCGCTGAACATCTCGGGATGCATGAATTCGTGCGGCCATCACCACGTGGCCGACATCGGCGTGCTCGGCGTCGACAAGCACGGCGAATCGTTCTACCAGATCTCGATCGGCGGCCGACCCGATGGAGCGGCCCGCATCGGCCGTATCCTCGGTCCGGCCTTTGCCGAAGCCGACATCGTCGATGCGATCGAGCGCCTGGTGCGAACCTATCTTCACCAACGCCGCGATCGCGGCGAGCGCTTCGGCCACTGGGTCGAACGCGTCGGACTCGACGCCCTGAAGGAGGCGGTCTATGCAGAACTGGATTGATACCCGTGCCACGCGCGACGAGGCCTGGTGGCGCTACGAGGGCAATGCCGACGGTCTGCCCGCGCTCGCGGACCTGCTGCTGCCAGTGGAAGCCTACGCCGAGAGCCGCGCACTCTGGCATGCACGCCCGGGCCGCCTCGGTTTGCTGATCGGGCCGGGCGAGGACCCGCAACGCCTGGCGCCGTGGCTGGATTCGCTCGATCTCGTCGCGGTCGAGTTCACCCGCTTCGCCGACGGCCGCGGCTTCACGATCGGACGCCTGCTGCGCGATCGCCTGCACTGGGCCGGTGCCCTGGCCGCCACCGGCGAACTGATCCCCGACCAGGTCCCGATGCTCGCGCGCTGCGGCTTCGACCGCTTCGAGCTGCCGGATCCGGCCCAGGCACGACGTGCGCTGACGCTGCTCGCGAACGACCCCGTGCATCGACTGATGTCGCAGACGGCCGCCGGCCGGCTGCCGCTGCCCGGTACCGGCGCGCGTCGCCGCCTGGCCGCACACTGACGACGGCGAAGCGGTACACCGACGGGGCGGCACGGCCGGCGCCTGCCGCCGCCGGCCGCGCCGTGGCGACCGCCGGAAGCCGCGGGCCCGGTCAGCGTGCGATCAGCTGCGGCAGCACCAGGGTGATGCCCGGGAACACCACCAAGAGCACGACCACCGCGAGCACGATCAGCACGAAGGGCAGGACCGAGAACACGATGTCGCGCATGTCGGTTTCAGGCGATGCCCCCTTGGCCACGAACAGCAACAGCCCGAACGGCGGTGTGGCCAGGCTGACCTCGAGCACCAGTAGCATCAGCACGCCGAACCAGACGACGTCCAGCCCCAGCTGCTGGGCGATCGGCATGAACAGCGGTACCGTGATCATCATCATGCTCACCTGGTCCATGAAGCAGCCCAGGAACAGCAGAATCAACAGCATGCCGGCCAGCAGCGCCATCGGCCCCAGACCGGCGCCGAAGATGGCCTCGGCCAGCCCCGCCGAGGCCTGCGAGAACGCCATGATCTGCGAGAACGTGATCGACCCGCAGATGATGAACAGCGTCATCACCGAGAAGCGCAAGGTCTGGCGCACCGAGATCAGCAGGCTGGCCCAGGTCAGGCGTCGGTAACCGGCCGCCGCCAGCACCGTGGCCGCCGCGCCCAGCGCCGCCGACTCGGTGGGCGTCGCGAAGCCGCCGAGAATGCTGCCCACCACGACGATGAAGATCAGCGATAGCGGCAGGACGTAGATCACGAACGGCATCAGGCGCTCGCGCCAGCCCAGTTCGGCAACGTCGTAGCTGGGCGCCAGTGTCGGGTCCAGCCGGCAGCGCACGATCACGTAGATGAAGAACAGCACGGCAAGAATGATGGCCGGCAAAATGGAGGCGATCAGCAGCTCACCGATCGGGATTTGTGCGATCGAGCCCAGCAGCACGGCCAGCGCCGACGGCGGAATCAGCATTGCGATGCCACCGACGGCGACGATCGGCCCGATCGCGATCGACGGTTTGTAGCCGCGCCGGTACATCTCGGGCAACAGCGTCGAGCCGAGCATCGCGGTGTTCGCGATGGTCGAGCCCGACAACGACGAGAACAAGGTGCCACCGACGATCGCCACCAGCGACAGGCGCCCGGGCACCCGCGCGATGAGCTTGTCGACCGCGTCGATCGCGCGCGAGGCCACGCCCGTGTGGAACATGATCTCGCCCATCAAAATGAACAATGGAATCGGCAGCAGCGCGAAGCTCTGTACCGAATCGACCGCGTTGCGTACCAGCTGCAGCACGCCGTTGTCGCCACCCATGAACACATAGGCGCCGATCAGGTTGACCGCGAAGAACGCGAACACGACCGGCAAACCGATGGCCATGAACACGACCAACAGGCCCAGCAACAGCAGCAGGATTTCGTACCAGACCATGGCGCGTCAGAAGCCTTCGTCGAGCGCCTGCGGTGGCGCCGCCTGCGGACGAACCAGGCGCAGAACGAAAAGGATCAGCAGCAGCGCGAAAATGGGCGGTGGCACCGCGTACTGGTACCACTCCGCGTAGACGAAGGTTTCATAGATCATGTTGCCCGAGTCGAACGAGCGCAGCAATTGCCGTACCGCATAGACCAGGAGCACCGCGCACACCAGCGCGCCGATCAGGTTGGCCAGCCACCCGACCGCGCGCTGGGCGGCGCCCGGCAGTCGGGCGACGAAGATCTCGATCGCGATGTGGCCGTGCTCGCGCAGCACCCACGGTGCGCCAAGGAAGGTGATCAGGAACAAGGCCCACTCGGCCACGTCGAGCGCCCAGGGCAATGAGAACACGCGCGAACTGCGCGCGACCACGTCGAAACAGATCAATACGACCAGCCCACAAAGCAACGCGCCGGCGATGACCGCCAGCGCGTTGACCAGACGGTCGAGACCCTTACGCATCGGCGCGCCCGCGCCGCGTGTGCCGGCGCGAGGATAGGTCGAGCATCATTTGGCCTTGGTGAGCAGCGGCTTGACCTTGCCGACGAACTCGGGGTCGGCCTTCTCCAGATCGGCCCAGTAGGTGTCTTCGGCCTTCTGGGCGAAGTCGGCGCCGAGATCCACGGATTCGATGCCGCTGGCCTTCTGCGCGGCCATCTGCTTGCCATCTTCTTCGGCACGCCACTTCGGCCATTGCTGCTCGACCCACAGCGTCATGTCGTTGAGGCAGGCGCGCTGCGGCTCGGCCAGGGACTTCCATTTATCCAGATTGACGAGGATGGCGACGGCCGCACTGATGAAACCGGGGTCGTAGCGGAACTTCGTGTACTTGTCCCAGCCGAAGTCCTGAACCCCCCACAACGGCCAGCCGTAGCCGTCGACCGCATTGCGCTCGAGCGCGGTGTAGACGGCCGGTGGCGCCATGCGCACCGGGTTGGCGCCCAGCGACTTGAAGAATGCGTCGTAGATCGGCACCGAACGCAGACGGAAGCCCTCGAAGCGGCCGTCGGTGCCCGCCTTGGTGGTGTACAGGTGGAAACGCACGCCCCCGGTCAGGTGGGTCAGATACTGCGCATTGAGCTTCTTGTTGTACTCGGCGTTGATCAGTTCCCAGGCGCCGTTCTTGCGTTGCTCGGCGGTTTCGTTGCGGGCCAGACTGATCACATCACCGGCCGGCACGGCGCCGCGGAAGTAGTTGGGCGGGCCGTAGTGCATGTCGATCACGCCGTCCTTGAGCGCATTCCACTGCTGCAGCGTCGGTACCGCCTCGGGGCCGACGACGGTGATGTTGACCTTACCCGCGCACTGCTTGTTGACCTCACGCACCCACTCGTAGAAGTACTTGGCGATGATCACCCGCTCGGGGATGAACGAGGCCGCCTTCAGGGTGACTTGCTCGGCCTGCGCCAGCGGGGCCGACAAGAAACCGGCCGCGACCATGGTTGCGGCCAACGCGGTTCTGCGAAGCTGTTTCATAATCTCCTCTCCAGGCCGGCGGGCGGCCGTTCGTCGTCGGGGACCGGTGCCATGCGGCGTCGCGTGCCGGCGCCGCGCCGGTAGCCGTTTTGGCCCGGGCACCGCCACGCGTCCAGAGCAACGAGTCTAGCAGGCCGTTACGGCCACCTCCGTTCATGACCTCAGAAACACCCTCGTCCGGTTCGCCCGAGGCGCCGCTCGCCGGCGCTGACGGCGCCGAGGCGCTCGGGCTCGGCCTGTTCGCGATCGATACCGGCTACATGCGCGCGCGCTTCGATGCCGTGCACCTGCTGGTCCACAGGGGTGAAGCCATGCTGGTCGACACCGGCACGCATCACTCGGTGCCGCGGGTGCTGGCGGCGATCGCCGCGCTGGGCATACCGCGTGACGCCGTTCGCGCGGTGGCGCTCACCCACGTCCATCTCGACCACGCCGGCGGCGCGGGCGCCCTGATGAGCGCCCTGCCTTCGGCCAGCCTGCTGGTGCATCCGCGCGGCGCCCGGCACATGATCGATCCAGCCCGTCTGTGGGCCGGCACGGTCGCCGTCTACGGCGAGGCAAGCGCACGCGCGCTGTATGGCGAGCTGACACCGATCGATGCGCGGCGCGTGCGCGTGATGCACGACGGCGACGGCTTCGCGATCGGCGGCCGCAGGGTTCGTTTCATCGACGCGCCCGGCCACGCGCTGCATCATCATCTGCTGCTCGACGAGGCCACCGGCGCCATGTTCACCGGCGACACCTTCGGCATCGGCTACCGGGAGCTCATCGGGCCCGACGGCCCGATGGTGTTTCCGTCCTCCACCCCGGTCCAGTTCGACCCGCAAGCCATGAACGCCAGTCTGCAACGCATCCTCGCGCTGCGTCCTACATGCGTGTTACTGACCCACTACTCGCGCCACGATGCGGTCGCGTTCATGGCCGAGCAGCTGCTGACCCTTGTCGAGGCCTACCGCCAACTCGGTGAGCGCAGTCGTGCGCTTGCCGGCGGGGCCCGCACGCGCACGCTCGAGGACGGCATGCGCACGCTGTTGTTCGAGGCGGCCCACCGGCATCGGCCCGGGCTCGACGACGAAGCGCTCGAGACCTTGCTCGGCGACGACATCCGCCTCAATGCGGCCGGCCTGCAGAGCTGGCTGGAACGCGCATGAGCCTGCTCACCCTCATCGATGCGGAACTGGCCTATGGCGATGCGCCGCTGCTCGACGGTGCATCGCTGAGCGTCGAGACGCGCGATCGCATCGGCCTGATCGGACGCAACGGCACCGGCAAGTCATCGCTGTTGTCGGTGGTCGCCGGCGAGCGCGCGCTCGACGACGGCGAGCTGCGCGTGGCCGATGGCACGCGCATCGTGCGCGTCGAGCAGGAGCCGCTGCTGCCGGACGCGCCGACCCTGCGCGACAGCCTGCTGCAACGGCTGGCCGACACCCTGGGCCAGGGCCTGGACGACTGGACCCGCGGCGCCCGCCTGGACGCGGCGGCCGACCGCTTCGGCATCGATCTCTCTCGGCCTCTCGCGGGCCTGTCGGGCGGTGAGCGCAAGCGTGCCGCGCTGGCCGCGGCGCTGGCCGCCGAACCCGATCTGCTGCTGCTCGACGAACCCACCAATCACCTCGACATCGACGCGATCGAGCACCTCGAAGCGCTGCTCGCGCGCGGGCCCACGCTGATCGTCATCACCCACGACCGACGCTTTCTCGATGCGGTGTGCACGCGCATCGTCGAACTCGATCGCGGCCAGCTGCGCAGCTACGCGGGCAACTACGCCACCTACGAAAGGCTCAAGCAAGAGCAGCTCGCAGACGAGGCGGTGCGCGCGAGCCGCTTCGACAAATTCTGGAAACAGGAAGAGGCCTGGATCCGGCAAGGTGTGCAGGCGCGGCGCACGCGCGACGAGGGGCGGGTGCGCAGACTCGAACGCCTGCGCGTCGAACGTGCCCAGCGGCGTGAGCGGCTCGGCTCGGTCAAGGTCGCCGTCGACGCCGGCGAGCGCTCGGGCAAGCTGGTCGCCGAACTCGAACACGTTTGCAAGCGCTTCGCGCGCGCCGATGGCGGCGAGCGCCGGCTGATCGACGATTTCTCGGCGCTCATCCAGCGAGGCGATCGCATCGGTCTGGTCGGGCCCAATGGCGCCGGCAAGACCACGCTGCTGCGCATCATCCTCGGCCAGGAACCGGCCGATGCCGGCCGCGTGCGTCTCGGCCACGGGCTGCGCGTCGCCTACTTCGATCAGATGCGCGCCCAGCTCGATCCGCGACGCACGGTGGCCGAAACCATCAGCCCCGGCTCCGAGTGGATCGAAACCGCGGCCGGCCGCAAGCACGTGATGAGCTACCTGAGCGACTTCCTGTTCTCACCGCGGCGGGCGAACTCACCCGTGCAGAGCCTGTCGGGCGGCGAACGGAACCGGCTGCTGCTGGCGCGTTTGTTCGCGCAGCCCGCCAACCTGCTCGTGCTCGACGAACCCACCAACGACCTCGACATCGATTCGCTGGAAATGCTCGAGACCGCCCTGCTCGACTACCCGGGCACCTTGCTGCTCGTCAGCCACGATCGCGCCTTCCTCGATGCGGTCGTCACCCAGGTCATCGGCTACGAGGGCGATGGGCGCTGGCGCATGATCATCGGCGGTCACGGCGAGTGGCGCGACCACATGGCCCGCCTGAGCGAGCAGCGGGCGGCGCAAACGCCGCCGCGCACCGACGCTGCGGCTGCACCGGCCCCGCGTGCACGCCAGAAAGACGCCGCGCGACCGAAGCTCGGCTTCAACGAGAAGCGCGAGCTCGATGCCATGCCCGAGACCATCGCGCGCCTCGAGACCGAGCAGCGCGAGCTTCACGATCGCATGGCCGGCGCCGACTACTTCCGCACGGCCCCCGAGCAGCAACGGCAGGACCAGGAACGCGCCGACACGATCGAGCTCGAACTGATGGAGAAGCTCGAGCGCTGGGAGGCCCTGGAGGCGATCGCCTCGGCCGGTCAGGAACGACCCGCGAACGACTGATCGTCACGTCCGACGCAGCCGGCCCCGCGTACGACTGATCGTCACGTCCGCCGGAGCCGGCCCCGTGCACGCCTGAAAGCCGTCGACGCGCCGATGGCGTGTCGACGGCGCCTGAAACCTTCATGGCCTTGGCAGCAGCGCCGCAAGAGTCGTCGCATTGCCGAGTTCGACACCACGCGCGGTCATCAGCTTGCTGGCCGCCGTCGAGACCTCGCCCAGCGAGATCAGCATCGCGGCCTGCGCCTCGCGGGCCTCGCGCTCGGCGAGCAGGGCCTTGACCGGCTCCACGCCCAGTTGCGCGGTCTTCCAGCGCCGGGCGCTGACCACGGTCTTGCGCCAGCCCTGCGTCAGTTCGAAGTCGGCACCACCGCCCTCGAGCCGCTCGACCTCGAAACCACGGGCCCGCCAGGCTGCCTCGAGCGCGGCCGAGAAAGCCTTCCAGTTCATGGCGGCGACCGAATCACGTACCGCCTGCACGCGCGCGTGGCTGGGCGCCTGCCACTGACGCCAGGCCGCAACGCCGGCAATGATCGGAAACGGCAGTGCCACCGCGAAGCCGAAGATCACGAAGCGCGGCGGCAGGACGACGAACGACACCAGAACGATGGCAGCCGTGACCAGCACGCTGATCCACCACGGCGAACGCAGCAGAACCGCGAACAGCGAGTTCTCGGCCATCTTGAACGAGAAAATATTCATGAGTGCCTCAGCAACAGCGATAGGCGAGCCCGAGCGACAGGCTGTTGGTGACCGTGCGCCTCACGAACGGGCTGTCCGAGGCACTCCTCAGTAGCGCCGCGAACGAGATGCCGCCGTAGATGATCCAGTGGTTGTCGAGCACGGTCACCAGACCGAAGCCCGCCGACAAATCTTTGGCACCGGCCGGCGGTTCGTAGCTGCCCAGGCGGTCGGCGGCCGCCGAGCCCGGCGGCACGCCGAACAGAGCGAACATGTGCTCGCCGTCGCCGAAGGTCATGCCAAGGCCGACGCTCATGGTGGTGTTGGTGCTCAAAGGCCAGCGCCGTCCCAGCGAGAAGGACAGCTCACGACCGAGACCGTGACCGAGGATGTCGCTGGTCAGTGCCACCTGCCCGCCCCACTCGCCCGCCAGCGTGAAACTGGTCGACAGACGGCCGAGAACAGTGCGTTGCAGCCCTGGCACACCGGCCATCTCGCCGTCGTCGACCTGCGCACGCCCCGAGTACAAGCGCAGGCCCAGCGACACGCGGATGCTGGATGAGTCGAAAAGCCGCAGGCTCGCATGTCCCGGCGAGCGCTCGCCGGTGGGATCGAAGTTGTTCAACAAGCCGCCACCGCCGCCCGAGCTGATACGCAGGCGACCGATGTCGATCGCCCAGACGTCACGGATCGACGGTTTGCTGCGCTCGCCGCCAGGGTTCTCGGGCCCGAAGCTGAGCCTTGCGCCGATCAGATACTGGTAGACCGGGCGGCCGAACAGTTCGCCGATCGGTTCGCGCTCGCCGTAGTCGCCCGACGAGGTTTCGATCTCGGTCATCGACTCGGGTAGTGAACTCGGTGGTAGCGATCGCGCGCCGGCCACCCCGGCCAGGAGCGCCAGCGTGACCGCGATGGCCGACGGCAGGCGCCATCGCCGACGGACCGGCGCGGGCCGGCTTCCAGAAAGACTTCCAATGACGCGAAACATGAACGGGGCGAGCACCGACGACGGTCAGGGTTTGAGTTGATAGCCGGTGCGGAAGATCCACCAGACCAGCAGCAGGCCAAGGCCGAGGAAGACGGCGATCACGGCCAGACTCACGGCCACGGCGACATCGGCGTGGCCGTAGAAGCTCCAACGAAAGCCGCTGATCAGGTAGAGCACGGGATTGAACAAGGTCACCTGCTGCCAGAAGGGAGGCAGCATCGACACCGAATAGAACGTGCCGCCCAGAAACGCCAACGGCGTCACGACCAACAAGGGCACCACCTGGAGCTTCTCGAAGTTGTCGGCCCAGATGCCGATAATGAAGCCCATCATGCTGAACGTGGTGCAAGTCAGTACGAGGAACGCGACCATCCAGATCGGATGATCGATCCGGATGTCGACGATCAGTGAAGCCGTGGCCAGGATGATCGCGCCAAGCAGGATCGACTTGGTGGCCGCCGCGCCGACGTAGCCGAGCACGACCTCGAAGGCGGAAACGGGTGCCGACAACAACTCGTAGATGGTGCCGGTGAAACGGGGGAAGTAGATCGCGAACGAGGCATTGCTCATGCTCTGGGTGAGCACCGACATCATGATCAGCCCCGGCACGATGAACGCACCATAGCCGATGCCCTCGACCTGCTGGATGCGCGAGCCGATCGCGGACCCGAACACCACGAAATAGAGCGAGGTAGACAGCACCGGTGACACCACGCTCTGAAACAAGGTGCGCCGGGTGCGCGCCAGTTCGTAGCGATAGATCGCCAACACCGCGCGCAGGTTCATGCCGGCGCCCTCACCAGATCGACGAAGATCTCTTCAAGCGAACTCTGCTTGGTGTCGAGATCGCGAATCCGCAGGCCGGCGGCCCGCACCGCTTCCAGCAGCGTGGCGACCTGGTCGCCGGCGCGTTCATCGTAGCTGTAGATCAGCCGCCGCCCCTGGGCGGCGAGTTCCAGCCCGAAGGGCGCGAGCGCCGCCGGCATCGTCCCGACCGGTTCGCCCAGCTCGATGTTCAGTTGTTTGCGCCCCAGCCTGCGCATCAGGGTGGCCTTGTCTTCGACCAGGATCAGCTCGCCACCGTTGATGACGCCAACCCTGTCGGCGATCGCCTCGGCTTCTTCGATGTAGTGCGTGGTGAGGATGATGGTCACACCGTCGGCGCGCATTCTCGCCACCAGCCGCCACATGTCCTGGCGCAACTCAACGTCGACCCCGGCGGTGGGTTCGTCCAGGAACAGGATATCCGGCTCGTGGGCGAGCGCCTTGGCGATCAGAACGCGGCGCTTCATCCCCCCCGAAAGCGTGATGATCTTGCTATCGCGTTTGTCCCAGAGCGAGAGGTCGCGCAGCACACGCTCGATGACCGCCGAATCGGCCGGCTTGCCGAACAGGCCGCGACTGAAGGCGACCGCATTGCGAACACTCTCGAACGAGTCGGTGCTCAACTCCTGCGGCACCAGGCCGATGCGCGAGCGGGTCTTGCGGTAGTCGCGCACCACGTCATGGCCGTCGACCCGCACGTTGCCCGAACTGGGATTGACCAGACCGCAGACGATGCCGATCAGTGTGGTCTTGCCCGCGCCGTTGGGGCCCAGCAGGGCCAGGATCTCGCCCTTTCGAATACGCAGATCGATGCCCTTGAGCGCTTGAAACCCGCCGGCATAGGTCTTGGTGAGGCCATCGATCTCGATCAGAGCATCCATGCCGAATTGTGGCCGAAAAGCGAACGGCCCCCGGCCACGAGTGGGCTTTTGCGCATCAACGGGGGCTGCCGCAGCTCGTGGCCGCGCACCTGGTGCGGTCGCCCGCGGGCGGCTCAGGGTAGCGCGAGGAAGGCCGTCGTCTTGGTGCCGAGCAGCTCGGCATTGACGCCGCGCAGTTCGAACTCGTAGCCCTCGACGCGCCGGCGCAGTTCGACCAGCCGCTTGTCGTCGGCACCTTCGCCGCCCTCGACCGAGACGCGCACCCAGCGTGCCTTCGCGGCTTCGTCGAGCGCCACCTCGACGACGCGTATCGTGAGGCCGTCGCGCGTGATCGCGGTGACCACGCCGCCGCTGGCCGCGCCCTCGCCCGCCTTGCGGAGATCGGCGAACTTCAGCCGGGTGAGCATGCCCGCCAGCTGGCGAACCCTGCCCTCCTCGGGCACGCGGTCCGCGGGTACGTTCTGCATCGTCAGCCTGTCGCTACCCTCGTCGCGCTGCAGCGTCACCTCGCCCTCGGGCGTCTTCAGCGTCACCGATCGAAGCTCGTCCGCCTTGATGTCGAGCAGTTCGTTGTCGAACCAGCCGGCACGCGCGCCGGGCAGTTCGACCGCGCCACGCAACAGCCAGGTGCGGGCCTCGCCCTCACGGCGCGCATACAGGCCGCCGCGGGTGCCGCCGACCGAGCTCTCCGCCTTGCCGATATAGACATCGACCAGCGGCTTGCCGTCGGCCAATACCCGCACATGGCGCGAAGCGTCGGTCTCGGCCGACGGTTCGGCCAGCGACAGCTCCGGATAGCGCTCCGGGCGATCGGTCTTGCGCTCTTCGATGGTGAGCACCGACAACTGGGTGAGCAGGTCGCGGATCACCGCGACGCGCGCCGGATAGCCTGACTCGCCGGCGAAACCATCGCCCTTGCGCACCAGTACCGTTTGGCCGGTGCGATCGTCGATCTCGATGCGGTCGACCTCGTTGATGTGCTCGACCAGCCCCGGTACGAAGGCTTCGCCGTGCGCCGAATCGGCGCCCCCAGTGCCGCGCACGGCATTCAACGAGATGGCGACGGCAACCGCGGCGGCGGTCACCACGGCCAGTAGCATCAGGGACGCGGGTCGCATGTCTGCTCTTCCTGGTCTGATTTGACGATCGCGCAGACGGCGCGCACGACGAATCCCGTGCACACCGGCTGCGCGGCCTACGAACTCAAGCGCGTTGCGGTAGATCGCGCCGCGGGCGCCGTAACGCGATCATCAGCACGACGATGCCCACGACCAGCGGCCAGATCGCCACGTTCAATGCCGAGATCCAACGCTTCAGGTCGTCGACGTCGCGATTGAGATTGAACTGAACCTCACGCAATTCCGCGCGCGTGGCCAGCAGGTCGGCACGGAACCGCTGGACCGCCTGCTGACGTTCGCCAGACAACAACTCCGGGCCACCGGCGGTTTCGCCCGCCTCCTGGCTGGCCGTGCGCAGGCGCTGCTCGGTCTGCTTGAGGCGTTGGGTCAGCTCGTTCTCCTTGGCGAGGAACTTCTGCTGCGCCTCGGCCTGCAGCGCCTCGATGCGATCGAACGGCCGCCAGAACACCCCGCGCCCGCGCAGACCGGCCAGCACTGCGCCACCCGCCACCTGCTCGATCGCATTGAGCACCAGGTCGCCGTTGTTGGCGAAGGCCTGCGCGATCTGTTGGCCAAGCACCTGGCGCTGCTGGATCCAGTTGCGATCCATCAGCATATCGGCGTCACCGAAGATCATCAGGTTGGTCGCGCCCTTCGATTGCCTGAGCGGCGTGCCGTCGCCGGCAGCCCCCTCGGGACGGCCGTCGGGAAAAGCGCTCTGCAGCGTTCCCTCGACGCGCGCCGCCAGCACCAGCGGCTGCTTGGACGGTTCGAGATTGGCCGCCAGCAGACGCGGATCGGCGTTGGGATTGCCCGCCTGCGCGGCCTCCAGCAGGCCCGCATCCGGCGACGCCACGAGCAGCGGGCGCAGCGTCACGCCCTCGCGCGTGCTGGTCAGGGCACCGGCCGTGGTCATCAGGATCGTGGACAGCTCGGACAGAACCACGTCGTCGTTGGCCAGCGCCGGGCCGCGCAGCGCGATCCAGGGAAGATTGGGGACCTCGAGCTCGCGCCCGCCCACCTGGCGGCGCGTGCCCAGCGCATAGTTGCGATCGCCGACGGCCTTGCTCGCATCGAAGCCGATGCCCCAGGCCTTGAACAGCTGCGGCAGATCGGAGCGCGGGTCGGGCGCCGGCATGCCGGGCTGCATGCCCGGCTGGGTCTCGGCGTGCGGATCGACGAAGATCAGCGTGGCGCCGCCACCCAGCACCCACTGGTCGATCGTGAAGCGCGTGCGTGCCGACAGCCCCTGGGGATGCACGACCATCAACACCCGCGTGTTCGCATCGAGCGAATCGACATCGCCGTAACGCGTGTCGATCTCGAAGAACTGGCGCATCTGGTCGAGTACCTGCTGCGCCGGCTGGCGGGTCATGGGATTGGCGCCCAGACCCAGGCCGTCGATGAGCGCGACGCGCGGCTTGCCGCGTTGGCCGAGTTCGGCCACCAGCCGGGTCAGGTCGTACTCGAGATAGGCCTCGCGCTCGGGCGCGAACACCGGAATCGCGCCGCGGCCGCTGGTGCTGTTGGTGGCCGCCATGCCGAAGAACAACGGCGGGCCATTGCTGACGCTGATCTGGTTGATGCCCTGGCCGACCGCCAGATCTTCGTCGTCGGAGAAGGGCTTGGGCTGGATCACCTCGAGCGTGATCTTGCCGTCGGACATGCGCGCATAGGCCTCGAGGGTCTCGCGCACGCGCGCCGCGTAGGCCGACAGGGTCGGTGCCACCTGGACCAGATTGTCGGACACGAAGAACCGGAAGCGCAGCTGGTCGTCCAGCCGCGACAGCACCTGACGGGTTCCGTCCGACAACGAATAGAGCCGGCTGGCCGTGAGATCGACACGCTGCGCCGGGAACAACTGGCCGACGATGGTGTTCAAGGCCATGAACAACACGATGGCCAGGACCGTGGCGATGGCGACGGTGCGTCCGCGAGTGAGTTTCTTTGCCATGGGGATCGATCGATGACGCCCGGCCGGTGCCGGGCCGACGTTGTCAGGAATGAGGGTTCAGGCCGCGCGCTTGACGTCGAGGAAACGCACGTTCAACCACAGGCAGAGCACGATCAGCGAGACGAAGAAGAACAGGCTGGTGAGCTCGAGCACCCCGCGGGTGAGCCGGTTGAAGTGCGCGATGATCGACAACGACTGGACGGCCTCGGTGATCGCACCGGGCATCGAGACCCGGATCGCGCCCAGCACCAGTTCGCTGCCGGCCATGACCAGCAGGAAACTGACGATCGCCGCCACGATGAACGCGATGACCTGGTTGCGCGTGAGCACCGAAATGCAGGCCGACACGGCCAGGAAACCACCGGCCATCAGCCAGCTGCCCAGGTAACTGGCCGCGATCACGCCGTTGTCGGGCTGGCCAAGATAGTTGACCGTGAGCCAGATGGGCATCGTGAGCAGCAAGGCCAGGCCGGCGAACACCCAGGCGGCCAGGAACTTACCCAGCACCAGCGACCACGGCCGGCTGGGCAGCGTCATCAGCATCTCGATCGTGCCGGTGCGACGCTCCTCGGCCCAGAGGCGCATACCGATGGCCGGCATCAGAATGAGGAACAGCCACGGATGCCAGCTGAAGAACGTGGCCAGATCGGCCTGGCCACGATCGAAGAAGCCGCCGACGAAGAAGGTCAGACCGGCCGACAGCGCCAGGAACACGACCAGGAAGATCGCGGCCAGCGGCGACGAGAAATAGCCGCGCAACTCGCGGCCGAACACTGTGGTCAACGTACCCGACGAGGCAGACATCGAAATCGGCTCCAGAATCTGACCAGGACTGACAAAATGAACGATGCCAGCGCGATGCTCAACCGAGCATCGCGCGGTTGGGCTCGCGCGTCATCTCGCGAAAGACGTCTTCCAGCGAGGGCTGAAGATAATCGGCCGCCACCACGTGCAGGCCGTCGGCGCGCAGCCGCGCGGCGATCTCGGCCGGCACGGCCGTGCTGGAGGCGGCCAGCGCCAGCCGCAGGCGCACCAGCGACGCGTGTTCGTCGTGGGCGATGTCGCCATCGGCCCAGGCCGCCAGCGCGTCACGCGCCCGCTCGAGATCGTCACGGACCACGGTGACGGCCAACGCCGGCCGCTCGCGGCGCGCGGACACCAGCCCCGTCGGCGTGTCATCGGCAAGCAGGCGCCCGTTGGCGATGACGATTGCACGGGTGCACACCGCCTCGACCTCTTCGAGGATGTGGGTGGAGACGATGATGGCCTTGGCGCTGGCGATCGATCGGATCAGCGTGCGCATTTCGTGCTTCTGATTTGGGTCCAGGCCGTCGGTGGGCTCGTCCAGGATCAGCACGTCGGGGTCGTGCAGCAGCGCCTGCGCGATGCCCACGCGGCGCTTGTAGCCCTTCGAGAGATTGTCGACCTGGCGGTTCCAGACATCGGCCAGGTGCACGCGATCGACCATCTCGGCCATGCGGTTGCGCAGACCGGCGCCCCCCATGCCGCGCATGCGGCCCACGAAAGCGAGAAAGTCGGCCACGGTCATCTCGCCGTAGGCGGGCGCGCCCTCGGGCAGGTAGCCAAGCATCGCCCGCGCGGCCACCGGCTCGCGCACCACATCGTGACCGCCGATGCGCGCACTGCCTTCGTCGGGCTCCAGAAAACCGGTGAGCATCTTCATGGTGGTGGATTTGCCGGCGCCGTTGGGTCCCAGAAAGCCCACCACTTCGCCGCGCCCCACCGTGAACCCGATGTCGTCCACCGCGGTGAAATCACCGAATCGCTTGCACAGGCCAACGGCCTCGACCAATGACATCTTCGCCGACCTCTCGTCAGATTCCGGGTGTCGGGCGACACGCGCCCAACCACGCCGCACAACGGCCCGGACGCCGGTGGCGCGCCTGCACCACCGGAAACCCATGGCTGGAAATGAACGGGCCGGAGCGGACAAGATTTCGAACGCGCCGGCCTCGGTTACGGATGACGGATTGTATCAATCCGGCTTGCGGAACATCTGAATCGCAAAACGCAGGTTGCCCGCGTCGGCGGCCTCGACCCAACTGCGCAGTCCGGCCAGCATCCTGTCGATGTATTCGGCCGAGATCTCGCCCGCCAGGCTGGCGCGCCGCTGCTCCAGCTCCTGGCGCACACGGTCGTAGTGGGTGCGCAGGTGACCCGTGATCTCGAACTGTTCCAGAACCTGGAAACCGACCCGCTCGGCGGCCTCACGATAGAACCGCAGCGACCCAAGGCTGGTCAGGCCGAGCCGGTCGTAGACCGGCTGCAGCACACCGTCGGGCACCTCGTCGGCCTGCATCGGATCGGTGAACACCATGTGTCCGCGCGGCTTGAGCACGCGGTACGCCTCCTGCAACACCTTCTCGCGATGGTCGGTGTGCAGGATCGCGTCCTGCGACCACACCACGTCGAAGCTCTCGTCGGGCTCGGGAATGTCCTCGAACGAACCGTGCACCACCGACACCTTGTCGGCCAGGCCCTGCCCGGCGTTCTTGTGACGGTTGGTGTCGTTCTGCGCCTCGGAGATGTTCAGACAACGCACCGAGGCGCCGAAGCGGCTGGCCAGCTTGCGGGCCGAGCCGCCGTAGCCCGCGCCGATGTCCAGTACACGCATCTGCGCACCGAGTCCCGGCAACATCTCGGCCATCGTCATCACCGTGCGCTCGCTGGCGCGCGCGATCGAATCGCCCGCCTCGTAGATGCCGATGTGGATGTCCTCGCCACCCCAGATGTTCAGATAGAACTGGTCGGCATCGTCGCTGTCGTAGTAGTCCTCGGCGACATTGCGATCGCCGCCGTCGCGCCGCTCGTCGATGGATTTCTCGGCAACGTGCACGAAGAAATCCGGCTCGTCCTGGTGATACGTCTCCTGAAAATCACCGTAACTGCGCACCCGCATGAAGCCCGCGTCCAGCAGCAGGCGGCGCATCACCTTGCGACGGATGGGATACATGTTCAACGTGTACTTCGCGCCATCCGGAAAACGGTACACGAAGCGCGCGAGACCGTCGTCTACATGCTCGGGCGTGGCCGATACCGCCTCGCCGCAGTAGTAGAACTGATGCTTGGTGCTGAACCCCTGATCCAGAATGGCGTCGTAATTGCGCTGGTCGATGATCAGGATGCCGTCGTGCTTGAGCGCCGCATAGAACTCTGCCAGCGCACGGCGCCGGTCGCGCTCCTCGTGCAGATGTGTGAACGAGTTGCCCAGGCAGATGATGGCGTCGTACTTGCCCTTGATATCACGGTTGAGCCAGCGCCAGTCGGCCTGCACCGTCTTCAGAATCAGGCCTCGGCCGCGGCCGTTCTCGAAGGCCTTGGCCAGCATCGCCGCCGAGCCGTCGGCCGAGGTCACATCGAAACCCGCCTGCGTCAGCCGTACCGAATGAAAACCGGTGCCGGTGGCAACGTCGAGCACCATCGACTTGCCCTTGTCGCGCAGCACATCGATGAAGAACGACCCCTCACTGGCCGCGCGCCGGTCCCAGTCGATGAGCTCGTCCCATTTCTCCACGAAGGTCTTGATGTACTCGCCGCGATACGTGTCCGTCTCGCGATCGGCCAGCGGATCTTCACCGTAAACCTGCTGGCGCAGACGCAACTCGGGATTGGGTTGGGCGGATGAATGGTCGGACACGGTCGTCGCTCTCCAATGCGTCAGACGATCGGCTCACCGGGCGCGATCGGGCAACGCCTGGCAGCCGAGGCCTGCTCGGACACAGCGGTGGACGATCACGATGCTCACGAACGAACATGATCCGCACCGGCCGCGGACTCGCCACACCAGGGTCCGTGGTTGTGATGTGAGCGGACAGTGCCGACGCCGAACACCATCGAACGGCGCCCCGGCGAAGATTGCCAGGCGACCGCCTGCGTCGGCCCTGCCCTCGAGACAGGCGAAACCCGTCTCGGCCGGTAGTACTCTTGATGCATTCGGCAACGGGGGCGCGACGCGCCGCAAGAACCGCTGAAACGCCGAATGCAAAAATGGTACCCCATCGCGATGAAGCGGCGATGTCATCGCGCGATCACTCACGAGCGAACCGCACACAGTCATGCAGATCGTCGACGCCCACCACCACTTCTGGGACCTGCGCGCAAACCACCATCCGTGGCTCGTCGCCGCCGAGCCGGTCCCGTTCCGCTACGGCGACACCACGCCCATCGCGTGCGACTTCATGCCGGCCGACCTGCGCCGCCTCGCCACCGAGGCCGGGCTCGAACTCCTCGGCACCGTCGCCATGGAAGGCGAGACCGACCCCGCCGAGCCGACCCGCGAAGCCCGCTGGATGAGCGCGCTCGCGCACGAACGAGGCCTGCCCGACGCCCACGCCGCGCAGATCTGGCTCGACCGCGACGACCTCGAGACCGTACTCGGCGAAACCGAGGCCATCGCGCTCGTGCGCAGCGTGCGCCACAAACCCCGCGCCCGCCCCGCCCCCGGCAGTGACGACACCCCGCTGCCTGGCTCGATGCGCTGCCCGCGCTGGCGTGCCGGCTACGATCGGCTGGCCCGATCGCGGCTGCACTTCGAACTGCAGACCCCGTGGTGGCATCTGCCCGATGCCGTGCCCTTGGCCGAACGCCATCCGGGCACGCTGATCATCGTCAACCACTGCGGCCTGCCGGCCGATCGCAGCCGCGAAGGCCTGGCCGCCTGGGAACGTGCGATGCGCCAACTCGCGCCGCTGCCCAATGTGCGCGTCAAGATCTCGGGCCTGGGTGTGCTGCGCCCCGACGGCCGCGGCGCCTTCTGGCCGGTGGCGCAAAACATCGAGATCGTGCGCCGCACGATCGACATCTTCGGGCCGCCGCGCGTGATGTTCGCGAGCAACTTTCCGGTGGACTCGCTCGCCGCCGACTACGCCACGATCTGGCAGACCTTCGAACAGGCGACCCGGAGCTACGACAGCGCCGAGCGGCGGGCGATGTTCGTCGGCACGGCGAGCACCTGCTACGGGCTGGAGTGCCCGTGATTCGAAGGAACCGCGGCCGTCGACACGGCAGGCAATCAGGCCGAACCAGAGCCAAAGCCTTACGAAAACCGCGTCACCGGAATCTATCCGCCCAATACCCGCCGTTCGGCCTCGGTGAGCACGTGAGGAACGACGATCGCCGTCACGCCATCCTTGGGGAAGAACGGCGACGGGTTGGACCTGCCGGACAACACGCCCTTCAAAATGAACGGCAACACACTGAGCACCCCTTTCAGATCGAATTTGTCCGGCGTGCCCCTGGGAAATGACGTCAGCCTGGCCTTGAACTGCCCGCATTGACACTGAATCTGCATGATGGATGTTCTTCTCAGTGGCGCTTGTCACCAAGCGTTGGTTATGGCGTGAACGCGTGACGGGCAATGGTCGACAGCCACCGCGGCTCTCCTGGAATTCCTGAAAGGTGAACGGCGACCACCCGCACGTGAAGCCTCCGGCATCGATCGACGTGGATCAGGCAGGACCGGGCAACGAAACGAAAAACGAAACCCAAAGTGCGACCAGAAGCACGAAGCTGGCCAGGAAAACGGCCAGGCGATGGAAAACCTTGTTGTACGTGCAATGGACAATGCTATGTGCCACGCGCAAGGCCACGTACAGCCAGGCGCCCACCGCCAGCCATTGCGGCGCATGGCCCGTGGCCAGCGCCACGGCCACGAGGCTGTAGAAGAGGACGGGCACTTCGAAGAGGTTTCGGAAGTTGTCCGCCGCCTGAACATTGACGAGCTTTGCCGCCATCTGAACCGACGTCGCCGCAGCCTGGGGATGAATGCGCTTCAGCCGCATCTCCTGAACGCGCGAATGCAGCAGCCTTGCACCGACAATAGCGGTGAGAAGCACCATTGCGAGGGCCGCAGCGACGAGTTGTGCAGCGTCAGATGTCATTTGGGGGATCCCGGCGAGGAATGGATGCACTTTGCAGGGCCGCATGCGCAACCCGCCATGCGGCTGACCAGCCCGCCCTGGGAGCATAGTCGCATGAGATTCATTCCTGGACTGGCATCAGCGATCTTTGCATTATTCGTGGTGTTGGAGGCTTCGACCGTCCGTGCAAACGACATGACAGACGCTGCCGCCGCGAGCGCTGCATTTTGCGAGAAGCTGTCAGTCCTCGACGATGGAACGGCGATGTCCGCCGTTTTCGCGCAAACGCCGTACATCACGTCCGCCGGCCCCATGACCAGGGACGTCATCGTCGGCTGGCCAGCACTGAGGGACTATTTCGCCAAGGCCAACCCGCAATTCAAGCGGCGCGAGGCGCGACTCGAGAACCGCGCTCTGCATGCCAACGGTGCATTTGCATGGGAGGTCGGGCTGGAGGTGGGCGAGTTCGAGATGGCCGTCGGGAGAGTCTTGCCGGTGAACTGGGTGGCTATCAACATGTAAGAGAGACAGCCGGATGCCCGATGGAAAATCGTTTCTCACCACGTGCAGCCGGACGCACGTTAGTGACTGAAGCGCCAGCATTCAGTCCACAATGAAGAGCTTCGCACCCTGCTCCGTACTAGAGCGATGCGGCTCCGCGTTGTCTGCGACCTGATAACTCATTCCCGGGCGCAATACGTATATGCGACCGTCCTCGAGTTCGGTGTGAAGTTCGCCTTCGAGACAATAGAGGATGTGGCCCTTCTTGCACCAGTGATCCGCAAGATAGTTCGCCGAATACTCGACCACGCGGACCCGGATGCCATTGAAGGTTCGGGTTCGCCAGACCGCGACGCCCGTCTCGCCTGGGTGCTCGGTTGGTTCGATCTGATCCCAGTCGGTGGTGCCGAAGGGAAAGCCATGCATGTCCATCGAGAAGCTCCGTCAACGGTTGGGTCCGTCCTGACCTTTCCTTGCCGCCAGTCTGCCCGCCAGGCCACCACCTCGGGCAAGCGGTCTCGCCATCGACGGGCGGTTGCCATAGCGTCGGTTACATTCCCGGTTTCCCGCCTAAGGTCCGAGGGTCATCAGCCCGAACATGCAGATCGATTTCACCACCCTCACCGCGCAGCAGTGCTACAAGCTGATGGTCAATCTCGTCGTGCCGCGGCCCGTGGCGCTGGTCACCACCCTGAGCCCCGGGGGCGTGGTCAACGCGGCGCCCTTCAGTGTGTTCAACATGGTGGGCGAGGATCCGCCGCTCGTGATGGTGAGCATCAACAAGCTCCCGGGTGGCGCCTTCAAGGACACGGCACGCAACATTCTCGCGCAGCGCGAGTTCGTGGTGCACATCGCCGATGAGGCGACGGCGATCGCGATGGACGCGACCGCGGCCGAATTGCCCGCCGATGTCAGCGAGATCGATGTCGCCGGCTTCACGGTCGCGCCGTGCATCGACGTCAAGCCGCCGCGGATCGTCGAGGTGCCGGTGGCATTCGAATGCACGCTGCACGAGATCATGGAGTCCGAAAGCCGCTTCGTGTTCTTCGGGCGGATTCTGCGCCTGCATGCGCGCGAGGGGCTGGTGGACACCGAAACGATGCACGTCGACCTGCACGCGTTCGCGCCGGTGGGCCGTTTTGGTGCCGGCCAGTACGTACGTCTGCGGGATCGGTTCCTGGTCGTCGACGGCCAATGCGTGGCCCCGCCGGGCTGAGCCCGGGCAAGCGCTGAAAGGCCGCGACGACGAAGCTCTTGGCACGAATATTGCCTTTGCGTGTCCGTGCACCATCATGGCACTATCGTCGAACTCAACAGGGGAGGGATTCACATGCAGAACCGACACAGACATCATCTCGTACGGCGCGCCGCGCTGGGCGGTGTGCTCGTTGCCCTTCTGGCCGCGGGCAACGCCATCGCGCAGGACAAACTCATCGCGGGCGTGGACGGCACCTTCGCCCCGCATGCCATGCCCAAGCTCGGTGGCGGCGTGGAAGGCTTCAATATCGACATGATCGAGGCCATCGGCGCCAAGATGGGGCGCCCGATCGAGATTTTCGCCGGCGAGTTCTCCGGACTGATCCCGGCGATGAACGCGGGCAAGATCAGCTTCGTGGGCGCCCCCACCACCGTCACCGACGAGCGCGCGAAGAATCTGCTGTTCACCGAAGGCTATCTGAACACCTACTACCAGTTCGTGGTCCCGGCCGGTGCGCCCGACATCACCTCGTTCGAGCAACTGAAAGGCAAGACCGTGTCGCTCAACAAGGGCTCGGCCTACGACAAATGGGCGCAGACCAATAAGGGCAAGTTCGGCTTCGAGGTCGCGGCCTATCCCACCAACGGCGATGCGGTGCAGGCGCTGCTGTCGGGTCGCGCGGATGTCCACATGTCGGGCAATACCGTCGCCGCCTACGCGGTGTCCAAGGCCAAGGACAAAATGAAGCTCACCACGCTCAAGGTCGACGACGGACGCGTGTGGGCGGCGGCATTCCGCAAGGACGATGCCGCCACGCGCAATGCGGTCGAGGAAGCCCTCGAGTGCCTGAAGAAGGACGGCACGCTCGTGAAGCTTTCCGAGAAGTGGTTCGGCGTCACGCCCACGGCCGATCAGGCCCAGGTGAAGGTGTTCGAAGGCTATGGCGTGCCCGGCATGCCCGGCCACGACGCCGCGCCGAGCAAAGCCAAGTGCTGAGGGCCCGATGACCCCCCCTGCACCGATCCTCGAGGTGCGGGGGTTGCGCAAGCGTTTCGGCAACACGGAGGTGCTGCGCGGCATCGACCTGTCGGTCGCGCGCGGCGAACTGGTGTTCATCATCGGGCCGTCAGGATCGGGCAAGTCGACACTGCTGCGGTGCTGTAACCGCCTCGAGGAACCGAGCGAAGGATCTATCAAGGTCGAAGGCATCGACCTGATGTCGCCGGGCACCGACATCAACGCGGTCCGCCGGCGCATCGGCATGGTGTTCCAGTCCTTCAACCTCTACCCGCACCTGTCGGCGCTGGGCAATGTCACGCTCGCCCTGCGCCGGGTGCTGGGCAGGAAGCCGGCCGAGGCCGATGCGATCGGCCGCCGGGCGCTCGACCAGGTCGGGCTGTCCGACAAGGCCGGCAATTTCCCGAACCAGCTCTCAGGCGGGCAGCAGCAGCGCGTGGCCATCGCGCGCGCGCTGGCGCTGGAGCCGACCATCATGTTGTTCGACGAGCCCACCAGCGCGCTCGATCCCGAATTGGTCGGCAGCGTGCTCGAAGTGATGCGCGCCCTGCGCGAGGGCGGCATGACGATGCTGGTGGTCAGCCATGAGATGCGCTTCGCGCGCCAGGCGGCCGACCGGGTGGTGTTCATGGACGGCGGCGGCATTCTCGAGCAGGGCACGCCCGACGCCTTGTTCGAATCCGCGGCGCATCCGCGCGTGCGCGACTTCCTGACGAGCCTCGCACACTGATGCCGGCGCCCTTCCCCCAGCCTGTTCTTGGATTCCGGCCCAGATCCCGACCACGATGTTCGAGCGCCTGACTGACACCTTTTTCAACCGCGAGGTGATGGCCGAGTACCTGCCCTCGATCATCGAGGGCTTCTTCGTCACCGTGCAACTGGCGGCGATGGTCGTGATCACCGGTATCGTCGCCGGCTTGCTGCTCGCGCTGCTGCGCTCGTTCCGCTGGCGGGTGGCAAACTTCTTCATCGTGGTGTTCGTCGACGTGATGCGCGCGTTGCCACCGCTGGTGATCATCATCATCCTGTACTTCGCCCTGCCACAGGTGGGCGTGCGCTTTTCGGGTCTGGTGGCCACCTGGCTCGCATTGTCGATGGTGCTCGCGTCGTTCGCGGAAGAGATCTTCTGGGCCGGCATTCTGGCGGTGCCCAAGGGACAGTGGGAGGCGGCGCGCTCCACGGGCCTCACGCGTCTGCAGACCATGACCTCGGTGGTGCTGCCGCAGGCCATCCGCATGACCATCCCGCCCCTGACCAACCGCACGATCGCGGTCACCAAGGGCACGGCACTCGGCGCCGTCGTCGCGGTCGGCGAGATCCTCTATCAGGCGCAGGCCGGCTACTCGTTCTCGTACAACCCCTCTCCCCTCACCTTGGGCGCGATCGCCTACCTGATCCTGTTCATCCCGGTCGTGTGGTTCGGCCGCTGGGTCGAAACCCGCTTCGCGTGGAAGCGATGAACGCGCTCGTCGACAACTTCTTCAACCCGGAGATCCTGTCGCAGGTCTGGCCGTTCCTGCTCGCGGGGCTCTGGATGACGGTCAAGCTCTGCGCGCTCGTGATCCCGCTGGGCATCGGCGGCGGCCTGGCATTGGCGCTGGGCTCGACCTCGCGTCGGCGGTGGGTGCGCTGGTCGATCATCGTCTACACCGACTTCTTTCGCGCGTTCCCGCCGCTGGTGCTGTTGCTGTTCATCGCGTTCGGTCTGCCCTTCGTGGGCATCGACCTGGGCGCCGTCGGTGCCGTGGCGCTCGCGTTCCTGCTCAACACCTCCAGCTACTACGGCGAGGTGCTGCGCGCCGGCATCGAGAGCATTCCGGTGGGACAGGTGGAGGCCGCCCGCTCCACCGGCCTCACGCGCGGGCAGACGCTGCGCTGGGTGGTGATGCCACAGGCGGTGCGCAATGTGCTGCCCGACCTCGTGAGCAATACGCTCGAAGTCATCAAGCTCACCTCGCTGGCGAGCGTGGTGGCGCTGCCGGAACTGCTCTACGCGGCGCGGTCGGCACAGTCGGTGACCTTCAACGCCACCCCGGTCATCGCCGCCGGTCTCATCTACCTGCTACTCCTCTGGCCGCTGGTGCGCTGGCTCTCGCGCCTCGAACACAAGCAGATCTCGGTACACTGACCCATCACGCCGCTCAGGAGAAGTCTCCATGTCGCAATGCATCCTGGTGATCAATCCGAACTCGACGGTCGCCGTCACCCAGGGCATCGACCGCGCCTGCCAGCCGCTGCGCCTGGCCGACGGCCCCGCGATCGAGTGCGTGACCCTGGCCGAGGGGCCGCCCGGCATCGAAACGCAGCGCCACGTCGACGGCGTGATCGGGCCCCTCACCCGGCTGATCGAGCAGCGCGATGCCGATTGCAGTGCCTTCGTGATCGCCTGCTACAGCGACCCCGGTCTGCACGCATGCCGCGAGGTCACGAGCAAGCCGGTGCTCGGCATCTCGGAGGCCGGCGTGCTCACCGCCCTCACCCTTGGCCAGCGCTTCGGCGTCATCGCGATCCTGCCGGGATCCATCCCGCGGCACCTGCGCTACCTGGGCGCCATGGGCGTGTCGCAACGGCTGGTGCGCGAGCGCGCGCTCGGGCTGAAGGTGGTCGAACTCGCCGACGAATCGCGCACGCTCGCGCGCATGATCGAGGTCGGCAAGTCGCTGCGCGATGACGGCGCCGATGTGCTGGTGATGGGCTGCGCCGGGATGGCCGCCTACCGCGACCGCTTGCAGGAGGCCTGCGGGCTGCCGGTGGTGGAGCCGACCCAGGCGGCGGTCGGCATGGCGATTGCGCGCGTTCGCCTGGGCTGGTGAGCGCGGGCCATCCGGCCCGCGTCCACGCGGCCACCGGCTGCGCGGCCCACGACCCCTCTGCGGCGTGCCGAAGGCGCCCGGGCTTGCCACTGCGCCGGGCGCTTACCCGGGCGCTCAGCCGTTCTTCGGCGTGACTTCCACGCCCACGCGCTCGACGATCAGCCGGTAGTGCTCTGGCCGCCGGTGCGCGGCGAGGTTGAACATGGTGCGGCGAAGGTCGTCGCCCAGAGAAAGGTCGGCATCGTGCACGATCACCTCGTCGTCCTCGGACACGGTCTTGGCGACGATCTCGCCCGTCGGCGCCACGATCACCGAATTGCCGAACATCCGAAAGCCGTCCTCGAAGCCGCACTTGGCGGTCTCGACCAGCCAGACCGCGTTCTGAAAGGCCATGGACTGCGCCATGATCAGGTGGTGATGCACGCGCAGCGCCGGCGGCTCGGGATAGTGCAGGTTCTCGGTCGGCGTGTTGAAGCCCAGGGTCACGATCTCGGCACCCTGCAGCCCCAGCACACGGAAGGCCTCGGGCCAGCGCCGGTCGTTGCAGATCAGCATGCCGGCCACGGTGTCCATGAAGCGAAACACCGGAAAGCCCAGGTCGCCCACCTCGAAGTACTTCTTCTCCAGATGCTGGAAAGCCGCCTGCGGCTTGTGATCGGCGTGGCCCGGCAGATGCACCTTGCGGTACCTGCCCACGATCTCGCCCTGCGGCGAGACGAGAATCGCGGCGTTGAAGCGGCGGGTTCTGCCCTGCTCCTCGACCAGCTCGGCATAGCCGATGTAGAAGCCGACGCCGAGCTTCCTGCCTTCATCGAACAGCGGTTGCGTGACCGGCGACGGCATCTGGCGCTCGAAGAAACGCTCGTCGACCTCGGCCTGGTCTTCGTTCCACCAGCGCGGAAAGAACGTGGTGAACGCAAGCTCGGGAAACACCACGAAGCGGGCCCCCCGGCCTGCCGCCTGGCGCATCAGATCGATCAGCCGCGCCACGACGGCAGCGCGGGTGTCGGCAAGATTCACCGCACCGAGCTGGGCGGCGGCGATCGTCAGGCGGCGTTTCATCGGGACTGGCTCCTGGAGGACGACGGCACGAACGCCGTCATGACGAGTGTAGTCGAGCTGCCCTGCCGGACCCGTGCCGGCGTCACGCCCGGCACCTCGGAACGCATCCCGCCCAGCGGCCAGCGGTCTTTCCGGGGTTGCGGTTCAGGGGGTCAGCGCGCCAGCGGCGTGCCCCAGGTCTCGAGCTGGGCGATCTCGGGCACCGACCTGCCGGCGGGCACGCTGGACTCGGCGCGCTCGCGAGGCAGGTAGCGACCGCGACCACGCTCGGCGTGCAGTTGTCCATCGGCAACGATCACATCACCGCGCGAGATCACCGTGACCGGCCAGCCGACCAGCTCGCGGCCTTCGTAGGGGGTGTAGCCAACGGCGTCGTGCAGCATCGACGCCGTGATCGTGCGCCGCGCGGCCGGGTCCCAGATCGCGACGTCGGCGTCGCTGCCGACCGCGATCTCGCCCTTGCGCGGATACAGCCCGTAGGTGCGCGCGTGATTGGTCGATGCGAGCCGCACGAACTCCTGGAGATCGATGCGCCCCTGGCCCACCCCTTCGGTGAACAGCAGCGGCAGCCGCAGTTCGAGCCCGGGCACGCCGTTGGCCACGTCCTTGAAGGTGGTCTTGTCGCCCTTGGGCAGCTTGCCCGAGGCGTCGAAGCGGTAGGGCGCGTGGTCCGACGAATAGACGTCGAGCGTGCCGTCTTTCAGGCCCGCCCAGCACGCCTGCTGCGCCGCCTCGTCGCGGGGCGGCGGGCTGCAGCAGAACATCGCGCCGTCGAGACCGCCGCGGTCGAGATCCTTCGCGGTGAGAAACAGATACTGCGGGCAGGTCTCGGCGAACACCTTCAGGCCGCGCGCGCGCGCCTGGCGGATCGCCTCGATGCCCTCGATGGTGGACACGTGCACGACGAGGATCGGCGCATCGACCAGTTCGGCCAGCGCGACGACACGATTGATCGCCTCGGCTTCGGCGCCGCGCGTATGGCAGATGCCGTGGTAACGCGGCGCCGTGTTGCCCGACTTGACCATCTTGCCCGCAAGCCAGCCGATCATGCCGTGGTTCTCGGCGTGCACCATGGTGAGCGCACCATGAGCACGCGCGACCGACAACACGTCGAGGATCTGCTCGTCCGTGAGCCGCATGCGGTCGTAGGTCATGAACAGCTTGAACGAGCGCAAGCCGTCCTGGATCGCGGCCGGCAGGTGCTCGCCGACCGTCTGTTCCGACGGGTTCGCCACGATCAGGTGAAACGCGTAGTCGACAACCGCCTTCTCGGCCGCCCGACGGTGGTAGTCGTCGAGCACCTCGGGGATCAGCATGTCGCGGTGCTGGGCCGCAAACGACATCGTGCAGGTGGTGCCGCCGAACGCCGCCGACACCGTGGCACTGTGGAAATCGTCGGCGCACATGATGCCGAAGCTGGATACCTGCTCGATGTGCACATGGCTGTCGATGCCGCCCGGCATCACCAGATGCCCGGTGGCGTCGATCGTGCGGCTGGCCGGGCCTGCCCATTCGCCGACCGCGACGACGATGCCGTTCTTGATCGCCACATCGGCCTGCCGGCTGGCGTCTGCCGTGACGACGGTGCCATTGCGGATCAGGAGGTCGCACGAGTCAGACATGCTGTTCACCAGAGGATTGACGACACAGGACGCAACGCTGCAAAGATTATGCCGCAGGGCACCGCCTGGTCGCGCCGGGCGGGATCGCCCGCGGCGTACCCGCGCGCAGGCGCCGCGATAGACTTGCACCCGGCATCGCATCCCGTCCTCCCGGAGAACCCTCATGGCGCATCGTATCGACGGCAACAGCAACGGCGTGTACGTGATCGCGCCCACCCCCTTCAAGCCCGACGGCACGCTCGACCTCGACAGCGCCCGGCAGATGTGCGAGTTCTACGTTGACCACGGTGCCACCGGCATGACGATCCTGGGCATCATGGGTGAGGCGCCCAAGCTCACGCCGGACGAGTCGCTGCGCTTCGTCGAGGCGGTGTTGCAGGCGCTCGACGACCGACTGCCCGTGATCGTCGGCGTGAGCAGCCCGAGTTTCGGGCAGCTGCAGCAGCTGTCGCGCGATTCCATGGCCCTGGGCGCGGCCGGGGTGATGGTCGCGCCGATGCCCTCGCTCAAGACCGACGACGCGATCTACGCCTACTACGCGCAGGCCATCGAGCGGCTCGGCGACATCCCCGTGTGCCTGCAGGACTACCCTCAGACGCTGGGCGTGCATTTCTCGGTCAGTCTGCTCGTGCGCATCTTCAAGGACATGCCGACGATCTGCATGCTCAAGCACGAGGATTCGCCCGGCCTGACAAAACTGTCGCGGTTCCGCGCGGCCTGCGAAACCGACATCGGACGGCGGATATCGATTCTGGTGGGCAACGGAGGCATTCACCTGCCTCAGGAAATGGCCCGTGGCGCCGATGGCGCGATGACCGGCTTCGCGTTTCCGGAGATGCTGCGCCAGGTGGTCGATCTCTACAAGGCCGGACAGGCAGACGCCGGCGAGACACTGTTCGATGCCTACCTGCCAATGGTCCGGCACGAGCTGCAGCCGGGCCTGGGCCTCGCCATTCGCAAGTACGTGCTGGCCAGGCGTGGCGCCATTGCGAGCGATACCCTGCGCCCCCCGGGTCCGACGCTGTCCGCGGCCGACATCGCCGAGGTCGAGCATCTGTGGCGACGCCTGGAGCGCCGGCTCGAGGCGCTGAAGACCACGCGTTGAGCCCCCGGTGTGCTGCCGCAGCGGCTGATGCGTTCGGGTTGCCTCTCGTGACGGGCTGCCGTTGGGCTGCGTCACGACGCCGGATCAAGACGCCCGTTCACGATCGTCGAGCGCCAGCAACAGGCTGGTGCGATGCGACCTGGCCACGATCTGCCACGACTCGCCCGTCAGGGCCGCCTCGAGCGCCCAGAGCAGATTCAGGCTGACGCCGCGGTTCGCCCGCTTGGCGCGAACGTAGACCTCGACCGAGCCCAGCGCTCGCAACTCGTCCACGGTGGTAATGCCCGCGCGCGCCAGCATCGCCTCCGATTTCGGCCCCAGGCCGGGCAGCTTGCGAATGGCGTTGTCGTCATGCACGACCAAGGCTCCCAATCGACCGGACGTAGGCACGCCGGCATCGCGGTGAACGAATCAATATCATCGACCGAAGACGCTGCGCATCACATGCCACCGTCCGACTTCAACGGCGTGAGCTCGATCTCGATTTTCATGTACGCGTGAAAAGCGAGCCTGTCTCAAGAGGCTATGCGGCGTGCCTCGGCGAAGACGACATCGGCGGCGTAGGTCTCGGCTTCTCCACGATCGTAAGCTGCAACACGACGCGGCTCGATGGAGGGGGTTGGGCCGCACGGCGCCGACGCGCTTACTCAGCACGTGTGGCGATCCACCAGGTGGTACCGCCTGCGTCCTTCACACCACCCCGTTTGTCTTCGTCTTGCTTCTTCTCTGGCGCTTGAACCGAAGCCGCTCCGGCGGCGAGTGCAGATGAGTACGTGTCATCCACGTCTTTGACGTAGATGTGAACGTGGGCTGGAACGGGCGGCCAGTCCGGCGCAGAGTCAGCCAACATGACGACGGTGTCGTCGATCCTGACTTCAGCATGCATCAGGCGCCCCTGCTCATCAGGGACGCTGCGTATCAGCTCACCCGAGAAGACCGTTTCCAAAAACCTGATCGTCGCCGCTGCATCGCTGACGATCAGGTAGGGGGACACGGTACTGTAGGCGGACGGCTTGTACTCAGGCATGCAGGGCTCCTGTCAGTGACATGGGGTCTCCTTATCGCTGCTCCTTGTCTTGCTGTGCCATCAGGCCAATGAAGTACATGAACTCCACCGCTGCAAAGGCCAGCAGCACGATGAGCCCCAGCACGTAGACCGCTTGGCCCCGGGGCACCCAATAGCCCAGTACGCACAGCCACAGCGCGACTCCCATCAACAGGGCCACCAGGTAGATGGCGTAAAGGAGCGGGGTGATCACCGGAATCGTGATCCACGTCCGCGCGGCTCGATCACGGCGCTCACCCCGCACCGCCAGAACGAATCCGACGAGGAACCAGGTCCCGAGCAGGGCACTGCACAGGCCCCATATCACGTCCGGAGGCCATTCGGCCAAGGCCATCGGGACGGGCAGCAGCGCGAAGAACAGCACGAGGAAACTATCGCCAACGAGGAACCAGAGCACCCGCAGCTCGGTCGGCGACCATACGCTGGCCCCGCGCAGGCGAAAAGCGACCACCATGCCCGAGAATGCAGCCAGCGTGATCGCGACGTTGGCCAGAGTGTCGAGAGGTTGTTGGTCCATGATTTCACTCTCCGGGTACTCGGAACCGCCTGACCCGAGCGCGGCCCGTGGATCCTGCTTCCCGCGAAATCTATGCCCTCAACAGCAGGGCCATCAGGGTGAGGGACACAAGGCTTGCGATCGCAGTCCTGATCGCGTTCCAGCGGTTCCAGCGCCGCTCGAACTTGATGCGTGCCGCTTGCTGTTCGGCCTCGCTCATCGATTCGACGTTCAACGCCTGCAGCGCATTGTTCAGAGGTATGTTGACCCTTATCGTCGGCAGCTGCACTCCCAAAAGATAAGCCAGCGCCGCGAAGACGATCAGCAAACGGTCGGCCCCGTCGAGTTGTACAAGGCCAAGGATGGCTGCGATACCCAAAAACAAGACTGAGCCAACCCAGACGAGCATGAAGAGCGGCTGGTTGCCCTGGATCACGCCGTCGATGACCTGAAAAGCTCGAATGAAGTCCCGGTTCCCCAGGCGCTGGATCCCCGGCATCACCACGGCGACGAAGGCAAAAAGAAAGCCCGCTACCAGTGCGCACAAAAAAGCTGCGACGAGCAAGACGATCTGAAACGAGCTGACGGTCAGCATGAGCGGGTCCCTCTCCTCTGATAACGTCCAACCATGCGATTCGTCCCGATCAAGGACGAGGCTCAGCAAGCCCGGCTGACCGTACATCGCGTTCGCCAGGGTTTCCATCGAGCAGCGCACCGCCATCGTGGCGCTGCTCGGCAACGGCCACGACTTCGGGTGCGGCCGACAGTGCGCCGCCTGGCTCGGTCGGGTACCTGGCCAATACAGCTCCGACGGCAAGCCGCGCCTGCGGCGGATCACCGAGGCGGGGGATCCGTATCTGCAAACACTGCTTATACAGCAGGGCGCTCGATCGGTCTTGACTGCCGCTCCTGGCAAGGGCGACTCCGTCAGCCGATGGGCCTTGCCCGTTCAAGCACGACGTGGCTACTTCAAAGCCCATGTCGCGATCGCCGCAAGGAACGCTCGCATGGCCTGGGCGATCCTGCGCAAAGGCGACGCGTTCCTGGCTTTACCTGCGAGCGAACGCGCTGAGATCGCAGTCGCCTTGCTCGACAGCCTCGAGGCCGTTGACGCCGCAGCCGTGACCAATGCATGGCGCGGAGAAATACGGCAGCGCAAGGCTGACATCCTCGCAGGACGAGCTAAGCTCATTCCTTGGAACGAGGCCAGAGCGCTCATTCTCGCCTTGTGAGCCATCGGCCACTTCCGTTTCCGGGTGATGTCCAACGCCCAAGTCAGCGGGCCGCTTGAAAAGGCGCTGGGCTCTGGGCGCGAGCCCAGGTTCCTGCGTATTTTCAGGTGGTCCGCTGCGGTCTGTAGTTGTGCATCAATTCGGCTTCACTGCCGAGTAAATTACAGCATGCATTGGTAGGGCAAATCCAGTGCCGAATCTATATGAAGTGACTGCTCGACTGAGCGAGCTTCGTATAGCCGCGATTGCATCCACGCTTTGCGCAGCGACCGTCGCTGCCGCGCGCACAGAACCGCTACAAACGGCCTGAAACAGTGCGTCTGGTTCATTCAATGTCCAGGTTTGCTCCACCTGTTCGAAGGTGGGTGACTCGAACCCTTCCTCTTGCAGCATCGTCATAGCGACATCTGGGTCGCTGAGAAGGAAGAAATTCGGTCCGGCAGGAAGGCCGACAGCCAATGTACCGTGCGCACCAATGGCCGAGTAGACAGCGCCAAACCCAACTGCCCGCGCTGGCTTATCCCAAACTGAGAACGCCACCTTCCCGCCTGGCCTAAGGACGCGAAGCGCATCGCGTAGCGCCGCGGCAGGGTCCGGAAAATGACACATTCCGAACCCGTTGACAACCGAGTCGAAGGTGGCAGCCTCAAAAGGAATTCTTTCGGCGTCGGCCCGCTCAAACTGAATATCCGGGTAGCTCTCGTGAGCCAAGCGAACCTGAGCTGCTGAAAAATCAATACCCACTACCTTCGCGCCGCGCTGCGTTGCAGCGTACGCCACATAGCCCGCCCCAGTGGCAACGTCGAGTACATGATTCCCTGAACGCACATTCGCGGCGTCGAGTAGCGAAGAAATCGACTGTCGCGTTACAACGGATAGCTGGTTGTGATAGCCGGCCACAACACTTGCCTTTTCCCAGCCGGCCTTCTCGAAGTCATAGAACGACGGTTCATCTTTCATGTAATCCTCACCCAGTCATTGGCCCAAAGACTTTCGCACCCTGCGGGTGATGCACAACGCAGAGATAACCGGCACTTGCCAGGGACCATGATTGCATTCAGATACTCAGACTTTCTCGCCCTGGCAAGGGTCCGGTTCATCGCAATGTTAAACATTCGTCACCCAAAGCATCCATTCGTTATGGACAGCCTGTGCGAGTAGGTCGTTTCCTGCGATCTCGGCAAGGCCCACGGCGGCGACTGCCCCAATAAGTTCGGAAAAAGCGACGGCCGATTTCAACTCTTCTGGCGCGTAATTCGCCTCAACGTAAACATCGTTGAGCCACCGCTGTGCATGCAGCCCCCCAGCATGAGTGAAGCCTGACATGGCGGCCCATTTCGCCTGCTTTAGCTTGGACAAATGCCTTTTAGCGGTTGGCTCTGCATTTTCGAGGGCTCGTAGCTGTCGTTCGATATTCGGTCGACTGCCACCGGCCAAATAATCCTCCGCATCCATTTCTGTCGCGCATTGCCACAGCCATGCGCCCCGCACATACGCTTCGAAGGCAGCCCGCACCAAAGCCAAAGCCGGTGCAAAAATTCCGGCGTCAATAAGCACAATGATCCCCTGATGGTGATCAAGTGTGATTCCGAAGCACGCCGAAGCGGCCTTCGCCTTTGGCGACGACGGAAACTCCAAGTAGTTGGTCTTCGATCGCAACCACTCGACGCGATCTTGGGCGGCCCCAAGTACGCTCTGTTTATCCATGATGTTTAACTTTGATTTCGGGCGCACGAGTGCCCGCGTACAAGATCCTATATACGGCCGTCCTGCTGCATAGCACCTCTCACAGAATAAGCCGAACAGCCGATAGCGCCTGCGCCCGGCACATTATACTGTACATGCATCCACATATTACGTAACACGAGATGGCGCACGGTAAGCATCACACCACAGCCTTGCCACCGCTTCAAGCAGCGACAGTGCTGGGGCAGCTACGGGAGCGGATTCGCTATCTGCATTACAGCCGCCGAACTGAGCAGGCCTACGTGTATTGGGTACGCCAGTTCCTCAGATTTCACGATCTCCGCCATCCCTCAACGTTGGGAAAGGCCGAAGTCGAGTCGTTCCTGATCTCGCTCGCCAATGACGGAAAGGTTTCGGCCAGCACTCATCGACAGGCGCTATCGGCCCTGCTGTTCTTCTACGGAAAGGTATTGATCTGTGACCTGCCCTGGTTAGGAGAGATCGGTGCACCGAGAATCAATCGCCGCCTGCCCGTTGTATTGACGGTTCCCGAAGTTCGGGCAGTACTCGACGCACTGTCCGGGATGCACGGGCTATTGGCGCGACTGCTGTACGGCACAGGCATGCGAATTACGGAAGGGCTGCAGTTGCGGGTGAAGGATATTGATTTCGATCACCGCACGGTAATTGTGCGTGCCGGCAAGGGCGGGAAGGATCGCGCGCTGATGCTGCCCGATGCGGTGACCGTCGAGCTTCGCAGCCAGTTGGCACTGGCGCATGAGCTCTGGCTGGCCGATCGCAAGGCGAACGTCCCGGGCGTTTGGCTGCCGCATGCGCTCGCCCGCAGGTATCCACAAGCCGGCAACGCCACACACTTTGCGCCACTCGTTTGCGACCCACCTTCTGCAGGCGGGATACGACATTCGAACCGTGCAGGAACTACTCGGCCACTCGGATGTCGCCACCACGATGATCTACACCCACGTACTGAAGGTAGGCGGCTCAGGGGTGGTCAGTCCGCTCGATTCACTCGAGCGCTGACGCACGTTTGACTGACTCGCCGGCTACAGGCTCACCCACCCTTCGGGCGGAGCCTTGCCCGGGTGCACGCTGCCGCAGTTCTGGCAGGTGCGGGTGGCTTCGTCGCCATAGAAGGCGTCGAACAGCGGCGGCAGGTCTTTGACGATGTCGCGCACCACGACTTCGACGCGGTGCAGGCGGGTTCCGCAGTCGAAGCAGAACCACTCGAAGCCGTCGCGCTCGCCCTCGCGGCGCGCGCCTTCGACGACCAGGCCGACCGAGCCGGGCACGGGTCGCTGCGGAGAATGGCGGGTGTGCGGCGGCAACAGGAAGACTTCGCCTTCGCGGATGGGCACGTCGAAGATCTGACCGTTCTCGTGGATCTTCAGCAGCATGTCGCCTTGCAGCTGATAGAAGAACTCTTCGGCCGGGTCGTCGTGGAAGTCGACGCGCTGGTTGGGGCCGCCAACCACCATGACGACCATTTGCGTGGGTTCGTCGAACAGGTGCCGGTTGGCAACGGGCGGTTCGAGAAACTTGCGGTTGCGTTCGATCCAGCCCTTGAAGTCGAACGGTTTGAATCTCGATGCGTTCATTTCTGGCTCCCTTGGTCGCGCAGCCTGGACCGGCCCGCGCGAGTTCTGTCTGGGTCGCGGGCCCGCCGCGGCGACTCGCCTGATTATCTGCCGGGCCGCGCGTCCTCGGCTTGCGCGCCATCAAGCCCTGCGCTCAGGCGGGCGCCAGCCCACTCTCGGAGAAGGCTTCGCGAATCAGCGCTCGCTCGGCGTCGGTCAGGGGCAGCAAGGGGCGCCGGCAGGGGCCGCCCACCTGCCCGAGCAGATCCATCCAGTATTTGGCGTGCGGCTGCGGTTTGCCGTCCGGCCGCGATCGTTTGAAGGCCTGGCGCGCGGGCTCGAGGCTGTCGCGCACCTTGCGGGCTTCGTCGATGCGGCCGTCGAAGGCCAGGCGGGTGTATTCGTTGATGCGTTTGTCGTGCGCGGTCTGCAGCAGGAACGGCGGGTTCGAGCACAGGTACAGCCGCCAGCCCAGTTCGACGATGTTGTCGAACCACTCTTCTTCGGACGAGGTGCTGACGTGAATGCGATCGCCGGCCAGCCGCGTCAGTTCGGCATACTGGGGCCGCGGCACGCTGTATTTGATGGCGACGATGTTGGGCAGATCGGCGATGCGGGCGCACAGCTGCGGGCTCATGATGTAGCCGCAATCGGGGTGGTTCCACATGGCGATGCCGATCTCGAGCTGCTCGCTGAGGTAGCGGTAGTACTCGTAGATGGTGTCTTCGGTGTCGGCGCCAAAGTGCAGCACGGGGCTGTGCACGACGATGTAGTCGGCGCCGATGTCTTGCGAGTAGCGGGCCAGTTCGAGCACGGTGTCCAGCCGGGTGTCCGAGCACGAGGTGATGATGCCGCAGCGGCCGTCGGCCACTTCCACCGAGAGTTCGAACTGTCGCTTGCGTTCTTCGAGCGACATGGAGAATGCTTCGGCCTGCTTGCCGGCCACGAACAGGCCGTCCAGCCGCAGTTCGCCGATCCAGTGTTCGAGGTTGCGCCGGTAGGCAGCCTCGTCCACCGACAGGTCGCTTGTTTTGAACGGTGTCATGACGGCCGCCCACACGCCGGTGAAGTGTTCGCGGGACCAGGCCTTGGCGTCTGCCTTCGTGTATTTCATGGTTTTTCTCGTGGGTGGTTCGTTCGCACGCGGGTCGCGGCTCAGCGCACCCTCAGCCGTTCGCTTGTCGCACTCGGGCCAGCCGGCCCGCCGCACGCCAGAGCTTTTCGGCGGTAAGCGGTGGATCGAGCGCGAGATCGCCGGGCAGAGGCCGCCCCTGGGCCAGCGCATCGCGGGCTGCATTGATGATAGCCGCCGGCACACCGATACAACCCGCCTCGCCGATGCCCCTGGCACCGATCGCGTTGACCTTGCACGCGGACGGCAGGGTGTGGAGCTCGACGGCGAGCGGCATGGCATCGGCACGCGGCAGCGCGTAGTCCAGCAGCGAGCCACTCAGCAATTGGCCTTGCTCGTCGTAATGTAGCGCCTCGGACAGCGCCTGGCCGATACCTTGGGCCATCGCACCGATCTGTTGCGCCTTCAAGCCGTGATCGTCGATCACGCGGCCGCAGTCGTCCACCCAGACCAGGCGCTCAATGGTCGGCTCGAAGGTGTCGGGCGCCATCGACAGGCGCACGATGACCGCACCCAGGCCAAAGGCCTCGGCGGGGGCGTGGTAGCGCACGGTCTCGGCGAGCGGCGGTGTCTCGCCGCGATCGAGCCGCTTGCGCACGGCCAGTGCGGCCAGGTGCGCGGCGCTGCCGCCGATCGCCATGCTGCGGCTGGCCAGCGCGCCGATGCCGTCGGGGCACAGCGCGGTATCGCCCTCGAGCACGCTCACCCGCGCCGGGTCGCAGCCGAGCACTTCGGCGACGAGGATGGCGAAGGGTCGTGCATGTCCCTGCCCTTGTGAGGCAGTACCCAGGGCAAGCAAGACCCTGCCGTCGGCGTCGATGCTCAGCCGGGCACGCTCGAAGCCCTGGCCGCAGGGTTCGACGTAGCAGCCGATGCCGATGCCGACGTGTTCGCCGGCCAGGCGCCGCGCTTTGCGCGCCTGGCATTCGCGTTCGTAGCCGAACAGCTGCGCGGCGCGGGCCAGCAGGGCTCGCGGGTCGCCGCCCTCCAGGTGATCGCCCCCGGGCAACGGCCACGGCATGTCGGCCGCGCCGATCAGGTTGGCCTCGCGCAGCGCGAGTGGGTCGTGACCCAGCGCGCGGGCGGCGTCGTCGAGCAGCCATTCCATCAGCATCGCGGCCTCTGGCCGGCCGGCCCCGCGATAGATGTTGACCGCCGCGCGGGCTTCGCCGAGCACCTGCGTGCGCACGTCGCTGCCGCGCAGGCGATACGGGCCCGGAAGGATGCGCGTCGCATTGCGAGCCGGCACAAGGGCGCTGTAAGGCAGCCAGCCACCCACCGGGAAGGTCAGTTCCGCATCGAGATGACGCAGCCGGCCGTCGGGCCCGCAACTGAGGCGGCCCTGCAAGCGTCCACCGCGGCCGTGAACACCGGCGACGAACTCCTCGCTGCGGGTGGCGATCCAGCGCAGCGTCCGTTGCTCGCGCCAGGCGGCGGCGGCGACCAGCAACTCGTCGGGCCCCAGCGATGCCTTGCTGCCGAACGCGCCGCCGACGTCGGCAACCCGAACACGAACCCGGTCGGCCGCAATACCGAGCGCGGTGGCGATCTCGTCGCGTGCCCGTGCCGGCGACTGGGTGGGCGCCCAGACCTCGAGTCGGCCGCCATCATCGATGCGCGCGAGCAGCCCGCGCGTCTCGAGCGCGAGCGCGGCCACGCGCGGCTGCGTGATGTCGGCCTCGACCCAGATCTCCCGCGCCGCGGCGGGACCTGGACCGGCGTCCGCAGACCCACCCTGCTGCCCCCGGCGGACCACCTCTCCCTGACGCAGCCGCCACTGCATGATCGGCTCGCGCGGGTCGTGGTCATCGGGCTGGATCTCGAAGGCGACCGCATCGGCCGCGTCGCGCGCCTGCCCGGCGCTCGTCGCCAGCACCAAGGCCAGCGCCTGACCGGGCCAGTCGATCCGGTCGCCGGCGATCGGGCGGCGCGGCGGCGGGGTCGGCTGGTGATCGAATCGATTGAGTGCCGGCATGGCCGGCGACAAATGCTCTGCGCCCAGCACCGCGACGACACCTGGCATGGTGCGGGCGCCGGCCAGGTCGAGATGCGTCAGCCGGCCACAGGCATGGGGGCTGCGCACGAACGCGACATGCAAGGCATCGGTGGCCGGCAGATCGGCCAGGAATCGGCCGCGGCCGCGAAGCAGATCGGCCGGATCACTGACGCCGGTTTCGTGTGACGACCCGCTCAAGGCCGCGGCCGGCCGTGAAGCCTCTCGAAGACCACCACGGGTTCGTCAGTGACGGCGCGTGCCGTCGACGTCGGGGGCTCGTTCGCGAATGAAATCGCCGTCGATGATCGTCTCGGTGTCACGATCGCGCTGGCCGACCCCCTCGGGCGTTCTCATCGACTCGAACTGGCCTTGCATGCGCGCCATCTGGTCGCGCAGGTCGCGGCGCAGCGCGCGCGTCTTCCACCAGAGCCAGCCCGCGACGACCGAACCCACGACCAGCGCGACGCCGGCGAAGACGATCGAGAACATCAGGCCCACGACTACCAGGCCGGCGCCGGCGACGATGGCAAGCGCCTTGGTCAGCGGCCCCGGGCCGCGCACGCTCACGTATTGAAGACGAGGATGTTGTGATTGCATCATGTTCCGTTTCCGGCCGGATGCCGCGGTGGCGGCCTCCGGCACCCTGACAGTTTCAGAACGCGGATCGCGGCCATCGGGTTGACCCTGCTGGTAGGGAGCACCGGCGCTCAGCGATCGGCGCCCAGCACGGGCATTGGGCACGAGACCCCGGTGCCACCGAGCCCGCAATAGCCGCCGGGGTTCTTGTGCAGATACTGCTGATGGTAGTCCTCGGCGTAGAAGAAGGTCGGCGCGGCACGGATCTCGGTGGTAATCGGCCCGTAACGCGCCGCCGCCAGACGCTCGCCGAAGCGCGCCGCGGATTCCTGCGCGGCGGCCGCCTGGGCTTCGTCGAAGGTGTAGATCGTGGAGCGATACTGGGTGCCGACGTCGTTGCCCTGCCGGTTGCCCTGGGTGGGGTCGTGACCCTCCCAGAACACCCGCAGCAGTTCTTCGTAGGACACGACCGCGGGATCGTAGACGACCAGCACCACTTCGGCGTGGCCGGTCGACCCCGAGCAGACCTCGCGATAGGTCGGGTGATCGAGTTTGCCGCCTGCATAGCCCACCGCGGTGGACACCACGCCAGGGGTTTCCCAGAACAGGCGCTCGGCACCCCAGAAGCAGCCCATGCCGAACACGGCCTTGGCCAGGCCGTCGGCGAATGGCTCCTTGAGCGGCTGGCCGGTGACCACGTGCGCATCGGCAACGCGCATCGGCTCGCGGCGGGAGAATGCTGAGAACAAGGACATTTGGTGCTCCTGTAGCAGGTACGACCGAATGAAGATGGCGACGATCTTCGAAACGACAAGGGTAGCAGCGCAGGGACGACATGACGGCGGAGCCCGCGCGCACGACACGGGGTGCGCCGTGCATGGCCCGGCTCAGCCCGATAGCACGGCCTCGCGCGCCCGGCACACGGCGGCATCTGTGCACGCCGCGCACGCCCGTCTGCTTCCTGTGTCGCGCGCAAGGGACGGTCCTTTCGCGGCCAGGCGGAGCCAGTCCACTCAGCGACCGCGCAGACCAGCGGCGAGGCGGATCCGGCCCTTTCAGCGACTGCGTAAACCGGCGGCGAGGCGGATCCGGCCCTTTCAGCGACTGCGTAAACCAGCGGCGAGGCGGATCCGGCCCTTTCAGCGACTGCGCAGACCAGCGGCGAGGCCGATCAGGTCCTTTCAGCGGGCGCGCTGGCCCGCGGCGGGCGGCCCGCGGCGGGCCGACCCGGGTATTTTCAGCGTGCGGGCGGGCCCGCGGCGGACGACGGCGCCCCCGTCACCGTGGTGTCCAGCTCGCGCTGATAAGCCAGCCGGCGGGCGGCATCCACGGTCAGCATCTGCATGAACATGCGTGCCTCGCCATCCGAGCCGGTGGGCGTCTGGCCACCCGAGCCGAATACGGTGGTGGGCACCGCGCGGCGCGCAAACGCATTGGCCCAGAGCTCCTGGATGCGCACCTCGGTGTCGAGCTTTTGCGACAGCGCATTGTCGGCCTCGAGAATCACGCGCCGCTGGTGCGCCTCGGCGTCGGCCAGGGTCTTGACCCGCTCGGCCTCGATCTTGGCCTTGTCGAGATTGACCGCCGCGGTCTGGCGCTCGATCTGGGCCTGCTCGAGCAACTTGGCGGCCGCCGTCAGCGCGAGTTGCTTGTCGGTCTCGGCATCGGTGGTCTTCTGGATCTGCTCGACCTTGGCCTTGGCCTGGCGCTCGGCCACCTCGCGTTCGCCGCGGGCGATGGCGAGCAGGCGCTGCTCTTCTTCCTGGATGCGCTGCTCGCGCGCGATCGCGCGATCGGCCGAGGCCTTCTGCTTGAGCTGCATGCGCTCGACGAACTTGGTGTTGGGCACCATGTTGGTGACCCGTGCGTCGACCACGTTGATGCCGAAGTTGATGAATTTCTGCTCCTTGCGGATCTCGCGGCCCTCGGCATCCAGGATCTTGCGTACTTCGTAGACGACCTTGGTGTCATCGCCATAGCTGCTCTGCGCGTCGCCCATCGCGGCGTTGGCCGTGCCGGGTGTACGCTGGCCGGTGCGCACGACGATTTCTTCGCGACGCACCTGGTAGATGCCACGGTTCATCTGGCCTTCGAACTCGGTGTTGAACTGGGTGCGCGCGCCGGAGTAATAGTCTTCGGCGGTCATCAGCGAGGCGGTGGCCTGCAGGGTCTCCTTGAAGGCCGGAATCAGCGCGGTCACCAGCAGATTGGACGGCGTGCGATATTCGTGCGCGAGCTGCAGGAAGGATTCGGTCTCGGTGGGAATCGAGAAGCGCACGGTGGCTTCTGCGTTGGCATCGACCTGGTCCAGGAACATGATGTTCAGCGGCGGCAACGACACGCTGGTGTCGTCGGATTCGCGCTCGGCGTCGATCGTGTTGGTGCGCCCGCCCTCCACGGCCTGCACGGTCATGGCGCGCTTCCACGAGTTCCAACGACCGAACAGGAAGAACTGGTAGCCGACGTCGGACACCGCGTGTTCGGCACCGGTGATCGTGCGCACGTGATAGATGAAGCCCGGTTCGGCATAGAACACCGACCGGCTGACGATGATCCAGAGCAGGATCAACGGAATCACGATGAAGAACAACGGTCGGATCAGCCTCACGAGCATCGCTGGCATCGCTGGCATCGGGAATCTCCTGAGACGTTAACGTTTCCGGGTTGCCGCCAGTGAGACACGCTGGTCCACTCGTGCGGCGCCGCGCGCCTGGGGAACAGGTCGGCGACTCCTGCGTCGTTGGTTTACTGCGGCCACCAGAATCTCAGCGTGCCGTCGCGCTCGAGCTGCTCGACCAGGCCAACCTCCCAGGTGAGGTACTCCTGCATCGCGCGGGCGCCCTCGCCAAGCCGCTCGTACGGCTTGAGCCAGACGTCGTCGACCTCGCCGAGCATTCGTTCGCGTTCGTCGGTGTGCAACTCGCCGCCCGCCGATCGCCAGGCCGCCATGCCACCCGACAGCACGCGCGCATCGCCGCGGCCCGCCGCGATCCAGTCGCGACAGGCGGCCGCCGCCAGCGTGGCATCGTCGCACACGAACACCGTCGTGTCGCCGGCCACGCCTTGCGCAGCCAAACGCTCGGCCGCTTCGTCCAGTCGCGCGCGCACCGTCCACCAGGCGCCGGGCAGATGGCCGCGCACGAATCGGCGACTGCTGTCCAGCGAGATCACGACGGGAGGGCGATCAGCTTCGAGAGCGCTGCGCAGCGCGGCGGCCGACATCTGGGCGATGCCTGCCGGCCAGGGCGGCATCGGTGCCGCACCGGTCTCGGGCGCGGACGGGGCGTCGACCAGCACCCGCACCTCGGCCCAACCCAGCTGGCGCAGCCAGTGCGCGGTCATGCTGGCGCGCACGCCGTCCGGATCGTCGGCGAGCACCAGCCGCGCGCCGCGCACCATCACGTATTCGTCGGTGGCCTGCACCAGTTGCCCGCCCGGCGCGTGTTGCGCCCCCGGCCAGTGGCCGGCAGCGTATTCCGCGGCGGTGCGCACATCGAGAACCAGCGTGGTGCGGGAGGTGTCGGCGCGCCAATGCGCGAGTTCGTCGGCGCCGATGCGCTGCACCGCGTATCGCCGCGCCACGCCCGCGGCGCGCTCGCTCGCGACGCCGAGCGCCACCGGGCCGGGCGCACGGGCATGTTCGGTACGCCCGGTGGCCGGCTGGTGGCCGGCAAGCTGCCAGCCCATGGTGCCGTCCTTGAGCGCGAACACGCGATTGGGCACGCCGGCATTGATCAGCGATTGAGCGCCGATGATGGAGCGGGTGCGACCCGCGCAGTTGACCACGATGGTGGTGGCCGGGTCGGGCACCATTTCATGCACCCGGTAGACGAGTTCGGCGCCCGGGCAATCGATGCCACCGGGAATGCTGATGCGCCGGTATTCGTCCATCGGACGGCTGTCCAGGATGACCAGCGGTTCGCCGCTGGCGCGCATGGCGGCCAGTTCGTCGGCCGTCACGCGCGGGGTGTCGTGCCGATGTTCGATCACCTCGCCGAACGCCTTGGACGGCACGTTGACACCCGAGAACAACTCGAAGCCGGCCGCTCGCCAGCCGGCAGCTCCGCCGCGCAGCACGCGCACGTCGGTATAGCCGAGCCCGACCAGCGTGCGTGCGGCGCGGTGCGCGAGCGCGTCGCCCGCATCGCCGCCGTCATGGACGACGATGCGAAGATCGGGCCGCGGCAGGAAGCGCGCCGCGTCGACGTCGAGCCGGCTCAGGCTCAGACAGGCCGACAGCAACGGATGTGCCATTGAATGCGCGCCCTGCTCGCGCACGTCGAGGAGCGCGATCTCGGCACCGTCGAGAAGCGCCGAACGCAACGCAGCGGCCTCGATGAGCGCGCTCATGGCGCGGGCGCCGGCCGGATTCCCGAACTGGCCGGAAAGTGCTTCCAGCTGTCGTTGCTGCGGTCGTAGTAGCGCCGGCCATGGAGTTGCTCGAGCGCCAGGCCGTACATATGAAAGTTGAGCACGGGCCCGCCGCCTTCGATGTGGATCGAGTGCAGGTCATCGGGCATGAACGCGATGCCGTCGCCGGGGCCGATCGTGACCTGACGCCGCTCGCGCACACCGCCCACCTCGGCCTTCTCGTAGAGCCGGTTGAGTTCCTGACCCTCGATGCCGACGATCACCGCCCAGGTGGTGTGATCGTGCGCTGGCGTGTGCGTGTCGCCGCGCGAGATCTGCGCATACAGCGCGAAGCGGTGATCATCGTCCTCGGACAGGCGATAGAGCGCATTGTTACGCTCGACTCCATCGAGCGGCGGGAAGTCGGCCACCTCGAAGAGGTCGTGGCGAGCCGCCAGCGTCTGCAACACCTGCTTGATGCGCTCGAGCGACTCGCGATTGACGCCGCTGGCCTGTTCGATTGCGCGAATCTCGTCGACGGCCCGCGCAACGGCCCGGGCACGCTCCTCGTATCGCTGACGTCGCTCCATGGTGGTGCCTCCTGCTGGCAGGCCGGCCCCGGCACGGTGCGTTCGACACGGGCCGATCCGGCGATTTTGTGGTGTACATTGAGTGTAGCGAAATCCCAGGCCCCGGCGATTGCGACGATCGTGTCGATGCAGCTTCCCACCGACCCCCAACAGCCCGCCGCCATCGCTGATGGCGCGCCGCCGGCGGCGCTGGTGCGTCACGATCGCGTGCATCGCGACGTCTACACCAGTGCGCAGGTCTTCGCGCTCGAGCGCGAGCACCTGTTCAAGCGGGCGTGGCTGTTCGTCGGCCATACGAGCCAGATTCCGCAGCCCGGCGATTTCATCGCCCGTGAGCCGGCCGGCCAGCCGCTGATCGTGGTTCGCCAGCCCGATGGCAGCATCGCGGCGCTGGCCAACCGCTGCCTGCACAAGGGCGCACCGCTGGTCAGCGAAGAGCGCGGCAACATCGCGCGCATGCTGCGCTGTCCGTACCACGGCTGGGCCTATCGTCCTGATGGCTCGCTACTGGCGATTCCGTTGCGCGAGTCCTACGAGGGCACGCCGTTGGCCGCCGACCGCGACGGCCAGGGCCTGAGCCGGTATCCGAACCTGGTCGATCACCGCGGCTTCCTGTTCGTACGCCTGGCGAGCGACGGCCCATCGTTCGAACAGTGGTTCGGCCCGGCGTTGGCCGCACTCGACAACATGGCCGATCGTTCTCCCGAGGGCAGGCTCGAGGTCGTGGGCACGCCGCTGCGCCACCGCATCCGCTGTAACTGGAAGATCTACCTCGAGAACATCAACGACGCCATGCATCCGGTGTCGGCGCACCGCTCGGCCGCCGTCACGGCCAAGCGTCAGTGGGCCGGCCAGCCCGCCGATGCGCCCAAGCCGATGGCCATCGAGCAGATGCTGCCGTTCGGGAGCGACTACGAATTCTTCGACGGCATGGGCGCCAGCATCCTGCCCAACGGCCACAGCTTGTTCGGCACGCGCTTCAACATTCATACCAGTTACGGCGCCCTCGACGACTATCAACGCGCGATGCACGAGGCCTACGGCGCCGAGCGCGCGCAGGAGATCCTCGGTTTTCGCTCGCAGAACACCATCCTTTATCCCACCCTGTCGGTGAAGAGCTCACCGGTTGCGCTGCGTCTGCTGTGGCCGATCGCCGTCGACGAGACGGTTCTCGAGTCCTGGTCATTCCGGCCGGTTGGTGCGCCGGACACATTGCTCGAGCGCGCGCTCACCTACAACCGGGTGGCGTTCTCGCCGATGTCGGTGGTCGCGCACGACGACGTCCACTTGTTCGAGGCCATCCAGAAGCAACTGGCCAGCGATGCCAATCCGTGGGTCAACCTGCAGCGCGATGGCGGCGACACGGCCCGCCTCGACGATGAGGGCGCCGTGCGGCGCGAGGTCGCCAGCGGCAGCGAAGCCCTGATGCGCAACCAGTTCCGCGCCTGGCAACGCATGATGAGCCAAGCATGATCGGCGCCGAACTACCCGACGAACTGTCGGTCCGGCTGACGCGCTTCATCGCCCACGAAGCGCGGCTTCTCGATGAGCGCCGGCACGACGAATGGCTGGCACTGTTCGCGCCCGACGGCAAATACTGGGTGCCCTCCCACCCCGACCAGACCGAGATGCGGCTCGAGCCCTCGCTGGCGCTCGAAGACGTCTTCCTGCTCGGCCTGCGCATCGCCCGCCTGCGCCATCCACAGGCGCATTCCCAGCATCCACCGAGCCGCGCGCTGCACGTTCTGCAGGCTTCCCAGTGCATCGACGCCGACGGCGGGCGTTTCGTCATGCGCACACCGTTCCATTATTTCGAGCAACGGGGTGACGATCAGGTCTCGTTGCCCGGCTGCGCCACCCATGAGCTGGTCATGATTGACGGTACACTGAAGATCCGGCTGAAGCGGGTCGACCTGCTCGCGGCCGGTCGGGCGCTGCCCATGATCCAGTTGTTCCCCTGATCCGTCCTTTCAGAATGACGTGACGCGGCCGAGTCTCGCGGCCAAACCCGAAGGAGATTTCCGATGAAGCTGTTTTCCAGAGTGGCCGCCACGCTCGTGGCCGCCGGCCTGGCCGGCGCGGCCAGCCCGGTGCTGGCCATGGACACCATCACCGCCACCCACGCCTTTCCGAAGTCGCTGATCTATTCGCGCAGCTTCCTCGAAATGGTCGACAAGGCGAACAAGGCCGGCGCCGGCGTGTTCGAAATCAAGGTGCGCGGCGGCCCCGAGGCCATCCCCATGATGCAGCAGCCCAATGCCGCACGAAACGGCGTGGTCGACATGGTGCACGTGCCCTGCGCGTTCTACTCCGGCACCGTGCCCGAGTGCGACGTGGTCTCGGCGGCCAGCGTCGACGCCGCCACGGCCCGCGCCAACGGCGGCCTGGCGCTCCTGAGCAAGGCGCACGAAAAGCGCATGGACACCATCGCCCTGGGCTGGGTCGACAGTGGCGTCAAGTTCCACCTGTGGTCGGTTCGCGAGCCCAAGCTGGACAGCTCCGGCGCGCTGGATGTGTCGGGCTTCAAGGTGCGCGGCAACGCGATCTACAACGCCTTCTTCACCAACTACCTGAAGGCGCAGGTCATCAACGTGAACATGCCCGACATCTACACCGCGCTCGAGCGCGGCACGGTCGAGCTGATGGGCTGGACCCAGATCGGCCTGATGGACCCGAACTGGGACCGCTTCCTGAAGTACCGCCTCGACCCGGCCTTCTTCTCGACCGACGTCATGGTCATCATGAACAAGAAGAAATGGGATTCGTTGTCGCCCAAGTCCCGTGAAATCCTCACCCAGGTGGTCGCCGAGCACGAGAAGTCGAGCACGGCCGATCGCCAGGCGCTGTGGGTCAAGGAAGAGGCCGAGCTGACCAAGCGCGGCATCAAGGTCGTGGCCCAGTCGCCCGAGGCCGGCGCCAAGTTCACGGCCGCCGCGGTGGCCGAGAACATCAAGCGCATGCGCGAGCGTCTCGAGAAAGCGGGCGGCGAGAACGACGCCGACGCACTGATCGAGAAATTCGTCGGCAAGTAAGCCGTCAGCGGCTGGCGGCGTGAGCCGCCAGCGGGCGCCGGTGGGTGTTTGCCCCTCCGCCGGCGCCGTTTTCTTTTCCAACCGCACCGCCTACTGCCACGATGGCCCGCGCCTATAACGCCCTGCTTCACGCCATGGCCTGGCTGGCCGGCCTGTTGATGGCGGTGATGATGACCTCGATCGTCGTCGACGTCGTGCTGCGCAATGCCGGCAGCCAGAGCTCGGCGCACATTTTCACGTTCAACGAATACTTCCTGCTGCTGATCCCGCTGCTGGGCGCGCCGCTGCTGGTGCGCGAGAAGGGCCATGTGTACGTCGAGGTGCTGCTGATGCAGTTCGGCGGTGGCGCGCGCAAATTCCTCAACACCCTGATCCTGCTGATCTGCGTGCTCACCTGCTTGATCCTGACCGGCTTCTCGGCCGAGATCGCGGTCACCGATTTCATCCGCAACGAGCTGGACATCCGCTCGCTCGACATGCCGCGCTGGATGCTCACCAGTTTCATGCCGCTGTCGTTCGCCCTGATGGCGGTCGAGTTCGGCCGCTTCCTGGTGCGCGGCGAAGACCCCTATTCGCGCGCCGACGGCGGCCGCGCCTCGCACTGACCCGCGCAGACCAAGGACGCAACGATGGATTGGCCCAGTGCGATCGCCCTGTTGTTCGGCATGATCATCGGCCTGATGCTGCTCGGCATGCCCGTGGCGATCGCCTTCCTGGCCTCGAACATCATCGGCGCCTGGGTGTTCATCGGCGGCCCGCTCGGCGTCAGCCAGATGCTCAACAACGGCTTTGGCGCGATGACCAACTTCTCGCTGGTGCCGATCCCGATGTTCCTGCTGATGGGCGAGCTGTTCTATCACACCGGGCTGGGCCAGCGGATGTTCAACGCGATCGATCGGCTGTTCGGCAACATTCCGGGCCGGCTCGCCTACGTTACGGTGGCCGGTGGCACGGGCTTCGCGGCGCTGTCGGGCTCCAGCATGGGATCCACCGCCCTGCTCGGCTCGCTGATGGTGCCGGAGATGATGCGCCGCGGCTACAGCAAGTACCTGTCGATCGGCCCGATCCTGGGCACCGGCGGCCTGGCCGTGATCATCCCGCCGAGTGCACTGGCCGTGCTGCTCGCCACGCTCGGCCAGAGCGACGTCGCCGCGCTGCTGATCGCGGGTGTCGTGCCCGGCATCATCCTGGCCACGTTCTACTTCGTGCTGATCGCCGCCTGGACGATGCTCGACCCCAACGCCGCGCCCGGCTATCTGGCCGAGCACGTGTCGCTGCGCGAAAAGCTTCGATTGGTGGTCGTGGACATCCTGCCGCTGATCGGTGCGATCGTGCTCACCATCGGCGTGATGGTCACGGGCTGGGCCACGCCGACCGAGGCCGCGGCCATCGGTTGCGTCACCGTGCTGGTGTTGGCGATCGCCTATCGCAGCCTGAACTGGCGCGGCATCTCGGCGTCGATCAACGGCGCGCTGCGGGTCACGGTCATGGCCTTCCTGATCATCTTCGGCAGCGCCACCTTCAGCCAGATCCTGGCGTTCTCCGGTGCCTCGTTCGGTCTGATCGAGTGGGCCACCGGTTTCGACGCCTCGCCCATGGTCATGTTGCTGCTCATGATGGCGGTGCTGCTGTTTCTCGGCTGCTTCATGGACCAGCTCTCGATGATGCTGCTGACCGCGCCGATTTTCTTTCCGCTGGCCAAGAGCCTGGGCTTCGACCTCACCTGGTTCGGCCTCATCATGCTGCTCACGCTCGAGATCGGCTTCACCACGCCGCCGTTCGGCCTGCTGTTGTTCGTGATGAAGGGTGTGGCCCCGCCGGGCACGACGATGAAGGACATCTATCTGTCGGCGATGCCGTTCATCGCCTGCGTGTTCCTGCTGATCGCCTTGATCATCCTGTTCCCGCCGCTGGCTACGTGGCTGCCCTCGATCGCCGTGCGCTGAAGGGTGTCGTGCGCGTGTGCAGACGGTGTGCCGCGTATCATCGCGGCGACCTGATTCGCGGCGCATCGGCCGCCTGAGACGAAGAAACCATGACCGGAGACATCATCAGCGGCGATCGCCGGCTCGGCCAGGCCGAGCGCATCGCACGCACCGCACGCGCGGCCAGCGCACTGAACGGGCTCGGCGTCGGCCTCGACGATTGCGTGGCACTGATGCTGCGCAACGACTTTCCGTTCTTCGAGTGCGCGGGCGCCTGTGCGCTGCTTGGCGCCTATGCCACACCCGTCAACTGGCATTACACCCCGGAGGAGACCGGCTATATCCTGCGCGACTGCGACGCCAAGGTACTGGTCGTGCACGCCGACCTCCTGACGGCCATCGCCCCGGTGCTGCCGCCGTCGCTGACGGTCCTGATCGCCGAAACGCCGCCCGAGATCGCACGTGCCTACGGCCGTGGCGACGAACCCTCGCCGCAGACCCTGATCGGGCTTATCGAACATGCGGGGCGCCTGCTGGCCTGGAACGACTGCCTCGAGGCTGCGGTCCCCTGGCAGGCCGCACCGCCCGATGCTCGCGGCAGCATGATCTATACCTCCGGCACCACCGGTCACCCCAAGGGCGTGCGCCGCCAGCCGATGGACGCGCAGGCGCAGGCGCGCAACGCGCTGCGCGTGCACGAAGGCTTCGGCATCCCGCCCGACTGCAAGGATCTGGTCGTGCTGATGAACGGGCCGATGTATCACTCGGCGCCCAATGCCTATGGGCTGGCCGCCGCGCGCGGCGGCGCCACGATCGTGCTCGAGGCCCGCTTCGACCCCGAAGAACTGCTCGCCATGATCGAGCGCCACCGGGTCACGAACATGCACATGGTGCCGACGATGTTCGTGCGCCTGCTGCGCCTGCCCGACGAGGTGCGTGGCCGCTACGACGTCTCCAGCCTGCGCCACGTGATTCACGGCGCCGCGCCCTGCCCCGCCGACGTCAAGCGTCGGATGATCGAGTGGTGGGGCCCGGTCATTCACGAGTACTACGGCTCCACCGAGAACGGCATCGTCACCGTGGCAGATTCCAAGGCCGCGCTCGAGCGCCCGGGCACGGTCGGCCTGCCCCTGACCGGGCTGGCCATCCGCATCCACGACATCGATGGCCGCGAACTGCCCGCCGGCGAGATCGGCGAAATCTACGTGCACCATGCGGTGCGCAGCGAGTTCACCTATCACAAGCGTCACGAGGCCCGCGTCGAGATGGAGTTCGACGGCGGCCTGAGCAACGGCGACATGGGCTGGCTCGATGCCGACGGCTACCTGTTCCTGGCCGACCGGCGCAACGACATGGTGATCTCCGGCGGCGTGAACATCTACCCGGCCGAGATCGAGAAGGTCCTGATCGCCCACCCGCAGGTGCGCGACTGCGCGGTATTCGGCATCCCCGACGACGAATTCGGCGAATCGCTGATCGCGCACGTCGAGGCGCGCGAGCCGACTCCGGATCCAGCGGCCTTGCGCGCATATCTGGCCGGGCACCTGGCCGCGTTCAAGATTCCGCGCCGCTTCGTTTTCGAGGCCAGCCTGCCGCGCGAGGATTCGGGCAAGATCTTCAAGCGCAAGCTGCGCGACAAATACTGGGCCGGGCGCGAGCGGAAGATCTGATCACCGCTCCGACCACTCCGACACCGACGCGCCGGAGCGGTCTTCGGGCCATCGGACCGGTGCCGCGATGACGTGAGGCCGATGAGCGCCGTCGTCGCACAACCCAGACCGAAACCGGCGCGCGTCAGCCGGACACGCGGGTCGGAATCTGGTTGAACGGAATGCCGCGATCCGCGCGCGGATCGGCCGGCAGGCCCAGCACCCGCTCGGCGATGATGTTGCGCAGGATCTCGTCGGTGCCGCCGGCGATGCGGAACCCCGGCGAATGCAGCAACATGGCCTGAAAACGCGCGGCGGCCGGCACGGCCGAGGGGTCGGTCATCGCGCCCGCCTGGCCTTGCAGGTCGAGCGCGAACATCGCGATGTCCTGCAACATCGTGCCGGCGACCAGCTTGCCGATGGAGTTCTCCGGGCCCGGCTCCTCGCCGCGCGACAGCGCCGATATGCTGCGAAATGCGGTGTAGCGCAACCCGCTCGCGCGCACCGCCCAGGCCGCGAGCTTCGCGCGCACGGCCGGGTCATCGACGGCCTTGCGGCCGTCGCCGAGATCGAAATCGCAGCAGAAATCGAACAACTCGGGGAAACCGGTCGCGATACCCGCGCCGATCGACATGCGCTCGTTCATGAGCGTGGTCAGCGACACCCGCCAGCCCTGCCCCGGCAGGCCCAGGCGTTGATGGTCGGGCACGCGCAGATCGGTGAAGAACACCTCGTTGAAGCCCGACTGACCACTGACCTGCTTGATCGGCCGCACCTCGACGCCCGGGCTCTTCATGTCGATGAAGAACATGGTCAGGCCGTCGTGCTTGGCGACCGTGGGGTCGGTGCGGGTGATCAGGATGCCGTAGTCGCTGAAGTGCGCACCGGAGGTCCAGATCTTCTGACCATTGATGACCCAGTGATCACCGTCCTGCTCGGCACGCGTACGCAGACCGGCCAGATCGGACCCGGCCACGGGCTCGGAGAACAACTGGCACCAGACCTCCTCACCGGAGGCCAGTGGCGGCAGGTAGCGCAGACGATGCGGCTCGGCGGCGTATTTCATGACGGTGGGTCCGCACATGCCCTGGCCGATCATGAAGGGCGCGCACAGCTTGGCGAACACGCCTTCTTCCTGTTGCCAGATCACGCGCTCGATCGGCGAGGCGGCCCGCCCACCGTATTCGCGCGGCCAGTGCAGACAGGCCCAGCCGGCGTCGAACTTCTTCTTCTGCCACGCCTTGCCCGCGGCGAGCACCTCGCCCGAACGCAGCGCGGGCTGACCGAAGCCGGATCGTTCGAGTTCGGGCCTCAGCTCGTGGGGGGCATTGGCCTGTATCCAGTCGCGCGCCAGCGTGCGGAACGCGGCTTCATCGGGCGTGTCGTCGAAATTCATGGGGCAGGATCCTTGGGGGCATCGATGTCCGACAGGGATGGACCTGTCAGACGGCGGCGGGCGCGACGCGGGCCGCCACCAGGCGCTCGACCAGACGGTCTTCCCACTCGGAGAGCGAGCCGAGCATCAGGGCAAGCAGGTTCGCGCGCCGATAGTGCAGATGACAGTCGAACTCCCAGGTGAATCCCATGCCGCCGTGCACCTGGATGTTGTTGCGGGCACAGTGCTGGTAGGCCTGCGTGGCGCTGACCCGCGCCGTGGCCGCCGCCTGCGGCAGTTCTGCCGAGCCGGCCGAGAGCGCCCAGGCACCGTAGTAGGCGTTCGAGCGCGCCAGCGTCGCCGAGACGTACATGTCGGCCAGCATGTGCTTGACGGCCTGCTGCGTGCCGATCGGGCGACCGAACGCGAAGCGCTCCTGTGCGTAGTCGCGGCCCATCTCCAGGGCGCGATCGGCACCGCCCAGTTGCTCGAAGGCGACCAGCACCGCGGCGCGATCGAAGACGCGCTCGAGCAGCGCCCGGCCCGCGCCGGATGCACCCATTGGTTCACCGTGCGCACCGGTGAAGACGATCTCGGCCTGGCTGCGGGTGGGATCGAGCGTGGGCACGTTGCTGCGCACGACGCCGCTGCCGGCGAGCTCGACGAGCACCAGCGAGAGGCCGGCCTCGACGCCCTCTTCCCGCGCCAGGACCACGGCAAAATCGGCGATGTCACCGTCGAGGACCGGCGTCTTCCGACCCGACAAGGTGACGTCGCCGGCGGCCGCGCGCCGCAACGTCGTCGTGACCCGGCCATCGGCCAGACGACCGGGCCCCTCGGCGACCGCCACGGTGCCGATCGCCTCACCGCTGGCCAGCCTGGGCAGCCAGCGCAATTTCTGGGCCTCGCTGCCGGCGAGCAGCAGGCATTCCGCGGCCATCGAGATCGCACTCGCGAACGGCACCGGCGCCACGGCGCGGCCCAGTTCCTCGGCGATCACGCAGGCCTCCAGATAGCCCGCCCCGATGCCGCCGTAGCGCTCCGGAATCGCGGCGCCGAGATAACCGAGCTCGGCAAGCGAGTGCCAAAGCGCCGAATCGAAGGACTGCGCGCCGTCGAGCACCGCGCGCACCGCGACGCGATCGCAGCGATCCGCCAGGAAGCGGCGCACCTGGTCCTTCAGTTGTTTCTGTTCGGCTGAGAAATCGAAATCCATGATGGCCCCACGCTGGCAGGCTGTCGCCGGTCAATGAAAAGCGGCGCATCCGCGAGTGTCGGACTCACGACACCCGGGATGCGCCGCCTCGTAGGCCGGGCCGGCCACGCCGGCCCGCCACACGCGGCCCGCGATCAATTCCCGAAGAATGCGTTCGGCAACCACAGGCCAAGTTGCGGAAACACCAGCACGAATCCGAGGCCAATCAGTTGCAGGAGCACGAACGGAATGATGCCCAGATAGATGTCCTGCATCTTGACGCTCGAGGGCGCCACGCCCTTCATGTAGAACAGCGCGAAACCGAACGGTGGCGTCAGGAACGAGGTCTGCAGATTCACGGCGATCAGAATCGCGAACCAGTAGATCACCTGATCCTGGACGTAGGCGGTCTGAGGCGCATTGGTGGGCGGCTCCAGACCGAGGTGCGGCGCGAAGGCCGTGGCCATCGTGCGGATGACGGGGGCGAACACCGGCAGGATGATCAGTGTGATCTCGAGGAAGTCGAAGAAGAAGCCGAGCAGGAACACCGCGCCCATCAGCAGGAACAGCAGCGGCCACGGGCCGAGCTCCAGCCACTCGATGAACTCGATGATCAGGTCCTCGCCGTAGACATTGCGGAAGATGGTCGAGAACATGGTGGCGCCGCAGAAGATCAGGAAGATCATCGCGGTGGTCAGCGACGTGCGGTGCACCACCGCGCGCAGCGTTTCCATGTTCAGCGTGCCGTTGAACAGGGCCAGGACCATGGCGCCGAAACCACCCACGCCGGCCGCCTCGGTGGGCGTGGCCCAGCCGGCGAAGATCGAGCCCAGTACCATGACGATCAGGAAGATCGGCGGCATGAAGCCCTTGAGCACGCCGCCGAGCAGGCTGTCGCCCTCGCGCCGGCCGATGACCATCGAGGTGAAGAACACCGCCAGGAAGGCGATCAGGCCCCAGTTGACCCAGTCGGCCATGTGCGAATTGCTGAGCAACCAGGCAATGCCACACCAGAGTACCGTCAGGCCGACGAACAACCAGAGGTTGCCCATGTTGGTGGGCTTGAGGTGGATGGCGTCCTCGGGCAACGGCGGAGCCAGACTGGGTTTGATCGACGCCAGGATCATGATGTACACGAAGTACAGACCCGACAGCACGAGACCCGGCAGCAGCGCACCCAAAAACAGATTGCCCACCGACACCGCGAGCAGGTTGGCCATCAGCACCAGCATGATCGACGGCGGGATCAGAATGCCCAGTGTCGCACTGGCGGCCAGGGTGCCGGTGGCCAGCGCCGGGTGATAGCCGCGCTTGAGCATGGTGGGCAGCGCCAGCAGCGTCATCATGACGACCGACGCCCCGATGATGCCGGTCGTGGCCGCCATGATCGTACCCATGACCGTCACCGCCAGCGCCAGGCCACCCGGCACGCGGCGCAGCATCACCTGGAGAATGTGCAGCAGGTCTTCGGCGACGCGCGATTTCTCGAGCATCGTGCCCATGAACACGAAGCACGGGATGGCCACCAGGATCGGGTTCTGGATCGCGCCCGAAGCGCCGTCACCGCCCCAGATCCGCTGAATGACCTGGAAGAACACCGCCATGTCCAGGAAATCGAGCTGGATGGAGATGAACGCGAAGATGACCGAGGCACCGCCGAGCGCGAATGCCACCGGCAGACCGGTGAAGAGAATCAGGGCCAGCGCCACGAACATGTAGGCGCCGATGTACACATAAAGGTGATCGACAATTGCTTCCCACATGATGCTCAGTGCCCCTTGCCATGGTCTAGGTCGTCGCCCTCTTCCATCAGGGCACGCTCGGCGGCCAGGCGCGCAGCCTCGAGCTCGCCGGCTTCGTCGGTAAAGATTTCAAGACCACGCTCGGCCTCAGCACGAACCTCGTCGTTGCCGAACAGCATGCCGATGAGACGGAACAGCGTCGCCAGGATGGCGCCCATCAGAACGGTGAAGCCGATCGGCACGATGCTCTTGATGATCCAGCGCATGCCGATGCCGGTCAGCGACTCGGAGCCTTCGCCCTGCTGGAACGACAGCGCCGTCATCTGGAACGATTCGTCGATCATGATGAAAGCGAACGGGATCGCGAAGATGATCAGGCCGAACAGCTCGAGCCAGGCTTGTTTCTTGCGGGGCAACAGTTCGCGGAAGATGTCGACACGCACGTGCGCATTGGCCAGATAGCCGAATCCGAACGACATCATCAGCAGCACGGCGTGGAAGTGCCACTGCAGATCCTGCAGGATGGTGGAGATGGAAATGCCACCATGGCGCATCGAATACTCGGAAAACATCAGCCGTGTGTAATCGAGCTTGCGGGTGATCACGTCGAACATGATCACCAGGATCAGCGGAATGATGATCCATCCGAACGCCTTGCCGCACCAGCGGCCTATGCGGTCGAACAGATTCGCGATGCGAACCAGGTTATGCATTTGTCCAGCCCCTGGACAACGTGCCGATGCGGGCGTCGCACTCGCGGCGGCGCCCGATGCACGGTGTCTGCTGTGAATGTTCGTGGCGGATGACCCCGGGGCCGCCGCCCCGTATGAGCAAGAACGGGTGCCGGCGTTGCGCCGGCACCCGCGCGAGACGGCCGCCGATTACTTCAGGTAGCCCCGCTCACCCCACACCTTGTAGCCCTCGTGGAACTTGCTGTAGCTCTCCCAGAGCTTCTTGACGTCCGGGTTGGCCGCGATCTCTTCGGCCAGCACTTCTTCCCAGGCGCCACGCAGCTTGTCGAGGATCTCGTCAGGCCAGGTCACGTTCTTCACGCCCTCTTTCTCGTTGGCGATCATGGCCGGGAACTGGGAGGCCTCGCCGTCGGCGATCTCACGTGCGATGTTGGCCGCGCAGGCGGTCTCGAACATGGCTTTGTACTCATCCGACAAGCCATTCCATTTGTCCTGGTTGACCAGGAACTCGTTGGTGGTGGCCTGCTGGTGCCAGCCAGGGTAGTAGTTGAACTTGGCGATCTGGTAGAAACCAAGCGAGCGGTCGATGGACGGCATCGAGAACTCGGTGGCGTCGATGGTGCCCAGTTCGAGCGCCGGATAGATGTCGCCCGCGGCCAGCTGCTGCGTGGACACACCGAATTTCTGCACGACCTTGGCGCCGATGCCGAAGAAGCGCATCTTCAGACCCTTGAGGTCGTCGAGCGACTTGATTTCCTTGCGGAACCAGCCGGAGGTCTCGGGGGAGATCAGGCCGCAGAAATGAAACTTGATGTTGTCACGGGCATAGAGCTCGGTGCCGATGTCGATTCCGCCGCCAAACTTCAGCCAGGCCAGGAACTCGCCGATGCCGGGGCCGAACGGCCAGGTGGAAAGAAATGCGTAGGCCGAGTTCTTGCCCTGGTTTGCGCCGGGAGTGCCATAGGCCACCTCGAACGCACCTTTGGAAATCGGGTCGAAATAAGCGTAGCCACCCGCCAGCGCGCCCGGCTCGAACACCTTGATGTCGAACTTGCCGCCAGACATCTTGCGGATCTGGTCGGTCACGTAGGGACCCACCGGACCGAGAACCGACAAGTTGGTACCAAAGGCGGAATGCAGTTTCCAGCGAACGCGCTGCTGGGCCTGGGCGTCGTCCGGGGTCAGTGCGGCAGCCGAGACGGCCAGCGCGGCAACGGCGAGCGTTGCTTTGCGAGCGAATTTGCTCATCGATATCTCCTCCTGAGAGTTCTTTATAGGCCCGCTGCAGACGTCGAAGCCCGTCGCCTACAGCCAGATCAGGTCGAAGGGTAGCACTGCGCCCGCTACCCATACCCGTGGCGCGAAGTCTGCCATGTTTTCGGGAACGCGGGCATGCCCGGCCCGCTGACGACTGCCTTTGCCAGAGAAAAACTCTTCGACAACAGCCTCGGGCGCCACGCGGCATTGCTCACACCGATGATGCGCCGCCACCCTCGCGTGTGCCGGTGCGGCGACCTGCGGAACGCGGCCGACCAACCGCAACCGGATCGCGCGGCGCCGATGTCGCCGCACTCGCCGCACCGAAGACAGCGGCGAAATGCTCGACACAGACCCGGATCTTCGGCAAACGGTGCCTATCAGGCATCATCACGACATAGACCGGAAAGCGGCGCGGGTCGCGAAAGCGTCCGAGCACCTCGACGATCTCGCCGCTGCGGATCGCCGCATGCGCCGATGCAGTGTTCAGCCGCGCGATGCCCAGGCCGGCACGCGCCATGGTCATCGCCATCGCGGTGTTGTTGACCCTGTGATGACCGGCAACCGGCCGCTCGATCTGTTTGCGGCCGATCCGGAAGCGCCAGCGATTCAAGCCCCCCGAGACGGCGTGCGTGATGCAGCGGTGACGATGCAATTCGTCCGGGTGTTGCGGCGCACCGAAGCGGGCGATGTACTCGGGCGAGGCGAACAAGCCCCGGCCGTACTCCCCGATCCAGGTCGCGACCAGATTCTCGTTGGCGACCACGTTGGTGCGGATGGCCAGGTCGATGCCCTCGGTGGCCAGATCGATCATGCTGTCGTCGGCGATGACATCGATCCGCAAGCCGGGATAGCGCTCGACCAACGCCGGCAGCGACGGGATCACCTGGACATCGCCCATGATCTGACTGACCGACAGGCGCACGGTGCCGATGGGCGAGCCGCTGCGCGTGTCCAGCGCACCGGACAGGTCGGTCAGGGATTCCACCACCCGCCGCGCATGGGTGAGAAACAACTCGCCTTCGGCGGTCACGGACAGACCGTGCGTGGACCGGTTCAGGAACTTGACCCGATAGGCGTCTTCGAGACGGCTGACGGCACGCGAGACCTGCGAAACCGGCACGTCGCGCTCGCGTGCGACGGCCGACAGCGAACCCATCTCGGCGACCCGCACGAGAACCGCGATGTCGGCGGTGGACGGTTCGACGGCGAGGCCGCCTGCTTTGTCGGACAACGGCATGGCTCACTCCGTTTTGCGTGAAATGCAAAACCATTTTGCCCGACCGGGCCTTACCGGGGGCGAGCCGGGTGCGTAATCTGCAGTCATCGCAATCCTTCGTGAACAGGAGCCTGTCATGGACCGAGACAACCTTCGCAATGCCCTTCCCGAGATCGACTACGCGCGCCATCTGGCCACGGGCCGTCGTCTGCGCAGCCAGGCCATGGTGTCGATGCTCCAGCGCGGCCTCGCCTGGTTCAGACCACGGCAGCGCCCGGCGCTACGAAGCTCGCAACACCCCGTGCGCCGCAGCGGCCCCGCGATCGGCGGCCGCGCGGGCGCCGGTTGCGCCTGACCACAACCTCCCGACACAGGCACTGCAGACGTTTGCGCCTGTTAGACTTCGATGATGCGCACGGCCCGTCGCCCATGACGGGCCGTGCGCATTTCGCCGGTGCCACCGCCAATCGGGCGTGCGCGCTGTTCGGCCTGCCTCCTACCTGCCCTCATGTTGCACGCGGACAATGCGCGCAATCGCCTGATCGGTATTGCGATCACCTGCCTGGCGACGCTTTGTTTCTCATTGCTGGATTCCACTGCCAAGTGGTTGATCCAGACCCTGCCCGTGCTGCAGGTCGTCTGGCTGCGCTTTCTACTGCAGGTTACGGTGTCGATGGCCGTGATGGCGCCGATCCAGGGCCGGCGCATGTGGCGCACCAAGGCACCGCGCCTGCAGGCATTGCGCGCGCTGTTGCTGGGCACCATGACCGGCCTGAACTTCACCGCTCTGCGCTATCTGCAGCTGGCCGAGGCGTCCTCGATCATGTTCGTGGCACCGCTGCTGATCGCGCTGGCGGGCTGGCTATGGCTCAACGAAAAACTGGACACCGGCCGCTGGCTGGCCATCGTGGTCGGCTTCGTGGGCGTGCTGGTCATTCTGCGACCGGGCGGCAGCAGCTTTCACCCGGCGATGCTCCTGTCACTCGCTGTGGCTGTCATGATCGCCGGCTTCGGCCTGTTGTCACGCCGCCTGGCGGCGATCGACAGTCCGGCCACGACGCAGTTGCTGTCCGGCATGGGCGCCGTCGCGGTCCTGGCACCGGTCGCCTGGTGGCTCTGGCAGCCGATTCCCGGCCTGACGCATTGGCTCGCTCTGATCGGCGCCAGCACGGCCGCAGCGGTTGGGCACACGCTGCTCGCGATGTCGTTTCGGTATGCACCGGCCTCGACGCTGGCGCCGTTCCAGTACGTGCAGATCCTGTACATGATCGCGCTCGGCTACTGGCTGTTCGGTGACGTTCCCGGCCGCGAGGTCGTGATCGGCGCTGCCATCGTGATCGGCAGCGGCATCTACCTGCTGGCGCGAGAGACGCGCCTGAAGGCGCAGGCCCAGTAGAAGCCTCTGCAGCGGGTGGTGGGTGGCGCGTGTCACGGTCTGACCCGCGGTCGATGCCGCGGCCGCCGTGATCCGCGTCCGCGTCATCGCTGCCGTCATATCCGGTCCGGGCGCCCGGGAATCTTCGGACTAATCGGTCAGCGCCGCGAGATCGAGTCGTTCGCTCGCGCCGAACCAGATCGCCCGGTCACGGTGATCGGGCACCGGATCACCGGTGTTCGGATGCATGAACACGGTCAGGCCGTCGCGATGGCAGGTGAGCCAGTCGACGACTTCGCGTACGCCATCCGGTGCGAACTCCAGCTGACAACTGCCGCGCGGATGCGGGCCGACCGGCCGCACGTGGACGCGACCGACCGAGACCGGCAGTTGCCGGCCGGCGCGCTCGCAGACACGGGTCGCACGCTCGACTTGATCGGCATCGAAGTACACATGGGCGTGCCAGCTCTGGATGGTGAACGGCGGGTCGTTCGGCTCACTCATGCCAGTTGCTCTCCAGCGGGTACGGACGCAGGAGCGGCACCGATCCGGGCGAGTTCGGCCAGCGCGGCATCGAGCTGGCGCCCCTCGGCATCGGAGAGCGCCGCCTCGATCAGGTAGTCGAGGATGGCGCCGCCGTCGGGCCGCTCGACCAAGGAATCGATCAAGGCCTCGATGCGCGCGTGATTGGCCTGCGAGCGTTCGTGCGTGTCGCTATAGCCCTTGATCAGGCGCGCCATGCGCGCAATCGCGATGGCCAGCGGGGCATTGAGCGGGCGAATCTGCCGGACGCGTTCCAGCCAGCGCTCGATATCGGCCGATTCACGCGCGTATCTGCGCGAATCACGTCGCCAGGCCTGTCGCCCCGCCAGCCACGCCATCGGCAGGAAGCCGGACAGGCGAGTGGTGCGCATCACCCGGCCCCGGGCCAGGCGGCCCGCGATGAAGCCTCGTAGCCGCGGCCAGCGCTCGAGTCGGTCGGCCCACGACAACGGAATCGTGTCGAGCAACTCATCCAGACGGGGATGCAGAAACTCGTCCTGGTCGATCGGTTGATCGTCCTGGGCCCTGACCTCGAGCCGGATGGCCGCGAAACGATCGCGGCGGATCTTCAGATCGGCGACCCGGATCGGGTCTTCGTAACACATGCGCAAGGCGAGCCAGCGCGCGAGCTCGAGGGCAAGCTCATCGAGCGCGCCGGCATCCGTTCGGCCGGCCGGCGCGTCATCGGCCTGCTCGGGATACAGGCATGCCTCCAACCGATCGAGGTACAGCCGGGCGTAGGCGGAATCGAGATAGTCGACACAGCGGCGCACCCCCTCCAACGCGAACGCCCGCGCCGGTGCAGGCAGGCGACCGATGCGCTCGCCGAACTCGCCGCGTGGCAGGGTCTGCGCGCCACCGGGAGATGCCTGCGCAGGCGCGCCGGCGGCGGCGGCGACCCGAGCGGCACCGGCATCCGCCTCGGCATTGGCTTCGACATCGGCATTGGCTTCGACATCGGCGTCGGCATCGGCATCGACATCGGTAGTGGTTTCGGCGCTGGCATCGGCATTCGCTTCGGCGCCGGCTTTGGCCTGTCGGGCAAAGACCTCCACGCCGTGCGCATGAGCGCTGCGCAATGCAGCCAGGCTGGACTCGACACCGACGCCGCCGGCCCGGACCGCGCTTTCGAACGCTGCCAGTTCGAATGGCAGGGCGCCGCTCGCGGCGACCGCGCCGAACAGCGAAGCGGAGATCACCGTGCCATGAGCCTCGGCGATCTCGGCCATGTCGAATGCCAGCAGACGCGCCGCCGCGGCCTGCGCTGCACGATGGACGACGGTGCTGTCGGCCATGCCATTGCCCGGTACGATTTTCTCGGCGGTGGCAAAGGCGCGATGCGTCGAGGCGACCAGTGTCGTGCGATCGGGGGTGACCAGACCGCGCATGATCGCGCGCCCGGCCTCCATCCATTCGGCCGCCACGACCAGATCGACATCACCCGGCAACGGCATCATCGCCAACACGGGCCGCGCGCCGCGTGGTCCGCGAAACAGCTCGACGTAATAGATGGTCGCGCCGGTGCGCTGCGCCACGCCGGGTACGGATGTGGTCTGGACCTGCCAGCCGTTGGCCTGCGCGAGACCGACCAGCCAGTCGGACAAGACACCACCGCCCTGCCCGCCCATCGCGACGATCGCGATGGAAATGCGCTGCGGCTCGATCGCGGGCTCGTCTGCCGGGCCATCGTCGGATTCGGCCGGCAGCTCCGGTCCATCGGGCCTGCCGCCGTCGGCAGCGCCATCGCCGTCGCCCGCATCGCCCGCATCAACGGCGATGGCTGTGGCGACGGTGTCGGGCGCCGGGGCGTCGGCGCGCGCCTCACCGAGCGGCTCGACCTGCTCGATGTCGGCCGGATCGAAGGCCTCGTCGTCGTCCGCCAGCCCCGATTCGCCGGCCGCGCGCCGCTCGGCGAGATGCTTCTGCTTTTCTGCCTCGAATCGGGCACGCATCGCCGGGTCTGCCAGAGTGGGCGTCTTGAAAGGCTTGTGCCCGCGTGGACGACGGTTCATGAGGCCAACCCCGCTGCGGCCAGGCGACGCGCACGCGCGCGATCGGCACGCCGTTGCAGCAGGCCGATCAGTGCGCGGCCGATCGCCCGGCGGCCGCGTTCGAGAATGCCGGGGTTGTGCACGATGCCGACCCGGACGAACGACGGGCAGAGGATCGATGCATGCGCGTTCTCGCCGCACAACCCGCATCCGACGCAGCTGTTCTCGACGTGGGTGACCGGATCGACGCGCAACGGATCGGGATTGTCGCGGATGGTCAGCGACGGACAGCCGGACAGCCGGATGCAGGCACGGTCGCCGGTGCAGGTATCGGGATCGATATAGAAGCGCTCGCGTACCGCCCGCTTGCCTGCCTTGACGCGCTCACGGAACAGCGGCCGTTCGCGGCGCTGACGGTTCAGCATGCATTCGCTCTGTGCGACGATCACCTTGTGTCCGGGCTCGCGCGAGCTGGTGGCCTCGCGGATCAGGTCGCGCATCTGCGCCACGTCGTAGGTGCGCTTGACCTCGCGCACCCAGCCCACGCCCACGCCCTGCACGGCCCGGCTGATGGGATTGTTGGTCGAGCGGTTGGCATTGGTCGCGCGCGACGACAGCACGTCCTGCCCGCCGGTGGCGGCCGAATAGCCGTTGTCGACCACGATGGTCAGACCGTTGCTCTTGTTGTAGACGGCATTACCGATGCCGCTGGTCAGACCGTTGTGCCAGAAGCCGCCATCGCCCATCACCGAGATCGCCGGCTTGTCGGCACGGACATTGAACGCGGCGGCACCGGCCGCTCCCAGGCCATAGCCCATCGTGGTCTGACCGATGTTGAACGGCGGCATGATCGAGAACAGATGGCAGCCGATATCGCAGCTGACGTGCATCGGACCACGCTCGGCCTCGACCATCTTCATCGCCGCGAAGATCGGCCGCTCCGGGCAGCCGGTGCAGAACCCCGGCGGCCGCGGCGGCACCTCGTTGCTCAAGGCCTTGAACTCGGCGCGCTCGCGCAACTGCTCGAGCGCACGGGTCGCGTGGCGGCCCGCATCGAGCAGATGTGAGGCGGCACGCTCGAAGAACCGGCGCAGGCCGTTGATCATGACCTCGCCCGTGTACTCGCCGGCCATCGGCAGCAGATCCTTGCCGTAGATGCGGCAGCGGACGCCGGCCTTGCGAAGGATCGTGTGTACCGCCTGCTCGATGTAGTCGGGCTGGCCTTCCTCGATCAGCAGCACCGCCTGGCGCGCGCGGCAGAACCGCTCGATCTCCTCGGGCACGAGCGGATAGGTGACGTTGAGCACGAACAGCGGCAGGCGCGAGTGACCGAAAGCGTCGGCCAACCCGAGCCGCTCGAGCGCGCGCATGACCGTGTTGTACATGCCGCCCTGCATGATGATGCCCAGATTCTCCTCGTCACCGGGGAAGAACTCGTTCAGGCGCTGCTTCTGGATGAACTGGATGGCGGCCGGCAGACGTTTCTCGATCTTCTCGATCTCGTGCGCGTACGAAGCCGGCGGCAGCACGATGCGGCTCGTGTCGCGCTGCGGCGCGGCCAGCGCATCGTGCACCGAAAACACCGGACGCCGGTTGTCACGCGCCACGAAGCTGCCGTACAGATGGCAGGCGCGGATGCGCAGCTCGAGCATGACGGGTGTGTTGCTGACCTCCGACAACGCAAAGCCCTTCTCGACCATGTCGACGATCAGCGGCAGATTCGGACGCGGATCGAGCAGCCAGATCTGGCTCTTCATCGCAAACGCGTGGGTGCGCTCCTGCATGATGCTGGAGCCTTCACCGTAGTCTTCGCCGATGACGATCAGTGCGCCGCCCTTGACACCACCCGAAGCGAGATTGGCGAGGGCATCCGAGGCCACGTTCGTGCCCACGGTCGATTTCCAGGTGGCCGCGCCGCGTACCGGGTAGTTGACCGATGCCGCCAGCGTGGCCGCGGCCGCGGCCTCACTTGCGCTGGCCTCGAGGTGCACGCCCAGGCCCTCGAGAATCTCCTGAGCGTCGGAGAGCACATCCATGAGATGCGATATCGGCGCGCCCTGGTAGCCGGCGACGTAGCCGACCCCGGACTGCAGCAATGCCTTGGTGACGGCCAGGATGCCTTCACCGTGGAAGATCTCGCCATCACCGAGATGGAGCTTCTTGACCTCCTCGGCGAACGAACGTTCAGCCATTTGCGTCCTCCTGAACCAGCGCCAGCACACGCAGCGGGCTGCCGGAACCGTTCTGGATCTTGAGCGGCGGGCAGATGATGACCGCGCCGGTCGGCGGCAGCAGATCGAGATTGCTCAGACACTGCAGCCCGTAGCGGTTGTTGCCGTGCATGAAGTAGTGACACGGATACGGCGGGCGCTGATGAAAGCCCTGGCCGGCGTCAGTGCCGATGGCCTCGGTGCCAAAGCCGATCACGTCGCGCTCACGGATCAGGAACTGCACGACATCGGCATCGGGACCCGGCGTGTGCTGGCCGACCTCGTCGAAATTCTGGAACGCGACCGGGTCGGTGCGCTTGGACCAGTCGGTGCGCATCAGCACCCAGGAGCCGGCGGCGATGCGGCCGTGCTCGGCCTCCCAGGCGCGCACGAAATCCACGGTGAGCAGGAAGTCGGGGTCGGCAGCCGACTGCGCCGAGCAATCGATGACCACGGCCGGCGCGACGAAGTTCCGGACCGGCACCGTGTCGACCGTGTTGTTGGGTAGATCCTTGCCGGATATCCAGTGGCTCGGCGCATCGAAGTGGGTGCCCGTGTGCTCACCGCAGGAGAAATTGTTCCAGTACCAGCCGGGGCCGCGCGCGTCGTAGCGCGATATCTCCTCGATTCGAAATGGCCAGCACTGGCCCATCTCGGGCGGCAGCACGATCTGCGGAAACTCGGGGCTCAGCACCTGGGTCAGGTCGATGATGCGCACGCGGCCGCTGGCCAGTGCGTTGACCAGCTCGGCGAGCACCTGGGTCTGCTCGGCGACTTCGCTCATGATGGGCTCCCTGCAGTCGACATGGGTGTGTCAGTAAGTGATCGAGCCGACCGACGTGCCACCGCAGACGAACAGCGTCTGGCCGGTGACGAAGCCAGCGGCCTCGGAGGCGAAGAACGACACCGCGCGCGCGACATCGTCGGGCGTGCCCAGGCGGCGGACCGGCACCGATGCCGCGATCTGCGCGATCTTGGGGCTGTCGGCCGGAATCACGTCGTGGAACATCTCGGTCTGGGCGATCGGCCCCGGGCACACGACGTTGCAGGTGATGCCGTCGGGCCCGAGTTCGAGCGCCCAGGTGCGCGCCATGCCGAGCATGCCGGACTTGGTGGTCGAATAGACCGTGCGCTTGTTCAGGCCCAGGATCGCGCGCGTGGACATCAGCACGATGCGGCCGTAGTGCAGGCGCTTCATGGTGGCCAGATTGGCCTGCACCAGCGCCAGCGGCGCCGACAGGTGCAGATGCACGAGTGTGTCCAGGTCGTCCTGGGTGACATCCTCGAGCAGCTTCTCGCGGATGATGCCGGCGTTGTGCACGATGGTGGTGATCTCGTGCCGCGCGGCCAGTTCGTCGGCCACCTGGCGGGTGGCCACCGGGTCGGACAGATCCACCTCGACACCGATGATCCGCGGGTCGGCCTCGGCCGGCTTGCGGCGGGCCAGCGAGAGCACCGTATAGCCCTCGTCGGCGAGCACGCGCACGATGCGGGCACCGATGCCCGCGCTGCCGCCGGTCACGATTGCGATGCGCTCGCTCATGATGACCATACCTCGCGCTCGAGCGCCTTCGGGTTGTCACGAAAACGGGCCAGCCAGTCCTGGGCGACATCGCCGGGGAAGACGTCTTCCTCGCTGCCGCGCAGCGCCTGGACGATCGTGCGCGCGATCGCGCCCGGCGCCAGTTTGGGTGGCGGCATCATCTGGTTCCACTCGTCGTCGATGGGCCCCGGATAGACGTTGACGACGCGCACGTTGGCGCCCTGCATCTCGGCGCGCAGACACTGCGCGAGCGAGGCAGCGGCGGCCTTGGAGGCCGAATAGGTGCCGTGAGCCGGATAATTGGCCAACGCGTAGATCGACAACAGGTTGACCCACGCAGTGGCACTGTTCTGGCCGTCGGCGCCGCGCGCCCGCATGACCGGGCCGAATTCCTGGGCCAGCCTCAGCAGCCCGAAGTAATTGATGTCCATCTCGGCGCGTGCGGTCTCGACGCCGTAGCGCGAGGCGATGCCCTCGCTGCGGTGGTGCTCGGCGTTGTTGATCAGGATGTCGACCTTGGCGCCGATGGCACCGGCGCAATCCTTGACCTGACGGGAGTCGGTCAGGTCCAGCGGCAGCCAGTGCACCTGCGGCATCGCGTCGAGCTTGTCCATGCCGGGAAAGCGCTTCCAGGGCTCGGCCTGCCCGACCCAGACCGTGTCGGCTCCGGCATCGATCAGCGCCTTGACGATGGCCTGACCGGTGGCGGTCTTGCCGTCGGTGACCAGCACGCGGCGAAATTTGGGGTCACAGGTGAGTTCGCGCAGTTGCGGATCGTCTGCCATGTTCGGGGTCTCGTTCGGGGGAAGCGCCATCAGCACCGCCTGGCCGGCGCGATCGAGGCCGGCGCGAATACGCACGCGCGCCGGCGGGGCGTCACAGTCGGCATGCAGATGGGCCACGATGGTCGGACCGGCATCGAGGCGCACCATGCCCAGGCGCCAGGGCAGACGCTCGCGAAAGAACAGGTCGTTGCTGTGGCGAAGCACGGTGGTCGAGATCAGCTCGCCGCCCTCGGGCTGTTCACGCCAGCGCAGATTCGCCGACAGACAACGGTGACAGGCCTCGCGCGGCGGGTACTGCACGGCGTCGCAGTCACGGCAGACCTGCAATTCGAAGCGGCCGAGCGCGGCCGCGGCGGTCATGCCCAGTGCCACCCGGCTGCGCCCGCCAGGCGGCTGGTTCGGCGCCCGCGAACGCAGTACCGGATTCTTGCGTTTCGGCCTCTTGAGCGGTTCGGTCATGCGGACATCCTTGCCAGTTGCAGGCGGACGGGTCGGACCACGGCACGCGGCACGACGGCGAGCCGGAGCATTCGGATCATCGTGCAGCCTCGCGGGTCGGATCGACGACAGACATCATCGTGACAGCTCCGGGGACATCGGCGCGCCGCTTCCGGCCCGCCGTCCCGTACCGAGAATCGCCGCGCCACTGCACAGGCCGCGATCGAAATTGATCATGCCGAATCCGCACACCAGGCCGGTGCGGGCCTCGGCCACCTGGGCGCCGAGCGCCTGGCCGGACAGTTGGCGGATCGCGTCGACCATGCCCAGATAGCCGCCGGCCGCACCGGCCTGGCCGACCGAGAGCTGACCGCCGGAGGTGTTGATCGGGAAGCTGCCACCGACCTCGAACGAGTGCTCGCGAATGAACGCCGGCGCACCACCTTTCTCGCAGAAACCCAGGTCCTCGATCTGCATCGCGGTGATCACCGGATAGTCGTCGTAGGTCTGCATGAAGTCGATGTCGTCGAGACCGACCCCGGCCTGCTCGTAGAGTTCGTCGCGGTCCATGACCCAGCCGCCGCGCATCTGGATCGGATCGTCGGCGAACGCATTGTGACGCTCGATGGTGCCCAGCACCGTGGCGTAGGGCAGCCCCATGCGCTCGGCGCGATCACGGCTCATGACGAGAAAACCTTCGGCGCCCGCGCAGGGCATGACGCAGTCGAACAGATGCAGCGGATCGGTGATCGGCCGCGCGTTCATGTACTCGTCCAGGGACAACGGCTTCTTGAACAACGCATGCGGAAAGCTCAACGCATTCGTGCGCTGGGCCACGCACAGCTTGCCGAAGTCTTCGCGGGTGGCGCCGTATTCGCGCATGTAATAGGCGGTCAGCAGCGCGAAGCTCGCATTCGGGCCGCCCGAGCCATAGGGGTAGACCGCATCGCGCGCGAACTGGCTGAAGTTCGCGATCATCAGACGAAACGAATCGACGTGATTGGTGTCGGCGGCCAGGCAGGCGACGATCTCGGCATCGCCGCACTGCACCGCACGGGCGGCGCGGCGCAGGCCCACCACGCCGCTGGCACCGCCCATCGGGATGTGATCGAGCCAGCGCGGCGCCATGCCGACATGCTGCATCAGGCCGACCGCGGTATCGGGGGCGAGCAGGAAGCTGGAGATGCAACAGCCGTCGACGGCCGATTTCTCGAGACCGCTGTCGCGCAACACCGCGTCCAGCGCCCGCGCGACCCACCAGTGGGCGCTGCGGATCGAGTAGCGCTCATAGGGCACGGTCACCGGGCTGACCAGCGCGATATCGTCGTAGCCGCGGCGCCTCATGCGCTCGGTGCTCCGTGATCACGGCGTTTCATGTCGCGAAGGTCGAACACCGTCGGCTCGTTGCCTTGCGAGGCCGGGGTCGACAGGGCCGCCAGGCAATCGGCGGCCAGCGTGCGCAGTTCGCCACGCTGGATTTTCTGGGTCGCGGTAAGCGGCAGCGCGGACACGAAGGCAATGTAACCGGGCGCTTTGAAGTAAGCGAGTTCACTCAGGCAGTGGGCGACGATGTCGGCGGCGCCACGCGCGTCGGGCAGCGACCCGGGCGCGGTCACCACGCAGGCCATGACCTCGTCGCCGCGCACCGGGTCGGGCACCGGTGCAACGCCGACCGCGGCCACCGCCGCATGCTGCATCAGGACGCCTTCGACCTCGACCGCGGCGATGTTCTCGCCGCTACGCCGGATAACGTTTTTCTTGCGATCGATGAAGTGGAAGTCGCCGTCGGCGTCGCGTCGCACGATGTCGCCGGTGTGGAACCAGCCACCGGCCCAGGCCTCGTCGGTCGCCTGCGCATTCTTCAGGTAGCCTTTGAAAAAACCGAAGTGGGGATCGGCGCCCGCCCAGCGCACGAGCAACTCGCCCGGCGCATCGACATCCACGTCGTTGCCGGCTTCGTCGACGACGCGGGCCGCCACCCCGGCCGGGGCGCACCCGAACGAGCGCGTGCCCACCTTGCGCGGCTCGACACTGGCCATGATGCAGCCGCCGGCGCCGGTCTCGGTCATGGCCCAACCTTCGACGAGCGGAAATCCAAAGCGCTGTTCGAAGGCCGCATGATCGCGGGGATCGACCCCCGCTCCGAAACCGAAGCGAACCGTGTGCACGCGATCGAGCACCGACTCTGGCGCGCCGAGCAACATCGCCGGCATGACGCCCAGATAGTGGACGACCGTGGCGCGGCTCTCGCGTACCGTGTCCCACCAAGCTGCCGGATGGAAGCGATCGGCCAGGACGATCGTGCCGCCGATCAGCAACATGACCATACTCGAGACCGCCATCGCATTCATGTGCACGAGCGGCAACGGCGACAGCAGACGGTCCTCGCCGGCGCGCAACTCGCAATAGCCGCCGAGTTCCCGATACCAGGTGCCCGCAAACAGGAAATACTCGTTGGGCAGGATGCAGCCCTTGGGTCGCCCGGTCGTGCCCGATGTGTAGAGCAGCGCGCACTCGGTGTTCACGTCGGGTTCGTCGTCGCGATGCAGCACCGGCGCGCTGCCGGGCGATGGCAGCATGCCCGGCGCCACCACCGTCAGCGACTTGCCGGCGCGGACTGCGGCCTCGGTCAGACGGTCGTGGTGGCCGGGCAGGGACACCGCCAGGCACATGCCGGAATTCTCGATCAGGTAGGACAGTTCGGCGACCCGGAATTCGCCGTTGATCGGCACCACGGAGACGCCCAGCGCATTGAGCGCGAACCAGTGCAGGAAGAAGTCCGGCCGGTTCTCGAGCAACAGCCCCGCGCGCAGGCCGTGGCCATAACCGGCAGCCGCGTAGCCGGCGCGCAAGACCTCGACACGCTCGGCGAACGCCCGATAGGTGATCTCGCCCGCATCGATGCCGTAGGCTTGCGCCGTGCGCGAGGGCACGCAGACGAAGGCCTGATCGGGCCAGCGCTCGACCGTGGCCAGGAAGGCCTGGTAGACGGTGCCGGAAAGTTTCGGCGTCAGGCCGTCGGCCTGGAACTCGATGCTCATGGGAATAGTTGGATCGAGCCGAAGCCCGCGTCGGGGTTGACCAGATCGACCTTCTTGAGCCTCATGCGCAGACCGGCATCGGTCTGCACGATGTGGTGCCAGGCCGTGGCGCCAAGCAGAAGTTGGGAGTCGCGCTGGGTTTCCAGGTAAAGGAAAGGCGTGCGCGTGACGACTTCCCCGGCGGCTTCGTCGACGCGCTCGAGCGCGGGCTGCTGCAGCACGTGATGGCAGAAACTGGGCTGGTCCTGGGAGAAGGCGCGCGGGCTCTTCATGCGTTCGATGCGCACCTTGAGCAACAGCTTGTCTTCGTAGAACAGCGACTGGTGATTGACACCGTCGGGCTGTCCGCGCGTGAGCGGCATCCAGTAGAAGCCATCCTCGGTAAACAGCTCGTACCAATCGTCGAAGCGCTTTTCGTCGAGGGTTCGGGCCTCGTCCAGGACGAATGCGAGGGCAGCTTCGACGGCCGGCAGAGTTCGTGGATTGCTCATCTCAGGCCTCCTCGCCAGCCACGCGCCGGGACCGATCGGCCATCGTGGCCGTCATGAAACGGCGCCACGCCTTGAACTGACCGCGCATGGAGATCTCGGAATGGCCGTCGTAGTTGCCCGCCACGCCCCGTGCCTCATCGGGCGAGAACCGGCGATGCAGGCTGACCCAGTCGTTGCCCTGGGCGGCCAGGCCCTCCTGGATCGCGCGATAGCAATGCAGGTCGTCGTGACCGACGACCGAGGTCGGCGCATTGATCAGGCGCGAATACATCAGGGTGCGCGCCAGCAGGTCGTCGGGCGCACCGACCAGGCGGAAGGTCCAGCTCTCGATCATGGTCTTGTCGACCGCAATGGGTCGGGCGATGCGAATCGCCTGGATGGCACCCTTGATGGTCAGCGAGGGATAGTAGACGGTGTTGTGGCGGACCTCGCCGAGGATCTTCGCCGCACGCTCCTCGCCATAGGCGGCCGCCATCCGCTGCTCGTATTCGCCCACGGCCGAATAGGCCGAATGGATCGAGAAGTTCACACCGGTGTAACTGTGACCGTTCTCGTAGATCTTGACGCCCATCTTGTCGAAGAACTCGTAGCCCGAGGCAAACGGCAGGAATTGCTCGATGACCATCGGCTTGGGCTTGTCGGGTGGCTGCTTGGCCCACAGCTTGCGCGCCGTACCGGCCGAGGACTCGTGCGCGACCATCGGATGCATGCTGTCGTTGAGATTCTCGACGAACATCTTCCAGTTGCAGTCGTGCATATATCGAAGCACACCGCCGGCGATCTCCAGCCGCCCCTCGGGCGCGCGATCCACCATGTTGTCGATCGAACTCAGGGAATCCCCGAAGTACTCCTCCAGCGTCGACCCAGATTCGGAAAGGCGCGCGAACACGAAGCCGCGATAGACCCGCACAGCCGGCGCGCAGGCCAGGCCGTGGCTGCCGGCACTGCGGCCGAACCCGGTGTCCTGGTAGCCCTCCTTCAGCGGTATGGCCAGCACGCTGCCATCGAGCTTGAAGGTCCAGCCGTGATAAGGGCACCGCAAAAAGCGTCCGCAGTTGCCCTGCACCGCGCCCGCGACTTTGGCCCCTTTGTGTGCGCAGCGATTCATCAGCACGCGCACCTCCCCGTCTTCGCCACGGATCATGATCACCGGCACCCGACCGATATCGGTCGTGAAGTAGTCGCCGCGATTGGGAATCTGGCTATCGTGGCCGACGAAGATCCAGGCGTTGGCGAACAGATGCTCCATTTCGAGATCGAACACCTCGGGGTCGATATAGACATCCCGATGGACCTCGTTCTCGCGCACCAGTGCGGCAATCGCCTCCGGATTGTTGCGGTACTTGCTCATGGCAACCTCCTGCGGTGTTCGTTCAACCGGGCACCCCCCGGTCGGGCGCGACCGGACTAGGGCGTTCGCTCAGCGAGACCGATAAGGCTCGCAGGGTTTCGCGCAGGCTCGCCAGCCGGTTGGCCGGCATGTCGTGAAACGCCCAGTGTTCGATCTCGGCCGCGACCCGGCGCAGCCGCAGATACTCGCGGCGGCCGGCATCGCAAAGGTGGATCTGGATCTGGCGCGAATCGACCGGCGAATGTTCGCGTCGAACCAGTTGGCGCGCCTCGAGCCGATCGAGCGCGCGCGACAGCGTGGCCTGATCCGTGACGGTGCGATCGGCCAGTTCGGAGATGATCAGACCATCACGCTCGATCAGAAAGCCCAGTACCCGCCAGTGGGTCATGGTCATGCCGCGGCGGCGCAGGGCACGCTGCATCGGCGCATTGATCTGGCTGACCACCCGGTTCAACAGGTAGGGCAGATACTCGCTGTGGGTGAGCGCATCTGCTTGGAGCATGAGTCAGTCGTCCGCCGGTGGCGCGAGCAGATTCTCGCTGCGCAGCCAGCCGGCCATGCGTGCGAGCAGGCGATCACGGTATTCGTCGGCGTCGATCGCCTGCCAATCATAGAAACCCTGGCCGCTGCGCAGGCCGATGTCGCCGTCGGCCATCAGCGTCGCGACCAGATCCGGCGAGCGATAGCGCTGGGCGTCGACCTTGGCGGCCATGTAGCCACTGGCATAGTGGAGGATGTCGACACCACCGTAGTCGACGAACTCGAGCACCCCCATCGACGCATAGCGCATGCCGAAGCCAAGCCGCACCGCGCGATCGACCTCGGCGGCACTCGCGACCCCTTCCTCGACCAGCCGCGCCGCCTCGTTCATGACCAGCGCCTGCAGCCGCGGCACGATGTAGCCGGGGCTCGGGCGGCAGCGGATCGGCACCTTGCCGATACCGGCGAGCACAGCGCACAAGGCTTCGGTCACGGCCGGATCCGTGCCGTCGTGTGCCGACACCTCGACCACCGGGATCAGATAGGCCGGATTGAGCCAGTGCGCATTCAGGAAGCGCTCGGGTCGACGGAACATCGCGGCCAGTTCGCCGGCCAGGAACGACGAGGTGGTCGAGGCGATCACGCAGGCGTGCGGCGCGGCGGCCTCGATCAGCGCGAATGCCGCGCGCTTGTCGTCGAGCCGCTCGGGCACGCCCTCGAGCACCAGCCGCGCGTCGGCCAGCACCTCGGTGGCACGCGCGGCACCGGCAAAGCCGATGCGCGCGCCGATGCGGCCGATATCCGAATCGCCGATCAGGCCCGCGCGGCGCAGCGAAGCGAGGTGGCGATCGATCTCGGCGATCGCCTGTGCCTGCTGGGCGGCAAGGCCGGCGTCGTCGCGTGACTTCAGGTCGAGCAGCGTCACCGGCATCCCGGCATAGGCGAACGCGATGGCCATGCTGCGGCCCATCCGCCCGCTGCCGGCACACACCACCGGGCCGGTGAAACCGGTCAGCGGCCCCGCCTCGAAGGCGGCCGCCGTGGACTGGTCGAGCGCGGGCGCGGTGCGCTTCATGAGCCCCACCCGTCGCGCAACAGCGCGACACGCGCCGCGGGTTCGAGCCCGGCAAGGCCGGCATCGGCCAGCACCCGCTCGCCATACAGGAAACTCCCGCCACAGACCGCCCGGCCGATCGCGAGCAATCCGGCGGCGATCGGCACCGGCACTGCGGCCTCGGCGGCGACCGACACCATCAGCGACAGCCCGTAGGCCACGTCCTCGGTCATGTAGCGATGGCGCTGCAAGTCGATGTGTTCGCGCCAGTCGCCACTGTCGACCAGGCGATCGTGGGCGTCGCCGTACATCCAGCGGTCGGACTGATAGTGATCGCGCAAGGGATAGTGGTAGCCACCATAGCCGAGCGCCTCGCGCACCGCGATGCGCTCGTCGTCGAGCGCATCGGTGACGCGGCGGATAGCCGGCTGCGTGCCCTCGTTGTGGATGTCCCAGCGCTCGAAGTGCTCGAGCGGACCCGCGTTCATCAGGATCAGCGGCGGGTGGATGATCGGGCCGGCGTTCATCAGCGCGCCCGACAGGGCATCCTCGATCGCGTGCACGCTCGGATAGGCTGCGGCGATCGTGGCGATCGCCGGGTCGGTGCGTCCGGCCGGAAACACGCCGGTGGGCAGGCGTTTGGCGCGCACCGTGATGGCCACGGTCGACGGATCGCGCTTGCGGGCCAGATAGGGCAGCGTGCCGGTTTCGGCAAACGTGACTTCGGCCATGCAACCGGCGGCCCTCACCCAGCGCGCCATGGCCAGGCTGCCCAAGGTGCCCGGTGCCAGGAACAGAACCTGGCCGTCGCTCAGATGCGGTGCGATCGCGGCGGCGAGATCGGCTTGTGAGAACGCCGGCGAGAGCAACAAGATCAGTTGCGCGCCGCTCAGGGCCTCGCCCAGCGAGGCGGTGACCGTATCGATCGCGACCTCACGACGGCCCTGGTGGTCGAGCAAGGTCAGGCGTCGATGAACGGGAAGGTCGCCGAACTGCCCGGCGCTGCGGCGCCAGAGCGCGACCGAATGGCCTTGTTCGGAAAGATCGGCGGCGGCCGCGTAGCTGCCGTGACCGCCTCCCAGCACTGCGATGCGCATGAGCCGTCTCCGGATCAATGGCTTCTGAAATCCGGCCCGGGAACCTGCGCCGTTTCGGCGGCGCCACTCGGGCAGCGCCGCATCGGCCGGGTTCTCGAGCCGCTCGATCGGCCTCCAGGCCGAATTCGTAACAGTTTATTTGCAGATGCAACAATCATGCAAGCGGGGCCGAAATAGCAAACGGCCGGCCCGTGCGCACACGGCCGACCGCTACGTTTCCGCCCTCGCCCGGTCGGAATTTCCGACCGGCCGACTTCAGACCATCCAACGATAGACGATCATCGGCGGGATGTTGAGGAACTCGCGCTCGGCGCGCTCGGCGGCACCGAACACCGACCGCGCAAACTGGGCGACGTGATCGCGAAACTGATAGGCGACGAAGCGCCCGCCGCCGGGCAGAGCATCACGGACACGCTGCACGATCAGACGGGCCAGTTGGGGCGGCATGGTCGAGAACGGAATGCCCGAAACCACCGCGTCGGGCGCATCGAGGCCGTATTCCTTCAGCACGTCGACCACGTGCTCGGCGCTGCCGCGATGCACGATGAGACGCGGGTCATCGATTTTACCAACCATTTCGACGAAATAAGGGTCTATTTCCAGGCAAAGAAGACGTGCATCGGCGGGCATCGCATCGAGCAGCGCGCGCGTCGTGCCGCCGGTACCCGGGCCGAGCTCGACGATCACGCGGGCGTTGGCCGCGTCGACCATGCGCACGATGCGCCGCTCCATGAAGCGCGAACTCGGAATGACCGAGCCGACCCCGGCGGGGTCGCGAAGAAAGCCGCGCAGGAACGCGAGGATCTCCTCCCAACGAGGTACTTTGATTGCATCTGGCTGACGCATCGGATTCTCTCCAGCGAATCGCGGGACGGCCCGCTCTTGAATTATGTGTCGGATCGCGACCGCGGATCGGCCCAGGGCCGACCCGCTTCTTTCGGTCGTTTGGTGATTGTTTCTATTGCGACTGCAGCCGCCGCGATCCCCATCGCCGCCGTCACAGTGACAATTGAACCATACCCGGCGCAGGCAAGCGCCGCTCCCGCGTCAGGCGAGCGTGTCTGGGACAACGGTATTTCGTGGGAAACCACAGTCGTGACGCCGAAACGGCGCCCCGGCCGACGATCGAAGTCGTAGTCGCGACGCAGCCTCGATCGCACGCCGGCAAGCAGCCGATCGCCGCGGGTGAGCGCCAGGTCCTCACGCGCCAGAGCCAGTGGATCGGTGCGCGCGCCCGCCGCGCCACAGACCACGATCCCCAGCCGGGCAGCCTTGGCAAAGGCGATCATGGCCGCCTTGGCGCGCGCATCGTCGATCGCGTCGATCACGAAATCGAGCTCGGGCGAGAGCAGTTCGGCGACATTGCCGCGCTCGATGAAGGCCTCGACGGGCTCCACCCGGCAGACCGGCGAGATCCGCGCGAAGCGGGCCTGCAAGGCGACGGCCTTTGCCATCCCGAGCGTTTCGTGATCGGCCTGGATCTGGCGGTTGATGTTCGATTCGGCGACATGGTCGAGATCGATCAGGCGCAGGAAACCAACGCCGGAGCGGCACAAGGCCTCGGCCGCCCAGGAACCGACGCCGCCCAGCCCGACCACCGCCACCCGGGCGGCCGCGAGCCGCTGCAGCGCCGGATCACCGAGCAGCCGGGAGACGCCGGCGAGCGCGCGCGCGCTGCCGGCGGTGGGATCGATCGCGTTCAGGGCAGCAGGATGGTCGAACCCGTGGTGCGGCGCCCTTCGAGATCGCGATGGGCCTGGGCCGCATCGGCCAGCGCGTAGGTCTGATCGATGTTGATCCGGATATCGCCGTTCTTGACCATCTTGAACAGCGACTTGGCCATCGATTCCAATGTGTCGCGTCGGCCAGAGTGCGCCATCAGGGACGGTCGGGTCACGTAGAGCGAGCCCTTGAGGGCGGTCAGTGCCATTGGCGGCACCGGACCCGAGGCATTGCCGAAGCTCACGAGCAGGCCGAACGGCTGCAGGCTGTCGAGCGAGGCTTGGAAGGTGTCCTTGCCGACCGAGTCGTAGACCACCGGCACCATCTCGCCCTTGGTGATCTCGCGCACGCGCTCGACGATGTTCTCTGTCTTGTACAGGATGACGTGCTTGCAGCCGTGCGCCTTGGCGAGCTTGGCCTTTTCGTCGGAACCGACGGTGCCGATCACCTTCACGCCGAGCGCCTTGGCCCACTGCATCGCGATCAGGCCGACACCGCCGGCGGCGGCATGGAAGAGGATGGTCTGGCCCTTCTGCAATCTGTAGGTGCGGCGAAACAGATACTCGACCGTCATGCCCTGCAACATCATGGCCGCGCCGGTGGCGTACGAGATGCTCTTGGGCAGCTTGACCGCCATGGCGGCGGGCAGGTTGCGCACCTGCGCATAGGCACCCGGCGGCCCGCCGGCATAGGCGACCCGGTCGCCGACCTTGAAATCCTTGACGCCGCTACCGACCGCGACCACGTCACCCGCCCCTTCCTGACCGACGCCGCCGGGCAGCGGCTGCGGATACAGGCCGCTGCGAAAATAGACGTCGATGTAGTTCAGGCCGATGGCGCGATGCTCGATCTGGATCTCGCCGGCCGCGGGCGGGCTCACCTCGACATCGACCAACTTCATGACCTCCGGTCCGCCGGTCTGCTCGAGTCGAATGGCCTTGGGCATCTGGATCTCCTTGGAATTCCTGGGTTTGACGAGACCGCCGCAGGATGCGGCGGGCGAAAGCGGTCAGAAGGTTCCCGGGTAGGCGCCGCCGTCGATCAGGAAATTCTGACCCGTGAAGTATGAGGCCTGCCGACTGCAAATGAAGGCACAGGCCTGACCGAATTCCTCGGCGGTGCCGAAACGGCGGGCCGGAATCGTCGCCAGCCGAGCGGCGGCGGCCTGTTCCTCCGTCTGACCACCCTTGGCGGCGATCGACTTGAAATTGCCGCGCAGGCGATCGGTGTCGAACGCGCCGGGCAGCAGGTTGTTGATCGTGACCCCGTGCGACGCGCACTGGCGCGCCAACCCGGCGACGAAACCGGTCAGGCCCGCACGCGCGCCATTGGACAATCCGAGCGCTGGCAGCGGCGCCTTCACGGAACTGGACGTGATGTTGACGATGCGACCGAAACGACGTTCGATCATGGGATCGATGACCGCCTTGATCAGCTCGATCGGGGTGACCATGTTCGCGTCCACCGCTGCGACCCAGTCGTCACGCGAGAAATCGCGGAAGTCGCCCGGCGGCGGACCGCCGGCGTTGTTGACGAGGATGTCGGGCTGCGGGCAGGCCTCGAGCACGCTCGCCCGGCCCTTCGCGGTGGTGATGTCGGCCGCCACGGCCCGCACCTCGACCCCGGCGCGCTCTCGCAGGCGCGCGGCAGCCTCGTCGAGCGGCCCGCCGCTGCGCGCGTTGATGACCAGATTCACGCCTTCATCGGCGAGCGCCTGCGCGCAGCCGTAGCCGAGCCCCTTGCTGGCTGCGCAGACGATCGCCCATCGCCCCGAGATGCCGAAGTCCATCATCGCTCCTTCATGTGAGAAACCATGGCCGGTGCCGATCGGCGACCGGACCATGGGAATCCGTCGGGCACCGGCCTGTGATGGCCGCCGACCCGACGACCGTCATTTCTTGAACAGCGAGCCCAGAATGCCGCGGATGATCGTGCGGCCGATCGACGAGCCGATCGAGCGCGCTGCGCTCTTGGCCGCGGCCTCGAAGACACCTTCGCGCGAGCGCGCTGATTTGGTGGTCTTGGCGCCGCCGAGCGCGCCGGCGAGGATCTCGCCGATCGGGCCGCCGATGCCGGTGTCTTCGTCGACGGTTTCGACCTTGCGCGAGGCCGCTTCCTGCTCGGCGACCCTGGCCGCCAGCTTCTCGTATGCCGACTCGCGGTCGACTGCCTTGTCGTAACGCCCGGCGACCAGCGAACGGCGCATCAGCTCGCCCCGCTCGGCGTCGTCGATGGGACCGATCTGTGAATCGGGTGCGACCATGAAGGCGCGCTGGACGATCGCGGGCTTGCCGCGCTCGTCGAGAAACGAGACCAGGCCTTCGCCGACGCCGAGTTCGGTGATCGCCTTCACCGCGTCGATGGCCGGATTCTGACGCATGGTCTCGGCAGCGACCTTGACCGCTTTCTGATCGCGCGGGGTGTATGCGCGCAGCGCATGCTGGACGCGGTTGCCGAGCTGGCCGAGCACGTCGTCGGGGATGTCGAGCGGGTTCTGGGTGACGAAGTAGACGCCGACGCCCTTGGAGCGGATCAGCCGTACCACCTGCTCGACCTTTTCGAGCAGCGCCTTGGGCGCCTCGTCGAACAACAGGTGGGCCTCGTCGAAGAAGAACACGAAGCGGGGCTTGTCGGGATCGCCCACCTCGGGCAGGTTCTCGAACAGCTCGCTGAGCAGCCAGAGCAGGAAAGTGGCGTACAGACGCGGGGAGTTCAGCAGTTTGTCGGCGGCCAGCACGTTGATGACGCCACGGCCGTTGATGTCGGTCTGCATCATGTCGGCGAGATCGAGCATCGGCTCGCCGAAAAAGCGATCGGCGCCCTGATCCTCGAGTGCCAGCAGCCTGCGCTGGATGGCGCCCACCGAACTGGCGGAGATGTTGCCGTAGCGGGTGCGCAGGGATGCTCCGTTGTCACCCACGAACTGCAGCATCGAGCGCAGATCCTTCATATCGAGCAGCAGCAGGCCGCTTTCGTCGGCGATGCGGAACGTGAGCGCGAGCACGCCCTCCTGCACCTCGTTGAGACTGAGCATGCGGGCGAGCATCAAGGGGCCCATGTCGGACACCGTGGCGCGCAGGGGATGTCCCTTTTCGCCGAAGACGTCCCAGAGCGTCACCGGACTGGCACGAAACGCCGGAGTCGGCAGGCCGAGCTGGTCGAGCCGCTGCTGCAGTTTGTCGGAAGCCCGGCCGGCCCGCGCCAGCCCGGTCAGGTCGCCCTTCACGTCGGCGAGGAAGACCGGCACCCCGATCGCCGAGAACTGTTCGGCCAGCACCTGCAACGTGACGGTCTTGCCGGTTCCGGTGGCGCCGGTGATCAGACCGTGTCGGTTCGCCATCCGCGGCAACAGGTCGATCGGCATGCCGTACGGCGAGCCGGCTTCGACGGTCGAGTCGGCCGCCTTGGAGTAGGCGATGGTCAGCGGTTTCATGGCTCGGTCCGGGTCTCTGATGGCGGTGCCCAATGATAAAATCATTCCCTTTCACCACTCGTTTCACGGCTCGCGCGAACCGGGCGAGGCACTCCCGAGATCCGGCCATCGTGCCGGCACCCGGCCGAAAGTGCCCGTCGTCGGCGGCCAGCTCGCTGAGGAATTCATGGCCGGACACTCCAAATGGGCCAATATCAAGCACAAGAAGGAACGCGCTGACGCCAAGCGCGGCAAGCTGTTCACGCGCCTGATCAAGGAGCTGACCGTGGCAGCGCGTGCGGGCGGCTCCGATCCCGGCGCCAATCCCCGCCTGCGCCTGGCGATGGACAAGGCCTCCGCCTCCAACATGCCCAAGGACACGGTCAATCGCGCGATCCAGCGTGGCGCCGGCGAACTGGACGGCGTCAACTACGAAGAAATCCGCTACGAGGGCTATGGCATCGGTGGCGCCGCCGTCATGGTCGACTGCCTGACCGACAACCGCGTGCGCACGGTGGCCGAAGTCCGCCACGCGTTTGCCAAGCACGGTGGCAATCTGGGGACCGACGGATCGGTCGCGTTCATGTTCACGCATTGCGGCCAATTCCTGTTTGCCCCGGGCACCGACGAGAACTCGGTCATGGAGGCCGCGCTCGAGGCCGGGGCCGATGACGTCGTCACCGACGACGAGGGCGGCATCGAGGTGGTCTGCGACCCCGCGGCGTTCCAGACCGTCAAAGACGCCTTCGACGCGGCCGGCCTCGAGCCGGAGATGGCCGACATCACGATGAAGCCCTCGAACGAGACCGTCTTCGAAGGTGATCAGGCCCTGTCGATGCAGAAACTGCTCGATGCGCTCGAAAACCTCGACGACGTCCAAGAGGTCTACACGAACGCGATCATCGATGAAGCTTAGAAGGCTGCCGGACCGCCTCGAGGGCCTGAATCCGACCGGCCGCGCGAGCGCCCGCATTCGCCATTCCACCGGCGCGCGCGCCGAACCCAATCCAAGGAATCTGACGTGAAGCTGCTGGTTGTCGGAGGCGGCGGGCGCGAGCATGCGCTTGCCTGGGCGCTTGCCGCCAGCGCCCGGGTCGAACAGGTCTACGTGGCGCCTGGCAACGGCGGCACGGCGCGCGAACCCGGGGTCATCAACCTGCCGGTCACCGACACCGCCGAGCTGATCGCGTTCTGCCGGCGCGAGTCGGTGGCGTTCGTGGTGGTCGGACCCGAGGCGCCGCTGGCCGCCGGCATCGTCGACGACTTCCGCGAAGCCGGCATACCGATCTTCGGGCCCAGCCGGTCGGCGGCGCGCCTGGAGTCCTCGAAAGACTTCGCCAAGGCCTTCATGCGCCGGCACGGCATTCCGACCGCCGACTATCAGACCTTCGACGACGCCGCCGCCGCGCACGCCTACATCGATGCGCGCGGTGCCCCGATCGTGGTCAAGGCCGACGGCCTGGCGGCCGGCAAGGGCGTGGTGGTCGCCGGCACCACCGACGAAGCCCATGCGGCCGTCGAGATGATGCTCAACGAGGGCGGCATGGGCGCCGCCGGCGCACGGGTGGTCATCGAAGACTGCCTGGTCGGCGAGGAAGCCAGTTTCATCGCGCTCGTCGATGGCGAACACGTACTGGCGCTGGCCTCCAGCCAGGATCACAAACGCCTGCTCGACGGCGACCAGGGCCCGAACACGGGCGGCATGGGCGCCTATTCTCCGGCGCCGGTGGTCACCGAAGCCTTGCACGCGCGGATCATGCAGGAAGTCATGGTGCCGGCCGTGCGCGGCATGCTCGCCGACGGCGAGCGCTACACCGGCTTTCTCTACGCCGGCATGATGATCGGCGCCGACGGTCGCATGGGCACACTCGAATTCAACTGCCGGATGGGGGACCCCGAAACCCAGCCGATCCTGATGCGTCTGCGTTCCGATCTCGCCGACGTCATCGAGGCGGCGCTGGCGGGTCGGCTCGACACCGTCGCGCTGGACTGGGATCCGCGTCCCGCGCTCGGCGTGGTGCTGGCTGCCGGTGGTTATCCGGCGGCGCCGCGCACCGGCGAACCCATCGACGGCTTGCCCACCGACGGCAATTCGCCCTCTCCCGATTGCCAGGTCTTTCACGCCGGCACCCGGACCCAGGACGGTCGGGTGCTCAGCAGCGGCGGACGCGTGTTGTGCATCACCGCGATCGGCGACGATCTTGCCAAGGCCCGCGCCGAGGCATACCGGTGGGCCGGCGTGATCCGTTTCGACGACATGCAATACCGAACCGACATCGGCCACCGCGCGCTCGCGCGGCCCTGACGGAGCGAAACCATGACCGACGAGACAATCGACGCCCAGGCGGTCAAGGCCTACCTGAGCGGCCTGCAGGATCGCATCGTATCCGGGCTCGAAACCCTGGACGGGCAGCCGTTCGCGCGCGACGCCTGGCAGCGCGAACAAGGCGGCGGAGGCATCAGTCGCGTGATCGAACAAGGCCATGTGTTCGAGCGCGGCGGCGTCATGTTTTCGCATGTCACCGGCGCCGGCCTGCCAGCCTCGGCAAGCGCCAGCCGCCCCGCTCTCGCCGGCCGTTCGTTCGAGGCCATGGGCGTGTCGCTGGTGATTCATCCGCGCAATCCCTACGTGCCCACCGTGCACATGAACGTGCGCTTCTTCACCACCACCGACGACGACGGCGGCGCGCCCGTCTGGTGGTTCGGCGGAGGCATGGACCTGACACCGTTCTATCCGTTCGAAGAAGACGTCGTCGCCTTTCACGAAGCGGCGCGCGACGCTCTCGCTCCATTCGGACCCGATCTGCACGCGCGCTTCAAGCGCTGGTGCGACGAGTATTTCTTTCTACGTCACCGTGGCGAGGCGCGCGGGGTGGGCGGCATCTTCTTCGACGACCTGAACGAGCTCGGATTCGAGCGCTCGTTCGCGCTGACACGCTCGGTCGGCGATGCCTTCCTGCCGGCTTATGCACCGATCGTCGAACGACGTCGTGGGCTCGAGCACGGCGAGCGCGAGCGCGAGTTCCAGTTGATGCGCCGCGGCCGTTATGTCGAGTTCAATCTGGTGTTCGACCGCGGCACCTTGTTTGGCCTGCAATCCGGTGGGCGCACCGAATCGATCCTGGTGTCGATGCCGCCCCTCGCCCGCTGGACCTATGACTGGCGGGCCGAGCCAGGCTCGCCCGAAGCGCGACTGGCCGAGTTCCTGGTCCCGCGCGACTGGGTCTGAACCGATGCCGGCAGCCAGACGCATCGCGATCTTCGGCGGGGCTTTCGACCCACCGCACGTCGGCCATCTGGCGCTGGCGCGCGCGGCCGGCGTCGCGCTGGCATTCGACGAATTGCGCCTGATGCCAACCGGCCGGTCCTGGCAAAAGCCGGGCCAGCGCACCGGGGCCACGCATCGACTTGCCATGGCCCGGCTCGCTGCCGCCGAGTTGCCCGGGGCCGTGGTCGACGATCGCGAGGTAAGCCGCGACGGACCGACCTACACGGTCGAGACCCTGCGCGAACTACGCGCGGAGGTCGGCCCGCTGGTCAGTCTGATCCTTCTGCTGGGCTCGGATCAACTGCACAATCTGCACACCTGGTGGCACCACGAAGAGCTTTTGACGCTGGCCAATCTCGCGGTGACGCAACGCGAGATGACGCGGCTGGCAGACTTCCCGCCGCCGGTCGAATCGTTGCTCGAACACCATGGCCGACAAGCGTTGAGCGGCGCCGCGCACGGCGAACTGGTGTTTTTTCGTATGCCGGCGACCCCGGTGTCTTCGTCAAGACTGCGCCATGCGCTGGCGGGCGGTGAGCCGGTCGATGCGTTGCTGCCACGCAGCGTGCTCGAATACATCCGGCGCCACGCGCTCTACCTTGCATCTGCCCAGTGACCGTGCGCGCCCGCCGCGGCTCGCATCAATCCGAAATCCGTCGCAATGCCGTGCCATTCGGACACGCACAGGCGAAGCGCCGATACTTGCCATGTCAGAACCCGCCCGTGAGGCCCGATGGACCTGAGAAAGCTACAACGCATCGTGGTGGATGCCCTGGACGACATCAAAGGCCAGGACATCAAGGTTTTCAACACCAGTGAACAGACCGCCGAATTCGACCGTGTCGTGATCGCGACCGGCCAGTCGAACCGACAGACACGATCGCTCGCCGACCATGTCTGCGACAAGGCTCGGGATGCCGGCGTGCGCGTCCTCTCGCGCGAAGGTGACGACACGGGCGAATGGGTGTTGGTCGACCTCGGCGACGTGATCGTGCATGTGATGCAGCCCGACGTGCGCGCCTATTACAACCTCGAAGAGATCTGGGGCGCCAAGCCCGTGCGTATCCGCGTCGGCCCGCCCGCCACCGCGCGGCGCGGCACCGAGACCGCGAGCCGCGGCACACCCGCCACGAGCACCCAGGGCGCCAGGACTCGCGGCGAGCGCGCCGCGGCGCCGGCCACGAAGGCCGGCGGCCGGGCGGCAGGCGCGGCCGCCCAGCGCGCCGGCGGACGCGAGGGCCGGGCGGCGACCCCGGCGGCGCCCGCGGGGCGCGCCGGACGGCCGGGCGGCAGCACCCGCAAGGCCCCGGCGGCCAAGGCCGGCAAGGCGTCGACGGGCGCCGCACGAAAGGGCCCGTCGGTTCGGTCGACACCGGCGAAACCGGCGGCCCGCACAGCCAGGACCGGCGCCGCCAGATCGAGCACCGCCGGCGCCGCCCGCAAGGGTTCCAGCAGCCGCAAGAGCGGCTCCGGCGGTCGGGGCGGCTGACGTGCGCATCCATGTGCTGGCAGTCGGCACCCGCATGCCCGACTGGGTGCGGGCCGGCGTCGACGAATACACGCGTCGCATGCCGCCCGAGCTGCCCGTGCAGTGGCACGAGATCCGCGCCGAACCCCGCAACCGCCAGCCCGATCCGGCACGCTGCATGGCCCGCGAAGCCGAGCGTCTGACCGCTGCGCTGCCCGCCGGCGCATGGCGCGTGCTACTCGACGAGCACGGTCGTGAACGCGACACCAAGGGGCTCGCCGAGCGTCTCCAGCACTGGCGCGAGCGGGCGGCACCCGTCGCGCTGGTCATCGGCGGGCCCGACGGGCTGGATCCGGCGCTGCGTGCATCGGCCGACGAGACCCTGAGCCTCTCGCGACTCACCCTGCCGCACCCAATCGTCAGGGTCGTGCTGGCCGAGCAACTCTATCGCGCCTGGTCGGTGACGACCGGCCATCCCTACCACCGCGAATGAAGATCTGGCTGGCTTCCCAGAGTCCGCGACGCCGCGAATTGCTGACCCAGATCGGCGTCGACTACGAACTGCTCCTGCCCGACGACCGCGATGCCGCCGAGGCACTCGAGGCCGTGCGCGCCAATGAGCCGCCCGACCGCTACGTGGTGCGGGTCGCGCTCGCCAAGCTCGAATTGGCCGAACGCACCCGCCATGCGCGGGAACTACCGATGTGGCCGATCCTGTGCGCCGACACCACGGTGGCGATCGGCTCGCGCGTCCTCGGCAAGCCGGCCGATGCCGACGAGGCCCGGGCGATGCTCGCCAGCCTGTCGGGACGAACACACCGGGTGCTGAGCGCGGTGGCCGTGCAGCGCGGCGGCCGTATCCGACATCGCATCCAGGTATCGCGCGTAACCATGAAGCGGCTGCGCGAGCACGAGATCGACGCCTACGTCGCCAGCGGCGAGAGTTTCGACAAGGCCGGCGGCTACGGCATCCAGGGGCGGGCAGCCCGCTTCATACGTCGAATCGAAGGCAGCCACTCCGGTATCATGGGCCTCCCTCTTTACGAGACGGCGCAACTGCTCGGCGGACCCTGATCCTCTGCTCGCGGCGTCGACAGGCGACGATGCAGAACGAGGAAATCCTCATCAACAGCACCGGCCACGAGACGCGCGTGGTGCTGATCGAGCAGGGAACCCTGCAAGAGCTGCACATCGAGCGCACGTCCAGTCGCGGGCTGGTGGGCAACATCTATCTCGGCAAGGTCTCGCGCGTGCTGCCGGGCATGCAATCGGCGTTCATCGATATCGGTCTCGAGCGCGCGGCCTTCCTGCATCTTGCCGATATCTGGCAGGCACGTGAGAGCGATTCCCAGACACCGATCGAGAAACTGCTCTATCAGGGCCAGGTGCTGCTCGTTCAGGTGCTCAAGGACCCGATCGGCACCAAGGGTGCACGGCTGACCACCCAGATCAGCATCGCCGGCCGCCTGTTGGTCTATCTGCCGCAGGATCCGCACATCGGCATCTCGCAGAAAATCGGCAATGAAACCGATCGCACGCAGTTGCGCGAGCGCATGCAGCGGCTGATCCCCGAGGAAGAGGAAGGCGGCTTCATCGTGCGTACCTCGGCCGAGGATGCCAGCGAACCCGAACTCGCCTCCGATATCGCCTACCTGCGCAAGCGCTGGAAGCAGATCCTGCAAAGCACACGCGAGCAGCCGGCACCTATCCTGCTCTACCAGGAACTCAGCCTGGCCGAGCGCAGCCTGCGCGACCTGGCCACGGCGGCCACCACCCAGATCGTCGTCGATTCCGTCGTGGCGCACAAACGCCTGCAGGCGTTCGCCCTCGCCTACACCCCGGAGCTGGCCGAGCGACTGAAGCTGTTCTCCGGCGAACGTCCCTTGTTCGACATGAAGGGCGTCGAAGAAGAAATCGAACGCGCCTTGTCGCGCCGCGTCGAGTTGAAGTCGGGCGGCTACCTGATCATCGACCAGACCGAGGCGCTGACCACGATCGATGTCAACACCGGCGGCTTCGTGAGCGGCCGCAATTTCGACGACACGGTGTTCAAGAACAACCTGGAGGCCGCGCACGCGATCGCACGCCAGCTGCGGCTGCGAAATCTGGGCGGAATCATCATCGTCGACTTCATCGACATGAACAATGCCGGCCATCGTGACTCGGTGTTGCAGGAGCTGCAGCGCGAGCTGCAGCGCGATCGCACGCGCACGAGCGTGAGCGGCTTCACGTCGCTGGGCCTGGTCGAGATGACCCGCAAGCGTACGCGCGAATCGCTGTCGCGCGTGCTCTGCGAGCCCTGCCCCACCTGTGCCGGCGCCGGCGAGGTCAAGACCGCGCAGAGCATCTGCTATGAGATCCTGCGCGAGATTCGCCGCGAGGCCAATCAGTTCAATCCGCGTGAGTTCCGCATCATCGCGTCGCAGGCGGTCATCGATCTGTTTTTGGACGAAGAGTCGCAGCCGCTGGCGCTGCTCGGCGAGGCGATCGGCAAACCGATCAGACTCCAGGTCGAGGGACTCTACGTGCAGTCCCAGTACGATATCGTGCTTTCCTGACCAGCCCACCGCCGACGATGGCCGAGACCCGAATTTTATCGCTGAGCGAAGCCACCGAACTGGCGCGTGATGCTCTCGGCGCCGCCGGCGCCTCGCCGGTGCACGCGGAGGCGACCGCATCGGCGCTGGTACGCGCGCAGGCCGAAGGCCTGGCCTCGCACGGCTTGTCGCGCGTGCCGCAATACGCGGGCTTCCTGCGCAATGGTCGCGCGCGTGGCGACGCACGCCCCACCGTGCGCCACGAGCGCGCGGCCGCGGTACTCATCGACGCCGATGACGGCCTCGCATTCGCCGCCTGCGCGATGGGCGTGCGTGAGGCGATGGACCGCGTCGACGGCCAGGGCATCGCGATCGCCGCCGTCACCAACAGCCATCACTTCGGCGTTGCCGCTCACCACTTGACACCGGCCGCCGATGCGGGCCTGGTCGGTCTGGCGCTGGGCAATTCACCGGCGGCGATGCCGGTGCCCGGCGGCCGGCGCGCCATCCTCGGCACGAATCCCCTGGCCGCGGTGTTTCCGCGCCCGGGCGCCGATCCGCTGGTCATCGATCTGTCGCTTTCGGAGGTCGCGCGCGGCCGTATCGCGTTGGCCGCCGGACGGGGCGAATCCATCCCCTCCGGCTGGGCGCTCGACGCCGATGGCGAACCAACCACCGATGCACGCGCGGCCCTGGCGGGCAGCATGCTGCCGCTGGGCAGCGCCGGCGGCAGCGCCAAGGGCGGCATGATCGCGCTGATGATCGAGCTGCTCGCGATCAGCCTCACCGGCGCTCATTTCGGCGCCGAGGCCGATTCGTTCTTCGAGACCGCCGGCAATCGGCCACGCCTGGGTCAGGTGTTCATCCTCATCGATCCGGGCGCGCTGGCCGGGCGCGGCGTGTACGCCGAGCGGGTCGGCGCCCTGGTCGAGGCCATGCAGGCCGACGAGGGCGTGCGCCTGCCTGGCGCGCGACGATTCAAGCTGCGGGAACTGGCGCGCGACGAGGGTCTCAACCTGCCCTCGGCCCTGGTCGACGAACTCGCGCAACTGGCCGGTCGCTGAGCGCCGATGCGGCCCGGCCGAATCAGGTCGCGCCACCGCGCCGCAGCCGGGCGCCGATGGCCCGACCGAATCCCCGTTCTCGCCGCCAGCCGCGCCAGGCGTGCGAACCGACTGGCAGACCACCGAACACCAGGAGCCCTCCGATGCCGATCGACTCCCTGCAGGCCCTGCTGGACATCTACGGCGAACCGACCGACGTCGCCCGCCGCAAACAGATCGACAGACTCGACGAGCACTGCCGCCGGTTCATCGCCCTGTCGCCGTTCCTGGTCATGGCGACCAGCGACGGTGAGCGGCTCGATGCCTCGCCCAAGGGCGACGAGCCGGGCTTCGTCCACGTCGAAGACGACCATCACCTCCTGATCCCCGACTGGCCGGGCAACCGGCGCATCGACGGCCTGCGCAATCTGATTCGCGATCCCGCGATCGGACTGATCTTCATGATCCCGAACGTCGAGGAGACCCTGCGCGTGAACGGCCGGGCCACGATCCATGCGGAGCCCGACGTCCTGGCTCGTTTCGAACGCGGCGGTCGCCTGCCCTTGACCGTGACCCGGGTTCGATGCCACGAGGTCTTCCTGCATTGCGCCAAGGCGTTCATGCGCAGCCGGCTGTGGCACCCCGAACGCTGGCCGGAGCGGGCCGCCCTGCCCTCGATGGTCGAGATGCTGCGCGACCACGCCCGGATGGAGACGACCCCCGACGACGCGCAGATGCGCGCCCGGCTGCGCGACACCCTCTATTAGACCGGCCCGGGGCCGGCCGGGAGGCCGTCGGGGCGGGCCGGCCCAAGATTGCGGTTAATGAGCGCTTAAGTTCGGGGCGGCACAGTGCGCGTCATCGTCCCCCACCTCGGACCTCCGATATGCGCGTCAGCTACGAGTTAGGAATCCATTCGCCGCCCGGCGGGCGTGTGGCGTCACCTGCCCGATTGCGCATTCACGGTCGCCAGGATCCGCAGCGCGGCGCCGTGGAAGCCTTCATCGCGGCGGGATTCGCGCGCCATTTCGGTGCGGAAATCACGCAATTCTCGCCCCTGCTGGCGAGCCTGTCGGACGGCGAACGGATCCTGGCCGCCGCCGGATATCGGCGCGCGACCGACACCTTGTTTCTCGAAGCCTATCTCGATACCCCGGTCGACAGCCGGATCAGCCAGCTGGCCGGCGAAGTCGTGGCGCGCCATGCGATCGCCGAAGTCGGTCAGTTGGCAACGCGGGCGCCCCGCCATCTGGGCGAGCTGATGAACCGCCTGTCGGATCACCTGAGCGGCAATGGTGTTCAATGGGTCGCGATCACCGCCACCCGGCCGCTGCGCCAGGTGTTCGAGCGCTTCGGTCTGCGCTCGCATGAACTGGCCGTCGCAAATCCGGTCGGTGCCGGTATCGAACTCGCGCAGTGGGGCCGGTACTACGAACACGACCCACGGGTGATCGCCGGCTCGCTGGCGATCAATCAGCCGCGGCTGATCGCCGACCCGATGATGTCGACACGATGAGCACACTGGTCGATGCCCTGCTCGGCCAGGCCGGGGCGACTGCATTGAGCGGCCCATGGGGCAGTCTGTCGCGCGAATCACTCGCCCGCGCCACCGACGAACTCGCGGGCACGCTCGCACGCGAACGGGTGCGCGTGCTGGCCACGCTGCAGGACAACGGCCCGGCATGGGTCGTCACCGATCTCGCCGCGATGCGGGCCGGCGTCGTGCATGTGCCGCTGGCGGGCTTCCAGTCGCCGGCGCAGTGTCAGCACATCCTGAACGCCAGCGGCGCCGATACGGTGCTGTGCCCGGTCCCCTATGCGGACTGGTCCGCCGAGACGATCCCGATCGCGGGTGACGAGTTCACCCTGTCGCGCCGCAAGGTGGACGCCCGGGTCGGCGCCGACGTGGCCAAGATCAGCTTCACCTCCGGTTCGACCGGCACGCCCAAGGGGATTCGCCTGCGCGAGCACGAGATGCACGCGGTCGCGCGCAGCATCGCGCAGGCCTTCGAGCCGATGTCGATCGAACGCCATCAGGGCCTGCTGCCGCTGGCGGTGTTGCTCGAGAACGTCGCCGGCATCTATGCCCCCCTGCTGGCCGGCGCAAGCATCGACATCCGGCCGTGCGCATCGCTCGGGCTGCGCGGTGCGACGGGTTTCGCGCCGGAGCAATTGCAGCAGGTGCTCGAGACCAATGGCGCACAGAGCCTGATCCTCTTGCCGCAGATGCTGCGCGCCTGGACAGGCTGGCTGCATCGTCAGCGTCGACGCGCACCGGCCGCTCTGCGCTTCGTCGCAGTTGGCGGCGCCGCGGTCGGTGCTGCCAATCTGCAGGCTGCCCGCGCCCTCGGTCTACCCGCGTTCGAGGGCTATGGCCTGACCGAAGGCGCCTCGGTACAGACCCTGAACCTGCCCGGCGCCGACCGTCCGGGCAGCGCGGGACGACCGCTGCCGCATTGCCGGATGCGCTGTCGCGAGGATGGTGAACTCGAGATCGCTGGCGCGATCGCCATGGGTGCGATGGGCGAACCGGCGGCCGATCCGGACGCATGGCTGCCCACGGGCGATCTCGGCACGATCGACGAACAAGGCTTCGTGTGGATCGATGGCCGCAAGAAGAACCTGTTCATCACCGGCTACGGTCGCAATGTCTCGCCGGAGTGGATCGAGTCGATGCTCGAGAGCCTGCCGACGATCGCCCGCGCGATCGTATTCGGCGAAGGCCTGATCGCACCGGTCGCCGTGATCTGGACGGCCGACCCGGCCCTGCCCGACGAGGCGATCGAGGATGCGATCGCCGAGGTCAACGAGATGCTGCCCGACTATGCGCGTGTCGGCGCATGGGAGCGTGCCCGCCATCCGTTCGACGAGGGCAGCGGCATGGCGACCGCCAACGGCCGCCCGCGCCGCGACGCAATCGCAGCCGCCCACCGCCGGCTGGCCGGCACCGGACGCGCCGCCTCCTGACGAACCCCGACCAACGACGAGACCATGACGAACTTCATCGAACGATTGACCCGGGAGACCGCCGACGATCGCCAGAACCTGCTCACCGCGCCGATCATCGGCCGCGCGCTGAGCGGCCGTATCACCCGCGACGACTACCTGCGTTTCCTGCACGAGGCCTACCACCACGTGCGCCACACCGTGCCGTTGCTAGAGGCCTGCCGCGCCGCCCTGCCGGCGCGCCTGACCTGGATGACGCCGGCATTCGACGAATACGTCGACGAGGAGCGCGGGCACGAAGCGTGGATCCTGGCGGACATCGCGGCCGCCGGTGGTGATGCGCGCGCGACTCGCGACGGGCAGCCGGGCCGCGCCACCGAATTGATGGTCGCTTACGCCTATGACCTGATCGCCCGCGTGAATCCGCTGGGCTTTCTCGGCATGGTCCACGTGCTCGAAGGCACCAGCGCGTCGCTCGCCCTGCAGGCCGCCGATGCGATCCAGAAGGTGCTCGGATTGCCGCCCCTGGCCATGACCTATCTGCGTTCGCACGGTCATCTGGACCAAGACCACACCGATCACTACGCGACGCTCGTCAACCGCCTCGACGACGAGGCCGATCGGCGTGCAATCGTGCACGCTGCCGGCATGTTCTACGAACTCTACGGCAATGTCTTTCGGTCCCTGGATTCGCCCCGCGCCACCGTCGCGAGCGATGCCGCGGCACTCGCCTGAGGAACCCGGGATGGCGAAGAAACCAACCGAAGCCCGGCGCGACCGTGAGCCACGATCGGTGCTTCTGACCGGTGCGACCGGCGGCATCGGCAGCGAACTCGCCCGCCAACTCGCTGCCCGTGGCGATCGCCTGCTGCTGGTGGCGCGCAAGCGCGCCGCCCTCGATGCTTTGGCCGCCGAATTGCAACGCAGCCATGGTGCCGATGTCGACGTATTCGCCGGTGACATCGCCGAGCCGGCGGATCGTGCCGCGTTGGTGACGCGAGCCGAGCAGCGACAAGTCGACACCCTGATCAACAACGCCGCCCAACCCGGATTCGGCGCGATCGATGCCATCGACGACGCGACCATCGCACGTGTGCTGACGGTCAATCTGGTCGCCCCGCTGCAGCTCACCCGCGCGATGATCGCGCCCTTGTCACGTCGCCCTGCGGCGACCATCCTGAACATGGGATCGGCACTCGGGCACATCGGAGTACCCGGCTTCGCGATCTACTGTGCGACCAAGTTCGGGCTGCGTGGCGCCACCGAGGCGCTGCGTCGCGAGCTGGCCGAATCGTCGATCCGGGTCGTGTCGATCTCGCCGCGCACCACCCGGACATCGTTCAACGACGAAGCCACCGAGCGGTTCAACCAGGCCACCGGCACGGCCAGCGACACCCCTCAGGCCGTGGTGCGTGCGGTCGTGCGCCAGCTCGACGGACGAGCGATCGATCGCGTGCTCGGCTTTCCGGAGAAGCTGTTCGCGAAGATCAATGCCTTGGTACCCGGCATGGTCGACGGCGGCTTCGGGCGGCACCGCCGGGCACTGGCAGACCTGCGGCATGGCGCCCCCGCGCCCGCCGAACGTGCCGCGCTCGATTCCTGAACCCATTCGACATCCAAGGAGACCACATGTTGTCAATGATCCGTTCGCTGCTGAACCTGACCCTGGCCACGATGCTGCTGCTACCCGCACTCGCCGTTGCCGCCCAGGACTTGTCCGGGCTGCGCGAGATCCAGAGCGAGTGGGCACGCATCAGCTACGATCTCGACGAGAACCGGCGGGCCGACGCTTTCGAGGCACTCGCCACGCGCTCGCAAAAACTGGCCGACCAGAACCCGGACAGCCCCGAGGCCCTGACCTGGCATGGCATCGTGCTCAGTTCGTGGGCAGGGGCCCGTGGCGGCCTGGGCGCGCTGAAGCTGGTCGAGCAGGCCAAGACCCTCTACGAACAGGCGATCGCGATCAATGCCAGCAGCCTGGGGGGTTCGGCGGTCGGCAGTCTCGGCGTGCTCTATCACAAGGTTCCCGGATGGCCGCTGGCCTTCGGTAGCGACCGCAAGGCAAAGATCTTCCTCGAGCGTGCCGTGACCATCAACCCCACCGGCATCGACAGCAACTACTTCTACGGCGAGTTCCTGTACGACACCGACCGCGCGCAAGACGCCGTCGCCTTCCTGGAGCGGGCACTGGCCGCGCCGCCGCGGCCGGGCCGTGAGTCGGCCGACGCCGGACGGCGGCGCGAGGTGGAAGTTCTGCTGGCCAAGGCAAAGGCCGCCGCGCGCTGAGTGCCGCCAAGCCGCTCACGAGTGGATCGAGCCGGGCCCGCCGGATAGCGCGATCGCGGGCCGTGCGAGCGATCGGGCCGCGCGAGCGATCGGGCCGCGCGAGCGATCGGGCCGCGCGAGCGGCCAGGCAAAACCGCTGCGGACCTCTAAGCCGGGCGTTGCCGTCGCGCCAGCGTGACGCGCAAGCCGCCGCCGGCCGGCGGCGATTCGTCGCCGCCGCCCAGGTTCTCGAAGCGCAGGTCGAGATCATGCAGCTCGGCGACTCGCGCAACGATCGAAATGCCAAGGCCGCTGCCACTGGCTCGGTTGGCCGAACCGCGCAGGAAACGGTCGCCGAGTCGCTCGACGACCTCGGCCGGCAGACCAGGGCCGTCGTCCTGCACGCAGATCTTCTCTGAGCCGATGCTCAGTTCGATGCGCACGCGCGCAGGGCCGTATCGGCAGGCATTGTCGATCAGGTTGCGAAGCGCCAGCGCCATCAAGGTGTCGTCACCGATCAGGGGCATCGCGGGTGCGCCGTCGGGCGGCCAGTTGACACCGACTTCGGCATCCGTTGCCTCGATGGCGGCCAGCGAATCACCGATGGCCCGCTGCACGACCGTGGGCCAGTTCACGGGCTGTTGGAATTGCGGACGACTGCTTTCCAGGGCGGACAGCCTCAGAAGCTGATCGACCAGATGCGAGAGCCGGTCGAGGCCCTGGCCGATCTTGCCCATCGCGCGCTCGCGCGCACCGGGATCGACGGACAGGCTGGCGGCATCCCATTGCGCTCGCAGGGCCGCCAGCGGCGTGCGTAGCTCGTGCGAGGCGTCGGCGGTCAGACGGCGCTCGTGTTCGATGGCCGCGCCGATACGGCCGAACAGCCGGTTCATCGCCTGCACCAGCGGCGCGACGTCGCGTGCGGCGTCGCTTTCGTCGATCGGCGTGAGATCGTCCACACCACGCATCTCGACCGCACTCGCGAGTGAGCGCAGGGGCCGGAACGCGACCCGAATGGCGATCACCATGCCGATGATCAGCACCGGCAACATGACCACCCAGGGCATGAGTTGGCCGGCAACCAGGTCGGCAAGGAGTTCTTTGCGCTCATCGGCACTGTTGCCGACCGCGGCCACTCTGCCCAGCCTGTCGTCACGCTGGTAATAGATGATCCACGGTTCGCCGTCGATGACCCGGCGCTCGAAGCCGCTGCCGTGGGCATTGAACGGCAGCACGCCATGATGGCCGCTGCTGACCAGCAGATAGCCGTCCGAGGTCCAGAGCGCAATCGCCATATCGCCCAGATCGGCCTCGCCCTGGCGCCCGATTTCGCCCGAGGCGCTCCGATCGGCCGCCGGCAACCCCTGGGAAGACAACACATAGCCGGCCAACGCGACCTGCTGGGTGTCGAACAGTTCGTCGATCTCGTGGTTGGCGCTCAGATACGCATAGATGCCTACCGTCGCCCAGATCGCCACGGCAACCAGCATCAGCCACGCCAGAAGACGTCGTTGTACGCTCATCAGTCGGATGCCGGTCCGAGCGCGTAGCCGACACCGCGCACCGTTCGAACGATCTCGGGCGAGATCTTGCGCCGCAGATGATGAACGAACACCTCGAGCGCATTGCTTTCCGGATCACCTTCCCAGCCGTACATCTTCTCGACCAGCTGCTGGCGGCTGAGCACCCGCCCCGGGTGCCCCAGCAGGACCTCGAGCAGGCCAGCCTCACGACTGGTCAGCTCGACGGGATCTCCGCGCCAGGTCACGCGGCGCGAGGCGGGATCGAACGCCAACGCGCCGTGACGCCAGACGGGCTCGGCACGGCCGCGCGCGCGTCGTGTGACCGCGCGCACCCGCGCCGCCAGCTCGCGCGCCGAGACCGGCTTGACAAGATAGTCGTCGGCGCCCGTATCGAGCCCGTCGATGCGGTCGTCTTCGGCGTCACGGGCAGTCAGGATCAGGATGGGTATCACCTGCTGACGGCCGCGCCATCGCCGCAGCCAGGTCAGGCCGTCCAGGCCGGGCAGACCGAGGTCGAGCACCATGCAGTCGTAGTCGGCATTGCGCAGCGCCGTATCGGCGGAGTCGCCGTCACGAAACCAGTCGACCAGAAAATCCTGCGCGCACAAGCCCTCACGCAGGCCGTCGCCCAGCATTTCGTCGTCTTCGATCAGCAGCACCCGCATGGGGTGCAGTATAGGAGAGGCCGCCGGGTCTGCGCGTCGGCGTCGTAAGCGAGCGCCGGCGCCGGGATGGACCGGCGGGTTAAGATGCGGCGAGCAGATCATCTCGACGTCCCGATTCGCGGCGGCGTCGCGATACCCGAGAGGAGACGGAAATGGCCGAATCGGCGGCATTCAAGCGCGGCCGCGAGATCCGCAGCCAGATGTTCGGCGAGGCGACCACGGCCGCCCAGATCGATGGGGCCAATGCCTTCACCGCGCCGATGCAGGCGGTGGTCACCGACTATTGCTTCGGCCAGACCTGGTCGCAACCGGGGTTGTCGCTGAAGACGCGCAGCATGATCACGCTGGCGGCGCTGGCCGCGCTGGGACGCCCGCACGAGATTCGTATCCATGTCAGGGGCGCCATCGCCAACGGCGTGACCCCCACCGAGATTCGCGACATCCTGCTGCACACCATGGTCTATGCCGGCGTACCGCTAGGTGTCGACGCCGTGCTCAATGCCGCCGAGGCCTTGCGCGAAATGGGTGTCGATCTCGACACACTCGAGCCGCCCGCCGCCTGACGCCGCCGGCGCCCGCGCGCCGTCTTTCGCGATACCACGACACCATGAATACCCCATCGCCCAAACGAATCGCCTTCGTCGGCATCGGCAACATGGGCACGCCCATGGCCGCCAACCTCGCCAGGGCCGGCCACGCCCTGACGCTCTACGACCTGCGTGGCGAACGCGCGGCCGGGTTGGCGGACGAACTCGGCTGCGCATCGGCCGGCGACCTGCACTCGCTCGCCCAGGGCTGCGAGATCGTCATCACCATGCTGCCCGACGATCGCGCCGTACGTGACCTCATGCTCGGTGACGACGGCGCCGGCCTGGCCAGTCATCTCGCACCGGGCACGATCCTGGTCGACATGAGTTCGTCGGCGCCGGGCGCCACCCGCGAATTGGGCGCCGAGTTGGCCGCCCGGGGCCTGCGCATGGCCGATGCGCCCGTCTCGGGCCTGGTGCCACGCGCCCGCGAGGCTACCCTGACCATCATGCTCGGCTGTGACGACGAGGCCATGCGCGCCGAGCTCGAACCGGTGTTGCGGGCAATGGGCGAACGTGTGCTGGCGGTCGGTGGCCTGGGCTGCGGCCACGCAATGAAGGCACTGAACAACGTCGTGGCCGCAACCTGCTTCGCGGTCACCGCCGAGGCTCTGATCGCCGGCAGCCGCTTCGGCCTGGATCCGCGCACGATGATCGAAGTGCTGGACAGTTCCAGCGGCCGCAATTTCCATACTGCGACCAGCTTTCCCGGCGAGGTCCTGACCGGCCGCCATGCGAGCGGCTTCGCGCTGGCCCTGCTGGCCAAGGACGTCGGCATTGCGGCCGACCTGTGCGCCTCGCTCGGTCTGCAGACGCCGCTTGCCGAACTCAGCGCCAGGCGCTGGCGCGAGGCTGCCGATGCGCTCGCGCCCGGTGCCGACAACACCGCCGCGGCCGCGCTCTGGGCCGACCGCAACGGCATCGATCTGAGCGGCAACTGACAGCCTGTCCGCGGACATGGGCAGGCGCCTGCCCGCGAGATATTGATGGTCTGGCCGGTCCGGTCACCGGCCGGCGCAACGCATCTGGAGACTTTGATGACCCGATCTGCTGACAACGCCAGCGAGGTGCTCGACCTGCTCATCGTCGGCGCCGGCTTCGGCGGCATGTACATGCTGCACAAGGCACGCCAGTCCGGCTTCAGCGCCGAGGTGCTCGAGATGGCCGACGATGTCGGCGGCACCTGGTACTGGAACCGCTATCCCGGTGCACGCTGCGACATCGAGAGCCTCGAGTATTCCTATTCGTTCGACGAAGCCCTGCAGCAGGAGTGGCGCTGGACCGAACGCTTCGCGCCTCAGCCCGAGATCCTCGCCTACGCCCGCCATGTCGCCGAGCGTTTCGATCTGCGCCGTGACATCCGCTTCCGGGTGCGCGTGGACGGCGCTCGCTTCGACGATGCCGCCGGGCTCTGGACGATCACCGGCCACGATCTCGCCGCCGACCAGGCGCTGACGGCGCGGCGCGCGCGCTTCGTGGTGATGGCAACCGGCTGTCTGTCGACTACCAATTCCCCTGACATCGCCGGCATCGACGAATTCGCGGGGCCGCGGTATCACACCGGGCAGTGGCCGCACGAAGGGGTCGACTTCACCGGCAAGCGGGTCGGCGTGATCGGCACCGGCTCATCGGCGATCCAATCGATTCCGATCATTGCTGCCCAGGCCGAGCAGGTGGTGGTGTTCCAGCGCACGCCGAACTATTCGGTACCGGCCCACAATGCGCCGCTGGACCCCGACTACGAAGCACGCATCAAGGCCGACTACGCCGGCTTTCGCCAGCGCAACCGCGAGATGCTGCCCGCCTTCGGCGCGAACGCACCCGCACCGGAAGGCTCGGCGCTGGGCAGCGAGGTCGCGCACCGCCGCGAGGTCTTCGAGCGCTGGTGGGCGCGCGGCGGTCTTGGCTTCACCCGCGCCTTCGACGATCTCATGATCGATCGCGATGCCAACCAGCTGGCCGCGCAGTTCGTGCGCGACAAGATCCACGAGATCGTGTCCGATCCGGCGCTCGCGGCGCGGCTTTCGCCGGATCAGGTCATCGGCTGCAAGCGGCTATGTGTCGACACCGACTATTACGCCACCTACAACCGTGACAACGTTCGCCTCGTCGATCTGCGCGCAAGCCCGATCCGACGCGTGTGCGCCGAGGGTGTCGACATCGCCGACGAAACCGTCGCGCTCGATGCGCTCGTGTTGGCGACGGGCTTCGACGCGATGACCGGCACATTGCTGCGCATCGACATCCGCGGCCGCCACGGCCAACGACTCGCCGATGCCTGGGCCAACGGCCCGCGCAATTACCTTGGCCTGATGGTCGCGGGCTTTCCCAACCTGTTCATGATCACCGGGCCGGGCAGTCCGTCGGTGCTGACCAACATGATCATGTCGATCGAGCAACACGTCGAGTTCATCGACCAGTGCCTGACCAACATGCGCGCGCGCGGGCAATCGCGCATCGAGGCCGATTCCGCAGCCCAGGACGCCTGGGTCGAGCATGTGAACACGGTCGCCGGGGGAACGGTGTTCCCCCACTGCAACTCGTGGTACCTGGGTGCCAACGTGCCGGGCAAGGCGCGCGTATTCATGCCGCTGCTGGGCTTTCCGGCCTATGCGCAAAAGTGCCGCGAGGTGGTGGCCAGCGGCTATCAGGGTTTCGAGCTGGCCTGAACCGGGCGGATCGAGATGGCGCGGGGCCGCTCAGGCCGCCGCCGACCCGGACCGCACGTTGGCACGGTGCACGATCAGACCGATGACCGCGAGCACCGTGCCGAGCGCGGTGAACACGGCGGTGAAACCGAGCCGCTCGACCAGGCTCGCCGACACCGCCACACCGATCGACTGGCCCACGAACAGGCTCATCGCGAAGCCGGCGATCGCGGTCCCGCGCGCCTGCGGGTGAGCCTGCGTGGCGCCGGTCTGCAGCGTGTTGTGCAGCATCGAAAAGCCGAAGCCTGCCAGCGCACAGCCTGACGCCGCCACCGGCCACATCGGTGCGAACGCCACTGCGCCGAAACCGGCCAGCAAGGCCAGGCCGCCCGCTCTGGCCATCGATGCCGGCCCGAGTCGACGGATGATGAGGCCCGCCTGGAGCGCGAACAGCAGGCCACCAACGCCGTACAGCGCAACCAGCAGGCCCGCATGCCAGAGCGGCAACTCGAAGCGCAGATGCAGATAGGTTGGAATGAAGGCCAGGATGCCGAATGCGCTCGCCCCTTCGACCGCGACGGTCAACATCAGGAAACGCGCGCGCGGATTGCGCAGCAGTGCCCGATAGCCGGCCATGACACCGGTGGGCTCGACACGGTGAGCACTGCCCGCCCTTGCTCGCATGCTGCGAAACAGGCGCACGCCGGCGAAACCGAACATCGCGCTCGGCAGCAGAAAGGCGCTGCGCCAGCCGATTGCATCGGCGAACAGCCCGCCGATGACCTGCCCGGCGATCAGGCCGGTGACCGCGGCCGCACCGAATCGGGCCAGCGTTCGCTGGCGGTCCGCCAGAGGGACCGAATCGCCGATCCAGGCGAGCGAGAGCGGGATCAATCCCGCGCAGGCGGCACCGGTCAGGAAGCGGAAAGCGATCAGGCTGGTCGGACTCCAGGCCAGCCAGCAGGCGAGCGAACCGAGCGCGGCCACGACGGTGGCAACGGCGATCGACTCCAGCTTGCCGCGCCGGTCGCCGAGCGGCCCGTGAATCAGGCTGAACAAGCCGTAGGCGACCGCAAACGCCGTAACCACCCCGGACAGATCGGTGATCGGGCGATCGAACTGCTCGGCGATGCGCGGCAACATCGGATCGCAGACGCGCATCGACAGCGCGCTGGCAAACGCCGCGACCGCCAGTTCGCGCAGCGTCGCGCCGACCTCGGCCTGCGGCGGCGGGTTCGCCGCCCGCGAGCTGTCTTCGCGAACAGTCATCGCCCGGGATCAGCCCACGCGGATCAGGCGTTTGCCCTGGTTCTCGCCACGATACAGACCGGCGATTGCATCGGGCGCCGACGCCACACCCTCGAGAATGTCCTCTCGCCAACGGATGTGCCCATCGCGAATCCAGCCGGCGAGCGCCTCGCGCGCCTGCGCGTAGCGGCTGCGGTAGTCGAACACCAACAGCCCGTGCACGCTGGCGCGCTTGACGAGAATCTGGCGTTCGAGACGCGGCCCAAGCGGCACGGGATCCCAGCTGGCAACCGAGGCGGTGCCGCAGATCACGACGCGCGCATGCATGGCCAGGTGGCGATGAACCGCATCGCTGATCGCGCCGGCCGTGTTGTCGAAATAGACGTCCACGCCGTTCGGACAGGCGGCCGCCAGCGCGGCGTCGAGATCGTCGTTGCGGTAGTCGATCGCCGCGTCGTAGCCGAACGCCTCGACGCATTGGCCGACCTTGGCCGCTCCACCGGCGATGCCCACCGACCGGCAGCCCTGCAGCTTGGCGATCTGGCCGACACAGGAACCCACGGACCCGGCCGCCGTAGAGACCACCACGGTCTGGCCGGCCTGCGGCCGGCCCAGGTCGAGCAGGCCGAAATATGCGGTGATGCCGTTCAGACCGAGCACGCCGAGATGGGCCGACAGCGGCAAGTCGGTATCGGTAATCGTGTGTTCGATGACGTCGGCATCCACCAGCGCATGTGTCTGCCAGCCGAACTGACCCGTGACGAGATCGCCGACCGCGTGCCGTGGGCTGGCCGACGCAATGACCTCACCGGCCGCGAATGCCCGCATAACCGCGCCGATCGCGACCGGCTCCGAATAGTTGCCGACCGCGTTGACCCAGCCGCGCATGGCGGGCTCGACCGACCAATACCGGTTGCGAATCAGCACCTGGCCGGCTGCCGGTTGCTGCACGGGCCGCTCGCGAATCGCGAAGTGCTCCGCTTGCGGGATACCGACGGGCCGCGTCGCGAGCACCACCTGACGATTCGTCGATTCGTTCATCATTCCTCCGTGACGGGCAGATGAGGATACAAGCTGCGGTTCGAAGAACGTCGATGTTACGCTGCCGGGATTACGCCGTGCACCCGATCACGGCGGTGCAGCGCAAATGCTCGCCATGGATGCGCAATCCAAAGATCGGGAACCTCGCTGCCGGCCTACCGGCAGATCGCCGACGAGGCCGGTGCAATGCCCGCGCAGCTGGCGCTCGCCTGGCTGCTCGCGCGCCGGACGAAACGACGCCGGGCCGTTTCCGGCCCGGCGTCGCGTCACGGCTTGCCGAAGGATCAGGCGGCGTTCGATGCCGTCACGCCCGCCTCCTGCAGGGCCTGCATCAGCGCGATATTGCAGTCCTCCTGGCTGACGAAGATATCGCCGAGCGCGCGGCCGACCGACTTGCCGTTGGTGCGCTCGAGAGCGCCGACGACGTTCAGATACGGATACAACGGGCCAGAGTTCTTGACCAATGCGCTGTACACCGACTCGGGCATGGGCAAACGTTCGAACAGGGATTCGAACGACTCGTTGAACAACTTGTCGAGCAGCGAGAACACACCCATGATGAACGCCTCGTCGCGCATCTGAGCATCCGGATTGTCCTTGTTTAAACGCTCGATCAGGAAACCCCGACGCAGCGACGCGAACATCAGCGGCTGCAGGTTTTTGTCGCGCGCGGCGGTGGCCATCAGCAGCGCCAACCACTTCCGCAGGCGCTTGTAGCCCAGCATCATCAGTGCGTGCTGAAACGACTGGATTTCCACGCGCAGTCCGAAGGCGGGCGAATTCATGTAGCGGAACAGGCGGAAGGCGAGCGCCGGATCACGTCGGACCTCCTGCTCCATCTCCGACGGATCGGCCTCGGCGCCGATCATCTGGATCAGCTTCGCGACCACGCCGAAGCTCGGATTGGCGCTGGCCCCCTCGGCCCGCTGGCTGGCATCCTTGAAAGGCCAGCCAACCACGGCGGTCGCCCCGTCCGCGAAAGCGGCCTCCATTTGCGCGATCGAGTCGACATCGGTCAGCGTGCTCGGAATCGATCGCTTCTCCTTCATGTCGTTGGCAACGGCGCCGCTGCGCCGGTTCTCGCTGACCGGCACCAGGCACATGCGGAACGCGCTGCGCTGTTCGCCGGTCAGATCGCCCAGCGGCCGCCCGCGCAGTGCCATCTGGAATCCCTTGATGTGCAGGTCGACGACCAATTCGGCCCCGGCCGGGTCGGCGAGGAAATCCGCAGGCACTTCGAACCAGAGATCGTCGCGCGGGGTCGACTGCAGCAGATGCGCGTCGGGCACACGACCGGCCAGATCCAGCAGCAGCGGCCCACCCTCGGGCCGCCAGCGGGCAGCGATCGCATCGTAGGCCTCGGCGGTCGACAACATGCCGCCGCGGTCGGGCGAAATCGAGATTCGGGTCGCGATCGGAACGCGCTTCGCATTGACGATCGGTGCATAGGTCAGCTCATGCTGGGCGAGAAAGCTCATGTCGTGCTCGGTTCGGGGAGGGATGACGCGATGATAGGTACTGCACGGAAATCGCAATCGTCGAAATCACTTGCGCAATCAGCGCTATTTGAACAAGTGCCCGGGGAATGCCGTGTTCGATGCAGCACCACCGGTATGGAGCGGCCGACCGGTGGCGGCGCCTGAGACCCCGTGCTTGCGACATAGTCATCTATATGATTCAATTGACTTTGTCAGAGGAGATCATTCGATGATTCATTTCGTAGTCCACGAAGAAGGCGACGGCGTCGGCGTGGTCGTCGTCGAGGGCGTGTCCGCCGGGCAGAAGCTCACCGGCTGGATCATGGAGGAGGACAAAGAGGTCAGCTTCAAGGCCAAGACCCCCATCCCCATCGGTCACAAACTCGCGCTGCGCGACTTCAAGGTCGGCGACACCGTCATCAAGTACGGCGTCGACATCGGCAAGGTCGTCGCCCCCATCAAGAAGGGCGAGCATCTGCACGTCCACAACGTCAAGACCAAGCGCTGGTAAGCAAACGATGAACATCAAGAAAGCCAAGTTCTGGGGCTACGAACGCGAAAACGGCCGGGTCGGCGTGCGCAATCACGTCATCATCCTGCCGGTGGACGACCTGTCCAACGCCGCTTCCCTGGCCGTCGAGGCCCAAATCAAGGGTACGATGGCGATTCCCCATCCGTACGGCCGGCTGCAGTTCGGCGCCGACCTCGACCTGCACTTCCGCACCCTCATCGGCACCGGCTGCAATCCGAATGTCGCCGCGGTGGTGGTCATCGGCATCGAGCCGGGCTGGACGCAAAAGGTGGTCGACGGCATTGCGGCCAGCGGCAAGCCCGTGGCCGGCTTCTCGATCGAACACAACGGCGACATCGCCACGATCGCCGCCGCCGCGCATGCCGCCTACAGGTTCAAGAAGCATGCCACCACGTTGCAGCGCACCCAGCACCCGATTCACAAACTCTGGGTGTCGACCAAGTGCGGCGAGTCCGACACCACCTCGGGCTGCGGTGCCAATCCGACGGTCGGCAATGCTTTCGACAAGCTCTACGAAGCCAAGACAACCCTGGTATTCGGCGAAACCACCGAGTTGACCGGTGGCGAACACCTGGTTGCGGCACGCTGCCGCACGCCCAAGATACGCGAGCAGTTCCAGGCGATGTTCGATCGCTATCAAGCCGTCATCGATCGCCATAAGACCAGCGATCTGTCCGAGTCGCAACCGACCAAGGGCAACATCGCCGGCGGCCTGACCACGATCGAGGAAAAAGCGCTCGGCAACATCCAGAAGATCGGCAAGAAGTGCGTCGTCGACGGCGTGCTCGACAAGGCCGAGGAACCCACCGGCAAAGGTCTGTGGTTCATGGACTCGTCGTCGGCCGCGGCCGAAATGGTCACGCTGTGCGCGGCCGCCGGCTTTGCCGTGCATTTCTTTCCCACCGGCCAGGGCAACGTGATCGGCAACCCGATCCTGCCGGTGATCAAGATCTGCGCGAATCCCAAGACCGTGCGCACGATGCCCGAGCACATCGACGTCGACACCTCCGGCCTGTTGCGTCGCGAATTGACGCTCGATGACGCCGGCGATGCGCTGCTCGACTGCATGCTGCGCACCGCCAACGGCGAATGGACGGCGGCCGAGTTGCTCGGCCACCGCGAGTTCGTCCTCACACGGCTCTACGAGAGCGCCTGAGCCTCCGGGAGACCTCGATGGCCATCACGATCCTCAAGCAGGCGAGCAAGACACCCGACACCGAAACCGGCACCGCCAGGTCGGTCGTCGAGTCCATGCTCACGGACATCCGCGCGCGCGGCGAAGCCGCCGTGCGCGAACACGCCAAGCGGCTCGATCACTGGGATGGCGACATCGTCATGAGCGAGGCGGCGATCGCGGCGCGCATTCGTGACGTGCCCGCCGGCGTGCGCGCCGACATCGAATTCGCTACCGCTCAGGTGCGTCGGTTCGCGCAGGCGCAACGCGATTCGCTTGCCGAGTTCGAGGTCGAGGTCTCCCCGGGTCTGGTCACCGGCCAGCGGCTGGTGCCCTGCAACGTCGCCGGGTGTTATGTACCCACCGGCCGCTATGCGCACATCGCATCGGCCTACATGAGCGTGGCCACTGCCAAGACGGCCGGCGTGCCCACGGTGGTCGCCTGCTCCACGCCCTACAAGGGCGAGGGCATCCATCCGTATGTGCTCTACGCCATGCGCGCCGCCGGCGCCGACGTGATCATGACGCTCGGCGGCGTGCAGGCGATCGCCGCGATGGCCTTCGGCCTGTTCACGGGCAAGCCGGCGGACATCATCGTCGGGCCGGGCAACAAGTTCGTCGCCGAGGCCAAACGCATGCTGTTCGGCCAGGTCGGCATCGACGTGTTCGCCGGCCCATCGGAGGTCGCCGTGATCGCCGACGAAACGGCCGACCCGGAGATCGTCGCCAGCGATCTGGTCGGTCAGGCCGAGCACGGACACGAGTCCCCGGCCTGGCTGTTCACCACCTCGCGCACGCTCGCCGAGGCCGTGATGCGGCGCGTGCCCGAACTGATCGAGACACTGCCACCGACCGCCCGTGACGCGGCCGGTGCGGCCTGGCGCGACTACGGCGAGGTGGTGCTGTGCGACACACGCGAGGAAGTCGCGCGGGTGTCCGACGAACACGCCTCGGAGCATCTCGAGGTCCAGGCGGCCGATCTCGACTGGTGGCTGGCCCGGCTTACCAACTACGGCTCGCTTTTCCTCGGCGAGGAGACCACGGTCACCTATGGTGACAAGGTCAGCGGTCCCAATCACATCCTGCCCACCAAGGGCGCGGCACGCTATTCGGCTGGTTTGTCCGTGCACAAGTTCATCAAGCCGCTGACCTGGCAACGGGCGAGCCGGGAGGCCAACCGCGAGCTCGGCGCGGCCGCCGCGCGCATCTCGCGGCTCGAGGGCATGGAGGCACACGCGCGCACGGCCGACGACCGGCTGGCCAAGTACTTCAGCGACGAGCCCTTCGACAAGGGCGCGCCGGTGCGCGACTGAACCCGCTCTGCTCCCATGCGTGACACCCTGCTCGCACAGTTCGACCTCACCGACCGGCACGCGGTGGTCTCCGGCGGCAACAGCGGTATCGGCGAGGCCATGGCGCTCGCCCTCGGTCTGGCGGGCGCGCGGCTCACCTTGATCGCCCGCCGGCAGGACAGACTCGATCGAGCCCGCAGCCGTTTCGAGGGACTGGGTATCACCTGCGACACGGTTGCCGCGGATCTGGCCGAGGCCGCGCCGACCCGGCGAGCCGGCGAACGCATCGCCGAAGCTGGCGGCGCCGACATCCTGGTCAATGCCGCCGGCATCAACTTGCGCGAGCCCTTCGAACAGGTGTCGGCCGAAGCCTTCGATCGTCATATGGCGGTGCATCTGCGCGCTCCGTTCCTGCTCACGCAAGTGCTGGCGCCCGGCATGCGGGACCGCGGTTATGGCCGCATCATCAATCTGGCCTCGCTGCAGTCGAGTCGTGCCTTCGCCGACAGCGCGCCCTACGGTGCGGCCAAGGGCGGCATCGTGCAACTGACGCGCGCGATCGCGCAGGCGTGGTCGGCCTACGGCATCACCTGCAACGCGATCGGACCCGGCTTCTTTCCCACCGAACTGACGGCGCCGGTGTTCGCCGATGCCGAACGGGCGCAGGCGCTGGCCCGGCAGACCGCGATCGGTCGCAATGGCCGGCTCGACGATCTGCACGGCATCACGGTGTTCCTGGCCAGCCCCGCGTCGGCCTACGTCACCGGCCAGACGATCATGGTCGATGGCGGCTTCACGGCCAAATGAGCGGTGAATCGCTGAGTCTGAACAGCCGCGGCCCGTTGTACCGGGCCGCACGTGAGAACCTGTTACGCGACCTGGCTCTGGGCCGATACTCGCCCGGCGCACGCCTGCCGGCCGAGCGCGAGCTCTCGGCCCAGTACGGCATCAGCATCGGCACGCTGCGGAAAGCGGTCGACGAGCTGGTCGCCGAGGGTCTGCTCGTGCGCCGCCAGGGCAGCGGCACGTTCGTCGCCAGCCACGACCGCGAGCGACTGCGCTACGCGTTCTTCCACATGGTGCCGCACGACGGCGAGAAGACCGGCTATCCGGTGCCCGAGCTGCAGTCGTTCGCGCGCGGCCGGCTCGATGCGACGGCAGCCGACAAGCTGCAACAGCCGGTCGGCGCACCCTGCTGGAACATCCGCAACCGGCTGGCTCTCGATGGTACGGCCGTGATGATCGACGACATCTGGCTGGCCAGCGCACGCTTTCCCCGCCTGTCCGCATCGGTGGTTCGCAACCGTCCGAGCACCTTGTACAACCTCTACGAGTCTTCGTTCGGCCTGACGGTGGCGCGCACCTCGGAGCGCTTGCGTGCCAGCGCGGCACCGGCCGCCATCGCCCGTCTGCTGGGTGTGCCGTCCGGCGCACCGGTGCTGGTGATCCGCCGGGTCGCCTATGGCTATCGCCACGACCCGATCGAATGGCGGATTTCGCACGCCAACACCGCCGCGCACGAGTACTTCAGCGAACTGGCCTAGCCGGGCTTCAGCGGCCGTCGTACCGCACGAGACTCGGATCGCCGCGCCGACCCTGACACAGCTTGTGACACCCGCTGGTGCACCGAAGGCGGCACCCGTGCGTGAACGAGGCGTTGCGATGCCGCGCGGGCCCACGATTCACTGCCCGAATGAACCCGCGGGGCGCGGCCGGGCGCGCGGGCCTTGCCATCAGCCAATGAATGGCATGGCGGGCGGCTGGCGCGCTCCCGTCTGCCGGGATGCCCGCACCGGGTTCATGTCACTCGGGAGGCGATTTCGGCTGCCTGCTAAGCTGAACCGCCGCCGGCACATCTTTGTGGGAGGTTTCGACCGTGCCAAGACTGCTGCTGCTTTTCGGTTTGCTGCTCGCCGGTGCCTTGCTGCTGCGCCAGCTCATCGAGGCCAACACGCGCGAGCGCCAGACCTACCGACCGCGCCGCTCCCGCGCTCAACACGCGCCTGGCGGTGCGATGTTCATCGCCCGACGAGCCGATCTCGCCGGCCTGCGCGACGCGTTCAGCGCCGAGCCGATCGATCCCGGCCGGGCGCTCGTGCGCTGCGCCCGGTGCCAGTCGGTGTACCACGCCGACAGCCTCGTGACGCTACGACGCGAGAACGGTGGCCGCTGTGCAACCTGCCGGGCCAGCGCATTCGACGAGGTCGAAGTCGTCGATTGACGCGCGCCGCCCCGCTGCCATGAGCAACGACCGATATCTCCGTCATACGCAGATCGACGGCCTGTCGCAGGATGCGCTCGGCGCCTCGAGCGTGTTGGTGCTGGGCGCCGGCGCGATCGGCAACGAGGTCGTCAAGAACCTGGCCCTGCTCGGCTGTGGGCGGATCACGATCGTCGATCGTGACCGGGTCGAGCGCCACAATCTGACCCGCAGCGTACTGCTACGCGAGGCCGACATCGGCCGCGACAAGGCGAGCGCCGTCGCGGAACGCGCAAGCGCACTCGATCCGGCGGTCGGCGTCGAGCCGGTAGTCGGCGATCTGTTTCGCTGCCTGGGCCCGGACACGGTACGAGCGCACGATGTGGTGATTGGCGCCCTGGACAACTTCGAGGCCCGCATACGTGCCAATCAATTGTGCCTGCTGAGTGCGGTGCCCTATGTGGACGCCGCCATCGACGCGCGCGCTGCGAGCGTGTCGGTGTTTCCGTTTGCGGCCGGCCGACCGGTGGCCTGTTACGAGTGCGGATTGCCCGCCAGCGTGCATCGGCGACTCGCCGAACGCATGGGCTGCGGCGGGCTGCTGCGCGCAGCGCTCGCCGAGCGCATCATGCCGACCACCACACTGACGAGCAGCATCGCCGCGGCGTTTGCGGTCGGTGAAGCCCTGAAGCTCGCCGGCTGCGACCAACGCGTGTCGGCTCCGACGCAGGCGGGCCGGATCTTCATCGACAGTCTGACCGGTAATGCGCAACGCAGCGGGCTCGCGCCCGCCGACTTGTGCCCGGGCTGCGGTCTACTGCCCTCGCCTGCCCGTTGGCTCGGCCGGGCCGGCTCGATCGACGGGGCGCTGGCGCTCTTCGACGATCCACGAGGCCGTCGAACGTATCGCTTCAGCGACCCCCTGGTCTGGGGTTGCGCGTGCACACGTTGCGCACGAGAGCCCGCCGGGGGACGCTTCGTCGGCCGCCGCGCAGCCGCACTGAGCGAGGCGATCACTCGCTGCGCCCATTGCGCCACGACGAGCGTCCTGGTCGAAGTGCGCGATCAGGCCGATGGCGCAGCCTTGCGCGAACGATTCGCAGACCGTCTGCCCGAGTCGGTCTGGCTGCTCGATGACGACCGCCTCGTCGGCCTCGACGGATCGCACGGCCCGGTGCGCGCCGACGAACCCTCTTGCACCGATTCCAACGCGCATCCCAGGAGATCCGCATGAAGCCATTGCAACGAACCGACGAGCTGTCGCTGACGGTCCGCACGGCCGATCAGACGCGCCGCGCGGCCGTCGACATCTCGCCGCAGCAGACGGCCGCCGAGGTCATTCAGAGCGCGGCCGAGAACTGGTCCCTGCCGACGGACACCGACTACACGCTGGTCAACGTGAGCACCGGGCAGACCCTCCAGCCGTCGAGCCGGCTCGGGGATGCGGTCCGGCCAGGTGACACGCTCGAGGTCCAGCCCGTGCTCGTCGCGGGTCGATGAGCGGCCTGGCGAGTCGGCGCCAGGCCGACCTGGAGCGGGTGCGCCGGCTGGTCCAGGGCAGCCGGGGCGAACTCGAACTACTGCCCGGCTCGGGAGAGTCGCGCCTGCATGTCCGCGTGCACCGGCCGACCGCCGCAGACCGGCACTATCCGCGGAACGTACTTCCCGGCTTCGAGCTGGTCATCGATCTGCCGGCCCGCTATCCGTTCGAGCCGCCGACCGTGCGCCTGGGCAGCGCACGCGTGTTCCATCCGAACGTGTTCGAGTCCGGCGTGGTCTGCGTCGGCAGCCGCTGGCAATCCGGCGAAGGGCTGGATCTCTACCTGATGCGCGTGGTGCGTCTGCTGCTTTTCGACGGCATGCTGGTCAATTTACAGTCGGTCGCCCACGACGCCGCGGGCCGGTGGTATGCCCGCGCGCGTCGTGAGCATCCGGATGCGTTTCCGACCGCGACCATCGACTGGCGCGGCGAGACCGATCGCATCGTGCGCGAGTGTCCGCACTGCCACGCGCGCTTGCGCCTGCCGGCGGCGCGCCAGGGCTGGGTGGATTGCCCGCGTTGCGGCCAGCCGTTCGAGGCGCGCACGTGACCGGGTGGGCGAAGCCGTGAAATGGCGCGACCAATCACCGTCACCGGCACTGCCGAATGCCGGGTGCGTGCCGACGGGCGACGACCTGACGGTCCTGGCCGGGCAGCACCCCGAGGGCATTCGTCATCCACTGCTGAGTATCACGCCGCAGGTTCTCACCGCCGCGCTCACGCATCTGCGCACGGCATCGTTCGAACAGGGCGGACTGCTCGTGGGATCGGCTTGGTCGGCACCCGGCGGTCCGCCCGAGCAGCCCGCGCGGATACGCGTGCTGGCCGCGGTTCCGGCGCGTGAGCAAGTGGGCGATGCCGTGTCCTTGCGCATGGCCGGCACGGTTTGGAGCGATGCCAATTCGTTGCTCGACCGTCTGCGCGCGAGACAGCCCGAGGCGCGAATCGTCGGTTGGTATCACAGCCATCCGGATCTGGGCGCGTTCTTCAGTGCCACCGACCGACGCACGCATCGGGCATTCTTCATGCACAGCTACAGCGTGGGCTGGGTAATCGACCCGGTTCGCGCGGAGCACGCGGCGTTTCTAGGTAAGAATTGTCAGATGATATGCGTGCATCTCGAGGCATGACGAGAACGATCCATGACCGCTACGCCGACGACCGATAGCCTCCACACGTTCTACCAGCGCGTGCGTTCGCGCTCGCTCACGCTGATTGCGCCGCTGAGCGGCGAGGACTGTGCCCTGCAGTCGATGCCGGACGCGAGCCCGCAAAAATGGCATCTCGCGCACACGAGTTGGTTCTGGGAAACCTTCGTGCTCATGCCGGGCCTGCCCGGTTTCCGTCCGTTCGACCCCGCCTTCGCCTACCTGTTCAATTCCTACTACAACACTGTGGGTGAGCAGTATCCGCGGCCCTTGCGCGGCCTGCTTTCGCGTCCTGATCTGAACACGGTGCTCGCCTATCGCGAGCATGTCGACGCCGGCATGGCGCGCTGGTTCGCGGGCAATCCGGGCGCGGTCGCGGACAAGCAGGCGCTGATCCGGCTCGGCCTGAACCACGAGCAGCAACACCAGGAACTGCAGCTGACCGACGTCAAGCACCTGCTCAGTCTGAACCCGCTCGCGCCCGCCTATGGCGAAGCGTTGGACCGGCCGTCCGTGGCGCACGCATCGCTCGACTGGCAGGCATTGGGCGGCCACGCCGCGGCCATCGGTCACGAGGATGGGGGCTTCGCATTCGACAACGAGATGCCGGCCCACACCCAATGGCTGGCGCCCTACGAGATCGCCAACCGTCTGGTCACGAACGGAGAGTACCTCCGGTTCGTCGAGGCAGGCGGCTACAGACGTCCGGAATTCTGGCTTGCCGAGGGCTATGACCACGTGTGCGCACAAGGCTGGGCGGCACCCATCTACTGGCGGCAGCGCGATGGCCAATGGCTGCGGTTCGGGCTCGACGGCGAGACACCGCTCGCTGCCGACGAGCCGGTCGCGCACCTGAGCCTCTACGAGGCGGATGCCTATGCCCGCTTCGCGGGGGCCCGTCTGCCGACGGAATTCGAATGGGAGCATGCCGCCCGCCACGCCGGTGCTCGCGCAAGCGGCTTGCTCGACACCGCGTGGCAATGGACATCGAGCAGTTACGCTGCCTATCCCGGCTTCGAGCCCTCGGCCGGCGCCATCGGCGAGTACAACGGCAAGTTCATGGTCAATCAATACGTGCTGCGCGGCGGCTCGCGCCTGACCCCGACGGGCCACACACGGTTCACCTATCGGAACTTCTTCCCGGCGGCAACGCGTTGGCAGATGACCGGCGTCCGTCTGGCGCGATCCGTGCGCTGAGCGGCGCGGCGAACAGCAGGCCGGCGATCGAATAGAAGAACGCGCCCGAGATGTAGTCGAGCTGAAACGTGTGCGTGAGACCGCCCACGGCGAATCCGACGGTCAATGCGCGCAGCATCAATGCCGGCTCGCGGGCCAGACCGCGTGCTGCCAGCCACATCGCCAGGTAGAGCGAGAGCATCGCCAGCAGGCCGGGCAGCCCCTCCTCTGCCCAGTACAGCAACAGGTCCATGTGCGGATGGTTGGCGCGGAACAGTCCGTCGCACCGGCCGGTGCAGACACGCGCATAGACGTTCGGGAAGCTGCCGACGCCGTGGCCGAGCCAGGGCGCCTGCTCGATGATCGTGACCGTATTGCGCAGATAGCTGAGCCGCAAGGTGGCGGGCAGCGCCGCCTCGGCGGTGGAACCGTGCCAGGAATCGACGATCGAGGTCCAACGGTCGCGCACCTGCGGTGACAGCATGAGCGCGCCGGCCGCCAATGTCAGTACGGCCGCGGTGGCCAGCCAGCGACCACGCCTCAGCGTTCCGATGAGCACCAGCACCGCCATGACCAGGAAAGCGAGCTGGCCGGCCCGCCCGGTGACGACGAACAGTATCGATCCGGCCATCACGATGAGTGCGATACCGGCCAGTGCACGCCGCCAGCGGCTGGCAGCGCTGCCATCCGTCGCCAGCCAGTAGGCCAGCCAGACCGCCGCGAAACCGACCATGAAGTTCTGATACGAATGCGTGACCGTGACCGGTACCTCCGGATCGAACGGCCCCCACAGCCCCCGCCCGGTGAAGAAGAAGAGCCAGGTCGCCAATGCCATCGTGGCGCCCGCCGCCCACACCGCGAATCGCACGCGAACGAAGGCGACCGCACTCTGACAGGCGATCGGGGCCAGACTCAGCAAGAGCACCTTGCGCTGCTTGCCCAGCATATCCCAGGCATTGTCGTGTTCGAAGTCGGCGCCGATCGAATAGACGGCGACCACGACCGGTAACGCCAGCACTGCGAGCAGCACGAAAACAGGCACACGCTCGCGCAGACGTCGCCAGGCCTCACGCGGCCGCGCCCACGCCGCCAGCATCAGCAGAACACCGATCGAATTGCCTGCCGCCACCGAAATCGGCAACACCAGCAGATAGGCGAACAACAACCACTCGAGCGACCGGTCCAGCATCGTCGGCAGGGACGTGCCGGCAATGGTGGGGCCGGAGGCGATCACCGTGCGACACCGGTCGGCGCATCACCTGCATCGACCGCGCGCCAGAGTTCGATCAGGGTCAGGTACTTGATGAACGCGCCCTGCCCCAGCAGCAGGCAGAGCACCAGACCCGTGCCGCCATCGAGGAAACCGCGGCGGAGAATATAGCTGCGCAAGAACGCACTCAGGCCACTGCCGATGGCCTGCGCAAGCGACACCCGCCGGCCACGCGCGAACTGCTGGCGTGCCCACAAGCCGGAGAACTGCTCGGTCTTACGCCAGAATGCAGCGAGATTCGGATAGCTCTCGTGATCGATGGGCACACGCAGCGTGGCCGTCGCGCCACCGGCGACGATCACCCGCTCGTGGACGAGATCATCCGAGAAGCGTGCGGCGTCGCGTCGAAACAGGCGCAGGACGTAATCGGGTGTCCAGCCGCAGTGGCGGATCCAGCGGCCGAGGAATCGGGTGCGGCGCGGCAGACGCCAGGCGGTCGTGGATCCCGGAACCCGGATCGCCGCCAGAATCTGCGCGGCAAGCGCCGGTCCGATGCGTTCGTCGGCATCGACCGACAACACCCACTGCCCGCGCGCAAGCGCGAGCGCGGCATTTTTCTGGGGCCCGAAGCCAGGCCAGGTCGCGGATACCTGCACCCTTGCGCCGGCCGCGCGCGCGATGTCGATCGTGCCGTCGGTGCTGCCGGAATCGAGCACGATGCACTCGTCGACGAAGCTCAGCGAGGCCAGACAGGCGGCAATGTTGGCCGCCTCGTTGAACGTGATGATGATCGCCGACAGGTTCACCTGCGCGGCGTTTTCATCGCGCCCGCCTTCGGGCGCGGCATCGGCGCCCGCCGCGGGCGTGACGGGCCCGGCACCACTCATGGGCGTGAATCGATCTCGGCGAACTGCAGACTATGCAGGCTGGCGTAGATTCCGCCGGCCGCCAGCAGGCTCTCGTGATTGCCGGATTCGACGATCCGTCCGTGATCCAGGACGATGATCCGGTCTGCTCGCTCGATCGTGGACAGGCGGTGCGCGATCACCAGCGTGGTGCGGCCGGCCATGATCCGCTCGAGCGCCTGCTGCACCTCCCGCTCCGTGCGGGTATCGAGCGCCGAGGTGGCCTCGTCCAGCAGCAACACGGGTGGATCGCGCAACAACGCCCGCGCGATCGCGAGTCGCTGTCGCTGGCCGCCGGAGAAACGCGCGCCACCCTCGCCGACCTGGTGGTCGAGCCCGCCAGGCAGCGTCCGCACGTGAGTATCCAGCGCCGCGCCGCTCAATGCGTCCCAGATTGCCTCGTCGTCGGGCACGGGGTCGCAGCCGAACGCAACGTTGCCGCGCACCGTATCGTTGAACAGCGTGACGTCCTGACTCACCATGCCGAGCTGCGCACGCAGATCGGCGAGCCGGATCTGTTCGATCGGCACACCGTCGAGCAGGATGCGCCCAGAGGTCGGCGAGTCGAGGCGCGGCAGCAGCGAAACCAGCGAGCTCTTGCCGGCGCCCGACGCGCCAACCAGCGCGATCACCTCGCCGGGTGCGATGTCGAGGTCGATCTCGCACAGGGCGTCCTTGTCGGCCCCGGGGTAGCGGAACGTGACCCGCTCGAAGCGGATCGCACCGCGCGCGCGGTCGACGGTCAGGGTGCCTTCGTCGATTTCGGCCGGCTGATCGAGCAGCGCGAACACACCCTCGGCCGCCGCCAGGCCACGCTGCAACTCGGCATTGACGTCGGCCAGGCGCTTGAGCGGCGCGAGCAGCATCAGCATCGCGGTGATGAACGACACGAAGCCGCCCACCGTGGTCTGATTGTTGGCCGATTGCAGCATGGCCACGGCGATCACGATCGACACCGCGACCGCGGCCAGCAACTGGGTAATCGGCACGGTGGCAGCGCCGGCCACGGTCATGCGCATCGCGAAGCTGCGCAGCCGTTCGGCCGTCTGTTGAAACAGCCGGCCCTGCTGGTCGTACCCACCGAAGATCTTCACCACCTTGATGCCTTGCACGCCCTCTTGGACGACACGGGTCAGTTCGCCCGTGTGCTCGAGATTACGACGCGCGAGCGTGCGCATGCGCTTGCTGTAGATGCGGATGACGAATGCGGTGAGCGGAATCAGCATCAGCGCCACCAGCGTGAGCTTCCAGTTCAGATAGAGCAGCCAGCCCAGCAGCCCGGCCACGATCAGTGAATCGCGCACGATCACGGTCATGACATGCGAGGCTGCGCCGGTCACGTTGGTGACCTCGAACACGATCTTGGAGACGATCAGGCCCGAGGCATCGCGCTCGAAGGCTTCCTTGGACAGATGCATCATGTGCGAGAACATCTGCCGGCGCAGGTCGATCAAAACCTTGTTGGCCACCCAGGCCAGGCCATAGCTGCTGGTGAACGTGGCCACGCCGCGCACGAGAAAGATGCCGATCAGTGCGGTGGGCACGACCCACATCGGCAGATCGCCGGCACTCGCGAAGCCCTCGTCGAGCAGTGGCTTCATGAGCGCCGGAAACAGGGGCTCCGTGGCCGCGGCGATGATCATGCCCAACAGCGCCAACGCGAAGCCCGCCCGATACGGACGCGTGTAGGACAACAGCCGGCGATAGACCTCTAGACTGCGCTTCAAGGATTGGCTCCGACGCTCGTGCGTCGTCGCGACGCCTCATCCATAGACGACCTGCACACGAGAGGGCTCGAGCCATTCGCGCAGCGCGCCGATCGCGACATCGTCGACCTGCAGCCGCCAATGTTCGGGCAGGCGCAGCAGGCACTCCGCCTCACGGGCGCGATAGGCGATCTCGACCGGGCAACCGGGCTGACGATCGCCGGCCCGCCAGGCATCGAGCCGCTCGCGCAGCTGGCGATGATTGGCGTCGCCGTTGAGACTGAGGCGCAGGGCGCGCGCGAACATCTGGCGCGCGCCGGCCAGCCCGAGGATCTGATCGGCCGAGGCACGAAATCCACCGGAGTAGTCGTCGCGCGCAACCCGTGCCTGCACGACCAGCAATTCGTCCTCGCGCAGCATCGAGCGGCACTGGTCGTAGAGCTCGCTGTAGACCGCGACGTCGACCGAGCCCGTGCCGTCGTCGAGCGTGACGAACACCATCTTGCCGCGCCGGGTCATCTGGGTGCGCAGCCCGGTGACGATGCCGGCCAGCCAGACCGCCTGCTGCGAGGGCTGAACCTTGCCCAGTTGCAGCGACACGAAGCGGCGGACCTCGCTCGCATAGCTCTCGAACAGATGGCCGCTGTAGAAATAGCCGAGCGCGCTCTTTTCTTCCTGCAGTCGCTGGCGATCGTCCCAGGGCGAGACCTTCAGCCAGATCGGCGCGGCCGCATCGGCGCCGTCGACCTCGAACAGACCGACCTGGTTGGCAGCCGCCGCCTGCGCCTCGGAGAACTCGAGCGCCGCGCCGACATTGGCCAGCAGGCCGGCGCGATCGGGGTCGATCGCATCGAAGGCGCCGGCGCGCACCAGCGCCTCGACGAGCCGCCGCCCGACCAGGCGTCGGTCGATGCGCTGGCAGAAGTCGAACAGATCGACGAACGGCCGGTCCTGGCGCACTTCGATGATGTGGCGCACGGCGGCCTCGCCCGCCCCCTTGATGGCGCCCAGGCCGTAGCGCAGCGCCCGATCGGCGACCGCGCGGAAATCCCACTGCGAGGCATTGATGTCGGGCGGCAGCACTTCGACCTTGTTGTCGCGCGCATCGGCCACGAACAGGCGCACCTTGTCGGTGTCGTCCATGTCGGAGGACAGGGTGCCGGCCATGAACTCGGCCGGATAGTGCGCCTTGAGCCAGGCGGTCTGATAAGTGACCACGGCATAGGCGGCCGTGTGCGATTTGTTGAAGCCGTACTCGGCGAACATCGCCATCAGGTCGAACAGCTTGTTCGCGAGCGCTTCGTCGTAACCCTTCTCGCGCGCGCCGGCCAGGAAGATGTCGCGGTGCTTGGCCATCTCCTCGGGCTTCTTCTTGCCCATGGCCCGGCGCAGCAGGTCGGCGCCACCGAGCGTATAGCCGCCGATGATCTGCGCGATCTGCATGACCTGCTCCTGATACACGATCACGCCATAGGTAGGCTCGAGCGTGGCTTTCAGGTCGTCGTGGAAGTAATCGATCTTCTGCTGGCCCTTCTTGCGAAGGATGAAGTCATCGACCATGCCTGAGCCCAGGGGCCGGGGCGGTACAGGGCCAGCACCGCGATGATGTCTTCGAAGCGATCGGGGGCGAGCTTCTTCAGAAGCTTCTTCATGCCCTCGCTTTCCAGCTGGAAGATCGCGGTGGTGTTAGCGTCGCGCAGCACCTTGTAGGCGGCCGGGTCGTCGAAGCTGAGCGCGTTCAGGTCGAGCCCGAGGCCGGGGTGACGCTCGCGGATGCCGTCGACCGCGTGCTGGATGATGGTCAGGTTGCGCAGGCCGAGAAAGTCGAACTTGACCAGGCCGACAGCCTCGACATCGTCCTTGTCGAACTGGCTGACCACGCTGCTGTCGCTGCCGGGCTGACGATACAAGGGGCAGAAATCGGTCAGCTTGCCTGGCGCGATCAGCACGCCGCCGGCGTGCATGCCAACATTGCGGCAGAGGTCCTCGAGCGGCTCGGCCAATGCGAGCAGTTCACGCACCTCGTCTTCGCTTTCTTCGCGCTCGCGCAACTGCGGCTCGGCCTCGCGCGCCTTGGCCAGCGACAGTGGCTTGTTCTGCACGACCGGCACCAGCTTGGAGAGCTGGTCGCAGAAGTTGTAGCCCATGTCGAGAACGCGGCCGACGTCGCGGATCACGGCCTTGGAGGCCATGGTGCCAAAGGTGGCGATCTGCGACACGGCATCGGCGCCGTAGCGTCGACGCACGTACTCGATGACCTGGTAGCGCTTGTCCTGGCAGAAGTCGATGTCGAAGTCGGGCATCGACACCCGCTCGGGGTTCAGGAAGCGCTCGAACAGCAGTGCGTATGGAATCGGGTCGATGTCGGTGATGCCGAGCGCGAACGCGACCAGCGAGCCCGCGCCGGAGCCGCGCCCCGGCCCCACCGGCACGCCGTTGTGCTTGGCCCAGACGATGAAGTCGGCCACGATGAGAAAGTAGCCGGAAAAGCCCATCTCGACGATGGTGTCGCACTCGTGCTCGAGCCGCTCGCCGTAATGCGGCATCTGCCGCTCGCGCTCGGCGGCATCGGGAAACAGCTTCTCCATGCGCCCGGCCAGGCCCTCGCGCGACAGGCGACGCATGTAGTCGTCCAGGCCACTGCCGTCGGGCGTGGGGAAGTCCGGCAGACGCGGCTTGCCCAGGGTCATCGTGACATTGCAGCGCCGGGCGAGCTCGACCGTGTTCGCGACCGCCTCGGGCAGATCGGCGAACAGGGCGACCATTTCGTCCTGGGTCTTCAGGTACTGTTCGGGCGTGAACCGGCGCGTGCGGCGCGGATTGGCCAGGATCTCACCCTCGGCGATGCATACGCGGGCCTCGTGGGCGCGGTAGTCGTCCGCGGTCGGGAACTGCACCGGATGCGTGGCCACCAGGGGCAAGCCTAGCGCCGCGCCGAGATGCGCCGCCAGGCGCACGTGGGTTTCGTCCTGCGCGTGCCCGGCTCGCTGCACTTCCAGGAAGTAACGTCCCGGCAGTCGCTGCGACCATTGCGTCGCCAGCGCCCGGGCCTGATCGTCGTTGCCGGCCAGCAGCGCCTGGCCGACATCGCCCGCGGCCGCACCGGAGAGCACGACCAGCCCCTCGCCGACATGCGGATCGTCGAACCAGCGGGCATCGAGCAGCGCCCGCCCGCGCTCGGCGTTCTCCAGCCAGGCGCGGCTGAGCAACTCACAAAGACGCAGGTATCCAAGAGGGTCGACGGCGAGCAACAGCAGCCGGAAAGGCCGGTCGGGATCCGCGTCGTTGGCCAGCCAGCAATCGGCACCGCAGATCGGTTTGATGCCGGATTTGCGTGCCGCCCGGTAGAACTTGACCCAGCCGAACAGATTGGCCAGATCGGTCATGGCCAGCGCCGCCTGGCCATCGGCAGCGGCGGCCCGCATCAACGGACCGATGCGATTGATCGAATCGGTGACCGAGTATTCGGTGTGCAGTCGCAGATGAACGAATGACGGTGCGGGCATTGGAATGATGTTGGCATGCGCGATGCGCGTTGCGAAGGTGAACGCGGCCGCGATGCGTCTGCTCGACGGCGACCGGCGCATCGGGCCCGGTCAACCGACACGATTTTACCCGCCCAGGCGCGAAGCGAATCCAGCCAGGCGGCGACCATAGTCGCGCGCCGATTCGAGATCGCCATCGGGCGGGCTCTCGTCGGCGGGAACGTTGTCCGCCTGAGCCATCAGACCGAGCCACGAACCGAGCCGGTTTCGCGCATCGGGATCGCCTGGTTCGCTGGGTGAAGGCTGTGCGGGGCCCACCCAGATCATGCCGTGCTGCATCGCCAGCAAAGAGAAGGACTGCAACGTGGCGAGCTTGTCGCCGCTCATCTGACCCGAGCACGTGAAGCCACCGGCCACCTTGTCGCGCCAGGTCTGGGTCATCCAGGCCTTGGCGCTGGCATCCGCGAACGCCTTGAACGGCGCCGACGGGCCGCCCATGTATGTGGGCGAACCGAACACGATCGCGTCGGCCTGCGCGAGCGTGCGCCAGCCGGCATCGTCGAGATCTTCGACGGGCAGCAGGGCCGGCCGCGCGGCGCCCGCCTGGCGCACACCCTCGGCCAGCGCCTCGGCCACGCGCCGCGTATGGCCGTATCCAGAATGAAAGACGATCGCAACCGTGGTCATGGTCCGCCCTGGTCAGTGAATGCAGCGGTGATTATCGACGCCGGCGATCCGGGCCGGCCGGCCGCGATGCAGCGCCGGGTCGTGACAACCGCCGAACGAGAACGAATGATGGCTGTCGAGCCGACCGCGATCGGCGTGACCGCGTTCATTGGCGGGTCGACGTGCGAGCATGCCGTTCTCCGGGATCGACGACGAATGATGCTATGGCATTCTGGATCATGAACGGTTCGGCCCGGGTTGGCGCCGGAACCCTACGGGACACGCTGATCTCTCTGCCGCGCCTGCCACATTTGCCATGATGACGACTTCCAGCCCGGCTGGGCGCTACATCGGCCGTTTCGCGCCATCGCCGACCGGCCCGCTGCACGAGGGCTCGATCGTGGCCGCGCTGGCGAGCTGGCTCGATGCCCGCGCCCACGACGGCCGATGGCTGCTGCGCATCGAAGACATCGATCCGCCGCGTGAGCTCGCCGGTGCGAGCGAACTGATCGTCGCCACACTCGAACGTCTCGGCATGCGTGCGGACGAGCCAGCCCTGCTGCAGAGCAGCCGCCTGGATGCGCACCTGGCGGCGATCGCAGCGTTGCGCATGCGCGGGCGCGTCTACGACTGCAGCTGCAGCCGGCGCGAGATCCGCGAGCGCCTGATCGAGTTGGGCAGGCTCGGCGGGAACGAGAGCCCTGGCGAGGCCGGCCCGCCCTACCCCGGCACCTGTCGCAACGGGCCGACCCGCAAACGCGACCGCAGCACCTTGCGCTATCGGGTCGACGACCGGGTCGTCGAATGGGCGGATCGGCCGGCCGGTCACGACGGCGGCCGCCTGCAACGCGAATCGCTGGCCCTGACCTGCGGCGACTTCCCGCTGCGCCGTGCCGACGGCCTGATCAGTTATCAGCTGGCAGTGGTCGTGGACGACGGTGCTGCCGGGATCACCGATGTCGTGCGCGGGGCGGATCTGGTCACATCGACGGCCCGCCAGCACGATCTGGCCGACTCACTCGGACTGCCGCGACCACGGTCGCTGCACATACCGGTCCTGACCGATGCAGATGGCACGAAATTGTCCAAGCAGACCGGCGCCCCGGCCGTGTTGGCGCATGAAGATCTCGACGGCAGGATCGCGATCCTGAACCGAGCACTCGGGCATCTCGAATTGAAGGCCGTTGTCGCCGGGTCGCTCGCGCAGTGGCAGGCCGGTGCCATCGAGCGCTGGCGCCAATCGAGGTGGTTCGCGAGCTGAAGGGTTGTCGCAGGCCCGCCGCGCCCGCGCCGGTTGGTTCGCCGAAACGGCCTGCCAAGGCACCGGTTGCACCTCACGCGGACCGGCGAGACCCGCGGCAGTGGCGAAGTTCGCCGAAACGGCCTGCCAAGGCGCCGGCTGCGCCAGATATCGAGGACATCGAGCGGGTTCGGCAATGCGGCCAGGCGTCAGCGGATGGCCGTGGCCACGAAGCGCAGACTGCGCTCGTTTTCCGAGAATTGCAGGATCAGAGGCAGCCGCCGTTCACCGGCCCACAGCCAGAATGCGACATCGACGGTGTTCTGCGCGTCGGCGACACGCGCCACCCGATGCGCGAACGGCCCCTCGAATGGCTCGTTCGCCTTCAAGGCCCGCACGCGCTCGGCGGGCCCGGCCACCCATCGGCTGGGGGTGACATCCTGCAGGCGCGCGAACGGAATCGCGCGTTCCGCGCCCGACCTCAGCACCGACGGATCGGCACGCGCAAGCAGCGTGTACTGGAACAACAGGCTGACCCTGTCCTGGGTGCCCGGCGGCACCCACAGGGTTTCGCCGACCGACTTGCCGGCGCGTGCCGGATCGTCGGTTTCGCGGAATTCGACCGAACGCACGCGACGCGACCGAAACGCGATCTTGCGCGCCTCGCTGTAGTTCTCCGGGTGCAGGCCACGCTCATCGACCCGACCATCGCTCTGGTAGGTCAGATCGGCGAGGAAGCTCTCGACCGCCAGTGCGATCCGATAGCGGCCGTCGGCGACGCCGACCACCAGCCGCGCCGAGGCGATGGGCGTGGCACCCGCACCGGTGATCAGATAGCCGGCGTAGTCGAGTGAGAGATTCTCGAGCAGGGGCAAGGCCGACCCACTCGCGGCACGGGCCGGCCCCGCGAGCCACGGTGTGAGCAGACCGGCCGACGCACCGAGCAATCGGCGGCGCAACGTGTCGATCGACGGGCCATGATCGACCGAACGGCCGATCGCGGGCCCGCGGAGATCGGAGACCCGCTTCACCCGACGCGCTTGAGCCCGCCCAGCAAGGCCGGTACGGGTCCGCGGCGACGGCGTGCGCCGGTCAGTGACGCCGGCCCGACGGTGTCGCGCTGGACACTGGTGGCGATCTCGGCGTCGGTCGCGGCAACCGCCTCCGCGTCCGGCTCCTGGTAGGGCTGGCTGAACAGCGGGTCCTGCGGCATGGCGGCCGACGGCAGCGGACGACGACGTCCGTGCTCGGACCGGGCGCGACCGCGGTCATCGCGCTCGCGGCGCGGCTCACGCCGCGACTCGCGCGAAGCCATGCGCGCCTCACCGGGAACGTCGAGCGGCTCGGCAACCAGATCGCGCTTGATCAGCTTGGCGATCTCGGCGCGCAGACGCTCGTCGTTGTCGGTCATCAGCGACAGCGCGAGACCACTGGCGCCCGCGCGGCCAGTTCGGCCGATGCGGTGAATGTAGTCTTCGGGCGAGTACGGCAGATCGAAATTGATGACGGCGGGCAACTCGGCGATATCGAGGCCGCGCGCCGCCACGTCGGTGGCCACCAACACCTTGATGTCACCCTTCTTGAAGGCATCGAGCGTGCTCAGACGGTCCTGTTGCGACTTGTCACCATGGATCGCATCGGCTGCCAGACCATCTTGCGTGAGCTGGCGCGCGAGCCGGCCGGCGCCGATCTTGGTGTTCGTGAACACGATGACCTGCGCGATCTGCTTGTCGCGGATCAGCTGGGCGACCGCGGCCCGTTTGCGGTCGCCGTCGGCGACACGGTAGATCCGCTGTTCGACGTTCTCGGCCGCCGCATTCGGGCGGGCGACCTCGATCAGGGTCGGCGAGTTCAGGAAGCTGTTGGCCAGCTTGCGAATCTCGCCTGAAAAAGTGGCCGAGAACATCAGGTTCTGGCGGCGCTCGGGCAGCAGCCGAATGATTCGTTGGATGTCGGGCAGAAAGCCCATATCCAACATGCGATCGGCCTCGTCGAGCACCAACACCTCGACCGAACCCAGCTGCGCGGTCTTCTGACCGACGTGATCGAGCAAGCGCCCCGGCGTGGCGGTCAGGACCTCGACGCCTTCGCGCAGCGCCTTGATCTGCGGCTGGATGTCGACCCCGCCGAACACGACCGCGGTCCGCAGTTTGGTGTTCTTGGCATAGGCGCGAACGTTGACGTGGATCTGGTCGGCCAGTTCGCGGGTGGGTGCGAGGATCAGCGCCCGTACCGGATGGCGCGCCGGCGATGCGCTGCCGTTCTCGTGTCTCAGCAGGCGTTGCAGGATCGGCAGTGCGAAGCCAGCGGTCTTGCCGGTGCCGGTCTGCGCCGCCCCCATGACATCGACGCCGGCCATGACCACGGGGATCGCCTTGGCCTGGATCGGGGTGGGTGTGCGATATCCCATCTGATCGACCGCACGTGCGATCGGCTCGGCCAGCCGGAAATCGGCGAAGCTCGGGGTTTTCTCAGGGGACTCGTCGGCGGGATTGCCGGCCACCGTGGGTGGCTCGGCCTGCGGACCGGAATGAGTCCGCGCGGTTTCACTAGTCAAAATCGGGATTTCTCGGATCAAGAGGGCTGAAGTCGTATGCGGCCACCCCGGGAGGCGGCGCAGCGGGCGCGAACAGATGCCGCGCGGTCTTTGTCGTTCGGCGGTGAAGAAGGCCGATTCGACGAAGATTTGCCCGACTACAGAGGGCAGCGCGGCTGCCGTGTCACGATCGGGCCAGCCGGGCACCACACCCGGCCGCGTGAAACCCCTATTTTGAACCCATTGCCGCGTCAGATGGGTGACAACCCCGTAAAGGACACAAAAAAACCGCCGGGCGGCAGGCAATTCACAAGCTGTTACTGTATACATTGCCAGTCCCACACAACGATTTCCCCCTCGACCGATGCCGTTACCCGTCGACCTGGCCTTCGTCGATGTCGAAACCACCGGCATGTCGCCCCAGCGCGACCGCGTCATCGAGGTCGCGGTCGTACGCCTGCGGATGCCGCGCGATGGCTGGGGGCCTCCGGCCGTCGAGCGCTTCTGCAGCCTGGTCGATCCCCAACGAGCGATCGACCCGGGGATCCGTTTCCTGACTGGCATCACCCAGGAGCGGCTGCAGGGAGCGCCCCGCTTCGAAGCCGTCGCCGCCCGATTGAGCGAGACACTGGAGGGCGCCTTGTTCGTTGCCCACCACGCGCGCTTCGATCACGGATTCCTGAAGGCCGAATTCGGACGCTGCGAGCAACGTTTCGAAACCGAGCCCCTCTGTACCGTGCGGCTGTCGCGGGCGCTCGAACCCGGGCGCTCGCAGCACGGGCTGGACGCCCTGATCGCGCGCCACCGCCTCGGACCGGTCGAGCGCCACACCGCTCTGGGCGATGCCGAGGTGCTCTGGCGCCTCTGGCAGAAACTGCTCGCCGATCACGGCCAGGCCGCGATGACCGCCCAGATCAAGCGCCTGCTTGGCAAGCCGAGCCTGCCGGCACACCTTGGCGTGGCCAGCATCGAGGCTTTGCCGGCACGGCCGGGCGTCTATGCTTTCGAGGGGCTCAACGGACAGCCGTTGTACATCGGCAAGAGCCTTAACCTGCGCGAACGCGTACCGGCGCATTTCAGCGCCGATCACCGTAGCGAACGGGGCCTGCGGCTGGCCAGCGAGACGCGCGGCCTGCGCTGGCAGGTGTGCGCGGGCGAATTCGGCGCGTTGCTCGGCGAGGCGCTCGCGATCACGCGTCTGTTGCCGGCCCAGAACCGGGCCTCGCGACGTGTCTCCAAGCCCCATGTCCTGGTGGCGGACCCCGACGGGCTGCGCGCACGTCCCCGGCCGTGGCACGAACTGCCTGCCGACCAGGATTGGGCTGGACCCTTCACGAGCCGGCAAAGCGCGCGGGCCTGGCTCGCCGGGCAGGCCCGCGCGCGCCGAATGTGCCTGGCGACCCTCGGTCTGGAACGGGTCGTCCCGGGTCAGGCCTGTTTCGCATACCAGCTCGGGCGTTGCCCGGGAACCTGTCTCGGTCGCCACCCACCGATGGCTCACGCCGACGAGTTGCGCACGCTGCTCGCCACCGGCCGCCCACCCACCTGGCCGACCGGTCATGCGGTGTTGCTACACGAGCACGACCCGCGCGATCGGCGCAATGCCTGGCACCTGAGCGCCGACTGGCGCTGGCTGGGCAGCGCACACGACGAACCGGGCCTGGCGCGACTGCTGCGGGCGCTGGCTTCGCCGACCGCGCCGCCGTCGCCGGTCGCGACCCATATCGAGCACGGCGAGATCAGCGATCTGGTGGCCGAGCGACCCGCCGACGCAAACCCCGACCTGCGCGTCCATCGATTGCTCGTGCAGTGGTTGGCACCGGTCGTCGGCCTGCTGGCGTCGGCGCAGGCACCGCCGATCCGGCAGGCGGCCGATCTGGCGCCGATCGGCCGACCGTCGTCGTCCGATGACCCGGGCTGGGTGTCTTTGCGCGCGCGGGCACGCCGCGACGTCACCGTCTATCGGGCCTCGATCCTGCGTTTCGAGCGAGTCGGGAGTGCCGACGGCGGCTCGCGAAGCACGACCGCCGAGCCGCTCAGAGGATAGCCGGCAATGCGCACGAGACCGCCTGGATCGGTCGGCCAGCGGCGTCGACCGCCATCGCGAACACACGTAGGTCGACGTCCGACGCGGAATCCGGCTGGCGTATCGTTCGGTGGTTCGACCCGACCCGCGAGTCCGGCTGCACCTGCCAGTCGCGCACGACCCGGTCGTGTTTCAGACGCCGACCGGCGTTCTCGCCACGCGCGACGTCGCTGGCCAGACCGTCCTGCGTGAGGCCGGTGACCAGTGTCCATTCCGGCGCCTGCGCGCCGGTGCGTGGCGACACGGTCACGGACAGCATGATCGGCCCGTTGCCACGACGCGCTTCGAGGTCCAGGCGCAAAGGCGACGGCTCGCGTGCGGACGCGGCCAGCCGGGCCACCGCCGCTGGGCCGTTGCTCCAGCGCGGAAAATCGCGACCGTCGACGACGACCTGCGGCGTGTAGATCGTGCGCAGGCCCCCGGCACGGGCCAGGCGCCGCTGCCGGTCGGTGAACCGTCGGTCGGCGAAGCGGTCGGGCCAGCCCAGGCGGTCCCAGTAGTCGACGTGCAGCGCCAGGGCCAGCACCTGCTCGCCCAGCGCACTGGCGGCCAGCGCGGCCAGCCAGCGATCGGCGGGCGGGCAGCTGCTGCAGCCCTCGGACGTATACAACTCGACGACGGGCACGCGTGTCGACCCGGCCGTGGCACTGCACGCGGGCGCGCCGGCCAGAGCTTGCGCCGCGCGCGCCGGTGCCGCGGTGATCGGGAGCAGGCTCAAAAAAACGCCCGTGACTGCGGCCGCGGTCGCGGCGGGCACTGCAATCGCCGCGCGGGCGACACGCATCACGGTGCCGATGTCGAAGATGTCACGCATGGTGAGCTCACCGGGCTGGCACATGGGCTGTTCGGTCGTCGGCGTCTACCCGGTCTTACAATGCCGCTCTCGGCGGGGCGGCATTCACCGGCCCGGCCGTTGCCACGGGAGAGCAAACATGCGATGGCGCGGACAACGTGAGAGCGGCAACATCGAAGACCGGCGCGGTTCTGGCGGCGGCCTGGGCGGGCTCGGCGGCTTGGGAGGCCTGGGTGGGCTCGGCGGCGGGCGCGCACGCGTGCCGCGCAGTGGCGGCATCGGCATCGGCACGGTGCTCATCGCGCTGGTCCTGGCCTGGGTGCTGGGCATCAATCCGCTCACCCTGCTCGGCATCTTCGGTGGCGGCTCCGACGGCGGGCTGCCTATGCAGCAGATCCAGGAGCCCACGCGCGGTGGCACTCCCGACGACGAACTCGGCAAGTTCGTGTCGGTGGTGCTGGCCAGCACCGAGGACGTCTGGTCGGCACAGTTCCGCGCCAGCGGCTCGCAGTATCCGCCGCCCAAGCTGGTGCTCTACCAGGGCGGTACGCAGACCGCCTGTGGCATGGGCAGCGCTGCCGCCGGGCCCTTCTATTGCCCGGCCGATCAGCGTGTCTACATCGATCTCTCGTTTTACCGCACCCTGCACCAGCGGCTGGGCGCGCCCGGCGATTTCGCGCAGGCCTACGTGATCGCGCACGAGGTCGGCCATCACGTCCAGAACGTCACCGGCACGATGCGCCAGATGGATACCTGGCGGCGCTCGCTGCCCGAGCGCGCCTTCAACGAGAAATCGGTTCGCCTGGAACTGCAGGCCGACTGTTACGCCGGTGTCTGGGCGCATCACTCGCAGCAGGTTCGCGGTTGGCTCGAAAAAGGCGATATCGAGGAGGGCCTGCGTGCCGCCGCCGCGGTGGGCGACGACAACATGATGCGCCAGTCGAGTGGCGTGGTGATTCCCGAAGCCTTCACTCACGGCAGCTCGGAGCAACGCTCGCGCTGGTTCCGGATCGGTCTCGACAGCGGCGACCACCGCCGCTGCGACACCTTCGCGTCGCAGCGCCTGTGACCGCCGCCGACGCTGCGCCAGCCGGCCACGGCCGGCCCGCGCGAGCGCGGCACCGACCCGCAATCTGGTGGGCCCCCAGGGAGTCGAACCCTGCACCAACGGATTATGAGTCAGGCGGCGAGTAGTTTGCTATTCTTTCCAGGCACCTTACTGTTTCACGTGGAACATCAATCGCTTGAGGGGGCCGTCATGTGATCATCATACTAACCGCCGGTGCCCGATATTCGTCCAAGTTGCCCACCTGGCAATCGGGTTCCTGACAAAAATCCCCCCCACCACCGTGCTACTATCCGGCCTGTGTTGATCGGCAATCTAGTTCCTCCTAGTGCAATCCTATCGACGCACGCTTCCGCCTTGAGCAGCGGTGGCACCAGGGCCCGGGCAATCCCCGGGCCCTTTCCTTTTCTGGCCCGGAAATGAGAAGGGCCCCACCCGGGGCCCAAATGCGGGGGCTGGAGACACCCGCGCTTTGCCGAATCTTCTTATGTCCCATCCGGTAGTCGATGCGTGCCCCGGAGTCGGCTACTGGCTGCGTTGCACAGCCGATTCATGAAAGGAATAGATCGCGCTCGCGCATCCTCCTGGCCAACAGGCCGCTGCTTTCCACGCCCCGCACGAAGCGCCAGCGGGGAAATTGCTCGGCCGCGCCCTCGATGTCACCCCGGTTTACCCGGCGACGCAGGGTCGATATCTCAAGATTCCCGGCCCCCAGGTTGAACGTGAAGCTGATCAATGCCGCCCACTGGTTGGCCGTGAGCGGGCCGCGTACCAGGTGGGCGACGGCCCGACCGGCGGCCTCCAGGTCGCGCCGAAAGATCAGCTCGGCCGCGGCCAGGCTGATCGGCGCAAACGTGCCCACGGGAAGATCGGGATCGCGACTCAGCAGGTGGCCTATGCCAATCGTCCATAGCCCGCCCTGATCCCGATACGGGTGCACCAGGCCGTCATCGCCGATGCGGTGCATCCGTTCCTCGGCCCGGATGATCGGGCCGGCAATGATCAGCGGGTCTACCGGGTCCGGCGGTGGTGGTGGCGGACGCACCGCCTCGGCCGCGCGCGCGCCCTGAGCCTTCACCCAGGCCAGCGCCCGCTCGCGCGTGGCCGCATCGATCACTTCGAGGCATCCCCGAACAGCTTCTTGGCTGTCCGGTTACCGAAGAAGTAGGCCAGCACCATCAGCAGGATCGCCCGGTCGTCGCTCGTCCACACGGCGATCAACGCCTGGTCGGCATCGAGCCCATGCTCGCCCGTGTAGTACGTGAAGGTCGCCCACTTGACGGCCCCGTAAAGGCTCAGCAGCGCCACCAGTGTCAGCGGCCGAATCGCATTGTTCAGGGCATCAATCGCCGCGAACACCACGAACACCGGGTAAGCCATCCACCAGGGCAGATGATCCTTGGCCGCGTGCAGCAGCGCGACGGCGAAGCTCGGCGCCGGCTGGCGCAGCACCATCATTTCCTTGATGTCGGCACGCGCGTCTATCTCGGCCATGCGCCACTCGTGCGCCTTGCCCGCGTGTTCCAAGCGCTTATCGAGCATGGCCAGCTCGTGCTTGTTGTCGAACCACCCCTGGAGCAGCTTCAGGGCGGGGGCCATGAGCGGCGCCAGGAACCCGATCACCATACCCAGCGCCTCAAGCATGCGGATGCTCGGTGTCGGTGCCGCAGAGCGGACACGATATCGACCCGTCTCGGCACACGTACATCAGCTCATTGCCACACCGGCAGCTCCACACCTGGCGCCCGGCAGCCGGTTCGTACAGGCCGCTCATCACGCCCGCCACGGCCTCGCATTGCGGGCATTCCAGGAACGGCATGGGGAACTGATGCTGCCAGACGGCGTGCCACTCGTGCCGGCAGCGCAGGCACTTCACTGGCCCTTGCGCGTGCGGCTCGCGCGCCTGCCTGGCGTCGCCCAGGTTGATCACGTTGCTCATCGTGGGTGAACCCCGCGCTCGGCTTCGAGCTGCGCGCGCTTGACCTCCATCCTGGCCAGCGAGTTGGTCACCGTGGCATAGGATCCGCCCACCGCGAGCAGGATCGTGACCGTGATCTGCACCAGGAAGCGGGCATCGAAGTGACTATGGCGGGGCGATGATTCAGGCATTGCAGGCATCCTCGGCCGTGGTCGCGATGTCGGCAGGGCATACACTGCCGGCCGGCGCCCCGACATAGGAGAGCTGGCCACAGTCGGGCAGCTCCAGTTGGATCAGGTAGCAGCAGCACCCTGCCTCGATCGCGCCCAGGTAGCGGCCTGGCGGCATGTCGAAGTAGGCGTCATCGAGCTGGAACAGCCAGTTAAACGCCGAGTCCTGACCGATCGATCGGTAGTCCGCCCATAGGCTCGGGTCGCCCGCGCGGAAGATCCTGATCGTGATGTCCTCGGCGTCCACATCTGGATACTTGGCCAGGCACCCACCGGCGAACTGGATCGCCAGGCGCGGGTCGCACTTCTCGACGCAGACCGGGCGGCCGGTAACCACGCGCCGAGGCCTGGCCTGGCAAGAACATGGGTTGGCAATAGCGCAGCAGCTCATGGCACTCCCCCGACGGTTTTTCTGGTGGTTGGCCGGCCCTCGATCGTGCGGAACCGGTACAGAAAATCGGCCTGCTCGCGCTCGCGCCGCTTGCTCGCCAGCTCGTGCAGCGCGTCCTTGCGCGCCTCGCTGATCTTGCCGGTGTTGAATGCCCGCGTCGCGCGCGCCTTCTCGTTTCGGATGTCTTGCTCGGCTTTTTTCCATTGCGTCCAGAGCGCGAGCTTGCGCCGCCGCTCGGTCGTCAGCCAGCCCTGCACATCCTCGCCGCGATCGGCGCGCGACTCGCGCTCGGCATTGAGCGCTTGCAGCTCGTCGTAGGCCTCGCGGGCCCGGATATACACCGCGAGCTGATTGAACGGAGCGACGAACGAGCGCACATAGGACGGCGCCGTTTCCTTGCCCATCCGCTCCAGTTGCGGGTTATCGATGAACGGGCGCAGGAACAGCTCGCGGAATGGCCCGACCGCGTAGCCGCGCACGATGGTGCGCAGGGTTTCGGGGTACAGATCGAAGCCCATGTTCCGCTGCATCCAGACGGCCAGCTCGCGGTACTCGGGCGGCGTGCTGGCCTTGGCCTGCTCGCTTCGCAGTTGATCGCGCAGCGGGTAAGCCGGCGTGATCTTCTGGCCGAACACGTTGCGATCGGTGGCGACCTCGACCAGCGGCTTGATCATGGTGGGCGCGACCATGTGCGCGAAGTAGGCCACCGGGTATTGGCTGATCTTGATTTCCGACGGCTGGAGCGGGCTCACCTGCTTGCCGAGTTGCTTCAGCAGCTCGACCGCCGCCTCGCCTGGCGTACTCTCGCCGGCCAGCAGCCTGGTCATATGCTGCGCCACACCCCAGGCCAGCATCGGCGCACCGAACCCGATCGGCAGCTTGACCACGCTGTCACCGATCGGAATCGGAATCGTGCGCTCAGTCGTCCAGCTTCCGAGCTGGTCGATCCGGTTGCCGCCCTCGTCGTCGTTGTCCTCATCGAGCATGCGCAGCACGGAGTAGATCATCATGCCCAGCAGCGTGTAGGCCATCAGCCGGCGCTGGCCGGTGCGCGTGGTCAGCGACTTGCCCAGGTTGTAGCCGCCCGTGATCGTCGGTTGCGCGAACAACCACAGGGCCTTGACCGGCAGCATCAGCGATCCGGTCTTGCGGAAGTCCATCAGATCGAGCGCCTGCGCGGCGGCCTCGCGCTTGGCCACGCCGGCTTCCAGCAGCGCCCGGTACACCGCCAGCGATGACAGCATGTCCTGCGCCTGGTTGTAGGCGACCACGAACCGCCCCACCCCGTCGGCCGCATCGCCCAGCTTGCCCCAGCGCACATCCTTTCGGAGCTGGTCCGATAGCTGCTCGCGGGTCTTGGCCAGGTAGCTGTTCCAGGTCGAGATGCCGCCCAGCTCCATCAGCTCGCGCAGATCCGCGCCGGCCGCGCTCGTGTCGTTGCGGCCGAAGGCGTGCTTGAAGGTTGTCGCCACATCGGTGGGCGAGTACATGAACCGCATCGCCCGGCGCGCGACCGCGGCCGTGTCAATCTCATTGCCCTGGCCATCAAGGATCCGACGGGTTCGCAGGATCTCGGTGCGCTCCCAGATGTCCCGGATCGAGTTGATCGGGGCGAACGCCGGATTCCAGGTGGTCACCAGGCGCGCATAGACCCGGGTGAACGGCGCCACCCACCGGGCCACCAGGCCTGGCACCCGGTCCATGTTCTCGCGGCGCAGCGCTTCCATCGCGCGCTGATCGGTGATGACGAATGCATATTCCTTGTCGTTCACCCGGTGCCGAATCGTGTCGGCCTGGTTCAGCCCGGGCGCGCCACCTGGCAGGCGGCGCAAACCGGAGTCCTCGGCCACCGAGCGGATCGCCTCGGCATCGGTCATGCCCTGGCCCACGCGCTCGGCCACCATCGATTCATAGGCCGCGTTCAGCGCGACCTTGAAGTCCTGGTGCCCGGCGAAGTGAGCGGAGCGCGCCACGGCTTGCCAGGCGGCCGTGATGCCGTCCTGCGCCACTGACGAGCTGCGACCGCCGACAGCGCGCTCGCGTGGCGTGTTCAGGTTGGTGCCGCCTGGTGCGCCGCTCAGCAGATCCTCGAAGTCCACCTCGCGCGGATCGCCCGTGGTGGGCACATACTCGGGATGGTTCGGCCACTGGTTGACCGTGGCCTGATCGACCTTGCCCGACTGGATATCCTTCTGGAGCTTCCAGGCCAGCATGTCCCACACGTGCTTGGCGACCGCGCGAATCTCCGCCTCGGGAATCTTGGCCTCGATATTGGCCTTGACCTTGGCCGCCTGCGCGTTCGTCATGCCGCCCGCGACGCCGACCTCGAAGTCAGTTCGGCCCAGGCGCGGGTCGTTGATTTCGCGCAGCCGCAGCGCGGCCTTACCGCGCGCGGAATCGAGATTGCCTTGCGCCACCTTGAGCGCTTCCAGTAGCGCGGGCGACTGGCCTCGCTTGGCGATTTCGGCCTGCACATCAGCGACCTCCTGTTGCGCATCCGCTATGGCCATCTGATCCTTATCGGCCAGCCACTGGTTTTGCTGGGGCACATAGTTGGCCGTGGCCCAATTGCCGACCGCTTGCAGCGCCTGGTCGGCGCCGATGCCGTGCTTCTTGGCCAGCGCGCGCAGAGCCTTGCGCATCGGCACCCCGAAGCGCTCGCTTGCCTCGCTCTCGATGCCCGACTTCACATTGGCCGCGCGCCGGATGCCGCCCAGGATGGCACGCTGCAACGGCTCGGCCACGGGCAGCGCCTCGATCCAGCGCACCATCGGGCGCAGTTGATCGGCGAAACCTTCGACCAGGCGCCCCACCAGCTCGTTGGCATAGAGCTTGGCCGCACGAGCTGGCTTGCGCTCACGGATCGCCACATCGCCAAGCGTGCGCGGCGGCAGGTGCAGCGTCTCCGAGAAACGCAGCAGATCCTGGTTGGTACGGAATGTCTCCGTGTTGCGCGGATCGTCGGGCTCGCGAACGCGGCGCCGGCTAAATGAGCCTGAACCTGGCTCGCGCTTTACAGACCCAGCAGCGCCTCGCGCTTCTCGATCGCCTTCAGCGTGTGAGGCTCGGTCGCCTTCAGGTGCGCCCGTTCCTCGTCGGTCAGGCGGCGACCCAGGTCGCCCGTCAGGGCGTTGGTTATCCACGCGTTTTCGCGCAGACCCTCTTTCAGACCCTCGACGATCGCTTCCCCCCACTCCTCCGCTGTCGTGCTGCGCTTCGGAAACGAGGATGGCTTCGTAGATTTCTCGATCAATCGTGCCATTGGCAAGTTCCTGGTCGAGTAGCGAACGAATGTCCGCTTCCAACCCATTGTAGTCGTCGGTCGGCACCTGGTCGAGCGGCACCTGACGAACGTCAGACAGTTCACCATCGTTAACAACGGCAAGGAACTCGACACGCTCGTCGCCAGCGTACTTTTCGGCCAGCTCGCGCACGGTGCGCAGCGCTCCGCGGTGTGCCTCCAGGAACGCCGGCAGGGGCACCACTCGGCCGGTTCGCTGGGCGCGCGGAATGACGCCCTTGCGCATCGCCTGCATGGCCGGGCGGTACACGAAGATCACCTGAACATTGCGGCCTGAATCGAGCGCGGCCTGCACACGTGGCGCGGCCGACTTGATCTTCGAGAACGTGCCGTCATAGACCGCATGCGAACGATCGACCAGGCTCTGTATCTTGGGGATTCGCGACACCGTGCCCTTGCCCGATCCGCCGCCGCCGGCCATGAAGGCGATGTCGTTCTCGCTCGGCTCACGCAGGCGCCGCTGCCATGCTCCCTCGGCGATGGCGCTTGCCGTTTCGTGCACCGCGCCCGCATAGAGCGTGGCGCCTTGTCGGTCAGCGCTATAGTCGGCCGACAGCTCGCGCGCCGTGTCGGTGTTGATGACCTTGCCGCCCTCGGCATCGGGGAGCTGCCGATACCGATCGACCATCGCATCCAGGCCATCGCGCTCCAGCTCGGCCGCGAACTCTCGCCCCACCTGGTCGGGCGGCTTGCGCCGGCTGAACCGAATGTCCGCTTCGTTCGGGTCGAAGGTGCCTCGGTTGCCGGTGGCGGATTTGATTTGCTCGGATGCGCGCGCGACATATTGCACCGGCCCGCTACCATCGGCCCAACCACGAATGATCGCACCGTCGTGGCGGCCATCGAACGCCCTTACCAGATCATCATTGACGCGGCGAGCGCTCGTCATGCGCTGGCCACTATCGTCGTAACGAAGCTGCTTTGGGTTTTCAATGGCCAAGTAGACGGCCAGGACGTTGGCGCCATTCGCCGGCAAGAAGAACCCCTCGGGATCGCGATCGACAGGGTTGATTCCGGCATAGGCGCTGGCGATTTCCGGGTGCGGCGAGAAGAAGATCCCCGGCAACGGGATTGCTGTTCGCGGCGCATCGGGATCGAAGCGCGAAAAATCCTTGTTCGTCCCGTGATACACCACCAGCGGCCGGCCCTCATCATCGACCACCCGGCTATCGCCAAACCACTGCCAGAACGCGCGCAGCGATTCGTCGTCGCCCGCGATCGGCTGGCCGCGGCTGTTCACCACCGGGCGCGATTTGCCATCGACCTCGATTCGCCGCCGGCTGAATCTCACCGGTCCGTCCTGCTCAGCCAGTCGCTTGCGGCTGGCCATGAGGATCGCCTCTTTGATCGCCTCGTTGATGTCGTTGACAACGAAGTGCCCCACGGGCTCCAGGCGACCGTCGAACGTCGTGATCCGCCACTTCCCGGAACCGTCAGGCTCGGGGCTCACATAGGCAGTAGCGTCCTCGCCGGTGGGCAGCGCCAGGCCGTCGCGCTCCACAATCGGGCGAAGCCGCTCGATGACTTGATCGCGACTCTCGGTCAGGCGGTTGATGATGCCCACCAGGTCGGATCCGCCACGGATCTGGTCGGCTATCGCTTTGTGTGCGTCCAAATGCTCGCGCACGATGGTCGTTGCGTCGGCCTTCTCGGGGTCGGCCTGGCGGCGGCTGAACCGGATATCCGCTTCGTTCGGGTCGAAGGTGCCTCGGTTGCCGGTGGCGGATTTGATTTGCTCGGGGGAGAAGGCGACGACGGTGACTTCGGCATATTCGTCGCCCGCGTCGCGCCGATAAACAACGCCATCACTGCCGGCTTGGCGGGCGCGTCTCACTACCGCCGAACCATCCGCATCAAGTACCGCCTCGGCAATATTGAAAGGATCGGCAATCTCTGTGGGGTTGGCCACTCGAAGGTATGTCGCGAGAACATTCGCACCTTGGGCAACAGGCCTAGCAAACCGCGAGGCAGGATCAAATCCATTTGCCGCATTCCCGACGCCATCTGCGTACACCGACGCACGGCCAGGTCTTGACGAAAAGTAATACCCGGCCGACGCATCGAAGCGCCCGCCAATGTTGTCGAATTGAGCTACGTCTGTGCGAGTGCCGTGATACATGACCAGCGGCCTTCCCTGCTCATCGACCACCTTGCTGTCGCCGAACCACTTCCAGAACGCGCGCAGCGATTTATCGTCGCCCGCGATCGGCTGGCCGCGGCTGTTCACCACCGGACGCTCGACACCATCGACCTCGATTCGCCGCCGGCTAAACAGCGTGCCCTGATCGCCTGACTTCTTGCCCGCCTTGCCCGTGCGCCGCTCGGGATCGGCACGCACCTGATCGATGCCGGCAATGAATTCGCGCAGCGCCTTGCTAACCGCATTGGACTGATACGCGCCGCCACCAGGAGGAAAGATGCCCAACGCCTGGAGCGCGAAATACTCGAAGGCTTGCGGCACCGACGGAAACGTCGAAATGCCATTGGCCACTACCTTCTCAGCATCGGCCTGGATGGTGCGCAGCTTGCCGATCAGTGCACGCGCGCCGGCCTCGTCGCCCACCTTGCGCCGCAGGTTGTCAATCTGCGTGATCGTCTCATCGAGCGCCGCGATCGCACGACGGCGCCGGCCCTCATTGATCCCCTCGATCGACAGCGATTCATTTCGTGCCGGGCCATCACCACGCAAGGCAACCTGTCGTTTGTTGCGCTTATAGACGCGCGAAGCCCACCCAACGCGCTCGCGCTCGGCCTCGGACTTGGCCGCATCGAGTGCATTGCGCAAGCCCACAACATCGCGGCTATCAATGACATTGGATCGCGGTGACGTCAGCGCGAAGCCGCCATCGTCCTGGCCACCGAACAACACCGACAGATAATCGTCGGGAACCCGACTGAATCGCGCCGTGCGCTGCTCCTGCCCATAGAACGGGCCGATGCCGCCCCGCCCGTCGATCACCCGGCGCCTGGCCGGCGCGAGGATCCGGTTCACGATATCGGCATCGGAATACTTCGGGCCATCGCGGCCGAGGCCGCGCGCAACCGAGCGAATCCAGTCCTTCACGGCCGACGCTGCCCGGCGCACCGCGCCCGTGGTGGGTGCCGTCTGCGCCAGGTATGCCAGCAGTTCCTCGGCGCCGACCATGAGCTGCGCCGGCACGGCCGGATCCAGGCCTTCAGCCCGGGTCAGCCGCTCGACCTCGGCGCGCCGCTCGCGCGCCAGGCGGGCGAGGATCGTCTGCATCCGGCGCCCGAAGGTGCGCGCCAGGCCCCAATGCCCCAACGACTCGTGCATCGTCACCCGCAGCACATCGGCTGGCGTATCGAGCTGGTCGGCGATCAGGTAGACCTTGCCCTGGTAGAAGAAGCCCTCGGGCGCCCCGTCGCCCAGCTCGGCCGCGCGGCGCACATCGGCCGGCACGCGCGAGTGATTCAGCCTCGGGACCACGACGATGGGGGGCGCATCTTTCCACCTGGCGACCAGACGGCGCACCGCCTCGCCCACCTTGGCCGGTTCCATGCCCTTGGGCTCGCCGCCCTTGCGCGAGAACAGCGTCGCCTCGGGCCGGTCGGCCAGCTCGATCAGCTTGGCGATGCTCGGCTTCTCGACGGCCCCGAATATGTCCTTGTCGCCCCGCTCATGCTCGCGCACGGCCAGGTTCACCAGCTCGCCCAGGCGCTCGCCCATGCGGCGCACGCTGCGCGAATGCTCGGCGATGATCCCGGCCACGCTGGCCACATCGGCGTCCACGCCGATATCCACCTGGCTCACGAGCTGCGCGAGCGCCACGCCGCGCCGACGGGCATTGACCGCCATCTTGGCGGCCTCGACCAGCACCGGGCGAACGTCCAGCTCGGCCGCGCCCTCAAGGCGCACCGCGGCCGGCGCGATCTGCGCCAGCACGCTCAGCACATTCCTGGCCTCGGGATCGGTCGCGGCAGCGAACAGGTTCACCAGCTCGGCATCGCCGTAGGCGCGCTGGAACACGGCCGACAGCAGCCGGTCATAGGCCTGGCGCGACGGCTGGCCCTGCGCATCCAGCATGCCGGATTGCTCGGACGCGGGCATGCCCTGCACGAACCGGCGCACCGCATTCGGGGTAGGCGTGCCGTCGTCGGCGAACTCCAGGCCTTCGAGCCTGACCCGGTTCGCGTCGTTGGCGGCCTGCTCGACCGGGCTCAACGCGGACACGCCGGTCGTGTTCGTGCGATCCCCGATATCGGCGGTCACATCGGCCGAATCCATCAGGCGCACCAGCACCGGCCGGCGCATGCCCCGAATCACCCCCGCATCCACGCCATGCGCGGCCGTGTCAGCCGCCAGCGCCTCGACATAAGCATTGGCATTGCCGCGCTCGAAAGCCGCTTGCAGGCCCGCAATTCGGCCGTTGCCCGCCACGGCCCGGAACGATCCCTCCTGGCCGTTGACATACCCGCCCGTGGTGTAACCCTCGACCGTGTGCGAGGAAAGCACCTTGTCGGCCTCGACGACTGCGTACCGAACCGCGACCCGCCGCCCCTGCGCATCCACCGCCTGGTCGGATTTCCCCACCTGGTTGGGCTCGATGCGGGCTTCGTCGATCACGACCGGCGCGCCCTCGGACAGCGAACGGCCCGGGCTCAGGCGCAGATAGTCCGGGTTGGCCGCGATGGCTGTCATCTGCGCCACCGAGGCGGCCGACTTGCGGTCGCGGTTCTGGAGAATCAGCCGCCCTGGATTCCCACCGCCTGTTCCACCATTCGGATCCCGTCGGCCAGCAGCCGGTTGGTCGGATCGAGCGCCGCCACCCGCTTGATTCCCGCCAACTCGCCGGCCACCCGGCTGGCCAGGCTGGCCGGTTGCGCCTGCCCCCGCGGCAGCAGACCCGTTCGCCGGAACTGCTCCTGTTGCTCGGGCGTCGATCCTGGCTGCGATGGCAGCGATTTCGGCGTCGTCGGGCTCGATGAGCTGGCCGGTGCCGGCATCAGCTTGTCCAGTACCCGGCGAAACGCCAGTTGCTGTTGCGGATTCAGCCGGCGATACCCCACCACCAGATCCGCCAGTAGATCCTCCAGATCCGTCGCCTGGTCCGCCATTGCCTGCTCCTTGCTCATACCTGGCCAGCAGCGCGGCCAGGCTCACTTCGTCCGGGTTGGCACCCACCTGGCCGGTCGCGCTCGCATAGAGCGGTCGCGGGCCCGGTGCTGGCAGCGCCAGCGGCGCAGCCCGATCCGCCGGCTGGGGCGCATTGCGCTGCGCCGCCTCGGCCTGCGACACCAGGCGCCCATCTTCGCCGATGATCCCCGACTGCGTGCCGTACAGCACGGGCCCGCTCGGTGCCGGCAGCGCCAGCACTGGCGTGGGCGCCGCCGGATCATCCTCGACCACTTCCACATTGGGTGCTTTGGCGCCGGTTCCATCACCGTCGTCCTGGCCGCGGGACGCTGACCCCCCGCCCAGCGACACCGCGGCATCAACGATTCCGCCACCGAGAAGCGCGACCAGGCCTTCGCCCAACGCTTGCCCGGTATCGACCGTCTCGCCTGCGGCCAGTTGTCCAGCAATGACCCCGGCGCCTTCTGCTCCCCCCTGCGCGACCACGGCACCGCCGATGCGGGTTGCCTTGCCGACCAGAGACTTGGCCGGGCGCAGCACGCGCCCGACTCCAAACGTGGCGATATCCACCGCCGATTCGACCGCGGCCGTGGCCACGCCCGCCTTGCCGCCCTTTTCGAGCGCGCTGCTCACCCACTGCGGGTTGGCCTTGAGCGCCGCTGCCACCGCGGCCTGGTCCTGAAGATCGACCCCGGCCTCGGTGAGCGAGCCCATGATCCGCTCGGCGACCGACGCCTGCACATTGCTCGCCGTGTTGCCGGCCAGCAGGCCAACCATTGCACCGATCGGGCCAGCGGCCGAGCCAATGGCCGCCCCGGTGATCGCCTGCACGCTCGATCCCAGCGACTGCGCGACCTCGCCCGCGAGCTGCGTGGGATTGCCCAGCAGCACGCCCAGCGTGTCGATCACGGCCGCGCTCGAATGCGCGAACCCATCAGCCTGGCGGAACCGATCGAGCGCGGCCGAGAACTCGCGCTGGAATGCGCGCTCATCGCCGCCGCCCTGGCCAACATCGGCAATCTCTTTGGCCACCTTTTCGGGACTGATCAGGCCAGCGCCCAGCGCGGCCGTGGCCAGGCCGGCACCCTGAACCTCGGTGCCGCGCATGAACCGATCCCCGATCGTTTCCAGGAATCCCTTCTCTCTCGGGCGAGGCACGCGCGAAGCGAAGTCGGCCACGAGCTGGTTCTGCTCATCCTCGGTCAGCGTGCGTCCGGTGAACCGCGGCAGTTGCGTGCGCGTCCAGTCGTCATAGGCGAGCTGTTGCTGCGCCACCGGCAGATCGTTGTAGCCGATGCGCGCCTTCAGTGACTCGAAGGTTTCCGGCGCCGGCAGGCCTGGCCCGCGCACGGGCTCATTGCGCAGCGCGGACAGCGCACGCATGGTGTCGCCCAGGCTTCCCGATCCGCTCAGGAACTGATCGACCGCGCCATTGTCCTCGGCCAGTAATTCCGCCCAATTCGGCATCAGACGGTCCGCCAGAGTGAGGCAATCATCCGATCCACCCGCTCGCCCAGGCTGGCGCTTGCATCCTGCATGCCCAGCGCCAGCGCCAGCGGAGCGGGCACCTTTTGACTCTTGCGATCACCGGGCACCGACGGCGCCCCGGGCACATCCTCGATCGCCACGCGCCCGGCCGGCGTCGCGCCGCGCTTGCGCCGGCCGCGATCGTCGCGCTCATCGAGGATTTCCTGCCCGGCCAGGTCATCGAGCGCGAGCGCGACTTCCGGGTCGTCTGCCAGATCCTCGATCGCCGACGGGTCGGCGCCCTTGGGCAGCTTCGGAAACGCAATGCCCGCCCGGTGATACAGGCTGTCCAGCCGCTCGACGCCCATCTTGCGGGCCATGTCGATCAGATCGCGATGGCTGGCCGCGGCGCCGTACTTGGTGGAGCGCGCCATCAGCTCGGGCGCGAACTCGGTTTCGGCCCGGCTCAGGCGCGCCTTGCCCCGCTGCCACTGCCCGACCTTGCCGATGCCGGCACGGTAGGCGGTCAGCGCGAGAATCGGGTCGCCCAGCTCGGAATACAGCTCGTCCAGGTGCGCCAGGCCCGCGCGCATGTTGACCCGCCAGTCCTGCGCATCGGCCTCGGGAACGCCGTAGCGCTCCAGCGTGTCGCGCCCAACCCGCATCAGGCCAACCCGGTTGCCCTGGCCGCCCTTGTCGTTCCAGTTGCTTTCGCGCTCGATCAGCGCTTGCAGCGCCCCGTTGGGCAACCACTCGCGCGCGGCCTCGGCCTCGATCGCGGCCTTCTGGATTTCCTCGGCACCCCCGTTCAGTCGCTTCATTCGAGTGCCCCGAATCGGCTGCGCAGCCGGGCGATCAGCTTCGGATTGACGCCAGCGGCGCGCGCACGGTGCGCCAGGTCAAGCGCCTGCACCCGGGTCATGTCGCGCCGCCCGGAGATTGCGTCGGTGATTTCGTTGGTCAGCATCGCGGTGCGCGTCTGCTCGGGCCGCGGCTCGGTCGCACGCAGCTTGGCCAGGCGGTCGGTGAGCGCGCGCTGTTGTTGCGGGCGCATGCGATCGCCGGCCAGATCCAGGACCGTGGCGATTTCCGACGGGTCATTCGATACCGATGTTTGCGCAACCAGCGAGGCCACCTCGCCGCCAGTCTTGGCGCTGGCCGCTTGCCGGCGCAGATTCTCGATGGCCCCCACGCCCTGCGCGTTATCGGGAAACAGCGTGCCCGGGTCGCCGCCAGGCGGTGGCTCAGTCAGCGGTGAGATGCCCGTGCCAGGCGTGAACAGGCTCGGCGTCGGAGCAATTGCCGGGGCGCCCCCAGGAACTGACGGGCCCGCCCCGATTGCTGGCGATCCGGTTCCAGGAAGTGGCGATCCGGTTCCAGGAACTGACGATGCCGGCGCCCCGATCGCCGCATCGATCGCGCTGGCCATGCCGGCCGCGCCCGCATCGGTGGTCGTGCTGCCCTTGCCACCAATCAGCGCACGCAGCAGATTGCCGCGCGCATTGAGATTGGCCACCTGAAGCCGGCCAGCTCGGTCGAGCCGCTTTTCTCGGGCCGCCGCCGCCGCCGTATTGGCCGCCTGTGTCTCGGCGAACAGCGTGGCGGCGGTCGTTTGCGTGCCCCCGATGAAGTCATTGACTTGCTGGCCGAACAGCCGGAACGGCACGGTACTGACCGCCTTGCCCTCGGCGTCGCTCACCTTCACCTGGCCATTGACGACTTCGGCCGTGTAGCCGGCGGGGATCAGGCTGGCTTCGCCCAGCAGTTGCAGCGCCCGGTTCGGATCCTGTGTCGCGATCCGCTTGCCCTCGCTGGCGGCCTCGGCGCGCAGGGTTTCCAGCGCGGTCGCCATGAGCGAAGTGTTACCGCTGGCCTGCGCCTGGTCGGACACCAGCCGGGCCAGCTCGTAGTTCGATGCCTGCGGGTTGGCCGCGCGCGCCTGCTCGGCAATGCTTTGCAGTTGCTGGCGCTGGCGCAGCCGGTCGATTTCATCCTGGCGCTTGAGGATCTGCTCATCGAGCGCGAGCTGCCGATTCTCGGCGCCCGCGTTGAACTCGGCCAGACGCGCCTCACCCTCTTGCAGTCGGAGCTGATTCAGCGCGGACTGCTCGGCCGCCTGCGCCGCAAGGCGCTGCTCCTGTTGCTGGGCGAGATAGTCTTGCGCTTCGGCCCGCAGGCCCGCCAGGAATCCTTCAGCCGCCGTCGCCATCAGAGGCTCGCCGGGATGCCGTCGGCACCCGAATAGAAGTCAGGGAAAGTCACGTTGTTCGGGATAACGTAGTCAAGCGCGAACGGGCTTGGCGAGCTGTTCACGACCGGGCTTTGCGTGGTGACATTGACATTCGTGGTCCCGGCGCCGCCACCGCCACCGCCACCGCTATTGCCATCGAAGGCGCGCGCGAGCCTGGATAGGCCGTAGCCCGCAAGCGCCGCATTTCCCTGCGCCTGTTGCCCAAACGCGCGCGCTGCCAGCTCGCCAGCGGCAGAGGCATTGACGATCATCCCGCGGCCGAGCTGGTGCGTGCGATACAGAAGGTCATCGAGCTGCGCATTCAACAGCGTCGCCCGTTCTTCCTCGTACCGGTGCGCGCGATCGGTCATCTCCACCTGCGCGTTGGCCTCGGCAATCGCCATGCGGGTCAGCCCCTCATTGAGCGCGCCGCAGCACATCACCGATGCGCACCGGATCAGCTCTTGGCGTGCCTCGGAGAACGCGCGCCGGGTCTGCACCAGCATGCGGTTTCGGGTCGATGCATAGCGCGGCACCGCCTTCTCGCGCGCGCAAATGTCCTCGGCGTGCGCCAGCTCGCACGCCCGGTAGTAGCGCTCCCAGATGTCGCGGTAGTAGGCCGCCTCATACAGTTGCTGCGACGCGATCTGATTCTGTGCCGACGACGCCTTGTTCGACTGAAACAGGCCTACAAGCGCGCTCCCGCCGGCAATCCACGCTGCGGCTGATGTCGGCATTACTTGAGCCTCCAAAGCATCGTGTCGGGCTCGAATCCCAGGCGAGGCGCCAGCGCGCTTGCACGGTTGCCGACACTCAGTTGCCAGTAGACCTTGCTCACCTTGCCGCGCACCAGATCCAGGCCCCAGCGCAGGAACTCCATCCCCTCGCCGCGATGCGCGCGATCCATGAACAGCCCGTTCAGCGTCAAGGTCGTCTCGTCACCAGCGAACAGCGAGCGCCCGCCCGTCCACACCTGGTAGCCTCGCAGAACGTTCGCCGCGTCCCAGGCGCCAAGCGCCACGATCTTTTGCTCGTGCCATGATGCCCACAACAGATCGGCCATCGGCGCATAGGCAGACTCCTGGCCGCCGTCCTCGACCCAATGCTCGCGCCCCAGGATCAGCGCCTGGCGCAAGAAGTCCTTGGCGTCGTCGGCGTCAGCCAGTTGCAGTTGGTACCTCATGCGTAGACCTCCAGCAGATCGCGCCCGAACCGCACTTCGGAAACCTCGCCCTTGCCAGACAGCTCGACGCGGTAGGCGCGCGCCACGCACGAAGCCGGCAAACCCAACACCTCGCAGTCGCTCACCAGATCCTCGACGATCAGCTCGCCCCCGTCGCACGACTCGCAGTCGTCCAGCTCATAGATGCGCACCAGCACATCGGGGTAGACCACCCGCACCAGGTAGGCGAACAGGTTCACATAGGCGCCCAGGCGCAGCGGTGGCGTGGACCAGCGCCAGGTCATGCAGTCATCGCCCGCGTCCCAGCGATAGACGCCATCGGCGGCCATGACGTACAGGAACCCGTCGGCGCCCATGTGGAAGGCCTTGGCGTCCAGATCCACCGTGACGAGCGACCCATCCTCGGGGTCAAGCACGAACGCGCCGCGCGCGCCGACACCCACATACCGGCTGCCCCAGCGCCCGCCCTTGATCGTCTGCGGGATCAGCGATTCCCAGGTGCGACGGTCGTGCAGGTTGCGGGTCAGGTTCGTCACCTGGCCGCTCGGGTCCAGGCGGATCAGCCCCTCGCGCGAGGCGTACACCACCGAGTCACCGAAGATCACCGCACTGTCGACCGAGACAATTGGCAGATCCTGTTGCACATGCTCGGCCGCGTGGCAGAACGGCGCATCGCACGAGTGATCGAGCTTGACGATCGCCGGCTGGCCACGGGTCAGCACGTAGCCGGTGTGACGCCCGGCCACGAAGCGCAGCGGCTGCGAGAAGAAGCGCATCGCGTAGGCGGCCGGCCAGTTGTGCGGGTGCATGCGCTCGGAGAATCGCAGGGTGCCACCCACCAGGCCGGCGAGCTGGCCATCTTGCCAGGCATGCAGGTCGGTGATCCCCTTGGGCGGCGGCTCATAGGTGGCCGTTTCCAGCTCGCGGCCTGGCGCATCGAAATACACGCTCGTGCTGGCCGTGCCGATATCGACTTCGCCGGCATAGAACAGGCCCACCGCGCCCGTCTCATCCTGGCCGTTCACCTGGCCAGAGCGCGCGAGATAAATCTCGACCTTGGCGGCACACCAGCGCGCCGGGTAGGCCGTCGGTAGTCCGTCAATTGTCAGCAATTCGCCGTCAGGTGAGCGCACCGCCACCGACGGCAGCGACGGCGCGGAGCGGTTGCCCCACTTGTCCACCACCACATAGACCGCGTAGGTCTCGGAAACGTCGTGGCCCTCGGTGAGCATCGGCGGGATCACCCCGGGCGCCTTCATCGGGTATTCAAAGCCCAGGTCGCACCACTGCTCATCGCAGGCCTTGCTGACCTCGGCCGCCTGAAGCACGCCCTGGTGCACCCGGTAGATCATCGGGCAGTCGGGGAACGGCTGCGCCCAATCGGTCGTGCAGTCACCCACGCGCACGCAGCACCGATCCACGAACAGCGAATCGCCCACCTGGTCGGACACCTTGTGCGGCGTGCGAAACCCGCGCAGCGTCTGCCCGCTCAGATCGACGTTGTGCGCCACGCAGGCGCCGGCCGCGCTTGAGCTGGCCGCGCGCGGGACGATCCCGCGGAAATGCTCGGCATTGAGCGTGATCGCCGCCATCAGGCTGTCCCGGTTGCGTCGATGCAGCCGACGCAGCTCGAATTGACGATTGCATCAGTGGCAAGGGACCGCGACGAATAGATACCGCCGGTCGGGTCGTTGCTGATGATCAGATCACTCGAAGCGCCGCTGTTGTAAAGCCCGTCTCGGCCCACGCGGTATGTGTTGTTGCCGTCCGTGCCCGGCAATTCCTCGATGTACCACTTGATCTGCGCGGCCTCGCCCTGCGAACACGCGCATCCAATAGCCGGGTGCTGGTAGACGATGGTCCCATCGGTGCCAGGCACATAACCCAGCGTGCCATCACCACTTCCGAAGCTGCCGCTATTGGTGGCGCCGCTTCCGGTGCCTCCCAGCGCGGCGCAGCCCTCGCGCAAGCCCACGCGCAGCGAACAGGTGGCCGCGTCATAGCCCTTCACTTCGAGGCAGGTGTTCTCATCGAACGTGATCGAGCCCACGAACCGCGTCAGCGCCGTGATCACGCCGCGCTGGATCGCCAGATAGTTGCAGAAGTCTTTGGTGATCCCGGCATCGCCCAGGCTTAGATCGACCTCGCAGCCGCGCTGATCGACGATCAGGTCGCCATTGCGCGAATCCACCAGCAGGATCGGCGGGGTCATGGCCGGCCAGGATTTCACCAGGCCGTTTTCGATCACGATGCCATCGCAGAGCGAGACGGTTACCCCGCCCTCGCCCGCGTCGGTCTGCTCGTCCACGGTGCAGCACGGATCCTGCACCATGATCACCTCACGCACGCGCTCGACAGGCTGGCTCGTGCTGGTGCAATCGGGGATCGTCATGCTCGGCATGGGCGAGCAGCCGCCGTTATCGGTGCAATTGCTCATAGCCGCATGCCTTCCAGGGCGGAGCGCGGCATGGCTTTGCCGCTGTTGACAAGATCGCGCTCGACACCCTCACGCGTATGGCTCAGGTAGAGCTTTTCATGGCGCGAGGCCAGGCCGAAGTTCGTCCACTTGCGCTCGGGGATCACGAACAGGCGCGATAGCGCCAGATGCTGAATCGACCGCGCGTACTTGCGCAGGAATTCGGCATCGAAAACGCACGCGTCCTCGCACGGCACGACGGTGCCCACAATCTCCAACGATCGCGCCGGGCACCGCTGAATCATTCGATGCTCGCGGATCACGAACTGATCGGGCGCGGTGTACATGAATTCCACCAGCTCGCCGCACCCGCAGATCACATTGGTCGATCCGATCACCTGGTCGGTGCCGCCGTTGGACACGGGCTTGCCATCGACCCAGGCCAGGCGCACGCGCTCGATGCACTCGCCTTCAGCCGGCGCCAGGTAGTAATCGGTCACGCACTCTTGCAGCTCGAAGAACCAGCGCCGCTTCAGGCCACCCAGGTGCCGGGCATGATCGACGATCGCCTGGCGCAGATACTCGGCCACCACGTTCGCGGGCGCGCCCTGCGCCTCGTACTTGACCGTGGCCACCAGCGAATCAAGCCCGATCCGCTCGGGCTCGATCAGCGTGATCGAGTCAACGCAGCCGCACGAGGCTATCCCGCAGCGCGGCGCAGGCGGCGGCTCGGGCGCGGGCGCCGGGCACGGCGGGTCGCAGTAGATCGAGGATTGCGGGTGATCATTTCCGATTGGTGAGCGCAACATCTCCGCACTCCTGTTGCCTGCGCTTGTCGGTGGCCGCGCGCACGCCCACGCCGCCGGTGAAGATGCTCATATCGTCGGCCGCGGCCTGGCGCTCGGCGGGCGAAGCGATCGGCCCGCGGCGCGCCATGGCCAGTGCGTAATGCAGCACCGGGCCCATTTGCGAGCATCCAATGATGCTGTCGATGTCGCCCGCCATATCGAGCGTCAGCGGCGGGGGTTGACAGGAAACCTCGGCCTTGACCGAGAGCTTGTCACAGTCGGTGATCGCCGGCTCGATCGAGAAGCACTGCTTTGCGCCCTTGTAGCGGGTCACGGTGCGATCGGTTGTGCTCGACCAGGCCGACCCGCTCAGGCACGAAGCCTTCTCCAGCGGGTATTCAATCTCCGGGTCGTCCTCGGCCGACTCGTTGATCGAGGCCACGCGCTTGCCGCTCGCATCGAACACGCCGGTAATGCACATGATCTGGCAGCACGACTCGACGCACTGCTCGGTCCCTGGCTTCAGCTCCACATCGCAGGTGCGCGCGAACAGCTCGGGGCGCGCCTGGTACAGCTCGCATAGCCCCTCGTTCAGATACGACAGCAGTATCTGATCGTCGGGCCAGCGACGGCGCTTCAGATCCCCAAGATCATGGCGCAGCCGGTAGAGAAGCGAAGCCAGGTCCATGGGTTACTCGACGCTGGAGCGCGCCGGCATGTCCGGGTCAGCAGGCTTGGCCGGGTCATCGCCTACGCCCAGCGACTCGCGCAGCGTGGGCGCCAGGCTGGATAGATCGGCGTTCGGGTTCACCTTCTTGCCACGGTGCCGGTACTGGCGCTCGGTTTCCTCGCGCTGCAATCGCGCCATCTCGGCGCGATCCTCGGCGTCCTCGGCGTCGTCGGCGTCGATCATCGCGTCGATCGATTTGCCGTCGGCGAAGCGGGGCTCGACCGGATAGGCCGTCTCGAATTTGGTGCGACTGGCCAGGCGGTCACGGCCGTTCTGGTAGTCAAGCAGGCGCTTTGCGTGATCCGGCGACAGATCCAGCTCGATGCCGTTCTTGCCGTACAGGGAAACGGGTTGCGGGTTTCGTCTCATGAGCGGGGGCTCCTGTTAAACTCCGCGCACGACAACATCGTGAGCGCGGTAAGTATGGAAACGTGGAAAGAGATTCCTGGCTTTGAAGGCTTGTACGAGGCCAGCAACCACGGCCGAGTGCGGTCCACCCGTGGCCATGTGCTTGCCGGCTATGTCGCCAAGCATGGATATGTCCGACACCTTCTGAGACGAGACGGAATGCGCAAATGCGTGTACGCACACCAGGCGGTCGCGATGGCATTTCACGGCGTGCCAGACGATGATCGCGCCGAAGTGAACCACATTGACTTTGATCGATCGAACAACCGACCAGAGAATCTTGAATGGGTCACGCGAAGCGGAAACGTCGAACACTCCTGGTCCAGAAAACGGCGCCTGTTCCATGACGAAATCGGGCCGCTGGTAGACGAGATTTGCCGCCGTCGGCGCAACGGCGAATTGGCCAAGGACATCGCCATTTCGCTTGGCATGCCGCCATCTACGGTGAGCAGACTCTCGCGCACCGCGGTGAAGGAGTCCCGCCAGTACCGCCGGGACACCGCCAAGCGCGCAGAGGCCCTGGCGGAAAAGAAGGCGAAAGCTCGCCAGCTCTACCGCCAGGGGCACTCCCTGAAGGAGATTGCGGAGCTGGCCGGTATCCCGCTCGGCTCCGCGTTCAAGTTTTCTAGGGAGTGACACTCAGGTTACCCGCAGACACTCTCGCACGGGCAGCTTGCGCTGTGGCAACAAGAGGCGTGGTTGCGGTAATTGATCCGCAGATGGAAGTTCGGCCCCTTCGGTCCGCAGGTCGGGCCAGGCGGCTCACCGGGAACACCGGTGATCACGATCTTGGCCACACCAGCTCGGCCGCCGACCATGACCGGCATGCTCGGATCCTTGCGGAACACTTCGACGGTCTGATCCGGGCCCTGGTGCATGCCAACCATCTCGGCCGTGCCCACGATTTCGGTCGTGGAACACGAGTCGTCGGGGAACAGGGTCTTGATGGTCGTGTCGCCCACCCACGGTGCCGGCGAGTTGATCCGGTCATCGAAGTGAACGTCGAACATGAAGCCCGCCTGGTAGGCCCCGGAGCGGTACGCGATCGACTCGACCTCGGAGAACGACGGGACAAGCGCCCATTCGATCTCATCGCCCACCTTCAGATTGGCGCAGTCGCAGCCGTAGATTTGCTTCAGGCGCTTGCACAGCTCGCACCAGGAAACGTCCTCATAGTTGCGATGCATGCCCATGTAGCCGACCGGATTCTCGGGCTGCACGCAGTCCGGGTCGCGATCGGGCGGGCACCCGTAGATATCGATGGGGTTCAGGTGCCCCTTGTACAGCTTGAAAACGCTCATGATCTTTCCTTATCGATCAGTCTCGATGCGGGCGACTGGCGCCCGCTTGATGGGGCTTGCTCAGTCGCAGATTACGGTCATCACGACGACACCCTTGCCGTTGAAAACAAAGGTGTCCCAGATGAACTCGCCGAACAGGATCGCGTCGTGGCCGATGATCTGCCAGTCCATATAGAGCAGATCCGACGGCGAACCGATCTTGCGATGGTCGATCGCCAGCGCGTAGTAAACGCGCTTGCCGTTCACCACCTTGCAGGGCAGGCGGTTGGAGCTGATCACATTGAAGCCGTAAATGTGGCGCAGCTTGCCGGTGAACAGCGGGTTGTTCTCGTCGCAGCAACCCTCGACTTGCTGATCCTCGCGCAGCCGTGCGGCAAAGCACGGCGGCACGATCATGGTCAGCATCGGGCCGGAACACATGACCTCGGCTTCTTCGAAGGCCTGGAGCGCGTTGTTCACCAGGCGCTTGGCGCCCCGTGCTTCCAGGTTCCACGGCTGCGCGAGCGAGCCCAGGTCGATTTGCTGGCTGCTCATGCCGGCGTTGTTGCCCTGGTTGAACGGCGCCGCACTCATCGCGATCACGGCCAGGCCGTACCCGTCGATCTTGCGATCCAGCCGGCGGTTCAGGTACTCCTGCATCGACGTCTTGAACAGCTCCTTGGACTCGCACATGCGGGCCATGTCGCCCCGGCTCATCTTCTTGTGGAAGCGCCAGTTATTGCAGATGCGCACCGACCGGTGGCCCAGCGGATCGCCCAGCTCCTCGGAGTGACCGTTTTGCTGGTACTGGTCGCAGTCCTCGCAGTCGTCATCCTCCAGCACCGGATAGGTGACTTCGGAGTAACACTTCAGATCCTCATCGGCCAGGAAGTCCGGGCGCGCGATCTGACCCATGATCGACTGGCAGTGGTAGTCCACATACAGATCGGTCACGATTTTCTTGGGGACCAGGAAGCCCCCTTGCGCCGACCGGTACCCGGCGGCTCCGACGTTCATGCTCATGATTACCTCATGTCCATCCTGCGGCCCTTCTACGGGCCTGTGCTTTTCGTTCGCGGGCGTCGCTTTCCGACTCATCGCGACGGCGACCGCCGGCACGTGGGCCAGGCGTCCCGCGCCTATGTGCACCAGGGGTTTCCCGAACAGACGGGGTGCCGCGAGCCTCGTCCCACCAGTCGTTGACCTTCACGAGATAGACAAGATCCTTTTCACTGCGCCGCTGAATGGCGGTGAGGATGTTGTTCCAGATCGAGTCCGGGCCGTCATCGGTGGATTGCGCCCAGGCTTTGAACTCAGGGCGGGTCACGTTCACGCCGAAGGTGGGTGCCTTCTCGTGCAATTCGGTATCCCAATCGGCCTGGCGCATGGTTTGCAGCCTGCGCTCGATCCGCTCGTCGATACCGTTCTCTTTGGCCAGGCCGGACTTCTCCAGCGTGGCGTTGATCTGTGCGAGCTGCCGATCCAAGGCAGCATTGCGCTGCGCCTCAGCACGGGCTCGCCGTGTCTCGCGCTCGGCGTACCGGCGCGCGCCGTCCTCGCCGAACTGCTCGATCATCCAGTCCTCGACCTCGACGGTCACTTCGAGCGCGGCTTGCTCGCGCTCTTGCTCCAGCGCGGCCAGGCGTGCATCGTTGGCTTGCTGTTGCGCTTGCAGTGCGGCCAGGCGATCGGCGGCATCGCGCGCGGCGCTCGGCGCGCTCGCGGGCTTCGCGCTCGGCGGCAGCGCGAGCTTCGGCCGCGGCCAGCGCTACCGAAGCATCATCACGGCCAAGGAACGCCCACCACGATCGCCGTTATCAGCACCGCCGCGATGGCCACGCCACGCGCGTCGTCATCGTCATCCTCATCGGCATCGAGAAGATTTCTTCGCATCGCTTCGAACTCATCGTCGTCATCCTGCTGGTGTTGGGCTTGGCGGTTTTGGTGGAAGGCGCTGGTAGCCATCAGTAGGTTTCCTCCAGTGCGGGGCCGGCGTGGGGGATCGGCAAAAAGGGTGGACATCAATTCGCAGAGACATTCGTAGTGCGCCGCATGCCGGGCCCGCTCTGCATCGGACTCGGCCGCCGCGCCGGCCGCTGCGCGCTGCAAGGCACGGCGCATCAGCACCGCTTCGAGCGCGCGCATGGCCAGCGGCGCACCGCGCAGCGCATGGCGCACATCGCCGACCTCGGGCATCTCATCGTTTAGAAGCCCGGGCGCGGCAATGCGCTGCCAAGCCGGCAGCGCTTCCAGGCGATCGGTCATCCGGTCTTGGACAGCGATTGCTTCATCGGATGCTTGGGCACCTTGGGCACGCCGTCGGTGCCGCCGCCGCCGTGCATGTACTTCGGTTCATCCTTGAAGCGGTGCCCGAAGCGGTGGCCCTTCTCGTGCTTGTCCACGGGCAGGCCCGGGACGGTGAACGATTCGGTGCGGTTGCGCATACCGGTGCGCTTGGTCGTCATCGACATATCAGGCTCCTACGGTGTTGATGCCGTCGGCATCGGGGTGACTCGGCCGCGCCGGCTCGGGCTCGGCACCAGGGTCGATCTGCGCCGTCGCCGGGCGGTTGATGGGCTCGGGCTCGGCGCCGGGGTCGATCTGACGCTGCGCTGGCGCTGGCGCCTGGTTGGCTGCCGGATCGTTGTCGCCCTCGGCCGCCACGCGCTTGGCCAGCACCACTTCGTACAGCTCGGCGCCGCGTGGCCAGGTGAACGACTGGTGCGGTTCCAAGATGAACGACTCGTATTTCGGGCTCGGATAGTCGTGGCGGATCAGCCGGATCACCAGCGAGTCATTGCCGGCCGAGATTCGCGGGTAATCCTCGGCGCGGTACGGGGCGTGTACGGGGGGTTTCAGCACGTTCATGGGACTCCTAGCAGGAACAGGGGGAAGGGGCGGGCGCGTTGCCCATCGCGAGCAGGTTGGCCAGCAGGCAGCGCTGTTCGACGCTCAGGCCATCGAGCATCGAAACCAGTTGCTCGAAGCTCGACGGGCCGGAGCTGGCGCCGCGCATGGCGTCAGTCGGGTGCAGGCCGCAGGCCTCGCGCTTGGTCAGCAGCACATTGCCAAGCGACTCGGGGTCGCCCACGCCGTTGCCGGCGCCCACGGTGCCCATGGCCAGCCGGTAGCGGCCTGGCATGTCGATCACGAGGCTGGTCTGGCAGGCGCCCATGCACACGGGCTCGCAGCCCATCAGCAACGGCTGAGCGAACGCAACGGACGGATCGCCTGGCGCGGTGATCAGGCATTGATTGCGCCAGCCCGGGCAGCCGTTGGCCATCTCGATCTGCTCGACGCACAGCACATCGTTGGCGGCCAGGCCGAACGCGGTCAGCACCACCGGGCACTCGCCCACATCGAAATAGTTGGAGTGCGTCTGGAGCTGGCCAGGCGTCATCAACAGGTTGCCGTTGGCAGGCGCCAGCCCGCCGCCCTTGGGCGGACAGGCGCACAGCGACACCGGCTTGCGTGCCGGCCCGGAACACCCGATGTTGGTTCGTTCCATGTCAGGCACTCGGAGAAGTCATCGCCGTGACCGGGGTGCAGATCCCGCTCAGGCAGGCCTCGACATCAGCGCAGAGTTGGCTGGCGTCGTAGCTCGTGCCGGCCGGGCCCTGGATGCCCTGCGGACCGGCCGGGCCCTGCGGCCCCTGTGGCCCCTGCGGGCCGGCTGGGCCGGCTGGGCCGGCCGCACCAGGCGCACCCACCAGCGACGCAAGCCAATCGGCCAGCGTGCCGGTGTAGCCCTGTTGAACGGCCAGCTCGTAGGCCGACAGGCCATTGGCGCCATCGGCACCCCCACCACCGCCGGGCATCCCACACAACCCCAGCCACTGCGATACCTGCTGTGGGGTGTATGTCTTGCACTCGCCGTTGGTGTACAGCACCTGGAGCCCGCAAGGGTTGACGGTCAGCTTGATATCGGCAACGCGCCTGGCCGCCACTGCCGGTGGGGTGCATTGATTCATGCTCTATCTCCTTGGATCAGGGGGCCTGGACCGTGACGGTCCAGCTCGTGGAAGCGACCGCACCATCGCAGTTGGCCGACACGTTCGCGGTGAACGAATAGGTTCCTGCGGCCGGGAACGGACCGGTTTTCAGCACCTGCACGTTTGGATCCCCCGTGGCCGTCAGGCTGGCCGCCACCGTTGCCGGCCCGCCGGTTTGGGTAACCGACCAGGTTTTCGGATCGGTCCCTGTCGCCGACACGTTCAGGACCGGCGACTGCTCGCCGACCAGCACGCCGGAGAGATTCACGGGGCGCACGGCCCATGCCGCCGAGTTGCAGACGGGCACGGCCGCAACCGTTACCTGGTGCAAGCCCAGCAAGGTCACGCCCCCGCAGTTGGTGAGCTGGTACCTGAAGTTGTAGGTTCCGGCAGCCGTGCCCGCTGGGATGTTGGTTGCGATATGGAGCGTCGCCGGGTCGTTGTTGTCCAGGCTCAGGACCACCGCGCCAGGGATGCCCTGTTCGGTGATCGTTGCCGTGATCGGCTGTGAGCCAGCACCCAGGGTGATGTCGTGCGCATACGCGCCGCCCGCCGCACCGTTGGCGACCGTCGTCAACAGCTCGCCACCGGACGAAAGCGCGTTGCTGCCCGCGTTCAGATTGACGCACGCAGCGTTGCTTACGACCATGTTGATCGGCACGGATCTGGTGCCACATGCGTTGGTGACTTGCAGCGTAGCCGAGTACGGGCCAGCGGCAACGGACGAATCGGGGTTGGCCGCGACCACCACCTTGTTGGCCGGCGAGGAAATTGCAGCCGACAACCAGCCTGGCGCGTTCTGGAGCGCCACCGCCGTGATCGAGGAATCGAAGGCCAGCTCGGACGACTGCACATCGGTGAGCGTGGCGTTTCCGCTCAGAAGCACGGGAGCCGCAGTGCAGCCGTCCAGACTCACGATCTGGCATGGCACGCAGGCTTCGCTCACGCTGTAGTTGGCACCTGCGGTGGCCGCACCGCACGCGCCGCTGACCTGCACCGACCACACACCGTTACTGGCCGGGTCCGAGGCGCCCGGTGCGTGGGTCACGGTCAGCAGGCTACCGGTGATCGATGCCGATACCTTGCCCGCCGGCTGCGCGCTGGTGACCGTGAAGGGCCCGGTACCGGATACCGTCAGCGATTGCTGCGACGTTGACCCGGCCACGGTCGAGAAGTTGGCCGGCGCCGATATGCTCGGAGCCACGCACCCATCCTGCACGTTGATATTGACCGCGTGCCGTGATCAGCGTGGTCGTGCGCGTTGGTCGCGGTCACGCTCATGCTGTACGTGGTGCCGCTGGCGACATTGGGCACGGGTGCCAGCAGAGCGGTCAGATGGCGCGTTGTCGACTGGAGCCAGCATGCAGAGAATGACCAGATCGGGCTGGTGCCGTTGGCGATCAGCGGGATGGATACCGCCTGCCCTGGTTGTACGGTGATCACTCCAATGGATCGCGCAGGCGACCGTCAGGCCACCTTGGCTTTGTTGTTGATCAATCCGGGTAGTTCGCGTTGCGCCAGTCGAGATAGGCCTGGCGCTCGGCGTCATTCGCGAACCCGGATTGAGAAAACGCGATGCGCTTTGTCCCATCAGCCGGCACCGCCTTGGGGCGCCTATGATGATGTCGCTGACGTAGGTGCTTGCGAAGTCACCGTCTGTTCTGTAAAGATCGGACGACGCCGTGAGCATCAAGCAAACATTGCCGTTTATTGGGTTCCCGTCCGATGACACGACACGACCAGTCGCCGGTGACTAGTTTCGGTAGCGACCCACAGAGCAGCGGCACGCGTTGCGGAAAACAGCCCGTGCCAGTGTCCAGCGGGCTCGGTTGGTGACATAACGCGGCCGCGCCCATCCCACAAGCAACCGAGTTGGGCATGACCGGACCGTTGTAATTGTCCCGCCACTGGTGCCGTAGCGGGTTTGCGCCACCGCTATGCGGAGCGCACGAGCATCTTATCCCACTGCCCGGTTGCTTGCGAAACCACGTCGGCAATGATGTCCTCGACGCAAAGCATTGCATTCGTTGCGGTATGCGCGCCGTTGGCGCAGCGTGAGGCAACGAACCAAGCCACGATGCGCTGGTCAGTTCCCAGCCGCAGACCGTCAAGCGCCGACAGCCCAACCCAGCGCGCTCATCGCAGTACAGTCCAGACCGCACGAACCAGGCGCACCAGGAAGCACACTGACGTACGCCCCCTCGGTATTCATCTGCCAAGGTCGCGAGCTGCACCGCGGCCCGACGTGACCAGCGTCAGATTCGCGGTGGCGGTGTTCGCGCCGCCGCAGTTGGCGATCACGGCCTGGCCGGTCAGTTGCTGCGCTCGCCAGCAGCACGCCCTCTCACGCGCAGGTAGTAGGTGCCAGAGCTGGCAGGACTCTCGATGATCGACCCGCTCAGGCCGGCGCTCGCCAGCGCCCCCGTGAACGATGACAACGAGAACGGTGCAGTGCCGGTCGAAGCAGATCGGCTTGGTAGGCCGACCCAGCGACACCGGCGGGCAAAGTTGCGTTCATTTGATCTTTATTTGGTTGTCACGACGCGGTGACGAACGCACGTTCCGAGAAATCCGGTCGCGTCGGTGACGCCACTTTCGACCTCGATACCCATGCTGTTGTTGGTGAGCGCGGCGTTTGGATAGGCACGGCATCCGGCGCATACCCGTTGGCAATCGCCCAATCGACCATCGCCTTGACATCGGCCACAGGCTGGGGCCAGGTGCGCGGCACGAACGTCCAGTTGGCGCTTGCGGTGCCGCCTGGTCGGTCGTAAATCCCAGACCTCGCCATCGATGGTCGGTGCATCTTGTTGTGCGACCGAGTTCGGATGCGGCCGCGTAGCCCGCATAGGACTCGTGCACCACGAGCACCTCGTACACAAAGGCATCGGCCGCCACCGCGGCGGCATAGCTCGCGTAGGCCGACGAGTCCTTCATGATCCGCATGTCGGACGCGAGCCATCCGCGGCGATCGTGCCTCGCTGGCGGTCAGTAGCCGACGCTTCAGCTCGTTCCAGCCGGCAATGGTCAAAGGGCGAGCCAGGATGGCTGATAGCTCATACCCCGGCACCAGACCGAAGTTGATGCGCGGGAACGCGATTACGCCGGTTACCATTGGTCGATGCCGGCGGGTTCTCATAGCTCCAGCTCGCGCCGAATTGATACGATGCCGTTCGGGTTTCGCTGGCCTATCGACGCGCCTGGTCGCGCACCAGGCCTGGGAATGCCGCGATGTTCCACGAGTCGTTCAGCACGAACCGCAGTTTCGGCATCAATGCGGTTGGTTCCGCCCCAATCGTCGCGAGCAGGCGCGCCAGATAGAGGCATCGGGTTATCGCAGCGCCCGTCAGGGTGACCGTGATATCCAAGCGATTACGCCCCAGTTGCTGCGCGCTCGCCGGCAGCACGCCGCTCACGCGCAGGTAGTAGGTGCCAGAGCTGGCAGGACTCTCGACGACCGACCCGCTCAGGCCGGCGCTCGCCAGCGCCCCCGTGAACGATGCCAATGAGAATGGGGCGGTTCCGGTAAGCAGCAGATCGGCCTGGTACGCCGAACCAGCCACGCCGCTGGGAAGGGTTGCGTTCATGTGGCTCTAAATCTCCGAAGCGTTGGGACGCTGGCCCGGCACGCGCGGGCCAGGCGGGTTACTGCCCGTTGGGCCGCAAGCTGGTCGGCAGCACCCACATGCTGTCGTCCATTGCCCGCTCGAAGCCCGGGTTTTGCCGAAGCCCCTGAACCATGGCATTGCTCGCGCCGTGATCGTTGGGCACGAACTCGTAGGGCAGACCCTTCGAGTACCGGCGAACGACCACGGTGCGCCCACTGATCATCTTGTTCGACACCGACACCAAGGTGCCGCGCGGCGGGATCTTGGCGTCTGGCCGATCGTTGGGACCGCCAAAGATGGTGATCGGGTGATATTCGCGATACATGGTTCGGTTCCTTATGCGGCAGACAGGGTGACGCTCGAAGCGCCCAGGGTGATCGAGCTGGCGCCGGCATCGGTGCCCGCGCAATCGACAACGATGTCCCAGGTCACGGTTTGACTGGTGCACGCGCCCATGGCTCCCATGGGCAGCGACGCGGCCGGCAGGGTGTTGTTGACGGTGGTCGCCGCTGCGCCAGGGTTGGTGAGCTGCACGCTCGATACGGCCGTGCCGTTCAGGCGTGCGGTAACCGTGTAGTCGGCGCCTGGCTCCAGGCTCCCGCTCAGGATCATCCCGTCGAACGACGCGACAAGATCGAAGGTGCCGGCAGGGTCGGTGCACTCGGTGCACGGGGCATCGATCGTGGCGCTACCGCTGGCCACGATGCTGGATCCGCCGCTTTGCGATAGCGGTTTGAATGTGAATGCACCCACCAAGTCGCGGTCCGGTTGATCTGAGCCCTGGCCGTTGGATGTGATCTGTATGCAGTGCTCGCCGCCAGGCGCGGCCGTGCCGACCCATGTCGTGGTATTGCAGTTGCCGCCACCGCAAAAGCCGTTGTCCGGGTCCGGGTTGTTGGTCGTGCCAAGTTGCGTGCCGCCCGTGACCTCGACGCCGCCATTGGGTGTGCAATCCAGGTGGCGCGATCCCCCGATGAACAGCGGCGACGAATCCGCGTTGGGCGCGGCCACGCATCCTGGCACCGCCTGGCCGACGGTGTTGCCGATCTGCGCGTTCAGCCCGGTATAGCTGGCCCCGGAGATGCCGAAATTGCCGCCCGAAGTATCGACATTGCACGCCTCGACGATATGCACCGACGCCTGGCCGGAGTTCGTGCCAAGGCCCAGGTCGAGCGTGACGCCTGACCAGTCGATTTCGCCGGTGCCGTCGGCCATGACCTCGGCTGCGAACCAGCGCATGCCGACGTTGTGAAACGTCCAGCCGCCCAGCTCGGACAACTCGGTAAACCCGTTCGGAAAGCTCGCCGCCAGGCCGGCGCTCGGCGCCGGATTGACGGTGACGCCGGCCGTCTTGTACGGGTCCATTTGCATAGTGGCCACGATGCCGAACAGCAGCACGCAGCCGGCGGTCACCGAGAACGTGGGCGAGGACGCCGGCAGGATCGGCGCGCCGTTGGGCAGAACAAATCCCTTGCCCATCGAGTGCGCGGCCTTGACCTCATAAGTCACATCGGCACCGCCCGCGCCGCCACAGATGGCGGCCAGGTCAGGAACAGTAGAGGACAGCACCTCGATTTGCTGCGCCGATTCCGGGCCGCAACCTGATGCCGCGCCGATGACGCATTCCCCTGCGTCATTGACGCCAAGCAACTGCGTCGGCGTACCGGGCGCGAACAGCGCCTTAATCGCCGCGCAATCGACCGGCGGCACGCTCAGATCGAAGGTGTGGTTGTTCGGGTCGGCCGCATCCGGGGTGATCGTCACGGACCCGTCATTGCTGGTCAGCACCACATCGGGCACGGGCGCACCGCCTTGCACGCTCAGATCGAACGTGTGCGCGTTCGGATCGGTCAGATCCGCGGTCACGGTCACCGAGCCGTCATTGCTGGTCAGCACGACCGGCGGATGCTGCTCGGGCGGGATGTTGCCGACCACGGTTTGCGGGGCGCCATCCTCGCCGGTATAGACGACGGTCAGGTCGCCCGTGGCCGGGTCATAGGTGATCGAATCGAGCGTGGTCAGCGTCTCGGCGAGCGCGGCCGGGGTGCCCACCACGCACGCGCCATTGGCATCTTCACCATAGATCCGCACGGGCACGCCGTCGGCCAATACGAGCTTGAGCGCAGCGCAGTCCGCGGGACCAGCCGGGCCGGCGATACCTTGGATTCCCTGCGGGCCCTGCGGTCCCGTGTTGCCCATCGGACCGGGCAGACCTTGCGGGCCCATCGGGCCTGG
>JAWKYD010000006.1:0-353093 GCA_041396685.1 Burkholderiaceae bacterium
GACAATGCGCTTTGGGATCTCAAGGCCCGCCTGCTCGGTTTGTCGCTGGACATGCTGCTGGGCGCCGTGCGTGAGTCGGTCCCGGTCTATGGTAGCGGCGGGTTCACGTCGTATGACGTCGGCCGGCTGCAGGATCAGCTCGCCGGATGGGTCGAGGCGGGCATCGGCCGTGTGAAGATGAAAGTGGGTCGTGATCCGCAGGCCGACCTGGCGCGGGTGCGGGCTGCGCGGACCGCGATTGGCGAAGCCGAGCTCTTCGTCGATGCCAACGGTGCCTATGACCGCAAGCAGGCGCTGGAGATGGCCCAGCGCTTTGCCGACGTCGGGGTGCGCTGGTTCGAAGAACCCGTATCTTCCGACGACATCGAGGGCCTTCGATTGTTGCGTGACCGGGCGCCGGCGGGCATGGATATCACCGCTGGTGAGTACGGCTTCCATCTCGATCATTTCCGCCATCTGCTGGTGGCCGGCGCGGTCGATGTGTTGCAGGCCGACGCCACGCGCTGCGCAGGCCTGAGCGGACTGCTGGCCGCGTCGGCGCTTTGCGATGCCCATCATCTGCCGCTATCGACGCACTGCGCGCCGGCCCAGCATGTGCATGCCTGTTGCGCACTTACGCCCGTGCGTCACCTCGAATACTTCCACGATCACGTTCGCATCGAATCGCTGTTGTTCGACGGGCTCGCTCGTTTGCGCGATGGCGCGCTGCGTCCGGATCGTTCCCAACTCGGAAACGGCCTGCTGTTGCGTGAGGCCGACGCCCGGCGTTATGCCCTCTGAGGCTTGCGGAGGCACCCTATGGACACGAATGTTCACAGCCGGCCGCAGGCCGTTTCAGACGGCGTTGCGCGCGAACTCGAACGATCGTTGACTGAAGGTTTGCGGGGCGAGGTGCGCTTCGATCAAGCGACGCGCGCCATGTATGCGACCGATGCGTCGAACTACCGTCAGGTGCCGATCGGTGTGGTGACGCCCTGCGATGCCGACGATCTGATGCGGGCGGTGGCGATTTGCCGCGACCACGGCGCGCCGATCGTTGCGCGCGGAGGTGGCACCAGCCTTGCCGGTCAGTGTTGCAATGTTGCCGTCGTTCTGGACTGTTCGCGTCACCTTTGCCATGTGTTGTCCGTCGATCCGGAACGGCGGCTAGCGCGCGTGCAGCCCGGTGCGAATCTGGACGCGCTGCGACGTGAGGCCGCTCGCCATGGGCTGACGTTCGGGCCTGATCCGTCGACGCACGATCACAACACCCTGGGCGGCATGATCGGCAACAACTCCTGCGGTGCGCACTCGGTAATGGCCGAGCTGTTCGGACCCGGTCCACTCACCGTGGACAACGTCGCCGAGCTGGAGGTCCTGACCTATGACGGGCTGCGCATGACGGTCGGTCCGACTTCCGCGCAGCAGTTCGAGCGCATCCGGGAAGAGGGTGGTCGCCGCGCCGAGATCTACGAAGGACTCGCGGCAATCGCCGAACGATGTGCACCGCTGATTCGCGAGCGCTACCCGGAGATTCCGCGCCGGGTCTCCGGATACAACCTCGATCGACTCCTGCCCGAGCACGGTTTCGATGTGGCGGGTGCGCTGGTGGGCAGCGAAGGTACCTGTGTCACCGTACTGTCGGCCACTCTGAAACTGATGCCCAACCCCAGCGCACGAGTGATGGTCGTGCTTGGCTACCCGGACGTCTACAGCGCGGCTGATCATGTGGGCGAGGTCATGGCGATGCGGCCGATCGGGCTCGAGGGCATCGACGACAAGTTGATTGGCTTCATGCGCGAGAAGCACATGCGTGCCGACGATGTCGCATTGCTGCCCGATGGCGGCGGCTGGCTGCTGGCCGAGTTTGGCGGCGATTGCGCCGAGGACGCTGCTGCGCACGCGCAGGCCTTGGTCGAGCGCCTGCGCGAACTGCCCGATGCGCCAGCGATGCGCGTTTTCGACGAAGACGGCACGCGACGCATATGGGAGATCCGCGAGGCCGGGCTCGGCGCCACTGCGCACGTGCCTGGCATGCGTGACACGTATCCGGGTTGGGAGGATGCGGCTGTTCCACCGGCCCGGTTGGGTGGGTATCTGCGCGAGTTTCGGGCCCTGCTGGACGAGTTCGGCTATGACTGTTCGCTGTACGGTCACTTCGGCCAGGGTTGCGTGCACTGCCGGATTGATTTCGAGCTCGGCAGCGACGCCGGTGTTCGGCACATGATGGCCTTCATCGATCGCGCCGCCGACCTGGTGGTCAGCTATGGGGGTTCGCTGTCGGGCGAGCACGGCGACGGCCAGGCAAGGGCGGCGTTGTTGCCCAAGATGGTTGGCACTGAACTGATCGATACCTATCGCGAGTTCAAGAGGCTCTGGGATCCGGTCAACCGCATGAACCCGGGCAAGGTCGTGGATGCCTATGACCCGGACGAGAACCTGCGTCTGGGACCCGACTATCGGCGGGGAGTCGAGCGACCACTGCACTTTTCGTTTCGTCGGGACGACGGAAGTTTCGCGGCGGCCGCCGAGCGCTGTGTCGGCGTCGGCAAGTGCCGGCGCATGGATGGTGGCACGATGTGCCCCAGCTACATGGGAACCCGCGAAGAGCGCTACTCGACTCGCGGGCGCGCCAGGCTGCTGTTCGAAATGATGCGTGGCGACGCCATGTCGAACGGTTGGGACGACACCACCGTCTTCGATGCGCTCGACTGGTGTCTCGCCTGCAAGGGTTGTCGCAATGATTGCCCGGTCGAGGTCGACATGGCGACATACAAGGCCGAGTTCATGGCGCACTACTATGCGAACCGACGGCGGCCGCGGCACGCCCTGGCGATGGGCTGGATCCATTGGTGGGCGCGGGCCGCATCGGTCGCCCCCAGGCTCGTCAACGCCCTGACCGCGCGAGAGTCCGTGGCCAGCGTCGGCCGTCGCGTGGCGGGCATCTCGAGGCATCGCCAGTTGCCCCGTTTTGCCGAAGAACCCTTTACCAAGTGGTTCAGAAGACGCGATGTCTGGCATCCGTCCGGTGAGCGCGTCCTGCTGTGGCCGGATACCTTCGGCAATTACCTTCGTCCTGAGCCGCTGCGGGCCGCAACCCGGGTTCTCGAGGATGCGGGTTACGTGGTGACACTGCCTGGACGGCCACTGTGCTGCGGTCGACCGCTATACGACATCGGCATGATCGACGTGGCGCGCCGGCTCTGGCTCAAGACCTTCGACGTGCTGGAGAAGGAGATCGCCGCCGGGACGCCGGTGATCGGCCTCGAGCCATCGTGCGTGGCCGCGTTCCGTGATGAGTTGCCCAACATGTTCCCCGACGACGAGCGCGCCGGCCGTCTGCAGGCGCAGACGCGGACGCTGGCAGAGTTCCTCGACGAGCGCGGCTATGAGCCGGCAGGCCTCGGCACGGCCGCCATCGTGCATCGCCATTGTCACGAGCGTTCGGTGCTCGGCACCGCGGCCGGTTCGCGGCTGCTCGCGGCCATGGACATCGACGAACTCGTCCCGGAGCCCGGATGCTGCGGCATGGCCGGCGCCTTCGGATTCACCGAGGACAAGGCCGAGGTCTCGCTCCGGATCGCGGAGCGAGCCCTGCTGCCGGCGCTGCGTGACCCCGGCGCGCCGGACCTGCTCATCGCCGATGGCTACAGCTGCTACGAGCAGATTCGTCAGACGACCGGGCGCGACGCGCTGCATCTGGCGCAGGTCCTCGAGCGTGCCTGCCTGGAAAACACCCGGGCCGACGACTCGTCGCCACGCGAGGTCGCCGCCGGCGAGACGTCGAAACGGGATGAAGCGCCGCCGACGACGCCGTCCGGCGGGCGCTGAGGTCGAATGCGCAAGGGCTCAGCGCCAATGCCTTGCGCCCGCGTGCGACACGCCGTCTGCCGCCCGCGATCTCGCGCGCCAAGGCGGCACGATCGCGGGTGAGGCCGCTATCGGGGTCCGCCTGAACGCGACCGCAACAGGCGGCCGGCCACCCATAGCATGGCGGCACCGGTCAGCGCCGATGCGAGTCGGTGTTCGCTCAGCCAGGCCTGGACGCTGAATGACGTTGCCACGTGGTCGAAGCGGCCGTGCGCGCCGTGTGGGCGATCCACCGCATGGTAGAGATTGTCCGGCCGGCGGCGCGGCAGAGGCTCGTCGCTCTGCTGTCCGTCCCATGCCGACCGTCCAAGAATGCGATCGAGCAGGCCCGGGATCAGGCGCTGCCCGATCGTGGACTGCACGGCGGGCCATCCGACCCAGATCTCCCGACGTGGGCGACGGGCTGCACGCAGCACCGCGCGTGCCGCGATCTCGGGCTGGAAGATCTTTCCCATCGGACGCGGCCGACGGCTCAGCGCCGTCCGACCCCATTCGAACTGCGGTGTGTTGAATGCCGACAGTACGACGAAGGTCACGCGTACGCGACTGCGGTCGTGCGCCAGTTCGCAGCGCAGCGAGTCCGTGAAGCCGCGAATCGCCGCTTTGGCCGCGCAATAAGGGGCTTGCAGCGGAATCGACCGGTAGGCGAGCGCGGAACCGATCTGAATGATCGTGCCGCGGTCCCGCTCACGCATGCGCCCGAGCGCGGCCAGGGTGCCCCAGACCGTGCCGAGATAAGTGACTTCGGTGGCACGCCGGATGTCGGATGGCGATAGTGCGGCGACGGGCGCGAATACCGTGGCCATTGCGTCATTGACCCAGACATCGATGCTGCCCAACGTGGCTTCGACTTGGTCGGCGGCTGACTCCACGGCTCGGGCGTCGGCGACATCGACCGGGATCGCGAGCGCGCGCCGCCCGCCGCGGCGAACCGCCTCGGCGGCCGCGGTCAGCCGGCGGGATTCACGGGCCAGAAGAGCGACGTCCCAGCCGTCGGCTGCAAATGTTTCGACGATCGCTCGTCCGACGCCGGCCGACGCGCCGGTGACCACGACCACACCGCTGCCCGTGCGCCGCTGGCCGCAGTCGGTAGCATTCAGGTTCATGGCCGGTGGCAGCAAGATCCGTTCCCCGAGCGCGCCGGTCGCAAGGAGAGCACGCTTCGCCGTTCGTGACGTGGCAGACGGGAGAAGCGGTTTTGGCCGCGTGTTCAACCTCGTCAAAATAGGACCTTCACCGTAGCCCGGCCGACTCATGAATCGTCCGGGCCAGACTCACGGACCGTCCGAGATGAGTGATATCCATCGAAGTTCGATGAATCGCCGCGACTGGCTGGCGCTCGTGCAGGAACCCGCGCTGGATGCGGATCTCCCGATCATCGACCCCCACCACCACCTCTGGAACTGGCCCAACCACCGCTATCTCGGCGAGGAACTGCTGGCCGACTGCGCAGGCGGACACCGGATCGTTGCCACGGTCTTCGTCGAATGCATGTCGGGCTACCGTGCCGACGGTCCCGCCGCGCTACGTCCGGTCGGTGAAACCGAGTTCGTCATCGGCGAGGTCGAGCGCGCCGAGGCGGCCGCGGAAAGGCTCGGCGTGCCGGCCACGCAACGCATCGAGCTGGCCGCAGGTATCGTCGGTTTCGCCGATCTGACACTGGGTGCAGCGGTCGACGCTGTGCTGGATCAGCACCGCGAAAGCGGCCGGGGCCGTTTTCGCGGCATACGTCATGCATGCGGATGGGACCCGAGCCCCGAGATCGAGAACTCCCATACGCAACCGTATTCCGGTCTGATGGCCGATCCGATGTTTCGCGAGGGTTTTTCGCGCCTGGCCGCCCATGGCCTCAGTTTCGATGCCTGGTGCTTCCATCCGCAGTTGCCCGAACTGTTGGCACTGGCGCGGGCGTTTCCGGACACGACCATCGTGCTCGATCACTTCGGCGGACCGCTCGGGTCCGGGCCCTACGCCGGCCGGCGCGCGGAGATCTTCGACTGGTGCAAGCGGCACCTGCAAGAACTTGCAGGGCTGCCCAATGTCGTTGCCAAGCTCGGCGGCATGGCCATGGTGCGCAGCGGCTACGGCTGGCACAAATGCGAGACACCGCTGACGTCGGAGGCATTCGTCGCTGCCTACGGCGACTGGTATCGGTTCGCGATCGATGTCTTCGGCCCGGAACGCTGCATGTTCGAGAGCAATTTTCCGGTGGACCGGGCGTCGATCTCGTACGGTGTGCTCTGGAACGCGTTCAAGCGTCTGGCCGACGGTTTCTCGTCGGCGGAGAAAGCCGCGCTGTTTCACGGCACGGCACAGCGGGTCTATCGTCTCCCGACGGCTTGGCCAACGTGCATCGGCGCGCCATAGGGCGCCCGCGCTACCCGGTGCGCCCGCCGCCGGGTAGCCGGCCTGCGGGCGTCGAGGGCCGGCCGTGGCTCAGTCGCGGCCGGCTTCGATGATCTTCTGCGCCAGGACCTGAGGATTCGTGACGAAGGTCGAATGGCTGCCGGGCATCGAGACCAGCCTGTACAGACCGAGCTTCTCGGAAAGCCGCGGGTGCCACGGCATCGAAGCGGGCAGCGCGACGTCCTCGGAGCAGTGTAGATAGCTCTTGCCGATCTCGAACTCGGCCGGATTGCGAGACAACTTGATCTTGTCGTTCATCGTCGCGTACGGGTGCGGAACCAGCGTCGCATAGTGAGCATCCGACACCTGCTTGGAGGCGTCGTTCATGAACGCTTCACGGAACACCGGCGGCGGAAAGAACACCGTGCCGCCGTTGGCGCCCATTTCGTCGAACATGGCCTTGTAGTGGGGCGGCACCATGTCGATCAGGCTCTCGCCGTCATTGGGGACGAACGCGCTGTAGTAGACCAAACGGCGGATCCTGCCCGGCGCGAGTCGGTCGGCGACGCCGGTGATGATCATGCCGCCCCAGCTGTGGCCGAGCAACACCGCATCGTCGATGTTCTCGTCGTCGAAGAATGTCACGATGGAATCGATCGCTTCGTCGAGCCCGACCCTGGCGGCGTCGTCGCCAGGGCGGTTGCCCTTGACGGTCGGGCACCAAACCTGGTTTCCCTGATGCCGCAGAAGCGCGGCCACGCTGCCGAAGTGACCGCCGTGGTGGGCGGCACCGTGCACGAGCACCATCTTCATCGTTGTTCTCCTTTGATTCCGTTGCGAGCGGTTCGGCCTTGCAAGGCGCGAACGCCGGGCGGATGCCCGGCCCCAATCGGGGACGGGAACCGGAAAGATAACGGATATGTGCCGGCACCGGCGCGAACGGCCCGCGGTTCGGTGTCAGATCGCCAGGTAGCGCTGAGTGACTTCCTTGTTGGCGCGCAGGTTCTGGATCGTGTCGCGATAGACCACGTGGCCGTTGTCGATCACGGCGGAGTCCTCGGCGATGCCCAGGCAGAACTGCATGTTCTGCTCGGCCAGGACGATCGTGACCCCCATGTCGCGCAGGCGACGGATCAGCCGGCCGATCTCCTGCACGATGATGGGGGCGAGGCCCTCGGAGGGCTCGTCGAGCAGCAGCACCTCGGGGTTGCCCATCAGGGTGCGTGCAATGGTCAGCATCTGCTGCTCGCCGCCCGACAATCGCCCGGCGAGCCGGTCTTTCATGGAGGCCAGGATCGGGAACACTTCGTAGATGCTTTCGAGCGTCCAGTCCGTCTCGCCGTTGGGGCCGGCCTTGGCACCGATCATGAGATTGTCGTGGATCGTGTGCTCGGGGAACACCTGCCGGTCCTCGGGCACGTAGCCGATGCCGGCGCGTGCAATCTCATAGGGCGGCCGGCCCACGATATTGCGGCCCCGGATGCGCACCTCGCCGCGCGCGGGCGGCGCGATGCCCGCGATCGCCTTCATGGTCGTGGACTTGCCCGCGCCGTTGCGGCCGAGCAAGGCGAGCGTGCGGCCCTTCTCGACCTCGAAACCCACCCCGAACAGAATCTTCGAGGCGCCATAGAAGACATCGATCGAATCGACGGAAAGAATGGCCTGGCTCACGGCTGCACCCCGGCTTCCTCGTCGAGTGCGGTACCCAGGTAAGCCTCGATGACCTCCGGATTTCCGCGGATCGCTTCGGGCGGACCGCTCGCCAGCAGCGCGCCGTACTTGAGCACGTTGATTCGCTGCGCCACTTCGAACACGATATTGATGTCGTGTTCGATGAAGATCAGGGTCATCTCCTGGGTCTCCCAGAGGCGCTTGACGGTGTTCATCATCTTCCAGCGTTCCTCGGGGCCCATGCCGGCCGTTGGCTCGTCGAGCAGCAGCACGCGTGGCTCGAGCGCCAGAGCGAGCCCGACGTCCAGTAGTTTCTGGTCTCCGTGGGAGATGTTCGCGCAGCGCCGATTGGCGACGGGCTCCATTTCGAGCAGCGCGAGCATTTCCTGGGCGCGCCGGCGGGCCGCCGGCTGCGGGAACGGATCGAATAGGCGGCCGTAGGTGCCCATGTGGGCGCTGACCGCACCCGTGAGCGCTTCCTCGACGGTCAGCGACGGAAAGATCGACGCGATCTGGAAGGCACGGCCGATTCCTTTGTCGACGATCTGGGCAGGTCGCAGGCCGGCGATGTCCTCGCCGGCAAGCAGGATGCGCCCGCTGTCGGGAACCAGATGGCCGGTGATGAGATTGAACAGGGTGGTCTTGCCGGCACCATTCGGCCCGATGATCGCGCTCAGCGATCGATCGGGAAATTCCAGCGACAGATCGTTCGTGGCGACCACGCCGCCGAAGCGCTTGAAGATTCGCTCGAGGATCAGCATGGGAGGGCCTCACGAGGCTGCTTGCCGCAGACCGCTGCGCAGCGGCCGGGCGCCGGCTCGCCTATGGATTCGTGTCGGAACGCAGCACGGGTCATCAGGCTTCACGCTCCTGCGGGCTGGCGCTCGCGCGGCGCTCCAGTCGTGCCAGCCGCTTGTCCATCAGGAAGTCCAGCACGCCGCGACGCAGTCCCAAGACCACGAACAGAATCACGAAACCGATCACGATCTCGTTGTGCGAGGTGTACATCTGGACGACGTCGTTCAGCACGCGCAGCAGGATGGCGCCGAGAACGGGGCCGAGAAACGCGGTCATGCCACCCAGCATGATCATGAAGATGGCCTCGCCCGATTGCGCCCAGAAGGCCCACTCGGGGTAGGCCCCCGACGTGAACAGCGCCAGGATGACGCCGCCGCCGCCGGCGATCGTGCCGGCCAGCATGAAGCAGATCAGCTTGACGCGGAACACATTGATGCCCAGGAACTGTGCCCGCTGCTGGTTGTCGCGGATCATGCGCAGGGTATAGCCGAAGTTCGATTGCGTGATCACGCGCAGCAGGACGATGCAGGCCACGAAGAACACCGCACAGAACGCGAACCGTTCGTGGCTGTCGGCCAGGTCGATGCCGAGGAAGGGCGGGCGCGGGATGCCGCCCATCAAGCCCTGGTCGCCGCCGGTGAGCTTGACCCAGCTGAGGATCACGCTATAGAGGAACATCTGGAATGCCAGCGTCAGGAAGGCGAAGTAGATCTCGTTAAGCCGCACGCAGATCGCGCCAATCGCGGCCGAATAGATCGCGGTAAGCGCCAGCGCGCCGACCATGGCAACGGGGACCGACGCACCACCGAGCGCGCCCGTGAACGCCGGCCACTGCAGCAGCAGACCGAATGCATAGCCGCCGAATGCGAAATAGGCCGCATGTCCGAAACTGACCAGGCCTGTGAAGCCGATCAGCAGGTTCAGCGACATGGCCAGTAGCCCGTAAGCGAAGATCGAGGTCATGAAATCGCGTGGCCACGGGCTCTGGGACAGCAGACCGATGGCCAGGATCGCCGCCAGCGCCACGACACCGATGATCAGATCGCGTTTCATCGTTGCGCCCCCGCTCATCGCTTGACGGGCCGGCCGAGCAGCCCCTGTGGTCGGAAGATCAATACGAGCGCCATCATCAGGAACATCAGGCCGTCGACGAACAAAGGAAAGCCGACCGAGCCGACAGACCGGGTCAGGCCGAGGATGAGCGCGGCCAGAAACGCACCGGGTATCGAGCCCATGCCGCCGATCACCGTGACGATGAAGCTCTCGACCAAGATGCCGAAGCCCATGCCCGGCGTCAGTGAACGCACGGGCGCGGCGAGTGCGCCGGCGATGCCGGCCAGCGCGCAGCCGAGGCCGAACAGCAGCGCGAAATAAAGCGGCACGCGCACTCCGAGCGCCGAGACCATGGTGCGGTTGACGGCAGCCGCCCGCACGATCTTGCCAAAGCGCGTCTTGGTCACGAGCAGCACGCAGACCACGGCGATCACGATCGCCATCGTGACCAGGAACAGGTAAAAGGGCGGAACGAAGCCGCCCGCGATTCTGAGCGGCGGCATGCGGAACTGGTCGGGCACGCCCATGGCCAGGTACTCGGCACCCCAGATCAGCTTCACGGCGTCATCGGCGATCAGGATGATCGCGTAACAGACCAACAACTGCATCAGCACGTCCTGACCGTAGACCCGGCTGATGATGAATTTCTCGAACAGCACACCCAGCAGCGCTGCCCCGATGGCACCGGCCGCGGCCGCGACGAAGTAGTTGCCGGTGAGCACGTAGGCGCTGTAGGCGAAATACGCGCCCATCATGTAGAAGCTGCCGTGCGCGAAGTTGATCACCCCGAGCACGCCGAAGATCAGCGTGACGCCCGATGCAACGAGGAACAGCAGCATGCCGATGATCAGCCCGGACGTGAGCTGGTTCACCAGGCAAGCCGATGACGCGAAGCACTGATTCAGTGCGTCGAAATCGATCATGGTGGGAGTGTCTCCGGCGCGGCGGACTTGCGCGACGCGGGTGGCGCACGTTTGGCACCACCCGCGTCATCATCGGGCGAGGCTCGTTACGCGTAGCCCTGCTTTTTCATCCAATCCGACTCGTGCTTGAGGATCTGATCCCAGGCGGTGTCCCGATAGTCGGTGATCCACGGAGCCTTCGAGATGGTCTTGGAGTAACCGACCATGTAGCCGACGAGCGTGTTGTCGCTCTCGCGCATGGTCAGCGTGCCGTTGGCGCCGAACGGGGAATCGATCGTGCGGCCGGCCGTCGCCTTGGCGAGTTTCATCGGGTCGGTGTCGCCGCCGGTGTCCTTGAGCGCCGCGAAGATGAACTGCATGGCAGTGTAGTTCTGCCAGGTCCAGTTCGTGGGCGGAGTCTTGGAAAATGCCGTGATCTTCTTGTAGAACGCCTCGTTGGCTTCGGTATCGGGCACGTCTTTGTGATAGCGGCTGCCCGCGTGCACGCCGCCAGGCAGATTCTTGACCGCCTGGATCACCGGGTAGTCGCCCAGGTTGACGGCCACGGTCTTGAACTGATCGAACAGACCATACAGGCCGGCCTGGTCGAAGAACGCGACCAGATCTCCGCCCCAGAGACAGGTGTAGAGCGCTTGCGGACGGGCGTTGAGCAGCGCGGTGACGTTCTCGGTGTAGTCGGGCTGGAAGATCTTCGGCCAGGTCTCGGCGATGACTTCGATCTTCGGCGCGAACAGCTTGGCGTACTCCATGAACTCCGAGGTGTTGGCACGACCATAGGCGTAGTCGGGCGAGCACGTAGCCCAGCGGGTCAGGCCTTCGTCGTTGGCCAGCCTGGCGGCGTACAGACCGCCGCCGACCGCGTCGTGAATACCCTGGCGCGCGCAACGGAAGGCCCAGGGCACCCGGTTCTTCGGGTCGGCTGTGAGGGTTGATGTCTCCGAAACCGAGTGGATGCAGAACTTCTTGATGTCGCGCACGACCTCGTTGACCGCAAACGAGGCACCGGAGGCCTCGGCATTGAGGATGATCTCGCAGCCTTCGTTGTTGGCCAGATCGCGCACCATGCGCGACGCCTCGTCGGGCTTGCCCTTGCTGTCGCGCGAGACCACTTCGATCATGCGGCCGGCGATGCCGCCGGCGGCGTTTGCTTCCTCGGCAGCCATCTTGATGGCGTCCAGCGCGCTCTCGCCGAGAATGGCGACGCGCCCGGAAAAGATCGACGGGACACCGATGCGGATGGGCTTTTCGGCGGCGCGCACGATTGCGGGTGCGGCGACCACTGCAGCGGCAGCGGCCGCCCCCTTGATGAAATCTCGACGTTCGAACGGACGAGTGTGTTCCGGCTTCTGTTGACTCATTGTCTCCTCCTTGTGTTGGCGCGCGGCGCGACAAATCCGCCGCGCTTGGTTCGGCTCAGAGTGCGCGGAGGATGGCATGGATTGGTTTGCTTGTAAACCGACGCTCGGCACCGTCGCGATCCGCCTGCGACGGGGGCCGCCTGCGGCTCCGCCTGCCGCCTGTTCGACTGCCGCGACCGCTCGTTTGGGCAGATTCTCATGAGTCGGCATCAGCGGTCGAAAGCCTGCTTGGACCGGACTTCGCCGGGGTAGGACATCGATCAGGATTCACGACAATGAGCGACCACACGTCGACGCATGACCGCCATCGTCATCGCGATGGCTTCTTCGCCTATCACGGCGCATGGGCACCTGGCGTGCGTCTCTTCCGCGCGTTGTCGTTCGCGTCGAAAGCAGTCATCATTTCGTTCTCCTTCATCGCTCCCATGCTGGCCTTGCTGGTCTGGCAGGTTGGCTCGGAGTTCGATCGCGCCCTGCAGGCACGCAAGGAATCGACGCGCCAACATGTCGAGATCGCCCATGACGTCATCTCCTGGGCGCAGCGCGAGGAAGCCGCGGGTCGCATGACGCGCGACGCCGCCCAGGCTCTGGCCAAAGCGCAGTTGGCCGGTATGCGCTACGACAAGAACGAGTATTTCTGGATCAACGACGAACGTCCGTCGATGATCATGCATCCGATCAAGCCACAGCTGGACGGCTCCGATCTGTCGACCTTCAAGGATCCCAACGGGCTGCTGTTGTTCAAGGAGATGGTGGCGGTCGTCAAACGCGACGGCGCGGGCTATGTCTCCTACCAATGGCCCAAACCCGGCGCGGAGCATCCCGTCGACAAGGTGTCCTACGTCAAGGGCTTCAAACCCTGGGGCTGGATCGTCGGCACGGGCATCTATGTCGACGACATCCAGACCGCGGTGATGGCCCGTGTCGAGGTGATCGGGGCGATCGTCGCCGGGTCGCTGCTGCTGGCCGGCTATCTGTTCATGAGCTTCTACCGCGTGATGGACGGCGGCCTGAAGGAAACCCGTCGTCACCTGGTGGCGATCACCGAAGGCGATCTGACCACCGCCCCCACGCCCTGGGGACGCGACGAGGCTGCATTGCTGATGCTCGATCTGCGCAAGATGCAGGAGTCGCTGCGCGGCATCGTGCGCAGCGTACGGGACGCCAGCGGCGGTATCCTGTCCTCGAGCACCGAAATGGCGGACGGGGCGATCGATCTCGCCACCCGTACTGAACGGGCGACCGCGGCGATCGAGTCGTCGGCGGCGTCGATGGGGGAAATCGGCGACAGCGCGAAGGTCTCGATGGCCAATACCAGCGAGGCCGCCGGCATCGCCCGCCAGAACGCACAGGATGCCGCCTCGGGGGGCCAGTCGATGCATGCTGTCGTCGCGACCATGAACGAGATCCGCGAGTCCTCCGTGGGCATCAACGAGATCATCGGCACGATCGACGGTATCGCACTCCAGACCCGCCTGCTCGCCCTCAATGCCGCGGTCGAGGCTGCTCGCGCGGGGGAGCAGGGACGAGGCTTTGGCGTGGTCGCGAGCGAGGTACGTGCGTTGGCTCAGCGCAGTGCGGAAGCGGCCAATCAGATCAAGTCCATGATCGGCCAAAGCGTCGAGAAGGTGGAGGCGGGCGCGCACGTGGTCGCGCTTGCCGAGACCGCCATCGGCAGCATCGTCGACGGTTGCCGGAAGGTCGATGCGCTGTTGTCCGAGGTCGCCGACGGCGTGCGCGAGCAGAACAGCGGCGTGGAACGGATCGGCGCGGCAATCAACGACCTCGATCGGATGACTCACGAGAATGGTGCGCTCGTCGAACGCACCGTGACGGCCGCGGCAGCGATGAAGCAGCAGGCCAACGACCTGGCCGCCGAGGTCGAGCGTTTCCGCCTGCCGGGCTGATCGCGGGGTTGGCCACGGGACCGCGCGCCGGCATCGGGCCGGGGCGCGGTCGACTCTTGCGGAGGTGCCGGCGTTCGTGCGTCGGTCAGCCCTGGCCGTCGCGAATCCTGCCGAAATACGCGGCCGAGCCGATCTGGCCACCCTTGAGCGCGATCTCGAGGCCGTCGAAGGCGGGATCATCACAGTGTGCGACGCACAGTGGCGAGCCGGGTGTCTCGGCGAGCGGCATGCGGATGGTCAGCGCGTGGATGCCCAGTTGCTGCAGCGCATGGCTGGAACTGTCGCCGCCGGCGACCACCGCACGCGTAAGCCCGGCGGTGCGTACCAGGCCGGCCAGGATGCGGCCGAGCGAGCGGCCGATACGGTGCCGGAAATCCTCGTTGGCGGCGTCGGCGATCAGACTGGCGGGCCCCCTGGCGGTGAACAATGCCGGGCTGCGTCCGTTTGCCAGAGCGGCGAGGCCGGCCGCGATGGCGCGCTCGACCGCCGCTTCGGCCGAGGCAGACCCGCCCAGCTCGCGAGCGTCGAGCGCGATCGCCGCGAAGCCGTTGTGCTCGGCCCAGGCGATCTGGCCGGCCGTGACCTCGGAGCAACTGCCCGACACCACGGCGATTCGCTCGACCGCGCCCGGGCCCGGGTAGTCGGTCTTGCCAGGGACGGCGTGCAGCCGAAGCCACTCCTGCAATAGCGCGTACTCCACACCGGAAGAGCCCACGACGAAGCGCCCTCCCGGTCGACGCATCCGCCAGAGCTGACGGCCGACGATCGCTTGTGACTGCGCATCGAGAACGTCCATCATCATTGCGTCGATGTCGCCCGCCAGCAGGCCGTCGATGCGCGCGTCGACATCGTCGCTGCTCAAGGTTGCCAGGTCGGCCAGGCCGATGCGTTTGTCGGTCTGCCGGCCGAGGTGCCGGCAGAGGTCGCTCTCGAGCATCGGCGTGACCGGATGGCGGCTCATGACCGGATGGCGATCGATGCGATGTACGACGCCGTGCACCGCCGCGAACAGATGTCCGAATGCCGTATAGCGCTTCAGTTGCGGCGCACCGACCACGACCGGCGTGACTTTCTGTTCGAACATGCGCTGGCCGATGTCCAGCGCCTTGCCAATGCTGCCCACATGGGGCGCGCTGTCGAAGGTCGAGCACACCTTGTAATGGCAGATCTCGGCGTTCAGCGCACGCAGCCAGTCGAAGGCCGGCGGCAGGTTGCGCTCCATCCACTGCGGCGATTCGCTGCGGCTGGTGCCGGCCAGACCGACCGCCGTACAGTGCGCGAATGGTGCCCATTGGGAAGGCGTCGGCAGGCTCAGGAACAGAACATTGGGCAGTCCGTAGACGCTGAGCGACTCCATGACGTCGGTGGAGCCGGTCAGGTCGTCGCCGTAGTAGCTGAGCAGGCGTTTCGCGCTCATTTCCGGAACATCGTGATTGCCTGGGCGAGCTCGGGGTGGATGCGCGCGTGCTCGTCGAGCGGGACGCCCGCTTCAGCGGCCTGCCACGCCTGGCGCAGGCTTCGCACGCCCGCTGCGATGCCGCCCGGATGCGCCATGATGCCGCCGCCGCAGCAGTAGATGAGATCGGTGTTGCCAAGCGCGTCGTAGGTATCGGCCGCCTGCTCGGCGCTCTGCCCGGACGAGAATACGGGCATGACCCGACAGTCGTTGGTCGGCGCAGCGAACATCGGTCTCTGGCATGCCCGGGCCGAGGTGATCACCGAGGCGTCCGGTTCGCTGAATTTGTTGCGGATGCCGTTCACATGCAGATGATCGGCACCGGCCAAACGCCAGAATTTTTGCCATGCGACGTAGTCGATGCCGATATGCGGCGAGCGGCTGAATAGTCCCCAGCCGGCCCGATGGCCATGGATCGGCAACTGGGCGACTTCACGCAGTGCGGCCAGCGCCGGCAGACCGACGCTGTTCAGGGTGACCATCACGCAGCTGCCGCCGGCGGCGGCGACCATGTCGTGGTGCCGTCGCATCTCGTCGAGGTCGCCGGTGATATTGAAGGCGACCATCACCTTCTTGCCGGTGCGCTGCGCGTGCTCGTCGACGATTCGCATCACAGCCCCGACACGCTCGGCAAACGGATTGTGAGGACCGTTGGCTTGTAGCTCGTCGTCCTTGATGAAGTCGATGCCGCCGTCGATCAGTTCGCGCACGATATCGGCGGTGGCCTGAACCGACAGTCCCACGCTCGGCTTGATGATGGTTCCGATCAGTGGACCGTGAGCGACGCCTGCCAGCGCGCGGGTGCCTTCGATGCCGAAGGCCGGACCACGGTAGGCCTCGGCGAACGCCACCGGCAGATCGACATCCAGCAGGCGCAGGCCGGAGAATTCCTTGAGTTCGAACAGGTTGCCGGCGACCGTTGCGAGCAGGTTCGGCAGCGATGCGCCCATGTTCTCGATCGGCCAGCTCAGGCTCACACGGGCTCGCCGGAACATCGCCGGTCCCGGCTTCGGGGGCGAGCGCATCGGCAGAGACGGGGCATCGACCGCATCGAGAAGCTCGATTTTCTCGACCCGGGCGCCGTGCGCCTCACGGAGGGCATCGGTCTCGTGGGCAAGCCGCGTGAAGGTTCCGGACGATTGTTCGCCGGCCATGACCTCCGCAGCCTGTTCGACCGGGTAGGGCGTCTCGATCCAATAGCTCGCGCCGATTCGCTGCGCCATCGTTCAGGCCTGCGGGGTGGGCGGGACGTCGACCCCGTCACGCGCATACATCAGGCCGGCGGTCTGAAAGCCACCATCGACATTGAGCGTGTGACCGCAGACATGCACGGCCTCGGGTGAGGCCAGGTAGGCGACCGCACTGGCGACTTCTTCGGCAGTGCCGTAGCGGCGTTGCGGGATCAGGTAGTGATAGGCGTCGCGCGTGGCCTGGTCGTGCATCTCGACCGAGATCTGGGTGGCGATGGCGCCCGGCGCCACATTGTTGACGGTGATGCCCTTGCTGGCGAGCTCGACCGACATCACCTTGGTCAGCAATTCGAGCCCGGCCTTGGCGGTGCCATAGGCGGAGCGCCCGATGCCCCCGCGTTGGCCGGACAGCGAGGCGATGTTGATGATCCGGCCGTAGCCTCTGGGCAGCATTGCCCGCACGGCCGCCTGCGCGCACATGAAGGCGCCGAGCAGATCGACCCGGAACAGGCGCTCCATGTCTGCGGGAGTCGTATCGATGAACAGCTTGTTCAGACCGATGCCGGCATTGTTGACCAGAATGTCGAGTTGCCCGTAGTTGTCGAGCGCGGTTCGGGTGAGATGCTGGGCGTCGGCTTCGATGCTGACATCGATCTTGACCGCGACCGCCTGGCCGCCGGCCGCGCGGATCTCCGCGGCCACACGACGTGCACCGTCGAGGTCGATGTCGGAAACCACGACCGCGGCGCCGTCCAGGGCCAGACGCCTGGCGATCGCTTCGCCCATTCCGCGGCCGGCACCCGTGACCGCTGCCACGTTGTCTTGGAGTCTTTTCATTAGGTATCTCGGGGAAGGTGCACGGGTTCGAAAAGGGCGGGCGGTGAACGACTGCGGGAAAATGCGCCAGCGGCCACCTGGACTGGCTCAGTCTACCCGCCGCGGAGCGGGCAACCGATAGCGTCCGTCGACCATCTCGGCGCGCGGCAGATAGGCGCGCAGGCACAGGAAGAAGCCGTTTTCGGGTGCCGGTAGCCAGTTCGCACGCGCCTCGCTGCTCGGCGGCATGGCATGCTGGAGCGTCAGTGTCAGTCCGCCATCGGCGTCGCGCCGCAGGCCGGGCGTGCGGTCGCCGATCGAATAGCGATCGATCGGGTTGGCGACCAGCATGTTGTCTTCGACGCCATAGAGGGTGATGGACCAGAACGCGTTCACCGGCGGCAGGGCATCGGGCGCGAAACGAATCTCGTAGCGGTGCGCGCCGTGGAGCAGATCGCCAGCGGCGTCGGTCTCGCAGCGCGGGTAGATCGCCTCCTGGGGCGACAGCGCGCCGATGCCCTGGTGGGCGACGAAGGCCCGGCCGAGGAAGTCGTGTCCGAAGCTCTCGCCCGCGACAGCCAATGACTGCCGCCAGCCCGCGTGTGCGGTGCGCGCGTCGTGGCGCTCGCGCAGTCGGCCTTCGCTGAGCAGGCCGAGCGCCGAGTCCAGCGCATTGGCGAGCGCCGCGGCGACTTCCGGGCGCGCGATGCAGGCGCTGGCCGCCTGCCGATCGAGTCCGATCCCCACCTTGCCGAACGACGCCAGCAGCGCCTGGTCGGACGCCGGCGCCGGGTTGTCCGCGAGCGCCCGGTTGACCTGGGTGACGAAGTGTTCGACGCCGAGCTTGGCACGCGGATCGCAATCGGCCTCGAAACGGCGGGGCGGGCTGTCCCTGCCGGCCAGATGGTCGGCCAGGGTGCGGATGCGGAACCGATTCTGAAGTGGCGCGACATTGGCGATGTCGTCTTCGCCGTCGACGAGGATCCGGCCGATGATCCAGACCTGCGGTGTGGGTGCCTGCAGTTGGCGGCCGGCGGCGCGAAACTCGGGCGGCACCTCGCCCCGCCAGCCCGGAGCCGTGACCAGGATGTGGCCGGCCGCCTGCCCTGTGGTGCGCGTGCCCACGTGAGCGAACGGATTGGTGAAGAAATCGAGGAAGCCGAGCACGTAGTAGCGCTCGTCCATCGCCGGCACTTCGATGACCAGCGGGCCGTCGGAGAGGTCGAGCCAGGCGTTCGTGTACAAGGTGTCGTTGTTCGGCATGACCACACGGCTGGTGCCCGCCTTCAACAACTGGCGCGTGTGAATGAACGTGTTGCACCAGCGCATTGCGCTGGCCGGGTCGTCGCCGGCATAGCCGGCGCTCTCGACCTTGCGTGGCGAGGTCGCGGCCCACATGCGACGCATCTCATACAACGGCCAGGCGTAGACGACGGCTTGCAGCGCCAGGCTGTCCAGCCAGGCCTGATGGGCGTCGGGTGCCCAGGCGGGGGACGGCGATTGCGGGCTCATGTTCATAGTCTCTGTAGCGGAGGAATGGGCCAGGTGCGCACCTCGGGGCGGGGCACGTACATGCGCAGTACCAGGTAGAAGGGCCCCTGAGGCGCCGGCAGCCAGTTGGCCGGGTCGGCAGGGGCGTCATGGCCGATGGCCAGGCTCAGACCGCCGTCCGAATCGGCTTGCAGGCCGGGCGTGCGGTCACCGATCGAGTGGCGGCCGAACGGGTTCGCATAGAGGAAGCGATCGGCATCGTAGAGCGTCACCGACCAGAAGCCGTCGACCGGCGGCAGCTCGCCCGGGGCGAAGCGCAGCCGATACCGGTGCCGGCCGTCGAGCGCCTGCTTGTCGGCATCGAAGTCGGACATCGCGTAGATCGCTTCCTCGGCGGCCAGCGCGCCCAGGCCTTTGTAGGCGGTGAGCGCGCGAACCATGTATTCGCTGCCGTAGCGGCCGATGCCGAAATTGGTGGCCCACGGGCGGGCCCGGCGACTGCGCGAGGCATGTTCGATCCAGCGCGCGGCCTCGACCATGCCGATGGTCAGGCCCGAGCGCAACGGCGCTGCGAGGTGCTGGAAATCGAAATCGGTCGATGGCGTGAGACCGGCGCGTCCGAACCAGGCGGCAAGCCCGCTGTCGGCCGCCGGGATCGTCTGATCGGCCAGCGAGCGGCAGAGATTGGTGAAGAACGCGGCGGCGATCGACTCGGTCTGGGCAGGCCGCGCGAGCAACGAGGCGATCGTATCCTCGGCGGCGCCGGTCCAATGGCGGACCCCGGCGGGCAGGGCGCCGCTGTCGGTGCCGGGCGTGCAGGCCAGGCCGATCTCCGATTGCAGCCTGCCTGCCGCCGCCAGATCACCACCGGGTTCGGCCAGTACCCGTCCGATCAGCCAGATGAGATTGGTGGGCGAGCGGATCGGCCGCGCGCCGGCCGGCAGCGGCGCATCGACTGGCGTATCCGGCCCGAGCAGGACGATGGTTTCGCCGTCGGCCGGGCTTTCACGAAACCCCGGATTGGCGAAATTGTTGGTCCAGGCGTCATATAGCGCGAGCACGAAATACCGGCCAGGATGGCGGGCAGCGGCCGGTACTTGCAGGATTCTCGGGCCATCCCGCAGATTGATCCAGCCGGTGGTGTAGAGCAGATCGTTGGCGGGAGTGACGACATCACGATCGGCGTCGGTAGCGACACGGGGCGTGTGCTGCAGCCGGTCGATCGGGCTACGCCAGGACGCCGGTTCGTCACCGGTCTGCAGGCGGCAGGTCCGGATCGATTCCACCAGCGGGTAGCCCCAGGCAAAGGCGGCGAAACCGACCGACTGGCCGAGGGCAACGCGGGTATCGGTACTCATCTCAATTCTCGAAGCGTCGACGAAACGGCGATGATAGGGCGATATCATCGGCCAACGAGAACCGCGCCGGGCGAGGAGACATGAGGATCGAATTCGTCGACACGACATTCAGAGACGGATCGCAGAGCCTGTGGGCGCTGCGCATGACCACCGGCATGATGGCTGCGGTCGCCCGGCACATGGACGGCGCCGGTTTCAAGGCCGTCGAGGTGCCGTACAACGCCATCTATTTCAAGAAGTTCGTCCGCGACCACCGCGAGGACCCCTGGGAGATGCTTCGCCTGATGGCCGCGGCGATGCCTCGCACGCCCAAGAGTTGCATGCTCGCCGCCTTGATCCATCCGTTCGATCTGCGCCCGCCCCGGTCTGTGATCCGACTGTTCTGCGAAAGAGTCGCGGCGACCGGCGTCATGAATCGCGCCCAGCTGATGGCCAACACCATGAACCAGCGCGAGCGCGATTTTCCGTGGTTCGTGCCGTTTCTGAAGGGCCTCGGCGTTCGGGTGGCGATCGCCGTCTGCTATCAGATCTCGCCGCGCCACACCGATGACTACTATGCGGCGTTGACGCGCGAGGTCGCGGCGTTCGAGCCTGACTGCATCTATCTGAAGGATGCCGGCGGATTGCTCACGATCGATCGCATCCGGACGCTCCTGCCGGCGATCCTCGGCGCCGCCGGCGGCACGCCGGTGGAGCTGCATTCGCATTGCACGACCGGCCTGGCGCCGCATGTGTATCTTGAAGCGGCCCGGCTCGGCGTGAGCGCACTGCACACGGCGATACCGCCGCTGGCCAACGGATCGGGGCAGCCTTCGTTGTTTGCCACGGCCCGTAACGTCCGGCTGCTCGGTGGCGTGGCCGACGTCGACGAGGGCCCGCTGCGCAGCGCCAGCGAACATCTCAGCGCGATCGCGCGCAGCGAGAGACTGCCGATCGGCGCGCCGCTCGAGTTCGACCAGGCGCAATTCGTGCATCAGGTGCCCGGCGGGGTGATCTCGAATCTGCGACAGCAATTGCACGAGCTGCGCATCGCCGACCGTCTCGACGAGGTGCTCGACGAGACGGTCGCCGTGCAGCGCGAACTCGGCTACCCGATGATGATCACGCCCTATTCGCAGTTCGTCGTCACGCAGGCAGCCTTCAACGTGGCACTGGGCACCCGCTACAAGGTGATCACCGACGAGATCATCCGGTTCGCGCTCGGCGCGTTCGGTACGGACTCCGGCTATACGCACATGGATCCGGGGCTGCGCGACCGCGTCACGTCGCTGCCCCGTGCGCGCGAGATTCGTCAGGCTTTGTCGGCATTGGATGACCCTCAGCCCTCACTGGCGCAGATCCGTTCGGCAACCGGCAACGCGACGGACGACGACGAAACGTTTCTGCTCAAGTACATCATGAAGGGCGGGCACGAGATCGCGGCGATGCGTGCCGCGGGCCCTTTCCGCCGCTTCGACCTCATTGCCGCGACACCGACACTGGCCTTGCTCGACGAATTGCTCAAGGAGCGTCGCGTCTCGAACATCGCCATTGCCGGTGGCGGCGATCACATCACGCTGTCCCAATGACGATGAAGGTCGGGAGAAATCAATGAACACGCCGGGCAAGCCCCTCACCGAGATCGACCTCACCGAGGTTTCCGCCATCATCGATCGTCTCGAAAAGTCACGATTCAACTATCTCGATCTGCAGATCGGTGGCCTGCGCATTACCCTGGGCGAGTCGGCGCGGCCGTCGGAACCGACGCAGGGCGGGCCGGATGCGCGGTCGCAGCGCCGCGACCCGGTGCGGGCCGATCTCCCCCGGCCCGCGCAGCCGGTCGTCACGGAGGATTCGCGACCGCCCGCTGCCGCAGACGATCACGCCGGCGACGATCGCGCCCGAGCGGATCCGTTCGCCCGCGATGCCGCGGACGCCCGGGCGGACGCTGTCGCGATCCGCGCACCGATGGTCGGCCGCTATTACGCGCAGCCCGAGCCCGGCGCGGCGCCATTCGTGCGCGTCGGCGAACGTGTCGAAGTTGGCGCCACGATTGCTCTGATCGAGGTGATGAAGGTATTCAATGCGGTCAGCGCCGATGTCGCCGGCGAGATCCTCGAGTTGCCGATCGGCGATGGCGAATTCGTCGAGTTCGATCAGCCGCTGGCCTGGGTGCGCGCGGAATGACGCGGTGAAGATACGCCGCCTTCTGATCGCCAATCGCGGCGAGATCGCGCTACGCATCATCCGCAGCGCCAGGAAACTGGGCATCGAGACCGTTCTGGCCGCGTCGAGCGTCGACCGCGACGGCCTGCCGGCGCGGCTGGCGGACCGCACGGTCTGCATCGGGCCGGGACCCGCCGAGCGCAGCTATCTGCACATTCCCTCGTTGCTTGCGACCGCCCTCGGCACCGGCTGCGACGCGGTCCACCCGGGTTATGGCTTCCTGGCGGAATCGGCAGCCTTCGCGGACGCTTGCGAGCAAGCCGGTCTGAGCTTCGTCGGGCCGACCGCGCCGCAGATCGCGGCCATGGGCAACAAACTACGTGCGCGGGAGTTGGCCCTCGAGCGCGGGATGCCGTTGCTGCCGGGGTCGTCGGCCGTGGCAAGGCCGGAGGCCGCGTCCTCGGTGGCACAGCAAACCGGTTTCCCCGTCATTCTGAAGGCGGCCGCCGGCGGCGGGGGGCGCGGCATGAAGATCGTGCGCGAGCCCGCTGGGCTGGCGGCGGCCTTCACGGCGGCGGCGGCAGAGGCGAGAGCGGCCTTTGGCGACGCCACGCTATACGTGGAGCGCTATGTCGAGAACGCGCGTCATGTCGAAGTGCAGGTCCTGGGTGATGGCAAGGGCCAGGTGCTGCATCTGGGCGAGCGCGATTGTTCCGTACAGCGTCGTCATCAGAAACTGATCGAGGAAGCCCCCGCGCCCGGCTTGTCAGAGGCGCTCCGAGACCGACTCAGGGCGGCCGCGGTCGGATTGGGCAAGGCCCTCGACTACCGTGGCGCCGGCACGGTGGAGTTCCTCGTCGATGCCGACCGCGACGCCTTCTACTTCCTGGAGATGAACACGCGCATTCAGGTCGAGCATCCGGTTACCGAGATGATCACCGGCGTCGATCTGGTGGCAGAGCAGCTTCGGATCGCAGCCGGCGAGGGACTTTCTTTCGATCAGTCACAAGTGACTTTCGCCGGCCACGCGATCGAATGCCGGATCAATGCCGAAGATCCCGCGCGCGGCTTCCGTCCGTCGCCTGGCACCATCACACGTTGGCATGCGCCGATCCGACAAGGGCTGCGCCTGGACACGCACTGTGAGAGCGGCAGCCGCGTGCCGCCGCATTACGACTCGCTGCTCGGCAAGCTGATCGTGCTGGGCGCCGATCGCGGGGCGGCCCTGGACGGAATGCAAACCGCACTCGGGGAGTTCGCCATCGAGGGGGTGCAGACGACGCTGCCGTTCCTGCGCCAGGTGCTTGACGATTGTCGTTTCCGTGCCGGCTCGGTGAACACGCACCTGGTCGACGATTTGCTTGCTCGGTCATGACCGAATCCGGGCGCGAGCATAGTTATTCGTGGGGTGGACAATGGATCCGGTTTTCGACTACGTGATCGTTGGCGCCGGCTCGGCCGGATGCGTGCTGGCCGCCCGGCTCAGCGAAGATCCCCGCGTGCGGGTCGCATTGCTGGAGAGCGGACCGAGCGACAATTCCGTGTTGATCCATTGTCCGGCCGGGCTGGCGGTTCTCGGTCGTCGCGGAACGCACACGGACGCGCTTGAAACCGTACCGCAAGCGGGGCTCAACGGGAGGCGTGGCCACCAGCCGCGCGGTCGCACGCTCGGCGGGTCCAGTTCGGTCAATGCGATGATCTACATTCGTGGCCATCCCGATGACTACGATCGTTGGGTACGCATGGGGGCCACGGGCTGGGGTTGGGACGACGTGCTGCCATGGTTCATTCGTGGCGAGGGCAACGAACGACTGGGCGAACCGCTGCATGGGCGCGATGGTCCGCTCAATGTCGCGGATCTGCGCGATCCGAATCCGTTCTCGCATCTGTTCGTGCAGGCCGGGGAGCAGGCCGGCCATGTTCGCAACGACGACTTCAACGGTCCGGCTCAGGAGGGTGTGGGCCTCTATCAGGTGACGCAGCGCGACGGTGAGCGCTGCAGCGCCGCGCGCGCCTATCTGTCGCCCGCGTTGCAGCGGTCCAATCTTCAGGTGTTCACCGGCGTCACGGCCGATCGGATCCTGTTCGACGGCAGGCGGGCCTGCGGCGTTCACGCCCTTCGCGGCGGGCAGCCCCTGACGATCGGCGCACGCAGCGAGGTCTTGCTCTGTGCCGGCGCCCTGCAGTCCCCGGCGGTCCTGATGCGCTCGGGCATCGGACCGGGCGAGCATCTGCAGGCCCATGGCATCGAGGTGCTTGCGCATCGACCGCAGGTCGGCGCCAATCTGCACGATCACCCCGACGTCGTTCTGGTCGCAGAGGCTACCGACGCCTACGAGCTGTTCGGCCGTTCGCCGCGGGGTGCGGTGCACATCCTGCGTGACATCTGGCAGTGGCGCCAGCATCGCCGCGGCCGCCTGACGACCAACTTCGCGGAGGCGGGCGGTTTCCTGCGCGCCTTTCCGACCAGCACGCAGCCCGACGTCCAGCTTCATTTCGTGGTTGCGATGCTGATCGACCATGGCCGCCGGCAGGTCGCCGGCCACGGCTTCTCGACGCATGTCTGTGCGCTTCAGCCGTTCAGTCGGGGCAGCGTGCGGCTGGCCGACGCGTCGCCGGAATCGCCGCCGGCCATCGATCCGGGATTCCTCGCCGACGAACGCGATCTCGCCGTTTTGATGGCTGGCGTGCGTCGGGCACGCGAAATCCTCTCGCAACCGGCGCTCGCCAGCCGCGGTCGGGAATGGGCGCGATCGCGCGAGCATCGGTCGGACGAGGCGCTGGGCCAGTGGATCCGAGACAACGCGGACACGATCTATCACCCGGTCGGCAGCTGCCGCATGGGCGTCGACGAGGCCGCCGTCGTCGACCCCTCCCTGCGGGTCCGTGGGGTCGATGGCCTGCGGGTGGTCGATGCCTCGGTCATGCCCTGCATCGTCAGTGGCAACACCAACGCGCCGACGCTGATGATTGCGGAGCGGGCCGTCGCGATGATCGCCGCCTGACAACGGTGGCCGAACGCAGCCAGCGGATACGCGGGAGATCGTTCACGTCGTCGCCGGCTCGGCGACCTCATTGGCCGGCGCATGGTCGTCGTCGGCCAGCACGCTCCAGTCGCCGCCCAGCAGAGCGGAGCGACGGTCGGCCAGGGGTTCGCCTTGCGCGACCAGGCGGCCGACGACGCCGGCCAGCTCGGGGTGACCGACCAGGATCGCCGCGACCACCCGATCGTTGCGGATCACCAGCTTTCGATAGCGAGGGCCGGCAGGGTCATGGTGGAAGATCTCCAGATCCTGGGGTCTCGAACTGCAGACATCGCCATAGGCGCGATAGTCGAGCCCGGCGAGCTTGAGCCCCGTGGCGGCCGGCTTTGCCCGGTAGACGCGAGCGAGCCCGACAGCGTTGCTGGCAGCTATCTCGGCTTGCTCGGCGGCCACCGCCCAAAGGCCCGGGCTGCGCCCGTCGTGTTCGGCGACATCGCCGGCGGCGTAGATCGCCGGGTCGTTCGTTGCCATGCGCGCATCGACCAGGATGCCACGCGCGACCGCGAGCCCGGCGGCTTGCGCGAGCGCGACATCGGGCGCGATGCCGGCGCACACCAGCACCATGTCGCAACAGAACGTTCGCCCGTCGCGCGTGCGCAAGCCACGTAAGCGACCGTCTTCACTGCGCAGCACGGCAGCCGGGTGGGCGCCGGGTTCGAAAGCGATGCCATCGTGCCGCAGTCGTTCCTGCAGGATGGCGGCGCTGATCGCGTCGGCTTGCCGATCCAGCAAACGCATGCGGTTGGATAGGAGCCGAACCTCCAGTCCGTGCGCGGCCAGCGCCTCGGCCGCCTCGATGCCGAGCAGGCCGGCGCCGACGACGATCGCACGCTTGGCTCGTTGCCGTGCGACGAAACGCTGCACGGCGATCGCGTCACCGGCGCGCCGCATGACGAAGCCGCCATCGCCGGCAAGGCCAGCGATCGGCGGCACGAAGGCACGAGCACCGCTGGCGAGGATCAGCTTGTCGTAGCTCAGCGATTCGCCGCCAGCCAGGCGCACGACGGATGCTGATCGATCGATTGCGATCACCTTGGTGCCCAGCCTGAGTTCGATGCCGTGCCGATCGAACCAGTCTGGTGGGTACATCGCGAGCCTGGTCAGCGAAGCCGGATCGTTGATCAGACCGGCGATCGCCATGCGGTTGTATGTGGCGCGCCGCTCGTCGCCGATCAGCGTGATGCTTGCGTGCGGATTCAGCGCGCGTGCGGTGCCTGCGGCGGTGGCACCCGCGATGCCGGCACCGACGATCACCAGACGTTGTGCCACGCGGCCGCGGCTGGCGCATTCGGGTTTGGCAATTGCGTCCGCAGCGGCGGTGCTTCGCCCCGTTGGCGGACCATCCGGTGACTCGCCCGGTGCAGGGGCGAGATCGAGTCCGATTTCCGCATTCGAGCGCGCCCTCGCCATGCAGGCCAGTCGTGTGCCCGGCGCACAACCCGAGCGTGCCAAGGTGCGGCGTTCGTCGTCACCGGCTTCGTTCAGGTATTGCGCGCCGGCCAGCACCTGCACCGGATCGGCGCCGCACTGGCCCATCCGGCAACCGGCCTTGACCGGCGCGTCGCACTGCTCGAGCGCCTCCAGCAGACTCGACCCGCGAGCGACCTTCAGCCGGAAGCGGGGCTCGCGAGCGACCACTGTGGTCTGCCGCCGGCTCGCATCGGAGTCGATCGCCGATCGTGCGGAGTCGATCGCCGTTGGTGGCGACAGAGGCTCGACGTCGTCTGTTTTCACCTCGATCAGAAGATCGGGTTCGGCACGGCCCGTGGCCGCGCGACGCGCGCTGCGCTCGAGCAAGGCCTCCAGCACGACGGGCTCGGGCCTGGCGGGGCCGGAGCGTAGCGCACGAGCACGTTCGTCGATGAAGCGTTGCTCATTGTTCATCACACGGTGCAACCAGATGAAGCCAAGGCCGATGGTGGCGGTGCGGATGGCCACGGCGATCGAGTCTTCGACGGGCAGACCGATGTGCTGCAAGCTGGCAACGATCGTCGGCGACGCGTGCCAGTAGTAAAAGTCGAAGCCTAGCAGCGCGAAGGCGGCCGGCATCACGTTGCGACTCGGCCGCAACAGCGTGTCGAGCACGGTGAACAAGGCGATCGACAAAGCAATGAACGCGCCGATCTGCACGAGCATGGCCGTGCCGCCGGTCAGGTGGGCAGGCGGAACCAGGAAGTAGGCCAGCACCAGACCCGGGAAGCCCCCGGCGAACAGGCGGCGGATGCCGCGGTGCCGCCGATCGGCATCATAGTGGTCGGCGAGCGGGCCACGCTCCGGTTGCAGATCGAAGCAGTTTCGTGCGCAGCCCATGCAAGGCTTGCAGTGTGCGTGCTCGATACTGACGAACGGCATCTGACCGTACAAGCGTTGCACCGGCAGCAGGGGGCAGATCGTGCTGCACCAGCCGCTCTTGCCGGCGAATACGAGGCCACCGATCAGGGCTGCGGTCATGGCGCCACCGATGAGAACGGCCGTGAACGTGGCGCTCTGGTCGAGCACGAACTTGCGTGCGACGATCGCGCTCAGGAAGCCGAGCAGCGCCAGTGGAAACATCGCACCGCCGCTCAGCGCCTTCGATCTAAGGTCTCGTGACAAGCCGAGCCAGCGCGGTATCTGATTGCTCGTCGCCAGCGGGCAGATATTGCGCCAAAGCGCAGGTGCGGCGAGAAAGACCAACGGCAGGGTGGGCACGACGAGCCCCCACCAGATTCGCAGCGAAGGCTGCGGCCAGACCAAGAGGGCGATGATCATCGCGATGGCCGACGCGAAGACCGCCGCGCGGGCCATTTGCCACCATCCCAACGCGCGTGGCAGGCGTTCCAGATTCTTCGTCCAGGCTCCGAGGATATCGGAACCGGACAACGCGGCGATCGACCGGGTCTGTTCGAGCATAGGGTTCTCCTGCGTCCGACGGTTGCGCCAGCGGCGTCTGTTTAGATGTCAGCCGGCCAGCGAGATCGGATCGGTGCAATCGGACTGCCTTCCGCGGTGCACGATAGGCAATGGACGTGCGGGTGGGTACGTGCGAAACGTTCGAGGGTGTTTCGGGATGTGATCGGCGCCGGCGCAGATCGACGGGTGCTGGCGCCCGAATGGCCCCCAGCCCGCTGGCGACCGGTCATGTTGCGGCGACGAGCGGTCGGTGGGACCCCCCGGGTCGATGCGCGGGCAGCACGGGAGTGATTGCATCTCGATACGACTTCCGGACCCGTCGCGCTCGTTCGTCGGCCTTCGTCGACCTCATGAGGACGAGATGGCGCCGTCTACCGGTTCGTGTCGGCAAACCTGACCGCCGGTGTCGCCCCAGATCACCGGGGGCGGGGGCTGGCGCGGGCAGGGCTATCATGGTCGCCCGAGAAACAGCCCTACGGTTCCCGCATGCCATGAACCGCTCAGTTCGTCATTGGTCGATTTCGTTGCTGGCGGCTATCGCCGTCGTGGTGGTCGGTTGCGGCGGATCCGACGGCCCGACTGTCGCGGGGCAGGCGGCCGAGCAGGGCAGCACTTCGGTGGGCGCCGATGCCGACGTTGCCGCCGGCGGCAATGACGGCTCGGCAGCCGATCCGCGTGTCGCGAAAGACACCGTCGCTTACCGCTGGAATACGCTCCTGCTCGACGCAATTCGTCACGACCTCGCACGTCCGGTCGTGCACGCGCGCAATTTGTTTCATGTGTCGGCCGCCATCTACGATGCCTGGGCGTTCTACGATCCGGTCGCGCAGCCGTATTTGCTGGGGCGCCAGCGCTCCGGCTTTGAGTGCAGTAGCGGCATGGAGGCGGGCAGCGGCGATCGCGCGCTGGACGTGCGACGCGCGATCAGCCATGCCGCCTACCGCCTGATCAGTTTCCGGTTCCGTTTCTCACCGGGTGCTGCGGCGACGCGGAGCAGGGCCGAGGCGCTGATGCGCGAGCTTGGCATGGACCCGACCGACGACTCGACCGACACGGGCTCGGGCTCCGCAGCGGCATTGGGTAACCGCATTGCCCAGTGTTACATCGACTATGGTCTGGCCGATGGCTCGAACGAGGGCAACGGTTACGCCAATCTCGCCTATGCGCCGGTCAATCCGCCGATCGAGCCCAATCTTCCCGGCAACCCTGAGATCGTCGACATGGACCGGTGGCAGTCGATCGCACTGCCGCTCTTCATCGATCAGGCGGGCAATCCCATCAACGGTGTGCCGACCTTCCTGGGCGCCGAGTGGGGCGCGGTGGCGCCCTTTGCGCTGCAAGACAGCCAACGCCGGGTGCTGGAGCGCGATGGGGCAAGCTACACGGTCTGGTTCGATCCCGGTGCGCCGCCGCGCATTGCCGACGGACAATTCGACGACTATCAATGGACGTTCTCGCTGGTAGCTCGTTGGGCGTCCCATCTCGACCCGGGCGACGGCGTGATGATCGATATCTCGCCGGCCGCGATCGGCAATATCGGCGGTGACTATCTCGAGGCGCCGATCGATCCGCGCGCGTTCTACGATGCCGGCGCCGGCGGCGATCCCGGGCGCGGCCATGCGCTCAATCCGGCCACCGGTCTGGCCTATGCGTCGCAGTGGGTGCCTCGTGGCGACTATGCGCGGGTGCTGGCCGAGTTCTGGGCGGATGGCCCCGATTCCGAAACCCCGCCAGGGCACTGGTTCGTGATTCTGAACGACATCGTCGATCATCCGTCGCTCGGGCGCACGATTCCCGGAGTGGGCACGTCCGCCGATGCGCTCGAATGGCTGGTGAAGGCGCATTTCGCGCTCGGTGGCGCGATGCACGATGCCGCGATCGCCGCCTGGAGCATCAAGGGCTGGTACGACTTCGTGCGGCCGCTGTCGGCGATCCGGGCGATGGCCGATGCGGGTCAGAGCAGCGAACCCGGCGCCGGCGACTACTCGCCGCGCGGCATCGCGCTGCAGCCCGGATTCGTCGAGCGCGTGGCGGTCGGCGATCCGCTTGCCGGCGAGTCCGGCGAGCATGTCGGCAAGATCAAGTTGTACACCTGGCGAGGACCCGCGCATGTGTCCGACCCCGCCCGCGATACCGCCGGTGTCGGCTGGATCCTGGCCGAGAACTGGTGGCCGTACCAACGGCCGAGTTTCGTGACGCCGCCGTTCGCGGGCTACGTCTCCGGCCATTCCACCTATTCGAGCGCGGCCGCGACCATGCTCGAGCGCCTGACGGGTGACCCGTTCTTTCCAGGTGGCATGGCCGAGTATCGGGTCGAGGCCAACGCATTCCTGGTCTTCGAGCGAGGCCCGAGCCAGTCGATGTCGCTGCAATGGGCCACTTACCGCGATGCAGCGGATCAGTGCAGCCTGTCACGAATCTGGGGCGGAATCCATCCACCGGCGGACGATCTGCCCGGCCGTCGGATCGGCCGACGCATCGGCGAACAGGCTTTCGATATGGCCGCCGATCTCTTCAACGGGCGGCTCTGAGCGGGAGCGCCGCTCTTACGCGCAGCGGGCCGACAGGCCGCCGTCCACTGTCAGGGTCGTGCCGTTGATGTAGCGCGCCTCGTCGCTGGCCAGGAACAACGCCGCGTAGGCTGTGTCCCAGGCGTCGCCCATGCGGCCGGTTGGCGACAGTGCGTCGCGCTGTGCGATCATCGATTCGATGTCGCCGCCATACTCGTTCTTCAGGGGTTCGCGAATCAACGGGGTATTGAGCAGGCCGGGTTGGACGCAGTTCGCGCGGATGCCGTTCGCTGCGTACTGCAGCGCGATGTTTTGCGTCATCGCCACGATCGCCGCCTTGGCCGCGCTGTAAGCGATGTACGGAAAGCCGATCCAACGTTGGCCGGCGACCGAGCCGATGTTGATGATCGCCCCCTTGCCTTGTCGGACCATGTGCGGCAGCACATGCTTGCAGGTGATGAAGATGCCGGTCTGGTTGTTCGCGATGACACGGTTCCAGCTTTCCAGTGAAGCCTCCACCGCGCCACCGGTCTCCACGATTCCGACGTTGTTGTGCAGCACGTCGATGCGATTCCAGCGCTCGATGCAGTGAGCTGTCATGTCTGCGACCGCCTGTTCGTCGCAGACATCGGCCTCGAAGACCTCGCATTGTCCGCCTTCGTCGGTGATGATGCCGCAGGTCTCCTCGGCTGCCTGGCGGCGCTTGTCGACCGCGAGGATGCGCGCGCCTTCGCGCGCATAGAGCACCGCCGACGCTTTGCCGTTGCCCCAGCCGGGGCCGGATGCGCCGGCGCCGGCGACGATCACGATCTTGTCCTGCATGCGTCCCGCCATGACATCGAACTCCGAAAAGGGTTGGCGACCATGAGTATCCTCACGTGGGAGAATGACACGAATCGACCCCCCGCTCGATCTCGGAGACAGCAGCATGCACACACCCAACACCGAAGCGCACACGGCGCTCGCCGCGCTGGCGTCCCGCTATGTCGATGTCGATGCACTACCCTGGGTGCCCACCCGCTTCGAGGGGGTCGACCTGAAGGTTTTGCTCGAAGACCCTCTGACCGGTCTTTCGACCGCGTTGACGCGTTTCGCGCCGGGAGCATGCCTGCCCGATCACGAACACGTCGGCCTCGAGCAGAGCTTCGTGCTCGAAGGGTCGCTGCACGACGATGAAGGCGTGGCGCGGGTGGGGTGTTTCGTCTGGCGCCCCGCAGGCAGCCGGCATACCGCTCACGCGCCGGACGGTTGTCTGGTGCTTTCCATGTTCATGAAGCCGAACCGGTTCTTCGATCGGCCGCAGGACGATTGATGGGCGTTAGCGCGCCGGCCCCGTGCGTTCAGTCGGCCGGCACCAGCCGCATCAGCAGAGGCTCCTGAAGCCGCAGTTCCGCAACCACGTGGGCATCGATGTTCAGGAGCCGAAGTGCGCTTCCAGGCCGCGGCAGCAAGGCGTCTATCAGGCCCATGCCGCGAGCCGGCGACGGCGATTGCAGCGGATCGAATCCCGGCGCCAGTTCTCCCTGGTTGATGATGCGCACGATCGCCTGTTTGTCGTCGGTGACCAGGTGCACCGCGACGGGCTCGTCGCCGCGTCGATGTTTGCACGCGTTGGTCACCAGTTCGTTGACCACCAGGGCGATCGAGATCGCAGCGGATTCCGAGATGCCGAGCGCGCTCGCCGCCGATGTTGACGGGTCGGAAAGAGACTCGTATCGGATCGGCAGATCCATCGTTCGTTGCAGGCTTGCGACCACGGACTGCACCAATCGGTCGGCGGCGACGGATTCGCCGGGCCGGATCTGCAATCCGTGAACCTGGGCGATCGTCTGGATCTTGCCGGCCAACTTGCGCACCGGCTCATGGAGGGCCGGTTGATCGATGGCGGTCTGTTCGAGCAGGCCGGCCACGCCCTGCAGGTTGTTCTTGATGCGGTGCTGCACCTCGCGCACGAGCGTTTCGCGCTGCGCGACCGCTTCACTCAGGCGCCTGCGTTCCTCGCGCACCTGGCTCGTAATGTCCTCGCCGAGCACGAAGACCTCGGTGGGCTGCGGGCTGGCGTAGAAGTGCAGCTTCAGCGTGAGGGTCGTGTCGTGATGCATGCGCTCGACCGTCAGCTCGCCGGCAAGCCCCTCGAATGCGCGGCGAAGCTGCCGTTCGGCACGCGGGCGGTCGTCGGCCCTCAGATGGGTCCAGAGACTGGCACTGTGTTGGCCCAGCAGTCCGGGCGACGCAAGACCCAGTACATGTGCGGTCGCGGCATTCGCATGGCGAATCTGGTCGGCGGTCGTGTCGACGATCAGGACCGCCTGGTCGACCATGGCCGAGAAACTGTCGAAGCGCATCTGCATGCGCGAGGCGTGGTCGAGGGCGGCCTTCTGCTGGGAGAGATCGATCGCGACGATCACGGTCTCGTCGGAATTGCGCGAGACCGGGCTGATATGGAGCAGGCTCGGGATCGGTGGTCCGTCGAGCGGGTACAGCTCGGCCCGTGTCACGGTATCCTGCGTGGGTGAATCGTCGGCCGCCCGTTCGAACATCGCCGGCGCAGCCGACGGACAGAAGCGCGCGAATCGCGCGCCGACGAGGTCGGCATCGGAGCCGAGAAGCAGATGCCGCAGCGCGCGGTTCGCATGCACGATGCGGCCGTGAACCAAGTGCGCGATACCCACCGGCTCGGTATCGATCAGGGTTTCGAGTTCGCTCAGTGAATGCTCGAGCCGATCGGATCGATCGAGCAGTTCACCGACATCGTTCGCGGTCAACAGCAGACCGTGATCCGGGCGATCGGTGTCGACCACGCGCAATGCGATCTCGCAGCGGCACTTGCCCGAGTGAGCGCTGCTGCGCAGATCGAGATAGCGCTTGACGAGCGCGGTCGGTGCGCTGGCGAGGCGGACCTCGGCTTCCAGTCTCGGCCAGGCCGTAGGGTCTGCAAACAAGGTGCTCGCCGGTTGATCGACCAACTCGTGGGCCGCGCGGCCGGTAAGCTGTGCCAGAGCCGGGTTGATTTGCTGGATCAGGCCGTCGACGACGTGCGCGACCCCGGCGCCGACCGATTCGAGCAGCGCTGCCTGCCGCGCCTCCGCCTGCTCTTGCCGGCTCAGGTCGATCAGTACGGCAACCCATAGCGGCTGGCCGTCCAGGCCACGCGAGCGGCCGAGTTCCATGCGATAAGGAATTCGCCGACCGTCGCGCCGGACGATCTCGCGGCGCATGCTGAAACGCGGCAGGTCGGACATGCCCTGCGCATGTACGAGTTCACGTTGGCGGCGCACCGCGGACCGGTCTTCCTCCGGGTGAAGAAAGTCGGCCGCATCGCGTCCGATGAGCTGGTGTTCGGAGTAGCCGGTGAGTTCCGTGTAGGCCTTGTTGACCATCACGAACCGAAAGGAGTTGTCCTGGATCGACATCGGCAGAGGCGATTGCTCGATGGTCACCCGGAACATCTCGGCCTGGCTGAGCAATAGCCTCTCGCGCTCGCGAATCTCGCCCAGGCTCTGCACCATGGCAAGGTAGAAGCGTCGGCCGCCATCCTGAAAGACGGACAGATGGACGTTTGCTTCGTAGGTGCGGCCGAGCCGGGTATCGACCTGGCATTCGATCACCTGTTGGCGCGTTTCGTCGTTGCGCATGCGGCTTTGGATCAGCGGCAGGCGCTCGCGCGTGGTGTCATCGAAAAACAGCATCAACGGGCGCCCGACGAGTTCGGCGCTCGAAAAATCGAAAGCCAGTTCGAATGCGCTGTTGACGTCCGAGAAACGGAATTGCTCGTCGAGCAGCGCAACCGCGATCGGCAGGCCGTCGTAGAATGCCCGGAATCCGGGTTGCTCGCGTGAGGCGATTGGCGGCATTGCGGGCCCTGCGAAAATGTCACCGAGGCGCGCGGCGGGTTCCGAAGGTCGCCATCCGGTCGCCGCCGCTTTCGCGCGAGTATACCGCCGCCTCCGGCTTGATCAGCGCAGCGCTTTACTCAGGCGCTCGGCCGCGTCGCGAATCACGGGTTCGGGCTTGAGCCGGGCGTACAAGGCTGCATGAGCATGGCGCGACTGCTCGGCACTGCGTGCGAAGCGCTCGCGACCGATGTGAACCAGCTGCAGGGGCCGGGAGTTCCGGACCAGCGCCAAGTCGTGATCGCTGATCGTCCGGCTCTGCCATCCGGCGGCCGCCATGGCCGCGAAGTGCGGGGTGCCATCGACCTGCACCGCGAGCGCGCTTCCCAATGCGCATTGGCGTGCGACCGCCACGCCGAGCGAGACCAGGAAACCCATCAGACCATTGCCCCGGAAGCGCGGATCCGTCGCGCCGCGCGACAGGACCGCGCCGGGGAAGTGTTCTTTCGACAGCTCCGCATCACCTTCGAGCAAGCGCTCGGCGCCGGGGCGGTCGGGCGCGACGGCGATTCGCATGGTAGCGGCGAGAGCCTCGCGTGTGCCGATCACCAGGCAAACGGAGTTCTGCGGATCCTTGCGCCGCAGAATGGTCGTGGGATCGGGCAACTCGAAGTTGATCGCGTTGGCATACGCATGCCGGCGCAGCGTGTCGACCTCGTCGTCCTGGCCCGGGCCCGCGATGCTGAGCGACAGGGGATACGCGAAGGCGGTATCGAGCAGATCGATGCGTGCGGGCTTTTCGGACTTGAGAGCCTTCTCGGGTGACATTTGATTCTCCTAGTTGATCAGTCGTCGGTCACGTCGGTCGGACATGCCGTTCGCCCTGCAGGCGTGTGCATGATGCGACAGCTATGTCCCCGAGTGACGCGCGCTTATGGTAGAGGCCGGGCTTTTGCGTTTTGCCATTCGCAAAGGAAGTTTTTCCGCGACCGTGCTTTTTCGGACCGCGAGCCCTGTCTGTGAGGTCGTTCGAATAACTTTCGTTTAAACGAGTGTTCGCGGCGACGGCGATTCAGGGAATTTTCAGTTCACTCATATAAGGCAAATCGTCAGCGAATTCGCCGGCGCGTCGTCGAGCGCCGGCGTGCGCATGCGATGATTGGCCGCTGTATGCGTTCGCCGCCTCTTTTCTCTCGCGCCAACTCTTTTGTCCGTCACCGCTCAATCGTCGAGTCCGCCCAAGGCGGTCGCGTTCGCGCTAAGCGCCGCGCTGTTGCTGCCGCTCGTCGACGGCCTGGTCAAGGAGCTCGTGCAGAGCTACCCGGTTCTGTTCGTTGCCTGGGCGCGTTTCGCGATGATGACCGTGTTCCTCGGGGTGGCCGTGGTCGCCCGGCTAGGCTGGGGGGTCCTGCGGCCCCGGGCGCTGGGCGTACAACTGGCGCGGGCGTCGTCGGCAGTCGTGGCCACCGGCTTGTTCTACGCCGGGCTTCGTTCTCTGCCGCTCGGTGAGAGCACCGCGATCATGTGTCTTGCGCCGGCACTGGCCGCGGGCCTCGCCCATCTCTTGTTCGGCGAGCGGGCCAGCGCGTCGCAGTGGACGGGCATTGCCGCCAGCCTGGTCGGCGCAATGCTCGTCATTCGCCCGGGCGGTTCGATATTCACGCCCGCCGTCATTCTGCCGTTCGCCGGATCGCTGGCCTTCGCGACCTACATTCTCACTTCCCGTGTTGCCGGCTGGCGCGACGATCCACGGGTGACGACGTTCTGGACCTGCCTCGGCGGCTTCTTGTTGTTCAGCCTCGCATTGCCTTTCGCCTGGGAGACGTCGGCCGTTGCCTCGAGCTGGGGCATGTTTGCGTTGATCGGTGCTCTGGGCGCGCTGGGGCAACTGGCCACGGCATTCGCCTATCGCCATGGCACCACGACGATGGTCGCGCCGATCGGCTACATGAGCCTGGTGGTCGCGGCGGTGCTCGGCTTCATTTTCTTTCGCGATGCGATTACCGCGATCACCTTCATCGGCATGGCCTTGATCGCAATCGGAGGCGTGCTCGTGATTCGCGGGTCGATGGCCGCTTCGACGGCCTGAAACCCGCGCGGCGGATTCCGATCGACGGTCGGCGCACGCCGCCCGACCGGCGGCGCGATCCACCGCGATTCCGTGACTTTTTCGGCTATAGTGGTCGGGGGCGATTCTGCGACATCGCCCGCACCGGGCGTCGGCACTCGTGCACGGCGCTGGTGGTGGCCGCTAGGAGCTACGCGAATGCACGAACCGGACGATCGCGCCTACGACGACGCCGAGCAACAAGGCGACGTGCTGTTTGCCGAGCCATTTTCGTCACCGCCACGGCGCGGTTTCGCGCCACCGCTGTTGGCCGGCATGGCGGCCGCGGTTCTGTTTGCGTTCGTGGTCGGCTTCTTTCTGTTGCCGTCGGCCAGCATCGGTGATCCTTCGGATTCCCGCACGCGATGGACCGGCCAGGTCGGCGCATCGTTCGGGGTCCGCGCCGACGCCTCGGGCGGGCCGTCCGCGACCGCCCCGTCGGTGCCGGAATTCGCCGGGGCCGAGTTGACCCCGGTGCGCGATGCGCGCGATGGCGACGATGCCGCCGGCGCTGCTGCGCCGGCATTGGCGTTGGCCGCGCCCGAGCGGACGCTCTCACCGGCGGCGATGAATACCCTGTCGGCGCCGGGCCAGGTTGGTCTCGTGGCGGCCGATGCCGGCACGGCCACGCCGACCCAGGCGCCTGGTCAGGATTCGCCGCGGGCGCCGACGGCGCGCGTCCTGCGCCCCGATCCGGTTGCTGCCCGAGTGCAGACGCTGCTGAACGGTTTCGGGTATCAGGCCGGCCCGGCCGACGGTCTCGCCGGACGGGTGACCTGGTCCGCGATCGAGCAGTTTCGTCTCGATCGCGGCCTGCCGCTCGACTCGCCGCTGACGCTGGCGTTGGTCGATCAACTGGAAGCGGCCCGCGAATCCGGCTGGCGGCCGCCGCTGGCCGCGGCATCGGGGCCGTTCGGGCCGGCCGCAATGCCTGGCGATGCCGAGCAGGGAGCCATGGATCGCACGCTGCAACGCGTGCCGGGTCTTCGAGCGATGGCGCCTCCCGAGCGCCACGTGCTCGAGCGCTGGTGTACCAGTGGTCGCAATGTCGCCGACCTGGAAGGCTACTACCGCTGCCTCAGTGACGCCTTGCGCGCACTGGCCGCACAGCCGGCACTGCCTGAACTCGCCGCGTTCGATGCCCGTGCCCTGGCGGGCTTGCGCCAGGATTGCCAGGGCGGTCCGCACGCAGCAGCGCCGGACGTCTATTTTGCTTGCCTGCGTCGCGGCCTCGCCGGTCTGGCGCCGGCGGACCTCGATGCGACCCAGGTGCCGGTCGGTGCACCGCACACGGTGGCGCCGGTGATGGTGGGCGAGCGCAGCGCCAGCTGACGCGAGCGACTTCAAATGCCCAGGTATCTGTGCTGAAGCTCGCCGTCGGCGGCGAGCTCGGCCGAGCCGCCGTGCCAGACCACGCGGCCCTTCTCGAGAATGGTGTGGGTGTCGGCGAGCTTGAGCAGATCGCTGATGTTCTTGTCGATGACCAGGATCGACAGACCGTCCGCTTTGAGCGCAGCCAGTCCGGACCAGATCTCGGCGCGCACCAGTGGGGCCAGGCCTTCGGTGGCTTCGTCGAGGATCAGCAGTTTGGGGTTGGTCATGAGCGCGCGACCGATCGCGAGCATCTGCTGCTCACCACCCGACAACAGATTGCCCATCGAGCGGCGCCGGTTGGCAAGCGACGGAAAGAACCTGTAGACGCGCTCGAGCGTCCACGGCTTGTCGCCGCCGTAGCCGGGTCGCGCTGCCACGACCAGGTTCTCCTCGGTGCTGAGATTGGGAAAGATCTGGCGCCCTTCGGGCACCAGGCCGAGCCCGGCGCGCGCGATGCGGTGTGCGGCCTGGCCGTCGAGGCGGCGATCCTCGAAACTGATCTTGCCGGCGGCGGCACGCACGATGCCGGTGATCGCATGGACCGTGGTGGTCTTGCCCATGCCGTTTCGGCCCAACAGAGTGGCGACCTGGCCGCGCGCGATCTCGAAGGAGACATCGAACACGGCCTGGCTGGCGCCGTAGAAGACCTGCAGGTTCTCGACACGCAGCATCAGGCCACCTCTTCGCCGAGGTAGGCCTGGCGCACGCCATCGTCGGCGCGGATCTCTTCGGGAATGCCGCTGGCGATCAGCGCGCCGGACACCAGCACCGAGATGCGGTCGGCCAGTGCGAACACCGCGTCCATGTCGTGCTCGACAAGAAGAATCGATTTGTCGCCCTTGAGCGTGGTGAGCAGATCGACCATTCGTTGGCTCTCTTCGAGGCTCATGCCAGCCATCGGCTCGTCGAGCAGCAGTAGCGAGGGTTCGGTGGCCAGCGCCATGGCGATCTCGAGCTGACGCCGTTCGCCGTGCGACAGAGCGTGCGTCAGGTCGCTGGCGCGTGCGAGCAGGCCGACCTGTTCGAGCCGGGTGGCGGCGCGCTCGCGCAGGTTACGCTGGGCGCGCGCGGCGGCCCAGAAGCGATACGAATGTCCATCGTGCGCCTGCACCGCCAGGGCGACATTGTCGAGCACGCTCATGTTCATGAACACCGAGGTGATCTGAAACGAGCGTGCGAGCCCGGCGTGGGAACGCCGGTGAGCACTGAAACGCGTGATGTCGCGCCCGTTGAATCGGATGTGGCCGGCGTCGGGCGCAAGGGCGCCGGACAACTGGGCGATCAGGGTGGTCTTGCCGGCGCCATTGGGGCCGATGATCGCATGACACTCGCCGCGCAGCACCTGCAGCGAGACGTCGCGGGTGGCGAGCACGCCGCCGAAGCTCTTGCGCAACTGCTCGATGGACAGGACGGCATCGCTCACGGGCGCTTCTCCGGGCCATAGAGCAGGCGAATCAGGCCGCCTTTGGCGAACAGCACGGTCAGGATGAGGATCAGGCCGAAGGGCAGGTGCCAATAGACCGACCACTCGTCCAGCCAGGCCTGCAGTCCCGCGGTGTGATCACCGCATTCCAGTACCAGGCAAAGAATGCCGGACGCGCCCGACAGCAGCTCTTCCAGCAGCAGGAACAAGGCCGCGCCGAGCACCGGGCCGAAGATGGTGGCGGTGCCGCCCAGAATCACCATGAAGATCAATTCGCCGGAACGCGTCCAGTCCATCATCTCGGGCGAGATGAAGCTCGTGAAGTTGCCCAAAAGGGCGCCGGCAAGCGCACAGAGCGCGCCCGAGATCACGTAGGCGACGAGCCGGTAGCCATAGACATCGAAGCCGACCGCGCTCATTCTCTGCTCGTTGTCCTTGCCGCCCTGCAACACCATGCCGAAGCGCGAGTTGACGAAGCGGTGGACCAGGTAGAGCACGATCAGCAGCGTGCCATAGCAAAACAGAAACAGGTTGAGATTCTCACCCAGGTCGATGAACGGCAGTTCGCTGCGCGAGTAGATGACCAAGCCGTCGTCGCCACCATATTCCTCGATCGAGACCACGCCGAAATAGACCATCTGCGCGAAGGCCATCGTGATCATGATGAAGTGGATGCCGCGCGTTCTGAGCGATACGGCGCCCGTGACGAGTGCAAACAGCGCACCGGCCAGCATTGCGACGGCCAGGTGGACGAAGCCGTTGCCGATGTCGTAATAGGCGGGTATGCCCACCGCGTAGGCGCCGATGCCGACGAACGCCGCGTGCCCGAAGCTGACCAGGCCGCCGAAACCGAGAATGAAGTTCAAGGTCACGGCGGCAATGGCCAGGATGACGATGCGGGTGGCGAAGTCGAGCCAGAACGGCTGATCGCCTGCGTGCGCGGCCAGCGGCAGCAGCAGCATGGCCGCAAGCAGCAGCACGTTGACGATCGTCTGCCGTGGTGTCGCGCCCAGAAAGCGCGGGCGTTCCGTGATCGACTGGTTCGCGTTCATCGGACCTTTGGCGGGAACAGCCCCTGCGGGCGAACCACGAGCACCAGCGCCATCAGGATGTAGATCAGCATGGCCGAGACCGCCGGCGCGGAGTTCTCGGCCGCATCGACGCTCATGAACAGCCCGAACAGATCATCGAGATAGGCGCGACCCAGGGTATCGATGAAGCCGATCAGCATGGCCGCGACGAACGCACCCTTGATCGAGCCCAGGCCGCCGACGATGATGACGACGAAGGCCGTGATGATGATGCCGTTGCCCATGCCGATCGAGGCCTCGGTGATGGGCGAGATCAGCATGCCGGCGATGCCGGCCAGCGTGGCGCCCAGCGCGAACACCAACGCGAACAACAGCTTGATGTCGATGCCCAGGGCGGCGATCATGGTGCGGTTCGAGGCGCCGGCACGAATGCGCATGCCCAGGCGGGTGTGGTTGACGAGCAGATAGAGGCCAAGGGCGATCAACAGGCCGGCCGTGATGATCAGGACGCGATAGGTGGGGAACACCAGGCCGGCGCCAAGCGGGATCTGCCCCTCGAGCCATTGCGGCAGTGGGATCGCAAAGCCGTTCGCACCCCAGATGATGTGCACGAGCGTGTCGATGCACAGGATCAGGCCAAAGGTCGCGAGGACGTGATCGAGATGGTCGCGCTGATACAGATGGCGCACGACTGCGACCTCCAGCAACAGCCCGACCAGCGCGGTGAGGGGAATCGCGGCCAGTATCCCCAGCACGAACGAGCCGCTCCAGTGCGTGATCGAGGCGCAGAAATACGCGCCGACCATGTACAGCGAGCCGTGCGCCAGGTTGATGAAATCCATGATGCCGAAGGTCAGCGTCAGACCCGCGGCTAGCAGGAAGAGCAAAACGCCCAGCTGCAGGCCGTTCAGGAGCTGGATCAGCAGTAGTGCGCCGTCGTCCATCGATCCGCCGATGACTGGAACGGGCGCGAATCGGGCGGCGCCCATCCGAACAACGGGCGGGAAGCCGACCAGCGCCCCCCGCCCGGACCCTGCGCGGCACCACCCACGCACAGGCGTGGCGCCGACTGACACCCGCGGGCCGGCGCCTCAGCGAGCGCCGCACCAGCAGGTGACCGGGACCTGCCGGTCACTTCATCTTGCACTCGTTCGCGAACCGGTCCTGGTGGTTCTCGTAGACCGTGCGGACCGTCTTCGTCGTCCAGACACCATCGGCGTCGGCAACCACCTCGCGCAGATAGAAATTCTGGATCGGGAAGTGATTGTTGCCGTAGGAGTACTTGCCGCGTACCGATGGGTAGTCGGCGCTCTTCATGGCCTTGCGCATGCCGTCCTTGTCGTCGAGGTTGCCCTTGACGGCCTCGACCGCATGTTTGATCAGATTGATCGCGTCATACGACTGAGCCGCGTAGAACGACGGATAGGTGCCGTACTTGGCCTTGAAGTCGGCGACGAACTTCTTGTTCGCGGCATTGTCCAGGTCCGGCGACCACATCTGGGTCATGCGCGAGCCGAGCACGCCCGCCATGTCGGCCTGCTGCAGGCGGGGCAGGGAGATCGCGTCGACGGTGAACACCGAGTACAGCGGCAGGCTCTGCTGCAGGCCGGCCTGCTGATACTGCTTGATGAAAGCGCCACCCGCTGCACCGGGGTAGAAGATGAACAGGCCTTGCGCACCGGAAGCCTTCGCCTTGGCAAGTTCGGCGGAGAAGTCGAGCTGGGCGTCCTTGCCCCACTTGGTGAGATCCTTGCCGACGATCTTGCCCTTGAAGGTGCTTTCCACGCCGGCGGTCATGTCTTTGCCAGCCGCGTAGTTGGGCGCCATCAGGTAGAGCGACTTCACGCCTTCCTGGTTCAGCACCTCGCCCATTGCCATCGGGGTCTGGTCGTTCTGCCACGAGGTGGAGAAGAAGTTTTCGTTGCAAAGCTTGCCGGCGATCTGGGAGGGGCCGGCATTGGCGCTGATCAGGAAGGCACCGGCGTCGAGCGCCGATTTCATCGAGGCGAGCAGGACGTGCGACCAGATATAGCCGGTCACGAACTGCACCTTGTCCTGCTTGACCAGCTTGTCGGTCTCTTGCTTGCCGGTTTCGGGCTTGAAGCCATCGTCGCCGTAGATGATCTCGACCGGCAGGCCAGCCATCTTGCCGCCGAGATGCTCGATCGCGAGATCGGCCGCGTTCTTCATGTCCTGGCCGATGGCGCCGGCAGGCGTGGTCAGGGTGGTGACGAAGCCGATCTTGACCGAATCGGCCGAGAATGCGGGGGCCGCAGCGAATGCGCTGAGCGTCAGCGCGAGCAGGGTCTTGCGCAGCATGGACTCCTCCTGTGTGTTGGTTCGGCCGTTCTGGCCATAGGTAATATCTTGCAGATTGGCGGCGCGTGACAACACGCCAAACCGCCCGCAGGACCGCGATTCTACCAGCACCATTCATCACCTCCGCGGCCAAATGCCCGTCTTTCGCGGTCTGCGAGGGGCTTCCGGCGCTACGATACCGGTCCGTTGTTTCATCAGCCAGCCGAGTCGACCGACCATGATGCGAGCCGATCCGCAAGGCGGAATCGAAGCCATCGTCCTGTTCTGCCACGGGGCGCGGCGGGCCTCCTGGCGTGAACCCTTCGATGCCTTGCGTGCGGAACTGGCGCAGGCGGCACCGTCCCTGGATGTGCGACTCGCCTTTCTCGAACTGATGGAACCCGGCCTGCCGAGCGTGATCGATCAGTTGGCGGCCGCCGGCAGACGGCGGCTTTCGATCGTGCCGGTCTTTCTGGCGCCGGGATCGCATACCCGCGAGGATCTGCCGCGCCTGGTGGGCGAAGCGCGCGAGCGCTGGCCCGAGCTGCAGATCGAGACACGCGACTCCCTCACCGAAAATGCCGCGATGCGTGCGGCGATCATTCGCTGGATCCTGCAGCCATGAACACCGAACACCGCATGTGCGCTCAGCGTTGCTTCGAGGACTTCGAGATCGGCGAGCGTTTCGTATTGCCATCGCGAACCATGACCGAGGCGCTGTTCGCCGCCTTTCAGTTGGCCAGCGGCGACAACCATCCGATTCACTACGACGTCGAGTTCTGCCGGGCGCGCGGCATGCCGCACATGATGGCGCATGGCTTTCAAGTACTGATTCAGACGGCTGCGGGTGCGGGCCTGTTTCCGCACATGGTCGAGGAGTCGCTGAAGGCCTTCCTGTCGCAGGAGAGCGAGTTCCTGGCGCCGGTGTTCGTGGGCGACACCTTGTACCCGGTGCTCACGATCGACGAGTGCACGCCCGGGCGAACCACGGGCGTGCTGGGAATGCGCAGCGAGATCCGCAATCAGCGCGGCGAGTTGGTGCTGAGCGGGCGCCAGCGCTATCTGTTGCGGCGACGCCCGCCGGACGGGGAAAACCCCGAGTCGCCGTCCGCTCGCCGGTGAATCAGCGCATGACGCCCAGTGCCCGCACGGTCGCCATGTTCAGTTGGCTGTCGACTGGCAGGTTGTTCGCGCGCTGGTAGGCATTGACGGCGGACATCGTCCGGCCGGCGATCACGCCATCGATCGGGCCAGGATCGAAACCGGCGTCGAGCAGTGCCTGCTGGATCGCGCGTATGCGCTCGCGGGTCATGTTGGTCTCACACAGGATCTCGCGCCACTCGACCCGGCCCGGCGTGACCATCTCACGCCGCTGCACGGTTTCGATCTGAGCGGGAATGGCGATCCGTACCTCGCGGGCCGGCTCCGCGAGGCGTTCGACCTCGACGGATTTGTACTCGGCCGGAATCTCGACGGGTCGGGATTCGGCGGCGCTCACCATGACCTGTTTGCGCACGGTGCGATAGACGGCCGGGACGAGCTCTTCACGCACCTGCTCCGGCGAGACCTCGACGGTCTTGCTCACGGTGTCGTACACCGGCGGCACCTCGACCAGACACATGATCTCGCCGGTGGTCTCGTCGATTTTCTGGATCGGCCCGCGGCCCTTCTTCCAGGTGGTGTAGCCGGCCTTGACCAGCACCTTCTCGGAGACCTGCCTGGTGACGGCCGGAACGGCCACCAGGCGCGTGCTCTCCGGGGTCACGAGGACTCGCTCCTCGACCCACTCGAAGCGGGCCGGTACGATCTCGAAGCGCTGGTCGGCCGGTTTGACCAACACCCGTTCGGTGACTTTCTCGAAGCGCGCGGGCACGGTGTCGATACGACTGGTCGCTTCTCGCACGATCAGTTTCTCGGACACCATCCGGTAGGTCGGTTCGATGTAGATGCGCGCATAGCACTCGCCCGGCTTGGCATCAGGCGGCAGCAGGTCGACGTCTTTCGAGTCACTGCCAGCGGCCATCGTGCCGTTGCCGGTCGGGCGTGCAGAAGCGTTCGCGGCGGTCGTGATGGCGGCCGAGCCGCCGCGTACGTCCGGCTCGCGGACACCGTCCGCGGTGGGCGCGCCGGCCGTGCTGCGCGGGGCTATCGTGTCCGGTCGGGAGGGCGCGGTCGTGGCACCCGCGGTACCGGCTAGCGGCCGTGCACCCTGATCGGCATCGGCGGGCTCCCGACGCTCGCCGCTGCCGTTGCGCATCGTGTCACGCGAGCTGACGGTCTCGGCGCGCCGACTCAGTTCGGCCGCCCGCGCGAGGATGTCATCGCTGCTCGGTGTGGTACTGCAGCCCGCTGCAATCAGCGCGCCCGCAAGCGTTGCAAGACGTGTCGGATGGCGCTTCGAACAAAAGCTGGACATGAATCTCTCCCTCGGCAAGCACACATGGATCCGCATCGGAATCCGTCGTTTCGTGTAGTGATGTTGACTGGCGCCAATGATGCCTGCGGCGCGCGCGTCTGAGGGTGTCACACCTATAATTGGGAGCTTCGAATCCCGGCAAATCGCATCGTTTCGTGAACCACTTCACGGGCGATCGGCGTGCACACTTTCTCCGCGGGCCACCATGATCGACAAAGGAGTCCCCAATGCTTGATACCCTGATCCGCGGTGGCGAGGTCGTCGACGGAACGGGCGCGCCTGCGCGTCGCGCGGACGTCGGCATAAGCGGCGGCCGCATCGTGTCGCTGGGCCGCGATCTCGGCCCGGCGCGCAGTGTCATATCTGCCGACGGACTGCTCGTCACCCCGGGCTGGGTCGACATCCACACCCACTACGACGGGCAGGCAACCTGGGATCCGGCGATGACGCCGTCGTCCTGGCATGGCGTGACCACGGCAGTGTTCGGCAATTGCGGCGTGGGCTTCGCGCCGGTGCGCCCGGGGTGCGAGCGCTATCTGATCAACCTGATGGAAGGGGTCGAAGACATCCCGGAATCGGTGCTCGCCGAGGGCATCGACTTCCGCTGGGAGAGCTTCGGCCAGTATCTGGACGTTCTCGACGAGACCCCGCGAGCGATGGACATCGGTGCCCAGGTGCCGCACGCTGCCCTGCGTTTCTACGTGATGGGTGAACGCGGTGCCGACCACCGCGAACGACCACGGGCGGGCGAGATTCAGCGGATGGGCGAGCTGCTCGAGCGTGCGCTGCACGACGGTGCACTCGGATTCACCACGTCGCGCACCGTCAAGCACCGCGCCGCCGACGGCCGGCCGACGCCCAGCCTCAGTGCGGACGAGCCGGAGCTGGCCGGCCTGGCGCGAGCCATGCGCCGTGCCGGCAAAGGTGTGATCGAGGTCAATTCCGATTTCGGCGCGGGCGATTTTGGTTTGCTGCGCGAGGCGGCCGAACTGGCCGGACGGCCGTTGTCCGTGTTGCTCGTGCAGGTCGACAATGCGCCGCAGCTGTGGGCGCAGACGCTCGCCGGCGTCGACCGTGCGGTGGCCGATGGCCTGCCGTTCACCGCCCAGGTCGGCTCGCGGGCGATCGGCGTGTTGATGACGCTGCGCGGTACCGTGCATCCGTTCAGCACGCATCCGCTCTGGAAATCGTTGCTCGAGAAAGGTCTGGATGCGGCGATCGAGGCCCTGACGGCCGATTCCGGCCTGCGTGCGCGGCTGGTGGCCGAACGGCCGCAGGACGGTCATGCGCAATGGATGAACCGGGCCATCGAACGGACCTTCGAGCTCGGCGAGCCCGTCGACATCGAGCCGGATCCGGCACGGTCCGTGGCCCGCCTCGCGCGCGCCCAGGACAGGGATCCGTTCGACTTGGTGCTGGAACTGCTGTTACGCGACGGCGGCCGCAATATCCTGCTGCATCCATTCGAGAACTATCACAGCGGAGATCTGAGCGCGGTCGAAGCGATGCTGCGCAATCCGAATACCGTCTGCGGGGTGGCAGACGGCGGTGCCCACGTCGGCCTGATCTGCGATGCCAGCTCGCCGACTACCTTGTTGTCGCACTGGGCGCGCGATCGCACGCGCGGCGCGCGTCTGCCGCTGCCCTGGCTGGTACACAAGCAGACCCAGGCGACCGCGCACTGCTACGGCCTGTTCGATCGTGGCGTGATCGCGCCCGGCTATCGTGCCGACATCAACATCATCGATTTCGAACACCTGGGTGTCGGCCGTCCGTGGATGGCACACGATCTGCCCGCCGGCGGCCGGCGCTTGCTGCAGCGTGCGAGCGGCTATCGCCATACCTTCGTGGCCGGCGTCGAGGTCAGGCGTCACGACGAAGACACCGGCGCCCGCCCCGGGCGGCTCGTGCGCGGCAGCCAGTCCGCGCCCCTGGCAAACTGAGAGGTGATCATGGCGCTCGGCGCCACCATCTACCGCTTGCGGCTCGATGTCGCCGACATCGACCGAGGCATCTATGGCGAGCGGGTCCTGACGCTCGCACGCCACCCTTCTGAAACCGAGGAACGCATGATGATCCGCGTGCTGGCCTATGCCATGCACGATCAGGAAGGGCTGGAATTCGGACGCGGGCTCTCCACCGACGATGAACCCGATCTCTGGCAGCGCGATGCCACCGGCCGGATCCTGACCTGGATCGATGTCGGCCTGCCCGAGGAGCGTCGTCTGCGCCGCGCCTGCGGGCGCGCCGACCGGGTCGTGGCGCTCGCATTCGGCGGGCCGCGGGTGGATGTCTGGTGGCGGCGACTCGGGCGCGAACTCAGTCAGCTGTCGTCGCTGACCGTCAATGTGGTCGAGAATCCGGCAGCCCATGCACTGGCGGCCATGGCGGCGCGTTCGATGCGGCTGTCGGTCACGATCCAGGAAGGCGTCCTGTTGTTCAGTGACGGCGAGCGCATTGCCGAGGTCGTGCCCCGGGTGCTGCCGACCGAGGCACGGTGAGGTCGCGTCGCCGGGCCCCGGCAAGGGTTCCGCTCGCCAACGCCTGCAAGCTCATCTGCCGATGAGCGAGACCTCCACGTTGCCGCCGACCGGGTCGCGCATCACTCATCGGCGTGTGCTGCGGCTGGCACTGCCGATCATGCTGTCGAACCTGTCGGTGCCGCTGGTCGGGGTGGTCGATACTGCGGTCATGGGTCGTCTGCCGGGGGCCGCACAGATCGGCGCGGTCGCGCTTGGCGCGACCGTATTCAGTTTTCTGTTCTGGGGCTTCGGTTTTCTGCGCATGGGCACCACCGGCCTGATTGCGCAGGCACAGGGCGCGGCGCGAACCGAAGCCTTGCGCGCGCTGCTGCTGCAACTGATGGCGACGGCGTTCGTGCTCGGCGTGGCGATCATCTTCGCCCGCGCCTGGATAGGCGAGCTCGTCCAGTGGGCGTTCCCGGCGACCGCCGAGGTCGAACGGGCGCTGGCCATCTATTACGGCATCCGGGTCTGGAGCGCACCGGCGGTCCTGGCCAACTACGTCTTGATGGGCGTGTTCGTTGGCCTGCAGCGAACCGGATTCGCGTTGCTCGCGCAGCTCACGCTCAATCTGGCCAACGCCGGGCTGAGCGTCTGGTTCGTGCTGGGGCTGGATGCCGGCATCGCCGGAGTGGCGCGGGCGAGTGTGCTGGCGGAGTGGCTGGCGCTGGCGGTGGGTCTGCTGGCGCTGGCGCGAGCCCTTCGTCCCTGGCCGGGCGCCTGGCCATGGGCGCGCCTGCTGGCGTTGAGCGACTACCGGCGTCTGTTCGGCGTCAATGGCGACATCTTCCTGCGCACCTTGTTCCTGATCTCGGGGTTCGCCTGGTTCAACGCCCGCAGTGCGGCGCAGGGCGAGTGGATACTGGCTGCCAACGCGGTTTTGCTGCAGTTGATCAATGTGCTCGCCTACGGTCTGGATGGCTTCTCGCATGCCGCCGAGGCCTTGGTAGGGCAGGCACGGGGCGCCCGCCGACGCGACGACTATCGGGCTGCCATCCGCATCGCGACGCAGTGGGCGCTCGGCGTGGCCTGCGCCATCGCACTGTTCTACGTGCTCGCCGGTGATCGTCTCGTGGCTGCGCTGACCGTCGATGCGCGGGTGCGCTCGCTGGCCGCCGGCTTTCTGCCGTGGATCTGGATTGCGCCGGTCGTTGCGGTCTGGTGCTACCTGCTCGACGGCATCTACATCGGCATTCTGCGCACGGGCACGATGCGCGATTCGACGCTGATCGCCTTGCTCGTGCTGCTTGCCGTCTCCTGGCCGGCGCAGGCCTGGTTCGGCAATCACGGTCTGTGGGCCGCGCTGATGACGTTCTATCTGGCGCGGGCCGCGACCCTGGCCGCGGGCTTGTTCAGGTGGCCGCTGGATTGGGAGCACGCCCCGGCGAGCCGGTAGACTGCGCGGGCCGGCCGCCGGCGGCGCTGCCGGACGGTCGAATACTCTCAAAATCGATTCGAGGAGACCTCCATGAAGTTGTTGAACCGCATGGCCTATGTGACGGGTGCTGCTTCGGGGAATGGTGCGGCCATGGCGCGTCAGTTCGCCGCCGAAGGCGCGGCGGTGGCACTGGCCGACGTTCAGATCGAGGCCGCCGAGCAACTGGCGGCCAGCATTCGCGACGGCGGCGGTCGCGCGATCGCGATCGAACACGACGTCGGCGACGAGCGAGCCTGGGCAGCCGGCCTCGATCGGGCCATCGGTGAACTCGGACCGCTGCGCATCATGGTCAACAACGCCGGTGTGGCGGGCAACGGCGCGCCGTTCGAAGACGAGACACTGGAGAACTGGCGTCGCGTCCAGCGCATCAACCTCGACGGCGTGTTTCTCGGCTGCCGCGAGGCGGTGCGCCGCATGAAGGGCGGTGCGCCCGGCAGCATCATCAACATCTCGTCGATCCTCGGCCTGGTGGGGGCCGGCCGGGCCTCGGCCTACAGCGCCAGCAAGGGCGGCGTGCGCCTGCTCACCAAGTCGCTCGCGCTCTACTGTCAGCGGCAGGGCTATCCGATCCGGGTCAACTCCGTGCATCCGGGCTACATCCGCACGCCGATGGTCGAGGGCCAGGTCGATCGCCTGGGCAGCGAGGCCTACGGTCAGCTGCAACAGGAGATCCTCGCCGCCACGCCGATGGGGCGCATGGGCGTGGCCGACGAAGTCGCGACCACCGTGGTGTTCCTGGCCAGCGACGACGCCAGCTTCATGACCGGCAGCGAACTGGTGGTCGATGGCGGCTATACCGCGCGTTGAATGGGAGAGCGTCGATGAAACTGCGTGATCGGATGGCCTATGTGACGGGCGCGGCCTCCGGCAACGGCGCGGCCGCCGCCCGTGCGCTGGCGGCCCAGGGCGCAGCAGTCGCCGTGGCCGACGTTCAGACCGACGCGGCCGAGGCGGTCGCGGCGGACATCCGGGCCGTCGGCGGCCGTGCGCTAGCCATCTCTCACGACGTGGCCGACGAGGGCTCGTGGCGCGAAGGCATCGAGCGCGCCGTCGAGGCACTCGGGCCGCTGCGCATCCTGGTCAACAATGCCGGGGTCGGAGGCAGCGGTCTCGACTTCGAAGACGAGACCCTCGATGCCTGGCGTCGCGTGCAGGCGGTCAATCTCGACGGCGTGTTCCTCGGCTGCCGTGAGGCCGTGCGTCGCATGAAGGAAGGGCCGCCGGCCAGTATCGTCAACATCTCGTCGGTATTCGGTATCGTCGGTTACGCCGGCACGCATGCCTACTGCGCGAGCAAGGGCGGGGTGCGGCTGTTGACCAAGTCGCTCGCGCTGTATTGCCAACGCCAGGCCTATCCGATTCGTGTCAATTCGATTCATCCCGGTCTGGTCAAGACCGCCATGACCGACGGACCGGCCGATGGTTCGCGGGCTCAGGCCTTCGAGGGTTTCCGTCGCCAGATGATCGCCAATACGCCGATGGCCCGCATCGGCGTGCCCGAGGAGATCGCCTCGGCCGTCGTGTTCCTGGCCTCGGATGACGCCTCATTCATGACGGGCAGCGAACTGGTGGTGGATGGCGGGCTGATCGCGCACTAACAGGCTGAAATACCTGTCATGGGCCCGTCAGGGTCGTCAACAGGCTGTCAACAGACTGCCAAGGGCGGTCGCGGGCGCGCGTGCCGTCATCCCCTGGCGGCCCGTTCGAGCCGGCTGACGCCGACGATCAGCAGCACGCTCACGGCGCTCAACAGAAAGAGGCCGGCATCGAAGCTTCCGGTGAGGTCGTACAGCGCACCGAGACCGAGCGGGCCCATCACGCCGCCGATCTCGGCGGCCGAGAAGAAGAGTCCGGCGGCCGTGCCCGCCCGGCTCGGGCCGATATCGGGCAACTCGACCAACGTCAGAATCAGCACGGTCATCAGTGCCGAGCGCGCCACGCCCTGCATCATCAGCCCCGTGAACAGCGGCACCGGCGCCTGGAAGTGCAGCAGCAGGGACGCGATCAGGGCCGCGATGCTGAGGATCATCAGGATGCGAAAACGACGACCGGGTATGGCCAGACGTGGAATCGTCAGCGACCCGAGGATGCCGACGATGGTCGGGATCGACGCCCAGTAGCCGGCATTGATCGCGGTCATGCCGTCGCGGCGCAGCAGTTCGGGCAGCCAGTTGTTGAGCCCATGGTTGAACATGAAGACGCCGACGCTCATCAGCATGACCAGTCGTACGGCCGGCGATGCCAACAGCTGTCGTATGGTCTGACGCTGCGGGGTCGGCGTGTCGGGCCCGGCATCCGGCGAGTTCGCCCGTGCCCGCCGTGTGCCCGCGAGAAACCACCACGATGCGCCTGCCAGCAGCGCCACGCCGGCCCACGATATCAACACCGACCGCCACTGCCCGCCGAAGGCGGGCAGCAGCACGGAATGGGTGAGCGTGAGCGAGATCACGCCGCCGATCGAGGGACCGGTCAGATAGACGCCCATCGCGAAGCCGCGGTCGGCACCGGTGAACCAATGCGCGATCACCTTGGGCGCCCCGGCGGACACGATCGGGCCGCCGAGGCCGAACACCATCACCGCGAACAGCAGGCTCCAGTAGTCGAACGCCATGGCCCGGCCGAACGCCGACGCGGCGATGATCACGGCCGCCAGCGTCAGGGCAGCGCGCACGCCCAGCCTGTCGAGCAACAGGCCGCAAGGGACCGCAGAGACGATGTAGATCAGCTGCCAGGCGCCCAGCACGCTGCCCATGGCCGAGTGGCTCAGGCCGAGCTCGGTCTGGATCGGCGCGACCAGCGGCGCCAGGCTGGTGACCACGAGGCCGAAGCCGGCGTAGATGAGCCAGACGCCGGCGAGGATCAGCCAGCGAAATCCGTTCGGGGGCGGTATCGGGGTATGCGGTGACGAGGGCATGGCGAAGTATGGGGCGACGGGATCCGCGTCCCGGAAAGCGGCGTTGCGGTGGCGAAGGCGGCTCGGCGGAGCGCGGACACCGCGACCCTCGGCAGTGCGTGCGTCCGATTCCGTTCGTGAGACCGATATATTAAGGAGACGCTGAACGTCAAACCCCTGAAGTTCGTGTGAGCGAGACAATGAAAACTTTTTATCACCCCGACCAGGCGTTGCACGACCCGAAGTTCTTCCTGATCCGGGGCGAGCCGCGCGCCAATGTCGAGCAGCCCGAGCGTGCCGAACGGCTGCTGAAGGGGCTGGCGCGGCTGGGCATCGATCCTGCCCGGCCCGAGGACTTCGGCCGTGGGCCGCTGGCCGCGATCCACACGCCGGAATACCTGCGGTTTCTCGAAACCGGCTGGCAGCGCTGGCGCGAGCTCGACGGCGCGTCGGCGGAAATCATTCCCAATACCCATCCGGTGCGCTATCCCGGCACCTATCCGACCGGAATCCTCGGGCAGGCAGGCTGGCACCAGACCGACACCGCCTGCCCGATCGGCGAGCATACGTGGCGCTCGGCACGCGCCTCGGCCAACAGCGCGCTGGCCGGCGCCGAGGCAATTCTCGACGGTGAGCCGCACGCCTACGCGCTGTGCCGGCCCCCGGGTCATCACGCCTATGCCGATCTGGCCGGCGGTTTCTGCTATCTGAACAATGTCGCGATCGCGGCCCAGCGGCTGCGTTCGCGCCACGAGCGTGTGGCCATCCTCGATGTCGACGTGCACCACGGCAACGGTACGCAGGGCATCTTTTGGAGTCGGCGCGACGTGCTGACGATCTCGATTCACTGCGATCCGCAGATGCTCTATCCGTTCAGCTATGGTCACGTCGGCGAACGCGGGGCGGGGGACGGCGAGGGCTTCAATATCAACATGCCGCTGCCGCGTGGCAGTGGCGACGACGTGTTGCTTGACACCCTCCCGCGCGCCGCCGCCCTGATCGAATCCTTCGCGCCCGGCGTGCTGGTGGTGGCGCTCGGTCTGGACACATCGGAGGAAGACCCGTTGCAGGGCATGCGCGTGACCACCCCCGGTTTCGAGCGGCTGGGCCGCGTCATCGGTCGCCTGGGGCTGCCGACGCTTTACGTGCAGGAGGGCGGATATCTGTCGCCCAGCCTGGGCGCGAACCTGAGCTCGTTCCTGACCGGAGTGCTCGACCGATGACTGCCATGCTGGAGCCCCTGCCGACGGCCGTGCTGCCGGCCGGCGTTCGCGCCCGCCGCCTGGACAACGGCAACGGTCTCGACGTGCATCTGCTCGAGGCCGGCTGGGAGTCGCCCGGGCGGCCGCTGTTGCTGCTGCTGCACGGCTTTCCCGAGCTCGCCTTCAGCTGGCGTTCGGTCATGCCGGCGCTGGCGCAGGCCGGCTACCACGTCGTGGCACCCGACCAGCGCGGCTATGGCCGCACCCTGGGCTGGATTGCCGATTACGACGGCGATCTGCGCCCGTACCGCATGATCAACCTGGTACGCGATGCGCTCGGTCTGGTCTGGGCCCTTGGGCGACGCGAGGTGGCGGCCGTGGTCGGCCACGATTTCGGCTCGATGGTCGCCGGCTGGTGCGCGGTCGTGCGTCCCGATGTCTTCCGCCGCGTCGTCATGATGAGTGCGCCATTCGCGGGCCCGCCGCCGATGCCGGTCATCGGCGAGGACGCCACCGACAGGGCCGCCGGCGATGGCCGGGGCGCGGCACGGCCACTGGCCAGCAAGGCGGCCGACATCCATTCGGCGCTCGCCGCTCTGGCGCGTCCGCGCAAGCACTACCAGTGGTACTACAGCACGCGCGCGGCCAACGAAGACATGTGGCGCTGCCCGCAGGGGCTGCGCGATTTCCTGCGCGCCTACTTCCACATGAAGAGCGCCGACTGGCGCGAGAACAGGCCCTATCGTCTGTCCGGCTGGGATGCCGACTCACTTGCCGCGATGCCGACCTACTACATCATGGATCTCGAGCGAAACATGGCGCAGACCGTGGCCGGTGAACTGCCGTCGGCCGCATCTATCGTGGCCAACACCTGGCTGCCCGAGTCGGCCATGGACGTCTACGTCGACGAGTACCGGCGCACCGGCTTCCAGGGCGGGCTGCAGTGGTACCGCTGCCAGACCGGCACACGGTTCCTCGCCGAGTCGCAGCTGTTCGCCGGCCGTTCGATCGACGTGCCGGCCATGTTCGTCGCCGGCGAATCCGATTGGGGCATCTATCAGAAGCCGGGCGATCTCGAGCATCTGCAGGGCGCTCTGGCGCGCGACTGGCGGGGTACGATCATTGTCCCGGGCGCCGGTCACTGGGTGCAGCAGGAGCAGCCAGCAGCGGTCGTCGGGCATCTGCTTGGCTTCCTGGCGGAGACTCGCTGAATGAGCGGGTCGACCGTGACCACCCTCGATCGCCTGATCGCCGGCCGACCCGCGGCACCCGCGATCCGCAACGATACCGGCGTGATCAGCCGTGGCGCGTTGCGTGACGCGGCCGCTGCCATGGCCGCCGCGCTGCACCAACGGGGGCTGCGCCGCGGCGATGCGGTGGGCATCTGGCTCCCCGAAGGCCCGGCGTGGTTGCAGACCTTGTTTGCCGCCGCGCGGCTGGGCCTCTTCCTGGTTCCGGTCTCGACCCGGTACACGGAGCGCGAGGCGGCCCATGCCCTGACGGTGGCGGGTGCACGCGCGATCGTGACGACCGACCGTTTCCTGGACATTCCGTTCGCCGAGATGGTGGATGCGCTCAGGCCCCATTTGCCGGCGCTCGAGCACGTGATCATCATCCAGGATTCACAACGTCTGCATCCGGCACGCGAGGGGTGCGGTGGCGTAGCCGCTGCGCATCCTGGCGGCGATGGATTCGATGACGCGATCACTGCATCGAGCGCGGTCGCCGGCGGTTCTTCGGACGCTGCCGCCTTGCGCGCCGACGACCGGGCCTTCCCGCTGGTCTGCTTCAGCACCTCGGGCACCACCGGCCTGCCCAAGCTGGCCGCGCATGGCCAGGCGAGCATCGCACGCCACGCATGGGCCGCGGCGCAGGCGTTCGACATCGGGCCCGACGACGCGATGCTGTGCGCGCTGCCGTTCTACGGCGTGTTCGGCTTCATGACCGCGCTTGCGGCGCTGGCCGGCGGCGCATGCTGCACGATCCAGCCGGTTTTCGACGGCGAGCACGCCGCGGCCGCCTTCGGCGACGGCATCACCCACTTCATTGGTTCCGACGCGATGTACGACGCGATCTTCGATCGGGCCGGGGCCCGTTTCGAGACGCTGCGCCGCGGTGGCATCGCCGACTTCGTCGGCCGCGCCGCGCACTGGGTGAGTACGCTCGAGCGCAGACATGGCGCCCGGATCAGCGGTCTGTACGGCTCGTCCGAGTGCTATGCGCTGATGGCGATGCGCGATCCGCAGGCGCCGGCCGCGCAGCGTGCAATCGGCGGCGGCCGGGTGGTGGACCCCGAGATCGAGATCCGGGTACGCGATCCGCGTACCGGTCAACCCTGCGCGGTCGGCCAGGCAGGCGAGTTGTGGGTGCGCGGGCCTAACGTTCTGTCCGCCTACGTCAACAACCCCCAGGCCAGCGAACGCGCGATCGACCCCGATGGCTGGTTTCGCACCGGCGATCTGTGCGCGCTCGATGGCGAGGACAGTTTTACCTACTATGCGCGGCTCAACGACGGTCTTCGAATGAGCGGTTACCTGGTCGACCCGGCGGAGATCGAGCGCTGGCTCTGTGAGCATCCGGGCATCGCGGCGGCGCAGGTGGTTGGTGTGCGAACGGCCGGGCAGGGCGACCGGGCCGTGGCCTTCGTGGTACCGGTGGCCGGTTCGCCGACCGATCTGCCGGCCTGGGAGGCCCATTGCCGTGCCGGCCTGGCCGCATTCAAGCGGCCGGCAAGGATCGTGGCGATCGATGCCTTCCCGGTGGTCAACGGCCCGAACGGCGCGAAGATCCAGAAGGCCGTCCTACGCGAACGTGCGGCGGGTCTGCTGGCCGCGGAAGGGCCCTCGCGTTCCTGACGGGCGCCCACGTGGCCTGGCAGTGGTCGCTCAAGGCACGACCTTGCCCGGATTGAGCCTCGCCTGTGGGTCCAGTGCCCGCTTGATGGTTCGCATCAGGTCGATCGCGACCTCGTCGCGCACCCGCCCGAGCGCCACGCGTTTCGAGGCGCCGATGCCGTGTTCGGCCGCGATGCTGCCATTCAGCGCCATGGCCACGTCATCGAGCGCGCGCACCAGCGCCGGCCATTGGGCGACGAAGGCATCGGCCGGCAGGTCCGCGGGTCGCCAGACATTGAAGTGGATATTGCCGTCACCGATGTGTCCGAAGGGCACCGCGCGGGCGCCAGGCACGATCGCGTCGACCACCGCCGCGCCGCGGGCGACGAATTCGGGGATCGACGAACACGGCACGGATTGATCGTTCTTCAGGCTCGACGGGTCACCGACCGCCGCCAGAGCGATGCCTTCGCGGATCTTCCAGAGGCTCTTGCGCTGACCATCGCTGGTGGCGATCACCGCGTCGAGAGCAATGCCCTCGGTGAAAGCCTCGGCGAGGGCCTCCTCGAGCGCGTCGCGCAACGCGAAGTGCGTGGACGAGGTCTCGGCCTCCACCAGCATCTGCCAGGCATGGGCGCGCTCGAACGGCTGACGGGACTCGCCGATGGCCTGCAGACTGAGTTCGAGGCCGGCCCGTGGTATCAACTCGCAGGCGGTGATCACTTCGCCGAGCCGTTCGCGGAGAAAGGCAAGCATGCCGACCGCACGAGCGACATCGGGCACCGCGATCAGGGCCGTCTCGCGGCGACGGGCGCGCGGATAGAGCTTGAGCACGGCGGCGGTGATGATGCCGAGCGTGCCCTCGGTGCCCAGGAACAGCTGTTTCAGATCGTAGCCGGCGTTGTCCTTACGGAGACCGCGCAGCGCGTTCAGCACCCGGCCGTCGGGTAGCACGACCTCGAGGCCGAGCACGAGGTCGCGCGCCATGCCGTAGCGCAGGACGGCATTTCCGCCCGCGTTGGTCGACAGACAGCCGCCGATCTGGGCGCTGCCCTCGCCGCCGTGCGAGAGTGGAAACAGCCGGTTCGCCGCCTCGGCCCGCTCCTGCAGCGTGGCCAGCAGGCAGCCCGCGTCCACGGTCATGGTGTCGTTGAGCAAATCGACGTCGCGGATCTGGTTCATGCGCTCGAGCGAGACCAACACCTGTTCACCGGATCCGTCGGTCATGCTGCCGCCACAGAAACCGGTGTTGCCGCCGAACGGAACCACCACCGCGCCGGCCTCGGCACACAAGCGCATCGCCAATGCCAGTTCCGCGGTTTCGGCGGGTCGTAGCAGGATGCCGGGGGTGGCCGACTTGGACCTGAGCATGTCGTGGCGATAGCGTTCGTCGATGGCACCGGCCAGGCACAGGCTCGCCGCCGGCAGCGCTTCGCGCAGACGCTCGAACAGGATTTCAGTGTCGGTCATCGTTGCTCTCGGGCAGTGGAATGAAGGTGTCGTCGTCGGGTACCGTCGGGAAGCGCCGCTCGCGCCAGTCGCGCCGGGCCTGGCAAATGCGCTCCCGCGAATGGCTGACGGAATTCCACCACAGATGCCGGGGGCCATCGAAGGGCGCCATGCCGGGCGGCGTCAGGCGAGCGCGATGCCCGGTGGGTCGGCGAATTCGGCCCGGGCCTGCGCCAGCGCACCGTCGATCGCCACCGCCAGTCGCTCGACGATCAGAGCGAGCTCGTCGTCCGTGATCGTGTAAGGCGGTGCCAGCAGGACGTGGTCGCCGTGCTCGCCGTCGAGCGTGCCGCCCATCGGGTAGACCAGCAGACCGTTCTCGAAGGCGAATCGCTTGATGCGGGCATGGGTCGCCCAGCCCGGTGGAAGCGCCCGCTTGCTGCCCCGATCGGCCACCAGTTCGACGCCGACGAACAATCCCCGGCCCCGAATGTCGCCGACATTCGGGTGATCGCCCAGCCGCGCGCGCAGGCCGGCGCGCAGCGTTTCACCCCGGCGGCGGACCTGTGCGAGCAGGTCGGCGCGCTCGATCTCGGAGGCCACGGCCAGCGCCGCCGCCGCGGCCACGGGATGGCCGAGATAGGTGTGACCATGTTGAAAGGCGCCCGAGCCCGCGGCGATCGTGTCGTGGATCCGGGCCGAGCACAGCATTGCGCCGATGGGTTGGTAGCCCCCGCCCAGGCCCTTGGCGATACAGACGATGTCGGGCGCGATGTTCTCCTGTTCGCAGGCGAACAGCGTTCCGGTGCGACCCATGCCGCACATCACTTCGTCGAGGATCAGCAGCACGCCGTGACGGTCGCAGATCTCACGGATCCGTTGAAAGTAGCCCGCCTCCGCCGCCACCGCGCCCAGCGTCGCGCCGACCACCGGCTCGGCGATGAAGGCCGCGACCTGGTCCGGGCCGACGGAGGCGAGCAGGTCCTCGAGCTGGTCGGCGACCCGCCGACCGTAGGCCTGCGCCGTCTCACCCGGGCGTGCCTCACGCCAGTAGAAGCAGGGGTCGATGTGCAACATGGCGTCGGACAGCAGCGGCGCGAACGGCGCTTTGCGTCGCGCATTGCCGCCGGCGGCCAATGCGCCGAGCGTGTTGCCGTGATAACTCTGCCGGCGGGCGACGATGTGGCGACGTTGCGGCTGGCCGCGTTCCAGGTGGACCTGACGCGCCAGTTTGACCGCGGCCTCGACCGCCTCGGAGCCGCCGCTGACGAACATCACGCGGTCGATGCCGGCGGGTGCACGCGCCACGAGCCAGTCGGCCAACGCCTCGGCAGGCTCGGAACTGAAAAAGCTGGTGTGCGCATAGGCGAGCGTGCGCGCCTGGCGTGCAATGGCCTCCGCGATCACGGGATGACCGTGGCCGAGGCAGGATACGGCGGCACCCCCACAGGCGTCGAGAAAGCGGCGCCCGTCGGCCGAGTTCAGCCAGACGCCCTGGCCGCCGACCGCTATCGGCATGGGTTTGTTGCATTGGCGAGCGAAGACGTGTGACATGATCGATTCGGAGTACGGGAGTGTTTCAACCTATCCTAAGGAGTGAAACGCCTGTTTCAAACATGAGTGTCTCGAATCGTGTCGATCGAACGTGAACGGCTCCCCGGCATTCGGGCCGCGGCAGAGGCTGATGGGCTGCAGCGCCGCTTGCTCGAGGCCGCCGGCGCCCTGAGCCCGCGCCTGCGGGAACTCGCCGAGCGCATGCTCGCCCGTCCCGAGGATGTCGCCGGTGCGACGTTGCGCCAGGTGGCGGCCCGATGGCAGGTGCCGCCGGCGAGCCTGTCACGTCTGGCTCGCGCGCTCGGTCACGATCACTACGAAGCCCTGCGCGAGGACTGCCGGCGCGAGGTTGCGCTGCGCGAGCGCGTGTTCGCGATTCGCGCGCGTGCCGCCCAGTCCGAGAAGCGCGGTCGCGGCCAACGGACCCCCGGGCCGCTGCAGCGGCACGTGCAGGCGGCGATCGCGAATGCGGCAGCCCTGCCAGCCCGCATCGAGGAAGCCGAAGTTCGCCAGGCGGCCGTCCGGTTGGTGCGTGCGCAGCGGGTGGTGCTGGTCGGTGCGTTGAGTTCTGCCGCGTTGATCGACTACCTCGCCTACATGGGCACGTTGGTCTTCGGCCACTGGCTGGTAGCCGGGCGTGGCGGCTCGCCGCTGGCCGCGGGCATCGCCGAACTCGGCAAGCGCGATCTGGTCATGCTGGTGTCGACGCGTCCCTACGCCCAGGCGACCGTCGATGCCGCGCGCCAGGCGGCATCGGCCGGCGTGCCGTTGCTGGTGCTCACCGACCAGCCGACCGCGCCGGTCGCAGACCTTGCCGATCAGGTGTTCTGCCTGCCCACCGAGGGTCCGCACTTCCTGAGTTCGCACGTGGCGACCCTGATCCTGTTCGAGGCGCTGATCGCGGCCGCAATGAGCCTGCGCGGCGATTCGGCGCTCGCCCACGTCGAGCGCCTGGAGCGCGCGTATCACGAAGCGGGCGTGTACTGGCGCGGGCGTTGATGGCTGCGCGCGGCGGGCGCGGCGGGTCACGGGCTGACGCGACCGGGCTGACGCGGCCGGGCTCACGCGGCCAGGCTCACGCGGCCGGGCTCACGCGACCGGGACCGCGCGGCCGGGACCGCGCGGCGGCGCGCGCGGCCACGGTCTCGATCCCGCGCCGCGCCGATCCGTGGCGCGCCGGGCGATGGCCCAGTCGCGGGTGCAGCGAACGCAGTTGCCTGCGGTTATCATGAGCCATCGTGCCTTCCGCGCTGCGCGCGCTCTTCTCGTTTCGAAGCTCATGGCCCCCACCCGCGTCACCGTCTGGTTGCTCAACATCGGCCACGCGCTCGATCACATGTTCCTGCTGATCTTTGCGGCGGCGGTGTCTCGGATCGCGGCGGATTTCGGCTTCGCGCGCTGGGAAGATCTGATGCCCTACGGTGCGGGCGCCTTCCTGATGTTCGGCCTGGGCTCGGTTCCCGCGGGCCGGCTCGGCGATCTGTGGGGCCGGCGGGCCATGATCCTGGTTTTCTACTTCGGCATGGGCGTGAGTTGCCTGCTCGCGGCGCTCGCACAGAACGCCTGGCAGCTGGCCGCCGTGCTCACGCTGCTTGGCGCGTTCTCGGCGATCTATCACCCGGTCGGCATTCCGATGCTGGTTGCCGGAGCACGCCGACCCGGCGCGACGCTCGGTATCAGCGGCCTGGCCGGCAATCTCGGCATCGCGGCGGCCGCATTGGTGTCCGGCTACCTGATCGAGATCGGTGGTTGGCGCCTGGCGTTCGCACTGCCGGGCACCATGGCGCTGGCGCTCGGTATCTGGTTCGCGCTGGCGGTTCCCGCCGAGACCGAGGCGCCCGCCAAGCGCAGGCCGACCATGGCCGAGGTGCCGCGCAGCATCCTGATGCGGGTGTTCTTCGTGATCACCGCGACCGCCATCACGGGCAGCCTGCTGTTCAATTTCACCACCAATGGCAACGGCGAGCTGCTGCGCGAGCGCTTCGCCGGTATCGTCGATGATCCGTCTCAGCTCGGTCTGTTGCTGGCCCTCGTCTATACCGTGGGCGCCTGCTCGCAGGTGGTGGTGGGCCGGTTGATCGATCGTTTCCCGATCCGCCGTCTCTATCTCGGCGTGCTGCTGTTGCAGGCGCCCGCGTTCCTGCTCGCCGCGCAGGCCACGGGCTGGTCGTTCCTGCTGATGGCCACCGCCTACATGGTCGCGGTGTTCGCCGCGATTCCCTTCACCGATGCACTGATCGTGCGCTTCGTCGACGACCGCATGCGCTCGCGCGTGGCCGGCATGCGGCTGGCGGTCTCTTTCGGCGTCAGTTCGCTGGCGGTCTGGCTGCTCGGGCCAGTCGTCAAGGCGGCCGGCTTCGACAAGCTGTTGTTCGCGATGGCGTTGATCGCGGTATTGACCTGGTTGTTTGCCTTTCAGCTGCCCCGGGCCGGCGCGCACGAGACGCGCGGTCTGGCCGGCGCCTGAGGTCCGAAGGCCATGTCGCGACCGCAGGGATCGCCGGCCGATGCCGGCCGTGCGGATCCGTCCGCGATCCTGACCGCACTCTACGAGGCCGCGATCGAGGCGGTTTCGCCGGCACACTGCCTTCCCGATGCGCTGCCGCCGCCGACCGCGGGCAGAACCGTCGTGATCGGCGCTGGCAAGGGTGCGGCCGAGATGGCGCGCGTGCTCGAGCGGCACTGGCCGGCACAGGCCCGATCGCGTCTCAGTGGCGCGGTGGTGACGCGTTTCGGTCACGGTGCCTCCTGTGAGGTCGTCGAAGTCATCGAGGCTGCTCACCCGGTGCCCGACGAAGCCGGCTTGCAGGCAGCCGCCCGGATTCGCGCGATGGTTTCCGGTCTCGGTGCCGACGACCAGGTTGTCTGTCTGCTTTCCGGTGGCGGATCCGCACTGCTCACCGCGCCGATGGACGGCATGAGCCTGGCCGAGAAGCAGGCGATCAACCGTGCGCTGCTGCGCAGCGGTGCGAACATCACCGAGATGAACTGCGTGCGCAAGCACCTCTCGGCAATCAAGGGGGGCCGGCTTGGGCTGGCTTGCGGCGACGCCCGTTTGCACACGCTGATCATCTCGGACATCCCTGGCGACGATCCTGCCGTCACCGCCAGCGGGCCAACCCTTCCGGATGCAAGCACCTGCGCCGACGCGTTGCGCATCCTGGCGCGCTACGAGATCGATGTGTCCGCCTCGGTGCGCGACATGCTGGTCTCCGGGCGCGCGGAATCGCCCAAGAGCGCAGACTTTGCCGGCCGCGATCATCGCACCGTGATCGTCGCGCGCGCCGAGGACGCGCTGGCCGCGGCTGCCCGATGCGCGACCGGATTCGGTCTCCACCCCATCGTCCTGTCGGACCGGCTCGAGGGCGAGGCCGCCGGGCTCGCGAGCGCGCTCGGGCGCATGTGTCTGCGGGGTCTCGAGGGGCTCGCGCATCCGCCGTTCGCACGCGGCTCGGTCGTGCTTTCGGGCGGCGAGACGACGGTCACCGTACGCGGCAACGGACGCGGCGGGCGCAATGCCGAGTTCCTGCTCGCGCTGGCGCTCGAGCTCGAGGGTACCGATGCCCATGGGCTTGCGGTCGACACCGACGGCATCGACGGCTCCGAAGACAACGCCGGCTGTGTGTTCGATCCGGAAACCCTGGCGCGCGTGCGCGCAGCCGGTCTCGATCCCCGCGGCCTGCTTGCGGACAACGATGCCTACTCGGCGTTTGCCGCCGCCGACGGTCTCGTCATGACCGGCCCCACGCGCACGAACGTCAACGACTTTCGCGCCATCCTGCTGCCCGCGCGGTGAGCGGTCGCCTCAAGATTCTGATCATCGCCCTGGGCATCGGGCAGATTGTCTCGTGGGGACCGTTGTTCTATTGCATGGCGGTTCTTTGGCCGAGGGTGGGCGAGGGGCTCGGTGTCTCCCGTCTCATGCTGTTCGGTGTCGTCTCGCTGGCCCTGCTCCTCAATGGGCTGGTAGCGCCGGCGGCCGGCCGCGCGATCGATCGCTACGGCGGCCGGCTGATGATGTCCGTGGGGTCGATCCTGTCCGGTCTGGGCCTCGCCATCGTGGCGCTGGCGCCAAACCCTATCGTCTACACCCTTGGCTGGGCGATCGGCGGCGTCGCGATGTCGCTGGTCCTCTACGACCCGGCCTTCGCAACCCTCAGCCAGCACAGCGGCGAGTCACATCGCCGCGCGCTCACGGCGGTGACCTTGCTCGGTGGCTTCGCAAGCACGGTCTTCTGGCCTCTGACCGGCTATCTGCTCGATGCGCTCGACTGGCGCGGCACCTTCTGGGTGTTTGCGATCGCGCAGTGGGTGATCTGCCTGCCCCTGCACGCACTGGCGATACCTCGCCGTCCGCCGCGCGCCGCCGAGCCTTCGGGCGCCGCTGTCATCGACACGGGGTCGCCGGTCGCATCAGACGAGCAACTGCGGATCTTTCGCTGGCTGTGCGGCGCATTTGCGCTGCATGCGTTCATGATGTCGGTGCTGGCGGTCAACTTGCTGAGTCTGCTGCAGGCACGCGGTCTGAGTCTGGCCGATGCGGTGCTGGTCGGGGCAGTGATGGGGCCGATGCAGGTCGCCGGCCGCCTACTCGACATGGTCTCGGGAGGGCGCATTCCCGCTCGGGCGCTCGGTATCGCCGCATTGGGCGCCGATGCCTTGGCCATGTTGCTGCTCGGCCAGCATTTCGTGGGTCTGGGCATGGCCGTATTCATCGTCGGTCTCTATGGCGCCGGCAACGGCCTCGTGACGATTGCCAAGGGGATGAACGTGGCCGATATGTTCGGCCGCGAGCACTACGGATTGTGGCTGGGCCGATTGGCGCGCTGGGTGTACACGATGTATGCGCTTGCGCCGATGACCTTCGCCTTGCTGTTCCGGGTCGGCCTCGACGATCTGAATGCCTCTTGGCTGCTGCTCGGCTTCGCGAGCGCAGCGCTCGGGTGCTACCTGCTGGCGACCCGCCCTGGTCCCGCGATTGCCGGTCGGGCGAGAGCCTGAGTTCCGTGGCCCGCCCGTGTCCACGATCGGCGCGGGCGCGAAAGGGGTCGAGTGGGCGCCAGCGGGGCCTGTGCCGGAGCATGCCAGAATAACTCTCACTTGCACGGTGTGCCCGGTTCCAGATCGCGAATCCGATTCGCGCTCGCCCGGCGCATCGTCGGTGAAGCGCACGTCGGTCTTCATGGACCGGATTGACTAACAGGCCAGGGAAGCTCACCGGTTCGTGAGTGCACGCCGTGGCCTGCTGACGAGGACGATTCATGGAGACCATCACGCGTCGCCTGGCCGCGCGCTTTGGCGCGGAACCCGACGAATCCGAGTTGCGCCTGAACTCGGTCATCGAGCAATTACTCGCCCACCGTTCGGTACGGGCGTTCCGCGCCGACCCCTTGCCAGAGCAGACGCTGCCGACGATGATCGCCGCGGCGCAGTCGGCGGCGACCTCCTCCAATCTGCAGGCCTACAGCATCATCGCCGTGCAGGATGCGGCGCGCAAGGAGCGACTCAGCAGGCTCGCCGGTGACCAACGCCATATCCGCGACTGTCCTTTGTTCCTGTTGTTCGTGGCCGACCTGTCCAGGTTGGATCGTGTCGCGGCCCGGCTCGGCGAGGAGGCCGGCGCCAATCCCTTTCTCGAGATGTTCATCGTCGCGCTGGTCGACGCGGCGTTGGCCGCGCAGAATGCGGTGATCGCCGCCGAGTCGATGGGTTTGGGCACGGTCTACATCGGTGGCATGCGCAATCAGCCGGAAGCCGTCCGCGACGAGGTCGGGCTGCCGCCGCGAGCATTCGTTTCGTTCGGACTATGCGTCGGATGGCCCGATTCGGCCAGACCCGCCGCGATCAAGCCGCGTCTGGCGTCGGCGTCGATCCTGCATCACGAGCGCTACGGTGGCGGTGAGGGTGAGGCGGTCGAGATCGACGCCTACGATCAGCGGATGCGGGTCTTCCAGGGCGAGCAGAGCATGGCCGAGGTCGGTTGGACGGGGCAGGCGGCGGCCCGGGTGGCCGGGGCCGGCACGCTGTCGGGTCGCGATCGGATCCGCGACGCACTCGAGTCGCTGGGCTTCGAGCTGCGTTGAGGCTGGCCGCACGGCAACGGACGACCATCGGTCGGTACGCTGGCCGCCGTGTTGCGGCATCCCAGCGTCCGCCGTCCCGACGGGTACGGTCGCGCATAGTCTTTCGGGTGCAGCGTCTCTCACGGGCGCCGGCAGCCGGTTTTCCTCTCACACGACATCCCGGGTGTTCGCATGAAACTTCGCCACGCCGTCATCACCATTGGTTTCGCGGTTCTCGCCCACGGGCCGGCTCATGCCTGGCAGGTGTACGTCCACGGCGGCCTGCCGACGCTGGGGCTGGGCATCGCGCAGCCGATCAATGAACGCATGGTCCTGCGGGCCGACTATGCCAGCACGGGCTCGCTCGACGACCGCGTGAGCGAGGAAGGCATCGACTACCGCGCCACGGGTCGGCTGGCCCGGTTCGCATTGTTCGCCGACTGGTTCCCGGGTGGCGGCAGCTTCCGCTTCACCGGGGGCATCACCTTCAACCAGTCCAAACTCGATATGAACGCGGTGCCGACCGGCAACACGCTCGAGATCGGCGGCCAGACCTACCCGGTTACGGCCAACGACCGTTTCGATGTGACCATCGACTACCCCGACGTCACACCTTATCTCGGCATCGGATGGGGTAGTCGGCGCACCGACCCCGGCTGGCACTTCTCGGCCGACATGGGCGTTTCGATCGGGCGCGCGAGCCTGTCCTCCCGGCTCAGCGGGCAGCTGGCGGGTGCGCCCGGCATCGATGCAGCCGTCGATCGCGAGTTGGCCGAGTTGCGCGACGGCGTCGGCAAGGTACGGGTGTTGCCGCAGTTCATGTTCGGCGTTGGTTATCGCTTCTGACCGGCCCGTGGCGAGCATGTCCCTTTATCCACCTCCGGAGGATCTGCAGCTCGAACTCTGGACTCGTATGCCGGAGCGATTCCGGCGCAGCGATACGCACTGTCAGTGGGGGCACGCGAACCGGCCCGGTGAGGCGCTGCCGTGCTTCATCGAAGGACCGGCGTTCGACCGCGACGGTCATCTCTGGATCACCGACATTCCCTACGGCCGCTTGTTTCGCGTCGCGCCCGACGGCGACTGGCAGCTCGCGCTCGAGTACGACGGCTGGCCCAATGGCCTGGCGATCCACGAGGACGGCCGCGTGTTCATCGCCGACTACAAGCGCGGCATTCTCGTGCACGAGCCGGGCTCCGGTCGGGTTCAACGCGTCGTCGCCGATCGCTACTCGGAGCACTTCCGGGGTTGCAACGATTTGATCTTCGACTCGGCCGGCCGTCTGTATTTCACCGATCAGGGGCAGAGCGGGCTGCACATGCCCAATGGCCGGGTGTATCGCTACGATCCGGTGTCGAAGCGGCTCGATTGTCTGATCGACACGGCGCCGAGCCCGAACGGCCTGGTGCTCACCGCCGACGAGCGGACGCTGCTGGTCGCGATGACACGCGGCAACTGTGTCTGGCGCCTGCCCTTGATGCCGGATGGGGGCGTGTCGAAGGTGGGCTTGTTCATTCAGCTCTCCGGTGGCCTTGGTGGGCCCGACGGCATGGCGATCGGCGCGGATGACTCCTTGCTGGTCGCCCACGTGGGCAATGGCTGTGCGTGGTTGTTCGATCGACTGGGCGCGCCATGGCTCCGGCTTCGAACCGACACCGGTTTAGCGGTCACGAATGCGGCCTTTGGCGGGATCGATCGCCGGGAGATCTTCGTCACCGAATCGGTGAGCGGGTCGATCCTGCGGGCGCGGCTGCCGGTGGCAGGGGCCGGACTCTATTCGGGCGCCTGATCGCCCGAGCGTCGTCGCCGGCAGGCTGAACCGTTCTCGCGTGGCGATGAGAGCTGCGCCATTCATGGGTCCCCGTGTCGGTGCCGGCGATGGTCGGCCCGACAGGCCATGCCGGGCGGCCTCACACCACCCGGTTGAACCAGCGCAGCGACAAGCCCGCCGAAAGCAGCAGTAGCAGCAGTCCGAGCGCGGACAACAAACCAGTGATCTCGACGTCCTGTGCCTCGACGCTCAGTCGCAAGCTCAGTTCATCGTAGACCTTGCGCAGATCCAGCGCGGTGTCGGCGACCGCGTAGTCGCCGAGCGTCAGGTCGGCGATCTCCTGGAGGATTTCGTCGTCGAGGCGCACGCGCATCGACCAGCCATCGCTCTCGAGCACGACGCCGTCGGGCGTTCCGAAGCCGACCGGAAACACGCGGATGCCGAGCGCGGCGGCGATTTTGGCCGACTCGACCGGATCGGCGCCGGCGTTCGTCTGGCCGTCGGTCAGCAGGACGATCGCTCCCCATTCGGTCGCGCCGGCCTCGGTGGCCAGCGCTTCGGGCACCCGGGGCGAATCGTCGGCGCCGGCTTCCTCGAACGCGGTACTGCCGGTAGTCGGAGCGCCCGCCGGTTCACCGGCAAGCACGACCCGCGGTCGCCGCGAACGCATGTCGATGTCGATGTCCGGGAAGAGTGCCTTCAGGCCGATCAGTATCGCGCTGCCCACTGCCGTTCCGGGCTGGGTCTGCAGGCGCTCGAAGGCACTCTCGATGTCGACGCGGTTGCGGGTCGGCGGCAACACGATCGATGCGGATGACGCGAACGATACGATGCTGACGCGCGTACGCGATGGCAGGCTGGCGACGAAGCTACGCGCCGCCTGCTGCGCGGCCAGCAGGCGCGTCGGTTCGACATCGTCGGCATTCATGCTGCCCGAGACGTCGATCGCGAGCACGACGACCTCGTTCGGCGACGGCAGTGTCAGCCGCGCGGTCGGTCGTGCCACCGCCAACAGCATCGCACCCAGCGCCAGCAGCAGCAGCAAGGCAGGCAGGCGTCGCCGCCAGCGCGAGCGGATGCCGGCCTGGGTGTGCATGCGCGCAAGCGCCGACGCACCGAGGCCGTCGCGCCGCCGGCGACGGTCGAGCCAGAGGCGCAGCAGGATCGGCAAAGGTGCCAGCAGCATCAACCAGAGCAGGTCGGGCCACAAGAAGCTCAAGTTCGCCTCCGTGCGCTCAAGGGGTTGCGAGGCGCTCGTCGGCCGGCGCGCCCGCGACGTGGGCGGCGCGCCCGGAGCGCATGGCCGCGAGACGCATCAGTGCCTCGAGGAGGTCGTCGTCGGTCAGCACTTCCAGCACGTCGACGCCCGCCTTGCGCCACGCCGTCTGCAAGGCCTGCTCGCGCGCCTCCACCTGGGCTTCGTAGCGGCGCCGGAAGCGTCGGTCGTGGGTATCGATGAACAATTGCTCGCCCGTTTCGGCATCCTGGATGGTCAGCAGCCCGATATCGGGCAGCGTCAGTTCGTAAGGATCGAGCACCCGCACCGCGGTGACGGCGTGGCGGCTGGCGAGACGGCCGAGCGCCGTGGACCAACCCGGTTCGCTGATGAAATCGGAAACGATGATCACGATCGAGCGCCGCCGGATTGCACCGCCGGCGACCTCGAGCAACTCCGACAGGCGAGTGCCGGGGCCGGTCGCCGGGGCCGGATAGCCGAGCACGCGGCTCATCAAGCCGAGCAGATGGCGACGGGAATTACCGGGCCGTATGATGTGATCGACCTGACCGCCATAGATGAGCGCCCCGATCGGGTTCGACTGGCGTTGGAAGAGGCGCCCGAGAAGGCCGAGCAGTTCGGTCACGCGCAGCCGCTTGCTGGTCTCTCCCGAGCCGAAATCCATCGATGGGCTGAGGTCGAGCAGAAACCAGACGCTGGTTTCGCGATCCTCGTGGAACTCGCGCACATAGGGAGTCTGCAGTCTCGCGGTGACGTTCCAGTCGATGTGCCGGACGTCGTCGTGGTACTGGTATTCGCGCAGATCGGCAAGATCCAGACCGGCGCCGCGGAACAGACTGCGGTAGTTGCCCTGGATCAGACCGTCGAGCCGGCGCAGCACCGTCCATTCGAGCCGGTGCAGGATCGCCTCCGGAGTGCGGCGCGTCTCCTCGCTCATGGGCCGACCACGTCAGGCCGCCGCGCTCGCGCGCGCACCACGCGGTTCTGCCGTGTCCGGCACGCTCACAGCCTGCATCAGGCGCTGCACGATCCGGTCGGCGTCGACACCTTCGGCAAGCGCCTCGTAGGAGAGCACCAGCCGGTGACGCAGGACATCGGGCACGATTGCCGTCATGTCCTCTGGCAACACGTAGGAGCGACCGCGCAACAGCGCCATCGCGCGTGCCGCCTCCACCAGATGGATGCTGGCGCGCGGACTGGCGCCGAAACTCAAGAGCGGCTGGAGTTCGCGCAGACCGACGACGGACGGATCGCGGCTGGCACCCACGATCCTTACCGCGTACTGGATCAGCGCCGGCTCGACGAACACCTGCCGGCATTCGCGCTGCAGCGCGTGCAACTGATCGGTGTCGGCCACCGCGTGGACGTCGGGAGTCGGCCCGGTGACTCGCTCGACGATGACGAATTCTTCTTCCGGGCTGGGATAGCCGACCAGCACCTTCATCATGAAGCGGTCTACCTGGGCCTCGGGCAGCGGATAAGTGCCCTCGGTCTCGATCGGATTCTGGGTGGCCATGACCAGGAATGGCTGCGGCACCTTGTGGCTGGTGCCGGCGATCGTGACCTGGCGCTCCTGCATGACTTCGAGCAGTGCGCTCTGCACCTTCGCCGGCGCACGATTGATCTCGTCGGCGAGCAGCAGGTTGGTGAACACGGGTCCGAGCGCCGTGGTGAACTCGCCGTTCTTCTGATCGTAAACGCGGGTTCCGACCAGATCGGCCGGTACCAGATCGGGTGTGAACTGGATGCGGCCGAAATGACCGCGAATCGCCTCGGCCAGCGTCTTGACGGTGAGCGTCTTGGCCAGCCCGGGCACACCCTCGACCAGCAGATGGCCCTGGGCGAGGATTGCCACCAATACCCGTTCCAGGAAGTGGTCTTGGCCGACCACGACCTTCTTGACCTCGTAGAGAATGCGCTCCATCAGGCCGGCGACGGCCTGCTTATCGGTATTCGAGGCGGTCATGGGCCGCTACGCTCCTGAAAAGTGACGATCAGAAAGGCGACGAGCCGGCCGCCGAGGCCGCCGACTCGATCGGAACCGCAAAACCGATGCCGACGAAAACCCGGTCTTCGGTGGGATTGAGGATCGCGGTGACGATGCCCACGACGCTGCCGTCCATGGTGACCAGCGGACCGCCGGAGTTGCCCGGATTGGCGGCCGCGTCGAACTGGATCAGGTTCTGCAGCTTCTCGCGGCCTTCCTTGGACCGGAACTCCCGGTTCAGTCCCGAGACGATGCCGGAGGATACCGATGGCCCGATGCCGAACGGGAAGCCGACCGCGATGACGCGCTCGCCGGGCTGCAGTTCGGTGCTGGGCTTGACGGTAGCAGCGCGCAGCCCCTCGGGTACGGTGCGCGCTTGCAGGACCGCGAGATCCTGTTCGGGTCGCAGACCGGTAATCCGCGCGGGCGATTCCGTGCCGTCGGCGAAGGTGACGGTGATCCGCTTCGCGCCGGAGACCACGTGCATGTTGGTGAGGATCACTCCTCGGTCGATCAGGACGACGCCGGTGCCGATGCCAGAGACCTCCGGCGGGCCCGAGCGGGGATCGTTCTTGCCATCACCCGGGAACGGTCGATCGGTCGGACGCTCGCTCCTCTTGTCGTCGCGGTCACGGTCTGAACCCGGCGCCTGGCGCGGTTTCCCGGCGTCGGTCGCGGTCTGTTCGCCGTTGTCGCCGCGCACCAGAACCACCGAGCCGATCACCGCCTGGAAGGCGCGGATCTCCTGGGCCGGCAGAACTTCCTTGCTAAGCGTGTGCATGACGGCATCGTCGATGTCGTCCTGGGTCGGGGTTGCGGGCAGAAGGCGCCAGCGGTCGTAGGCGAGCAAGGCCGTCGCTGTCATGAGCGCCGCGCCCAGCAGCAGGAGCTTGCGGTCGTGGCGTGCCAGCCAGGCGCGCAGCGCCGCGAAGCGCACCGCGCCCGGGCGGCCGTCGGACCCGGACGCCGCGCGAGCAGCAGTCGCGTCGGAAGCCGCCGGCCGCGGCCCGCCCGTGCCATCGGAGCCTTCGGCCGAGCGCGCGGTCTCACCCGCGGTGATCAAACCATCGCGCACCGGGCCGGTCTGATCACCGCTCCGCCGGCGCCGCGAAGGGCTATAGATGGGAGCGCGTCTCATACGGATCCGTGGGCCGTGGCAGGGAACATGCCTTCATCGTGGCTGCGCAAACGCATGCAAACACTATAGGTGAAAAGCCGGCAACATGTGCGCATGCCCTGACGGCGTAGACCGCGGCGGCCGCAGACAAGCAGTCGCGCTCACGGCAACAACGTTTGAACTCCCGGATTGATCGCCTTGCCACGATCGGAGGCGCGCGCCGTGGCCGGTCGCTCGCTGATGCGCGCATACCAGTCGCGCACGTTCGCGTAGTCATCGAACGAAACGCGGTGCCGTTCGTGCCGCCAGACCCACGGAAAGATCGCCATGTCGGCCACCGAATACTCGTCGCCAGCCACGAACGGGCGGCCCTCGAGGTGACCATTCAATACCCGGTAGAGCCGTTGGCATTCGCGCGTATATCGCTCGATACCGTAAGGGATCGGCTCCTTGGCGCCCAGGAAGTGATGCGCCTGCCCCGCCATGGGCCCCAACCCACCCATCTGCCACATCAGCCACTCGTAGGCCTGGGTGCGCCCGCGCAACGATTGCGGCAGGAAACGGCCGCTCTTCTCGGCCAGATAGAGCAGGATCGCGCCGGATTCGAACACCGACACGGGTTCGCCGCCATCGGCCGGTGCGTGATCGACAATGGCCGGAATGCGGTTGTTGGGAGATATGGCAAGGAACCCGGGCGCAAACTGCTCGTCGTTGAAGATGTCGATCGGCTTGAGCGTGTACTCGGCGCCGATCTCCTCGAGCATGAGCAGGGGCTTGTAACCGTTTGGAGTGGTCCAGAAGTAGACGTCGTACATGCGCTCGCTCCTCGTTTTCGATCGGGCAGCGGCTCCTCGCGTCACACGTCCGCTGCCGCCGGCAATGCTAACCGGTTTCCAGCGGCGATCGCGCCGGCGGCCACTGGGTGGCCGCGGCCTGCTCGCAGACCCGCGCAAGCGTGCGCGCCATGTGATCCAGGAGCGTCGCACCCTTATCAGCACTCGCCGCGGAGGCATCGCCGCATACCCCTTGCGGATTCAGATCCTCGGCCATCCAACCGATGCCCACCGGCTTCTCGATGCCCAGAGGACCACCGACCCGCGCCATGGCTTCGCCGGTGCTCTCGAAAGCGGCGGCCCGATCGCGGTGCACGAGATCGGGGTGCAGATGCAGCATCAACGAGGTCTCGACATCGCCACCGTGCAGGCCGAACTCACGCTCGGCGGGGTCGAACAGGCCTTCGGGCTTGCCCAGCGCACCCCCGTTGGCGCGCACGACGAGCATGCCATGCCGGGCTCGAAGGCGAACGGCGACCATGTCCACGTGGGGCTTCTGGCCACCGTGCGTGTTGAAGATCACCAGCTTGCGCAGGCCGGCACGTGCGACCGACGCACCGATGTCCAGCCAGAGCGCGAGCAGGGTGTCGGCGTCGATGCTGAGCGTGCCGGCATGGGTCGTGTGCTCGAGACTGTCACCGACTTCGAGCGCCGGCAAGACCACTACCTGCGCGGGTGCGCGCAAGTGCGCGCACATGGCCTCGATCACGCCGGCGCTGATGAGGGCATCGGTACCCAGTGGAAGATGCGGGCCGTGTTGCTCGGTTGCCGACACCGGCAATAGTGCAACCGTGGTCTGCGCATCGAGCGCCGCGATATCGTCCCGGCCGAGCCGTTGCCAGTAAGCGTGGCGGCGGGCTGATGTCATGTCGACTCCTTCTCCTTGGCCGCGGTCGAGGCCGGCGGCGGATACAAATGGCTGAGAACATCCTCGAGCAAGACGGCAAACGCGCGGCCGAGTGGCGCGACCAGATCGTCGCCGGTGCGTGCGCCGGCATCCCGGAGTTCGCGCCCGCGTGCCAACGCGTGCTCGAACGGAGAGCGGTGGCGTTGCAGCGCCTGCTCGACGACGCTACCCCAGTGCTCAGGGTACTCGCCGCGCACCCACTGTCCGCGGCCGCGTCCGAAGTGGGCCACGGCCAGATAGGTCAGCGCCAGGGTCTGCACCTTGCCGAGCAGCACGGGGCGCGACCATTCGATCGTGATGCCACTGACGCCGCGGAACAGGTTGATGCCACGCGCCAGGCCCGCCGCGCCCAGCGCACCGAGAATGCCACCGGCCAGCATGCCGCCGCCGAGTGTGAAGCCGCCGGTTGCGAGATCGGCTTTCAAGCCGGCCAGCACACCGGTGGTGACACCGCCGAGCACCGCGGCCTTGCCCTCGTTGATCTTCTCATTGATGGTGAAGTGGCCGGCGACGCGTGTGATGATCTCGATCGATGCCTGGCCGGACAGGCCGTGCAGTTCGAGCAGCGCAGCGGTGGAGCGCCTGAGGCCGCCGTCCCAGCGTTCGGCCAGACCGACCATCGCCTCGTCGCGCGCATTGCGCAGCGACGCCAAGGGCAGGCCCATCATGCCGCCGAAATCGCGCAAGGTCTGCAACGGGCCGTTCGATTCCAGCACTACCCGGTCAGCCGCGGCGGCGGCGAGATTGCCCGCCAGCAGGTCGCAGGCGCGTGCGAAACGGTCGCGGTGCAACGCGTGTCGTGACGCGCGCAGGCGCTGCGCCGCCGGCCTTTGTGCGGCGGGCAATGCGTCGACCATCGCCGCGAGTAATCCGTCTTCCTGCACCCAGCAACGCGCAAAGGCATCGAGCGCCAGCACCGCGCGGACGAAATCGTGGCCGGCCAGGTGTTTGCGCCAGCGGGCGATCTCCGCAGCTTCCTGCTCGGCCGGCCGTGGCGTGCCGAGTTGATTCAGAAGCACGATCACGGGGCGATCCGCCCAGCGCAGGATGCGCATTTCGGCGTCGAGATAGCCGATGTCCTCCGGAGACTCGGACGCATTGACCAGATACAGAACCAGGTCGGCCTGGTCGCGCACATGGGCGAGCGCCTGCTGACTCGACCACAATGCCCGGTCGTTGATGCGGTCCCAGACCTGGGCCCGCAGCCAGGTCAACGTGCCGTCGGCTTGCTCGAGCCGGCGCGCGAGCCGGATGCTGTCGCCGAAACCCGGTGTATCCCAGAGCAGCAGCCGGTCACCTTGCGGCGTTTCGGCGAGCAGATGGCTGTCGATGGTGTCGGTGACATGGGCCTGGTCGCGGATCGAGCCGATGTCTCGGTCGAGCAGGGTGCGTGCGAGCGTCGTCTTGCCGGCGTTGGTGTGCGAGACCAGGCTCAATGAGATGGTCTGGGAAGCCGTCCCGGTCATGTCGTCGTGGCCGCCGTGTCACGACGGATCGCGGCGTCGAGTCGTTCGGCGAGGGCATCGCCGAGATCGTCATCGTCGAGCGACACGAAAACGGGCTCGATGGCGGGTTCGAGCAAAGCGCGCCAGGCCTGGTGCCGCTGGGCGAGCCGCGTGTCGTCGCCGGCGAAGCGGGCACGAAAGCCCGACTCGTCGATGATCACCTGGACGGGGGCAGACAGGGCTGCGGCCAGGGTGTCGAGCAGGCGACGGTGGTGCTCGAGTTCCGGTGTGGCGGCGAGATTGAACAGCACGACCAGCCGTTCGCCCGCGGCCAGCGCCGGCGGGCTGGCATCGTCTTCGTCGCCCAGGCGCCAGGCCGGCAGCACGCGTGTCGGGCCGATCGCCGTGGTGGCGGCCCGACCGAGGCGCGCGAGAGCGTCAGCGAGCGGTGCGAAGCCAAACGGCAGGATCGCCAGGCCGGCGGCGGGTGAGGGCGCGCGCGCCGGCAGCACGGCCAGCACTGCCGGGTCGTTCAATGGCCAGGGGAAGTGGCGCGCCAGGCGCCGGGCTCGTGCGGCCTGCCAGGCCGACAGGACGAGACGGGGCACGACGATCACGATCACCAGCGTGGTCGCGAACAGGTGGATCCAGCGCGCGGCGTTCTCGCCGTCGCCGTAGGCGAAGTTCAGGGCGCTCATGGCCGGGGCATCCGGCAGGGTGATACCGGTGAGCAGGCTGGCGGGTCCGAGAACGACCGACACGAGGCCGTGGACCTGGACGGCGTCGAGGAACGTGCTCGACCATCCCGCCCGGTATTCGACCGCCAGGCCGCGCCAGTACAGTGCGGCAAGCAACCCGGCCGAGAACAACGCCGCGGCCAGATGCAACCACGCGAGTGCGCGCGCGCGCAGCAGCGGAGCCGATCGGCTTCGCCAGAGCCGATGGAAATCGCGCGTCACCTTGGCTTCGAACGTGGCCGGCTCGCGATTCGGACGGGCGCTCGCGGCGAGCGCGGCGCGATGACCGGCCAGCATGCGCATGGGCCAGGGTACGGGCGGCGCGTGCCCGCGCAGACGCTCGACGAGCAGCGCCACGTACGCAACGACGTTCCAGACCAGCACCGCGAGAAACGGCGGCGAAAGAAGATTGAGCCGGTCGCCACCGGCCAGCGCGTCTGCCAGCAAGCCGCCGATCAGGCCCGTCGTCGCCAGCACCGGGCCGGCCAGCATCGGCCAGTGCGCGGGTTCGAGGAGAGCCGGCCAGCGGCTGTCGCGCTCGCGCAGACGTTCGACCATGCGCGCGGATCGGGCCGCCAGCCAGCGGTCGCGTGTCGCGGGGTCGTCGTGCAGCGATTCGGCGGACAGCCCGCTATCGGACAGGGCCGCCCGTGACGCCCAGGCGCGGTCGTCGGCCTGCCAGTCGGGTGGCTCGATTGCATCCAACACCTGTGCGAGCGTGGTCTCGCGGCCTTGTCGTTCATCCATCCGTCGAAGGGTCAGTCTCGTGGCACGTCGTGCACGCTCGCCCGTATCGTGCCACGCACGGTCACGAAAGGGGCCGCGAATGCGGTCGCCAACACAGGCTGTTGCGGAATTGGGCCGCTCGACGCGCCATCGGTCGGCGACGGGCGGCGGCTGCGACCGCTCGTGCCGGTTCAGCGGCAGTTCATCCGCGAAGGGCGAGCCAGAGCCCGTCGATCGCGGGATTTGCGGTCATCATGCCCAGCAAGGACAGCCATCCAAGAGAGGAAACAGGAATGGAACTCGGCTTTCACGGCGATACCTTGCTGCACCGCGAACGGACCTTCGAGCTGGTCGATCAGCCCCTCGAGATGTATTTCGACCTGATTGGCAGCCGGCCGACGTTCGATGCCGAGGGCAGCGCGGAGCGAGGCTACACCGCGCAGTGGACGATCGAGGACGGCTGGCTGTTCCTGGTCAACATCCAGGCGCGTTGGAGCGACGCGGAGGCGCTGTCGATCAAGCACCTGTTTCCGTTTGCCGGCAACCGAGTGTTCGCGGCCTGGTACCACGGTCAGCTGCGCGCCTTCCGACGCGACCGACCGCTTCCCAATCTGTCGGATCCCGCCCGCCGTCCTTACCCCGACCTGACCTTGAGCATCGAGCACGGTCGCATCGCGAGCGCCACTCTGATCGAGCGCTTCGCGAACTCACCGACCGCCAGTGCGGTGCGCCGCCCGACGCCGGCCGAGGTTCTCGCTCTGGACGACTACCGCAAGCCGTCCGTGCATGCGGCCTTCGAAGACCTGATGATCTGAACTCTGCGGGCCCGGGTGGGCTCGCGACTGCCCGGCACCCGCGTCAGGAACCCGCGGCGCGCACCTCGGCCAGATCATTCCAGACCTTCTGGTCACGGATCAGGCCACCGGCCACCGTGAAACGATCGACGAAGCGGATACCCGCGAACGGCTGCCCGTCCGGCCATTCGCCGAACAGGGTGCCGAAGCACCACACGACCGTCGTCGCGCCGTCGACGATGCTCTCGGTCCGTTCGACGACCTTACCCACCCGCCGATAGCGGCTGGCAGCCCAGTCGACGAGCTCGGCCGGACGGCGGAACCGTACCGCGCCCGGGAATTCCATCTCGAAGCCCTCGGCCAGGCGCCGGGCCGCGCTGCCGAGATCGCGAGCTTCCATTTCGGCCAGGTAAGCGAGCACCACGGCCTTGCCGTCGGCCGAGGAGGCCAGCGCGGCATTCGATTCCGGTTTCGACATGACTGATCTCGTCGTTGATCTGGTCAGCGAGCATAGCCTACGACGTCATCTCGACGGACTTGCCGAGATGACGTCGCGCCGGCGCGGGGATCGCGCGCATCTGTTTATGATTCGGGTCTGCACGGGCGGTCGGCGCCGGCTGGGCGCTGCCGATCGAGCTGGCCGGGGCCGCCGGCCAGGCGAATCGAATGACAAGGCGGCGACGCTACGGGCGGGCAGGGCGGCGGGTGCCGCAGTGGACCAACGACTACCGATGACAGTGACCGAGATCCGGCCCCGCCCGGCCGTACCGCGATTGGCGCCGGCGGAAATCGCCCGGCGCCATCGGGCCGTATTGGCCAATGCCGGCGGTATGCCGTCGCGGATGCCTGGCGTGAACCGCGACCTGTTCGGCGGGCACGGCGCCGACAGGTACGGCCGGCTGCACCCCGCGATGGCACCGGACGCGCGGGCGATCGGTCGAACCGTGGCAGTCGCGCTGTCACGCTGGGTCTCCGCACTGCTCGTCGGGTTGGCGCTGTTGCTCGTCACCGATGCCCGGGCGACGGATGTCACCGACTATCGCGAGCGGGTGGATGCCACCCAGGACGAGCTCGAAGGAATCGAGCGCACGCTCGCCTCGACGTCCTCGTCACGCACGGACGCCGGTCAGTTGCTGCTGCTTCGCGCCAGGGTGCGTGATCTGCGCGACGGCGAGCGCGCCGCGCGCGAGCCGGTCGCCAAGCAACGTGACGCACTGCGCGCCGATCTCGCCCGGCTCGGACCGGAGCCGGCCAAGGGCGAGCCTCCCGAGGCGGCCGAGATCGCGGCCGAGCGCGTCCGCATCAATACGGCGCTGAGCGAGGTCGAGGCCATCCTGCGCAAGGGCGATCTCAACGACGCCCTGGCTTCACGGCTGCTCGACGACATCGCGGAGGCGCGCCGGAGCGCGTTCTACGACCGTCTGCTCCAGCAGGACCCCTCGCCGCTGGACCCCGACTTGATCGCCAGCGCCGGCTGGTCCGCAGTCGCTGTACTCGAACGCTCGCTGGAGAACGTGGTCGCAATGGTTGGCGCGTGGCGTGCCCGACCCGACGCCGATCGACGCACGGTATTGCTGGGTGCGGCAATCTTCACGGCCTTGCTCGTGCTGTTCCCGTTGCGCGTCTTGATGGTTCGCCTGCTGACCCGTCGCATGTCGCGGCTCAAACCGTCGTCGGCGCGGGCGGTGATCGCCGCCGCTGTGATGACCCTTGCGAGGCTGCTGCCCTGGGCGGCTGGCTCGGCTTTGATCGTGATCGCGCTCTGGCATAGCGGTCTGGTACCCGACCAGGGGGTCGCGCTCGCCTTCTCCGTCTGGTCGTGGCTGCTGGTCATCCTGGCCGTGGATGCCGCCGCGACGTCGATCTTTCTGGCCGAGCTTCCGGACTGGCAGCTTCTGACCACCGACCGTCCCCGGCGAGCGCTGGTGCGCGCCCTGATGGTCGCGACGGCCGTGGTGCTGGCCGCCGACGGCATGTTGCGTGCGCTCGCGCCACTGGCGCGCGCCACGCGCGAGTTCTCCCTGATGCAGAGTGCGGTGGTGGCGGTCGTGCTGGCCGCGCTGCTGTTCATGCTGACCCGGCGGCGTACCTGGCAGTCACCGGTCGCCCAGACCAAGGAGGCGGTCGCCGATCCGGCGTCGGCATCATCCGTCGAGGGCTCGGCCGAGATTCCGGCCAATCCTGCTCCACGCCTGCTGAGCTGGCGCAGCCTGCGCGTGCTGGCGGCGATCGCAGCCGCGACGATCGTCGTCGCGACCCTGCTCGGCCAGGTCGCACTCGGCTACTTCATCGCCACCCGCGCGTTCTATCTGGCGGGCCTGCTCGCGACGGCATGGTGCGTTCGGATGCTGGTGCAGGAGATTCTCAATTCGGTCGACGAACGGGCGATGCGCGCGCGCTCCGATCGCGGCGACAAAGCGTCGCTGCTGACCTTCTATTTCGGGCTCACCGCCGACGTATTGTTGCTGTTGTTGTTGCTGCCGCCCGTTTTCATCGTGCTCGGTGCCGATCCGTCCGACGTCAGGAACTTCGTTCTCGACGCCTTCGACGGTGTGCAGATCGGGTCGGTACGCATCTCCATCACCAATATCCTGTCCGCGATCGGGGCGTTCCTGGCGGTGTTGTTGGTTACCTGGCTGGTGCAGAGCATCCTGGACCGACGCATGTTTCCACACATGCGGGTGGATGTCGGCGTCAAGCACTCGTTTCGAACGCTGATCGGTTACTTCGGGGTGTTGCTCGCGGTGGTCGGCGCGTTCGCGGCTTTGGGCTTCAATCTGTCCAACCTGGCGATCGTCGCCGGTGCGTTGTCGGTCGGCATCGGTTTCGGCCTGCAGAGCATCGTCAACAATTTCGTGTCGGGCCTGATCCTGCTGTTCGAGCGGCCGATCAAGATCGGCGACTGGATCGTCACCAGCGCCGGCGAAGGCTATGTCCGGCGCATCAGCGTACGCTCGACCGAGATCGAAACCTTCGACCGGGCTTCGATCATCGTGCCGAACTCCGAACTGATCGGCCATGCGGTGACCAACCGCACCCATGGCAACAACATCGGCCGCATCGCCGTGCCGATCGGCGTGGCCTACGACGAGAATCCCCGCCGAGTGATGGAGCTTCTACGTGAGATCGTCCGTGCCAACCGCGATGTCATGCGCTATCCCGAACCGGTGATCTATTTCGCCGGCTTTGGCGAGAGTTCGCTCGACTTCGAGATCCGCGCCTATCTGCGCGACATCAACGCGATCCTGCAGGTACGAACCGACCTTCGTCTGGCAGTTTTCGAACGATTGCGTGACGAAGGCATCCAGATTCCGTATCCGCACCGGACCGTGCATCTCGTGCCCGCGCCGGCCCCGGCGCACGAGGCGGCGTCGCGACGCCGGCCGAGTCACGAGGGCAGGCATCATGAGCCGCTGGCGGCGTGTTTGCGATTCGCGCCGGCGTTGGTGCCGGCGCGCCGCGGCTTGCCTGGCTGTCCTGGTGTTCGTGCCCACTGCGACCGCCGCCGAGCGTCCGCTCTGGGAACTCGGTGTTGCAACCGTCGCAATCGATCAGCAGGCATATCCGGGCTCGTCGGCGCGTGCGCAACGTCAGTTGCTGTTGCCCTACGGTGTCTATCGAGGTCCGTGGCTTCGCGCCGACGACGGGCAGGTGGGTCTGCGGGCGTTGAGCAATGCACGACTCGAACTCGATCTGGGCGCGGCCGCGGCGATCGGCTCCAGCGCCACCAATGCGCCTCTGCGCGCGGGCATGCCCGCCCTCGGCACGCTCGTCGAACTAGGGCCCAGGCTGAAGTTCTGGCCCTTTGGCCGCCGGACGCAGCCTGACCTGCGCATCGATCTGCCGGTGCGCGCCGTGTTCGACCTCAGCAATGGCATGGCCTCGCGCGGTGTGACCATCGAGCCGCGCGCATCGCTGGTGTTCGGCCGGGCGGGCGATCGCTGGTTGCGTCTCGGGGTGAGCGCGCTGTTCGGCAATGGTCGCTTCAATGGCTTGTTCTACGGGGTCGCGCCCGAGTTCGTTTCCGCACAGCGGCCGGAGTACGATGCCCATGGAGGGCTGGTCGCACATCGAGCCACGGTCAGTTTCGGCTGGTCACTGGGGCCGAGCTGGAGCGTGGGCGGCTTCGTGCGTATCGACGATGTCGCTGGCGCGGTCAACCGTGACAGCCCGCTCGTGGATGCACGCCGCGGCTGGAGTGCCGGTCTGGCCCTGACGCTGAGACTCGCGCGCTCGGCTCGTTCGGCGGCCACCGAAGACTAACCATTCGAATCGTCTTGGAGATACTCGATGCGACATTTCTACGGTCCTGGCAGATCGCTGGTCTATTCGCAGGAGCTCATGTGCGCGACGTCGCATCCGCTGGCCAGCCAGGTTGCCGTTTCGACCCTCGCGGCCGGGGGAAACGCGATCGATGCGGCGGTCAGCGCGGCCCTGATGCTGGGCATCTGCGAACCCATGATGACCGGGCTCGGGGGCGACATGTTCGCGCTCGTGCAGCTGCCCGGGCGGGACGATCCGATCGCGCTCAATGCCTCGGGCCGCTCGCCGGCGGCCGCGAATGCCGAGCGCTTGCGTGCCGAGGGGCTTGGTGCGATTCCGACCGAGTCCGCGCACGCGGTCAGCATTCCCGGCGCGGTCGATGGCTTCGACAGGCTGCTGCGCGATCACGGTCGCTTCGATCTCGCGCGTTGCCTGCAGCCGGCCATCCACTACGCCGAGCAAGGGGTGCCGGTCGCACCTCGCACGGCGCGCGACTGGGCCACGTTTGCCCACCGGCTGAGTGGGCGGGCGCGCGAGACCTTGCTCAGGGGGGGCGAGCCTTTTCGGGAGGGAGAACTGTTTCGGCAGCCCGAGCAGGCGGCCGCGATGCGATTGCTCGCCGAGCGTGGGCGCTCGGCCTTTTACGAGGGTGAGATCGCCGAGGACATGGTCGCATCGCTGCGCGCTTTGGGCGGTCTGCACACGCTCGACGATTTCGCCGCGACCGCCTGCGACTACGTGACCCCCATGCGGGTCGACTACCGTGGTCACGAACTGATCGAGCTGCCACCCAACGGTCAGGGTGCAACCGCGCTCCTGATGGCCAAGCTGCTGAGCCGTTTCGAGGTTTCGTCGATGGATCCGCTCGGGGCGCCGCGTGCACATCTGGAGGCCGAGATCGCCAAGATCGCCTACGATGCGCGCGACCGCTTCGTTGCCGATCCGGCGTTCGGGCCGCTGGCAATGGAGCACATGCTTGCCGACTCGACAGTCGATGCGTTGGCGGCGCTCGTCGACCCCGAGCGTGCCAATGCCAAGGTCCATGCCCTGACGTCGGCAGTGCACAAGGACACCGTCTATCTGGCCGTGGTCGACCGCGACCGACTGGCGGTCTCGCTGATCTACTCGATCTTTCACGGCTTCGGCTCCGGGCTGGCTTCGAATCGCTTCGGTATCAACTTCCAGAATCGCGGTGCGGGACTCAACCTGATCACCGGTCATCCGAACGAGCTTGCACCGCGCAAGCGCCCGATGCATACGCTGATTCCCGGCATGTTGCGCAAGCGTGGCCACTACCTGATGCCGTTCGGGGTAATGGGCGGGCAGTACCAGGCGGCCGGTCATGCGCGCTTCGTCAGCAATGTCATCGATTTCGGCATGGATCCGCAGGCCGCGATGGACGCTCCGCGCAGCTTCCCCGAGCCGTCCACGGGCGACCTCACCGTCGAATGGGGCTACGACGACTCGGTGGCGGCACGCCTGGGGGCGATCGGCCATAAGGTCGTTCGCCCCGACGTCGGTATCGGTGGATCGCAGGCGGTACGGATCGACCTGGTCAGCGGCGTATTGAGCGGGGCCAGCGATCCGCGCAAGGACGGCTGCGCTCTGGGCCGATGACGGACCAGCGGGCGCTCGAAAGACCACGGGCCGCCCGGATCACTGGCTCGATGAGGTTGTTCAACAGCCTGCCAGGGGCAAGGCCGTTTGTTGAGTCGCGCCGAAACGCGTTATTCTGAGCAATCAGGCCGAGAGGGAGCCGGTTGCGGGAGTGCGCATGGGTTTCGATTCGCCCGACATGTTCTGGCTGCTCGCCATCTTGCCGGTGCTCGTTTGGATCTATCTGCGGTGGCTGGGGCGCGGCGGCGCGGTGCGCCATTCCCAGTTCGCGTTGATCAAGGCGGCACATGACGCCGGCAGCCGGTGGCGCCGCCACCTGCCCGCGCTGCTGATGCTCGCCGCGGTGTCGCTGCTGTTGCTTGCGCAGGCCAGGCCGAACGCCTTCCTGAAACTGCCGTCGCAGTACAAGACCATCGTGCTGGCCATGGATGTATCGCTCAGCATGCAGGCCGACGATATGACCCCCGATCGTTTCACGGCCTCCAAGGCGGCGGCACGAGACTTCGTCATGGGGGCGCCCGACGACGTGAAGATCGGTCTGGTCGAGTTCGCGGGAACCGCCTCGCCTATTCAGATGCCCACCACCGACCGGCGTGCCCTTATCGCTGCCATCGATCGCACGGAGCTGCAGCGGGGCACGGCTACCGGCAGTGCCTTGCTGGTCTCGTTGGCGATGTTGTTCCCCGAGATGCACATCGATCCGGCGCTCAATCAGTATGGCGCCAGACAGTCGTCGTTGAATCGCGATCTCGTGCAAGGCGCGCGGCCGCTGGGAGAGGCGCGCGAACCCGGCACGCCTTCTCGAGCCGATCCGGGTTCGTATCGCAGCGGCTTGATCATCCTGATGACCGATGGTCGACGCACGATGGGTCCCGACCCGCTCGACGTCGCCCGTCTCAGCGCCGAGCGCGGGGTACGTACCTACACGGTCGGGTTCGGCACGCGGGAAGGCGGGCAGGTCGAGATCGAGGGCTGGTCGATGTTCCTGCGTCTCGATGACGATTCGCTCAAGGGCGTGGCAAGACTCACCGGCGGCGAGTATTTCCACGCCAGTAGCGAGGATGCTCTCAAACAGGTCTATCAGGGGCTCACCAGCAAGCTCGTCATGGAGCGGCGGCAGACCGAGATCACGGCGCTGTTCGCCGCTGGCGCGGCACTGTTTGCTCTGATGGCGGCGACACTTTCCCTGCTCTGGTTCCATCGCCCCCGTTGACCTGAGCAGGCGTTCCGCCTTGCGCGCCCGAACGCGCACACACACGGTTGCAGCAAGTCGTCGACCGCGCCGATTGGACGGTTACGCGCAAGGTATTGCCGCACATTCCCCAGCCGGGATGGTTGAACGGTGGCGCGCGCCGTTTCGGCGGTCAACGCTTGCAAGGCACTGAAAACTAAAATGTCTCCATCGCCCGAGCCACCGTTCTGGTCATGTTGCTCGGGTCGTTTTCGCGGCGGCCGACCGACCGCCGATGGAGATTGGAATGCTTGCAACTCTGGAACGAAGCGAACACGGCTCGGCGTCGGGTCCTTCGATGGCAATCAGCAATGGCGTACGGCGTCATACGGACCGACCGCGGCGGGTGCTGCTGATCGAAGACACGCCCGACATCCGCACGTTGCTGCGCTTTCTGTTGCAGAGTTCCGGAATTCAGGTGATGGCCGTCGGCGATGGTCGCAGCGCGCTCGAGCTGATCGAGTGCTGGCCCGCGCCGGACGTGATTCTGCTCGACCGGATGTTGCCGTTCGTCGACGGTGACGAGTTGCTGCGCCGCATTCGTGCCGAGCCCAGCTGGGCACACGTGCCCATCGTCGTCGTGTCGGCCAAGGCGCGCGAGGAAGAGATCGCGCAGGCCATGGCGGCGGGTGCCAACGAGTACATCACCAAGCCTTTCTCGCCGATGCACGTCATGAAGGTGCTCGAGCGCTACCTGCCCAACGACTGAGCATCAGCGTGCCGGCCGGGAAGCGACTGATCACATGATGGAAGCCGAAGCGATCGTGCCGCAGGTACAGCGGGCGCGTGCGTCCGGTGAGCCGGTGACGCGCGCCGGTGCGGGCGATCGCGCCTGGCGCCGCATTCAGCGCGACAATGCGCAAAAGGCCTACATCCTGGAGAACATCCACAGCCCGGTTGCGACTTTTTGTCCGCAGGGCCGCGTGCGCTGGGTGAACCGGGGGCTGGAGCGGCTGCTCGGCCTGGGCGTCGATCAGCTGCGCGGCAGAACTTATGAATCGCTGGTCGGCGGTTGCGAAGAAAACGCCCGGTCGCTGCGTCGGCTGCATCGTGCATCCCTGCGTGGTGAGCCGGCCTTCGATCTCGAATTCAGGCTGCAACACGGCGCCGGGCGGCGCGTCTGGCTGGCGGTGGACGTTCACCCCTTGTTCGACGACGGCGTGTTGAGTCGCTATGCGGTCACCGGCTTCGACATCACCGAGCGCAAGCGCAACGACACGCTCAAGACCGACTTCGTCTCATTGGTCGGACACGAACTCAGGACGCCGCTGACCGTGGTTTCGGGAGCGCTCGAAGCCATGGCCGCCGGCTTGACCGGCGCGGTCGAACCGACCATGCGCGAGCTCATCGACATGGGACAGCGCAACTGCACTCGCTTGCGCCGACTGATCGAGAACCTGCTCGACGTGAACCGCATCGAAACGGGTGCGGTCGTCTACCAGCTTCAGCATCTGCCGGTTCGCGATGCGGTCGAGCATGTCGCCCGCGTGTTGGCCCTGGAGGTGGATCAGGCCGGTCTGGCCCTCGATCTCGACGGCGTCGACCGCCAGTCTGTCGTGCTTGCCGATCCTGCCCGTTTCGAGCAGGTGCTAGGCCAGTTGTTGGGCAATGCGATGAAGTTCTCGGGACCGGGCAAGGTCATCGAGGTCAGGTCGGCGACGAGTGCTGCTGGACGGATACGCATCTCCGTGGTCGATCGCGGGCCCGGCATCCATCCGGACTTCGCGCCGAAGGTGTTCGAGAAATTCGCCCGTGATCCGCAGGTGCTCGCCAGCGGCATCGAGGGCTTCGGGCTGGGTCTGTCGATCGCGCGCGCCCTGGTGGCAAGCATGAACGGTCGCATCGGCTATCACGCCAATGCCGGGCCGGGATGTGAATTCTGGTTCGAACTGCCGGCAATCGCCACCGAGACGGGTGATCCGGGCAGCGCAGGAGAGGAAAAGATGTCATGACGGTGACGAGCCAGGGAACCCAGATCGCCAGAGTCGAGCAGGCGGGCCGGACGCGCCGGACCTTGCTCGAAAACCTGGTCGATGCCGCGCGTTGTGTTGGCGATCATCCGATCGCGGTACTCAGCGCATTTGGCGAGATTCGTGCCGTCTCAGCCCAGGGCATCAGTCTCGGCATCGCCGAGCGCCGCTTGATCTCGGCACTGAACGGGCGGGTCGTCACCAGGGGCGGCGCATGGCGGGTCGGCGATCTCCTCAACGATCCCGAACTGGCGGCGTTGGCAGGTGCCGGCCGATCGATGCTACGGACAATGTCCGCATGGCCCTTGCGGATCGATGGCTTCGCCGTCGGCAGTCTGATGCTGCTCGATGTCGTCCCACGTCTGGTCAGGCCCCGTCCGCCGGAAGCCATGGAGCCGCTGACGCAGAGCATGGCGGGGGCACTGGCGATCGAAGTGAGCCAGGCGCGCGACGGCGACCGGCAGGCGTGTGCCGATGCAGTGTTCGAGGAGGTCCCCGACGGCCTCTTGTTGATCGACGAGCACGGCCGCATAGAGCGTGCCAACCGCGCCGCCGTGCAGTTGCTCGGACTGCCGGCCGAAGCGGATCCGACGGTTGCTCTGTGCGTCGATGCGCGCCGTGGGATCTGGGTCGAGAGCGACGATCCCGGCACCGCGCGTCTGGACCCGGCGCTGCTCGCGGGGCATTCCCGTCGCCTGCCGGCCTGGCGCCACGATGGCGGCAAGTGGGTGGCCGAGATCAAGGTGGCAAGGCCGAGCGCCCTGGCCGGCGGAATGCTGGTCGTGCTGCGCGATGTCACCCAACTCGACGAGGCGCGCCAACTGCTGGAGTTGCACGCGCTGATCGTCGACAAGACCGAAAGCGCGGTCCTGATCATCGAGCCCACGCTGGGCATCGAGTGGTGCAACCCGGGCTTCGAACGCCTGTCGGGATACTCGCTCGACGAACTGGCGCACACCGGTGTCGAACGATTTTTCGCGACCGATCAGGCCGCCGCAGCGTTCGCCGAACGATTGCTGGCGGGAGAGCCGTTCCGGGACGAACTGTCCTGGACCGATCGCGAAGGCGGCTCGTTCGACATCGCGCTCGAAGTGCATCCGATCTTCGACGGCACCGGGCTACTGAGCCGGGCGGTGGCCTTGGGCTTCGACGTCACCGAGCAGCGCCGCCGCTCCAGACAGAAGAGCGACTTCGTTTCGATGGTGAGTCATGAGTTGCGCGCGCCATTGACGGTCATTCGCGGAACCCTGGATGCCCTGGGTGCCGGCATGCTCGGCGCGCTCGACGAGTCGGCCAACGAGATTCTGGAACTCGGTCAGCGCAACTGTCAACGTCTGGCCAGCCTGATCGAGGATCTGCTCGACGTCAATCAGATCGAAAGCGGCGTGATGCGGATGTGCATCGGAGAAGTGTCATCGGCAATGCTGGTGCGCGATGCGATTGCGAGCATGCGGGCGATCGCCGACGAAGCCGGCGTCGGCCTGCGGGTCGGGCCGATCGCCGACCCCGGTCTGATCTCTGCCGATCCGCGGCGCGTTACCCAGGTCCTGGTCAACCTGCTTGGCAATGCGATCAAGTTCTCGCCCGTCGGCAAGACTGTCGAGATCAGCAGCCGGCCGGTCGGCACGATGCTGCGGGTGAGCGTGGCGGACCAGGGCCCCGGTATTCCGAATGCATTCAAACCGCGCCTGTTCGAGTTGTTCTCGCGAGATCCCGAGGTTGCCGCCAGTGGCAAGGAGGGTTTCGGGCTCGGTCTTTGTATCAGCAAGGGGCTGATCGAGCGGATGGGCGGCTCGATCGGCTTCGATTCCGAGCAAGGCATCGGTTCGACGTTTTATTTCGACCTGCCGCTGGCTGCTTCCGGCCACGGTGAAACGACTCCCACGACGGGTACCAAGGATCTGACGGCATGACGGTGGCAGAGCAAACCAACGGCGGCGCGCGGGTGCTGCTGATCGAGGACAACAAGGATGTCCGAAAGTTGTTCACGATCATCCTCGAGCGCGCGGGCATGCGCGTGACATCGCTCGCCGACGGGCGCGAGGCGATGAACCTGCTCGATGAAGGCGACCTGCCCGAGGTGGTGGTCATGGACCGCATGCTGCCCGGCCTGCCGGGCGATCTGATCCTGAACCGGATGCGTGCCCATGCGCGCTGGGCAGACATCCCGATCGTGATCGTATCGGCCCTGCGGCGCCGATTCGACATCAGCGAGCTGTTGCGGGCCGGCGCCAATGCCTATCTGCAAAAGCCGGTCGATACGCGTGAACTGGTGGCCACAGTCAAGACCGCCATCGACGGCGGCGCGTCCCGACGCCAAATGGCCACGGAATCGCTGGAGTCCGCAATTCCGCGCGCGCCGGCGCGCGAGGCGGTTTCAGCCGTCGGCCAGTCCCGTTCCGCCGACCTGATCGACCCATAGGTTCCAGGCGCGCTCGCGCTGCGAACCGACCGACTGGCCCGCGGCCCGTGCTTCCGCCTCGCTGAGAAAGCGAATCTCGCCGAGCGCAAGCGCCTGCTGCTGCAGTGCAGCATTGTGCTGCGTGTAGACCGCTCGAAAGACCACCTCCTGCAGGTCGGCACCGATCACGGTGGCCCCGTGTCCGCGCATCAGTACGGCGCAGTCACCGCTATCGAAGGCGCTGGCCAGCGAGCAGCCGAGCTCGCGATTGCGGATCAGCAGATCGCTGCCGTCGCCGGCACAGTCGCAGATATCCCAGACCGGGACACCGCGATTGCCGAGAAACGCGCTCATGTGCCAGAGCGCGCGCAGGGGGCGGGATTTCACGACGCCGAAAGGAACCACGGCCGGCGCATGGCTGTGCACGACCGCCTGCACCGCCGGGAAGCGACGCAGGATCTCGCCGTGGATGAAGCGCTCGAGATAGACGTGGCGGCCGGCAGCGTCGACCGGGTCGCCGTCGAGCGTGAACTCGATGATGTCCGTCGTTCCCACCTGGGCTGGCGCCATGTTGCGCGCCAGCAGAAACCGGTCCGGCGCCTTGTCGTGGCGCACGCTGACGTGGCCGAAGGCGTCGACGACGCCGTGGTGCGCGAGGATCCGGTTGGCCAGGACCAGGTCTCGAAGCCGGGCAGGGTCCGCAGGTGGCGCCTTGGCCGCGACGTCGGCGGCCCGCTGGCCAGGATCGGATGGGGTCATGAATTCTCTCCTCGAATTGCGGACGGCGTGCAACGGAGCGCGTCGCGTCGACCGGCGGCCGTCGCCGGCCGCGGCGGTCGCGACATCACTTCGGGACAGACGCGCACGATGCCGCCTAAGAGTATCTAGGGAGGCGCCCATATGAGCGTCTCCCTAGGGAAACATTTTCGATGCGATACTCTGTCCGTTTTCGCGAACGATTCTACGAGTTGCTCGCATTCGGGCCGCAATCGTAGCGGGCCGAGCCGGTCGTTTGGTCCGGTCCGGTTCGGCTCTTTGTGTATCCGTGCGGGCGACAGCCACCCAGGAGACCCTCATGAAGCGCTTGTTTTCTCCCGTCCGTGTCCTTGCGGCGCTGATCGCGGCCGTCGGATTCGTCGGCGCTGGCCAGGCCCAGACCCAATATCAACTGACCATGTGCGGCGCCAGTCCCGGCGGGCTCTGGTCATTGCTGGGCGCGGGGGTCGATGCCGCAGTCAAGGCGGCTTATCCGGGTTCGACGGTCACGTACCAGACTTCCGGTGGTGGCTTTGCCAACGTCGCCTTGCTCGCGCAGAAGAAGTGCGACATCGCGTTGATCCATGATGCCGAAGCCATCGCCGCGGTCAATGGTCGCGAACCGTTCAAGGCGCCGATGCAGCATCTGCGTACTGTCGCCGTCTTGTACACCTGGGCACCCATGCAGCTGATCGTCAGCAAGGCTTTCGCCAGTGAAAACGGGGTCGAATCGCTCGAGGACATCGTCACCAAGCGACTGCCCGTACGCCTGTTGCTGAACCGTCGGGGCAACGTCGCCAGTCAGGTCGGCGAGGCCATGCTGGAGGCCGTCGGCGCCGATATCGAGAGCTACGGCGGCAGTGTGACCTACGCGGCCTCCAAGGAGCAAGGCGAGCTCATGCGCGACCGTCGTGCCGACGCGATGCTCAATTCGCTGTTCGTCGGCCACGGTTCGATCCGCCAGTTGGCCAGCGCGATCGACCTGACCTTGCTGCCGATCACCGAAACCACCGCGGGCAAGGTTGCCGGTCAGTGGAAGATCGCGCCGTTCACGATTCCCGGCGGTTCCTACGAGTGGGCGCCGAAGGATACGCGCACCGTGACGCTCGCCGCGCAGCTGTTCGTGAATGCCGAGGCCGACGACAAGATGGTCGGTGATCTCACCCGTGCGCTGATCGAACATGCCGCCAAGGTTGCGGGCGTCCACAAAGCCATGGCGCCACTCGATGCCAAGCTGATGGCTTCGGGCACGGCGGTCGACTATCACCCGGCGGCACAGGCGGCCTACGCCGCAGCGGGCCTGCGCTAATGATTCGGGCGCGGGGCGCCGACGTCGCCGGCGTACCGTCTTCGCCGCCGATCGTCGGTCTGCCATGCTGTTTTTCGCGTGCCGCCCGGTGACGATGGTGCTCTGATGTCCTGGGTTTCGGTTGCATTCGATAGCGGCGCGCGACGCCGCCCGGTCGGCTGGGTCGGCAGCGCGACGCGCGTGATCGCCGCGCTGACGGCGGGCTGGGTGATCTGGGCGGCGGCCTTCTCGCGCTCCGATGCGCTGTCGCTGACCATCATCTTCCTCACGCTGATGCTGGTGCTGGGCTTCCTGACCCTGGCGCCGGGCCCGAATGCCGACGTCGGGCGCGTGCCCTGGTACGACTGGATCCTGTCCGCCGTGTCAGCGGTGGCCGGTGCATGGTTCATCGCGCATGCCGACGCCATCTCGCAGCGGATCACGCTGCTCGACCCCTTATCGGCGGCCGACCAGATCGCGGCGCTCGTCGTGATCGTGCTGGCCATCGAGGCGACGCGCCGCGCGGTTGGGCTCGGCCTGACCGTGATCGTGCTCTTGTTCGTGCTCTACAACCTGTACGGCGATCTGCTCGGCGGCCCCTTGGCGCACGGCGAGATCGGGCGCGAGCATTTCCTCGACATCATGGTCTTCACGACAGACGGCCTGTTCGGCGTGCCGCTGCGTGTTGCCGCGACCTACGCCTTCCTGTTCGTGCTGTTCGGGACCGCGTTGGCGCGCAGCGGCGGCGCGGACTTCTTCTTCGATCTCGCTTCGGCGATCAGTGGTCGTTCCGTGGGTGGCCCTGCCAAGATCGCGGTCGTCTCGTCGGGCCTGTACGGCACCATCTCCGGCAGTCCGACCTCCGACGTCGTCACCACGGGGGCGGTCACCATTCCGCTCATGAAGCGGCTCGGCTATCCGGCGGTTTTCGCCGCCGCCGTCGAGGTGGCCGCCTCGACCGGAGGCAGCCTGCTGCCGCCGGTCATGGGTGCGGCGGCATTCATCATGGCCGAGTACACCGGCATCGCCTACGTCGAGATCGCGATCGCGGCGGTGGTGCCGGCCTTGCTCTACTACGGCGCGGTGTATCTGGCCGTTCAGTTGCGAGCCCAGCGTTCGCGGCTGGCGGCGCTCGATGCCGAGCATATGCCGCGAATCGGCGCGGTATTGAAGTCTGGTGGTGTGTTCGTCATTCCATTGATCGCGATCACCTGGGCCTTGCTCGACGGCTACACGCCCACCTATGCGGCGTTGTACGCACTGTTGGCGGTGCTCGTGGTTTCCTGGTTCCGGCCGGGTCGGCGGATCGGCCCGCGCGCCGCCTTCGACATCCTTTCGGAAACCAGTCTGCGTATGGTCGCGGTGACCGGGGCGTGTGCCGCCGCCGGCCTGGTGATCGGCGGCATCACCATGACCGGTCTCGCCAGCAAGCTCGGTGGCCTGATCTTCATGATCGCGGAAACCGATCCGGTCTGGTCGCTGGTTCTCGCCGCCGCCATGACGATCGTGCTGGGCATGGGCATGCCGACGCCCAGCGCCTACATCCTCGCCGCCGTGCTCATCGGCCCGGCGCTCAAGTCGCTCGGGTACGACGTCATGGCCGCGCACCTGTTCCTGCTCTATTTCGCGGTCATGTCGGCGCTGACGCCGCCGGTCGCAGTGGCGGCCTATGCGGCCAGCGCGCTTGCCGATGCCAGCCCGCTGGCGATCGCCGTGGCCGCCGTGCGATTGGCGCTGCCGGCGTTCCTGGTGCCGTTCGCCTTCGTGCATGCGCCGGGTCTGCTCTTGCAGGGGGGCGTGCTCGAGATCGTCTGGAGCCTGGCGACGATCGCACCCGGCTTGGCCGCGTTGGTCATGGCTGCCGAAGGCTGGGGGCGAGCGCCGCTCACGCCCGCGCAACGGTGGTTGCTTTTCGCGGCCGGGCTGGCGATGATGAGCGCCTACTGGCCCTTCGCCGTGCCTGGCCTGGTCGTCGTCCTTCTCGTACTGCGCAAGCCGGGAGTGCGTGCTGCGCCCGATGCGGCCTGACGAGTGCCGGCGGCCCTTTCGGTGGTGAGCCCGGCTTGACACCCGCCTACGCCATGCATCTCTACGCTCTCGAAGCCGACCCGGTCTACATTGCCTTGCAGACCGAGATGATCGCCCTGCAGCGCGCGATCACCGACCAGCGTCGCCGCTTGCTGCTGATCTTCGAAGGGCGCGACACGGCGGGCAAGGGTGGTGCGATCATGCGCTTCGTGCGCTACATGAATCCGCGCCACTATCGGATCGTCGCGCTCTCGAAACCGTCCGAGATCGAGGCCGGGCAGTGGTACTTTCAGCGCTACCTGCGCGAGCTTCCCGATCCCGGCGAAATCGTCTTCTTCGACCGCAGTTGGTACAACCGGGCGGTGGTCGAGCCGGTGATGGGTTTTTGCTCTCCAGACCAGTACGAGACCTTCCTGCGCCAGGTCATCTCGCTGGAGGGCATGCTCTGCGAGGACGGCCTCACGATCGTCAAATTCTGGTTCTCGATCAGCGTCGAGGAGCAGCAGCGACGTCTGGTCGAACGCGAGCGCAATCCGCTCAAGCACTGGAAGCTGAGCACGGTCGATGCGCAGGCTCAGGCGCGTTGGAACGAATTCACCCGCTATAAGGAAGCAATGTTCGCTGCCACGGCGAGCGAGGTCGCGCCGTGGGTCGTGATCAAGGGCGATGATGTGAACCAGGCCCGCTTCGAGGCCATGCGTTATGTGCTGAACCTGCTCGACTATCCGGAGAAAGGCTCGACCGGCGAACGGCTCACACCGGACAAGACCATCGTCAGCGTTTTGGGCGGGCGCCAGCATCTGGCGATGTAGCGGGCAGTAACCGGGCTAGAATCCGACTCAGAATCAAGAATCGTCCGATTCGCCGGTCGGCGCTGCCAGGCAGCCTGTGCAGCGGCCTGCCGTCGCGCCGGTTCCGCCACCTTCACCGGCGGCGTGGCATTGCCCGCAGATGCGCCCCCTGATCCGAGGAGACCTTCCGATATGACCGCCACTTTCATGCGCCTGGCCGGCGTTCTCGTCACCGCGTTGTGCCTTGGCCAATCGGCGTTCGCGCAGGCACCGGCGAAACCCGAGTGCATCGCCCCCGCCAAACCCGGCGGCGGCTTCGACCTGACCTGCAAGCTCGCGCAGTCGGCTCTGCAGCAGGGCGGCTACCTGTCCGACCCGCTGCGCGTGTCCTACATGCCCGGCGGCATCGGCGCGGTCGCCTATAACGCCATCGTCGCGCAGCGTCCCGATGAATCCGGCACCATCGTTGCCTTCTCCGGCGGCTCTCTGCTCAATCTCGCGCAGAAGAAGTTCGGCAAGTACGGCGTCGACGAGGTTCGCTGGCTGGCCGCGATCGGCGCCGATTTCGGCATGATCGCGGTGCGCGCCGACTCGCCCTACAAGTCACTGGGCGAGATGATGGCGGCGCTCAAGAAGGATCCCACCGCCGTCGTTTTCGGTGCCGGAGGCACCATCGGCAGCCAGGACTGGATGAAAGCGGCGTTGATCGCCCGCCAGGCGGAGGTCGACTACAAGCGCATGCGCTACGTCGCGTTCGAGGGTGGAGGTGAAACCCTGACCGCGTTGCTCGGTGGCCATATCCAGGCCTATACCGGCGATGTCGCGGAGATCGTGCCGCACCTCGCGGCGGGCAAGATCCGAGTGCTGGCCGTGCTCGCCGACGAGCGTCTCGATGGTCCGGCCGCCAATCTGCCCACCGCCAAAGAGCAGGGCTTCGACATCTCCTGGCCCATCATTCGTGGTTTCTACATGGGTCCGAAGGTGGCCGATGGCGATTTCCAGTGGTGGGTCCAGACCTTCGACAAGATGATGGCCACGCCGGAGTTCGCCAAGTTGCGCGCCGAGCGCGGACTGTTCCCGTTCAACAAGACCGGCGCGGCGCTCGATGCCTTCGTCAAGGAGCGTGTCTCGTCGTTCCAGCGACTGGCCGGCGAGTTCGGGCTGACCAAGTGAGGCTCGCAGTGCGTCGTTCGTCTGCTGGGGCGGGCACCGGTCGCGTCGTTCCGCCAGGTCTGACGATTGCGATGCGTACGAGCCGCGTGGCCGGGTCAGGGTGCTCTCGGACGCGGACGACATGACGGCCGAGAGAGCGTTCGCCGTGCTCTGGCTGCTGTTCTCGCTCGCCATGGCCTGGATGGCCAACGGCTTCGAGGTCGCGTTCGCCTACGAGCCGGTCGGTCCCAAGGCTTGGCCACTTGCCTTGGCCACCATGATGGCGCTCGCCAGCCTGGTCATGTTGTTGCGCCCCGATCCGGCGGCCCGCCTGCCGGCAACGCCCGTGCTTGCGCGGGTCGGACTGCTGATCGTGGCGTTGTTCGTCTATGCCTGGGTTTTCCAGTGGCTCGGTTTCCCACTGGCGACGGCACTGATGACCGTGGCCGTGGGCCGTCTTTTCGGCGGCCGGTGGGCTGGCTGCCTGCTCGCGGGTGTCGCGATGGGCGTCGGTCTGTATTTGTTCTTCGATCGTCTGCTCGACGTCGTGCTGCCTTTGGGCCGGGTGTTCCGCTAGCGTGAGGTCGAGATTCGTTGAACGAGCACGCGCCTGGCGCGCGCCGACGGCGTTGCGAATCCTTGCGAAGCTCCCGGTATCGCTGCGGTTTGCGTCTTGCCGGCATGCGCCAGCCACGAGCCGTTATCGACCGCGAATTTCAGACTCATGACGCCGGCGGTTCACCGACCGGGGCTTTCAGGAGCCTAGCTTGGACACGCTTACGCATCTGATCGAAGGCTTCTCGGTCGCCGCGGCGCCGGCAAATCTGCTGGTCGCGATGCTGGGAGCCTTCATTGGCACCACGGTCGGCATGCTGCCGGGCCTGGGGCCCATCAATGGCGTGGCGATCCTGCTGCCGCTCGCCTTCGCGCTCAAGTTGCCGCCAGAGACCGCGCTGATCCTGCTGGCGTCTGTGTATATGGGTTGCGAGTACGGCGGCCGGATCTCGTCGATCCTGCTCAACGTTCCGGGCGACGCCGGCGCGATCATGACGGCGCTCGATGGCAATCCGATGGCCCGCCAGGGGCTGGCCGGGGTGGCCTTGTCGATTTCGGCCTGGAGTTCGTTCGTGGGTTCCATCGTGGCCACGGTGGGGATCGTGTTGTTCGCCCCCTGGCTGGCCCAGTGGGCGTTGTCATTCGGGCCGGCCGAATATTTCGCCCTGATGGTGTTCGCGGTCGCCTGCTTGGCCGGCATGGTCGGAGACCGGCCCCTGAAGACGCTGCTCGCCTGCATGATCGGCTTGTCCCTGGCCACGGTCGGGGTCGATGCCAACAGCGGCGTCTATCGCTTCACCTTCGACGATGTTCACCTCGCCGATGGAATCCAGTTCATCGTGGTGGTGATCGGTTTCTTCTCGGTCAGCGAGATTCTGCTGATGCTCGAACACACGCAGCAGGGGCAGGCGCTGGTCAAGCAGGCGGGCCGTTTCATGTTCAATGCCGGCGAGTTCGCGGCCACGCTCGGCACGACGCTGCGCTCGGCCGTGATCGGCTTCGTGGTCGGCGTGCTGCCCGGCGCAGGCGCCACCATCGCGAGCGCGATCGCCTACATGACCACCCGTCGCCTGCATCCACAGCGCGGTTTCGGCGCGGGCGAGATCCGCGGCGTCGCCGCGCCCGAAGCCGCCAACAATGCCTCGGCCTGCGGTTCCTTCATTCCGATGCTGACGCTCGGCGTGCCGGGCTCGGGTACGACGGCGGTGATGATCGGCGCGCTCTCGCTCTACAACATCACACCCGGCCCGATGCTGTTCGAACAGCAGCCGACCATCGTCTGGGGCCTGATCGCTTCGTTGTTCATCGCCAATGCCGTTCTGCTGGTACTCAACATTCCCCTGGTGGGTGTGTTCTCGCGAATGCTCGCCACGCCCAATTGGGTGCTGGTGCCGGGAATTGCGGCCATCAGTGCGGTGGGTGTGTATGCGGTCCATGCAACCACCTTTGATCTGATGCTTTCTGTCGGCATGGGTGTGTTCGGCTACGCGCTGCGCAAGCTGGAATTTCCGATGTCGGCGCTGATACTGGGCTTCGTGCTGGGCGAGATGCTCGAGCAGAACCTGCGCCGTGCGCTGTCGATTTCGAACGGGGAGTTCGGCATCTTGTGGGCGAGCCCGATCTCCATCGGGCTCTGGGCATTGGCGGCCGCCATGTTGCTTCTACCACCGCTGCTGCGGCGGCTGCGGCACGAAGTGTCGTGAGCGCCCGTGCATCCGGAACCCCGTCGCCATGGCGATCGGGCCGGCCGGCCGCAAGCGGTCAGGAACTCCAGTAGCTCGCCATGAGCTCGCGCGCCCAGGCCGGCTCGCGCAGCTCGCCCCGGCGCTCGAAGCCCGACATCACCGGTTTGATGTCGAGTACGGGCGTGCCGTCGATCGCGTCGAGCCCGGCGACGTTCAAGGTCAACCCGCGTACGCGAAGCAGACGGCAGACCGTGACGCCGAGTCGGTTGGGGCGGTTCTTGCCCCGTTGCGCGAAGATGCCAACGAGTGGCCAATCGGTGCGGCCACGCGGATGGCGCGCGCCGGATTCGGTATCGTGCTCGGCAACCTGGTCGAACAGGAACACCACCTCGACGTGCGAGAACGAGTCCAGGCCCAGCAGAGCGCTGGGATCGAAGCGCTCGGCGTCGAGTTCGACATGTGATTCGACTGCGTCCCAGTCGTCATCGAGGGGGCTGACACGCGTGCTGCGTACCCAGCCGATGGGCAGAACCCGGAAATCCTCGTGCATGGTGTCGTCTCGACGATTCGGTGCCGCGTCGGAGACCGTCTCGTCCCGGCGTACGATGGCGGCAAACCGCCATCGGCACGCTCCGACCGCAGGCGCATGACGAAAAAACAAAGGCCACCGCGAGGGTGGCCTGTGCAGGTTTTTGGCGCGGCCGGCAGGATTCGAACCCACGACCCCCTGGTTCGTAGCCAGGTACTCTATCCAACTGAGCTACGGCCGCATCGCCAAGCCGCGCAGTATAGCGCAATTTTCGAGCGTTGTTCCAGCAGACGCGTAATCCACCGCGTGCGAGTCTCTTGGGCATCAGCGCGGTCGACGCACGAGCGCAGACGCTCTTGCGGTTCCGCGCGGTCGGTGTCCTCGGTCATGGCTGCAGCGATGCTGCCGGTTCAATGAAATTCCATAATAAGAAAAACAATATCAGAAAATGAAATTTTTGTTGCCCTAGGGCACTCGCACCCATAGAATCGTCGAAACTCATCTAGGAGACATCGCATGTCGGCCGTGCCCAAGAATCTCCCCGCTGCCAACGCTCCCGGTGATGTCGATCCCGGCGAGACCCAGGAGTGGCTCGATGCACTCGAGGGCGTCATCGATCGCGAGGGGCCCGAGCGGGCGCACTACCTACTCGAGACCATGGTCGAACGCGCGCGCCGCAGTGGCGCCTTCATCCCGTTCTCGGCCAACACGGCATACCTGAACACCATCCCAACCCAGCTCGAAGTGTCCAGTCCGGGCAATGCCGAATACGAGGAGCGCATCCGTTCCTACATTCGCTGGAACGCGATGGCCATGGTCGTGCGTGCCAACAAGCACAACCCGCCCGACGGTGGCGATCTCGGCGGCCACATCGCCTCGTTTGCGTCGGTGGCCACCATGATCGGTGCCGGCATGAACCACTTCTGGCATGCCCCGCACGAGGGTCACGGTGGCGATCTGGTCTATTTCCAGGGGCACTCGGCCCCCGGCATCTACGGCCGGGCCTTCCTGGAAGGCCGGCTGAGCGAGGAGCGGTTGGCCAATTTCCGCCAGGAAGTCGACGGCAAGGGTCTGTCCAGCTACCCGCACCCCAAGCTGATGCCCGACTTCTGGCAGTTTCCGACGGTGTCCATGGGCCTGGGTCCGTTGATGGCCATCTACCAGGCGCGCTTTCTCAAGTATCTGCACGCACGTGGCATTGCCGACACCAGCAACCGCAAGGTCTGGGTCTTCTGCGGCGACGGCGAGATGGACGAGCCCGAATCGCTGGGCGCCATCAGTCTCGCCGCGCGTGAAAAGCTCGACAACCTGATCTTCGTCATCAACTGCAATCTGCAGCGTCTCGATGGTCCGGTGCGCGGCAACGGCAAGATCATCCAGGAGCTCGAAGGCGACTTCCGCGGGTCGGGCTGGAACGTCATCAAGCTGATCTGGGGCTCGTACTGGGACCCGCTGCTGGCTCGCGACAAGGACGGCATCCTGCAGCGCGTGATGACCGAGACGGTCGATGGCGAGTACCAGGCCTACAAGGCGAACGATGGCGGTTTCGTGCGCCGGCACTTTTTCGGCAAGCATCCGGCGCTGCTCGAGATGGTCTCGCGCATGACCGACGAAGACATCTGGCGGTTGAACCGTGGTGGCCACGATCCGCACAAGGTCTACGCGGCCTTCCATAGCGCGGTCAATCACAAGGGCCAGCCCACGGTGATCCTTGCCAAGACCGTCAAAGGCTATGGGCTCGGTCACGCCGGCGAGGCCAAGAACCCCACCCATCAGCTCAAGAAGCTCGACGTCGACTCGATCCGCGAGTTTCGAGATCGTTTCGCAATCCCGATTGCCGACGATCAACTCGAGAAGCTGCCGTTCTTCCGGCCGTCCGAAGACACGCCCGAGATGCAGTACATGCTCGGCCGTCGGAAGGCTCTCGGTGGTTCACTGCCGCAACGCCGGATGCGTGCGGACGAGCAGTTCTCCGTGCCGGCGTTGGAGGTGTTCAAGGCCGTGCTCGAGCCCACCGCCGAGGGACGCGAGATTTCCACCACGCAGGCCTTCGTGCGTACCCTGACCGCGCTCACGCGTGACAAGCAGCTCGGGCCGCGAATCGTGCCGATCGTCCCCGACGAGGCGCGCACTTTCGGCATGGAGGGCATGTTCAGGCAGCTCGGCATCTATGCGCCCGACGGCCAGAAGTACGAGCCCGTCGATCGCGATCAGGTCATGTACTACCGCGAGGACGCCAAGGGTCAGATCCTCGAGGAGGGCATCAACGAGGCCGGCGCGTTCAGTAGCTGGATCGCCGCCGCGACCTCGTACTCGACCAACAACCGCATCATGGTGCCGTTCTACATCTATTACTCGATGTTCGGGTTTCAGCGGATCGGTGATCTGGCCTGGGCGGCCGGCGACATGCAGGCGCGCGGTTTCCTGCTCGGGGGCACCGCCGGGCGCACCACGCTCAACGGCGAAGGCCTGCAGCACGAGGACGGTCACAGTCACATCCTGTCCTCGACGATCCCGAACTGCGTGTCCTACGACCCCACGTTCGCGCACGAGGTCGCGGTGATCATCCAGCACGGCCTCAAGCGCATGGTCGAGGATCAGGAGAACGTCTTCTATTACCTGACCCTGATGAACGAGAACTACCCGCAGCCGGGCCTGAGCACGGGCGACGAGGAAGGCATCGTTCGCGGCATGTATCGTCTGCGGTCGGTGGGCAAGGGTAAGCACCGGGTGCAGTTGTTGGGCTCGGGCACGATCCTGCGCGAGGTCATCGCCGGCGCCGAGTTGCTCGCCAACGACTGGCAGGTCGCCAGCGACATCTGGAGTGTCACCAGCTTCACCGAGTTGCGACGCGACGGTCTCGATTGCGAGCGCGAGGGCCTGCTCGATCCGCTTGCCGAGGCCCGCCAGCCCTATGTCTCCCGAATGCTCGGCAATACCGAGGGTCCGATCATCGCCGCCACCGACTACATGAAGCTGTTTGCGGATCAGATCCGCCCCTACGTTCCCGCGGGCCGCTCGTACAAGGTGTTGGGCACGGACGGCTTCGGACGGTCGGATTTCCGCAGCAAACTGCGCGAGCACTTCGAGGTCGATCGACGCTTCGTCGCGGTGGCGGCCCTCAAGGGCCTGGCCGATGATGGTGTGATTCAGCGCAGCGTGGTTGCCGAGGCCATCAAACGCTACGGCATCGACGCCAGCAAAGCCAATCCGCATACCGCCTGACCGGCCGCCGAGGACATTCGAGCATGAGCAATTCCATCGAAGTGAAGGTGCCGGACATCGGCGACTTCTCCGACGTCGAGGTCATCGAAGTCCTGGTCGCTTCCGGGGACGCGATTTCGGCCGAGCAGAGTCTGATCACGGTCGAGAGCGACAAGGCGTCGATGGAGATCCCATCGCCGGCTGCGGGCGTGGTTCAGGCCGTGAAGGTGAAGGTCGGTGACAAGGTGTCCGAAGGGTCGGTGATCCTGATGCTGGCCTCGGAGGACGCGACCTCGTCGCCGGCGCCGGCTGGCGAGCCCGCCCCCGGGCCGGCCGATGAAGCGGCACCGCGGGCCGCCCCGGTGCCACCTCCGGCCGCTGCGCCTTCGTCGGCCGCGGCCGCAACGCCGGCGGCCACGGCGCCGAAAGCCGCCGGGACCGACCAGGCGGGTGGCGGGCAAACGCAGGTCGTGTCCGTACCGGACATTGGCGACTTTGCGGATGTCGAGGTGATCGAGATCCTGGTCGCACCGGGCGACACCGTCGCGGCCGAGCAGAGTCTGATCACGGTCGAGAGCGACAAGGCGTCGATGGAGATTCCGTCGCCGGTCGCCGGCGTGGTCCGCGCGCTGCGCGTGAACGTGGGCGACAAGGTCAGCAAGGGCAGCGCGATCCTGGAACTGTCATCGGACGCGCAGGCGCCGCAGGCGCCGGAGCCTGCGGCTGCACCACCGGCGGGCGCACCATCGTCCGAACCATCGGGCTCGGCGCCACCGCCCCGGACGCAGACGTCGGATGCCGCCGGCGCCTCGGCGGGGCGCGATCGGGCCGCACCGGTGCCCCATCGCCCGGGCGACGTCGACCGGGTGGTCAAGCCGCACGCCTCGCCGTCGGTGCGGGCCTTCGCGCGCGAACTCGGCGTCGATCTGCAACGCGTCGATGGCAGCGGTCCGAAGCAACGAATCCTGCGCGACGACGTGGTCGCCTATGTCAAGCGCTCGCTGGCTGGCGGCGCCACGGCCGCACGGGCCCCGGCGGCCGCTGCCGCCGACGGCGCGGGGCTCGGCCTGATCCCCTGGCCGAAGGTCGATTTCGCGAAGTTCGGGCCGATCGACAGCAAGCCGTTGTCGCGCATCAAGAAGATCTCGGCCGCCAATCTGCATCGCAACTGGGTGATGATTCCGCATGTCACCAATCACGACGATGCCGACGTCACCGAGCTCGAGGCATTCCGAAAGCAGCTGAACAAGGAAAACGAGCGAGCCGGCATCAAGGTCACCATGCTGGCGTTCCTGGTCAAGGCCTGCGTCGCGGCGCTGAAGAAGTTCCCCGAGTTCAATGCCTCGCTAGACGGCGAATCCCTGGTTCTGAAGCGATACTTCCACATCGGCGTGGCGGCCGATACGCCCAACGGCCTGGTCGTGCCGGTGATTCGCGACGCCGATCAGAAGGGCGTGCTCGCGATTGCGAAGGAGATGGCCGAACTGGCGGCCAAGGCGCGCGATGGCAAGCTGACCCCCTCGGAGATGCAAGGCGGAACCTTCTCGATCTCCAGTCTCGGTGGCATCGGCGGCACCTATTTCACGCCCATCATCAACGCCCCCGAGGTGGCCATTCTCGGCGTGTGCCGCTCGGAGATGCGCCCGGTATGGAACGGCCAGAGCTTCGAGCCCAGGCTCATCCTGCCGATGTCGCTGTCATGGGATCACCGTGTCATCGACGGCGCGGCCGCGGCGCGCTTCAATGCCTATCTCGGACAGGTGCTCGCCGATTTCCGGCGCGTGATGCTCTGATCGGCCTTTTCGCCCAGCCCATTCACCCGAACCAACGCAGGCCGGAATGAGTCAAACCACCGAAGTCAAGGTCCCGGACATTGGCGACTTCGCCGAGGTCGAGGTCATCGAATTGCTGGTCGCCGTCGGCGACACCATCGCCGTGGAGCAGAGCCTCGTGACGGTCGAGAGCGACAAGGCGTCGATGGAGATACCGTCGCCGGTCGCGGGCGAGGTCACCGAACTGGCGGTCGCGGTCGGCGACAAGGTCTCGGAGGGCTCGCTGCTGGTCCGTGTGCGTGCCGGTTCCGCGCAGCCCGCGGATGCCGCTGCGCCATCGCCGACGCCGTCGTCCTCATCCGGAGCGCCCGCTGCGCCAGCCGCCTCGCGTGCGACGGCGGGATCGCCGTCAGCCGCATCATCGTCGAACACCTCGGTGAACACCGCTACGTCTGCGCCGACGAGCCAGGCCGCCAAACCCGGCGCGGGCCAGGGGGGCGCCGACCGACAGGCAGACGAGCAGGTGCAGATGCTCGTCATCGGTGCCGGGCCCGGCGGTTATTCGGCGGCGTTTCGCGCCGCAGACCTCGGCATGGACACCCTGTTGGTCGAGCGCTACGCGACGCTTGGCGGCGTGTGCCTGAACGTCGGTTGCATCCCCTCGAAGGCCTTGCTGCATACCGCGGCGATCATGGACGAGGCGCGTGCCATGGCGGCGCACGGCATCCGCTTTGGCGAACCGGAGATCGATCTCGATGGCTTGCGCGCACACAAGGACAAGGTCGTCGGCAAACTGACCGGGGGTCTGGCCGCCATGGCCAAGGCGCGCAAGGTGCGCATTCAGCGTGGCGTCGCCACCTTCCTCGATCCGCATCATGTCGAGATCGCGCTCACGAGCGGCGAGGGCAGCGCCACGACCGGCGAGACCCGGGTGGTGCGGTTCGAGCAGGCGATCATCGCGGCCGGCTCGCAGGCGGTGCGCCTGCCGTTCCTGCCCGACGATCCTCGCATCGTCGATTCCACCGGTGCGCTGCGTCTGAGCGATCGGCCCAAGCGTATGCTCGTGATCGGCGGCGGCATCATCGGGTTGGAAATGGGCACCGTGTATTCGTCCCTGGGCGCGCGGCTCGACGTGGTCGAGATGCTCGAGCACTTGATGCCCGGAGCCGATCGCGACCTGGTCAAGGTCTGGCAGAAGCATAACGCCCATCGATTCGACAATCTGATGCTCGGCGTCAAGACCGTGGCCGCCGAGGCGACCGATGCCGGCATCCGCGTGTCGTTCGAGGGCAAGGGTGCTCCCGAGCCGCAGACCTACGATCTCGTGCTCTGTGCGGTGGGGCGCAGCCCGAACGGCAAGCGTATCGGTGCCGATCGCGCCGGAGTCGACGTAGACCAGCGTGGCTTCATTCCCGTCGATACCCAGATGCGCACCAATCAGTCGCACATCTTCGCTATCGGCGACATCGTCGGCCAGCCGATGCTCGCGCACAAGGCCGTGCACGAGGCCCACGTGGCAGCGGAGGCCGCGGCCGGGCAGAAGTCGCATTTCGATGCCAAGGTCATTCCGTCGGTTGCCTACACCGATCCGGAGATCGCCTGGGTCGGTATCACCGAAGCCGAGGCCAAGGCGCGCGACATGAAGATCGGCAAGGCGGTCTTTCCGTGGGCGGCTTCCGGCCGCGCCATCGCCAACGGCCGCGACGAAGGCTTCACCAAGCTGATCTTCGACGAGCAGACGCATCGCATCGTCGGCGGCGGCATCGTCGGCACCAGCGCCGGTGACATGATCGGTGAGATCTGCCTGGCCATCGAGATGGGAGCCGATCCCGTCGACATCGGCAAGACGATTCATCCTCACCCCACCTTGGGCGAGAGCATCGGTATGGCGGCCGAGTTGTTCGAGGGGGTTTGCACGGATCTGCCGCCACCACGCAAGCGTTGATCGCGACCGTCGTGCGGTAAACGAAGAGGGGGGCGTACGCCCCCCTCTTTGCCAGACAGCGCGCCAAGCGGGCGCTCGAGGTGGCCCCCGGGTCCGCTCCGCCGTCAGAAGCTCAGCGAGACATCGCGATGGCCGGCGCTGCATTGCGCGATCGACAACGCCTGTTGGCGGGTCAGCTTCGGCTGCATGCGTGCGCCCACGGTGTCGCGTATCGATGCCTCGTAGTTCTCGAGGGCCGGCAACAACCTTGCGCCGGCATCGTTGCGCCACGCCATCTGCTCGGCATGCAGTGCGAGAGCCTTGTTGACCGCCTCGACGGCCGCATCGCGGTTGACGGTGCGCCCTTTGAGCGCTCTGCGCGCCTTCGAGAGTTCCGAGCGGATGTCGTCGGCGCCCTCGACGTCGTTCAGCTCGCTGCGCACGGCCTCGATCGCATCGGCAGCGGCATCCGGTGACTGGTCGCGGATCGTATCGACGAGACCGCTGATGCGGGTGTCCAGGGGAGCGAGGCGTGGTGTGCTGCGCAGGACGGCGAGCACCTGCTGCACCGGCTCGTAGCCGGCGTCGCTGGCGCGCTGGTAGTTGCGGCGCGCATCGCGCTCCGCCTTGGTCAGTTCGTTGAATGCCTTGCTCGCACCGGCCCAACGCTCAGGAATCAGCGCCTTCAGCGCATCGACTTCGGCCTTGCTCGTCGCGACGATCTGCTCCAGTCGCTCGCGTCGCTTGTCCGCGTCCGGTCCGCGCAGGCGGCGCAGTTCGGTTTCGGCACGCTTGATGCGCTCCTGCGCGCGCCCCATGTCCTTCTGAATCTGGCGCACTTCGTCGTGCAGCGGCCGGAACTGGTCGGACTGGGCGTCGACCGCGGCGGCCGCGGCATAGGCCGCATCGAGCAGGCCGCGCGCGGCCGCCGCCTGGTCGAAGCTCTTGGACAACGTGGTTCTCAGCTTGGTCGGCAGACCCTCGAGATCCAGGCTGCGGGCCTTGTCGATCGCCGCCGCGATCTCGGCGCCGTTGGCGTCGTAGCGGGCGGCAACGAACTGCTCGAGGCAGTATTGCAACTTGGGATTGCGCGGCGGCGGCGCCGTGTCCGACAGCAGCGAAACGCGGGTTGGCAGATAGTTCACCAGCGGCGGGTTGTAGCCGACGATGGCCAGGGCGATCAGCTGCAAGGTGATGAACGGCACCACGCCCTTGTACATGTCCACCGTGCGTACCTCGGGCGGCGCGACGCCCCGCAGGTAGAACAGGGCAAACCCGAACGGCGGTGTCAGGAACGAGGTCTGGATGTTCAGGCCGATCATCACGCCCAACCAGACGGCGGTGATGTTGGCCGCCGGATCCGCGAGCAGGATCGGCGACACGATGGGTACGACCACCACCGCGATCTCGATGAAGTCGAGGAAGAAGCCGAGAAAGAAGATCACCGCCATCACGATGACGAACTGGCTCCAGAAGCCGCCTGGCAGGGTGATGAGGAACTCGCGAACCACGTCCTCACCGCCGAAAGCGCGAAACGCGGCGGTCAGCATCGCGGCACCGAGCAGGATGATGAACACCAGCGAGGTGGTCTTCGCGGTCTCGATCATGACATCGCGCAAGGTGTTGCCGATGCGCAGCGTGCGCCAGGTGGCCCAGAGCACGGCCACCAGCAGGATCGAGACCGAGACGACACCCAGGCGGATGCCGGTGAGTTGGTTCGCATCCGAGATGTTCTTGATGTTCATCTCGTAGTTGGCCAGCGCAAACGAAATGCCGGCCAGGCCGATCAGCGCCATGATGGCGGGCCACATCGAGCGCTTTCGGCCTTCGGTCAGGCGGTAGCTGGCCATCAGCATGGCACCCGTCGCACCGATCGCGCCCGCCTGATTGACCGTGGCGATACCGGCGATGATGGAGCCCAGCACCAGGAAGATCAGGGCCAGGGGCGGAACGAGCGTGATCAGAACGTTCTTCAGGAAAGCGAGATCGAATTCGCCCTCGCGCGGGACCGACGGCGCCATGCGCGGTCGGATCAAGGCCACGATCAGAATGAACAACATGTACAAACCGACCAGCACCAGGCCCGGCACCAGTGCGCCGAGAAACATCTCGCCGGCACTGGTCGAGGTGACGCTGAACTCCGACGGCATCGAGAACTGACCGGTTGCTTCCTTGAACAGGTTCTGGCGCATCGTGCCCGCCTGATCGACCGCGCTGGCCAACTGATCGGCCAGAATGATCAGCACGATGGACGGCGGGATGATCTGACCGAGGGTTCCCGAGGCCGCGATCGCGCCGGTCGCCAGCGGCTTCGAATAGCCGTTGCGCAGCATGGCCGGCAGCGAAATCAAGCCCATCGCGACCACGGTGGCACCCAGAATGCCGGTGGTGGCCGCCAGCAGCGCACCAACGAACACCACGGAGATGCCCAGACCGCCCGGCACCGGCCCAAACAGCTGGGCCATGGTCAGCAGCAGGTCCTCGGCGATCTTCGAGCGCTGCAGCATGATGCCCATGAAGATGAACAGCGGAATCGCGATCAGGGTGTCACGCTCGACCTCCCAATACACCCCGCGCAGGTTCGTGACCCCCGCGCTGAGCCACTGGGACGGCCCGCCCTGATGAAAATAAGCGCTTGCGTCGCCGGCGAAGATCGCCCCCGCGCCGGCGGCGATGAGTATCGTCAGGACGGCCGAGCCGGGCAGTGCGAAGGCGACCGGAAAGCCGGAAGCCAGCGCCAGCGCCATCAGAAGGATCAATAGGGCCAGAAAGTAGAGTTCCATGACGGTATCGGCGCGTTGCTCAGGCTTCGTTCGGGGGACGTTCCGATCGGTGGGGCGGTTTCGGAATCGTGACGACGGGCCGCCAGAAGCGGCTCAGGAAGATAGTCAGGCGGTACCCGCGGCGCCGTGTTCGCGGCGACCGGGGTCATCGCGATAATCGGCCCAGGCCTCGAACAGAAAGCTTACGAACTGGATCATCATCGTGACCGCGAAAATACCCAGGAAGCCGGCCATCAGATACTTCACGTACATACCGAAGCCGGACTGCGACACCTCGAAGTTGATGATCGGCGCATTGATGATCGAGGTCTTGGCACCCATGCCCACCCACAAGATCACCCAGCAGAAAATGAGCCCCAGCAACAGAGAGCCGAACGCATTCACCAAGCCCCGCCGTACCGGCGAAAAGTTGGCATAGAACACGTCGACCCGCACGTGGCCATCCTCGTACAGGGTGTAGGCGCTGGCGAAGAGAAACAACGCCGCATACCAGAAGCGTACGAGATCACCCATGAAGGCCTGCTCGTACGAGAACACGAAGCGGGTGATCACGATCATGAGTTCGGCGGCAACGATCAACAACGCAAGCCAGTGAAAGCCCAGGCTGCGCGTGAACAGCGCGATCAGCACGCCGAGCACCAGCAACGGAATCTGAACCGTGGGACCGCGAAAGGCCGAGCGTCCGAGGTCGGTCGCCAGTTCGTGGCCGACCCATCCGTCGAGCATGCCTTCGACTCGCACGAACGAAATCGCGGCATCTGCCAGGCCGATCAACAGCACGGCCCAGAAAGCGGCACGCACGATGAAGGCGTTGAAACGGGCGATGCGCTCGGCGTCCTCGCGCAAGCTGATCGTGGTCTGGCGCATCACGAACCACCAGACGAAAAGCAGCGCCAGTGCCGGGTACAGCGCCAGCTGCAGCCAACCCCAGACGTCGCTCGCCTGGCCACTCCAGGGGGCGGCCGCCCCCGGCCAGCCGAGGCTCAGCGACAGGGCGTTGTTGATCAGGAAGGCGGCCAGGGCCGCGAGCACGATCCAGCCGAACGAGCGGATCGGCCGACCACCGCCGGTGACGGCGCTCGAAACCGGTGAAGAGGGGGAAGCCATGGCTGCGTCAATCCCGAAAACAGGCCGGGACGTCCGCTCGGGACGTCCCGGCCGTTGCCATCATCGAACGGCGGTGCAGATCAGATACCGAGCACCCGGTTGCGCTGCGCCGAGTATCCGATCTCGGCGATCTTCTGCCAGCCAGCGACTTCCTTCATCGCTGACATGTAGGCGTCGGTGATCTTCTTTGCCAGCGGACTGTGCGCCCGGGTCTCTTCGAAGACCGCGGCCGAAGCCTCGCCGAACGCGTCGTAGGTGTCGTCGCTGAACTGGCGCAACTGCACACCGTGCTCGTTGATCAGTTTGGCCAGATAGCGACCGTTCAGTGCCTGTGCCTCCTCGTACTGGGCGGCATGCTCTTCCATGGACGCGGCGGTAATCAGCGCCTGCTCCCACTTCGACAGCGAGTTCCAGAATTTGGTGTTGAACGCGAAGGACAGACCGCCGCCCGGCTCGTGGAAGCCCGGGTAGTAGTAGTACTTGGCCGCCTCGTAGAACTTGAGGAAGTAGTCGTTGTAGGGACCTACCCACTCTGTCGCGTCGATGGCACCGGATACCAGGTTCTCGTAGATCTGGCCGCCCGGCAGCGAGACCGGCGAAGCGCCGAGCTTGGCGAGCACGTCTCCGCCCAGGCCCGGAATACGCATTTTCAGGCCCTTGAGGTCGGCAGCGGATTCGATCTCCTTGTTGAACCAGCCGCCCATCTGGGTGCCGGTCGCGCCACAGGTAATGGCCTTGAGACCGAACTCGCCGGAAAGTTCGTCCCACAGCGCCTGGCCGCCCATGAACTTGACCCAGGCATTCCATTCGATCGTGGTCATGCCAAAGGGAACGGCCGTGAAGAACGCGAAGGCCGGATGCTTGCCCTTCCAGTAATAGTCGGCCGCGATGTAGGCCTGCGCATTGCCGGAGGCGACCTCGTCGAAGACGTCGAACGCACCGACGCGTTCGCCCGCGGCGAAGTACTTGGTCGTGATACGGCCCTCGGACAACTCGGTGATGCGGGCTGCCAGCCGTTGCGCGCTGACTCCCAGGCCCGGGAAGTCGCGGCCCCAGGTAGAGACGATCACGAGCTCTTTGGTGCCCTGGCTGATCGCAGGCGCGGCGACCGTGGCGGCAGCGGCGCCAGCACCGGTAGCGACGGCAGACTTCAAAAATTTACGGCGTTCCATGCAAATCCTCCACTGAAATTTTTAGTTGGCAGCCGCGCGGCGAACGCATTGAAACGGGTCGTGCACGCGTGCTTACAAGTGTAGCGGAAGCCACCTTTCCCGAATCCCCCTTGCGAGTCGCTCGATCGAACGAACGCAATCTTCAGGGTTCGCCGAGCCTGGCCAGGGCCGCGCGGGCGGCATCGACGACCCGCGACGGTGCGGTTCCGCCAACGTGATCGCGCGCGGCCACCGAGCCTTCGAGCGTCAGAACCCCGAACACGTCCGCCGAGATGCGGTCGCTGAACGCCTGTAATGCCGACAGCGACAGGTCGGCGAGATCGACGCCTTGTTCGGTGGCCGCCCGCACCGCGCGCGCAACGACTTCGTGCGCCTCGCGAAATGGCAGACCCTTGCGCACCAGGTAATCGGCCAGGTCGGTGGCGGTGGCGAAGCCCTGGCGTGCCGCCGCGCGCATTCGCTCCGGGCGCGGGCGGATGCCGGGAATCAGATCGGCGAAGATACGCAAGGTGTCCAAAATGGTGCGCGCGGTGTCGAACAGGGGCTCTTTGTCCTCCTGGTTGTCCTTGTTGTAGGCCAGTGGCTGACCTTTCATCAGCGTGAGCAGACCGACCAGCGATCCGAAGACGCGGCCACTCTTGCCGCGTGCCAGTTCCGGCACGTCGGGATTCTTCTTCTGCGGCATGATCGACGAGCCGGTGCAGAACCGGTCCGCCATGTCGATGAAGCCCACCGCCGGCGACATCCAGAGAACCAGCTCCTCCGACAACCGCGAGACGTGCACCATGATGAGGCTCGCGGCGGCACAGAACTCGATCGCGAAGTCCCGATCCGAGACCGCATCGAGTGAATTGCCGGCGACGGCCTCGAAGCCAAGCTCGCGGGCGACGCGCTCGCGGTCGATCGGAAAGGTGGTGCCGGCCAGGGCTGCCGCGCCCAGTGGCAGCCGGTTGACCCTGCTGCGCGTATCGCGCAGGCGCTCGGCATCGCGGGCAAACATCTCGACATAGGCGAGCAGGTGGTGCCCGAAGGTGACGGGCTGCGCCACCTGCAAATGCGTGAAGCCCGGCATGATGGTGTCCGCATGATCGAGCGCGCAGCGCGCCAACGCGCGCTGCAGATCCACCAGCCGTGCGACCGATTCGTCGATGACGCCGCGCAACCAGAGCCGGATGTCGGTGGCCACCTGGTCGTTGCGTGAGCGGCCCGTGTGCAGGCGCTTACCAGCATCGCCCACCAACGCGGTCAGACGTGCCTCGATGTTCAGGTGCACGTCTTCGAGATCGATCGACCAGTGAAACGCACCAGCCTCGATCTCACGACCGATCTGCTGCAGGCCACGCTCGATGTCGGCGAGGTCGTCGGCGGTGATGATCCGGCCGGCAGCCAGCATGCGTGCATGGGCGAGCGAGCCCTGAATATCGACCAGCGCAAGCTGTCGATCGAAGTCCACCGACGCCGTGTAACGCTTGACCAGTTCGTCCATCGGTTCGGAGAACAGGCCGGACCATCCGGCGCTTTTGTTGGCGAGCTGGTCTGTCATGGCCAATTTGTGTAGAAAAGACAACAGGTTGAGCGCGAATTTGTAGTCACGGGATTATATCGATGGCTATTCTCGCCACATATCGGCCGAAATCGATTCGGCCTCTACAAGAAGCGACCACTGATGCAAGGTGCGACCACGGCAATGGTCACCCAGCCTGCCGGCAAGGCGGTTGTGGCCTCGGGCTCACAGAGTGAGCAGGCCCGTGCGCGTCGTCAATCCGACGGCGCCGCACTGCCATTGCTGCCCGACTGCTGCAACCTCGGCACGATTCTACGGGTGCTGTTCGTCCTGTGCGTCGGCAGTGCCGCGACCGCGCTCGTGACCGCGCCGTCCCTGCTGTCCGCCGCCGGTGCCTTCGCCGATATCGTGTTGATGACCGTGCCGGCCGCGCTGGTCAGCCTGGCCGCGTTGTGTCCCTTGCGCAAGTGGGTCAACGGGCAGGCGCGCCAAGTGCAATGGACGGTGGGGCTCGGCGTACCGGTGCTTGCCACCATGGTTACCGGCTTCGGTCTCGTACAGATCCTGAAGGTCGGCGAGCCGGCCCAAGGCCTGGCATGGTGGTTGGGCGTGCGTGCCGTGACGACGGCATTGGTCGCCGTGGCGCTGATCGAGTGGCTCTATCTGCGCAACCTGTCGCTGCAGCCGGCGCAGGCCGAGGGGCGGCTGCAGGCGCTGCAAGCCCGCATCCGACCGCATTTCCTGTTCAACAGCCTGAACACCGTTCTCGGCCTGATGCGTAGCGACGCACGCCAGGCAGAGCGCACGCTCGAGAATCTTGCCGACCTGTTCCGGGTTTTCATGAAGGACAGTCGCGAACTGGTCCCGCTGGACGAAGAAGTCCTGCTGTGCAAGGAGTACCTCTCGATCGAGAAACTGCGGCTTGCGGAGCGCCTGTCGGTGAGCTGGGAGATCGAGGACATGCCCGGCGACGCGCTCCTGCCCTCGCTGTTGCTGCAACCCTTGGTCGAGAACGCCGTCCACCACGGTATCGAGCCGCGGTCCGAAAGCGGCCGAATCACCATCACGATCGCCAAGAGCGGAGATCGTGTCCGAGTCGACATCGTCAATCCAATGTCGGATACGCCGCCCACGCGGCCCGGCAACCAGATGGCTTTGTCCAATATCCGCGAGCGTCTGAGCCTGACCTTCGATGTCGAGGGTCAACTCAACACGGCCGTCGATGACGGCCAGTTTCGCGCAACCGTCACCTTCCCCTACCGCCAAGAGAGAAGACGAAGAAATGTCCGATCCAACTTCGATACTGATCGTTGACGACGAGCCGGTCGCACGCTCGCGTCTGCGCGAGCTCCTGGCCGATCTGTCTCCCGAGTTTCCGCACCGCATCGTCGGCGAAGCCGCGAATGCGCCGGAGGCCTTGTCGCAGATCGAGATGAACCAGCCACGCATCGTGTTGCTGGACATCCAGATGCCGAACATGACCGGCATCGAGCTCGCCAGGCACATATCGGCGCGTGCGCAGAGCGGCGAGAGCGATCGGCCGATGCCGCTGATCATCTTCGTCACCGCGTTCGACGAGTTCGCCGTCGAGGCCTTTGAAGTCAGGGCCGTCGATTACCTGCTCAAACCCGTTCGCTCACAGCGTCTGCTGGAGGCGTTGCGGCGCGCGATGGCACGTGTGCCCGCCGAGCACGCCGACGCGATCGATCAACTGGCGCGGGCCACCAGCACGCGCCGTCGTCACCTGTCCGTCCACGAGCGCGGGCGCGTCATCCTGGTGCCGCTCGAGCAGATCGTGTACCTGAAGGCCGAGCTCAAGTACATCACGGTCCGCACGACCGAGCGCGAGTTTCTGATCGAGGAGTCGCTTACCTCGCTCGAGCAGGAGTTCTGCGATCGCTTCGTTCGCATCCATCGCAACGCGCTCGTCGCACGTCCTGCGATCGCCGGATTCGAACGCGTGACTCCGTCGGGTGATGCCGATTCCGGCGATCCTTACTGGCAGGTCGTGATGCGCGATGTCGACGAGCGCCTTCCGGTCAGCCGCCGGCAGTGGTCGTCCGTGAAAAACCTTGTCAGCTAGTGCCACTCCCCGGCGCCTGGTGCTCGCCTCGCGCGAAAGCCGGCTGGCGATGTGGCAGGCCGAGCACGTTCGCGATCGTCTGCAGGCGCTTTACCCGGATTGCGCGATCACGATACTCGGTCTGACGACCGAGGGCGATCGGGTGCTCGATCGCCCGTTGGCCGAGATCGGTGGCAAGGGCTTGTTCATCAAGGAACTCGAGGTAGCCTTGGCCGACGGCCGGGCGGACCTCGCGGTGCACTCGATGAAGGACGTACCGATGCAGATGCCGGATGGCTTCGCCATCGGCGCGATCCTCGCGCGCGAGGATCCGCGCGACGCTTTCGTGTCCAATGTGTACGAGTCATTGGCGGCCTTGCCCGAGGGGGCCCGCCTTGGCACCTCCAGCCTGCGGCGCGCGGCGCAGTTGCTCGCGGCATATCCTTCGCTCGACGTCCGCGCTTTGCGTGGCAACATCAACACCCGGCTGCGCAAGCTCGACGATGGTGAGTACGACGCCATCATCCTGGCAGCCGCGGGGCTCAAAAGACTCGGCTTCGCGGACAGAATCCGCCAGATCTTGCCGCCCCCCGAATGCCTTCCGGCGGTAGGGCAGGGCGCGCTCGCGATCGAGATCCGTCACGACCGTGACGAGCTGCGTGGCTGGCTCGCACCCTTGAACGATTCGCCCACCGAGCTGGCCGTCACTTGCGAGCGCGCGATGGCGGGGCGCCTGGCGGGCAGCTGCCGGGTTCCCCTGGCCGGGTATTGCGAGGCCATCGATGGTGGCCGGCACGAGCTGCGTGCCAGGGTCGCCGCACCGGATGGCTCCGAGGTCCTGGAGGCCGTCGTCGTCGATCGGCTCGCCGCCTTGGACGATGCGCGACGGATGGGCTTGGCCGCCGCCGAAGAACTCCTCGCCCAGGGTGCGGCGCGTTGGCTGCCTTTGTCCTGACGCAACCGCTGGGCCGGGTCGAATCGATTCGAGACGCCTTGCTGGCCGCCGGGCATGATTGCCTGGCCATGCCGTTCTCGGCTTTGTACGCGCATGCCGACGGATTGTCCGTTCTGGCTCGGCTCGCACCTGCGGACCACGATCGGATCGTCTTCGTCAGTCCGGCCGCCGTGGCCTTTGCCGCGGCTGCGCTGGGCACTGCCTGGCAGGACGGTGATCGGGTCTGCGCGGTCGGCGCAGGGACGACCGAAGCCCTGCACGAGCATGCGGTTCTGCGGCCCGGGACGCAGCCGATCATGCCCCCTCGGCCGCCATATGATGCCGATTCGCTGATGCCGCTGATCGATACCGATTCGGTGCACTCTTTGCTCGTGGTCAAGGGCGAGGGCGGGCGCCGCGACTGGCTGGACGCGTTGCGTGCGCACGGCAAGCGGGTGACCGAGGTGATCGTCTATGGTTCGCATCCTGTGCTGCCGGATGCCGGTGTCGTGGACGCGCTCGCAACGCGTCTGGGCGATGGGGCGGATGTCGCCACCTTGTTGAGCAGTCGCGCGGCGATCTCGGCGATGGTGGGTTGGCAGCCGTTGTCGCCGTTGTGGTCACAATTGACTGCCCGGCCTGCGCTGGCCGTTCATCCGAACGTCGCCGATCGCGCGCGCGAGGCCGGCTTCCGTGATTTGCGCTTGTTGCAGTCAGGGCAGTCGCTGCTCGCCGGTGCCGTCGCGCTGGCTGCGCAGATGTGACGGGCAGGGCGGCGCATCGGCGCCGCCGCCGGCCGTTCGCCGCGCCTGCCGGAGCGCGCGATAAAATGCCGGTTTGGTTGCCTTCGATGCCTGTTTATGCGCTTGATCGTCAAGCTGCTGATCGTATTGGCCCTGGCGGCGGGCCTGGGTCTGCTGATTCGTTACCACGAAGGCAGCGTCACCATTTCGTTGCCGCCGAGCAGCTACACGCTGGCCCCGAACGAGCTCGCGCTCGGCATTCTGGCGTCGTTCGTGCTCGGCTATTTCGTAGTGCGTTCGCTGGTTGTCCTGCTTACCTTCCCGGAGTCTCTCGGCGCCTGGCTCGGCCGCCGCCGCCGCCGTCACGCCGAGGGAGCGTTGCATGAACTCGTGCTGTCGATGCACGAGGGTGATCTCGTCAGGGTGGACAAGCTCGCCGAGCGTGCCCTGCGAGACGAATCGACCGCCGGACCCGCAACGCTGATGGCGGCACGGGCGGCGCACATGAACGGGGACCCTCTGCGTCGCAATCACTGGCTGCAGCGCTCCACGAGTATCGCCGGTGCGGAGCGTGCGCGGATCATGTTTGCGGCCGAAACCGCGCTCGACGACCAACGACCGGTCGAAGCGCTCGCGATCCTCGCTCGTGCCCCGACGGCTCTGGCGAGCGGGGTCCCGTTGCTGCGGCTGAAGCTTCGTGCCCTGCAGGATGCGGAGCAGTGGCGCGAGGCGCTCGCGGTCGCGCGTGAACTGCAGCGCAAGCGCGGGCTGGACGAGGACGCCGTTGGGAGAGTGCGGTCGCAGGCTTTGGAGGCGATGTTCGAGGCGGCCGGTTCGGCCGCGGAGGTCGATGCGCTCTATGTCGAGGCGGGCCGCGACGGTATCGCGCAGGCCGGGGTGATCGAGGCCGCCGCAGAGGCGTTCGCACGCGTCGGGGAGGAAATGAAAGCGCTGCGCGTGATCGAGCGCATTCTCGAGACGCGCCTGTCGCCGCCGGCGCTGGTATTGTTCACGCGGTTGAATACGATTCCCCCGCGCGAGCGTCTGCGGCTCGCTGAGCGCTGGCAGCGCCAGTATGACGACGACGCATTGATTCTCGCGACGCTGGGCCGGTTGTGCATTGCCGAAGGTCTGTGGGGCAAAGCCGAAGAATGCTTGCGCGCCGCCGACGCGAAGTCTCCGTCGCCGTTCACCCGCCTGGCCCTGGCCGAGATGTACGAAGCACTGGGGCGCCAGCAGGATGCCTCCGATCTGTACAAGGACATCGCGCGTGACGGGCGCACGGGGTCTCTGCCAGCCCCGATGAGCGGGCCGAGACTGGCGGGCTGAGTCACGGCGTCAGCGTCCTCCGGGCCGGTTGCGCAGTGCGAATACGCCGGCCAGCAATAGCAGCGACAAACCTGTGGCGGCGAAGGTCGCGGCCATTGCGTCCGCGGTAGCCGACAGACGTGCGAAAGCACTTTGCACGATCGGCAGCACGATCGCGCCCAACATGAGACCGAACAATCGGGTCACGCCGGCGAGACTGCCGGCCACGCCGCGCGCATGCGGTGGGACGCTGGCCATCGTGCCCTCCAGGTGGCCGATCTGGTAGAGCCCCAGGCCGATCCCGCAGGTGAACAACAGGACGGCGAGGGCGCCTAGCCCGGGCAGCCAGGGCTGCGCGCCGATACCCGCCAGGGCAAGCGCGCAGATCACCAGGCCGGTGGTCATCAGCGCGTTGGCGCTGGCCGCCGACGCCAGGCGCGGTACCAGGCGACCGGCGACGAATGCGCCCGCCGGATAGAGCATCAGCAGGGCACCGGCGCCCGTGATGCTCAAACCCGGCCACTGCGCGAGCCGGTAGGGCAGAAGCAAGAGGTTCGCGAACGCCGCCAGGTTGATCAGCACCGACCCGAGCTGATAGTCGCGAAACGATGCCCGGGCAAGCCAGTCGACATGCAGAATCGGGTCGGCGGCCCGGCGCTCGACGCGTATGAACAGAACGAGGGCGAAGAGCGTGGCCATGGCCCCCATCACGGTCGGCGCATGGTTGAGGCCGCCGGCGCGCCAGAAGTTCGCAGCTGCGACGATGCCCATCAACCACCCGCCCAACAACAGGGCGCCCGCGATGTCGAAGGGCTTTCCGGTCAGTACGCCGCGCGCGCTACGAGCCTCTTGACTGTCGCCGATAGTCCTGGCCGCGATCATGAGCACGAGGGCCGTCAGCGCAATCGGCACCCGGACCCAGAAGACACCGGCCCAGCCGAAGTGCTCGACCAGCCAGCCACCCGCCAGCGGCCCGACGGCCATGCCGAAGCCGAACAATGCGGTGTACATCGCCATTGCATTGCGCTGTTGCGTCGGTGGATACAGCCAGCTCACCAGCGCGGGTGCAACCCCGATGACCAGGCCGGTGCCGATGCCTTGCAGGACCCGCATCGCGACCAGCATCGCGAACGACGTGGCCGATGCGCAACCGGCCAGCGCCAACGCCGCGATGGCCAGGCCGAGCATGAACACGCGGCGATGACCGAGACGGTCGCCCAGCTTGCCGAACGAGATCGCGAGTCCGGTCTGCACGAGCGCGAACGGAATGATCACCCACTGGATCTCGTTGACCGTGATGGCGAACGCGTCGCTCAAGGCCGGAAACGCGACATTGACCAGCGTGTCCAGCGGGGCGACGGACGTGCCCAGCCCAAGCGCAAGCAGCCCGATCGGCGAGGGCCGCCCGCGGCGCGCATCGTGCGCGACATCCGCTCGTTGAGCCGGTGCGCTCATCCGACGCGGATCCGAGCTCGCCGACCGTCAGTCATGGCGAACCGCGATCGTCTTCAAGGTGGTGAATCCGTACAGTGCCTCGAATCCCTTCTCGCGTCCGAAGCCGGAGTGCTTCATGCCGCCGAAGGGCAGTTCGACACCCCCGCCGGCGCCGTAGTTGTTGATGAACACCTGGCCGGTACGCACCGCACGGGCCATGCGCATCTGACGCGCGCCATCGGCCGTCCAGACGCCCGCAACCAGGCCGTACGGGGTGGCGTTGGCGAGTGCGATCGCGTCGTCTTCGTGCTCGAACGGCGTCATCGCGAGCACCGGGCCGAATACCTCCTGCTGCGCCACCGCGTGCCCGATCGGCACTCGTCCGAGCAGCACCGCCGGCTGGTAATAGCCGTTGGCTGGCAGGCCGTCGGCCAGGCGTCCGGTGGCCAGCACGGGCAGACCATCGCGCTCGGCCTGGGCAAGGAAGCTGCTGACCCGATCGCGCTGGCGCGCATTGATCAGCGGACCGAGATCGGCATCGGCCTGCGGGGTGTCCGTGACGAGTGCCTTGAAGGCGGCGCCCAGACGCTCGGCGAGCTCGTCCTGGCGCTCGCGTGCCACCAGAACCCGTGAGCCGGCCGAGCAGGTCTGGCCGCAGTTCTGGATGATGGCATTGACGATCACCGGCACCGCCGCGTCGAGGTCGGCGTCGGCGAACACCACCTGCGCCGACTTGCCGCCGAGTTCCAGGGTCACGGGGCAGCAGTGGGCGGCGGCGGCATTGCTTACCCGTTCGCCAGTGGGGCCCGAGCCCGTGAACGAGATGTGGTCGATGCCCGGGTGCTCGGCCAAGGCCTGACCGGCCTCGGCGCCGAGGCCGGTGACGATGTTCAGCGCACCCGCAGGCAGGTCACATTGGGCGGCAAGCTCGGCGACGCGCAGCAGGCTCAGACAGGCATCCTCGGCCGGCTTGACGACACAGGCATTGCCGGCCGCGAGGGCCGCGCCGACCGAGCGGCCGAAGATCTGCATCGGGTAGTTCCAAGGGATGATGTGACCCGTGACCCCGTGCGGCTCCCGCAGCGTGAGCACGGTATAGCCGTTCTGGTATGGCAGCGTCTGACCGTGGAGCTTGTCGGCGGCGCCGGCGTAGAACTCGAAGTAGCGCGCCAGGGCCAGGGCGTCGGCGCGCGCCTGTCTCATCGGCTTGCCGGTATCGCGCGACTCCAGTTCCGCGAGCTCGTCCTGATTCGCGGCCACGGCGGCCGACAGACGCGCCAGTAGACGGCCGCGCTCGGCAGCGGCAAAGCGCCCCCAGGCACCACGGAAGGGCAGGCCCGTGCGTTCGCCGTCGATGGCACGGCGGGCGGCGGCCACCGCGAGGTCGACATCGCGGGCATTGCCGCGTGCGATCAGGGCGAAGGGCTCCCCCGTGGCGGGTTCGACGACGGCGACCGTGCGGCCGTCGCTGGCGGCACGGCGGGAATTGTCGATGAAGTGCAGGTATTCGCGCATGTTCGGATCCGGTCGTCTCCATGGAAACGCCGATTATCGCCAAGCCCGGCGTCGTCGTCATGGCGGCTACCACGCCGCCGCTTCCGCCTGGCGGCGCTGCCCTACAATTTGCTGGCAGTGAAGCTTCGGGTCGACCCCCGAGCGATGACTCCTCCCTGATAAGAAGCGCATGAACCTCGACAGAGTGGGCCCGGGCGAGAACGCACCCGACGAGGTCAACGTGATCATCGAGATCCCGATGGCCGCTGACCCCATCAAATATGAAGTGGACAAGGCGACCGGTGCCTTGTTCGTGGATCGATTCATGGGCACGGCGATGCACTATCCGTGTAACTACGGATACGTTCCGCACACCGTGGCCGATGACGGCGATCCGGTCGACGTGCTCGTGATCACGCCGTTTCCGGTCACCGTGGGCGCGGTCATTCGTTGCCGGCCGCTCGGCATTCTGAACATGACCGACGAAGCAGGCGGCGATGCGAAACTGTTGGCCGTGCCGATCGACAAGGTCCTGCCGATCTACAAGCACTGGCGCAAACCCGAGGACATCGCGCCGGAGCGGCTGGCGCAGATTCAGCACTTCTTTGAGCACTACAAGGATCTCGAGAAGGGCAAGTGGGTCCAGGTGCAAGGCTGGAGCGGCCCCGATGGGGCGAAGCTCGAGATCCTCGGTGGCATCGAACGCTATCGCGCGGCCGTACCCAAGCCGGCGTTCTGAGCGCATCCCCAGCCGGGCCATCGCGCGGCAACGCGGGCACGAGCGCCCGGTGTGCATCGGTGCGGCGGCACCCCCGGCGGGCTGCTCAGCGAGCGCCGGTTGAATCGTCGCCGCCGGGCGGCTGCGCGCCCTCCGGTTTGAACGGCGACCGTTCGGTGAGTTCGTCCAGGTAGGCATCGATCATGCCGCGCTCGCGGGCCAGATGCCGGTCGACCGCGTCGGCGAACGCCGGCTCGGTGAGTAGATGCGCCGAGCTGGTCTGCACCGGCAGAAAACCGCGCGCCATCTTGTGCTCGCCCTGGGCGCCACCCTCGATTACCCCGATGCCCAGGGCGATCGCCGTTTCGATGCTCTGGTAGTAAGCGAGTTCGAAATGCAACTGCGACACGAAGCGACGGGCGCCCCAATAGCGTCCGAACAGGCGGTCGTGCTCGCGCACCAGCAGGCTGCAGGCGATCGGCTGATCGCCGAGCAGCGCGATGTTCATCACGAAGGCCTCGGGCATGACCTGCGCCACGGACTCGAAAAAAGCCAGGTTCAGGTAGGGCGTCGAATGGTGCTCGGCATAGGTGGTGTCATAGCAGGCGATGAACAAACGCCAGTCGGCCGCCGTGATCTCGGCACCGATGCGGCGTTCGCAGCGCACACCTGCGTCGGCGACCTTGCGCCGTTCGGCCCGTATCTTCTTGCGCTTGGGTTGGCTGAGCGAGGCAAGAAACGCGTCGAAGTCTGCATAGCCGTCATTGCACCAGTGAAACTGCACACCGTGACGGATCAAGAAGCCAGCGTCGGCGAGCGCGCGCAGTCCGTCCCGGTCGGGAAACAGTACGTGCAGCGAGGACAGATTGGCGCGCGCCGCCTGCTCGGCCAGCAGTCGCGCGAGCGCCGTTCGCAGCGCGTCGTCGCGGGCGAGCAGGCGCGGCCCGGCCACCGGGGTGAAAGGCACCGCGCTCAGCAGCTTCGGATAGTAGTCGAGGCCGTGACGGCGATAGGCGTCAGCCCACGCCCAGTCGAAGACATATTCGCCGTATGAGTGCGACTTCGCGTAAAGCGGCGTCGCGGCCAACAGCTCGCCCTGAGCATTCTCGAGCAGCAGGTGCAGTGGCTGCCAGCCGGTGCCTTCGCCGACGCAGCCGCTGGCTTCGAGCGCCTGCAGCCACTCGTGACGCATGAACACCGCGCCCGGGTTGGCCGGCAGCAGATCGTTCCAGGCCCGTGGCTCGATTTCGGACAGGTCGGTGATCAGCCGCATGCAATAATCGGTTTCCTTTTTTGGCCGGGTCATCTATGCGGGTTTCGTTAGCGCAGCTCAAGCAGTCGGTGGGCGATTTCGGCGGCAACATGGATCGCATCCTTGCTGCAGCACAGGCGGCGGAACGCGCATGCGCCCGTGTGCCGCAGACACCGGAATTATCGCTTACCGGCTGTCCGCCCGAGGATCTGCTGCTGAGACGCGGCTTCTATTCGGCGCCCACACTCGCCGTTGCGGTCGATGCCCACGGTGTCGGCGCCGGCCGTGCGGTGATGTTGCCCTCGTGCCATACGGCCGACAGCTCCCTGACCGATGCGCGCGCGATGGCCGGGCGCCTGGGAGTGCGTGCGCTACATGGGGCAGAACGTCAGCCTCAGCGAGATCACTGCCGCCGGTTTCCCGGAAGACGACCTCCGCGAGGTCGTGCGGCTGGTTCGCATCAACGAATACGAACGTCGTCAGGCAGCTGGCGTGTGCATCACGCACCGTGTCTTCGGCCGCGATTGGCGCTATCCGATGTCGTCCCGTTTCCGGGACTGAACAAGTTTGGGGGAGAAAAATGAAACTGATCACCGCGATCATCAAGCCGTTCAAGCTCGACGAGGTTCGCGAGTCGCTGGCTGACGTCGGCGTGGCGGGTCTGACCGTCACGGAGGTCAAGGGGTTCGGGCGCCAGAAAGGTCACACGGAACTCTACCGCGGCGCCGAGTACGTGGTCGATTTCCTGCCCAAGGTGAAGATCGAGGTCGTGGTCAGCGATGATCGGGTCGATGCCTGCGTCGAAGCGATCACGCAGGCGGCCAAAACCGGCCGCATCGGCGACGGCAAGATCTTCGTGACCGAGGTCGACCAGGCCATCCGCATCCGCACCGGCGAAGTCGGCGACCAGGCTGTCTGACGGAGTATCCGGCAACCGGCGCGCGGCCCGCGGCAATCGTCCCGGCCGCGACCGGCGTCTCAGCGCTTCGGGCCCGACAGTAGCAAGACAAGGGCGCCGGCGCCGCCATCGGTGGGCCGGGCCTGGCAGAAGGCGAGAACGTCCTGGCGCTGCGTCAGCCAACGCCGCACCTTGCCCTTGAGCACCGGCTGGCGGTTCGCCGAGCCCAGCCCCTTGCCATGGATGACCCTGACGCAACGCAGGGTGCGCAAACGGCAGTCGTCAAGAAAATGCATCAGGGCTTCGCGAGCCTCCTCGCTACGCAGCCCGTGTAAATCGATCTGGGCCGCTACTGCCCAGTGCCCGCGCCGCAATCTCGGCAATACATCCGCGCCGATGCCGGGCGCCGTGTAGGAGATGGAGTCGTCGATGTCGAGATAGCGTTCGATGTCGATTTCATCGGACAGCGATGACTGCAGGGCCCGTTGTTCGTCCAGCTCGCGCTGCACGGGCAGCGGTGCCGGGCGAGGGCGTTCGTGCTCCGCACGCTCCTGGCCGCCAAGCGGCTGCACGCCCTCAAAGGCCTCGCGCAGCAATGCACGCTCGCGTTCGGCCTCGGCGCGTCTGGCGCGCTCGTGCTCCGCGGCCTCCTCGCGCCGTCGGGCGTCATCGGCCAGCGCGCGCTTGAGTTGCGCGAGCGACTCGCCCGCCAGTACTGGCGTACCGGACCGCCCGGCCTCGGGAGCAGGCGCCGGCGCGGCGTTCGATCGTCGGGAGCGACGGGCCATCGGGCTGCGCTCCGCGGTTCCGCTCAGTCCAGCGCTTCGAGATAGCGCTGGGCATCGAGCGCGGCCATACAGCCGCTCGCGGCGCTGGTCACCGCCTGCCGATAGACGTGATCCTGCACGTCGCCGGCGGCGAACACGCCGTCGACGCTGGTCGCGGTCGCCATGCCGTCGCGCCCGGCGCGGGTCACCAGATAGCCGCCGACCATTTCCAGTTGCCCTTCGAAGAGCGCGGTATTGGGCCGGTGGCCAATGGCGATGAAACAACCCTGCAACGGCAACTCACGGGTGCTGCCGTCGCGATTGTCGCGCAACCGCACACCCGTCACGCCGCTGGCGTCGCCCAACACCTCGTCGAGCTCGCTGAACCAATGCGTGTGGATCCGGCCCTCCTGGACGCGCTGCATCAGCTTGTCGATCATGATGGGCTCGGCACGCAGTTTGTCGCGCCGATGGACGAGGTGAACGTTCTTGGCGATGTTGGACAGATAGAGCGCCTCCTCGACCGCCGTATTGCCGCCACCGATCACGCAGACGTCCTGGTCGCGATAGAAGAAGCCGTCGCAGGTCGCGCAGGCCGAGACCCCCCTGCCGTGGTAGGCCTGCTCGCTGGGCAGCCCGAGATAGCGCGCCGACGCACCCGTGGCGATGATCAACGCGCGCGCCTCATAGATGCCGTTGTCACCGAAGAGCCGCGATCCCTGGGCACTGATTTCGGCCTTGTGGATGTGGTCGTGCACGAGGCGGGTGCCGAAGCGTTCGGCGTGGGTCGCGAAGCGGGCCATCAGCTCGGGCCCCTGTACGCCATTGGCATCGGCGGGCCAGTTGTCGACGTCCGTCGTGGTCATCAGCTGCCCGCCTTGTTCGACGCCGGTGATCAGCACAGGCGCGAGGTTGGCGCGCGCAGCGTAGACCGCCGCCGTGTATCCGGCCGGCCCGGAACCGAGGATCAGAAGTCGGCATTGCTGCGGCACTAGGGTCATGGGCGTTGCAAAAATCTCAAAGAAATGATCGGCTTATGCGCGGTTTATCGAGAACCACTTGATTCGCCCGGCAGTTTGGCAAAATTATAAGGGTTGATGCTCAGGGGGCGGACACGTCCGGTCCCGCTGCCGATTCCGACCGAGAACCACATGTCTCACGAAGAGAACAAAGCCTTTCTGCGACGCGTCCCGCTGTTCCAGAGTCTTTCCGAGTCACAGCTCGACCTGCTGGCCGGTGGCTCCGTGCGTCGAAACTACCCCAAGGGGCGCACGATCGTCGCCGAAGGCGAGCCTTCGACATCGCTGTACATCCTGCTGTCGGGGCGCGCCAAGGTGCAGCGGTCGGATTCCGAGGGCAAGGAGGTCATCCTCGCGATGCTCTATTCCGGTGAGTTCTTCGGCGAGATGAGCCTGATCGACGACTCGCCGCGCTCGGCCAGCGTGATCACGGTGGAGTCGTGCGATTTCATGGCCATCAACAAAGACGGCTTCAAGTCGATGCTCGCTCAGAACAGCGAGATGGGCATGGCGGTCATGCGTGGGCTGGTCAGGCGTCTGCGCGAGGCCGACAAGAAGATCGAGACCCTCGCACTGCTGGACGTCTATGGGCGGGTGGCGCGGGTTCTGCTCGATTTCTCCGAGTTGCAGAATGGCGAGCGGGTCATCCGCAGCAAGCTGCCGCGCCAGGAAATCGCCAAGATGATCGGTGCCTCGCGCGAAATGGTGTCGCGGGTCATGAAGGGCCTCGAGGTCGACGGCTACATCGTGCCGACCACCGAGGGCAGACTCGTTCTGCGTGAGAAGATCAGCGCTTACCTGAACTAGGAGTCTGCCGTGCCTTCGTTCCACGACGCGGCGGGTGTCTGATCCATGGCGCGATCCACCGCCGCGGGCTCGTCCCGCCGTAGTCCCGCGCAGGCTTCCGCCACGCCCGGTACGCCGTTTGGCCTGCCGGAACGTGCGCTGCACCTGCTGCACGAGATCCGCTGGATCTCTCTCGCCGCGCTCGCGTTCTTCCTGTTCCTGATCCTCGCCACCTACGATCCCCAGGACCCGAGCTGGTCGCACGTGATCGAGACCAACACGGTGCACAACGCGGGCGGGCGCATCGGCGCCTGGTTTTCCGATCTCATGCTCTACCTCACCGGGTTGTCCGCCTACCTCGTGGTGGTCATGCTGGTCGTCGCGGTGGTGCGAGGTGTTCACTACAAGCCGCTCGCCGAGCGCGACGAGGAGAGCAGCCGCTTCGCCTGGGAACGCTGGGTGGGTTTCGCGATGTTCTTCATCGGCGCAACCGCGCTCGAGGCTTCGCGTCTGCATTCCCTGAACGCCGTGCTGCCGCTGGAGCCTGGCGGTCTCATCGGTGCCACCGTCGCCGGTGGCCTGCTGCACGCCCTCGGGCCTGTGGGCGGCACCCTGGTCATCCTGCTCGGTATGGCGGCCGGCTTCAGTCTCTGGACCGGATGGAGCTGGCTGTCGATCGCCGAGCGCATCGGCTTCGGCGTCGAGTGGGCGGTGATGCGGGTCGGCGCGATGATCTCCGCGTTCCGCGATCGCCGAGCCGGCGAGGTCGCCACGGCCGAGCGCGAGGAGCAGGTCGAGGAGTTGCGGCGGTATTTCGAAGAGGCGCCGGCGCCGGTCAAGATCGCACCGCCAGTGGTCAAGGTCGAGCCGTCGCCGCAGGCGCTTGCCGAGCGCCAGACGATCCTGTTCTCCGAATTCCTCGGGGAGGGCGATCTGCCCCCCCTGAACCTGCTCGACGAACCCGACAACAGCGGCGAGACGGTCTCCGAGGAAACCCTGCAGTACACCTCCCGTCTGATCGAAAAGAAACTGTCCGATTTCAACGTCGCAGCCCGGGTCGAAGCCGCATTTCCCGGCCCGGTCATCACCCGCTACGAAATCGAGCCGGCCACCGGTGTCAAGGGCAGCCAGATCGTCAATCTTTCCAAGGATCTGGCGCGCGCCTTGTCGCTGGTGTCGATCCGTGTCGTCGAGACCATTCCCGGCAAGAATCTGATGGGCCTGGAACTGCCCAACGCGCGCCGCCAGAGCGTCCGTCTGTCCGAGATCCTGGGCTCCAAGATCTACGCGAATGGCGCATCTCCGCTGACGCTGGCGCTGGGTAAGGACATCGCCGGCAATCCCGTCGTCGCCGATCTCGCCAAGATGCCGCACCTGCTGGTGGCGGGCACCACCGGGTCGGGCAAGTCGGTCGGCATCAACGCCATGATCCTGTCCCTGCTGTACAAGGCGGATCCCTCTCAGGTGCGTCTGATCCTGATCGATCCCAAGATGTTGGAAATGTCGATCTACGAAGGCATTCCGCATCTGCTGGCGCCCGTGGTCACCGACATGAAGCAGGCGGCCAACGCGTTGAACTGGTGTGTGGCCGAGATGGAGCGCCGTTACAAGCTGATGAGCAAGCTTGGCGTGCGCAACTTGTCGGGCTACAACACGAAGATCGCCGACGCCGATAAGAAGGGCGAGAGCGTTCCGAACCCGTTCTCGTTGACGCCCGACGAGCCCGAACCGCTCGGCCGATTGCCGCAGATCGTGGTGGTCATCGACGAATTGGCCGACCTGATGATGGTGGTCGGCAAGAAGATCGAGGAACTGATCGCGCGTCTGGCGCAGAAGGCGCGGGCGGCCGGCATCCATCTGATCCTTGCCACCCAGCGGCCGTCGGTCGACGTGATCACCGGTCTGATCAAGGCCAACATCCCGACGCGCATCGCATTCCAGGTGTCGTCGAAGGTGGATTCGCGCACCATTCTCGACCAGATGGGTGCCGAGTCGCTGCTGGGTCAGGGCGACATGCTCTACCTGCCGCCGGGCAGCGGTCTGCCGGTGCGGGTGCACGGCGCCTATGTGGCCGACGATGAGGTCCACAAGGTCGCCGAACACTGGAAGCTCAATGGCGAGCCGGACTATATCGAAGGAATCCTGGAGGGTGGGGTGCCCGAATCGGCCGATGCCGGCAGCGCGGTCGGCTTCGGGGGCCTGAGCGAGGCCACGGGTGAGGGCGAGGCCGATCCGCTCTATGATCAGGCGGTAGCCGTCGTGCTCAAGCATCGGCGCGCGTCGATCTCGCTGGTGCAGCGCCATTTGCGCATCGGCTACAACCGCTCGGCGCGACTGCTCGAGCAGATGGAGCAGTCGGGCCTGGTATCGGCCATGAACGGCAATGGCAGCCGCGATATCCTGGTGCCGGCAACCGCTGGCGAAGAGGGTTGATGCGCGCGTCTTTTCGCGACATGGCTTGGTTGGTCGGCGTCGCGTAGACCGACGCCGACGGCAGTCCTGACGGAATTCTTGTCAACGGGAAGGCCGCGTGCGACGTTACTTCGCACGACGCCAGCCCACTCCAACCCTACCCGCCGACCCCCATGTCATTGCTCGCCCGCCGGCCCGCCACTTCGCGCTTCGTTCTGTGGCTGGTCGTATTCGTTTTGGGCCTCCTCGCACTACTGGTTCACGCGAACCAGGCGCGCGCGGCGCAGCCACCGGATGCGCGCGCTCAGCTCGAGCGCTTCGTCGAGCGCGCTCGCAGCGCAAGCGGCCGATTCGAACAACTGGCGGGTCCCGCCGGTGCCGCCTCGCGTGGCGTGTTTGCATTCGCCCGGCCGGGGCGCTTCCGCTGGGAGGTGGTGGCGCCGTATCCGCAGCTGATGATCGCCGACGGCACGCAGGTCATCTTCTACGACGTCGATCTGGCCCAGGTGACGATCCGGCCGATGGATCAGGCGATCTCGGCCACGCCCGCCGCGCTCCTGTTCGGCGATGGCGATCTGAACGAAGCGTTCGAGATCGTGCTCGAGGGCGAGCACGAGGGTCTGCAGTGGCTGCGTGCCACGCCCCGGCAGACCGAAGCCGGTTTCGAGCGCATTACGATCGGTTTTGCCGACGATGTCCCAGTGCGCATGTCGGTGCTCGATGCTTTCGATCGCACGACGGTGTTCGTGTTCAGCGACATCGAGATCAACCCGTCATTGCCGCCCGAGCGATTCCGCTTCGAGATCCCCGACGGCGTCGATGTCGTCCGCCCCTGAGGCCGATTCACTGGCGCTGCCGGGACGCCGGGCAGACGCGTTTTCGGCTTGGCCCTTCCCTGGGTGACAATTCGGCGTCGCCGGCGTCCGATGGACCGCCGGCCGGGTCATTGAGGGGCGATCGATGCTAAAGGTCAGGGTGCTGGGCTCCGCCGCGGGTGGCGGTTTTCCGCAATGGAACTGCAATTGTGCGAACTGCGCCGGCTTTCGCGCCGGCTCGTTGCGTGCGCAGGCGCGCATGCAGTCATCGATCGCGTTGACGACCAATGGCAGCGACTGGCTGCTCGTCAATGCCTCGCCGGATATCCGCCAGCAGATTCTGGCCTGTCCCGAATTGCAGCCGGCCCGCGCCTTGCGCGACACCGGCATCCGTGCAGTCCTGCTGATCGACAGCCAGATCGACCACGCCACCGGACTGCTGATGCTGCGCGAACACGGCCGGCCGATCGAGCTCTATTGCACGGACATGGTTCATCAGGACCTCAGCACCGGTTTTCCGGTTCTGCGCATGCTCGAGCACTACAGCGGCGTGAACTGGCATCCGCTCGACTGCACGGGCGCCGCGTTCACGATCGAGGGCATCGAGGGAGTCGAATTCGCCGCGCTGGCGCTGACCAGCAAGGCGCCGCCGTATTCGCCCCACCGTGAGGATCCGCACCCTGGTGACAACATCGGTTTGCGTATCAAGGATCTGCGCAGTGGCCGGCAGTTGTTCTACGCGCCCGGCCTGGCCTGCATCGAGCCGCATCTGCTGCCTGTCATGCAGGGCAGTGATGTGTTGCTGGTCGACGGCACCTGCTGGACCGACGACGAAATGGCGCGGCGAGGGGTGGGAACGCGGCGGGCGCTGCAGATGGGACATCTGCCGCAATCGGGGCCCGGCGGCATGATCGAGTCGTTGCAGCCGTTCGCGCGTCAGCGCAAGGTGCTGATCCACATCAACAATACGAACCCGATCCTGGTCGAAGACTCGCCCGAGCGCCAAGCGCTCGTTGCGGCCGGCATCGAGGTCTCTTACGATGGCATGGAACTCGAGATTTAGTGTCGTGCCGAGTTTCAGTGCCCAGCGTCGGCGATTCCAGGAGGAGCCCTTGCCCAACGAAGTCTTGTCACCGTCAGCGTTCGAGGCTGCGCTTCGATCGCGCATGCGTCGCTACCACATCCATCATCCCTATCACCGCATGATGGCCGGTGGTGAGCTCAACCCCGAGCAGATCCGCGGCTGGGTGGCGAACCGCTTCTACTACCAGGTGACCATTCCCCGCAAGGATGCGGCCTTGATGGCCAATTGCCCGGATCGTGAGACCCGCCGCCTTTGGATCCAACGAATCATCGACCATGACGGCGACGACCAGGAGGAGGGCGGGATCGAGGCCTGGTTGCGTCTGGGCATCGCCTGTGGGCTCGAGCGCGACGAAATGCTGACGATGAAGCACGTGCTTCCCGGCGTGCGCTTCGCGGTCGATGCCTACTACAACTTCGTGCGCGGCGCCGAGTGGCACGAGGGAGTCTGTTCCTCGCTGACCGAGCTGTTTGCGCCCACGATCCACAAGCAGCGGCTGGCCAACTGGCCGACCGACTATCCATGGATCGAATCATCCGGCCTCGACTACTTTCGCAACCGGGTCAAGCAGGCCAATCGAGACGTCGAGCACGGGCTCGCGGTCACGCTCGCATGGTTCGACACCGTGCAGCGGCAGCAGCGTGCGTTCGAGATCCTGCAGCTGAAGCTCGACATCCTCTGGACCATGCTCGATGCGATGTACATGGCCTACGTGATGAACATGCCACCTTACTTCAACGAATCGGAGGTCGAATGACGGCGGATCCGGCAGTCGCCTATGCCATCGCGCCGGGTCACCGGCTGCAGTTCGAGGATGCGCAGCAGATCTGGGTCGTTTTGTACCCCGAGGGCATGGTCAAGCTCAACGGCAGCGCGGCCGAGATTCTTCGCCGCTGCGATGGCGCCAAGCCGCTGTCCGCCGTGATCGCCGAACTCGAATCCGCGTTCGGCCAGGCGAACCTCACGGACGACGTCTGCGGCCTGGTCGGCGCGGCGCTCGAGCAGGGGTGGCTGGTGGCGCGTTGACGCCAATGCGGTCGTCGACGGCAACGGTCGATGAGGTGTTGTCGGGGCTTTACGACCCAGCAAGTTGCGCTATACTCACCAATACAGTGCGGAGCCAATTTGAGTTAGTTGTCAACCGCACATTTGAGGAGACATGTCATCTTTTCGCTCGTTTCGACGGCGAGCGGTTCTCAAAGCCTGCAGCGATGGCAGTTCGTCACGAACGATCGGTGGCGGCCCGACCAAGCTGGTTTTCGAGAAAGACTGGGGTCTTCAATCGACTGGTGTCCCAAACGCCTATGCTTAGGCACTTCCCACGGAGAAAGCAACGATGACCACCTGGACCAAGCCCGAGTTTCAGAACCTGCGTTACGGTTTCGAGATCAACCTGTATGTGAAGGTTCGCTGAGCCGATCCCGGTTTTTTCCCGCCATCGGCACGACGCATCACCACTGCCGGTTGGCGTTGAATCCGTCGGGATAGCGTACCGAGGGCGGGAGAGTTCGGCTCTGCCGCCCTTTATCTTTTCTGGTCTCCGGCATGGCGTCGATCGAATCGGAAATCCTGAGGCCGCTCTGGTTGCTGGCCGAACTGACCTACCGCTGCCCGCTGCAGTGCCCCTACTGTTCCAATCCGTTGCAGATGGGTGACCGGGCGGAGGAACTGTCCACCGAAGACTGGCTGCGCGTGCTTCGCGAAGCGCGCCGGCTCGGCGCCGCGCAGCTCGGCCTTTCAGGCGGCGAGCCGCTGGTTCGCAAAGACCTCGAGCAGATCGTCGCCGAGGCGCGCCGCCTGGGCTACTACACGAATCTGCTGACATCGGGCATGGCCATGGACGAGGCGCGCATTGCTTCGCTCAAGGATGCCGGGCTCGATCACATCCAGGTGAGCTTCCAGGCTGACGACCCGGACCTCAACAACCGGCTGGCCGGCACCGACAGCTTCAAGCAGAAAACCAAGGTGGCCCGGCTGGTCAAGGCCTACGGTTATCCGATGGTCCTGAATGTCGTCATGCATCGCCATAACCTCGATCGGATCCGCGAGATCCTCGAGATGGCGCTGGAACTCGAGGCCGACTACATCGAGCTCGCCAACGCGCAGTATTACGGCTGGGCATTGGCCAATCGCGACTACCTGATGCCGACCCGCGAACAGCTCGATCATGCCGAGGCCGTGGCGCGTGAATATCAGCAGCGTCACGCCGGTCGCATGAAGGTCTATTTCGTGGTGCCCGATTATTTCGAGGGGCGGCCCAAACCTTGCATGAACGGCTGGGGGCGCGTGTTTCTGAGCATTGCGCCGAACGGGACGGCGTTGCCTTGCCATGCGGCCGCCGATCTGCCGGGGCTCGGTCTGCCCAACGTGCGCGACCACAGCCTCGAGTGGATCTGGAACGAGTCGCCTGACTTCAATCAGTTCCGCGGCGAGGCCTGGATGCAGGAACCCTGCCGTTCCTGCGATGAGCGCGCCACCTGCTTTGGCGGCTGCCGCTGCCAGGCGTACCAGCTCACCGGTGATGCGGCGGCGACCGATCCGGCCTGTGCGAAGGCGCCTTTCCATCACTTGATTCATAACGCGACGAGCCATGCGGCCGCGCTGTTGGAGCCTGCTGCTCCGCTGATGCGCAATCGACGCAATGCCGAGACCATCTCGCTGGAGACCGTTCGCCGTCGTCTGGCCGCGACGCGGGGCGCATCGGTCGCGCCGGAGAGCTGAGGTGTGCATTTCCCAGTCCCGTCGGCGGGCGACTGCCCGTCGGTCGCCGCCGCCACGACCCGTCTTCGGCCCGCCCCCGCCGTCACCGGCGGGCAAGGGTGACCGGTCGGACAGGTGCCCGCCGGTCGTGGCCGTGCTGCTTGCCTGTCTGCTCTGGTGTTTGCAGCCCCTCGACGCCCAGGCGGCTGACCCGGTTCGCGTCGGCTTGCTGCAGTTCGGCACGGTCAACTGGGAGCTCGACGTCATGGCGCGCCACGGGTTGGACGACGCACACGGCATCGAGGTGGATACGACCGAACTGAGTTCGACCAATGCCGTGGTGATCGCATTGCAGGGTGGCGCGGTCGACGTGATCGTCAGCGACTGGTTGTGGGTGAACCGGCAGCGCGCGAGTGGCAAGGCCTTCCAGTTCTTTCCGTATTCGCTGGCCGTGGGCGGCCTGTTTGTGCGCCCCGACTCGGGTATCCGGTCGCTCGCCGATCTGGCCGCCGGCGGCAGGCTCGGCGTGGCCGGCGGCCCGGTCGACAAGAGCTGGCTGCTGCTGCAGGCCTATGCACGGGCGCGCGGCATCGGTTTGGCGGGCAAGGTCGAGCCGTCGTTCGCCGCGCCGCCACTGCTCAACCGTCTGATGCTGGCCGGCGATCTGCCGGCGGTGCTCAACTATTGGCACTACGGGGCGCGCCTCGAAGCGGCCGGCATGCGACGCCTGCTCGACGTTCGGCAGATGCTCGACGGTCTGGGCGTTGCCGAGCCGGTGCCGATGCTCGGCTGGGTGTTCTCGCAGGCCTGGGCCGATCGTCATCCGCAAGTCCTGAAGGGCTTCCTCGAGGCCACTTTTGCAGCCAAGCGCCTGCTGGTCGAACGCGACGACGAATGGCAGACGATTCGAAGCCTCACTCGTGCCGAAGACGACGCAACCCTGAACGCGCTGCGTGACGGCTATCGACAAGGGGCGCCGACGGGGTTGGTCGACAACGGCCGTCCTGCTGCCTCGAAGGTCTTCGACATTCTCGTGAAAGAGGGCGGTGCGCGCCTGGTGGGCCCGGCGCAGCAACTGTTACCCGACGTTTTCTGGTCCGGTGCCGACAGCGCACGGCTGAGCGATCGTGACGCTGCCCGGTAGCAGCTGGGGCCGGTGGCTGTTCCTGGGCATGTTCATCTGTGCCTGGCAGCTTGCGTCGTTCGCGTTGCATAGCGACCAGCTGCCCGGCCCGATCGAGGTCCTGAACAGCCTCTGGGCTCATCTCGTCGATGGCGATCTACTGGTCAGTATCGCTGTGACGCTGCGTCGCGTTCTGTTCTCGTTCGCGCTGGCCATGATTCTCGGCGTCGTGCTGGGTTTTCTGATGGGCCGCTTTGCCCTGATCGACACGATCTTCGACGGCGTGCTGATCATCGGCTTGAACATCCCGGCGCTGGTCGTGATCATCCTTTGCTATGTCTGGTTCGGCCTGATCGAATCGGCCGCCGTTGCGGCGGTTGCGATCAACAAGCTGCCCCTGGTCGCCGTCACGATTCGTGAAGGCGTGCGCGCTGTCGATCGCCAGCTGCTGCAGGTGGGCCAGGTCTTTCGCGTGCCACTGGGGCGTCGTCTTCGACGCATCTACCTGCCGCAGTTGTATCCGTATCTGATGACCGCCGCCCGCTCCGGCCTGGCGCTGATCTGGAAGATCGTGCTGGTGGTCGAACTGCTGGGCCGCAGCGACGGGGTCGGCTTCGAGCTTGGAACGTTCTTCCAGTTCTTCGACATCACCAGTTTGCTTGCCTATACGCTGGCCTTCGTGCTGGTGATCTACGTGATCGAGTCGGCCGTGTTGCGGCCGCTCGATGCGCACCTGTCGCGGTGGCGGGCATGAGTCTGCTGAGCGTGACGGTGCGGCGCAAGGCGTTTGGCGACACCCTCGTGCTGGAGGACGTCGAGTTCGATATCGAGCCGGGCTCGTTCACGGCGCTCGTCGGGCCTTCGGGGGCAGGCAAGAGCACGCTTCTGAACATCGTCAGCGCCCTGGACGGCCATTTCGAAGGCCGGCTCGACTGGTCGCCGCAGGCACGTCGGCGTATCGGCTACATGTTCCAGGAGCCCCGCCTGATGCCCTGGTTGAATGCCTGCGAGAACATCGAGCTGGTGCTGGCCGGGCGTGCCGGCGCCTCGGATATCGCCCTCAGCATGCTCGAGCGCGTCGGCCTGGCGGGCCGCGAAGGATCACTGCCGCGCGAGCTGTCGGGCGGAATGCAGCGGCGCATCGCATTGGCCCGGGCGATGGCGATCGAGCCGGATCTGCTGCTTCTAGACGAACCGTTCTCGTCGCTCGACGAACCCACGGCGCAGGGCTTGCGGCGTTTGTCGCTGCATTTGTGCCGGGAGCAGGGCAATGCCGTGCTGCTGGTCACGCACAACTTGTCCGAAGCCTTGTCGGTGGCCGATCGGGTCCTGTTTCTGTCGCGCGGGCCGGCCCGCGTCGTGCATCGGGAATGCCTGTCGCACGACGACTCTGCCGGCGCCCGCTTGCGCGATCCCGATCCGGCGTTGCGAGATCTGCTCGCCCGGCATCCGGACATTCTGTCCGGCGTCGTCACGCAGGAGGAGACCTCATGACGGTACTGTCCGTCGTCGATGTACAGAAGCGCTATGGCAAGGTCGAGGCCCTGCGCGGGATCTCGCTCGAGGTGCGGGCCGGAGAGTTCGTTGCGTTGCTGGGGCCCAATGGCGCGGGCAAGAGTACCTTGTTCCAGTTGCTGACGGGCCTGTTCGTGGCCAATACCGGGACCATGCGGGTGGCCGGGCACGACATGCAGCAAGCGCCGGTGGCGGCGCTGCGCCACATCGGGGTGGTCTTCCAGCAATCAACGCTCGATCTCGACCTCAGTGTCGAAGGGAATCTGCGCTTTTTCTGTCGTTTGCAAGGCATTCCGTCCGGCGACGCGACCGAGCGCATCGATGCCGCATTGATCAAGGTGGGCTTGCAGGATCGTAGGCGCGACAAGGTGCGTGGGTTGAGCGGTGGCAACCGGCGCAAGGTCGAACTCGTTCGCGCGTTGCTGCACCGGCCGCAGGTGCTTCTGATGGACGAGCCGACCTTCGGTCTCGATCCCGGCTCGCGGCATGCGCTGCTCGAAGACGTGATCGGGCTTTGCCGGTCGCAGAACGTCGGGGTGCTGTGGGCAACCCACCTGGTCGAGGAGGCCGAGCGCGCCGATCGCGTGGTCATCATGCATCGTGGCCGCAAGATCGGCGAAGGCCGGCCCGAAACACTCGTGGCGGAGAGCGGCTGCGGCAATCTCGCCGCGGCTTTTCTATCCATGACATCCAACAAACCAGAGGAGACCGTTCGATGAAGGTACTGGCAATGCTAGGAGGCGCGGTGTCGGGCGCCGCAGTGATGGCGGCGTTCGCCGTGTCGGTGCAGGCCGCGCCCAAGGGCTCGCTGTTCATCAGCAGCGAGAAGGACGATGCCGTCTATGTACTGAGCCAGTCCACGCTCGAGCGAACGGGCATGATCCGCACCCACGAACGGCCCCGTGCGATGGCACTCGACGCCACGCGCGGCCTGCTCTATGTGGCTTGTGGCGACGGCGACGCGATCGACGTGATCGACATCACCAGCGACAAGGTGATCAAGAGCTTCGATGTCGGCGAGGATCCCGAGATGTTCGCGCTGAGCCCCGATGGCCGGCGGATGTACGTCTCCAACGAAGACGATGGTCTGTTGACGGTGTTCGATCTCGAAAAGGGAGAGAAGATCGCCGAGGTCGAGGTCGGCGAGGAACCCGAAGGCGTACTGGCCGACCCGTCCGGCAAGCGGGTCTATGTCACCTCCGAGGTGGCCAACATGGTGCATGTCGTCGATGCGTCGAATCACGAATCGATCGCCGATATCGTCGTGGGCAACCGCCCACGGCGGTTTGCGCTGACCAACGATGGCAAGCGCCTGTGGGTGACCAATGAGATCGGCGGATCCGTCTCGATCATCGATACCGCCGCGAACGAGGTCGTCGGTGAGTTGCGCTTCGAACCCAAGGGCTTTCGGGCCGAATCGGTCACGCCGGTCGGCATCGTGATGGATGCCACTTCGCAGAAGGCCTACGTGGCGCTGGGGGGCGCCAATCACGTGGCCGTCGTCGACGTCGGTTCGGCCAAGGTCGAGGCCTACGTCCTGGTGGGTCAGCGGCCCTGGAATCTGGCGTTCAACAGGGACCAGAGCCTGTTGTACGTGACCAATGGCCGCAGCGACGATATGTCGGTGATCGATGTCGCGAGTCGGCGGGTGCAGCGATCGGTGCCCGTCGGGCGGGTGCCGCATACGGTCGTCGTCTATGACTGAGGCCAGGCCGCCTTCCTTCGCCTGCCTGCCCTGGGCACTGCTCAGGGCTTTGGCGGCCATCGTCCTGGCGCTTGTGTCGGCGCCGGCGTCGGCGCTCACGCTCGGCTATCTCGAGTGGGCGGGTGATCCCCGCTACGAGCAGGCGCACGTCGATCTGGGGTTGCCGCTGCAGCCGCGTGGACGACCGTTCCAGGCGGCCGAGATCGCGGCCCGTGAAGGCCGCTTCGCATTGCGCGCCGCCAACGCCAAGCTGTCCTTCGAGCGGGTTTCCGTGGAGGATCGGGCAGGGGTCGGGCCGGCGCTCGACAAGTTCGCCGCCGCGGGAATTTCGTTCGTGTTGCTCGATCTCCCCGACGCCATGGTCGAGGCCGCCGCCGTGCATCCGGGTGCCGGCGCCATGTTGATGTTCAATCTCAGCGCGCTCGGCGACCGCGTTCGGCTCGCCTGCCATGCGAACCTGGTGCACGTGGCACCCAGCCATGCGATGCTGTTCGACGCCCTGGCTCAGTACCTGATCAGTCGCAAGTGGCGCGAATTGTTCCTGCTGACCGGGCCGACCGAGGACGACCAGGTCCTGCGCAAGGCGTTCGACCGCTCGGCCAAGCGCTTCGGGCTGAAGATCGTCGCCGAGAAACCCTTCAAGCTGGGCAAGGATCCGCGCGATCGCGATGCGAACAATGTCGCGTTGTTGACCAACGGCCCCGATCACGATCTCGTGATCGTCCTGGATGCTGCGGGCGAGTTCGCACGCGACGTTCCCTATCACGTGCAGCGACCGCGGCCCGTCGGCGGTTCGGCGGGGCTGGTGGCCGATTGGTGGCATTGGGCCTGGGAGCGGCACGGCGCACCGCAATTGAACAACCGCATTCGCGACAAGAGCGGCCACCTGATGTCGGGTTTCGACTGGTCGGCGTGGGCGGCCGTCAAGCTGCTGGTCGAGTCGGTTCTGCGTACCGGCGAGACCGAGCCCGCGGCGCTGCGTGACTATCTGCTCGGTGAGGCGATGGTGCTCGACGGATTCAAGGGCTATCCGCTGAACGTGCGGCCTTGGAGCCGGCAGCTGCGCCAGCCGATCTTCCTGACGGCCGGCAATGTCGTCGTCGAGCGCGCGCCGCTGGCCGGTTTTCTGCACCGCGTCAACAATCTCGATACGCTCGGGCTCGATGAGCGCGAGGTCGATTGCCGCGCGGAGGCGCGACGATGAACGTCAATCATGGGTATCAGGCGCTGATCGCCGTATCGGGTCGCGAACTGGGCAAGTTCGTCCAACAGCGCGGGCGGCTGTTCTCGGCGCTCGTGCGTCCGGCGCTCTGGCTGCTGGTATTCGCTGCCGGCTTCCAGAACGTGTTCGGGGTGGCGGTCATCGAACCCTACGAGAGCTACGTCGAGTATCAGGTCTACATCGTGCCTGGCCTGATCGGTATGGTGCTGCTGTTCAATTCCATGCAGTCGTCGCTGGCCATGGTCTACGACCGCGAAATGGGGTTGATGCGCCTGCTGCTTACCGCGCCTTTGCCACGCTGGTATCTGCTGTTCGCCAAATTGACCGCGGGAGCTGTGCTGTCGGTGCTGCAGGTCTATGCATTCGTGGCGCTGTGCGCGGTGTTTCGCATCGATCTTCCCTGGACGGGCATGCTGGTCGCGTTGCCCGCCGTCGTGCTGGTGGCGTTCATGCTCGGATCCCTGGGGCTGCTGCTGTCGGTGAGCGTGCGCCAGCTCGAAAATTTCGCCGGCACGATGAACTTCGTGATCTTCCCGATGTTCTTCATCTCGTCGGCGCTGTACCCGATCTGGCGCTTCGAAGAAGCGGGCGCCATGGTGCTGGTGCGATTGTCACAGTTCAACCCGTTCACCCACGGTGTGGAGCTGATCCGCTACGCGCTCTATGGCAAGTTCAACGGGGTGGCACTGGCCGTTGTGGTCGGCAGCATGCTCGTGTTCTTCGCGCTGGCCGTCTGGGGTTACGACCCGCAAAAGGGTCTGGCCGCACGCCGCGGGGCGGCGGCCTAGCCGGCTGTCGAGCGTTATTCGAACAGCCTGTGTAGCCGGCTCGACCTGCCGCCGCCGGTCCTGTTGCGACCCGAGGTTCAGGCGACGGACCCGTTGCGCTCGAGTGCCGCATCGACGACCCCGCGAAGTGCCGCCCGCAATCGCGCATCGGTAAGCGCATGACCGGCCCCCGCCACCCAGGTCGGGGCGGCATTCGGCAGCCCGCGTTCGACCAGTAGTTGCGTGCCGGCCGGCGAACACACCGCGTCCTGCAAGCCGTGCACGATGGCGACCGGTATCGAAGCGATTTTGGCGAGGCCGTCCAGGACGCCGTCGGGACCGAGAAAGAAACCGTGGTCGCAGTAGTGCGCATAGACCCGCTTGCCGGCAACGCGTCGCGCGCGTAACTGCGGATCAGATTCCTCGTTCGACGGTGTCAGGCCCATGACCGTGGCCTCCCAGGTGTCGAGCGCGCGCGCCGCCCGGTAGGCCGTGTCGGCGTCATCGTTCAGGCGACGCACGAGACGGGCGATCAGGTCGCGACCGTCGTCGGATCCCAGCGCCAGACAGAATGCGCGATACGCGTCGGGATGCGCGAGCGCGCAGCCCTCGGGACCGAAGAACGCGTTCAAGTCCTGTGGGCGGGCCAGAAAAGGTGCGCGCAGGATCAGTTCGACGACCACCTGAGGGTGTCGTTTCGCATATTCGAGCGCCAGGGTCGCGCCCCAGGATCCGCCATACACGATCCAGCGCGCCAGGCCCAGCCGTTGGCGAACCGCCTCGAGATCGCCGATCAGATGCTCGAGGTCGTTGGCGCGCAGCCCGCCGGGTGGTCGCGAGCCACCCGCGCCGCGCTGATCGGGAAGGATCAGGTGCGCGCGTGCCGGATCGAACACGCGGGCGTGGTCCGGGCTGCAGCCCGATCCGGGCCCACCGTGCAGGAACAGCACGGGCGTCGCGCCGCGGCGGCCTTGCTGACCGACCAGCAGATCGTGCCCATCGCCGACCGCGAGGCGGAAATAGTCGATCGGCGGCGTTTGGGGCGGTGGCGACGTAGAGCGCATCGAGGGGTCTTCGCAGTCTGACGGCCGAGGGCCTGACGATGGTTGCAGGCGTGCTCGGCCGCGTGTGGCCATGCCCGGTAGGGGCCGATGCGCTGCGCTACGATTATCGGACAACCGCCTTGGAGTCTGCCCGTGAGCACCAGCACCCTGGATCCCTCGTCGCTCGGTTCGGCACCGCCGGCCCTGCCGTCGGATCGTCGCGTCATCGCGCTCATTGCCATCGTCCACGGGTTGTCGCACTTCTTCCATCTGATTCTCGCGCCCCTGTTTCCCTGGCTGCTGGCCGACTTCGGCTTCAGTTATGCGCAGCTCGGCCTGCTGGTGACCACCTTCTTCGTGATCTCCGGGGTGGGCCAGTCGATCTCGGGCTTCGTCGTCGACCGCTATGGCGCTGTGCGGGCCCTGATGGCCGCGCTCGCGAGTTTCGCGATCGGGGCGGTCTTGCTGGGAACCGCCCACAGCTATTGGCAGCTGGCGCTGGGAATGGCCTTTTGCGGGGCCGGCAACGCGCCGTTTCACCCGATCGATTTTTCGATCATCAACGGTCGCGTGCGCAGCGCCATGCTCGGACGCGCGTACGCGATTCACGGCATCAGCGGCAATCTGGGTTGGGCGGCCGCGCCGGTTTTCCTGGTCGGCATCACGACGATGAGCGGCAGCTGGCGCGTTGCGCATTTGTCGGCCGCCGCGCTGGCCGCGGCGCTGTTGCTGCTGGTGGTCTGGCAGCGGCACCTTCTGGATACCGGTTCCGCCCCGGCCGCGAACGAGAAGTCACGGCCGGTCGGCGGGGCGGTGAGGGCGGGTGACGCCATGCCGGCCCAGGGCGGGGCCTTCGATTTCCTGCGTATGCGGGCGGTCTGGATGAGCTTCCTGTTCTTTGCCGTCTATGCGTTCTCACTCGGCGGTGTGCAGAGTTTCGCGCCGGCCGCAGCCGGCGCCTTGCACGACATGACGCCGGCCATGATCGGCTTCTGCCTGAGCGCCTACATGGTGGCGTCGGCCGTCGGCATGCTTCCCGGTGGATTCATCGCGGCCAGTCCGGAACGCGCGGAGCGGCTGATCGCGATCGGTTTCGGTGGTTCGGCGATCGCATCCTTGTCGATGTTGCTGGTCCCCTGGCCGGGCGCCTGGGTGCCGGCCATCTTCGCGGTCATGGGCTTTTCGGCCGGCTTCGCCAATCCGTCGCGCGATCTGCTGGTCAAGCGTGCGACGCCGCCGGGCGCGACCGGCCGGGTCTACGGTGTCGTCTATTCGGGCCTCGATGTCGGCATGGCGCTCGGGCCGGCGATGTTCGGGCTGCTGATGGACATGGGACGACCCGACTGGGTCTGGATGGCCATTGCCGCGCTGCAGATCGGCATGATCGGTTTCGCGTTCGTGGCTGGTGCGGCCTCGCGTCCCGTCAAGGCCGCGGCGCAGCGGCCGGCCTGACGTGGCTTCGGATCCCACCCCCGATCTGTTCGGGGCGCCCGGCGAGCCAGTGCGTCGCGACGAGCCCGGCGGGCGGAACCAGCCGGGCAGTACGCGTCCGGGCGGTGCGGGTCCGAGCGGTGTCGGGGCGAGCGGTGTCGGGGCGAGCGGCGCCAGTCCGGGCGGGCCGCGCGCCGATCATCGACCCCTTGCCGAAGCCATGCGGCCCCGTCACATCGATGAAGTCGTCGGGCAGCGGCACTTGCTCGACGACGGCAAGCCGTTGCGGGTGGCCCTGGCCACGGGTGAGCCACACTCGATGCTGTTCTGGGGGCCGCCCGGCGTAGGCAAGACCACGCTGGCGCGCCTGCTGGCCGATCAGTTCGATGCCCGGTTCCTGGCGATTTCGGCGGTGCTCGGCGGGGTCAAAGAGATCCGCGCCGCGATCGAGCAGGCGGTCCAGGCGCAGGCCGACGGACGCCAGACGATTCTGTTCGTCGACGAGGTGCATCGCTTCAACAAGGCGCAGCAGGATGCCTTCCTGCCACATGTCGAAAGCGGTCTGATCACCTTCATCGGTGCGACCACCGAGAATCCGTCGTTCGAGGTCAACGGTGCCTTGCTGTCGCGGGCTCGCGTCTATGTGCTCGAGGCGCTGGGCACCGAAGAATTGCGAGAGTTGCTCGTGCGCGCGGCAGGGCATCTCGGCGTCGCCTTCGACGCCGACGCCGCCGACCGACTGATCGCCTACGCCGACGGCGATGCGCGTCGCCTGCTCAATGCTTGCGAACTCGCGGCCCAGGCGGCGCAGGCGGCGGGGGCATCGGGAGCCGCGCCGGTCGTCACGCTGGCGCTGCTGCAAAACACGCTCGGCCGCGATATCCGGCGCTTCGACAAGGGCGGGGACAACTTCTACGATCAGATCAGCGCCTTGCACAAGAGCGTGCGCGGCTCCGACCCCGACGCCGCTCTGTACTGGTTTTGCCGGATGCTCGATGGCGGGTCGGATCCGCGCTATCTGGCGCGGCGCATCGTACGAATGGCCAGCGAGGACATCGGCCTTGCCGATGTGCGCGCACTGCGCCTCTGCCTCGATGCCGCCGAGGTCTACGAACGGCTTGGCTCACCCGAGGGCGAGCTGGCACTGGCCGAGGCGGTGGTTTTCCTGGCCTGTGCGGCCAAATCCAACCGTGTCTACACGGCCTTTGGCGCCGCCATGGCTTATGCGCGCGAGCACGGTAGCGCGCCGGTGCCCATGCATCTGCGCAACGCCCCGACCAAACTGATGAAAACGCTCGGCCACGGCGAGGGTTATCGCTATGCGCACGACGAACCCGAAGGCATCGCGCGCGGCGAGACCTACTTTCCAAAAGGCCTGGGGGCGCGCTTCTACGAACCCACGGATCGCGGCCTGGAGGCTGCCATTGCCGAGAAGCTCAAGCGGATTCGTGGCGACTGAGTCGCGGGCGCTGGTTGGGGGGCACACCACACCACGCCGTGTCGGCAATACCGGCCATCCGTTTCAATCGTCAGGCCGGATCTCGCCCCTTTCCTTGCCCTTGCCGACGTTCCGGCGCTTCAGAGCCAGGCGGCCGACCTCGGCAGTGCGGCGCAGGTGGGTGCCGCCGCAGGGTACGCGGGCAACGCCCCCGACCTCCCAATCGGCGCGGCGTGCGCACGACATCCCCGCGGATTCGCCCACGTTAATGGCCGGAACGGGTGCGTGTCTGCCCTCGTGCCTCGGTACAATCCGGCCATGATCGATCCCGCACTACTCCGCAAAGACCTGGCCCAGGTCGCCGAGCGCCTGGCCAGCCGAAACTTCGCTTTCGACGCCGCGACCTTCGAGGCGCTGGAGGTGCGCCGCAAGGCCATCCAGCAAGAGACCGAATCGCTGCAGAACCAGCGCAATACGCTGTCCAAGCAGATCGGGCGGCTCAAGGCCGCAGGCGAAGATGCTGCCGCGGTGATGGCCGAGGTCGCCGGCATCGGCGATCGCCTGGCTGCCGCCAGCGCCGCCAATGACGCGATCCAGGCCGAGTTCCAGGCGATGATGCTCGGCCTGCCGAACCTGCCGCACCCCACCACGCCGGTCGGACGCGACGAACGCGACAACGTCGAGCTCAGGCGTTGGCAGCCGAACGAGGCGCCGTCCCTGTCGTTTCCGTTCCAGCCCCGGGACCACGTCGAACTCGGCGCACCCTACGGCCTGGACTTCGAAACCGGCGCGAAGCTGTCGGGCGCGCGTTTCGTCGTCATGCGCGGGCCGATGGCACGCCTGCACCGGGCACTGGCGCAGTTCATGCTGGATACGCACACCAGCGAGCACGGCTACACAGAGTGCTACACCCCCTACGTGGTCAATGCCGAGTCGCTGCAGGGTACCGGCCAACTGCCCAAATTCGCCGATGACCTGTTTGCGGCCAAGAAGGGCGGGGCGGACGGTGACGAAGCGCCCATGTATCTGATTCCCACCAGCGAGGTCTCGCTGACCAACTTCGTGCGCGGCGAGATCCTGTCGCGCGATCAACTGCCGTTGCTGCTCACCGCGCATACGCCGTGCTTTCGCAGCGAGGCCGGCAGCTACGGCAAGGACACCCGCGGCATGATCCGGCAGCACCAGTTCGACAAGGTCGAGATGGTGCGCATCACCGAACCCGAGCAAAGCTATCCGGCGCTCGAGGAGATGGTCGGCAACGCCGAGATGATCCTTCGCAAGCTCGGCCTGCCGTACCGTGTGGTGGCCCTGTGCACGGGTGACCTCGGTTTCGGTTCGGCCAAGACCTACGATCTCGAAGTCTGGCTGCCTGCCCAGAACACCTATCGCGAGATCTCGTCGATCAGCAATTGCGAGGCGTTCCAGGCGCGTCGGATGCAGGCGCGCTTTCGCAGCGACAAGAACAAGCCCGAGCTCGTCCACACGCTGAACGGGTCCGGCGTGGCGGTGGGGCGCGCGCTGGTTGCCGTGCTCGAGAACTATCAGGCGGCCGACGGCACGGTCGTCGTACCCGAGGTGCTGCGACCCTATATGGGCGGGTTGGAGCGTCTCGGCGGCTGAGCGCGCGTCATCAGGCTGCCGGGCCCTGGCCAGCGCTCAAGGTGTTTTGCTATACTCGCGGGCTGCACTCACACCGGAGAGGTGGCAGAGTGGTCGAATGCGCCGGACTCGAAATCCGGTATGTCCTCCGGGGCATCGAGGGTTCGAATCCCTCCCTCTCCGCCAGAAGCCCGCCCACGCGGGCTTTTTGCATTCCCAGGCTCCTGTATTGCGCGGGGAGGGGCGAAGAGAACCGAAGCCGCCACCCGCGCCAATGATCGACCAGGCAGCCTTCGTTGTCGAAGGGGGCGCTGTCCGCCGTAACCGCGGAAGCGCCGCGCCAGCGCCACGAATGGCCAAACGAGGTCGATGTCATTCGACCGTCGCTTCGGGGCTGGCGCGCCGCCCCGGCGTGCGGCGTTCGCCGGTGCAGATCCATACGGCGATCGCTTGGTCCAGCGTTGTCGACTTGCTCGCGTTGCGAAACACGCGCTCGCTCTCGCTCTTGAGCGCCTGGCCCTTCTCGATCGTCTTGGCGCCTTCGACGATCTTCTGCTCGCTGGCCGCGACCTGCGCCCGGCCTGCCACGCGCACTTCCTCGCACTTTTTCACCATCTCGTCACGCTGTTTGAACACACGGCTCGCTTGATCGACGGTCACACGGTCGTTGTCACCCTCGGTTCTGGCGCAGCCGGTCAGGGGCGCCGGCGGAGCCGTTACCAACGCAATCAATTGTCAGCAGGCCCGCCCCGGCGCCGTGAGACGGGCGTCGGGAACGAAAGCTGCTCACGCAACTGCTGCGAATCGCCCGGCATCGACCTGAAGGGACCCCTTCGGTCGACACAAGCCGCCGGGTTCTTTTCCCCCACCAGCACATTTGGAGAAGCAGCATGGACATCAGAGAATGCCTCAAGAACGATCATCGGAACGCCCTTGAGATCGCGAGCAAGATCGCGGAAAGCGACGACGGCAGAGAGGCGCGAGCGCTCTTCAATGAGTTGAAAACGGAGCTGACCAAGCATTCACGTGCGGAGGAGCAGATTGTCTACCAGGCATTGATCGACCAAGGCGATGACGAGGAGAAAATGACCGCGTACGAGGGGACTGTGGAACACAGCCTCGTTGATGTCTTGCTCGAACGATTGGAAGCCGGACGATTCGGGCCGAAGTGGACGGCCCACGCAAAGGTGGTCAAGGAACTGCTGGAGCACCACATCGACGAAGAGGAAGACGAGGTGTTCAGTGCACTGGGCGACAAGTTCGACGCCGAAGCGCTGGACCAGCTTGGCCAGAAATTCGAAAAGAAGAAAGAGGCCGTCGAAGTTTGATGGGATTGCATGCGACACGGGCGTCGCGATCAGGTGAGGCGCCCGGCGCGGGCGCTGGCGCTCGCGTCAGAGCCGGTCGCCGATGCCCGAGCATGGCCTGGCGCCGTTAGGGACTTCACTGACGCTCAGAGGTTACGGCCAGTGGGCGCTACTTCGCGCGCAGGTTTCCGGGTGATCACGATGCGTCGGCGCGGCGACGGGCTCTAGCCGCGTTGCAATCGTTGCGCAGCGCCTGAGCTGCCTGGTCGGAATACCCGCGCCGACGGTCCATGCCAAGTCGTGACTAACCGGTGATGATCGGCCGCAACGCGTCGATCTCGTCCACCATGAAATCGAAGAACGCAGACACCCTCGGCGAGCGACGCAGTTCCGGGGTGGTCAGAATCCGCCAGATCCGGGTCAGTTCCGGAATCGGGCCGAGCACCCGCACCAGATCGGGCTCGGCGTCGCCCAGGGCGATCGGCAGGGGGGCAAGGCCGATGCCCGAGCGTGCCGAGGACACCAGACCGAGCACGCTGCCGTTGCGCGCGACGATGTTCTCTGCGGGTGCGATGGATGCCAGCCACGCCGCGGTCCGGTGGTTCGCCATGGACTCGTCCAGACCGATGAGCGCGTGCCGGGCGAGCTCGTCGAGACTGCCGACCGGGCCATGGCGCTCGATGTAGTCCCGGCTGCCGTAGAGCGCCCATAGCGAGTCGCCGATCCGCCGCCCGATCAGATCGCTGTCATCGGTGTCGCCCGAGCGAAGCGCGACGTCGACCTCCCCCTTGGCCAGGTCGAGGTAGCGGTCGCTGGCGACGAATTCGATTCGCAGCCGGGGAAAGCGCGCCTCGAAGCGGTCGATCAGGCCGGCCTTGGTCATCCTGACGACGATGGGCTCGGGGCAGGTGACCCGGACCACGCCAACCGCCTCCCGGCTGCGAGCACCGACCTCGCGAACGAAGGAATCGATGGCGTGACCGACCTGGGCCGCCTGCTCGAGCACGGATTCGCCAAAGCCGGTCAGGCGATAGCCGGTCGGCGTGCGTCTTGCGAGCGGCTGGCCGATGGACTTCTCGAGCGCGGCGACCCGACGCTGCACGGTGGATGGATCGATGCCGAGCGCCTTGCCTGCGGCAATGGTGCTGCCGTGCTCGGCGATGGCGACAAAGCACTTGAGGTCGTTCCAATCCAGTCGTCGAGCATCCTGCATGGCTGCGGCCCCCCTCGGTGATTCTGCGCCTTATGCGCCGGTCGTGGGTTGCATATTCTGGCAAGGCCTGGGCCCGAATGCGCAGGGCCCGTCAACCGGAGACTTACAAATGACCCCAGCAAGATGGCCGGCGATGCTCGCACTTGTCGCGGCATCCGCCTCTGCCCAGGATCCGATCGCGACCGATGGCGACAAGTACCGCGTGTTGCTCGAGAACGAGCAGGTGCGTGTGCTCGCATATGAAGATCAGCCGGGTGCGCGGACGCAATGGCACACTCATCCGGGTTTCGTCGTGGTCGCCCTGGCGCCGTTCGAGCGCCGTCTCACGCTCGATGACGGGCGCCGCCTGACCCGCAGGTTCGACACCGGTGAAGTGCTCTTCTCGAAGGGCGAAACCCACCTCGGCGAGAATATCGGCACCACCCCGACCCGGGTGATCATGATCGAACTCAAGCGGGCGCCGGTGACGACCGCCTCCGGTCGCTGATCATGGCCGCGACCGACCTCGATCCACTTGTCTTCAAGGCGGCGGCGCGTGACCAGTGGGACCGATGCGCCCACGGTTGGCACGATCACGACCCACAATTACAGGCCTGGCTGCGCGGTGCGACACAGTCGATGCTGGATGCGGCCGGGGTCGTGCCCGGCGCGGCCGTGCTCGATGTCGCCGCCGGCAGTGGCGGGCAGACGCGGGACATTGCGACGGCCGTCGGCCCCACCGGTCGGGTGCTGGCCACCGATCTTTCGCCGGTTCTCGTCGCGCTGGCCGCCGACAACGCACGCCGTGCGGGTCTGATGAACGTCACGGTGCGGGTGGCCGATGCCGAGGACCTCGACGTGGGCGAGGGTGTCTTCGACGCTGCCGTCTGCCGCCTCGGCCTGATGCTGATGCCCGAGCCGGCGATGGCGCTGCGCGGCATGCTCGGGTCACTTCGTCCGGGCGCGAGGGCCGCCGTGCTGGTGTTCGGCGAACCGGCGCGCAACCCCTGCGTGAGCCTGTTGATGAAGACCGCACTCGAGCATGCGGGGCTACCGCCGCGCGATCCGTTCGCGCCCGGGTCGCTGCTCAGTCTGGGCGCGAACGGCAGGCTCGCCGGAGTGTTCGAAAGTGTGGGTTTCGAGGATGTCCGGCATGGCACGCTCGCGGCGCCGTTCGAACTGCCCTCGGCAGGTCACTATCTCGAGTTCGTGCGGACATCGGCGAGTCCGATCGTGCAGATATTGGCGGCCTTGCCGCCCGCGGCGGCGGAGGCGGCATGGTCCGACATGGAGGCGCGGTTGCAGGTCTTTGCGTCGTCCGACGGCTGGATCGGACCCAACGAACTGGTATGGGTCTCGGGGCGACGCCCTGCCTGAATGAAATCCGACGGCGGTCACGGCCGATCCGTGCAACGCCGTGCCCGGATCTGGCGCCGGACAGGGGATGACGGTCACTGCTCGGGCACGCAGATGCGGTCTTGAACGATTGCTTCGACCGTGCGATAGGCGAGCATCGTCACGACGGTGGTGAGTACGATCAGCAGCGCCGTGCCGATCCAGGCGTAAGGCTCCAGGCCGGTTCGCTCGTACATCAGCAGGCTGGCGATCGTGATCGCGGCGAGCGGAAACGAGTAGGCCCACGAGGACAGAAAAAAGCCCAGCGCGATGAATCGGCGTGCCTGCATGAACATCAGCAGGGTCAGGAACAGGGCGCTGTAGTAGAGCACCCGCGCGAACGCGTCGATGTGGTCCACCAGCCGCAGATAGGCGACGAAGCCCACGGCCGGTGGCGCGATCAGAATGAATAGCGTGGGCATCAGCCGTTTGTCGATAGGGGTGTGGAACAACACGCGGTAGAAGACGATGGTCATCAATACGATCCAGAACAACATGCCGATGCTGAAGAAGAACCACGAGGGTTCCACATAGCCCAGCGGCACGCCGGCGATCGGCACCAGCACGTTGCCGACCGCCGGAATGAACCAGGCCGGGTTCAGGTGCTGGATCTGCAGGTGGTCTCGGTGTATCCAGACGTTGATGATGTGGAGCGTGAACAGCAGATGAGCAGCGGCGCCGATCAGCCACAATGGCCGTCCGGCCGCCGGCACCACACCGAGCGAAGTGATCGAGAGCAGCAACAGGCTGATCGAGATCGTAGGGAAGAAATTGAGTTTCACCGGGTGGTCGAGCTCTGCCAGCACCGCAGCGCGAAAGCGTGCGAGTTTCGACAGGTAGAAGAACGCCAGCACCACGAAGACCGCGGCCGTGCAGGTCGCCAGCGCAGTGTTGATATGGAGATCCGCGCCGGCCAGCTGCTGGGCCTTCTGCCAGGCCACCGACAGGCCGCCCAGGCCCATCACGACGGCAAAGAAAGAGATCGGGAAATACGCGAGACGGGACCGTGTTCCGGGTTGATGTTCCATGTCGTCGACACCGTCTCCTTGGTTGATCGCCCGGCGATTCTACGGTCGCCGCAGCGGATGCGGTGGGCGGCAAAAGATAGTCGATCGTTCGCCGCCCACCGCAACCTCAGTCGCGCAGGTCGAATCGGTCGGCCTCCATCACCTTGACCCAGGCGGCCACGAAGTCGTCGACGAAGCGTCGCTGATTGTCGTCCTGGGCATAGAACTCCGCATAGGCGCGAAGCACCGAGTTCGAGCCGAACACCAGGTCGACTCGGGTTGCAGTCCAACGGGTCTGGCCCGAGCTGCGTTCGACGATGTCGTATCGATTGCGGCCGGTAGGCTTCCAGGTGTAGGCCATATCAGTCAGGTTGACGAGGAAGTCATTGGTCAGCGCACCCACGCGATCGGTGAAGACGCCATGCTTCGTACCGCCGTGATTGGTGCCGAGGACACGCATGCCGCCGACCAGAACCGTCATCTCGCGCGCGCTCAGCCCCATCAGTTGTGTGCGATCGAGCATCAACTCCTCGGCGCTGACGACGCTGTCCCGTTCCAGCCAGTTGCGGTAGCCGTCGGCGATCGGTTCGAGTGGTGCGAAGGCCTCGACATCGGTCTGCTCGTCCGTGGCATCGCCACGGCCGGGCGAGAACGGCACGCGGATCTCGTGACCCGCGGCGCGAGCGGCTTGCTCGATCCCGGCACAGCCGGCCAGGACGATGGTGTCCGCGAGGCTCGCGCCACTGCTGCTGGCCAGACCTTGCAGGATTTCGAGGACGCGCGCGAGACGCTCGGGCTCGTTGCCGGCCCAGTCTTTCTGAGGGGCCAGCCGGATCCGGGCACCATTGGCGCCGCCGCGCATATCGGAACCGCGGAAGGTCCGCGCACTGTCCCAGGCCGTGCTGACCATGTCGGCGACCGACAAGCCGCTGTCGGCGATCTTCGCCTTCAGCGCATCGACGTCGTAGTCGCGCCGGCCGGCGGGCACCGGGTCCTGCCAGATCAGGTCTTCGGCGGGAACCTCGGGACCGAGGTAGCGTGCTTTCGGGCCCATGTCGCGGTGGGTGAGCTTGAACCAGGCCCGTGCGAAGACCTCCGAGAAGTAGGCCGGGTCCCGGTAGAAGCGCTCCGATATTGCGCGATAGGCGGGATCCATCTTCATCGCCATGTCGGCGTCGGTCATGATCGGGTTGCTGCGGATGGACGGGTCCTCGACGTCGACCGGTTTGTCTTCTTCCCGGATGTCGATCGGCTCCCACTGGTGGGCGCCCGCGGGGCTCTTGCGAACCTCCCATTCGTAGTTGAGCAGCAGGTGGAAGTAGCCGTTGTCCCAGCGGGTCGGATGCGTCGTCCAGGCGCCCTCGAGGCCGCTGGTCACGGTATCGCGGCCGATGCCCCGGCCGACGGTGTTCATCCAGCCCAGTCCCTGCTGCTCGATGCCGGCGCCTTCCGGTTCCGGGCCCAGATTCTCGGCGTGCCCGTTGCCGTGACACTTCCCGACGGTATGTCCGCCGGCGGTGAGGGCGACGGTCTCCTCGTCGTTCATCGCCATGCGGGCGAACGTGAGCCGGACGTCGTGCGCGGTGCGAAGCGGATCCGGCTTGCCGTTCACGCCTTCCGGATTCACGTAGATGAGACCCATCTGTACTGCGGCGAGCGGATTGTCGAGTGACTGACGGTCGTCACCGTCGTGACGCGAGGCACCCAGCCACTCCTTCTCCGCCCCCCAGTAGACGTCCTTTTCAGGGTGCCAGATATCCTCGCGTCCGAAGGCGAAGCCGTAGGTCTTCAGCCCCATCGACTCGTACGCGACATTGCCGGCGAGGATGATCAGGTCGGCCCAGCTGAGGCGGTTGCCGTATTTTTTCTTGATCGGCCACAGCAAGCGGCGGGCCTTGTCGAGATTGGCGTTGTCCGGCCAGGAGTTCAGCGGCGCAAAGCGCTGATTGCCGGTGCCGGCGCCGCCGCGCCCATCGGCGATTCGGTACGAGCCCGCCGCGTGCCAGGCCATGCGGATCATCAGACCACCATAGTGACCCCAGTCGGCCGGCCACCAGGGTTGGCTGTCGGTCATCAATGCGGTGAGATCTTGCTTCAGTGCGGCCACGTCAAGCTCGCGCACGGCAGCCCGGTAGTCGAATCCGCCGAGGGGACTGGTTTTCGAGTCGTGCTGATGCAGGATGTCGAGATTCAACGCGTTGGGCCACCAATGAGCGTTGGCGACGGCGGCCCCCGTGGTGGCGCCGTGCATGACCGGGCATTTTCCTTGAGTTGACATTGGCTTCCTCCTGTTCTGTGGAAGAAATAGAGTAGATCTATGTTTCCGAGAAAACCAATCGAAATAAAATATTCCGATGATTGAAAATGGCAATCCCGCGCTGCATCGCACGACGCGCCGGCATCGTGCGCGCGCGGCCGGGATCGGCCCGGATGCGCATATCATCGGCACAGCAATCGAACCGGTGCCTGGGCATCTGCTCGCCGAATCAACCTTCGCTTTCCGCTCCGCCTATGTCGTCGCCCCTGCTTTTCTCGCCCCTTGCGCTGCGTGGGCTCGAGCTCAAGAACCGCGTGGTGGTCGCGCCCATGCACCAATACGCCGGCGTGAACGGATTCACCACCGACTGGCATCTGATGAACGTAGGCCGATTCGCCGCCGGCGGCGCCGGCCTGGTGTTCGTGGAGTCGACCAAGGTGCACCGCGGCGGATGCGGTACCGTGGGCGATCTCGGGCTTTGGCACGACCGGTTCGTTCCCGGTATGCAGCGCATGGTTTCGCTGGCACACGACTGCGGCGCCGCGATCGGCGTGCAACTCGGCCACTCCGGGCGCAAGTCGCGCATTGCGCGCCCCTGGGAGGGCGGGCGTGCGCTCGAGCGCACGCCGGAGATGGCGGCGCTGGTGCCGGACTGGGACGACTGGGAGCTGGTCGCGCCGAGCGCACTGCCGGCCGACGCGCGCTCGCCTGTGCCACGGGCGCTGGAGCGTCACGAGATCGCCGCCCTGGTCGAAGCCTGGGCGAGCGCAGCGCGACGTGCCGACGAGGCTGGCTTCGACACTATCGAGATCCATGGCGCACACGGCTTCCTGATTCACCAGTTTCTGTCGCCCGAGGCCAATCAGCGCACCGATGCCTACGGCGGCAGCGAGGCCAACCGATTCCGCTTCGCGCTCGAAGTCGCCGAGGCCACGCGAGCGGCGTGGCCGGCCGCCAAGCCCTTGTTCATGCGTCTGTCGATCGAGGACGATGCGGGCTGGACGGCCGATGCCAGCGCGCGCCTGGCCCGTGAGTTGGCCGCGCGCGGGGTCGACGTCATCGACTGCAGTGCCGGTGGCATGCGTGCCGGCTCGCCCGTGCCACCTGACTATGGCTATCAGGTGCCCTATGCCGAGAAGCTCAGGCGGGAATCCGACGTGCGCACGATGGCCGTGGGCCTGATCGTTCATGCCGAGCAGGCCGAGCGTATCCTGCGCGAGGGGCGGGCGGACCTGGTGGCCTTGGCGCGCGAGATCCTCTACAACCCGAACTGGCCCATGGATGCCGCGCGCAAGCTGGGTCTGAACGGCTTCGATCTGGTGCCACCGGCCGGCGGCTGGTGGCTCGGCAAACGTGCCGACGCGGTTCCGTCGATCGCACCGTCGACCTATCCCTTCCGTTCCGACCAAAGGACGCGTCCGACATGACGACACCAGAGATCCATCCGCTCGATGCCCGGGCGATCGAGATCCTTTCCGGCGTGACCACGGCCACGCTGACCACGATCCTGCTCAAGAAGGGTCTGCGCAACGTCTGGATGCGTGGATCAATGCCGCTGCGCAGTGATCAAAGCAGGATCGTTGGCCCCGCATTCACGTTCCGCTTCGTCCCTGCTCGCGAAGACCTGGCAACGCCGGCCAGTTGGGGAAATCCGATTTCGACGCGCGCCGCCATCGAGGCGATGCCGGAGGGCGCGTTCGCGGTCATCGATGCGATGGGCATTGCCGATGCCGGCGTATTCGGTGACATCCTCTGTGCCCGGATGGTCAAACGCGGGGCGGCCGGGCTTGTCACCGACGGCGTCGTGCGCGACCTGGAAGGCGTGCTCAAGACCGGTCTGCCGGTCTGGAGCCGTGGGGCGGCCGCGCCGCCGTCGGTGGCCGGGCTGACCTTCGTCGGCTGGCAGGAGACTGTCGGTTGCGGCGGGGTGTGCGTGGTCCCTGGCGACACGATCGTCGGCGACCGCGACGGCTGCGTGCTGATTCCGGCGGCCCATCTCTCGGCGGTACTCGACGAGGCGCCCGAGCAGGAGCGCATGGAGGGCTGGATCGTCGGCGAGGTCGAACGCGGCGAAGTGCTCCCCGGGCTCTACCCCATGAACGAAGCGACCCGCGCGCGCTACGAGAAGTGGAAGTCCGGCCAAGGAGGCCAGTGATCGGCGATGTTCCGGCGGCCGATTCGGCTCTGAATTCCGTCTCGTCGATCGCTCCGCTCCCGTGCGCGCGGCCACTGCGGTGAGCGCGTCGACGTCGGCCGAACGTGGCCGCGATACGCTGGCCACGCTCGTCGCGCCCGTCCTATGGGGTACCACCTATCTCGTCACCACCGAGTGGCTGCCCGCGAACGTGCCGATGACGCTCGCGATGCTGCGGGCGCTGCCGGCCGGACTGCTGCTGATGGCGGCCACCCGTAGCATGCCGTCACCGCTCTGGATGGCCCGCTCCCTGGTGCTTGGTGCGCTGAATTTCTCGCTGTTCTGGTCGCTGCTGTTCGTCGCTGCGTACCGCCTGCCAGGCGGCGTGGCGGCGACCCTCGGCGCCATGCAGGCATTGGTCGTGGTCGTGATGGCCCGTCTGATTCTGCACGCACCGATGCGGCCTTTGGCGATTGCGGCGGCAGTCGGCGGCGTCGCCGGCGTCGGCCTGCTGGTGCTGGGCCCGCGGGCGGCACTCGACCCGATCGGCGTGGCGGCCGGGCTGGGCGGCGCGTTGGCCTGGGGCACCGGGACCGTGCTGAGCCGCAAGTGGCAGCCACCGGTGGCGGCCCTGCCGTTCACCGCCTGGCAACTGGTTGCCGGTGGGCTGCTTTTGCTGCCGCTGGCGTGGTGGCTGGAGCCGGCGCTACCGCGGCCGAGCCTGGCACATCTGGCCGGCTACCTGTGGCTAGGGGTGTTCGGTGCGGCGATCTCGTATTGGCTCTGGTTTCGCGGCATTGCCCGAATCGGCCCCGGCGCGGCGTCGATGCTCGCGATGGCCAGCCCCTTGACCGCGATGATTCTTGGCTGGTTCTGGCTCGATCAGGCGCTGACCCTCGTCCAAGGCGCCGGCGCGGCGCTGGTGCTCGGCGCGATCTGGGTCGGCCAGCGCGCCCACCGCACCGGACCGTCGCGCGGCCGCGCCTGATCCACGCGAGCGCGTCGGCGCCGATCAGTCGCCGCGGCCGTCCTTCATCGTTGCCAACAACTTGTCGGCCCCGCGTGCGAGCAGGCCGGCGTCCGAGCCGCAGGCGACGAAGGTGAAGCCCTCGTCGATCAGCGAGCGGGCGAATGCCGCGTCCTGGACCAGGGTTCCCACGGCCACCCCCGCATCGAGCAGCGCACGTGCGGCCGGTTTGATCAGATCCCAGACGGCAGGATTCATCGGCTGGCCCAGCAGCCCGATGTCGGCGGCGATGTCGGCCGGACCAAAGAACACGCCATCGACCCCGTCGACCGCACCGAGTTCGCTGGCCCGGGCCACCGCCTCGCGCGTCTCGGCCTGCACCAGCACTGCGGTTTCTTCTTCGATGCGGGTGAAGTAATCGGAGATGCGGCCGAATCGATTCGCGCGCGTGGTTCCTGATACGCCGCGGATGCCCCGGGGCGGGTAGCGAGTGGCCGACACCGCACGGCTGGCCTCGTCCGCGCTCTGAACCATCGGGAACAATAGTCCGGGCGCACCGGAGTCGAGCAGGCGCTTGACCTTGACGGGGTCGTTCCAGTCGGGACGCACGATCGGCGTCGTGCCGTAGGCGGCGAACACCTGGAGTTGGCCGATCACGCTGTTGAGGTCGTTGGGCGAGTGCTCCATGTCGATCAGAGCCCAATCGAAGCCGGCCCCCGCGATCGCCTCGGCGGCGAACGGGTTGGACAATGTCACCCAGAGGCCGATCTGGGGGCGACCGGCCCGAATGGCATGCAGAAAGGGGTTGTCGGGCAGTTTCATGGGCGGGCGCGCTGAGTGGGAAGGTTGAACACCGTCGAATTCTGCATCAAGCGCGCGCCGGAGGGCGTCGGTGCCTCCACACAAGGGCGCGGCAAGGCTTGCTTGCTGGCAAACTTCGCGGGGTGCGAGAGGGAATCCGAGCGGCCCGGGTGGGTCGCGGTTCTCTTTGCCGAGTCCTATCCCGAATATCGTCCAGAGCCGGAGATCATGCTCGTTTCAACGACCCTTGCGCACCCCCTGCGTGCCTGGCAAACGACCGCCCTCGCGGGCTCGCCCGTCGGTCTCGTGCGTCGCGCGCTGTATAGAACCGGTGTCGGATTGATGGCGATGCTGCTGTCGTTCCCGGCCGCCGCACAGGCGGGCGACGCCGCGATCGAGGCGATGAACGACTACATGGTGTTCGCCAATTACGAGGCGGGCATCCTGCTCGTCGAACAGATCGACGACACCGTGCGAGGGCAGGCGCTGTTCGTCGATGCACGCGACGCCGGGCAGTTTGCCGCGGGCACCATTCCGGGCGCAATCAACATCGAATGGCGTCGTGTGCTCGAGCGCATCGATGAGATTCCGTCGGATCGCATGACGATCCTGTTCTGCAATACGGGCACCCTGTCGGCCCAGGCGGTGTTTGCGTTACGGGTCGCCGGCCGCTCGAACGTGGTCGTGTTGCAAGGCGGATATCGCGGATGGCTCGAGCACACCAGGGCGCAAGGGGAACGCAAGTGATCGACACCGAAATCTTCCTCGAAGATCTGCTTCGCGCGGTCGGCCCCGATCAGGTGGTGGCCGGTGCGGAGGTCGAGGCACGCTACTTCGGCGACTGGGCGTTGCGCGACGAAACCGCACGGCCGGTCGCACTGGTACGTCCGCGCGATACTGCCGCGGTTGCCGCGACCTTGCGCACCTGCGATCGTCATCGCGTTCCGGTCGTGGGGCAGGGCGGGCGTACCGGCCTCACCGGTGCGGCGGTGCCGTGCAGCGGCGGCGTGATCCTGTCGTTGGAGCGCATGAATGCGATCGGCGAGGTCGATCCGGCGTCGGGCACGATCGAAGTCGAGGCCGGCGCGATCCTCGAGCAGGTGCAACGGGCGGCCGACGCGGCCGATGCGAAGTTTGCGCTCGACATACCCGGACGCGGCTCGTGCACCATCGGCGGCAACATCTCCACCAATGCCGGCGGCAACCACGTCGTGCGCTATGGGATGATGCGCGAGCAGGTGCTGGGCCTGGAGGCGGTGTTGGCCGATGGCACCGTACTCAGCTCCATGAACCGCATGCTCAAGAACAATGCCGGCTACGACCTCAAACAGCTGTTCATCGGCAGCGAGGGTACGCTGGGCGTGGTCACCCGCGCTGTGCTGCGCGTGTTTCCCAAGTGCCCGGACGTGCAGACCTGCCTGTGCGCGGTGCGCGATGTCGACGGCGTGCTGGCACTGCTCGCGCTGGCACGCCATGACCTCGGCGACACACTGTCCGCCTTCGAGGTCATGTGGCCCTCGTTCTACGAATACGGTTCTGCTGCGCTGGACGGCCAGGCCCCGCTGCCCGCGGGTCACGGTGCCTATGTGCTGATCGAGACCGAGGGCGTGGCCGGTGGCGCGGGCGAGCGGGCGATGCTCGCCTTGCTCGAGGCCGCGCTCGAGAGGGCCATCGTGGCCGACGCCGTCGCCGCTCAGTCGCTGGCCCAGCGTCGCCAGATCTGGGCGGTGCGCGATTCGTCCGGGCAGCTGCAAAACACCATGGGCCCGTACATTCCGTTCGACATCAGTGTTCCCATCGGCGAAATGGGGCCCTTCGTGGCCGCGTGCGAGGCCGATCTGCGCAGCTCGTTTCCGACCGCGCGCTGGGTGTTCTTCGGCCATGTCGCCGACAGCAATCTGCATATCTGCGTCACGCGCGCCGATGTCGATCCGGACTCGCTCGATCGACTGATCTACGACCGCGTCGCGACGGTTGGCGGCTCCGTCTCCGCGGAGCACGGCATCGGCCTGCTCAAACGAGACTACCTCGACCGCAGCCGAAGCGCGGCGGAGATCGAGGCGATGCGAAGACTGAAGCGCGCGCTCGACCCGAACGGCATTCTGAATCCAGGCAAGGTGTTCGCCGCCGACCGCAGCCGGGATCCGACATGAGCGGCAGGCCCCTTGCATCGCATCCGGTCCGATCGCGCCCGGTACGCTCCAGGCCGCGCTTCGGTCGCGCGCTGCTCGGCATGATCGCGCTTTGGTGGGGGCTGGCCGTGCAGGCCGCCCCGTTGACCGTATTCGCGGCCGCCAGCCTCGGTTCGGCGTTGCAGCCCATTGCCGACCAATGGGTGGCCACGGGGCGCGAGCCGGTCGTGCTGTCGTTGGCCGGAACTTCCTCCTTGGCCCGTCAGATTGCGCATGGTGCGCCCGCCGACGTGTTCTTGTCGGCCAACGAGGCGTGGATGGATCAATTGCAGTCGAAGGGTTTGCTCGCGCCCGGCTCTCGGGTGGACCTGCTTGGCAATGAACTGGTGCTGATCGCGCACGGATCCGGTGCCACGGCGGTCGAAGTCGGTCCTGCGCTCGACCTGCCGGCGATGCTGGCGGGACGACGCCTGGCAATGGCCCTGGTCGATGCGGTGCCGGCGGGAATGTACGGCAGGTCGGCGTTGCAGGCGCTGGGCCTCTGGACGCGTGTCGCGCCGTCGGTGGCGCAGGCGGACAATGTCCGTGTCGCACTCGCCTGGGTGGCTTCCGGGGAGACGCCATTGGGCATCGTCTATGCCACCGATGCGATCGCCGAACCACGCGTGTCGGTGATCGGCCGTTTTCCCGTCGGATCCCATCCGCCGATCGTGTACCCTGGCGCCGTGCTGGCGGCGAGCCGGCATCGCGATGCCCGCGACTTCCTGAACTTCCTGAACGGGCCGGCGGCGCGCCGGATCTTCGAGACGCAGGGCTTTCGCGTGCTGTCGCGATGACGCCGTCGATCCCCGGTCGCAACGGCGCCGGCCGGTAAACTGCGCGCCATGAACTTGCTCGAAGCTCAGGAGTGGCAGGCGCTCGTGCTCTCCGTGCAGGTGGCGTTCTGGGCCACGGCGGTGAGTCTGCCGTTCGGCGTGCTGACGGCCCTGGCGCTGGCCCGCTGGCGGTTTCCGGGACGCGAGCTGCTCAACGGGCTCGTACACCTGCCATTGATCCTGCCGCCCGTGGTCACCGGCTACCTCTTGCTGCTGGCGCTCGGCACCCGTGGCGCATTGGGCGGGTGGCTGGCCGATCACGGCATCGTGTTCGCGTTTCGCTGGACGGGCGCGGTGCTGGCGGCGGCCGTGATGGCGTTTCCGCTGCTGGTGCGTGCGATCCGTCTGTCGATAGAGGCGGTCGATACGCGGCTCGAGCAGGCCGGCGCGACGCTCGGGGCGTCCCCGCTGCGGGTGTTCCTCACGGTCACGCTGCCCTTGATCCTGCCGGGCGTGGTGGCCGGCGCGCTGTTGTCGTTCGCGAAGGCGATGGGCGAGTTCGGCGCCACCATCACTTTCGTCTCGAACATTCCCGGCGAGACCCGCACGCTCGCGCTGGCCGTGCACGCATTCCTGCAGGTGCCGGGTGGTGAGTCGTCCGCGGCACGGCTGGTGGCGATCTCCATCGTAGTGGCATTGGCTGCGCTGTTGTGCTCCGAGTGGATCGCGCGGCGACTGGCCGCCCGCGTGGCCGCGGCATGAACGGGCGCAGCAGCCCGGGAGCGCCACGGTGAGCCTGTCGGTGCGCATCGTCCACAGCTTCGGGGCTTTCGGGCTGGATCTAGACTTCAGCGCGCCGCCGGGCATCACGGTTCTTTTCGGACGATCCGGTTCCGGCAAGACGTCGGTCATCCACGCGGTCGCCGGGCTGCTGCGCCCGCAGCAGGCCTGTATCGCCATCGACGGCCAGGTGCTGGTGGATACCGGGGCGCGTATCTGGGTGCCGCCGCATCGCCGACGCGTCGGCGTGGTGTTCCAGGAGAGCCGCCTGTTTCCGCATCTGAGCGTGGCCCAGAATCTTCAGTATGGACGGCGGTTGGCGCCGCCGGACGCGCACCTGGAGCCGTGGGACAGGGTGATCGACCTGCTCGGCATCGGACACCTGCTCGGGCGGCGGCCGCGCTCGCTCTCAGGGGGCGAGCAGCAGCGGGTGGCAATCGGCCGCGCGCTGCTGGCCGGGCCGCGTCTGTTGCTCGCTGACGAACCCCTGGCGTCGCTCGACGAGGCGCGCAAGGTCGAGATCCTCGAGACCTTCGCCCGCTTGCGGGACGAACTGGCGATCCCGATCGTCTATGTGAGTCACTCGCCGACCGAAGTCGCGCGCCTGGCGACCACGGTCGTGGTGCTCGACGAGGGTCGGGTGCGTTTGGTCGGCTCGGCGGTCGACGTGCTGGGCGATCCGATGATCACGCCGCTGGGTGTTCGAGCCGTCGGCGCGGTCATCGAGGCGACGGTTGCCGCCCACCACGAAGACGGTCTGAGCGAGCTTGCAGTCAATGGGCAGGTGCTGTTCCTGCCGCGCGTGCCGCAGGCGGTCGGGGAACGACTGCGAGTGCGCGTGCCCGCTCAGGATGTGATGATCGCCCTCGAACGCCCGCAGGGCATCTCCGCGCTGAACATCCTGCCAGGATCCGTCGAGTCGATCCGCGACGGCGACGGACCGGGGGTGATCGTCTCCCTTCGCACCCCCGCCGGACGCGTGCTGGCGCGCATCACCCGTCGTTCCGCGAAACGCCTCGCGCTGGTCGCCGGCGCGCAATGTCATGCCGTGGTCAAGACCGTGGCGATCGCGCCCGAGGACGTCGGCCGGGGGCGCTGACCGTGGCGAGCAGGTCAAGCGCGAAGAATTGCGCGTCGGCGAGCGGATTGAACACGTAGGGATCTGTCGTCCGAAATCCCAGGCTGGTGTACAGCGCGACCGCCGCTCGCATGGATGTCAGCGTGTCCAGGCAGATGCGCGCATAGCCGGCCTCGCGCGCGGCGTCGCAGACGGCCTCGGCCAGAAGGCGACCGGCGCCGAGCCCGCGGCCGGTGGGTCGGACGTAGAGTCGCTTCATCTCGGCCGAGTCGGCGTCGATCGGGCGCAGGGCCACACAGCCGAGCACCCGCTCGCAATCGTCGAGCGCCAACAGGACGCGGCCCGCGGGCACTGCGTATTTTCCGGGCAGCGAGGCGAGCTCGTTCTCGAAATCCTGAAAGTCCAGGTCGAACGGCAGGCTGTCGGCATACTCGCGAAACAGCGCCGCGACGACGCCCAGGTCGGCGGGGAAGCTGGCGGGTCTGATCGTGGGCATCTGCAAACGAAGCGACGGAGTCGGTGCGATGATAAGGGAGTCGCGCCTTTCGCATGGTCGCGCATCCAACCCAAGCAAAGCTCGAACGCTGATGAACACGATTCTGACGGAAACGCTCGACGACATCCTGCTCGTCACGATCAACCGGCCGGAGGTACGCAACGCCGTCGACGCGCCCACTGCCGCCGCGCTGGCGGACGCATTCCGCGCCTTCGATCGCGACCCGGCGCTGCGCGTCGCAGTGCTCGCGGGTGCCGGCGGCACGTTCTGCGCCGGGGCAGACCTGAAGGCGGTAAGCAGCGGACGCATGACACGTGTTCCGGAGCTCGCCGCGCCGATCGCGCCCGACGACGGTGCCGCTCCGATGGGCCCGACCTATCTTCGACTGAGCAAGCCCGTGATTGCCGCGGTTTCCGGCCATGCGGTCGCCGGCGGGCTCGAGCTCGCCATATGGTGCGATCTGCGCGTGGTCGAGAGCGACGCGGTGTTCGGCGTCTACTGTCGGCGCTGGGGCGTGCCGCTGGTGGATGGCGGCACCGTGCGCCTGCCGCGTCTGATCGGTCATTCGCACGCGATGGACATGATCCTCACGGGCCGCGCGATCGGCGCCGACGAGGCCCGCTCGATGGGACTGGCCAATCGTGTGGTGCCGAAGGGCGGTGCGCGCGACGCGGCAATCGAGATCGCGCGTGCGCTGGCGCGCTTTCCGCAGACCTGCATGCGTAACGACCGCTTGTCGGCGATCGGGCAGTGGGGCGACGACTTCGACGCGGCCATGGTGCGCGAAAATGCTCTCGGTCGCCGAACGCTGGCCAGCGGCGAGACTGCGGCGGGCGCGAGCCGCTTCGCCCGCGGGCATGGCCGTGGCGGATCATTCGATGACATCTGACGAATCGTCTGCGCGCGCTCGTCCTGCCCATGCGTAAACCGCAACGGCCTGCGCATGGTTCGCGCTCCCGAGGTCGATCCTCCGCCGTCAATCCAGGCGCTTGCGAAAGCGCAAAACCGCGATCGTGATGCCCACCATGAAGAAGCCCAGCAAGGGCCACAGCTGTGGCCACAGGTCGGTCAGCGCCGCGCCGCGCAGGATGATGCCGCGCACCACGCGCAGAAAGTGCGTCATCGGAAAGACCTCGGCCAGCCACTGCGCGGGTCTGGGCATGCCTTCGAACGGGAACATGTAGCCCGACAGCAGCAACTGCGGCAGGAAGGTCATGAAGGTCATCTGGAAGGCCTGGAACTGGCTGCTCGCGATCGTCGAGATCACCAGGCCGAGCGTCAGCACCGCGAGCACGAACAGGCCCGCGGCCAGATAGAAATCCGTCAGCGAGCCGACGATCGTGACATCGAACAGCGTGACGCCCAACAGCAGGATCAGGCTGATCTGCAGATAGCCGATGGCGATGTACGGAAGGATCTTGCCGAGCATCAGCTCGAGCGTCGCCACGGGGGTGGTGATCAGCAGTTCGAGGTTGCCGCGTTCGCGCTCGCGCACGATTGCGATCGATGTGAACAACACCATCGTCAAGGTCAGGATGACGGCCGTCAGCGCCGGGACGATGAACACCGCCGAGCGCCGCTCGGGATTGAACCAGGCGCGCAGCTCGAACGGTGGCGAAGCGGATGCGGTCGCGAGGCCGGGTCGCAGTGCCAGTGCGTCGCGGGGCGTGTTCATCAGGCCGCGCGCCGAGGACAGCACCAGGGGATCGCTGCCGTCCACCATCAACTGGGCGAGCGGAACGCCACCCTGGCGCAGACGCCGATCGAGGTCGGCCGGGATGACCAGCCCAATCGACATCTGGCCGCGGACGAGTCGCCGTTGCAGGCCTTCCACCGAACGCTCTCGACCGACGAAATCGACCACCTGGGTCGCCTGAACCGCTTCGATCAGTGCGCGCGAACTCTGGTTGCCGGCGAAATCCACGACCGCTCCGGACAGGTGTCGGATGTCCTGGTTGATCGCGTATCCGAACAGCAAGGTCATGATGATCGGTATCCCGGCGATCAGCCCGCCGGTCAGGCGGTCGCGGCGCAGGTGACGCAGTTCCTTGCCCGCGATCGCGAGCACCCGCCGCAGCGCCGCGACGGGGCCGTGGCGGCCGGCCGACCGCGAGCCGTGCGCAGGCGCGCCAGTCATCGGGTTGCCATCACGAACACGTCCTCGAGGTTGGGCTCGACCCGTTCGGCGCTGCCCTCGAGACCGTCGGCCGCCAGAATCGCGCGAACGGTGGCCGCGGCATCCCGGTCGTCCGGGCGCAGCAACACGTGCAACTGAGACCCGAGCTGGGCCACGCTGAGTACCCGGTCGTCGGCGAGCAGAAGGTCGTGCATCGCACGTGGCCGGGATCCGCGTACTCGCACCACCGTTGCACCCAACGCGCGTTTGAGGCGGTCGGGCTCGCCGTCCGCCACCAGGCGGCCCTCATCGAGAATCGCCAGGCTGTGGCAGCGTTCGGCCTCGTCCATGAAGTGCGTCGAGACGAGGACCGTGGTGCCTTCGTCGGCCATCTCGAAAAGAAAATCCCAGAATTGGCGCCGGCTTTCCGGGTCCACCGCGCTGGTGGGCTCATCGAGGAATAACAGCTCGGGCCGGTGGAGGGTTGCCGCCGCCAGTGCGAGCCGTTGTTTCAGGCCACCCGACAGCGTTCCGGCAAGCTGCTGATGCCGATCGGCCAGTCCGTAGCGTTCGAGATGTTCGCCGATGCGCGCGCGCGCGACGCCGTAGATGCGCGCCAGAAAGCGCAGGTTCTCGCCGATCGTGAGATCGTCGTACAACGAGAACCGCTGGGTCATGTAGCCGATGCGTTCGCGCAAGGTTTCGGCGTCGCGAGGAATGTCCAGGCCGAGCACGCGGGCCGATCCTTCGCTGGGTATCAGCAGACCGCACAGCATCCGGATGGTGGTCGACTTGCCGGATCCGTTCGGGCCGAGGAAACCGTGAATCGTACCGCGCGCCACCTCGAGATCGACATGATCGACCGCAACCAACTGCCCGAACCGCCGGGTCAGGTTGCGCGTGATGATCGCCGGTTCAGTCAAGGCGCAGGTCCACCGGGACGCCGACCGGCAAGGTGCTTGCCGCGTCGTCGAGCAGATCGAACTCGGCCAGATAGGCCAGCCGGCCCCGGTCGTGTTCGGTCAGTGCGAAAAAAGGCGTGAAGGTCGCCTGCTGCGAGACCCAGCGAAGGCGGGCGGCGAATGCGGTCGGATTGCCGTCCAGGTGTACCCGTGCGGCGCGACCCGGAGATAGCGCATCGCGCAGTGCGGCGGGCACGTAGACCCGCGCATAGACGCGCGGGCCGCCGAGCAGGGTCGCCACCGGCGATCCCGGCGTCGGCCGCTCGCCGGTCTCGAAGGGCAGGGCGTCCACGCGCCCGGCAACCGGCGCGACGACCGTCGACCGGTCCAGGCTCAGTTGGATCTCGTCCACGTGAGCCGCCGCGGCGGCGGCCGCGCTTTCGGCCTGGGCGAGCGCTTCCGCGCGGGTGCCGGCCAGCAATTCGTCCAGGGCCGCCTGCGCCTCGCGCAGCCGCGCGCTCGCTTCGTCGTAGCGGCCACGTGCGATGTCCACCTGCGATTGCGAGGTGTAGCTCGAGCGCACGAGCTTGCTGTCGCGCTCGAATTCGAGCTTGGCGGTATCGGCAGCGCTGCGTGCCGAGGCCACCCGTGCACGGGCTTGCGCGATCGTCTGCGGGCGCGGGCCGGCGCGTGCTTCCGCCAGTCGGGCGTCGGCCTGCGCGGCCAGCGCCTGCGCCTGGGCGAGCTGCGCGCGCAGTCGCGATGGGTCCTGGCGCACGAGTACGGCGCCACGCTCGACAGTGTCGCCGAGTCGGACCTCGATCGCGATGATCGGCTCGGCCGATTCCGCCGTGACCTCGATGCGGTCGCGCTCGAGCGTGCCCAGCGCCGGCGGCGGCTCGGTCTCGGTGCAGCCGCAGAGTACCGTCGCAGTCGCCACGACCAGCCCGCAGAATCGGAGTGGCGCAAGCATGTTCATCATGGTCGTGATCTCGCGCCGTTGATGAAGATGTCGGTCGTGTGCGCGGCCAAACGGTCGGCAAACGCCGGGTCGATGCGGTAGCCGAACACGGGGCCCAGCACGGGCTCGGCAATGAAAGGGAAAGCGCACATGCCCACCAGCGACAGCAATGTGAGACGCGGGTCGAGGTCGGCGCGCAGCCTTCCCTTGGCGGCTTCTTCGGCGAGCGCGGGTGGTACCAGTTCGGCGACGCGCCGGCCGAAACGCTCGATGAACCGGCGCCGACCCCCGCCGTCGTGGGACAGCACCTCGCGCACCATCAACGGGGCGATCCAGGGGTCGCGGGCGAGCGCGGCAAGGTAGGCGGGGACGAAACCCGGAATCAAGGCATCTTCGGGCCGTTGCATCGCACGTTCGATGACCGCGAGCAGCCGCTCGAATGCGACATCGAGGACGGCGTTCAACAGTCCTTCCTTGTCCCCGAAGTGGTAGGCCACGAGCGTCGGGGCGACCGCCGCATCGGCGGCGATTCGCCGCAGCGAAACCGAGGCAGCGCCGTGGGCGGAGAACAGCCGCGCCGCCGATGCCAGCAACCGCTGGCGGCTTTCGGGATTGGCGCCCCGAGGCGGTCGTCCCGCACCGCGGGGCGAGCGCGCGCCACGAGCGGATCGTGGGTCGGACATGGCATCGACAGCGCGTAAATTGAACAGACGTTCAATTTACGCCGCGGCTCTGGCGCGGTCAAGCTGCGTTGGCGGGCGGGCTTCGACCGGCTTGGCCGCGACGCCCGAAAAGCGGTGTCGGGGATTCGGTCATGGTACTGTCACGCGCCGTTCTGGCACGCGTTCACGGGCCGTCTCGGGGAACTGGTTGCGGCGCAGGTCGAAAGCTTCAATGGCGGCCAGTCCGAGGTCAGGGTCGTGGCCTCGCACAAGGGCAATTACTCCGAGACGCTCAATGCGGGCATCGCGGCGTTCCGCGCCAACGAGCAACCTCACGTGCTCATGGTGTATGAAGTCGGAACCGCGACGATGATGGCCGCCAAGGGCGCGATCAAACCCGTGTACGAGGTCATGGCGCAGGCGGGCGAGGCCTTCGATGCCGATGCCTACGTCGGCGCGGTCAAGGGCTATTACACGACCACCGACGGCAAGATGTTGTCGCTGCCGTTCAACTCGTCCACGCCTGTGCTGTACGTGAATCGCGATGCCTTGCAGGGGGCGGGCATCGATCCCGATACCGACCTCTCCACCTGGCAGAAGGTCGGCGCGGTGCTCGACAGTCTGGCCAAGGCCGGCCACAAGTGCCCGCTGACCACGGCCTGGCAGAGCTGGGTGCACCTGGAGAATCTGTCGGCGTATCACGACGTCCCGTTCGCCACCAAAGAGAACGGATTTGCCGGCACCGACACGGAACTGGTGTTCAACGGGCCTCTGCAGGTCAAGCACATCGCGACCATGGGTCACGTGACGGCAAGTTCATCTACGCCGGTCGTCGCAACGAGGGCGGTGCCAATTTCCGCGGCGGCGAGTGCGCGCTGTTCACGGAGAGCTCCGCCGGCTACGCGGGCGTGAAGAAAGAAGCCAAGTTCGCATTCGATATCCGGCCCCTGCCCTACTGGGAGGGCGCCACCAATGCGCCGCGCAACACGATCATCGGTGGTGCGTCGCTTTGGGTGATGGCGGGCCACGAGCCCAGCGAGTACCAGGCCGTCGCCAAGTTCCTGAACTTCCTGTCGTCCACGCCGGTGCAGGCCAAGTGGCACCAGGACACCGGCTATCTGCCGATCACGGTGGCCGCCGGCGAGGCCACCCGCGAGGCGGGTTTCTACAAACAGAACCCGGGCACCGACATCGCGGTCAAACAGATGACCGCGCATCAACCGACCGCCAACTCCAAGGGCTTGCGGCTCGGTTCGTTCGACCAGATCCGCACGATCATCGACGAAGAGCTCGAGGGCGTCTGGAGCGGTAGCAAGCAGGCGCAGGCGGCGCTGGATTCGGCCGTTTCGCGCGGAAACCAACTGCTGCGTCGTTTCGAGCGCTCGGCGCGCTGATCGCAGGCTTGCGCACCGGCCCGTGTGGTCGGTGCGCGCATGCATCGCATGGAAAAACGGGTCACCTTCCGGGGCTGGGGCTTGCCACTGCTGCTGATCGCGTCGCAGGTCGTGGTCAGCGCGGTGTTTTTCTTCTATCCGGCCGGGCAGGCGGTCTGGCAGTCGTTGTTCATTCCGGATCCTTTCGGGCTGTCGGCACGCTTCGTCGGCCTCGAAAACTTCGCGTTCCTGCTCAGCGACCCCTACTATCGTTCGGCCTTCGTGACCACGGCCGTGTTCTCTACCCTGGTCACCGTGGTCTCGATGATCCCGGCCCTGGCGCTGGCGGTCATCGCCGACCGGCTGCTGCGTGGTTCGGGCACCTATCGAACGTTGCTGATCTGGCCCTATGCGGTTGCGCCCGCGGTCGCCGGCGTGCTTTGGCTGTTCATGTTCAACACCCGGGTCGGCGTGGTCAGCTGGTACCTGGGCAGGCTGGGCTATGACTGGAACCATGTGTTGAATGGCGCCGAGGCGATGGGCCTCGTCGTGGTCGCGTCGTCGTGGGGGCGCATCAGCTACAACTTCCTGTTCTTCTTCGCGGCCCTGCAGTCGGTGCCGCGTTCGCTGGTCGAGGCGGCGGCCATCGATGGTGCTCGCTTCTGGCGGCGATTTTTCACGATCGTGCTGCCGATGCTCTCGCCCACCACGTTTTTCCTGCTGGTGGTGAATATCGTCTACGCCTTCTTCGAGACCTTCGGTGTCATTCACACGATCACCTCCGGGGGGCCGCAACAGGCCACGACGATCCTCGTCTACAAGGTCTACGCGGATGGCTTCGTCGGCCAGGATCTCGGTTCCTCGGCCGCGCAGTCGGTGATACTGCTGGTGCTGGTCGGCGCGCTGACCGTGATCCAGTTCCGCTTCGTCGAGCGCCGGGTGCACTACTGATGCGCCGGAGCGTTTGTGCCAACGCCGATGATCCGCCGCCGGGCATGGTCGAACGGCGCGGACGCGCGCTGTGGCTCAGTCATTTGTTCATGGTGGTCGGCGTGCTGATCGTGTTCTTCCCGATCTGGCTCGCCTTCGTGGCCTCGACCGTCACCCAGGCCGAGATCGTCAAGCCGCCGATGCCTCTTCTGCCTGGCGGCCACCTGTTGGAGAACTACGCGCGTGCGCTACTCGCCGGTGTCAACGTGCCGGTGGCCACCATGCTGGCGAATTCGCTGGTCATGGCGCTTGGGATTGCCGTCGGCAAGATCGTGATCTCGCTGTTGTCGGCATTCGCGATCGTCTATTTCCGCTTTCCGGGCCGCATGCTCTTCTTCTGGCTGATCTTCCTCACGCTGATGCTGCCGGTGGAGGTGCGCGTGGTGCCGACCTACGAGGTCGTCGCCGGCTTCGGCATGCTCAACAGCTATAGCGGCCTGATCTTTCCGCTAATCGCCTCGGCCACCGCCACCTTTTTGTTCCGGCAGTTTTTCCTGACCGTGCCGGACGAACTGGCCGAGGCCGCGCGCATCGACGGCGCGCGGCCGATGCGTTTCTTCGTCGACATCCTCTTGCCGATGAGCCGCACCAATATTGCTGCCTTGTTCGTGATCCTGTTCATCTACGGCTGGAACCAGTATCTGTGGCCGCTGCTGGTGACCACCAAGCCCGAGATGAACACGATCGTCATGGGCCTGAAACAGATGTTCCCGAGCGGCGACGATCTCGCCGACTGGCCGGTGATCATGGCCTCGTCGATCCTGGCGATGATCCCGCCCGTGATCGTCGTCGTGTCGATGCAGCGTTTGTTCATCCGCGGCCTCCTGGATAGCGAGAAGTAACGGCATGGCAACCGTCGAGCTCATCGGTGTGCGCAAGCGCTTTGGCAAGCTGCAAGTCATTCACGGTGTCGACGTCGCCATCGACGACGGCGAGTTCATCGTGATCGTCGGGCCGTCGGGTTGCGGCAAGTCGACCCTGCTGCGCATGGTCGCGGGCCTGGAGTCGGTCAGTGAGGGCGAGGTGCGCATCGGCGGCGAGCGGGTCAACGAGCGCGAGCCGATGGATCGCGATGTCGCCATGGTGTTCCAGAACTATGCGCTCTATCCGCACATGAGCGTGCGGCGCAACATGGGCTACGGCCTGAAGATCGCCGGCTGGGCCAGGGCCGACATCGACGCCAAGGTCACCGAGGTGGCGCGTCTGCTGCAACTGGGCCAACTGCTCGATCGCAAGCCGCGCGAACTCTCGGGCGGTCAGCGGCAACGGGTCGCCATGGGACGGGCGATCGTGCGCCAGCCGGCGGCGTTCCTGTTCGACGAGCCGCTGTCGAATCTGGACGCAAAACTCCGTGTACAGATGCGCCTGGAGATCCGTGCCCTGCAGCGCAAGCTGGGTACGACGGCGCTTTACGTCACGCACGATCAGGTGGAGGCCATGACCATGGCGGACCGCATGATCGTCATGAACGAGGGGCGGGTCGATCAGATCGGCTCGCCGCTGGCTGTCTACGAGCGCCCCAGCACGATGTTCGCGGCGCAGTTCATCGGCAGCCCCGCCATGAACGTGTTCGAGGCGCGGATCGAAAGCGGGATGGCAACGTTGCCGGGCGGGGCTCGGGTCCGCGTGGACAGCGCTCATGTCGGTGAGGCGTGTCTGGGGGTCCGCCCCGAGCATTTGGCCATCGATTCCGACGGGCCGCTGTCCATGAGCATCCGGCAGTCGGAGGCCCTGGGTGCCACCACGCTCGTGCATGGTGACTTGATGGCCGGCGCGGGTTTGGTCACGGTCAGCGTCGCGGGCGCGTACCACGGCGGCGCCGTTGGTTCCGAGGTGCGTCTGAGTGCGCAGACGCACCACCTCCACCTGTTCGACCCGGTGACGGGTTCGCGCATCGCCTGAGGCGGACCAACGCGGTTCGGGGCCGCCGAATCGCACCCTTGCGAATCGATTGACCGTCGTCAATGCGCCGCCGTCGTGACGGCCTATAGTGGGCGATGAACCCTGTCGTTCTCTATCGAGTGAGGTGTGACGTGATGCTGCAAAGGGCGTTGTTCGCAGGTCTTTTCGTCGGGCTGCTGAGTTCTTTCGGGTCCGCGTATGCCGAGGGATACAAGGAGTTGTTTCGCCCGATTGCTCCGCCCAAGTCCATCGATATCGGCATGGCCGAGTTGGGCAAGAAGCTCTACTTCGATCCGCGCCTGTCCAAGTCAGGATTCATCTCGTGCAATTCGTGCCACAACCTGAGCATGGGTGGCACCGACAACATTCAGACCTCCATCGGCGACAAGTGGCAGCGCGGCCCGATCAATGCGCCGACGGTCCTGAACTCCAGCTTGAACGTGGCCCAGTTCTGGGACGGCCGCGCGGCGAATCTGAAGGAACAGGCCGGAGGCCCGATCGCCAACCCGGGCGAAATGGCGTTCAGTCATACGCTGGCCATCCACATTCTCGAATCGATCCCGGCCTATGTCCGGGAGTTCAAGCTGGTGTTCGGCAAGCCCGTGATCGAGATCGACCAGGTCACTGCCGCGATCGCGGAATTCGAGAAAACCCTGGTCACGCCGAACTCGCGTTTCGACCAATGGCTGCTGGGCGACGAGAAAGCGCTTACCGCCGACGAGGTCGCCGGCTACATGCTGTTCAATACCAGCGGCTGCGGCGGATGTCACAACGGGCCGAATCTCGGTGGCAATGCCTATCGCAAGATGGGGGTGGTCGAAGCGTACAAGGGCGACACCACGCTCGCCGGGCGCGCCGGGGTCACTCATGACGATGCCGATCGCTTCACCTTCAAGGTGCCCACGCTGCGCAATGTCGAGCTGACCTACCCGTACTTCCACGACGGCGCAGCCAATACGCTGACGGAAGCCGTCGATACGATGGGCAGGCTGCAGCTGGGCCGCAACTTCAGCGAGCAGGAAAATGCGCGCATCGTGGCGTTCCTGAAGACGCTCACCGGCGAGCAGCCGACGTTCACGTTGCCGTTGTTGCCGCCGTCTACCGATAAAACCCCGCGTCCGACACCGTTCAACTGACGGATGCGCGTGGGGCAGGGCCGGTCGTTCGCGACCGGCTCTCCTGTTTTCCGGGGCCGTTTCGAAGGGGGCGGTGTCGCTTGTTCTGCGTGCATGCGATCATGCCGCCACGGGCGCGCTTCGAGCGACGGCGGGAACACTCCTTGCGTGAATCGTCGTCTAACCCGCCGAACGGAGTATCCATGAGCGAGTCATCCTCCGGCGCCGATACCGAGCGGTGCGGCGCGGGCTTTCTGGCGTCTTCCTTCGAGCGTCTGGGTGTCGAGGTCGAACGCCGTCAGTTGCTCAGCCAGGCAACCCGCGAGGTTGCTTTCGACGTGCCTATCCGGCGTCGCAACGGCGGTCTGTCCGTCTACCGGGGATTCCGTGTGCAGCACAATGCGAGCCGTGGCCCATTCAAGGGTGGTCTGCGATTCGCGTCAGGCATGGACATCGATCACTTCCGCGCCCTGGCGCGCGCCATGACGTTGAAGTGCGCGGTCGTCGACATTCCGTTCGGGGGTGCCAAGGGTGGTATCGCTGTCGATCCGCACAAGCTCGAGGTCGACGAACTCCAGTCGCTCACGAAGGCGATGGTGGAGAGGCTGGATCCGGTCATCGGTCCCGATCTGGACATTCCCGCCCCGGACATGGGCACCGACGAACGCATCATGGCGTGGATATTCGACGCCTACAGCGACCGGCACGGCTACTCACCCGGTGTCGTGACCGGTAAGCCGGTGGCGCTCGGCGGCATCGCCGGCCGCACCGAGGCCACCGGCTATGGCGCGGCCCACGTGGCCTCGCTGGCATGGCGCGCCGGTGGGCGCGATTTCGCCGATGCGACGATCGCCGTCCAGGGCCTGGGCAACGTCGGCCGGCATCTGGCGGTACGGCTGGTCGAGATGGGCGCGCGCGTGGTTGCCATCAGCAACAGTCGCCATGCGGTCATGAACGAGCACGGCCTGGACATCCGTCGTCTGCTGGATGGTCTTTCCGAGTCGCCGCGAGCGAAGCTTGCCGATCTGGTCGACGGCGCGGCGCTCGACCCCGACGAGCTGTTGGCGCTGGACGTCGACATCCTGATTCCGGCCGCGATCGAGAACGCTGTGACCGCGCGCAATGCCGATGCCGTGCGGGCGTCGTTGATCGTCGAGGCCGCGAATCTTCCACTCAGTCTCGAGGCGGACAAGATTCTTCGCGGGCGGGGCGTCGAGATCGTACCGGATCTGCTCGCGAATGCCGGTGGCGTGACCGTCTCTTATTTCGAGTGGGCTCAGAATGCGGCGCGCGGTCGCTGGGCACGCGAGCGCACGCTGTCGCGACTGGTCGAGAGGTTGGATACGGCCTGGGCGAACGTGCTCGACGCCGCCGGCGGTGACAGGGCCAGGCTGCGGGAGGCGGCCTACGATCTTGCCGTGCGCCGAATCTGCGAGGCCGTCGACCTGCGCGGTTATTGAGTCGCGGCAGCGCGGGCCAGGCTGCGCGGATGCGTGTCGACACGCAGCGCCAGCGCCGCGGTGGTCAGAGCGAGTCCGATCAGCACCAGATAGGCTGACTTGAAGTCGGCCATCGTGACCGCGTGCCCGCCGACCATCGCGACCGCCAGCGACGCGCCCAGTGCGCCACCGAGTTGCCGCATCGCGTTGTTGACGCTGCCGCCCACTGCGTATCGTGCCGGTCCGAGCCTGGCCACGGCGGCGCCGGCCAACGACGGCATGATCATGCCGATCGAGGCGCCGGCCGTGAGCTGAACCGGCAGCCAAAGTCCGAGAAAGTCCGGCGTCGGTTCGAGCGCGACGAAAAGCGTGAACTGCGCCAGCGCGAACAGCAGTGCACCTGCGACCAGCAACGGGCGGTGGCCTATCCTGCCAGCCAGCCGGCCGGAGACGATTGCTACCGGCAGTACGATCAGCGGGCCCGGCGAGATCGCCAGGCCGGCGAGCGTCTGCGAATAGCCCCAGACGTCCATCAGCACGAGGAACACATCGAGGAACATCAGGGACATGGCTGCCGAGAAGGCCAGTGTCGCGAGGTTGACCACGCGGAACGTGGTGTCGTCGAACAGACTGAGGTCGAGCGCCGGGTGCTCGCGATGCCTGGCCCAGCGAACGAAGACCGCGATGATCGCGAAGCCGGCCGCGAGGATCGACCAGACGACGGGCGAAGTCCAGCCGAGCGCCTCGGTTCGTACGATGCCCAGCGCAAGCAGGCCGGCACCGAGCACCAGCAGCAGCACGCCGATCCAGTCGAGACGGGCCTCGTTCTCGGGACTGGAAGACTCCGCGAGCAATCGCAGCGCGGCCAGCACACCGAGCAGACCCAGCGGGAGATTGATGAGGAACACCCATCGCCACGATCCGTTGGCGATGATCCACGAGCCCAGCGCGGGCCCTATGGCCGCGGCCAGCGCGGCAACCGCGCTGAACAGTCCGACCACGGCCGCACGTTGTTCCCGCGTGAATGCATTGAGGAGCAGGGCGAGCGCGGCGGGCGTCATCAGCGCCGCTCCCACTGCCTGGACGACGCGCGCCGCGACCAGAGAGCCGATGCCGGGTGACGCCGCGCACAGGCCCGACGCGATCGTGAACAGTGCCAGGCCTGCAATGAACACGCGTCGGCGTCCCTTGAGGTCGGCGAGGCGACCCGCCGGTACCAAGAGTGCGGCGTATACGATCGTGTAGGCGTTGAGCGTCCAGGACAGCCAGGTGGGTGAGGCATCGGCGAATTCGCCGCGGATGGCCGCATAGGCGGCCACCACCACCGAGGTGTCCAGGGTGGCCAGGAAGATCGCACTGGCCGCGATCGCGAAGGCCACCCATGGGTTCGACGGCACGCCGGCGGGACCACCCGTGACATCATCGACCATCGCTTGCTCCCGCCCCCGGATTCAACTGCGCCGGACGATTCGCTAAACTCATCGGCTCTGGCGCCCGCACGATCGCCCGCATGATACGGCAGGTGTCGGCGACGACCGCCGGACCTGCCTGGCAGCCGGTCAATTGCCCGTCAAGGAAACGTGCTACATGATCAACAAGATTGCAGGATCGGTCGCGGAGGCGATCGGCACCGTGGCCGATGGCGCCACGATCCTGATCGGCGGCTTCGGCACCGCCGGCATACCCGATGCACTGATCGACGGCCTGCTGGAACTGGGCGGGCGCGATTTCACCGTGGTGTGCAACAACGCCGGCAACGGCGATACCGGTCTGGCCAAGTTGCTCAAACAGGGCCGCGTTCGCAAGATCATCTGCAGTTTTCCCCGCCAGGCCGACTCGTGGGTCTTCGACGAACTCTATCGCAGCGGCCGACTCGAACTCGAACTGGTGCCGCAGGGCAACATCGCGGAACGTTGCCGGGCCGCCGGTGCCGGTATCGGTGCGTTCTACACGGCAACCGGGGTCGGCACACCGCTGGCCGAGGGCAAGGAGCTGCGCAACATCGACGGCCGCGACTACGTGCTCGAGTATCCGATCCACGGCGATCTGGCGCTGATCAAGGCCGAGGCGGGTGACCGCTGGGGCAATCTCGTCTATCGCCTGGCGGCACGCAATTTCGGCCCGGTTTTCGCGACCGCGGCGCGCCGCACCGTGGCGTCCGTACACCGACTCGTCGAACTCGGCGAGATCGATCCCGAGAACATCGTCACCCCCGGCGTCTACGTCGATGCGCTGGTCGAGGTTCCGTACGTGCCCACCCAGGCCGGCGGCATTCGAGAGGACTGAGCCATGGCCGACTATGCACTGCGCAATCGGGACGAGATCGCCCGCCGCATCGCGCACGACATTCCCGAGGGATCCCTGGTCAACCTGGGCATCGGCCAGCCGACGCTGGTCGCGAATCACCTGCCGGCCGATCGTGAGGTGCTCCTGCACAGCGAAAATGGCCTGATCGGCATGGGGCCTGCGCCTGCCAAGGGCGCGGAAGACTACGACCTCATCAATGCCGGCAAACAGCCCGTCACCTTGGTGGCGGGCGCAGCGATCGTTCATCACGCGGACAGCTTCGCGCTGATGCGCGGCGGGCACCTCGACATCTCGGTACTCGGGGCCTTTCAGGTGGGTGTGCAAGGCGACCTGGCCAACTGGCACACCGGCGAGGCGGATGCGATCCCGGCCGTGGGGGGCGCGATGGACCTCGCGGTCGGTGCGCGCCAGACCTGGGTCAGCATGACGCTGCTGACGCGCTCCGGCCAGAGCAAGCTCGTGCGCGAATGCAGCTACCCCCTCACCGGCAAGCGCTGCGTCAAGCGCATCTACACCGATCACGGCACCTTCGAGCCAACCGGCCATGCGTTTCGCGTGCTGGATCTGGTCGCTGGACTCAGCATTGAACAGGCTGGCGCCCTGATCGGCCTACCGCTCGAGGATGCACGCACTGCCTAGCCCGGACCGCGTCGGCCGCGGCGTCGTCGCGGCGGCTGGGCTTAGCCAGAGGCGAGCTCACGTGATGTCCATGCTGCGGTCGTCGCGTTTCGCCCCCACCTTCCGGCATTTCGCGAATCGGGTCAACCGCGCTCCGAAGCGGGTCGTTAAGCTCATTTGGGTGTAGCGACCAATCTTCGCGGGGGCTTCGCAGTTCTTAACACCAGGACTTCGACCCTGCCGTACGATGAAGTGGTCGCGATGCACGAATCGTCGAAACCAGCCCCAACGGGCAGACTCTGTTTTGCGCATCGTTGCGACATCTCCCCAACTTCCTCGGAGGCAGCATGAACAGCACCACCGTCAATCACAACGAATCGGCTGTCGACGCGTCGGAGCCGATGCGTCGCGGCTGCGGCCGCCACCGTCGCCATGGAGGCCGTTGCGGTTCCATCGGCGGGCTCTACATCGCCGCGATCGTCGCTGGCTTCATTCTTTTCTGGCCGATCGGTCTCGCGCTGCTGGTGTGGGCGATCTGGCGGGATCAGATCAAGGCACTGCCCTTCGTCAAGAAGTTGCGCGAGGGCGATATGCCCAAGGCGCCTTCGTTCGCCGGGTTTGCCGGCCGCCGGCCCAGCAACACCGCCCTGGCCGAGTATCTCGCCCGTGAGCAGGAGCGACTGAGGGCCGAGCAGCAAAAGCTGGACGAACTGGTCAAGGCCTTTGAAGCCTTCAAGGAGGCCGAGCGCCAGGACGCCGACCGGCGCGACTTCGAGAGCTTCCTGCGTCAGCGTGGCGAAGCAAGCGCCGCCGACGATGCACCGCCGGCACCCGCTGACACGCCTCGCCAGTCTTGAACCTGACGCGAGCGCCGCGCCCCGGGCCGTGGTCCAGGGGCCCTGGCGCCGCGCTTTGGGCCGCCCAAGAGGCGGCCTTTTTTCATGGCGCGGTGAGCTCGGTCCGCGCTCAGCTCACGGTGAACTGGGCCATCATGCCGGCGTCTTCGTGCTCGAGGATGTGGCAATGCAGCATGTAAGGGCGCGTCCGCGACGCCGGATGCCGGAAGCGCATCAGCAGTTCGGCCTCGCCATCGATCAACACAGTGTCCTTCCAGCCGCGTAGTTCGGGCGCCGGTTTGACGCCGTTCATCGACAAGACCGCGAAACGCGTGCCGTGTACATGGAACGGATGCCGCATATCGGATGAGCGCACCCGCCAGATCTGAGACCGGTCGCGCTCGATCTCCCGGTCGATGCGAGCCATGTCGAAGGCCCGGCCGTTGATCGCGAAGCCGTTCATGCCGCCGCCCATCCCGCGCATCCCCATGCCGCCTCGCATGCCGCCCATGCCCATGCCGCCGCGCATGCCGCCCATGCCCATACCGCCGCCCATGCCCATGCCCATGCCCATGCCCATGTCGAGCGTGACCTCCCACGACTGCGCCTGACGGTCGTCGTGCGGCGGCTCGGCTGCCCCGAGTGCGTCAGGGATTCGTTTGATGCGGGCCCGCAACGATTCGTCCACCGCAATGGGCAGGACCGTGAATACCGGGCTGTCGTCATCGCGACGGCTCATGCGTCCCATCATGGGCAAATTGTCGACCGATCGCGCAAGCAGGCGGTCGCCGCGGGTCGGCGTGATCAGGATCTCGGCGCGCTCGCCGGTAGCCAGGCTCAGGCCTTGGAGGGACAGCGGCGCTGGCAGAAGTCCGCCGTCGGTGGCGATCAGGTGCATCGGCCGGCCCGAGGCCATCGAGAAGCGCATGATCCGCGCGTTGCTCGCATTGAGAATTCTCAGCCGCACCACACCCGCCGGCACGACCGCCGTACGGCCGACCTGGCCGTTGACCACGACCGTGTCGCCCAAAAACCCGACCATCGTGTCGTGCATGTTGCGGGCGTAGTACAACTCGCCGCGATCGAAGCGCTTGTCCTGAATGATCAGCGTCAGGTCGTCGACGCCGTAGGTGCTCGGCAGGCCGCGTTCGTCGTCGCGACCGTCGACGACCTGCATGACGCCGGCGAGGCCCGCATAGACCTGGCGGGCGGTCTCACCGTGAGTGTGCGCGTGAAACCAGGTGGTTGCCGGCTCCTGATCGATGTTCAGCACGGGGCGCCAGGTCGCGCCGGGAGCGATCGGTTGATGCGGTCCGCCATCGACGTCGCCCGGCACCAGCAGGCCGTGCCAGTGCGTCGTGATGGTCTCGTCCGTTCCGTTCTCGATCGCGGCGGCGATTTCCCCTCGGCCCACGCGCACGACCGGGCCCAGGTAGCTCGTCGAGTAGCCGAGCGTGGCTCCGCTGAGTCCCTGGGCGAAAACGTGTCGGCCGCGCTTTGCCGACAGGGCGAAGCCGCCCGACTGGCGCGCATCGATGAGGTCGGGCATCTGCAGACGATCGGCATTCCGGGCCGCTGCGGCGGGCCTGACGACGCTGGCCACGGCGGCACCCAAGGTCGAAGTAACGAACTGACGACGTTTCATGCGGGTCTCCTTGCGCTGCGCGCCGACGTGGACGGCGCGACTTCGATGAGATCGATCGCGTCTGCGGCGTTGACGCCGGGGAACGGCCTCGGTCGAAACCACCGATTGGACAAATCGGCGCGCCGCTTCGAGAATCGCTCGAGCCATTCACTGAGTTGAACGAGGAGATACCCATGCCGGTGCACTTCGAAGCGCGCGATCATGTCGCAATCATTACATTGGACCGACCCGAGGCCAGAAATGCGGTCAACGGCGACGTCGCCGCCGGTATGGAAGCCGCCTTGGACCGCTTCGAGGCCGACGAGGCGCTCTGGGTCGGCATCGTGCGGGCCGAGGGCCCTGTCTTTTGCGCGGGCGCCGATCTCAAGGAGGTTTCTGCGGGCAACAGTCAACGTCTGCGAACCGAGCGCGGCGGCTTTGGCGGCATCGTCCGTCGCGAGCGAAGCAAGCCGCTGATCGCCGCCGTGAACGGGCCGGCCCTGGCCGGTGGCTGCGAGGTGGTGCTGGCCTGCGACCTGGCGGTGGCCGCCGAAAGCGCACGCTTCGGCCTGCCCGAGGTCAAGCGCTCACTGGTCGCCACTGCGGGTGGCGTGTTTCGCCTGCCGCGTGCCGTCGGCCGGGCGGCGGCCATGGAGATGGTCCTGACCGGCGAGCCGATCGATGCGCACCGCGCCTACGACCTCGGCATGATCAACCAGGTGGTCCCGGATGCCGAGCTGATGCAGGCGGCGCTCGCCCTTGCCGCCCGGATCACCGTCAACGCGCCGCTGGCGGTGCGCGAGAGCAGGCGAATCGTCGCGGCGGCGCACGCCGAATCGGATGAAACCCTGTGGGCGATGAGCGAACAGGCTGGCATCGAGATCCGCCGCACCGAGGATTTCCAGGAGGGCCCGCGGGCATTCGTCGAGAAGCGGCCGCCGGTATGGAAAGGGCGTTGACGGCCTGTCGCGAGCATCGTGGGCTTGGCCGGCCGGAGCGCGCGCAGCGCGGATCGGCCGCGCACAACGGGCGGCGCGGTCCGGGCGAGTTCTCGTGCGCTCTCGCGCTCAGTCGGCCAGGTAGTACTCGACCGTCGATACCACCCGCACGCGCTTGATGTGCGGGGTGTTCTGGTCGCGGTCTTCGATGCTGAACTGGCCCTGTGATGCGCGACGGATCTTGCCCAGGCGGCTGTCGGAGTCGGCGGCGAACTTCTCGCCCACGGCACGGGCCTCGCGTGTGGCCGCCTCGATCATCGCGGGCTTGATGTCGTTCAGGCCGGTGTACAGGAACTGCGGTCGCGACTCGTAGTCACCGCTGAGCGTGACGCCGCGCATCCCGAGGTCGACAAGCCTGAGCATCGCGGAGCGTACCTTGTCGATGTCGTTCGAGTAGACGGTCACCGCACGATTCGCCACGTAGCGAAGGCCGACCGATTCGTTGTTGCCGTAGGCTTGCGCGAGCTTGTCGGTGACCGCCGGCGGTGACGCGCTGATCGCATCGGCACCGATGCCGGCGCCGATCAAGAACTCGCGGACCTTCGTGGTGTCGGCCTCGAGGCGCTGGTACAGTTCTTCGAGCTGGTTGCTGGCGGCCGTGAATCGGATCGGCCAAATGACGACGTCGGCACCGACTTCCCGTTCGGCAAGGCCCTTGACGGTCACGGTGCGCTCGAGCATGCGGAACTCGACCGCTGCGCGGCCGTGCAACCAGGCGGCGAGAGCCAGGCCGAGGGCGATCAGCAATCCGAGCAACACAGAAGCGCGCGCGCTCATCGAGGTCTCCGGCTGGCCGAGAATGGGATCTGCATTCTATCGCCGGCGAAGATCGAGAGCGTGCGGTGATGCTCGGGCCACCGCCTGGGCGCGACATGATCGGTGCCGGTCGCACCGCCGGCGGCACGGACGCTGGCGACTGGACGTTTGCAGGCCTGCACGAACCCGCCAGCGGTCGGTCTGGCGTTGAACTCCGAAGCCTCAGCGGGCCACGATGGCGACGCCGTCGGCGATCAGGTCGCTGGGATAGAGCACCACGCGCATACCGTCGTCGAGGCCGGCAGTCACCTGTGCGAGCCGGTCGTTCATGGCGCCGAGTTCGACCTGCCGCGCGTGGGCGATGCCATCGCTGGCGACGAACACGGTCCATTGACCGGCGACACGGAACAGCGCTCCGATCGGCACGCGCAGCACGTCGGCATGTCGCTCGAGCTCGATACGGGCCAGGGCGCGGTAGCCATGGCCGAGATTGGCGGGAGGATCGGGCAGTTCGACGATCACGTTCACGCGTTGCTCTTCGATGCCCAGCGCCGACACCTTGGTGAATCCGGCCGGTTCGATCCGTGCGACGGTGCCATGCAGCGTCTGCGGGCCACCCCAGTCGACGATCTGGACCGGAGCGCCCGGGCGCACGCGGGCGGCATCGGCCGACAACAGCTCCACGACCATTTCCAGGCGTCGCGGGTCGCCGATCTCGGCGACCTTCGCACCTTGTATGACGGGTTGGGCACTGCGCACGAAGACGGTCAGCACCACCCCGTCGGCCGGCGCGATCACACGGATGCAGCAGTCGGCAGCGGGCGAGGGCGGGTCGGTTTCGCCAGGCTGCGTCAGTGTGGCCTGGCTGCTCGCCAGGCGAGCCTCGCTGACCCGAATGCCGGCAATCGCGCTCTCCACCAACGCCCTCTGCACCGCGACCTCGCTTTCGGCGCGCTCCAGCGTACTGGCCGACACCAGTTGCCGATCGGCGAGCTCGCGTGTGCGGGTCAGCTCCGAGCGCGCCAGCGCCAGTGCGGTCTGGGCGCGCTGGTGTTCGACCTTGGCCAGCGCGACCTGCGCGCGCGCGGCATCCACGGCCGCGATCCGCTCCTGGCGGGTTCGGGCATCCAGAAAGGGTGGCGCCAGAGGCTCGATCGACGCGATCACGCTCGTACCCCCGATGACCGGATCGCCTTCCTCGAGCGCGACCCGGTCCAGGTGGCCGGCGATCGGCGAGGTCACGGTGTAGAGGTCCCGTACCCGTGTTCGCCCTTCTTCGTCGACGGTCACGAGCAACTCGCCGCGTCCGACCTCGGCCAGGTCGACGGCCTGCGGCGGTTCGCGCATGGCCCAGGCGAGCGCGGCCACGATCGCGACCACGAGCATGACGAGGATGATTCTCTTGATCGTGTTGCGGTCCATGTGGATGCCCAATATCGAAACGGCGGATCAGTCCCGGCTCTTCAAGACCCGAACGAGGTCGAGGTGATCGACTCGTCGGCGCACCAGCCAGGCCGATGCGGCGGCCGCGATCAGGACGACGGTACTCGCCTGGGCGAGTGTGGCTGGCGTGACGATCAGCGGAATGCGGAACAGATCGGTCTCCCAGGCGCTGACCATCGCTGCGGCCAGCCCATAGCCGATCGCCCATCCAAGCGGCTGCGCGAGCACGATCAGCAGACCGAGTTCCAGCATCAGCACGCGAGCGACCTCGCTGCGCTGGAAGCCGAGTACGCGCAGGCTCGCGAGTTCACGTGCGCGCTCGGACAATTGGATGCGCGCAGTGTTATAGACGACGCCGAAGGTAATGACCACGGCCAGTGTGATGTAGACGATGGTCATCGTCACGATGTTCTGCTCGATGGTGCGTCGGAACTGGGCGCGTGCCACGCCCTGCAGCGATACGGCGGCCAGCGCCGGGGTGTTCTTGACCGCCTCGTAGAGCGCGTCGAGACGGTTCTCGTCGATCAACAGGCGCACGCCGCTGATGCGGGGACCCGTTCGAAGCAGGTCGTCGAGCGCATCGAGCGACATCACCGCGGTCAGGCCCACCAGGTTCTGGGCGAGGTCGGTCACGGTGACCTGCGCCACGCGATGCCCGTGCTCGAGCAGAACCACCTCGAGACGGTCGCCGATGCGTGCGCCCAGCACCCCGGCCAGTCGCGACGAGATCATCACGCCTGTCTCGGGCGCAGCCACCGGCTCGAAGCGCCGATCGAGCGTGCGGGCGAGCAAACCGTCGCGAGGCAGACCGCTGAGCGCGAGCTTGCGGCTTCGCGCGCCAAGGCGCAGTCGCACCGTGGATTGTCGGAACGGCTCGGCGCGCAACACGCCCGGCAGGCGCGCGGCAAGAAGCGCCGCCCGCGGTGCCTGCGCCTGGCCGAACAGCAACGTCGCATCCTGGCGCTCGCTGCGCGAGAAGATTGCGTCGATCATGGTGGTGATCGAGTCGATTGAGAACAAGGCGGTGACCAGGAGCGCGACCGAAAGAGCGACGCCGGCGCTGGTCAGGGCGGAGCGCAGCGGCCAGCGGATCATGTGGCGCAGCGCCATGCGCTCCAGTGCGCCGACCCAGACCGTCGATATCGGCCGGCGACCTCCGAGCGTGCGGTAGCGTGTGGGTGCGGGTGGCTGCATCGCCTGCGCCGGGCTGAGTCGTGTAATGCGCGCGATCGCCCGGCCCGCACCCGCCGCGGCTGCCAGCAGGCACACGCTTGTCCCGACCGCGAGCAGGTCCAGGCTGGGCCGGAACAGCAACCACGGAAAAGAGAAGTAGTCGCCGTACAAGCGCACCAGGGCGGTGCCGAGCGTGTGGCCGGCGACCGCACCGATCAGGGCGCCGACCGCGATGATCGCGAGCGCGAACTGCAGATAGTGCAGTGCAAGCGCGCCGTTGCCATAGCCGATTGCCTTCAACAGGCCGATCTGGTCGCGCTCCAGGGTCACCATCCGGCCCAGGATCAGATTGACGAGGAAGGCGGCCACGATCACGAAGACGGGCGGCAACACGCGTGCCATGGCCCGCAACTGGGTCAGCTCGTTGCTCAGAAACGCATGCGATACCTGATCGCTGCGGGTGATCGCATCGCGGCCGCCATAGGGCGCCAGCATGTCGTCGACCGACCGGGCGACCGCATCGAGATCGGCGTCGCGTCGGGTGAGCAAGGCGAGATCGTTGAACGCGCCGCGCATGTCGAACACGCCGGCGAGTTGGGTTCGTGCCGAGAAGAACACGCCGAAGCGACGTGCGTCGGGCACCAGATCGCCAGGCGCCATCGCGTACACGTACTCCGGCGAGAAGACGATGCCGGTGATGCGCAGGTCCAGCCGCTGCCCGTTCGCCAAGGCCTTGACCCGGTCGCCGATCTTCAACCCATGGGCATCCGCGAAGGTGGCCAGCACGGCCGCCTCGCCGCGCCGGTTCTGCGGCAGCCGGCCGTCGCGCAGGTAGAGGCGGTTGACGGTCGGCGCACCCTCGTCCGGCAAGGAGACGATCAGACCGCTGGCCGGCTCGCGCATGCCTGGCATGTCGAGGATCAGCGGTTCGACGACGCGGGTTTCGACCGCGGAGACTCCGGCGATCGAAGCCAGGCGTGGGCGCAGATGCTCGGGGGCGCGGGTTGCTCCCGCGAACACGGTGGCGAAACGCTGTCGTTCGTAGAACGCATCGCGTGTCTCTTCCAGCGAGCGGGACGCTCCCAGCGCGGTGACCAGTGTCGCCACGCCGCACGCCATGACCAGCGCGACTGCCAGACCCTGCGCCCACAAGCGCCGCAGGTCGCGAACCAGCTTGCGACCGAGCGTCGACATGCTCACCACTCGATGTCCGCCGGTGCGACTCGCACGGCATTCTCGTGGATCTGCGCGATGCGTCCGTCGCGAAACTGGATCACGCGGTGCGCCAGGCGGCGAATGCCGGCATTGTGGGTGATGATCGCGACCGTGGTGCCGAGTTCCGCATTGATTGCGCAGAGGGCCTCGAGCACCAGCACACCGGTTTTCGAATCCAGGGCACCGGTCGGTTCGTCGCACAGCAAGACCTCGGGCCGCTTCGCGATCGCGCGCGCGATCGCCACCCGCTGCTGTTCGCCGCCCGAAAGCTGGGTGGGAAAGTGATCGGCGCGGGTCGACAGGCCGACCATCTCCAAGGCCTTCGCGGCGGGCATCGGGTCCTGCGCGATCTCGGTTACCAAAGCCACGTTCTCCAGTGCGGTCAGGCTGGGCAGGAGGTTGTAGAACTGGAACACGAAACCGACATGTTCGCGTCGGAAACGGGTCAGATCCCGATCCGACAGCCTGGTCAGGTCGCGGCCGCGAAACGCCACCGAGCCCGAGGAGGGTCGGTCGAGCCCGCCGAGAATGTTCAGCAAGGTCGACTTGCCGCTGCCCGATGGCCCGAGCAGGACGGCGATCTCGCCCTCGCGCAGATCGAGGTCGACGCCGTCGAGAGCACGCACTTCCACCTCGCCGGTCATGAAGCTGCGGCGCAGGTCTTTGACACGAAAAATCGGGACCGGGGTCTGGTCGGCTGCCATCAGCGGGTTGATGTGAGTGATTGCCCTCGAGCATAGCCGCCGTGCACCGGCAGGCGTTGACCCGGGTCAATCCAGCACGGGGCGATGGGCAAGGATCGATCGGGGGTGAGCAGCGGTATGATGCGCCGATGAGCGCGGATGATGCCCCTGAGCCCGACCACACGCGGCTGCACAGCCCCGCGGTGGCTCGCAATCGGGAGGCCATTCTTCAGGTGCTGCGCGATCGTTTGCCCGCGCGCGCCGAGGTCCTGGAGATTGCCAGCGGCAGCGGTGAGCACGCGTTTCATTTCACCGCACGGTGGCCCGCATTGCGCTGGCAGCCGTCGGATCCGGATCCGCGTGCGCGTGCCTCGATCGCGGCCTGGCGCGCGAGCAGTGGCCATGACCGCATCGCCGCGCCGCTGGATCTCGATGTCTCGGTCACACCCTGGCCGGCGCGCGGGGCGTTCGATGCGATCGTGTGCTGCAACATGATTCACATCTCGCCCTGGGGGTCCACCCTCGCATTGCTGGCCGGCGCCGCGGGTCATTTGCGCCCCGAGGGCATGCTGCTGCTCTACGGCCCTTTTTTCGTCGACGGGCGCCCCACGGCGGCCAGCAATCTGGCTTTCGATGCCGACCTGCGCGCGCGGAATCCGGCATGGGGCATTCGCCGGCTCGCCGATGTCGCGGCGCAGGCGGCTGACGCCGGCTTTGGCGAACCCGACGTGATCGACATGCCGGCAAACAATTGCTGCGTCGTGTTCCGGTTCAAATGACCGACGCCGAGCAGCCGTCCATCGGAATGATCGTGCCCGACAGATAGCTGGCGAGGTCGCTGGCCAGAAACGCGGCCAGATTGGCGATTTCCTCCGGTTCGGCCATGCGCCGCATCGGAATGGCGGCTTCCGCCTGAGCGAGCAGCGCCTCGATCGATTCGCCGGTTGCGCGAGCAGCGGCCTCGAGGCCCTCGGTGACGCGCGACGTGCGGGTCAGGCCCGGATTGATGGCGTTGATGCGTACGCCCTTGTCGGCGAAGGCGCGCGCATAGCCGACGGTGGCCAGCATCAAGGCCGCGTTCGCGGCGCCGCCCGCGATGTGCAGCACGCCGGCCTGTTTGCCACCCTGGCCGATGATGTTGACGATGCTGCCGCGGCCGCGCGCCGCCATCCGCTTGGCGACCGGTTCCATCATGTGGACGCCGGGCAGGTACTTGGCTTCGATGCCCTGTGCGAATGCGGCGGGGCCGAGTTCGTCGGGGGCGAAGCGCTTGGCCGCACCGGCCGAGTTCACGAGCACGCCGATCGGCCCGATCTCGTCTTCGATGGTCTTCACGAGCGCGGCGGCCGCGGCGCCGTCGCTGAGATCGGCATGACGGGACTCGAAGCGGCCACCGGCAGCGGCAAGCGATTCGCGCGCCTGCCCGAGGCGGGCCGGATCGCGGGCGACCAGCACGACACGCGCGCCGCAATCGGCGAGGGCGCGCGCGCAGGCGAGGCCGATCCCCTTGCTGGCACCGGTGACGACCGCTATCGTGTCGGCGGGAAGGGTCAGTTGCATGGCTTGCTCTCCGTAGGCAGATCGTCGGACTGGGTGGTTTGCTAAAGTATCGCGCTTTTCCGGCCCACCGTCGTTTGCCGAGCGGGTCGGCCGGCGGATTTCCGAATAGACCCAAGCCTGGAGAGAGCATGCTCAGCTACGACGTCACCGAATGGGGCAAGCCGCTGCAGAAAGCCCTGCGCGAAACCCCCAAACCCGAAGGCACCGAGGTCCTCGTGCGCATTCGTTATTGCGGCATCTGCCACAGCGACGTGCACATCCGCGACGGCTATTTCGACATGGGTGGTGGCAAGAAGTTCTACATGACCGAGCGCGGCATGAACGTGCCACGCATCATGGGTCACGAGCCCTTCGGCACTGTCGTGGCGGGCGGTCCCGATGCCGGCGAGTTGCCGCTTGGCAAGGACGTGTTGGTCTACCCCTGGACCGGCTGCGGCAAGTGCGCACGCTGTGCCGAGGGCATGGACAACTGGTGCCAGCAGCCACAGTACCTTGGCATCCAGCGCAACGGCGGCTATGCCGATCACCTGATCGTGCCGCACTCGCGCTACCTGGTCGATGCCAGCGGCATCGAGCCCAGTTTCGCGCCGATCCTCGCCTGCTCGGGCCTGACCACCTACAGCGCGGTACGCAAGCTGGCGCCGAGCACGCCCAAGGACTGGGTACTGGTTCTGGGCGCCGGCGGTCTGGGCCTGATGGCCATCGCGATGCTGCGTGCCCTTGGTCACGAGAACATCGCCGTTGCCGATGTCGATGCTCGCAAGTTCGATGCCGCCCGTGCGATGGGGGCGTCGGTCACCGTCGACCCGTCGTCGCCGGAAGCCGTCGCGACCCTGCAGGCGCTGGAGGGTGGCGTCGTGGGCGCAACCGATTTCGTCGGTGTGGCGCAGACCGCGCAGCTCGGGCAGGCGGTGCTTCGGAAGGGTGGCCGCTATGTGCTGGTCGGTCTGTACGGCGGCGAGATCACCGTCTCGTTGGTCGCTCTGGCGCAGCGCGCAATGACGATCCAGGGTTCGTATGTCGGTTCGCTCGCCGAACTCGAAGAGGTGGTCGCGTTGGCGCGTTCCGGCAAGCTCAAGTCGATCCCGGTCGAGACCGTGCCGCTGGAGCAGGTGTCCGAAGTACTCGACCAGCTCAAGGCGGGCACGATCATCGGCCGCAAGGTCGCCAAGATCGACTGACAGCGAGCTGCGCATGCGGGCACGGCGCAAGGCGGATGTCGGCCGGCGCCCGCCTTGCGCCGCTCCTGGGTGCAGCGACCTTGCCGCGCCCGTTTTGGGTTGACAATACGGTCTGGCCTTGGATTGGTGCGGTCTCAGTCGTCCGACCAACCTTGCTCACGACAACAGCGACCGGAGAAACCGAATGCAGATCCCGACGATGGACATGGGCCTGGGCGAGGACATCGACCTGCTTCGCGACGCGGTCGCGCAGTTCGCTGCGCGGGAAATTGCGCCCCGCGCGGCCGATATCGATCGCGACAATCGCTTTCCGGCGGATCTCTGGCGCAAGCTCGGTGAACTCGGCGTGCACGGCATGACGGTCGAAGAGCGCTACGGCGGCTCGGCCCTCGGCTATCTGGCGCATATCGTTGCGATGGAAGAGATCTCGCGCGCGTCGGCGGCGGTGGGTCTCTCCTACGGCGCGCACTCCAACCTCTGTGTCAATCAGATTCACCGCAACGGCAGCGAGCAGCAGAAGGAAAAATACCTGCCCGGACTCGTCTCCGGCGAGCGCGTCGGTGCCCTGGCGATGTCCGAACCCAACGCCGGTTCGGACGTGGTCTCCATGAAGCTCAAGGCCGAGCGGCGGGGTGATCACTATCTGCTCAACGGCTCGAAGATGTGGATCACGAACGGTGGCGATGCCGACACCCTCGTGGTCTACGCGAAAACCGATGGTGACGCCGGGCCCCGTGGCATGACGGCCTTCATCATCGAGAAGGGTATGAGCGGCTTCAGCCACGGCGAGCATCTCGACAAGCTGGGCATGCGCGGCTCCAATACCTATCCGCTCTTCTTCGATGATTGCGAGGTACCGGTCGAGAACGTGCTCGGCAACGAGGGCGGCGGGGTCAGGGTTTTGATGAGCGGGCTCGACTACGAGCGCGCGGTCCTGTCGGGCGGGCCGCTCGGCATCATGGCCGCCTGCATGGACGCGGTCGTGCCGTATGTCCACGAGCGCAAGCAATTTGGTCAGTCGATCGGTGAGTTCCAGCTGATGCAGGGCAAGCTGGCAGACATGTACAGCACCTGGCAGGCCTGTCGTGCCTACGTCTATGCGGTCGGCCGGGCCTGCGATGGCGCCGCGCATGCCCGCACCCTGCGCAAGGATGCCGCCGGTGCCATCCTGTACTCGGCGGAGAAGGCCACCTGGATGGCCGGCGAGGCGATTCAGGCACTGGGCGGTAACGGCTACATCAACGACTATCCCACCGGGCGCCTCTGGCGCGACGCCAAGCTCTACGAGATCGGGGCGGGCACCTCGGAGATCCGCCGCATGCTGATCGGCCGCGAGCTCTACGCCGAGTCCATGTAGACCGGTGCCGGTACGGCACCGCTCGCATCACGTGTTCGCCTGGTCGTCGCGATGGTCGCTGCGACGAGGCCGCCTGGCCGGCACGATGCTCACTGAGCGATCCCGAAACGCATCGGTCGCGCGTCTCCGGCATTGTTCAGGGCCGCCGCCTCGCCTGTGCCCAGTGTGAGCAGGTCGCGCGTGTCGCTGATGCCCGCCACTTGCGCGACCGGCGCGCGCGGGCCCTGGATCGACTGCAAGCCCCAGTAGAAGATCCGGCCATCGAGCGTCAGCGCATAGGCTCCGTCGAATCCCATCACGACCTTGCGCACCGGCGGCAGACCGTCGATCGGCGCTGCGAAGGCACGCTCCAGGTTGGTCGCGTCGCCGTTGCCGAGCAGCCCGAGTTCATCGTCGCCCCAGGCCCAGACACTGCCGTCGCTGCGAACGGCCACCGTAGTTCGAAAGCAGGTCTGAACGGCGACCACGCCGTCGAGCAGCGCGCCGCTGGCTGTGATGACGTGCCCCGGCGGCGCGAACGAAGCTTCGATCTCGCCCTGGCCGAGCGCACCGGTGTTGTCGCCGCCCCAGGTGAAGACGGTCCCGTCGTTGAGCACCGCTATCGAGACATTCGCGGTGCCGGCGACCGCCCGCGCACTGGCCGGCAGCGAAACCGGCTGCGGAATCGCGGACGGGCTGCCGCCGGAGTCGGCCAGCTGACCCGCAGCGTTGTCGCCCCAGGCGACGACGGTGCCGTCTTGGCGCAGGCCTACCTGGTGTGTCGAGCCGTAGCCGACCATCTTCAGGTCTCCTAGTGCGGGCACCGGGACGGCGGCTGCCACCGCGGTCGAGAAATTGTTCGATTCCGCGAACTGGAACGATGGTTGCTCGTTGCGGCCCAGGCCGATCAACGAGCCGTCGCTGCGCCGCATGATCAGCGCGAGGCCGTTTGCGAAGTTGTCCAGCCCCGAGAACAGCGCCCGGACGTCGGTCGCGACCTCCAGGCTCGGACCCAGCGAGCCATCACTGAGCAATTGCTCGGCGAGCACCCGTCCGTCGGACAACAGGCGGGCCTGGTAGAAGGGGGTCTGGCCGGTCGTCTCGATGACCGAATAAAGCCCAACCTTGACCGTCGTCGGCGCGGCCGCCGGCGTGGCCGGGTCGGAGTAGGTCTGCTGCGCGTTGGTCAACGAGGTGACCAGCTGGTCGGCCAGCCTCGGCTGGCTGTAGGCAATCTGAGCCTCGGGCGCCAGCGGCGCACCGGACGCCTGCACGCCGTTGATGGATCCGTCGGTGAGATCGGCGGCGAGCTGCGTCGAGAACGCCAAGGCCGGACTGCTCAAGGTCGGATTGTAGGCGCGGGCCAGATCGGCCAGTGCCGCGAGTAGCAGTCCGTATCTTCCGGCGTCGGTGGCGGGTATCGAATTGCGGACGGTGGTCGCGTCGATCAGCAGCGGCAGTCGCGTGGTGTCCGCGATGTCGTATCCCGATGGCGCGATCTGGTTGATCTCGTTGCGAACGACGTCGTGGGAACGATCGATCTGTTGCGCTAAGGTGCCGTTGCCCGGATTGGCATCCTGATAGCTGGCGGCGGCCTCGGTGAATGGCGTGACGCCGATGTTGCCGCGAACGACCGACACGCGCGAGCGCAGCCGCTGGCCCGGGGGGAAGGGTAGGCTCGACTGCCGCGCCTCGTCGTAGTAGACCGCGCCGGCCCGCCCTTGGATCTCGATCAGCAGCGGGCCGCTGTAGGTGCGGCCGGGCCGGGCCGTAACCAGCCCGGTGGCGTCGTCGACGATCGCGCGACCGAGCTCCGAGCCGTCCGGATAGGTCACGATCACTTCGGCGCCGCGAAAGCGTCCGAGCGAGCCGCCGATGCCGACACCTCCGTCGCCGTCCGCGCCACCGCCGATGCCCTCGTTGTTGATCGAGGCATCGAAAAAGGCCAGATCGCCGTTGAAACCGGAGACCACCTCCTTGACGTCCGGGGTGCTGCCGGCGGGCGGGGTCCCGGCGCCGGCGGCCGTGTTGCCACCACCGACAGTGGCCCCCGTATTGGAACCATCCGTCGTGGTGCCCGATGCCGCACCATCGCTGGCGACATCGCTCGCGCCACCACCGCCACCGCAAGCGCTGATGACAGCCGAAAGCACGATGGCGGCGAGCCATCCGCGTGGGGCGTGCGATGGCGCCGTCGCGGACTGAGACAGCGCCACGCGGCGCGCCAGGCGTCGGATTGCACGGGCGGGATGAGGTTTCATCGGCCGGGACCTCCACGTTGCGTGCTCACGCCGGGCATGTGCTCGGCAGCGCATGGCGTGCAATGATCACGTGCCGGCCGATGGCCGTGCGGGCGATCACACTTGGGTCGGACGATACTCGGCTGTCGCGCGGCGGGCAAGCCTTTGGCGTGGGGGACAATGCCGAACGCGCAGCCGGCGCCGTTGGCGAGGCGCGCGTGTCAGAGGCGGTAGATCCACCAGGCGATCGTGGCGCTCGCTGCCGCAATCAGCCAGGCCAGAATAGGACTGCCCCAACGTGGTTCGTGGCCCGTTGCGATACGCATCCGGGTTCGGCCGTGGATCATCGGCGGCACCAGTGATTTGCGCCGGACCAGCCGATAGAACGCGATCGCGGCCAGGTGCAACAACACCAGGGCGATGATCACGTTGTGGTTGAGGTGATGCAGGGACGTGGCCCAGGAGACGAAATCGCTGCTGACGAACTTCGCGAGCGGGCCGGTGGTGAAGATCTCGTCGTCGGCGAACAGTCCGGTGCCGACCTGGAAGGCCAGCGCCAACAGCATCGCCAGCACGGAAAGTGCGCCGAGCGGGCTGTGTCCGGGCCGGTCGTCGAACCGTTCTGGGTTGCTCAGGTAGGCCTTCAGGCGCGCCGGTGTGGGCACGAAGCGAGAAAATCGCGCCGTACTCGAGCCCACCAGGCCCCAGACCAGGCGAAACAGAAGCAGGCCGAGCACGACCGAGCCGATGCGCACATGCAACTGCGTGTTGTCGAAGACCTCCACCGACACGAATGCCGCGACCACTGCGACGGCCAGTGCCCAGTGGAACAGGCGCGTGGGCAGGTCCCATACCCGCACGGGGGGGGAGTCGTTCGGCTCGGCAGCGGACATCGCGGTCGTGGATCGTGGGAATCGTGCCATGATAGCGCGTTGGCGATGGCCCTCATCGCCCATTCGAACCGTCAACGTTGGGGGACACATGAAGGCAGCGGTACTGCGCGAAGTCGGCAAGCCCTTGAGCATCGAGGAAGTCGCGATCGACAAACCCAAGGGGCACGAGGTCCTGATCCGTACCTCGGCGGTCGGTGTCTGTCATTCGGATCTCCATTTCATCGACGGTCTGTATCCCTATCCGTTGCCGACGGTTCCCGGGCACGAGTCGGCCGGCATCGTCGAGGCGGTCGGCCCCGAGGTGCGTACGGTCAGGCCGGGCGATCGGGTGATCACCTGCCTGTCGGCCTACTGCGGTCATTGCGAGCACTGCCTCACCGGGCGCATGTCCTTGTGCGTGAGCCCCGAGACCAAACGCGGCAAGAAGGAAGAGTCGCGCCTGAAGATCGACAGCGGCTCGATGATGCAGTTTCTGAACCTGTCGTCGTTTGCCGAACAGATGCTGATCCACGAGCACGCCTGCGTATCGATCAAACAAGATATCCCGATGGACCGTGCGGCCCTCATCGGCTGCGCCGTGATGACCGGGGTCGGTGCCGTCATGCATACGGCCGGCGTCCGGCCCGGTGAAACGGTCGTGGTCATTGGCTGCGGCGGCATCGGTCTGTCGGCGATCAATGGCGCGTCGATCGCCGGCGCCGGTCGCATCATCGCGGTCGATCGCATCGCCTCCAAGCTCGATCTCGCGCGCGTCTTCGGCGCCACCGATGTCGTCAACGCCGCCGAGACCGACCCGGTCGAGGCGGTACGCGACCTGACTGGCGGCGGCGTGCATCACAGCTTCGAGGCCATCGGCCTGAAGGTCACCGCAGAGCAGGCGTTTGCAATGCTCGCGCGCGGCGGCACGGCGACGATCATCGGCATGATTCCGGTCGGCACGAAGATCGAGATCGAGGGCCGCGAGTTCCTGGGCGAGAAGCGGATCCAGGGCTCGATGATGGGCTCGAACCACTTCCCGGTCGACATGCCCCGGCTGGTCGACTTTTACCTGCGCGGCCACCTGAAGCTCGACGAACTGATCTCGCGCCGTCTCGAGCTCGAGCAGATCAACGACGCCGTCGAGGAATTGCGCCGCGGCGAGCTGGCGCGGTCGGTCATCGTGTTCGACAACTGACAGCCCCGGCCGGCCCCGTCGCCGGGGCCGGCCGGTGTTTCTCATGGCGTCAGAATCGCGAACATCGGTTGAAAGACCTCCAGCAGCTCGAACAGTTCGCGTGCCGCCGACACGTCGCCCTCGTGGGCAATCTGGCCTTCCGCCAGGGCCTGCGCGAGTGTCGTTCCGCCGATCACGATCGCCGACAGTGTCTGGCGGGTGCACGACAGCGTGACCTGCGCCTCGGCACCGTGACTGCCGGGCGCGTGATTCAGGGCACCGTGGCTCAGCGTGAGCTTGTGTTGGCTGGCCTCGTCGGTCAGCCGCCAGTCCAGCCGCAGCAGACGGTTTCCGGCGCGCGGACCGTCGATCCGCACGGCGAGATAGTCGAAGAACATGTCCATCGGCATCATGGCCACGATGCGCGGTGCGATGATGCCGATCTGGCCACGCGGTTTGGGCGGCCCGTCGCGTAATTCCTGCGCACCCAATAGATAGGCATTTCGCCAGGTGCTCGATTCGGCCTGGTAGGCCAGCTGCTCCATCGCCGCAGCGCACAACTCGCGCGCCTCCATGTTGGCGGGCTCGGCGAACACCACGTGCTGCAACACCTGCACCACCCAGCGATAGTCGCCGGCCTCGAAGTCCTCGCGAGCGTGTAGCAGCACAGCTTCGGCGCCACCCATGTAGCGCAGATAACGGCGTGCGGCCGGCTCGGGGGCGTACGGATGCAGACTGGACGGGCGCCCGTCGTAGGGCCCGAGATAATGGCAATAGATCGCCCGTACGTTGTGCACGAGAGCCCCGTAATAGGGCCGTGCATGCCAGGCATTCTCGAGACCCGGGGGCATGTCGACCTTCTCACCGACCTCGTCCGGCGTCAGGCCGTGGCTCATCCAGCGCAGGGTCTGATCGTGCAGGTAGCGGTAGAGATCCCGTTGCTCGGAAACGAAACGGCGCACGCGCTCGCGTCCCCAGGTCGGCCAGTGATGTTGCGCGATGACGACCTCGGTGTCTTCGACGAAACGCTCGAGCGCCTGTCCCAGATATTTCGACCAGGCGAGGGCGTCGCGGGTCTTGGCGCCGCGGATCGGGCAGAGATTGTGCATCGTATGGCAGCCGTTCTCCGCCAGATTGAGCACCTTGTGCCGCGGCAGGAAGAAATTCATCTCGGCCGGAGCCTCGGTCTCGGGCGTCAGCTGGAACACGATCTCGACGCCGTCGATGACATGAGTCTCGAAGGCTTCGGTGATCAGCCAGTTGGGCTCGACCAGGCTGGAGGTGCCACGGCCGGTGACCTTGCCAAGGCCGCTGTCGACGTGGCCGCGGGGGCCCGGCGGCAGCGTGGGGCCGAACTGAAACAGGGAGCGCCGGCGCATCGGCACGCCGGCCAGGATGGCCTCGGAGATGGCTTCGTGCATGAAACCATCGGGCGCGATGACATGGACCTCGCCGCTGGCGGCCTGGGCCGCGCTGACCACGCCCTCGGCGCCGCCGAAATGATCCATGTGACTGTGGCTGTAGATGACCGCACTGACCGGCCGTTCGCCGCGGTGGGCGCGATAGAGCGCGACAGCGGCGGTGGCGGCCTCGACATTGGTGAGCACATCGATGATCACGATGCCGCGCTCGCCCTCGATGATCGTCATGTTGGCCAGATCGAGGCCGCGCACCTGGTACACGCCCGGCACCACTTCGAACAGACCGTGCAGGCGGTTCAGCCGGGCCTGGCGCCACAGGCTCGGATTGACGGTGTCGGGCGGCAGCGATTCCTCCAGGAAGCGGTAAAAGGACAGATCCCAGACCGGCTGCCCGTTGCGTCCTTCGATGCGGGCGTCCGGGATCGATCCGACGAAGCCGCGTTGCGCCTCATCGAAGCAGCTGTCGTCGCTGAAGTCCAGGGCCGCGCCGGCGGCGGCATTGATACGGCAGGTATGCGCGCTTGCCGGGCGCCAGGGTTTGCCCAGTTCGGCTGGATCGTCGTTCATCAGTGCTCTCCGGATGGTGTGCGGCCTTTTTGCGCATTTGTCGTGCTTGTGCGAATCTTAGAGGTTGTGACGACACACGCGCTTTCGTCACTCCTCTGTCAACAGCCTGTCGAGGTCGGAGCCCAACGCCGACGGGGCGCTGGTGTTGCGACGCGATCGAGCGCCGTCGTGGCGATCAGACGTCTCATGCGTGTATTGAAGCTCGATATCAGCGGCATTCCGCAAATGTGGATCAGCATCGAGGATGCTGCCCGCTACTATGCGACCGGCGCCATCGCCTACACGCTCGGCGACCCTTGCCGGCAGTTGCACGGGGGCATCTCACGCCGCACCGGTCTGCGTTCGGTGCTCGACATCCATCCGATCATGGCCGTGCGGGGATCCTCGATGGCCGAGCGTCTGCTGCGCTCGTCGCCGCGACTGACGCGTCTGAATCACAAGCTGTTCCGCCGCGATTGCAACCTCTGTGCCTATTGCGGTCAGCGCTTCGAGGACGACGGTCTCGAACGCGAGCACATCCTGCCGCTCTCGCGCGGCGGCTCCGACAGCTGGATGAACGTGGTTACGGCGTGCCGGGCCTGCAATCAGTTCAAAGCGGGGCGCACCCCCGAGGAGGCGGGAATGCCGCTTTTGTATCTGCCCTATGTGCCCAGCCGCTGGGAAGACCTGATCCTGCAGGCTCGCAGCGGCCACATCCTGGGCGATCAGATGAGCTTCCTGCTCGCCGGCTTGCCTGCGGGTTCGCGCCTCATCGAGCGCCCGACGTGCTGAGCGGCAGCGTTGCGCGGCCGCTGCGATTGTCATGACCGGTCCGCACACTCCGGCACCAGCTTCGCGCGCGCCCCAGCGGCAGGCCGACGCCATCGTGCGTTGGCTGGTCGGCCAGCGCGTCGAGCGCATCTATGCGTTGTCGGGCAATCAGATCATGCCGCTGTTCGATGCGTGCATCGACTCGGGTCTCGAGATCGTCCACGTTCGCCACGAGGCTGCCGCCGTCTACATGGCCGATGCGGCGGCGCAGTTGGCCGGTCGTCCGGCGGTGGCGCTGGTGACCGCGGGTCCCGGCTTCGGCAATGCGCTCGGTGCGCTATACGCGGCCCGCTGCGCGCAGTCACCGCTGATCCTGCTGAGCGGCGACGCCGATGACGGCCCGGCCGGGCTTGGGGCGTTCCAGCGCCTGGATCAATGTTCGGCGGCGGCGCCGTTCGTCAAGGCGAGTCTGCGCGCGCACGACGCACTGACACCGGCGCGGGCGCTGGCGCGCGCGTGGCGTATCGCCTGCACCGCACCGGCCGGGCCGGTGCACGTCGCACTGCCCGCCTCGAGTCTCTTGCAAGCGGGTGTCGACGACGAGTTGCCGAGCGCGCTGGCCGATTCCAATGGGCGCGATGCCGTGCAGGCGGCGGTGGCATTGCGCGAGCGGCTCGCCGGGGTCGTCCGCCCGCTGGTGGTGGTCGGTCCGGCACTCGCCCGCCATCTGCGAGGTGCGGGGCTGGCGCGTCTGTCGGAGGCGCTTTCGGCGCCGGTGCATGCGGCGCTCAGCCCGCGTGGCCTTCGTGATCCATCCGCTGGTGCGCTGAGTGTCGTGGCGCGCGAGGCCGATCTGATCGTCTTGCTCGGTCAGGACGTCGATTTCTCGGTCGGACGGCTGCAGGGATTGCGGGCCGACGCCTTCTGTATCCATGCGGATGAGGCCGCGCTCGCGCAGGCCGGCACACTTCTGGCGCCGCGGCAACCGATGCTCTGGTGTGCCGATCCAGCCGCGGTGGTCGACCGGCTTCTATCCGAAGCGCCAGCGGGCGCCGGTGAGCGCGCGGACGACAACGAGCGCTGGGTCGACTGGGCGAGACGCGCCGTCGCCCATCGCGAACTCGCTGCGCCTGCGCCGGCATTCGTGGCCGGCCTGCAGGTGGCCGCCCGCTGGCTCGGCCAGCGATCCGATCCCACCCTGATCATCGATGGTGGAGAGTTCGGTCAGTGGGTACAGGCTTTTCTGAGCGCATCCACCCGCTTGATCAACGGGCCATCGGGCGCGATCGGAGGCGGCCTGCCGATGGCGGTCGCGGCCAGTCTGGAGCGGCCCGCCAGTGATGTCGTGTTGTTCTCCGGCGACGGATCAATCGGTTTTCATCTTGCCGAATTCGAGACCGCCTTGCGCGCCGGCGGCCGGCCGATCGTGATCGTGGGCAACGACTGCGCCTGGAACGCCGAGCGCCAGATCCAGTTGCGCGACTACGGCCCCCGGCGACAAATCGGCTGCGAGCTCTCCGGAGAGGTTCGCTACGACGAGCTCGTCCAGGCGTTGGGAGGTTTCGGTCGACGCGTCGAGAGCGCCGAAGCGCTCGAGTTGGCGCTCGACGAGGCCCAGGCTGCACGCCTGCCGGCCTGCATCGACTGGCGTATCGACGGTCGACCGGCACCGGACTATCTCCCGTTCGATGCATTCGTATGACCGAACGGGAGTGCCGATCATCGAACCCATGACGCTCGTCAACGATGCCGGCTTCGCCATCCGCCTCGCGCGCGGTCGCGCGAGAGGCGGGTCGTTCGTATGAGTGAGCGGATCGAAGCAGCGCTCTTCAGGTTGCAGCGTGCGAGCGCGATGCTGCTGGTTCCGCTCGTCGGTGTGCATCTGGTGCTGATGTTCTACGCGGTGCACGGTGGTCTCGGCGCCGACGAGATCCTCGCCCGTACGCGTGGCAGCGTGTCGTGGGCGTCGTTCTACGGGCTGTTCGTGTTGGCCGTCACGATCCATGCGCCGATCGGGGTACGAAACATCCTCCGAGACTGGACCGGTCTGTCGATGGCGATGTGCAATGTGGTCGCGCTCGCCTTCATGGTGCTGCTGGCGGCGCTCGGGGCGCGAGCAGTGATCGGCGTCGTGTCATGAGGCCTCGCGGTACGCGCGGATACTGGGCCTTCGTCGGGCATCGGCTGTCGGGTGTGGCTCTGGCGGCATTCTTGCCGCTGCATCTCCTGCTGTTGAGCCAGGCGTTGCACGGTGCCGATCGGTTGCAGGCCTGGCTGAACTGGTCCGAGCATGGCTGGGTGAGACTTGCCGAGTGGGGCTTGGTCAGCTGTCTCTGCCTGCATCTGGTATTCGGATTGCGCATTCTGGTCATCGAGGTCGGTCCCCCCAGATCGCCGGCCAACATGCGCCTGGGCTGGATCGTGCCCGGCCTGGTGCTCGCAGTTGCCGTCGGCGGGGTGTTCTACTGGCTGGGCGGCGCCGACGCCCCATGACCGCAGGCGCCGACCGGCGCGCGGCCGTTCCCTGGTCCACGGCGTCGGCGCAGAGGGGCGGCGATCGCCGCGACGTCGACGCCCTTGACACGCTGGTCGGCCTCGTCGATCGGCGGGCGCGTGCTGACGTCGCGCGGCGGCGATCGGTTAGCATTGCCCTCGATGTCGTGCGCGCGGGCGGAGGGCCCGGCAATCCTACGTCTGCCCGGGGCCCGCCCATCGTCGGAATGAACACCAAACCCCAGACCTCGGAACACGGCGCCCAGGCCGACCAATCCGCGCTGCATGCAGCGCGGGCATTGGCCGCGGACGCGGCGGCGCGCACGGTCGCCAGCAGCCCGCTGGCGCGTCCGCCGGCGGGCGGCCCCGACGCGCGAGCCTTGCGGGCCTTGCGCCCGGTGGCCGAGCTGGAGGCCGAGGCGATTGCGTTCGCGCATCGTGCCGGCGAGCTTCCCTATGCGCGCAGTACCCGACAGCGCTTCTTCGAAGAGGTGCGAGCCCGCCTGCATGCCGCCGGCGGCACCGATGCACAGTTGGCGGTTGTCGACGTCGTCGCCGCCCTGTTCGACTACGAGATCACCGACCGTGCTCTCCCGGAGCCGGCACGGCCGCTCGTGTGGCGGCTTCAGCAACCGGTCCTGCTGCTGGCCCTGATCGATCCCGGATACCTTGGCGATCGCGAGCGCTCCGTGCGTGCACTGATCGAAAATCTCGGCGCGATCGCCGATGATTTCGGCGGACAGTGGCAGCGGGGTGGCGAGCTCCACGAGCGTATCGAGACCGTGGTGCGCGCGCTCGAGATCGTCGCCGCGAATCTGTACGAACGCCTGCGTGTCCTGGCGGTTCAGGTCGAGCGCGAGCAGTCGCGCGCCGGCGACGGCGTCAGGCGTCTGGTGCAACGCATGATCCGTCAGCGTCAGGCGCTGGAGGCGACGCCGGAGCAGCGCAACCGTCGCGACTACGCGCGGCGGCCCGGGCGTGAGCAGGAAAAAGCGGTGACCGAGCAGATCTCGACCCGCATCGCCAGAAAGACCCACGACCGCTTGCTGCCCGCCACCGTGGTGACGTTTCTCGACGAGGTCTGGGCGCGGGTGCTGCGCACGACGGCGCTGCGCGACGGTGAAGACAGCCCCGCTTTCGATGATGCCTTGTCGGTCGTGGACGAACTGCTCGACACGGTGGATGGTGAAGACCACGCCGGTGTCCGGGCGCGTCTGGCGGCGCGCATCCCCATGCTCATCGAGCGCTTGCATTCGGGCATGCGCCAGATTGGCGTTGCGCCGGATGCCCATCGTGATTTCTTCGACGAGTTGTTTCTGCTCCATTTGCGCCGCCTGCATCGCGCCGATGGTGGCGGCGCACCGGTGCTTCGTCGTCGACCTGCACCGTCGTCGACGCAGGCCGAGTTGCGTGGCGCCACCTATTACGACGTCGATGCGCTGCCCGATCCCGATGCCCCCGCCGGCGGGCGCCATCGGCGCGTCGTGCCGCCGGCGCCGCGTGTCGAGGACGTTCCGTCCCTGCCGACGATCGCCGCTGAATCGCAGCATTCCGACGCGACTTCCGATCGGGCTCGCGTCGCCACGGCCGAGTACGATCATCCCGCGTCATACGACACGAGCGAGGTTCCCGTCCTCGAGACGGAAATCGAGCCGGTCGACGAATCCGATGCTCGGGCCGTCACCGAAACCCGCCCGGTGGTGTCCGATTCCAACCGGCATGTGCAATCGTTCCCGTCGACGCATTCGGATGCAGTCCGCGCCGATGAGCGTACCGATCGTCTGCTCGCCCTGATCGAGACGGTCGCGCTCGATGACCTGCCGATGCGCGCGGTGCCCTCGAATGCGCGGGCGAGCCAACAATTCGGTCAGCTCAGCGCGGGCCACTGGCTCGAATATCGCCCGCGGCGGGATCGCCGGATGCGCCTGAAGGTGGTCTGGATCAACGCCCAGCGCAGTGTCGCAATCCTGGTCCGCGCGCCCGACCGCCGCGCGGTTTCGCGGCCGATGCCCGAATTGGCCGATCTGTTCCGGCGGGGCAAGCTTCGCCGGCTGGAATCGGCATTGCCCGAACCGGCGCGTTTGCCCGATCTCTCGCCGCGCTGACCGGCGTCCTGTCGCTCGGGTCGACGGCCTGACCGCGCGACGCGGGAGCGATTTCAGCGCTCCGCTCGCGCGAACACGACCACGTGTTTGGCGGCGATGCGAATGCCGAGCCGTTCGCCGATCCGATGTTCGAGATCGCTGGGCACCGAAACCTGCACGCTTCGACCGCTGGGCAGGCGCAGCGTGTAAAGATAGTTCGCACCGCGAAACGCCTTGCGAACGAGTTCGCCGACGAATCCACTCGTCGGATCGAACATCAGGTCGTCCGGACGCAGCAACACGTCGACCGGTCCGGCGCGGGGGGACGGTGCAGCCCGGTGCTGCTGATCCGCGCTCGCCGGCAACGACATCCGGCCGACTTCCGAATCCAGCATATAGCCGGCCTTCGCTGCGGTGATCTCGCCGCACACGAACGAGCCCGGCCCGACGAAGGCGGCCACCGAGCGCGTGGCGGGGTGGTGGTAGAGCCGGGCGGCCGTGTCCCACTGCACGATCCGGCCCGCCTCCATGACGCCGATCCGGTCGGCCATCGCAAATGCTTCGTGCTGATCGTGGGTCACCAGCAGCGCGGTCGCGTCCGTCGCCTTCAGCAAGTCCCTGACCTCGAGCGCCAGGCGCTCGCGCAGATCCGGATCGAGGTTCGAAAAAGGCTCGTCGAGTAGCAGAACCTGCGGTCGGGGCGCGAGAGCGCGCGCCAGCGCGACCCGTTGCTGCTGGCCACCGGACAACTCGTGCGGAAACCGGTCCCTGGCGTGCGCCAGGCCGACCAGTTCCAGCAACTCGTCGACGCGCCGGCGCCGCGCGCTGGCATCCAGCGACCTCAGGCCGAAGCCGATGTTGCGCACGACATCGAGATGTGGAAAGAGCGCGTAATCCTGGAACACGATGCCGACCGATCGCTGTTCGGGGGGCTTGCACACGCCCGGGCCGAACAGGGTGGTGCCATCGAGCGTCACCTTACCGCGCTGTGGCAGCACGAAGCCCGCGATCGCACGCATCGCGGTAGTCTTGCCACAGCCGGATTCACCAAGCAGACAGCCGATCTCGCCGCGCGCCAGCGTGAACCCCAGGCCCCGAAGAACGGGCAGCGGGCCGGCGTCCCCTGGAAAGGCCAGCGTCAGATCCTCGACGACCAGGGTGGAACCCGATGACGGCACGGGCATGTGTGGGGGTTCGACGGCTTCGACGGCTGCGTATACTACTTGATAATCAATCGTGATTGACGGGCGACGCCGTGGACACTTGCGCGATTCCGACAGCCTGCCGATCTACCCGCCGGATTTTCCCGAGCGGGCGTCAGTCGCCCGCCGCATTGCGACCGTCATGAACCGAGCGCGCCTGCCATCGCGGATGTCTCGCGGCCGTCGTGTGGCCGGACCGCGTGTCCTGCCGGCGCTGGCCCGCGCGCTGGCCTTGTTCGTTGCGGCGCCGGTGCTGGCGCTGGCATTCACGGCTCTGGGTACTGCCGAGGTCGTCGGTTCACTGCAGCACTTGGTCGAGACCGTCTTGCCGGGCTACATGCTGACCACGGCGGCGCTCGCCGTGGTGGTCCTGCTCGTTGCGCTCTCGGTCGGCATCGGTGGCGCCTGGCTTGTCGCTGCCTATGACTTTCCGGCGCGCGCCGCGCTGGCGGTCGCGATGGTCATGCCATTGGCGATGCCCGCATTCGTCATGGCCTACGCCTACACCGATCTGCTCGATACCACCGGTCCGGTTCAGGGCGGCCTGCGTGCGCTGACCGGTTGGCGGGTGCACGAATACTGGTTTCCCGACGTGCGCTCGACCTGGGGCGCCGGGGTGTTTCTCGGCCTGGCGCTCTATCCCTATATCTATCTGCTCGCGCGCGCGGCTTTCGCAGAGCGTCCGGCGGCTCTCGACGACGCCGCCCGCTCGCTCGGCCAGCGGCCGACCGGTCTCTGGTGGCGAATCGTGTTGCCGGTTGCACGGCCGGCGATCGTGGCCGGCTCGGCGCTGGTGCTGATGGAGACGCTGGCCGATTTCGGGGTCGTCACGTACTTCGCGGTCGACAGCTTCACGGCCGGCATCTATCGCACGTGGTTGGCGCTCGGCGATCGGGTCGGCGCCGCCCGGCTCGCGCTCGTTTTGCTGATCTTCGTCGGCATGCTCGGCCTGCTCGAGCGACGCCAGCGCGGACGCATGGCGTTCGTGCAGCGCGCCGGTCGTCGGCCCGAGCGAGTGCGACTGCACGGTTCACGCGCGCTGCTGGCCGCCGTGGGGTGCTCGTTGCCGGCGGTCCTCGGCTTCGTCCTGCCCGCCTTGCTGCTGGCGTGGGGCTGGCTCGACGACGGCGCAACGATCGATTCCCGTCTGCCCCACTGGATCGCCAATACCGTCGCGCTGTCGCTGCTCGGCGCCGCCGCGGCCATGACGGTCGGTCTGATCGCGGCCTATGCGATGCGCGCGGCCCCGTCGCGAGGCACGCGCGCGGCTGTCTCGCTGGCGCTGGGTGGTTATGCATTGCCCGGCATCGTGCTGGGTATCGGCTTGCTCCAGGTTGCCGGTGCCTTCGATCGTTGGCTCTGGCAGCCGATGACCGGCCAGGCTCTGCTGGCTGGCTCGATCGTTGCGCTCGTCTACGCGTATGCGGTGCGCTTCTTCGCAGTCGCGCATCAGGGCATCGACGCGGGTCTGCTGCGCATCGCCCCGACCATGGACGAAAGCGCGCGCAATCTCGGTCGTGGGCCGGCGGGCGTGCTGTTCGAGGTCCATTGGCCGCTGCTGCGACGCACCCTGGCGCTCACCGGTCTGCTCGTCATGATCGAGTGTCTGAAGGAACTGCCGGCGACCCTCGTTCTCAGGCCCTTCGACACCGACACTCTGGCGGTGATCGCCTATCAGTTCGCTTCCGACGAGCGCCTGGCACAGGCGGCGTTGCCCTCGCTGATGATCGTCCTGGTCGGCGTGCTGCCGGTCCTGGCGCTCGGACGCGCGGCCATTCGTGAATGACGACCGGCGCGCGGATGAGCGCCGCGATCGCTTCTCATCGCAGGCACTGCTCCGAAATCATGCTATGATCTCTGGCTACAGGCGCGTAGCTCAGCTGGTTAGAGCACCATCTTGACATGGTGGGGGTCGTTGGTTCGAGTCCAATCGCGCCTACCAGCTTCCAAAGGCCGCGCGCGTCGTTCCGATGTCTCGTCGCTCGTTGCGGTCTACTGCCGCACGGTCGGCGGCGCGGCCCTCCCGCCGGATTTCGAAGCGACGCGCGCAGGCCCGTTTTCCTGCGCACTGGCGTGATCAAGATAACTCTCCCCGACGGCTCGGTCCGTGACTACGAAGCCCCGTTGACGGTCGGCGATGTCGCCGCCTCCGTCGGTCCTGGTCTGGCCAAGGCCGCAATCGCGGGCCAGGTCGATGGCCGGCTCGTAGACCTCTCTCATCGTCTGGATGCCGACGCCCGCGTCGCGATCGTCACCGACCGCCAGCCCGAAGGGCTCGAGGTCATTCGGCATTCCACGGCGCACCTATTGGCGCATGCCGTCAAGGAACTGTTCCCCGGCGCCCAGGTCACGATCGGCCCGGTCATCGAGGACGGCTTCTATTACGACTTCTCGTTCGAGCGCCCGTTCACGCCCGAGGACCTCGACGCGATCGAGAAGCGCATGGCCGAGATTTCGGCGCGCGACCTGCCCGTGCGGCGCGAGGAGTGGCAGCGCGACGACGCGGTCGACTTCTTTCGCGCCCAGGGTGAGGCCTACAAGGCCGAGATCATCGCCAGCATTCCCGCCGGCCAACAAATCTCGCTGTACCGGCAGGGCGACTTCGTCGACCTTTGCCGCGGTCCGCACGTGCCGGCCACCGGCCGCCTGAAGGTCTTCAAGCTGATGAAGCTCGCCGGCGCCTATTGGCGTGGCGACTCGCGCAACGAGATGCTGCAGCGGGTGTACGGCACGGCTTGGCGCAGCAAGGAAGATCTCGCGGCCTACCTGCACCGCATCGAAGAGGCCGAGCGCCGTGATCACCGCAAGCTCGCTCGCGAACTCGATCTGTTCCACATGCAGGACGACGCGCCGGGCATGGTGTTCTGGCATCCGCGCGGCTGGGCGATCTGGCAACAGGTCGAGCAGTACATGCGCCGGGTTTATCAGGACAACGGCTATTTCGAGATCCGCTGCCCGCAGATCCTCGACCGTTCGCTCTGGGAGCGCTCCGGTCACTGGGACAACTACAAAGAGCACATGTTCACGACGGAATCGGAGAACCGCACCTATGCGGTGAAGCCGATGAACTGTCCCGGGCATGTGCAGGTCTATCGTTCCGGGCTGCGTAGCTATCGCGATCTGCCACTGCGCTATGGCGAGTTCGGCTCGTGTCACCGCAACGAGCCGTCGGGCGCCTTGCACGGCATCATGCGTGTCCGCGGCTTCGTCCAGGACGACGGTCACATCTTTTGCACAGAGGAACAAATCCTGCCCGAATGCGTGGCCTACACCGCGCTGTTGCAGAAGGTCTATCGCGACTTCGGCTTCGACGAGATTCTCTACAAGGTCGCGACCCGGCCCGAGAAACGGGTGGGCACCGACGAGCAATGGGATCGCGCCGAACAGGCCCTGATCGAGAGTCTGCGTGCCAGCGGCGCCGAATTCGAGGTTACCGAAGGCGAGGGCGCTTTCTATGGCCCGAAGATCGAGTACACCTTGCGTGATGCCATCGGTCGCCAATGGCAGTGCGGCACGATCCAGGTCGATTTCAACATGCCGGAGCGACTCGGCGCCGAGTATGTCGCCGAGGACAATTCCCGCAAGGTGCCCGTCATGTTGCACCGTGCAATCGTCGGTTCGCTCGAGCGTTTCATCGGTATTCTGATCGAGAATGCCGCCGGCGCGATGCCGGTCTGGCTGGCACCGGTGCAGGTCGTGGTGTGCACGATCACCGACGCTCAGGCCGAGTACGCCGCTGGCGTTGTTGAAGCGCTGAAAAAACAAGGGCTTAGGGTTGAGGCCGATTTGCGAAACGAGAAAATCGGCTATAAAATCCGCGAGCATAGCCTGCAAAAGCTTCCGTACGTATTGGTCGTGGGCGGCAAAGAAGCCGCAGACGGCCTCGTCGCCGTGCGTGCACGGGGCGGCCGGGATCTTGGCAGTCTGACCGTCGAGGCGTTCTCGAAACGCGTCCTCGACGAGGTGGCCGAACGGGTCGCGCAGCCAAGCTGAGCGGCCCGTCGCGTTTTCGAGAGTTCTTGGAGATCCAGTAATCGCTACGTTACGTTCGCACCGCATCAACGACGAAATCAGTGCGCCTCAGGTTCGCCTGACCGGCGTCGAGAACGAGGCCCTGGGCATCGTCAGTCTGGCCGAAGCGCGCCGCGCCGCCGAAGCGGCATCGGTCGATCTGGTCGAGATTGCGCCTCAAGCCGAACCGCCCGTCTGCCGGCTCATGGACTATGGCAAGTTCAAGTACCAGGAGCAGAAGCGGGCGCACGAGGCCAGGGCGAAACAGAAGATCATCCAGGTCAAGGAAGTCAAGTTCCGTCCGCGCACCGAAGAGGGCGACTACCAGGTCAAGCTGCGCAACCTGCGCCGCTTCCTCGAGGACGGCGACAAGGCCAAGGTGACCATGCGTTTCCGCGGTCGGGAGATGGCCCACCAGCGCTTCGGATTGCAGGTTCTCGAGCGCGTGCGCGACGATCTGCTCGACCTGGCCAATGTCGAACTGATGCCGAAGATGGAAGGTCGTCAGATGGTGATGGTGCTGGCCCCCAAGAAAAAGAAGTAACGCGAATCCGGATTCGGATGAGTGGTGTCGCCCGCGTGAATGCGCGGGCGCAGCGAGGCGGTGTTTCCGTCTCGCCAAGAGAAGCCGAGCAGGGCGACAAGCGGTGGTCGAAGGGGCCACCCTCCTGACGAGGCAGACAAAGCAGAAGGTGGCGAAATGCCAAAGATGAAAACCAAACGAGGCGCGGCCAAGCGCTTCAGAGTCCGCGCCGGCGGCTCGATCAAACGCGGTCAGGCGTTCAAGCGCCATATCCTGACCAAGAAGACGACCAAGAACAAGCGCCAGCTGCGCGGCATGGTCGAGGTCCACGATACCAACGTCAAGGCCATCAAGGCCATGATGCCGTACGCCTGAGGAGGACCCGAGATGCCACGAGTCAAACGAGGTGTGACGGCGCGCGCGCGTCACAAGAAAGTCATTGCTGCTGCGAAGGGCTATCGCGGCCGTCGCGGCAACGTCTTCCGCGTTGCCAATCAGGCGGTGATGAAGGCAGGGCAGTATGCCTATCGTGACCGTCGCGCCCGTAAGCGCACGTTCCGCGCCCTGTGGATCGTCCGTATCAACGCCGCCGCGCGTGAGCACGGCCTGACCTACAGCGCGTTCATCAACGGCCTGACCAAGGCGAACATCGGTCTCGATCGCAAGGTGCTGGCCGACATGGCCGTGCACGACAAGCCCGGGTTCGGGGCAGTCGTCGAGCGCGTGAAGGCGAGCCTGGCCGCCTGAGCCAGCGTCGCGCCGTCGAGGCGGCGCGACCATCACCGCGCAGATCCGGGCCCGGGCGGGCAATTGCCCCGCGCGGGCCCATCCGTTTTCAGAGGGGAGCTCGACCATGGTGACGAGTCCGGACGCCGACACACTGCTCGACGAGGCCAGAGCGCAGATCGCGGCCGCGGCCGATGATGCCGCGCTGGCCAATGCCAAGGCTCGCTTTCTGGGGCGCGACGGCTTGCTGACCCAGCAGATGAAATCGCTTGCCCGTTTGCCGGCCGAGGCGCGCGGCCCCGAGGGCAAGCGCCTGAACGCGATCAAGCAGGCTCTCGAGCAGGCAGTCGAGGCACGTGTCGAGGCGCTCGCCAAGGCGCGGCTCGATCGCCAACTGGCCGAGGAGGCCGTCGACGTCACGCTGCCGGGCAGGGGCTCGGGCAGCGGCGGTCTGCACCCGATCACGCTGACCATCGAGCGCATCGAGGCGATTTTCGCGTCGATCGGTTTCGACGTTGCCGATGGGCCGGAGATCGAAGAAGACTTCTACAACTTTACCGCCCTGAACACGCCGGAAAACCATCCGGCGCGGTCGATGCACGATACCTTTTACGTCGACCATGGCGACAAGCGCGGCGAGGATGGTGGCCTGCTGTTGCGTACGCATACGAGTCCCATGCAGATTCGTTATGCGCGCGCCCATCGACCGCCGATCCGTGTGATCGCACCCGGGCGCACCTATCGCGTCGACTCCGACGCCACGCATTCGCCGATGTTCCATCAGGTCGAGGGCCTGTGGATCGACGAGAACATCAGCCTGACGGACCTGAAGAGCGTGTACGCCGATTTCCTGCGTCGGTTCTTCGAGCGCGACGATCTGGAGTTGAGGTTTCGGCCTTCGTATTTCCCGTTCACCGAGCCGTCGGCGGAGATCGACATGCGTTTTGCCGATGGCCCGTTGGCCGGACGCTGGCTCGAGGTCTCGGGGGCCGGCCAGGTGCATCCCCAGGTGGTGCGCAACATCGGCCTCGATCCCGAGCGCTACATCGGTTTCGCGTTCGGTTCGGGTATCGAGCGTCTGGCCATGCTCCGGCACGGCATTGGCGACCTTCGCCTGTTCTTCGACAATGATCTGCGTTTCCTGCAGCAATTCGCCCGCTGACCATGAGAATTCCCGAACGCTGGCTGCGCGCCTACTGCAATCCGTCCTGGTCGAGCGACGAGCTCGCCGACGCCTTGACCATGGCCGGCCTCGAAGTCGAGGAGAGCGAGACCTTCGCGCCGGCTTTCAGTGGTGTCGTGATCGCCCAGATTCGCACCTGCCGCCCCCATCCGAATGCGGATCGCCTCAAGCTCTGCGAAGTCGACACGGGTCGAGGCGTCAGCGAGATCGTCTGCGGCGCACCGAATGCGGTTGCCGGCATGAGGGTTCCTTGCGCATTGCCGGGCGCTCGTCTGCCCGGTGATTTCGAGATCAAGCCGGTCAAGATGCGCGGTGTCCTCAGCAACGGCATGCTGTGTTCGGCGCGCGAACTCGGACTATCCGACGACCACAGCGGCCTGATGCGCCTGGCTGACGATGCCCCATTGGGCAACGATCTGCGCGAGCATCTGGCGCTCGACGAGCGCATCCTCACGCTCAAGCTCACTCCGAACCTGGGCCACTGTCTGAGTATCACCGGGGTGGCCCGCGAACTCGCTGCGATCAGCGGCGCAGAGCTCGAGCTGCCGACCTTCGCGCCCGTTGCGCCGGTTCACGACGAGACCCTTCCCGTTCGCATCGAGCACAGTGATCTCTGTGGCCGGTTCTCCGGTCGGATCATCCGCAACGTCGATGCCACGGCGCCGACGCCGGCGTGGATGCGCGAGCGTCTGGAGCGTGCCGGCCAGCGATCGATCTCTGCCCTGGTCGACATCTCCAACTACGTGATGCTCGAACTCGGGCGACCCAGTCATATCTTCGATCGTGATCGGCTTCATGGCGGCATGACCGTGCGCTGGGCGCGCGAGGGCGAGACGCTCGAACTCTTGAACGGTCAGACGGTCACGCTGGACCCGCGCTTCGGCGTCATCGCCGACGAGCGCACGCTCGAGAGCCTGGCCGGCATCATGGGCGGGCAGGCGACAGCAGTCGACGATGCCACCCGCAATATCTATGTCGAGGCCGCCTTCTGGTGGCCTGCCGCCATCGCCGGTCGCTCGCGGGTGCTGAATTTCTCTACGGATGCAGGCTACCGCTTCGAGCGTGGCGTGGACGCGGCGACCACGGTCGAGCACATCGAATACCTGACCAGCCTGATCCTGAACATCTGTGGTGGCGAGCCTGGCCCGATCGACGATCAGGCGCCGGCCTTGCCACGGCACGCGCCGGTGTCCTTACGCTTCGAGCGTGCGCGCAAGGTGATCGGCGTCGCCATCGACGACGATGTCATCGTCACCATGCTGGAACGCCTGGGGCTCGCGGTGCTCGCACGTGATGCCGATGCGGTCACGGTGTCGATCCCGAGCCGGCGATTCGACCTCACCCTCGAGGAAGACCTGATCGAGGAGGTTGCGCGGCTCTACGGTTATCAGCGCCTGCCGGTCCGTGCGCCGATGGCACGCGCCGCGATGAGCGCCGTGCCGGGCACCCGCCGGCGCCCGATCGAGTTCAAGCGCGCGGTGGCGGCGCGCGACTTCCAAGAGGTCATCAACTACAGTTTCGTAGACGGCGCGTTGGATGAGCGGCTGGGCGAGCGTAAGGCCATCGCGCTGCTCAACCCGATCGCACAGACGATGAACGTGATGCGCACCCACCTCTGGGCGGGCCTGGTGCAGACCCTGACCGGCAACCTCAATCGTCGCAGTACACGGGTGCGCCTGTTCGAAGTGGGGCGCGTGTTCTGGGCTGACGCCGGGCATGCGGCAGGGCCGCTGGACGTGGCCGGTATCGATCAACCGGAGCGTATCGCCTGGCTCGCCTATGGCGGCGCAACGCCCGAGCAGTGGGGGCTGAAGTCGCGCTCGGTCGATTTCTTCGACCTCAAGGCCGACGTCGAGGCGGTGGTCGGTGAGGGCCGGTTCGAGTACCTCGCTGGCTCTCATCCGGCCTTGCATCCCGGCCGTTCGGCGCGCATACGAATGGCATCCGACGGTCGTGACCTGGGTTGGATCGGCATGCTGCATCCGGCGCATCAGCAGTCGCTCGAGCTGCCCGGGCCGGTTGTGCTGGCAGAGCTCGCGCTCGCGCCGCTACTCGAGCGTTCGCTGACTGCTTTCGCGCCGATGTCCAAGTTCCCGCCCTCGATTCGCGATTTGGCGATCGTTGTCGAGGACCAGGCACCGGCGGCCCACATTGAACGAGAGATTCGTGAAATAGCGGCGAAAGATCCCCGTGCGGCCTGTATCAAGAACATCAGGCTGTTTGACGAATATCGCGGTAAGGGTTTGGATTTTAAGGAAAAAAGCCTTGCCTTCCGGTTATGGATGCAGGATACTGAGCGCACATTGGAGGAGGCCGAGGTGTCCGCGGCGATCGACGCAGTGCTAGCCGGTCTCGGTGCTCGGTTCGCTGCCCGCCTGCGTTGATCGTGATCGGTTGCCCCGACTTACCGCGATTCGTGATGCCATGTCCAATCAACTGACGGATTCGTTCGAGCCACTGCCCGATGCCATGCTGGATACCCTGCCCGGTGCCTCCGACGATGCTGCGTTCGGCACGCTGACCAAGGCCGAACTCGCCGAGATGCTGTTCGACCAGGTGGGTCTCAACAAGCGTGAGGCCAAGGACATGGTCGAAACCTTCTTCGACGAGATTCGCGCCGCGCTCGAGCGCGGCGAGAGCGTCAAGCTGTCCGGCTTCGGCAACTTCCAGTTGCGCGACAAGCCCGAGCGGCCGGGTCGCAATCCGAAGACCGGCGAGGAGATCCCGATCTCGGCGAGAAGGGTCGTCACCTTCCACGCCAGTCAGAAGCTGAAGGCGCAGATCGAGACCGCCGCCTCGATCTCAGGCATCGAGTCATGACCCACGTTCCCAAGGCCGATGCCGCTTTCGAATTGCCGGCCATTCCGGCCAAGCGCTACTTCACGATCGGCGAGGTCAGTGAACTGTGCGGCGTCAAGCCGCACGTGCTGCGCTATTGGGAGCAGGAGTTCACGCAACTGCGGCCGATGAAACGTCGTGGCAATCGCCGCTACTACCAGCATCACGAGGTGTTGCTGGTTCGTCGTATTCGCGAGTTGCTCTACGAGCAGGGTTTCACCATCAGCGGTGCCCGCAACCGCCTCGGTGATGCCGGACCTGCCCGGCAGGGCGATACTGCCGTGGTTCCGATGCAGGACAGCTTCGCCCTCGACAGCCAGGATCTGGTCGCGGTTCGCGACGACTTATCGTCGGCGATAGAGCTCTTGAGGACACGCTGATCTGTTCGCGCGATGCGCGTGGCGAATAGGTCATCGTGTCCTTTAGCGTGCGTTGATGCCGGCCGCCTGCCGGCGTACGGCGAAGGCGGCTTTCGTTTTGCTATACTTGCGGCCGGTTCGGGGCGTAGCGCAGCCTGGTAGCGCACTTGCATGGGGTGCAAGGGGTCGCGAGTTCGAATCCCGCCGCCCCGACCATTCTTTCTTCAGGCAACCGACCACGGGTGCCTTGGCGCCGGGAAACGTTTGTTCCGGTCGCGCCGCCAGCAGCGCCTTGCTGCAGGCCGATTCCCTCCCACTGTAAGTTTCATTGCAGCGTGCGCGACGACGCCGGGTCGTTCGTCGTGTCGGCAACGCTACGTGGGTTGGTCATTCCCATCTCGCGTGGGCCACTGTGCGACGGTGGCCGGTGACCGCGTGGCTACAATGGTTCGCATCCCGGCTGGTGGCCGTATCGAAATCGGGCCAACGTGCCGGCTTCTTCCGGCATCGGCGGTCGTGCTCAGTGAGGGCTTATGCACGCAGTTCTACCGTTGCTCGTCGTATCGAGTTTTCCCGCGATCAAGCGCCGACGTATCTCGACCTTGCAGGTCAATCTGGGCTACCGATGCAACCAAAGCTGTGTGCATTGCCATGTCAATGCCGGGCCGCATCGCACCGAACAGATGTCTGCGCAGACTATCGAGCAGGTGCTTGGCTTCGCGCGTGCGGCCGGTGTCTCCCTGATCGATGTCACCGGTGGGGCGCCCGAGTTGAACCCCGGGTTCAGGGCGCTCGTTCGCGAGGCCCAGGCGGCCGGCATCCGCGTCATGGATCGCTGTAACCTGACGGTGTTACTGGAGCCCGGCCAGGAAGACACGGCCGAGTTCCTGGCAGCACACGACGTGGCGATCACGGCGTCCCTGCCGTGTTATCTCGAAGACAATGTCGATGCTCAGCGTGGCAAGGGCGTGTTCGAGAAGAGCATCGCGGCGCTCCGGCTGCTCAATGCGCTCGGTTACGGTCGGACGCGCGAACTCAATCTGGTCTACAACCCACAGGGACCGGTCCTGCCCCCGGCCCAGGCGCCGCTCGAGGACGACTATCGGCGCTTTCTGGGAGAGCGCTTCGGTATCCATTTCTCGCGCCTGTTCACGCTTGCGAACATGCCCATTCAGCGATTCGGCTCCACGCTGATCAGCAAGGGATCGTTCGACGACTACCTGCAATTGCTGCGCGACGCGCATCGCGACGAGAATCTCGAGGCGGTCATGTGCCGCGACCTGATCAGCGTCGACTGGGAAGGCCGGGTCTATGACTGCGATTTCAACCAGATGCTCGGGCTGCCTCTGGGCGCAGGCGCCAAGCACATCTCGGAACTGATGCCCGATGCCCTGGAAGGGGCGCCGATCGTGGTTCGCGATCACTGCTTCGGTTGCACCGCCGGTCAGGGCAGTTCGTGCGGTGGGGCGCTCGAGAACGCCTCCGAGGTCGTCGACGGCTTGGCGCCGGCCGGCTGAGAGCCCTGTGGGCAGTATCGATTGCGCGACCGGATGAGCGATTGAACCGCGCATGTCGGGCCTGAGGTTCGTCCCGGCGGCGCGGGCACCCGGATGCCGTCGTCCGGGAGTGGTCGATTCCTTGACCCTCATCGGGAAGCGCGGTACCCAAGCGTGCAGTCGAGCCGCCGCACGCGTCAGTTTCATGGTCGGACCAGGATTTGCGAGCAATGAACAAGAAGAAGCTTCTGGTTTTCGTGCTGGTCGTCGGCGCGATCGTCGCGTTCTGGTATCTGGGTCTCGGCCGCTATTTCACGCTCGAGTCGATCAAGGCGCAGCAGGCGGGTCTTGCCGAGGCGTTCGCCGCCAAGCCTTGGCAAACCGCCCTGACGTTCTTCGGTGTGTATGTCGCCGTGACCGCGCTGTCCCTCCCCGGAGCGGCCCTTCTGACGCTTCTTGCCGGAGCGATATTCGGCTTCGGCTGGGGCCTGCTGATCGTGTCCTTTGCGTCCAGCATCGGCGCGACACTGGCGTTTCTGGCCGCGCGCTTCGTGCTGCGTGACTGGGTCAAGGGCAAACTGGGCGGAAAACTCGCTGCGATCGACCGCGGCATCGAGCGTGAGGGCGCGTTCTATCTGTTCACCCTGCGTCTGGTGCCGGCATTCCCGTTCTGGGTGATCAATCTCGTCATGGGGCTGACCAGCCTGCCGGTGCGTACCTTTTACTGGGTCAGCCAGGTCGGCATGCTGCTCGGGACGATGGTCTACGTCAACGTCGGCACGCAACTCGCGCAACTCGAGTCGTTGGCGGGCATTTTGTCGCCGGTACTGATCGGTTCGTTCGTGCTGCTCGGTATCCTGCCGCTGGTGGCCAAGCGCATCGTCGAGACGATGAAATCGCGGCGAGTCTACGAACGCTGGGACCGTCCGGCGACCTATGACCGCAATCTGATCGTCATCGGCGGCGGCAGCGCCGGTCTCGTCAGCTCCTTGATCGGCGCCTCGGTGAAGGCCAAGGTGACGCTCGTCGAGGGGCACAAAATGGGCGGAGACTGCTTGAACTACGGCTGCGTTCCGTCGAAGGCGCTCATCAAGAGTGCCAAGATCGCCAATTTGTCACGGCACGCCGCCCACTACGGCATGGAGCGGATCGATGTCCGGTTTTCGTTTGCAGACGTCATGGCGCGTGTGCAGCGTGTGGTCGCCGCTGTCGCCCCGCACGATTCGGAAGAGCGCTACCAAGGCCTCGGTGTCGACGTCGTTCGCGGTCACGCGCGCATCACGTCGCCTTGGACGGTCGAGATAGCGCTGCACGATGCGCACGGCCGCCCGACCGGCGAGCATCGCACGCTCAGCACACGCAGCATCGTGATCGCCACCGGCGCGCAGCCGCTCGTGCCGCCCATCCCGGGCCTCGCCGAACTCGAGGTGCTCACCTCCGACAACATCTGGCAGCTCCGCGAACTACCGCGCCGCCTGCTCGTGCTCGGGGGAGGGCCGATCGGCTGCGAGCTCGCGCAGTCGTTCGCGCGACTGGGCGCGCAAGTCATTCAAGTCGAGATGGTGTCGCGCCTGATGGCGCGCGAGGATCCTGAGATCTCGCAGCGGGTCATGGCAACGTTTCGCGCCGAAGGCATCGACGTCCGGGTCAATCACAAGGCGGTGCACTTCGAGAAGCGTGCCGATGGCACGAAGATACTCGTCGCGGAACGGGTCGACGCGGCCGGTGAACGGGTCGAGATCGAGTTCGATGCCGTGTTGTGTGCGCTCGGCCGCAGCGCACGGCTCACCGGCTACGGTCTCGAGGACCTGGAAATTCCCGTGGGCAAGCGCCGGACGATCGAGGTCGACGAGTTTCTGCGCACCAATTACCCGAACATCTTCGCGGCTGGCGACGTCGCCGGGCCGTATCAGTTCACGCACACGGCCGCGCACATGGCGTGGTTTGCGTCGGTCAATGCCTTGTTCGGACGCTTCAAGCGCTTCCGGGTCGATTACCGCGTGATTCCCTGGGCAACCTTCACCGAACCGGAGGTCGCCCGCGTCGGTCTGAATGAGACCGACGCGAAGGAGCAGGGCATCGCCTACGAGGTCTCTCGCTACGGAATCGACGATCTCGACCGCGCGATCGCCGACGGCGTCGATCACGGCGAAGTCAAGATTCTTACCGTGCCTGGCAAGGATCGTATTCTTGGCGTGACGATCGTCGGCGAGCACGCCGGCGACCTTATCGCCGAGTTCGTACTGGCCATGAAGCAGGGGCTCGGCCTGAAGAAGATCCTGGGCACGATACACATCTATCCGACTCTGGCGGAGTCCAACAAGTACGCCGCCGGCGAATGGCAGAAGGCGCACATCCCCACCAAGCTCCTCGAATGGGTGGCGCGCTATCACGCCTGGGAGCGATCATGAGGCGAGCGAGGATCCGATGATGCGACAGTGGTTGGGCCGGATGATGGCCGGCGCCTGGTTGGCGCTGGTCGTGGCACTACCGGCGACGGCGGCAGACTTCGATCACGACTATCGTGGCCTTGGCGATCTGCTCGCGCGACACGTGCGCTGGACCGACGAGGGGGTCGCCAGTCAGGTCGACTATGCTGGCTTCAAGCGCGATGCGGGCCAACTGCAGGAGCGACTCGATGCACTCTCGGCAGTGACGCCCGGGCAGTTCGAGTCCTTCACCCGTGATCAGCGTCTGGCATTTCTGATCAATGCCTACAACGGCTTCACGATTGCGCTGATCCTCACCGAGTATCCGAATCTGGATTCCATCAAGGACCTGGGCAGTTTCTTCCGATCGCCGTGGAAGAAATCATTCTTCAGCCTGCTGGGCGCACCTCGCACCCTGGACTGGATCGAACATGAGCGCATTCGTGCGCCGGGCGTGTTCGATGAACCGCGCATTCATTTCGTCGTCAATTGCGCATCGATCGGATGTCCGGCACTGCGCCCGGAGCCCATGAAGGCCGCCACACTGGAAGCGCAACTGGCCGACAGCACGCGCCGCTTTCTGTCCGACCACAGTCGCAATCGATTCGATCCGTCGTCGGGTTCCTTGCAGGTGTCGAAGATCTTCGACTGGTATGGCGGTGATTTCGCCAAGGGGCATCTGGGAATCAACAGCCTGACGGAGTTCTTCGCGCGTCACGCCGAGCAGCTCGCCGATGACCCGCAAGCTCGCGCGCGCGTCCGTGCCGGCACGGTCGGAATCGAGTTTCTCGACTACGACTGGTCGCTGAACCGGGCGCCTTGAGCACGTTCGAACTGGCCGTCGTCGTGCCGACCCTCAACGAGGCGGCCGGCATTGGTCGCTTGCTCGCGCAGTGCGAGGTGGCGGGAGTCCGCTGCTTCGTGGTCGACGGCGGCAGTGATGATGACACCGTGCGCATTGCCAGGGCGACTGGCGCCGATGTCTCGATTGCCGCGTGCCGTGGGCGTGCGGCCCAGATGCGTGAAGGCGCGGATCGCGCGCTCGCCGCTGGTGCGCAGGCGCTGTTGTTCGTTCACGCCGACGTCGTCCTGCCAGGGGACTGGTTGGGCCAGGTACGCCGCTGCGCTCGCTCCTGGGGGCGCTTCGACGTCCGACTCGATGCTGTGTCCGAGACCGGAACGCGTCCGCTGGCACGCTCGCAGAGGGTTCTGCTCTCGGTGGTTGGTGCCGCAATGAACCTGCGCTCGCGAATGAGCGGTATCTGCACGGGTGATCAGGGTCTCTTCGTGGCAGCGTGCGCCTATCGGGACAGTGGCGGATTCCCGTCGCAACCGTTGATGGAAGACCTCGAAATCAGCCGGCGACTGAAGCGATCGGCGGGGTGGCCGAGCCGGCTACCTGGTCCGCTGCAGGTCTCGGCGCGGCGCTGGCTGCGTGATGGCGTGCTGCGCACCATACTGCGGATGTGGTGGGTCCGCCTGCGATATTTCTTCGGTGTGTCGGCCGAGCGGTTGGCGCGTGAATACTATCCGCCCCGCACGAATACGGGTTCTCGATGATTCCCCGCCGTTCCCCTCCGGCTGATTCCACCTTGCGGCGCCGGCCATGACCGAAGCCATCATCGTGTTCGCGCGCGAGCCACGTCTCGGTGAGGTCAAGCGCCGCCTGGCGGCCGGCATCGGTGAGCACGCGGCACTGTTCGCCTATCGGCGGATGTCCGAGCGTTGTCTGCGCCTGGCCGCGCGGGTCGCCCGCGAGCGACCAGCCTGCCGGCTGCAAGTATCGATCGAGGGTCGGGGCGTCGGCGGCGACACCCTCGAGGCTCGTGCCCGCGCACTCGGTGCGCTGGTATCGCGTCAGACGCCCGGTTCGCTGGGCGCGCGAATGCTGGCCAGCATTCGCGAAGCCGTCGCGAGAGGCGCACGGCGGGCAATACTGCTCGGCTGCGATTGTCCGTCGATGCGCATGGCCGATTTGCGAGCCGCGCTGGACAGCTTGGTCGATCACGACTGGGTGCTCGCCCCCACCCGTGATGGCGGCTATTGGTTGATCGGGTTGCGCGAGCCGCATGCGCGGCTCTTTCACCGACTGCCCTGGGGGCAGGCCACGGTCGCGGAACTGACCCGCGCCCGCGCGCGCGCGCTGGCGCTGCGCGGCCTGGAATTGCCGCTGCGCGAAGACATAGACGACGAGGCAGCGTGGCGACGGTGGCTGGACCATCGGGCGTCGTCCGGCCTGCCCGAGGCAGAGGTGATGTGAAGCAGACCCATCCGTCTGACGGCGGTCGGCAAAGCGCGGGGCAGGGCGATCGTGCCGGCCAACGCGAGCGTGTCGCCTCCGCCGTTGGTCTGACAGCCAGGTCGGGCGTCGTATTCCATGAACGGCGCCACGCTCTTGCACGCATCGTCCACATCACCACGATCGCGGGTTGCGCGGGCGCCGGCCTGAGCAGGGGAATGGCGGCAACACGGGGCACGTCGTACCCGGTCGGGCCGTTCTCGCGCCAGGCGCCGGGGCCCCTGGACGACGGGGGCGGATGGCAGCATCAGCCCTTGCGGAATGTCCGGCCGAACTCGGCCGAGGTCGTGCTCGCGGGATCGACGCCGGTCTTGCGCATACACAGCAATGCCAGCGCCTCGGGCTGGAGCCACTCCCTGACCGGCGGTCTACGCCGTGCCCGGCATCTTCACTGGCGGTGGGCGGTGCGCGGGGCGCCCGTGCGCAGCGAACCCGGTGTGCGTGCTGGCGACGATTTTGCGGCGCGCTTGTACGCGATCTTCGACTACCCGCTCGGCAAGGTGCCGTGGAGCGCCCGCCTTGGCATCCGCTTGGCGAGGACGCTCTACGGCGAATCGGTGCCGGCTGCCGCCTTGTGCTACATCTGGCATCCGAATTCGGTGCCCGAGACCCTGGTCGAGTCTCCGTTCACGTCGCGGGTTCGCATGATCGTGCCGGGCGCGCAATCCGAAGGACAGGGCTGGCACGATGTCTCTCGCGATCTTCAAGCCGACTTCGGCCGTGCCTTCGGCGACGAGTACGGGCCGGGGATGCCGGAACTTCAGGCGATCGTGATCTCGGCCGATACCGACCAGAGCGGCGGCCTGGTCGATGCGTTCTTCGGCGATATCGTGTTATCGGACTGAAACCGGCCGATTCACGGAAGCGTCTTCAGGCGTTCGGCAGCGGGCAGATGACATTCGTCACCCGTCTTCGAAGGCCGCCCGTGGCGAACTCGCCCCGGTCTCAGACGTGCGTCGCGCCCTGGCGCTGGCCGGCCGCCTTCGGTGTCACCGTCGGCGCGGGCGGAGGGCCCTGCCGGAACAATTCGTCGATCGGGACGACCCGGCCCAGATGCTCGCCCTGGAAGTGTCCGACGCCCAGAGCCAGTAGCCGGTCGAAGACCGCTTGATCCTGGACGTGCTCGGCCACGGTCTGAACATTGAGACGCCGTGCCACACGCACCGTCGAGAGCACGATCTCCTCGTCGATAGGATTGTGGATCAGGTTGCGCACGAACGAGCCGTCGATCTTCAAGAAATCGATCGGAAAACGCTTCAGATACTCGAACGTCGCCAGACCGACACCGAAATCGTCGAGAGCGATGCCGAAGCCATCGGCTTTGAGTTCGTCGACCAGGCGCGAGGCCGCACTCGGGTTGCGGATTGCCTCGCTCTCGGTGATCTCGAACACGACGAGTTCGGCCGGAATCCCGTAGCGTATCCGCTGCTCGCGAATGAACGATGCGATGCCGCCATCGCTCATGGTCAAACCGGACAGATTGATCGAGCACTTGTGGGTGCGGGCGAGCGCGTCGGGGTTCGACGCCAGCCAGTCGAATACCCGCTCGATCACGCCGCGATCCATGGCGGGCGTCATCTGCGCCTGCACCGCGAGCGACATGAACTCGGGCGGCTGGATCAGGCCGCCCTTACCATCGAGCAGGCGAATCAGGATTTCGTACGAGATCTTTCCTGCCGGGGCCTGCGGGTCGACGATCCGTTGCGCATGAACCTGGAAGCGCCGCTCGCGTATCGATTCCCGGATCGTTTCGATCTTGCCTTGATGGGCGCGCCGCGCATCGATCATCGACTGGGACAGCGGCTCGACGAACAACTGCGGCTCGCGCACGCTGGCGGCGATCGCCTGCGCTTCGGACAACGACACCAGGCAATCCTCACTGTTGATGGTCGCCTCGCCGTCGATCAGCAATCCGCCCACACAGCCCTGCAGGCGGATGCTGCCATTGACGGTTCGGAAAACCTGCCCGTTGGTAGTCGAGTAGATCTCTCGCGCAACGGACCTGACGGCCGACAATGAGTCGGTCTCGATCATCAGCGCGTAACGTCCGGCCGACAGCCGGGCAGCGGCTACCACGCCCGGCTGGCGCAGCAGCAGTGCGGCCACCGATTGCTCGAGTTGCAGCGCAGGTAGAGGTCCACACAGATCGTTCAGGGTGTCGAAGTTCGTGAGATGCAGACCGACCAGCCCGTAGTTGGGCCGATGTTCACGGGCCAGACGTTCGCCGAACTCGGCAAGCAGGCCGCGATCGTTGAGCAGTCCGGTGGACATGTCCTGGCGTGCCTGATGGGCGACCCGGCGCAGCGCGATCCGGCGGTCGGCAGCGACGGCCTGCAGGAGCAGAACGACGAGCATCGTCACCAAGCCCAGGATGGTGGCCTCGACCATGGCGCCCGCACCGGTCGCATCGATGTGCAGCGCTCGGACGCCGACGACGGTCACCATCATCACGAGCATCGTCCAGGCCGTTTCGCGCTCCTGACCCCGAATCGCGATCCAGCATGCCACCGGTACGAGGAAGGTCAGCAGGGCAGGGGCGTGATCGCGGCCGCCGATTCCGGCCAGGAACTCGCTCAGGGCGATGACGGCAAAGGCCACGACCAGGGGGCCGAGGTCGATCCAGCGGGCCGCGGCGCCGTTGCCCGCCAAGGTTGCTGCGACCACCGCGGGTGCGATCAGCAGTGCGCCGAAGGCATCGACCAGCCAAATACGGGCAAACAACTCGATGGGCGGAATCACGCCGACCAGCGGATGGCCCGACAAATGAAAGCTGGCGATGGCCGCGGAGACCGGCGCGCTCGCCACCGTGATAGCCGTGATCAGGCGGATCGCCGCTTCGAGGCGATACTCGCTCGGCTTCCAATGATTCAGGCGTTCGAGCAACCACAGCGCGGCCGCGGGCCCGGCGCCGGCCGCCAGAGCGGCAAATGCAGCACCGGTGATGGCGCCGAGGGCCAGGTAGGCCCACAGACCCGCGCCCAGCGCGGCCGAGAGCAATCCGAACGACCCGAAGCGCCAGCCGAAGGCGAAGGCCACCCCGCCGGCGGGCCATAGGCCGACCGCTGCCGGGCGCGCGTCCGCAAGCCACCACATCAGAGAGCAGGCGGCGACGTTCGCAACCGCCACGGCAATGCCCTTGAACAGCATTGCGAAGGGGCCTCTCTTTCGTCGGAGATCCGATGCCGACGCCGAGGCTGGCGATTCTTGGTGGGATGCTTGCAATGGGGGCGCCTGATCTTTCGGGTCGATTCTAGTCGAGCCGGCTGCCGGCCGAAGGCGGTTGTTGCGGTTCGGCGCCAGCCTGGCACTCTTTGCGCTCTCGGCTGCGGCCGAAACGGAAAAGGCCCGCCGGTGGCGGGCCCTTCGCGAACCGGGCGAACTCCCGGCGACTTCTTGCGACCCGGCGTCAGGCGGCCAGCAACTCTCGTAGCACGAAGGGCAGGATGCCGCCGTGCCGGTAATACTCGACCTCGATCGCCGTATCGATGCGCGAGCGCAGGGTGACGCGCTTGTTCGAGCCGTTGGCAAAGTGCACGGTCATGACGATCTGCTGCTGGGGCTTGAGCTCGGCCGGAACGTCGATATCGAACGTCTCGTCACCCGTGATGCCCAGCGACTGCCAGGACTCATCGCCTTCGAACTGCAACGGCAACACACCCATACCGACCAGATTCGATCGATGGATGCGCTCGAAGCTGCGCGCGACCACAGCCTTGACGCCGAGCAACTGCGTGCCCTTGGCTGCCCAGTCGCGTGATGAGCCTGTGCCATATTCCTCACCGGCAAGAATCACCGTCGGCACGTTGGCGGCCATGTAGCGCATCGCGGCATCATAGATCGGTAACTTCTCGTTGCCCGGCTGGAACAACGTGACGCCGCCTTCCTCGCGTGAGCCGTCCGCCATCGGGGGAATCATCAGGTTCTTGATGCGCACGTTGGCGAATGTGCCGCGCATCATGACCTCGTGATTGCCCCGGCGCGAGCCATAGCTGTTGAAGTCAGCCTTGACCACGCCGTTGTCCTGCAGCCACTTACCGGCGGGCGAGCTGTCCTTGATCGATCCCGCCGGCGAGATATGGTCGGTGGTGATCGAGTCACCGAACAGGCCCAGCGCGCGCGCACCCTGAATCGACGCGCCGCCGCCGGACGGAGTCATGCCGAAGTCTTCGAAGAACGGCGGTTCGGCGATGTAGGTGGACTTGGGCCAATCGTAGACCTCGCCGCTCGCACCGGAGATCTTCTGCCAGAGCTCGCCCGGGTTCGCCTTGACCTGACCGTAATTGGCCTTGAACGTCTTGGGGTCCATCGCGTACTTGAGGAGCTTGTAGACCTCGTCGCTGCTCGGCCAGATGTCGCCGAGCCAGACTTCCCGGCCGTCCTTGCCGATGCCCACCGGCTCGGTCATCAGGTCGGTCCGAACATTGCCGGCGAGCGCATAGGCGACAACCAGCGGCGGCGATGCGAGGAAGTTCGCCTTCAGGTTCGGATGGATGCGTGCCTCGAAATTGCGGTTGCCAGACAGCACCGCCGCGCACACGAGCTGCTCGCGCTGGATCGTCTCATTGATGGCGGGTGTCAGGTCGCCGGCATTGCCGATGCATGTGGTGCAGCCATAGGCAGCGACGTTGAAACCGAGCTTTTCGAGATAAGGCAGCAGTTTCGTCTTGGTCAGATACTCGGTCACCACCCGCGACCCCGGTGCCAGCGAGGTCTTGATGTGCGGCTTGATGGTCAGGCCGCGCTCGACGGCCTTCTTGGCCAACAGGCCGGCTGCAAGCAGCACACCGGGGTTGGAAGTGTTCGTGCACGAGGTGATCGCGGCGATCAACACATCGCCGTCGTGAATCTCATCGCCCTCGCTGGTGGTGAAGGTCGTGCCGAGACGTTCCGCCGGCTGATTGAACCCGTTGGCCGCCGGCGGTGCCGAGAACAGCTCGTTGAAGGTCTTCTTCATGTTGCCGATCTCGATGCGGTCCTGCGGACGCTTCGGGCCGGCCAGTGAGGGCGCGACCTTGGACAGATCGAGCTTCAGGGCCTTGGAATAGGAGAGTTCGCCCGCGCTGGGAACCCCGAACAGGCCCTGGGCCTTGAAATAGGCCTCGAATGCGGCGATCTCTGCGCTGCTGCGACCGGTTCCCTTGAAGTAGTCGATGGTTTTTTCGTCGACGGGGAAAAAGCCCATGGTCGCGCCGTATTCGGGCGCCATGTTCGCGATCGTGGCACGGTCGGGCAGGCTGAGGCTGGCGGTCCCCTCGCCGAAGAACTCGACGAACTTGCCGACCACCTTCTCCTTGCGCAGCATCTCGGTGATGGTCAGCACCAGGTCGGTGGCGGTCACCCCCTCGCGCAGCGTGCCGGTCAGGTTCACACCGACCACGTCGGGAGTCAGAAAATAGACGGGTTGGCCGAGCATCGCGGCCTCGGCCTCGATACCGCCGACGCCCCAGCCGACCACACCGATACCGTTGATCATCGTCGTGTGGCTGTCGGTGCCCACCAGCGTATCGGGGTAATAGACACCATCGGCGCCTTTGTGCACGCCGCGGGCGAGATACTCGAGGTTGACCTGGTGCACGATGCCGAATCCCGGCGGCACGACGCCGAAGGTATCGAAGGCCTGCATGCCCCATTTCATGAACTGATAACGCTCACGATTGCGCTGGAATTCGAGCTTCATGTTCAGGTCGAGCGCTTCGTTGTTGCCGAAGTGGTCGATCATCACCGAGTGGTCGACGACCAAGTCGACCGGTACCAGGGGCTCGATTCGCTTGGCGTCCTTGCCGGTGCGCTCGGCGACGCTGCGCATCGCGGCGAGGTCGGCCAGCAAGGGCACGCCGGTGAAGTCCTGCAGGACCACGCGTGCAACCACGAACGGGATCTCGTCGACGCGCTTGGCGCGCGGTTTCCAGTTGGCGAGCTGGCGGACGTGGTCCTCGGTGACTTTGACACCGTCGCAATTGCGCAGTACGGACTCGAGCACGATGCGAATCGATACGGGCAGTTTGTTGATGTTCGGGAACTGTTCGGCCAGAGCCGGCAGCGAATGCAGCTTGCCCTTCTTGGCGCCGATGGCGAAGCTTTGCAGAGTCTTGAACGGATCGCTCATGGAAGAATCCTTGTCATCTCGATGAATTTGAATGCCCGGCCCGGCCCGAGGCGATGTCCGGGCAGGGTCAGGACACGTGATTGCAATCGTTGGCGAGTTGCTTGCCGTCGCGGGAATCGAGCAGGATCGACTTGCCGAGTATCGTCAGCCACACCAGGCCAGCCTGTGGGTCTTCGAGGCGCAAGGCACCGGTGGCCGCACGAACGGCCTGCATCGGATAGTCGCGACCCTGCCAGTGCAGCGTTGCAGAACGCCCATGCGGGTCGACCTGCTTGAGCTCGACGCGACGCGAGAGGTCACACTCGTACTCACCCGTACGCATCGCCGCCACCAGTACCGGCGCCGCCAAGGGCCTGCTGGCAGCTTCCGCGTCCAGCCGCGCCCGCAACTCGGCCGCCTCGCGTATGCGCACCTGGAGCTCCCAGGCCTGCATATCGAGGCGGCGGGCGAGCCGGGCCTGCTCGAGTCGGTCGTTGTCGAGCGCACTGGTGTCGGCGGCGCAGGCAGCCAGGATCAGCGCCAGTGCCGCAATCGTCGGGATCGTGGTGAACTTGCAGACGAACATTTCGACGCTTCCGGAGAGCAAAGCCCAGATTCTCGCCCTAATCGGCGCGATGCGCGTGGGTGTGTGGCATGGTCCTACTTGCGCCGCGCGAGCGGGACGAACTTCAGATTTTCCGGCCCGGTGTAATTTGCGCTCGGACGAATGATCTTGTTGTCGATGCGCTGTTCGATCACGTGCGCCGCCCAGCCGGACGTGCGCGAGATGACGAACAACGGCGTGAACATCGCCGTCGGCACGCCCATCATGTGATAGCTGACCGCGCTGAACCAGTCGAGGTTGGGGAACATGCGCTTGATTTCCCACATGACGGACTCGATGCGCTCCGCGATCGCGAACATCTTCATGTCGCCCGCCTGCTTGGACAACTGCTGCGCGACGGACTTGATCACCTGGTTGCGCGGGTCGGCGATCGTGTAGACCGGGTGACCGAAGCCGATGATGACTTCCTTTGCCTCGACCCTTCGGCGGATGTCGGCTTCGGCCTCGTCGGCGTCGGCATAGCGCTTCTGCACCTCGAACGCGAACTCGTTGGCGCCGCCGTGCTTGGGCCCACGCAAGGCGCCGATGGCACCGGTGATCGCCGAGTACATGTCGCTGCCCGTGCCCGCGATCACGCGACCGGTGAAGGTAGAGGCATTGAACTCGTGCTCGGCATACAGGATCAGCGACGTGTGCATCGCTCGCACCCAGCTGGCATCGGGGGCGCGTCCGTGTAGCAGATGCAGGAAATGACCGCCGATGGAGTCGTCGTCGGTCTGCACGTCGATGCGTTTGCCGTTGTGGCTGTAGTGATACCAGTAGAGCAGCATCGAGCCCATGCTCGCCATGAGACGGTCGGCGATGCCGCGGGCGTCGGCCTGGTTGTGATCATGGGTCTCGGGAAGCTGGCAGCCGAGCGCCGAGACACCCGTGCGCATCACGTCCATCGGGTGGGCGCTGGCCGGCAGTGCCTCGAGGACCGTCATCACGTTGGCCGGCAGGCCGCGCATCGCTCGCAGCTTGTTCATGTAGCCGGCGAGTTCGGCCTTGTTGGGCAGATGGCCATGCACCAGCAGGAACGCGATCTCCTCGAACAAGGCGGATTCGGCGAACTCCAGGATGTCGTAACCGCGGTAGTGGAGGTCATTGCCCTGCCGGCCCACCGTGCAGAGCGCCGTATTGCCGGCGGCAACTCCCGACAGCGCGACCGATTTCTTGGGTTTGAACGCGGGGGCGGGTGCTTCCTGCATGTCGGCAACGGGTTTCTTGGCCATTGATCATTCTCCAGGGGCGTGGCCGGTCGTGTGTTGCCGGCCCTTCGGGTTTGAATGCCTCAGCGTCAGCGCTTGGCGGCGGCGAACAACTCGTCGAGCTTGCGCTCGTAGTCCCAGTAGCCGATCGCGTCATACAGCTCCTGACGGGTCTGCATGGTCTCGACGACCGCTTTCTGCGTGCCGTCCGCGCGCAAGGTTCGGTAGACGTTCTCGGCCGCCTTGTTCATGGCGCGGAATGCCGACAGCGGATAAAGGACGATATCGACATCGACCGAGGCGAGTTCCTCGACCGTGAACAACGGCGTTTGGCCGAACTCGGTGATGTTGGCAAGAATCGGTACCGTCAGGGCGTCGGCAAAGCGCTTGTACATCGGTAATTCGGTAATGGCCTCGGCGAAGATGCCGTCCGCGCCCGCCTCGACGCAGGCGCGGGCACGCTCGATCGCCCGATCGATGCCCTCGACGGCCAGCGCGTCGGTGCGCGCCATGATGAAGAAGTCGTCGTCGGTTCGCGCATCGACCGCCGCCTTGATGCGATCGACCATCTCGTCCTGGGAGACGATTTCCTTGTTCGGCCGGTGCCCACAACGCTTGGCGCCGACCTGGTCCTCGATGTGCATCGCGCCCGCGCCGAACTTGATCAACGAACGGGTGGTGCGGGCCACGTTGAAGGCCGAACTGCCAAAGCCGGTGTCCACATCGACCAACAGCGGTAGATCGCAGACGTCGGTGATGCGGCGCACGTCGGTGAGCACGTCGTCGAGCCCGGAGATGCCGAGATCCGGCAGGCCGAGCGATCCGGCGGCAACGCCTCCGCCCGACAGATAGACCGCACGATAGCCGGCATGGCGCGCCAGCAGGGCATGGTTGGCGTTGATCGCGCCGGGGATCTGGAGCGGGCGCTCGGCGGCCAGGGCCTCGCGAAAGCGGCGGCCGGCGGTAGCGGTGGTCATATCCTTACCTCGCATTGGCGGGCGGGGTGACGGGCGTCGCAGGCCCCGCAGCTCGGGATGGCACCCGGTGGACATCGCATCGTCGATCGTCCGGGGCGCGGATGACGCGGGCCGGTCGGCCCGCGAGGTGGCGCTCGTCAGCCCAGCAGATGAGCGACGCCGGCCTGTTCTTCCTGCAGTTCGGCCAGTGTCTTGTCCATCATCGAGCGCGAGAAGTCGTCGATCGGCAGCCCCTCCACCAGGGTGTAGCGGCCGTTCTCGCAGGTCACCGGCATGCCATAGATGATGCCCTCCGGAATACCGTACTGGCCATCGGACGGGATGCCCATCGTGACCCAGCGGCCGTTGGTGCCCAGCACCCAATCACGAACGTGGTCGATTGCGGCATTGGCCGCCGACGCGGCCGACGACAGGCCGCGGGCCTCGATGATGGCAGCGCCCCGCTTGCCGACCTTGGGGATGAAGGTGTCCTTGTACCAGGCCTCGTCGTTGACCAGCTCGGGCATGGGGCGTCCGCCGCTGCTGGCGAACCGGTAATCGGGATACATGGTCGGGGAGTGATTCCCCCAGACGACCATCTTCTCGATGCTGTCGACGCTGACGCCGGCCTTGCCCGCCAGCTGCGACAGCGCGCGGTTGTGATCGAGGCGCAGCATCGCCGTGAAGTTCTTGCGCGGCAGGTCCGGGGCCGACTTCATGGCGATGTAGGCATTGGTGTTGGCCGGGTTGCCGACCACCAGGATCTTGCAGTCGCGTGAGGCGGCCTCGTTCAGCGCCTTGCCCTGGGTGGTGAAGATCGCGCCGTTGGCCTCGAGCAGGTCTTTGCGCTCCATGCCCTTGCTGCGCGGACGCGCACCGACCAGAAGAGCGCAATCCGCATCGCGGAAGGCCACCTTGGGATCGTCGGTGACAACGACATCCTGGAGCAGCGGAAATGCGCAGTCGTCGAGTTCCATGACCACGCCGCGAACGGCGTCCATTGCCTGCGGAATGTCGAGCAACTGCAGAATGACCGGCTGGTCGCGGCCGAGCATGTCGCCGTTGGCGATACGGAAAAGCAGGCTGTAGCCGATCTGGCCGGCAGCGCCGGTGACGGCGACGCGCTTGGCGGGTTTGCTCATGAGCATCCTCTTCGGGGTCGGTATGGGATCGGCCGACATTCTAGGTCTGGCGCCTGTTGTTGTCAAGCAAGAGCTATATCTTATATAAGACATAAGTTATCGACAACGAGCGGCAATCGTGTTCCAATTCGGAGCATGAACGATGTGCGAGTTTCGTCTGTTGGCGATGACGCGCCCGCCGGCCAAGGGGGCGAGGCGCCGCGCTTTGCGCCCCTCTACATGCAGGTGGTGGCGGCGTTGACGCGTGGCCTGCAGAACGGAGACTGGCAGCCGGGCGAGATGATCCCGGGCGAGCAGGAGCTGGCGGGCCGCTATCGGGTCAGTCAGGGCACGGTGCGCAAAGCGATCGATCGGTTGGTGGCCGAGCACATGCTGGTGCGTCGGCAGGGACGGGGAACCTTCGTTGCCAGCCATCAGGAACCGCGTGCCCACTTTCGCTTTCTTCGGCTGCGTGACGGTCAGGACCAGGTACCGGGCTTCAACAGCCGGATACTCGCCTGTCGGCGCCAGCGTGCGCCGCAGGATGTGGCGCGCATGCTCGGTCTGCGCTCCGGTGAGAGCGTCATACACATCGACCGGGTGCTCGATTTCGAGGGCGCGCCCACGGTGCTCGACCACATCTGGTTGCCGGGCGCGCGCTTTCGCGGCCTGACTGCCGAGCGGGTCAGCGCCCACGAGGGCCCGCTGTATGCGCTGTTCGAATCCGAGTTCGGCACGCGCATGCTCAGCGCCCGTGAGCGCGTCAGGGCCGTGGCGGCCAGTGCTGCGGATGCCAAGGCGTTGGCGGTCGCCGTCGGTGCGCCGTTGCTGCAGGTCGAGCGCCAGTCGCATACGTACGACGGAGAGATCGTGGAGTTCCGTTCCGGCCTCTATCGCACCGACACCTATCATTATCTGAGCGAGATCGGGTGAGCGCTTTTCACGATGCGAAGCAGGCTGTCGTGCCCGGCGGGCGTTTCGACGAATGTCGTTCCGTAAGCGCCGGCCATCGCTTTGTGCAACGCGGTAAAATTCGTCACAATCCGGGATCGCCCGGCGGCGCGACGTCCAGGATGTCGTTCGCCCGTGATCATGGCGGGTTCGAAACGACCTAACCATCGAGGGAAAAAATGTCGGAAACCTCTGGCGCACGGGCCGCGCGTCCCGTGTTTCGCAACATCGGCGTCGGCGAGATCGCCAACTATCGGCTGCCGCCGTCCGGCATCGTGTCCATCCTGCACAGGGTCAGCGGCGCCTTGCTGTTCCTGTTGGGCATTCCGGTCGTGCTCTATCTGCTGCAACTCAGCCTCGATTCGGCGGCCAGCTATCAGCGTTTCACAGAGATCGCCGGCGGGGTGTTCTTCCGCCTGGTCGTACTGGTACTGCTATGGGCGTTCTTTCATCACCTGTGCGCGGGCATTCGCTTTCTGTTGCTCGACCTCCACATCGGTCTTGAAAAGGCCAGTGCGCGGACCTCGGCGTTGGCGGTCCTCGGTGCCACGGGCGTGCTGACGCTGATCGCTGCCGCCAAACTGTTCGGAGTTTTCTGATGACCACCCGTCGTACCGTCGTCGGCGCCCACTACGGCCTCAAGGACTGGGTCGCCCAGCGCATCAGCGGCGTCGTGCTGGCCGTCTACGCCCTGATCCTGTTCTTCGTGTGGGCCGGGTCCGGTCCGCTCGATTTTTACGCCTGGCGGGAGATCTTCGCCGGCTCCTGGATGAAGGTGCTGACCCTCCTGGCCGTCGTCGCGCTGGTCTGGCATGCCTGGGTGGGCCTTCGTGACATCTATATGGACTACATCAAGCCCACCGCCGTGCGTCTCGGTCTGCAGGTGATCACGGTCATCGTTCTGCTCGGTTACGCCGTCTGGGCGGCGACCATTCTCTGGAGATTCTGAATGGCCCAGGTGTTGAACAATCTCGCCAACGGTTTGCCGCGCCGCAAGTTCGATGCGGTAATCGTCGGTGCCGGTGGCTCGGGTATGCGCTGCTCGCTGCAGCTGGCCGAGGCCGGATTCAACGTGGCCGTGCTTTCGAAGGTGTTCCCGACCCGCTCCCACACGGTGGCGGCGCAGGGCGGTATCGGGGCCTCGCTCGGCAATATGAGCGAGGACAACTGGTACTGGCACATGTTCGACACGGTCAAGGGGTCGGACTACCTCGGCGACCAGGACGCGATCGAATTCATGTGCCGCGAGGCGCCGAAAGTCGTCTACGAGCTCGAGCATTTCGGCATGCCGTTCGATCGTAATCCTGACGGCACCATCTACCAGCGTCCGTTCGGCGGACACACTGCGAATTTCGGCGAAAAGCCCGTTCAGCGTGCATGCGCTGCGGCCGACCGCACCGGCCACGCCTTGCTGCACACGCTCTACCAGCGCAACGTGCGCGCCCGCACCCAGTTCTTCGTCGAATGGATGGCGCTGGATCTGGTCCGCGACAGCGAGGGCGATGTCCTTGGCGTGGTGGCGCTGGAGATGGAAACCGGCGAGGTCATGATCCTGGAGGCCAAGGTCACGGTGCTCGCGACCGGTGGTGCGGGCCGCATATGGGCCGCTTCGACCAATGCCTTCATCAACACCGGCGACGGCATGGGCATGGCGGCTCGCGCGGGCCTGCCGCTCGAGGACATGGAATTCTGGCAATTCCACCCCACCGGAGTGGCCGGCGCCGGCGTTCTGATCACCGAGGGCGTGCGCGGCGAAGGCGGTATCCTGCTCAACAGCAAGGGCGAGCGCTTCATGGAGCGCTACGCACCGACGCTCAAGGATCTCGCCCCGCGCGATTTCGTGTCGCGTTCGATGGACCAGGAGATCAAGGAAGGCCGCGGCTGTGGCGATGACGGTGATCACGTGCTGCTCAAGCTCGATCACCTCGGCGCCGACACCATCATGAAGCGGCTGCCGTCGATCCGCGAGATTGCCATCAAGTTCGCGAACGTCGACCCCATCCGCGATCCGATTCCGGTAGTGCCGACCATCCACTATCAGATGGGCGGCGTCCCGACCAACTATCACGGCCAGGTCGTGGCTCCCCGCGACGGCGATCCGAACCGGGTGGTCAACGGGCTGTACGCCATCGGCGAATGCGCGTGCGTCTCGGTGCACGGTGCGAACCGGCTGGGCACGAACTCGCTGCTCGATCTGCTCGTGTTCGGGCGCGCCGCGGGCAATCACATCGTCACGGCCAAGCTCAACCGCGGCGAGCACAAACCGCTGCCGGCCGACGCCGGCGATGCGACGCTCGCCCGTCTGGCGCGTCTGAACGGCTCCTCCTCGGGTGAGCGGACACAGGACGTCGCCAACGAGATCCGGCGGACCATGCAGGCGCATTGCGGTGTCTTCCGCACCCGTGATCTGATGAACGCCGGCGTCACGAAGATCGAGGCGCTGGCCGAGCGTGCCGCCAACATCCATATGACCGATAAATCGCAGGTGTTCAACACGGCACGGGTCGAAGCGCTCGAACTCGACAACCTGGTCGAGACCGCGCGCGCGACCATCGTGTCGGCGGCGGCCCGCGACGAGAGCCGGGGTGCGCATGCCCATTCAGACTTCCCCGAGCGCGACGACGCCAACTGGATGCGCCACACGCTTTGGTATTCGGAGGGCAGCCGGCTCGATTACAAGCCGGTGATCCTGAAGCCTATGTCCGTCGAGACATTCCAGCCCAAGGCGCGCACCTTCTGAGTGCGCGGATGCCGCGAACCGATTTCCTGGAGATTCGTTGATGAATGCAGTCGTCGAAGCCCCCGCCAAGAGCGCCAGCCAGGCCAAGCGGGTGGTGAAGTTCTCGATCTACCGCTTCGATCCGGACAAGGACAGCAAGCCCTACATGCAGAATCTCGAGGTGGAGCTGCTGCCGACCGACAAGATGCTGCTCGATGCCCTGTTCCGCATCAAGTCCGACGTCGATGATTCGATCGCCTACCGTCGCTCCTGCCGTGAGGGTGTTTGCGGTTCCGATGCGATGAATATCAATGGCAAGAACGGGCTGGCCTGTATCACGAACCTGCGCGAGCTCGAGGAACCCATCGTGCTCAGGCCTCTGCCGGGGCTGCCCGTCGTCCGCGATCTGATCGTCGACATGACGCAGTTCTTCAATCAGTACCATTCCGTGCAGCCCTACCTGATCAACGACTCGCCGCCACCCGAGAAGGAGCGTTTGCAGAGCCCCGAGGATCGCGAGGAGCTCGACGGTCTCTACGAATGCATCCTGTGCGCGTGCTGTTCCACCTCCTGTCCGTCGTTCTGGTGGAATCCGGACAAGTTCGTCGGACCGGCCGGTCTGCTGCAGGCATACCGCTTCATCGCCGATACGCGTGATCAGGCAACCAGTGCCAGACTGGACAATCTCGAGGATCCTTATCGGCTGTTTCGCTGCCACACGATCATGAACTGCGTCGACGTCTGTCCGAAGAGCCTCAACCCGACGCGGGCGATCGGCAAGATCAAGGAGTTGATGGTCCGGCGCGCCGTCTGAGCGGTGCCCGGACCCGGTCGTCCATGTCGAGCTTGCCGGCCCACCAGAGCGACCCCGCCCGTCGGCGCCGGCTACGCTGGCGTGCCCGGCGGGGTCTGCTCGAGAACGACCTGGTTCTGACCCGCTTTTTCGAGCGTTTCGAACAGTCGCTGAGCGACGACGATGTCGAGGCCCTGACGCGCTTGTTCGACCTTTCGGACAACGATCTGCTCGACCTGATCATGGCCCGGCAGCAACCCGAGGGCGAACTGGACACACGCGCGATTCACTCGGTGCTCGAGCGATTGCGGCAGGTCTGAGGTCGTCGCCCGCTGCTTGCGGGCCGCAGCCGGGACATAATGAGTTTTGTAGAGCGCCGCTCGCCGTCTGGCGGGCGGATGGCGAAGTGAGCGTGGCGCCTCCGGGCGGCACGCATTCGATGGGGGTAGCCCAGATGACTACTGAAAAGAAAGCCACGATCTCTTTTTCGGACGGCACGCCGTCCGTCGATCTGCCGATCTACGAAGGCACGGTCGGCCCGGACGTGGTGGACGTGCGCAAGCTCTACGGCGCCACCGGCAAATTCACCTACGACCCCGGATTCATGGCGACGGCGTCGTGCCGCTCGTCGATCACCTATATCGACGGTGACCAGGGCGAGTTGCTCTACCGCGGCTACCCGATCGAGCAGATCGCCGAGAACTGCGACTATCTCGACACCTGCTACCTGTTGCTCAACGGCGAGCTGCCGAACGCCGAGCAGAAGGCGGATTTTCATTTCCGGGTCTTGCACCACACCATGGTGCACGAGCAGATGAACCGCTTTTATGCCGGATTCCGGCGCGATGCGCACCCAATGGCGATCCTGGTCGGCTGCGTGGGTGCGCTGTCGGCCTTCTATCACGACTCGCTCGACATCAATAATCCCGAGCACCGGTTCATCTCCGCGATCCGTCTGATCGCCAAGATGCCGACGCTGACGGCCATGGCCTATAAGTATTCCTGTGGTCAGCCGTTCATGTATCCGAAGAACAGCCTCAGCTACGCGGGCAACATCCTGCACATGATGTTTGCCACGCCTTGCGAGGAATACACGCCCAACCCGGTGCTCGAGAAGGCGCTCGATCGCATCCTGATCCTGCATGCCGATCACGAACAGAACGCCTCGACTTCCACCGTCAGGCTGGCGGGGTCCTCCGGCGCGAATCCTTTCGCGTGTATCGCCGCGGGCATCGCGACACTCTGGGGCCCTGCGCACGGCGGCGCGAACGAGGCCTGCCTGAACATGCTCTACGAGATCCAGGCCAGCGGCGGCGTGGAGAAAATCGGCGAGTTCATCAAGAACGTCAAGGACCCGAATTCCCACGTCCGACTGATGGGCTTCGGGCACCGTGTCTACAAGAATTACGACCCGCGCGCGAAGCTTATGCGCGAGACCTGTCATGAGGTTCTTGGCGAGCTCGGTCTGCATGACGACCCGCTGTTCGCCCTGGCCATGAAACTCGAGCAGATCGCGCTCGAGGACGACTATTTCGTCCAACGCAAGCTTTACCCGAATGTCGACTTCTATTCGGGCATCGTGCAGCGTGCGATGGGCATGCCGGTCAGTATGTTCACCTGCATCTTCGCGCTGGCGCGAACGGTTGGCTGGATTGCTCAGTGGAACGAGATGATCGGTGATCCCGAGCAGAAGATCGGCCGTCCGCGTCAACTGTTCGAGGGGCCGACGCGGCGCGATATCGCGACCAAGTCCTGATCGACCGTCGTTGTCCGCGGCCGCCGGCATCTGCCGTTGGCCGCGGGACTGTCGGGCGACGGTAGCGCGCCATCAAGTGTGCCGGGTTGCCGATCGTTCGAGTTGTGGCACTGCAACGTGCTTGATTTCGTGGATGCGCACTTCCGTCGCCGTTTGGCCCCGGCGGGCAGGGCTTTGTGGCCCGCGCGTCTCGAACAGGCTATTCTTCGGCCTGTTCGCCAAGGTATGTTCTGATGGTCTGATCCCCCTATTCAAAACATTGCGGGCGTCGTGTTCGGGAAGCCTGAACGTGACGCTTGTGCCAGTCCTCGCCCGTCGCCCCTGCGGGCACGTTGCGAGACGGCATGCATGCCTTAGACGAGAAACTCGTTAATAAAGGTCAACCGCCCATGATGAAATCCTTCCAGAACAACTCCTACCTGTTTGGTGGCAACGCGCCCTACGTCGAGGAGTTGTACGAGAGTTATCTCGATAACCCCAGCTCGGTTCCCGAAGTCTGGCGGTCGTACTTCGACAATCTCCAGGCGCTGCCTGCCGCCGACGGCAATACGCAGACGCGCGACGTCGCGCACGCGCCGATCATGCAGTCGTTCGCCGAACGTGCCAAGGAAGGCACGCTGACGCCGCGTCAGATGGGTGGCGACGCGGCCACCGCGCGCAAACAGGTGTTCGTGCAGAGTCTGATTGCCGCCTACCGTTCGCTGGGGAATCGCTGGGCCGATCTCGATCCTCTCAAGCGTAACGAGCGTCCGTCGATCCCGGAGCTCGAACCGGCGTTCTACGACTTTACCGAAGGTGATCACGCCAATATCTACTCGACAGCGAATGCATTCTTCGGCTTCGAGAGCGCGTCTCTGCGTGATCTCCTGCAGGCGCTGCGCGAGACCTACTGCGGCACGATCGGTGCCGAGTTCATGCACATTACCGATCAGGCGCAGAAGCGCTGGATGCAGCAGCGCTTCGAGTCGACGCGCGCGCGCCCGCAGCTGTCGACCGAGCGGCGCCTGAAACTGCTGCAGGAGCTGACCGCTGCCGAGGGGCTCGAAAAGTACCTGCACACGAAATACGTTGGCCAGAAGCGCTTCTCGCTCGAGGGTGGCGAAAGCTTCATTCCCGCGCTCGACGAGGTGATCCAGCGCAGCGGCGAGAAGGGCGTGCAGGAGATCGTCATCGCCATGGCCCACCGTGGTCGCCTGAACGTATTGGTCAACACGCTCGGCAAGATGCCGCGCGATCTGTTTGCCGAGTTCGAGGGCCATCACCCGGAGGACCTGCCCAGCGGAGACGTCAAGTACCACATGGGCTTCTCGAGCGACGTTTCCACGCCGGGAGGGCCCGTACATTTGTCGCTGGCCTTCAATCCGTCACATCTCGAGATCGTCAATCCGGTGGCCACCGGTTCTGCCCGCGCACGCCAGGATCGACGCGGTGATCTGGACGGCTCGCAGGTCCTGACCGTGGTCGTGCATGGCGATGCGGCCTTCGCCGGCCAGGGTGTGGTCATGGAGTCGCTGAACATGGCCGAAACCCGCGGCTATGGAACGGGCGGCAGCGTTCATATCGTGATCAACAACCAGATCGGATTCACGACATCCGATCCCCGTGATTCGCGATCCACGCTCTATTGCACCGACGTCGCCAAGATGATCGAGGCGCCGGTCATCCACGTGAACGGCAACGATCCCGAAGCGGTGCTGTTCGCCGTGCAACTGGCCGTGGATTTCCGTACCGAGTTCCGCAAGGATGTGGTCGTCGACCTGATCTGCTATCGCAAGCTGGGCCACAACGAACAAGACACGCCTTCGCTCACGCAGCCGCTCATGTACAAGAAGATCGCGGCGTTGCCGAGCACGCGCACGATCTACGCCGACCGGCTGGTGACCCAGGGCGTGCTCACCAGCGAGGATGCCGATGGAATGATCGACGGCTATCGGCGTGCGATGGACGCTGGCCGCCATACGGTCGATCCCGTGCTGTCCGATTTCAAGAGCAAGTACGCGGTCGACTGGATGCCCTACCTGGGTCGCAAGTGGACCGATGCAGCCGATACCTCGATCCCGGTCGCCGAGCTCAAGCGCCTGGCCGAGCGCATCACGACGGTTCCCGACGACCTCAAGGTTCACCCGCTCGTGCAAAAAGTGCTCGCCGATCGTCGCAAGATGGGCGAGGGCGAGATGTCGCTCGACTGGGGCATGGGGGAATCACTCGCCTACGCTTCCCTGGTTGCCGGCGGCTACGGTGTGCGTCTTTCCGGGCAGGATTCCGGTCGTGGCACCTTCAGCCATCGCCACGCCGTGCTTCACGATCAGAACCGCGAGCGCTTCGACCAGGGCGTCTACATACCGCTGCAGAACGTCACACCGACGCAGGGGCGTTTCACGGTCATCGACTCGCTGCTGTCGGAAGAGGCGGTGCTGGCGTTCGAATACGGCTATTCCACCGCCGAGCCGAATACGCTGGTGATCTGGGAGGCGCAGTTTGGCGACTTCGTCAATGGCGCGCAAGTCGTCATCGACCAGTTCATCTCGTCTGGCGAGACCAAATGGGGGCGCGTGTCGGGCCTTACCTTGCTGCTGCCACACGGCTACGAAGGGCAGGGACCCGAGCATTCCTCGGCGCGTTTGGAACGCTTCTTGCAGCTGTGCGCCGAGAACAATATGCAGGTCTGCCAGCCGACCACGGCCGCACAGATCTTCCACCTGCTGCGGCGGCAGATGATTCGTCTGTTCCGCAAGCCGCTCGTGGTGCTCACGCCGAAGTCCCTGCTGCGCAACAAGGATGCCGGCTCGCCCCTGACCGATCTCGCCAACGGGCGCTTCGAGACCGTGATCGACGAAGCCGACGAATCGATCGTGCGCGAGAAAGTGAAGCGGGTGGTGGTCTGTTCGGGCAAGGTCTATTACGACCTGATCGCCGGCCGGCGCGAGCGCGAGGCCGCTGACATCGCGATCGTGCGGCTCGAGCAGCTCTATCCGTTCCCCCACAAGGCGTTCTCCAGTGTGCTGAAGTCGTTTCCGGCCGCGACTCAGATCGTCTGGTGTCAGGACGAGCCGCAAAACCAGGGTGCGTGGTTTTATGTCGCACACCATATCGGCGAGCAGCTCTCGGCCGGGCACAAGCTCAGCTATGCGGGGCGGCCGCCGTCGGCGTCACCTGCGGCCGGTTACTACGACAAACATGCCGCCCAGCAGCGTGAGCTGATCGCCACGGCGCTCGGTGACACCAAGAGTCGCACCCGCAAGTCCTCCTGACGATGCGCGGGGCATTGCCCCCCGCATCGCCAACTCGCCCAAGAACAAACCAAGATTCATCGAGGTCAGCCGACAATGGCGCAAATCGAAGTCAAAGTGCCGCAGCTCTCCGAGTCCGTGGCCGAGGCCACGCTGCTGGAGTGGCACAAGCAACCTGGTGATCCGGTCTCGCGTGACGAGAACCTGATCGACATCGAGACAGACAAGGTGGTGCTCGAGCTGCCGGCCCCCGAAGGCGGAGTGCTGGTCAGCGTCGCCAAGGGCAACGGCGAGACCGTGTTTGCCGGTGAGGTGATCGCAATGATCGACACCGACGCCAGCGCAAAAGCGCAGGGTCCGGCGCCGGCAGCCAGGGCCGAGCCGGCCGCTGCGCCGGCGGCGACGGCGGTCGCACCGGGGTCCGGCAGTGCGCCGGCGCCGGGCGGTTCTCGTGCCATGCCGGCCATGCCGGCCGCCGCCAAGCTGATGGCGGAGAACAATCTCGGGCCGGGTCAGGTCGAGGGCACGGGCCGTGGCGGCCGCATTACCAAGGGCGACGTTCTGGGCGCATTGCAGGGACAGCGAGCGCCCGCGCCGGCGCCGGCCGCCGCGCAACCGGCCGCCGCGCCCGCACCATCGATTCCTACCGGCGTGCCGAGCAGCACGTTGCCGCAGGCCAAAGCGCCGGTCGACCTCGCTTCGGTGCTCGAAGGGCGGCCCGAGCAGCGTGTGCCGATGTCGCGTCTGCGCCAGCGCGTCGCCGAGCGGCTGCTGCAATCGCAGGCGACCAACGCGATTCTCACCACCTTCAATGAAGTGAACATGCAGCCGGTCATGGAGCTGCGTAAGAAGTATCAGGACCGCTTCGAGAAGGAGAACGGGGTTCGCCTGGGTTTCATGTCGTTCTTCGTGAAGGCTGCGGTGCACGCGCTCAAGAAGTACCCGGTCGTCAATGCCTCGATCGACGGTACGGACATCCTGTACCACGGCTACTTCGATATCGGTGTTGCCGTCGGCTCGCCGCGGGGCCTGGTCGTGCCGGTGATACGGAATGCCGACCAGCTCAGTTTCGCGCAGATCGAACGCACGATCGGCGACTTCGGCAAGCGGGCGGGTGAAGGCAAGCTGGGTCTCGAGGAACTCACTGGCGGCACGTTCTCGATCAGCAATGGTGGGGTGTTCGGTTCCATGCTGTCGACGCCGATCATCAATCCGCCGCAATCGGCCATCCTGGGTGTGCATGCGACCAAGGAGCGGCCGGTGGTGGAGAACGGTCAGATCGTCGTGCGACCGATGAACTACCTCGCACTGTCCTACGATCACCGGATCATCGACGGGCGCGAGGCCGTGCTCTTCCTGGTCAGCATCAAGGAGGCGCTGGAGGATCCGGCCCGCCTGCTGCTCGATCTCTGAACCGAACACGGAGAACACTCAGATGTCCGAACGTTACGACGTGATCGTCATCGGCGCGGGGCCCGCCGGCTACATCGCCGCCATTCGCGCCGCCCAACTGGGGTTCAAGGTCGCCTGTGTCGAGCGCTGGCGTGCGCCGGGCGGCGAGCCCGTTCTGGGCGGTACCTGTCTGAACGTGGGCTGCATTCCCTCCAAGGCGCTGTTGGCCTCGTCAGAAGAATACGAGAAGGCTCAGACCGAACTCGCCGAGCACGGTGTCAATGTCACCGGCGTCAAGCTCGATCTGGCCAAGATGCTGGCCCGCAAAGAGGGCATCGTCGGCAAGATGACCAAGGGAATCGAGTTCCTGTTTCGCAAGAACGGAATCACCTGGCTCAAGGGCCATGGGCGCTTCGTCGGGCGCGCCGACGAGTTCTTCGAAATCGAGGTCTCCGATGGCCGCAACATCGAGATCAATCGCGCCAAGAACGTCATCCTCGCAACCGGCTCGAAGGCCCGTCACCTGCCCGATGTACCGGTCGACAACCAGATCGTCTGCGACAACGAGGGGGCGCTGGCGCTCACCGAAGTACCCAAGCGACTGGGAGTGATCGGTGCGGGCGTCATCGGGCTCGAACTCGGCTCGGTGTGGCGGCGCCTGGGTGCCAAGGTCACCGTGCTCGAGGCGATGCCGGACTTTCTCGCGGCTGCCGACGAGGCGGTCTCGCGCGAAGCGCGCAAGATCTTCACGCGCCAGGGGCTCGAGATCCAGATGGGCGCGAAGATCAGCAAGGTCACCATTACCAAGAAGACGGGCAAGGCGCAGGTGCGTGTCGACTATGCCGATGCACAGGGCGCCGAGCAGTCGCTCACCGTCGATCGCCTGATCGTATCGGTTGGGCGTGTGCCGAATACCGAAAGCCTGAATCTGGAGGCGGTCGGTCTGGCGACCGACGAGCGCGGCTTCATCCCGGTCGACGACCAATGCCGTACCAGTGTCGCCGGTGTCTTCGCGATCGGCGATGTGGTGCGTGGCCCGATGCTCGCCCACAAGGGCGAAGAGGAAGGGGTGATGGTTGCCGAACTGATCGCCGGCCAGGCCACTCACATCGACTACAACACCATCCCCTGGGTCATCTATACGTTGCCCGAGATCGCATGGGTGGGCCGTACCGAGCAGCAGCTCAAGGCGGCCGGTCGCAAGTATGTGTCGGGTCAGTTCCCGTTCATGGCCAATGGCCGGGCGCTCGGGGTGGGTCATGCCGAGGGCTTCGTGAAGGTTCTGGCCGATGCCACCACCGACGAGGTGCTCGGTGTGCACATCGTCGCCGCGAGCGCCTCCGATCTGATCGCCGAGGCGGCCGTGGCGATGGAGTTCAAGGCAAGCGCCGAGGACATCGCTCGAGTCTGCCACCCGCATCCGTCGATGTCCGAGGTGATGCGCGAGGCGGCACTGGCCACCGCCAAACGTGCGTTGAACATGTGAGTACGGACGGACCGGTATCGTCCAGGTATCACGCCCATCTGCGCCACCACGGGTTCGAGCCCGACGCGGCGCAGTTGGCGGCCGTGCAGCGTCTGGATCGGCTTGCACACGAACTGTCGCGGTTTCGGGAGATTCGCGAGACCTTGCTCGGCCGCTACCTGAAGCGGCCCGAGCCTCCGCGCGGGCTCTGGATGCACGGCGGGGTAGGACGCGGCAAGAGCTTTCTGATGGACTGCTTCTTCGGCGCGGTCCGGGTACGGCGCAAGACGCGTCTGCACTTCCACGAGTTCATGCGCGGTGTTCACCGCGAGATGAAGGAGCTCAAGGGCCAGGCAGATCCGCTGGATGCTGTCGCGGAACGGGTCGCGAAGCGGTATCGGCTGATCTGCTTCGACGAGTTCCATGTCTCGGACATCGCCGATGCGATGATCCTCGAGCGGTTGCTGCGGGCCTTGCTGCGTGCGGGAGTCGTGTTCGTCATCACCTCGAACTATGCTCCCGCCGGGCTGTATCCGGGTGGGTTGCACCGCGACCGCATTCTGCCCGCGATCGCCTTGCTCGAGCGGTCGCTGGACGTGATCACGGTCGACGCCGGCACCGACTATCGGCAGCTTGGGCTGGCCGGTATGCAGACCTATTACTGGCCCTTGAACGACGCGAGCGAGGCCGCACTGGCCTCCGCATTCGATGCGCTCGCCGAGGCCGGCGACGAAGATCCCGCGCTCGAGATCGAGCATCGAATCGTGCACGCCAAGCGTCGCGCCGGCAGCATCGTCTGGTTCGATTTCGCCACCTTGTGTGGCGGGCCCCGTTCGCAGACGGACTATCTCGAGATCGCCAGCCGTTTCCAGACGGTGGTGTTGTCCGGTGTGCCGGCGATGTCGCCGGCCATGGCCAGCGAGGCGCGCCGGTTTCTTTGGCTGATCGACGTGCTCTACGACCAGCGCGTGAAGCTGATCGTGTCGGCCGAACGCGCGCCAGACGATTTGTACCCGAGCGGGCAGATGGCACACGAGTTCGTGCGCACCGCGAGCCGCCTGGCCGAGATGCAATCCGAGGAATACCTGCGTCAGCCCCGGCGTGGTGTCGCCGAGCGCATCACCTGACAGCCTGCAAAGCGGCCGCGATCGCAGCCGCCGGCATCGAGGCTATCATAGTGATTTCCGCTTTGAGCCCTCATGCTGCCCGTCGATTCGGACGCCATCAAGCAGCGCATCGTCGAACTGCAACTCGAGCACCGTGGTCTCGATCAGATGATCGCCGCAGCGGCTTTCGAGCGTGGCTTCGACGACCTCCAGTTGCGCCGCCTCAAGAAGCGCAAGTTGCAGATCAAGGATTCGATCCTCGCGCTCCAGATGCGCTTGATTCCCGATATCCCTGCCTGATGGCCGTCATCGTGCGCGTGTCCCGGTGATGCTCGCTGAATCGGTCCGGCAGGCGCTGTCCGCAGACGGGCCCCTGGCCCGCCTGGCTCCGGGGTTCGTCGAGCGTGCCGGCCAGTTGCAGATGAGCGACGCCGTCGTTCGCGCGCTCGAGAACCTCGGATTGCTGGTGGTCGAGGCGGGCACTGGCACCGGCAAGACCTACGCCTATCTGGCAGCGGCGCTGTTGGCGCAGCGGCGCGTGCTGATCTCGACCGGGTCGCGAACCTTGCAGGACCAGCTCTTCCATCGTGATCTGCCGCAAGTGATGGCGGCCCTCGGTGTCGCACCCCGTGTGGCATTGCTCAAGGGGCGTTCGAACTATGTCTGTCACCACCACCTGGCACGCAACCTGGCCCAGGGGCGGTTCGAGTCGCGGCGCGACATCGCCACCTTGCAAAGGATCGAACGCTTTGCCGCTCTGAGCGATTCGGGCGACCTCGGCGAGATGGCCGATGTCGGTGAGGATTCTCCCGTCTTGCGCATGGCTGGTTCGACCCGGGAGAACTGCCTCGGGCAGGACTGCGAACACATCGACAAGTGCTTCGTCTACCGCGCCCGTCGGCGCGCCATGCAGTCGGACCTGGTGGTCGTCAACCACCATTTGTTTTGCGCCGATCTGGCCATGCGCGACGAAGGCGTTTCGGAGCTGTTGCCGCAATGCCATGCGGTGATCTTCGACGAGGCGCACCAGCTGCCCGACGTCGCCACCAGTTTCTTCGGTCAGGCGTTGAGCACTCGTCAACTGGTCGATTTCAGCCGCGACCTGATGCGTGTCGGCCGGGAGGACGCTGCCGAATCCGCCGACTGGATCTCGCTGTCGCAGTCCGTCGAGCAAGCCTTGCGCGAAGCGCGTCTCGCCGCCGGCACGATCGGCCGGCGCGACGAGCCCGCCTTGCGGGCATCCTCGTCGCGACCCTTCCTGGATCGACTGGCCGCGCTCGACGAGACGCTCGCGGCCGTGGCCGAGGCGCTGGAGCCGGCATCGGAACGCAGTCGTGATCTCCTGCGACTGGCCGAACGCGGAATCGGATTGCGGCGGCGCCTGCAGCACTGGTTGTTGCGGATCGCGCCGGAGCGCGACTGGCCCTGGCTCGGAGATCAGCCGCGTTCGGAGGACGACGACGCCTCTGCCTGGCCCGAACACGAGCAGGAGGCGCCAACGGCCGATCCGTCGCCGGTGAACCTGCAGGAGGTCGTCGGCCAAGGGGAAGGTCTGCACGACGCGCCGGTGATCGATCCCGAGCATGCGGTTGCATGGGCCGAGGTTCATCGCCAGGGCTTGACCCTGCACCTGACGCCGATCGAACTCGGTCCCTTGTTCCGTCGTCAGATCGAGGCCCGGCCGATGAGCTGGATCTTCACATCGGCGACCCTTGCGGCTCCCGATGGATTCGGCCACTTCGTCGATGCACTCGGGCTCGAAGGTGCCGAGTGCATGACGGTGGCGAGCCCCTTCGACTACGAACACCAGGCGCTGTTGTACGTTCCGCCGGCCTTGCCTCTGCCGCGTGAGGGCGGATTCACGGCCGCGCTGGCGATTGCTATCGCGCCCTTGTTGCGGGACAACGGAGGTCGCGCGTTCGTGCTCTGCACGACCTTGCGCATGGTGCGCGAGCTGGCCGACGAATTGCGCGAACGACTGGGCGGGCTCGCCGAGCCGCTCGACTGGCTGGTGCAAGGTGAGCATTCGCGTGCCGTCCTGCTCGAGCGCTTTCGTGCGCTCGCGCGCCCGGTTCTGATCGGTAGCGCCAGCTTCTGGGAAGGAGTCGACGTGGTCGGCCGACAGCTCTCGCTGGTGGTGATCGACAAGCTGCCGTTCGCGCCACCCGACGACCCGGTACTGCGGGCGCGCGCCGAAGCGATCAGACGGCGGGGGGAGGATCCGTTCAGGAAAATGCATCTTCCCGGCGCTGCCATGGCGCTCAAGCAGGGCGCCGGGCGCTTGATTCGCGGCGAACTCGATCAGGGCCTGCTGGTCGTCGGCGACACCCGGTTGGCGGAGAAGGGCTACGGCCGCCAGTTGCTCAAAAGCCTGCCGCCCTTCGCCAGGACACGGGATCCGCAGGCTGCCGAGGCATTCGTGGCGATGATGCACGCCCGCTGAACTGGCCGGCTCCGGCCGCGCCGGGCGCGCGCGCGAATCAACGCCAGACCTTCCACCACGATTTCTCTTCGCCGTTCAAGGCTGCTTCATGGTCCTTGGAAGCAGGGAAGTTCTGTTCGAGCACGCGCTTGGTCGCGGCTTGCAGTTCCGGCAAGCCGAGTTCCTCGTAGGCACGCATCTGGATGTACAAGGCTTCTTCGACCGCGGGCACTTGCTGATACTCGCGAACGACATCCTTGGCGCGGTTGGCGGCGGCCAGATAAGCACCGCGGCTGAAGTAGAAGCGGGCGACCGCGATTTCGCCAGCGGCCATGGCGTTGAGCAGATAGCGCATGCGTAGAATCGAATCGGGCGCATAGCGGCTGCTCGGGAAGCGTCGAACCACCGTTTCGAAGGAATCGTAGGCCGCGCGTGTCGCCTGCAGGTCGCGCTCGGAGAGGTCCTGGCCACCGATGCGGGCCAGCAGGCTGTTGTGCGTGCTGAAGTTGATCAGACCGCGCAGGTAGTACATGTAATCCACGACCTCGTGATCGGGATGCAGCTTCAGGAAGCGGTCGACGGCGGCAAGGCCGAGCGCGCGCTCGCCGTCCCGGTAGTGCGCGAACGCGATATCGATCTGAGCCTGCTGCGCCAGCGCCCCGAACGGATAGCGGGACACCAGTTTCTCCAGCAGCTTGACGGCATCGGCATAGCGACCGGACGCCATGTCGTCCTTGGCCTCGGTGTAGAGCTTCTGAGCGCTCCAGCCGACCGTTTCGTCGACCTCTTCCGGCCCCGCGCAGGCGACCATCGACATTGCAATGATCATGCCGAGCAAGGCTCGCATTGCGCGAGTGAGCGTGGTGACTTGGAAGTAGCGCATCGTCTGGGTCGCAGGCCTTGCCGGTTCCGGCTCTAAAGGCCCGCATTATAAGATGCACGGCATGCAAGCCCCCGTGGATCCCCACCAGACCGAGTCGTCGGACGAGCCGCTCGAGCGCATCGAGATCGATGCCCGCGCCGGGGCCGGTGAACGGGTCGACCGCTTCCTGGCCACGCAGCTGACAGGCGTGTCGCGTTCGCGCATCCAGCGCTGGATCGACCTCGGCGCAGTGGTCTGCGCCGAGCGACCGCTCGCCCGTGACACCCGCCTCAGTGGCGCAGAGCGCCTGACGGTCACGCCGCAGCAGCCCGATGCCGAACGCGCGTTTCGGCCCGAGCCGGTCCCGCTCAGCATCGTCGCGCGCGGCGCCGAGTACCTGATCATCGACAAACCGGCGGGCCTCGTCGTGCACCCCGCTCCCGGCAATTGGGGCGGCACGTTGATGAACGGCTTGTTGCACCTGATTCCCGGGTCGTCGCGGCTGCCCCGGGCCGGCATCGTGCACCGCCTGGACAAAGACACCAGCGGCCTCATGGTCGTGGCGCTGACCGAGCGATCGCGCCTGCGCCTGATCGAGGACCTGTCCGAGCACAGGGTATCGCGCCGGTACGTCGCGATCGCGGCCGGTCGCCTGATGGCTGACCGCTCCGTGCACGAACCGATCGGGCGGGATCCCCGTCATCGGCAACGGTTGGCCGTGGTTGCCGGCGGCAAGGCCGCGCACACCGATCTCCATCCGCTGGCGGACGGGTCGTTCGAGGGCAAGCCCTTTACAGTGGTCGCCTGTCGGCTGCACACGGGCCGCACCCATCAGATCCGTGTGCACATGGCGAGCATCGGCCATCCGCTATTGGCCGATCCTCTGTACGGCGGCCCTTGCGTCGATGGTCTGGATCGACAGGCATTGCATGCGGCTCGCCTCGCCTTCGACGACCCATGCACCGGTGTGCCGGCCGGTCCTTTTGCGGCCGCGCTGCCGGCTGATCTGTCCGACTGGTTGCAAGGGCGCGGTATCGACGGCGACGCCTTGACGAGGGCGGCATTCGGCCCATGAGCGATCGACCCGCGCCGACCCTGCTGACCCCGGCGTGGGCCGGCGCAGACGCGCTCTGCGCGTGGATGACGACTCGCGCGGGCGGCGTCAGTGGCGGCAACTACGACGACGGTGCGGGCGGCGGCGGATTGAACCTGGGTGGACACGTTGGTGACGCGGCTGCCGACGTGCGGGAGAACAGGCGTCGCGTCGCGGCGTCGATCGGGCGGCTGGTCGTCTGTGTCGAGCAGGTGCACGGTCGCGACGTATGCCGGGTCGACGATACCTTCGCGCTGCGGGCGTCCGATTTTCCCGCAGGCCGCTCACTTGCAAGCGCCGATGCGCTGGTCACGAATCGCGACGACGTGGTGCTGGCCATCCTCTGCGCCGATTGCCTGCCCGTGATCATCGGCGATCTGAGCGGCAGGGCGGTCGGCATCGCGCATGCCGGCTGGCGTGGTCTCGCGGGCGGCGTGATCGAGGCCACGATCGCCGCGCTACGCGAGCTGTTGCCGGCAAATGCTGGGTTGGCGGCCTGGATCGGGCCCGGTATCGGACCGGACCACTTCGAAGTGGGCGACGACGTGCGCGCTGCCTTTCTGGCAGGCGCCGTCGGCCCGGCCGCCGCCGCGGCTTTCGTGCCTGGGCGGCGTCCGGGCAAGTGGTTCGCCGATCTGCCAGCCCTGGCCGCCATCCGTTTGCGTGATGCCGGTGTCGGTGCGGTTGCCGCCAGTGGCATCTGCACGTTCGCCGATGGCGCACGGTTCTATTCACATCGCAGGCACGCGCCCACCGGCCGAATGGCGGCATTGGCCGCGCGGCGGACCCGGACCCCCGCAAGCGCTTCGTAAGTTCGTGGGTGCATGCTGCGCGGCGTGGTTCCCTTCCGTTAGCCGTCGCAGGGTCAGGCGCGACGATCGGGATGGCGACCGAGGCGTCGGCGCGATGTTCAGCGTCGATCGTCCGAAGGAGGTTGAGCGGCGGCCGCGCGGCGCTTGCGTGCCCGACGCGGTGCATCGAGAAGATAGAGAACGATAGCGAGGGGAAACAATCCGTATCCGATCAGCGTCAGCCCGGCGGCCAACAAGCTCGGCTGGGTCGCAGCCATCAGGATCACCACGTACAGCCAGCCGATCGCGACGATCACCGACACCAGCATGCAGCCTCCGTTGAGGGTTGTGTTGCATTGCAATATAATGAAATGGTGCACTGCAGCAATGGCATCGGCCGGCCCCGTGAATCGTGCAATCGGAAGCGGCACCTGACGCCGGCCTTCAGCGCGAACCGGCTTTCCCTGACCCCCGACCCGGCATGCGGGTCCGGCAATGTACGGGGCATGCCGAGAACGGCTATTCTGAGACCAGGAGCGAATCGAACATGGCGACCCAAAAGCCAGCAAAGACATCTTCCGGCAAGCGGCCGGCTCGCAAGGCACCGACTCGCAAGGCACCGGCGTCCAAGAATGGCGTCGGCGCGGCGCCCGGTGTTGCGTCGCGGCGCAAACGAGCCGACCCGCAGGGCGCGCCGCGAGGCGCCGGCCCGGCCCGGCCGAAGCCGGATCCTGCCGCCATGGCCGCAGGGGGAATCGAAGCGATGGCGGCGACCGAGCCCCTGACGATCGACCCTGCCGAGTTCATGAGCGTACAGACCACGTATCTCGACGGTTTGAAGTCCCTCTTCGAGCACGGGGCGCAGGCGCGGCCGCACGACCGCCGCTTTGCCGGCTCCGCCTGGCAGCAGTCGCCATTCGGCTGGAACGCGGCGCTCTATGAATTGAACGCGCAGGCGATGATGCATCTGGCCAGTGCGCTCAAAGGTGACGAGAAGTCGCGCGAGCGGGTGCGCTTCGCGGTCCAGCAGTGGGTCGATGCCATGGCACCGACCAACTTCCTGATCAGCAATCCGGACGCCCAGCGCAAGCTCGTCGACTCCGCCGGCAAGAGCCTGCAGCAGGGGGTGGAGAATCTGCTCGGCGATCTGCGCAAGGGCCACATCTCGCAAGTGGACGAGTCGGCCTTCGAGGTCGGCAGGAACCTGGCCGTGACGCCAGGCGCGGTCGTCTTCGAGAACGAGTTGATCCAACTGATCCAGTACGAGCCGACCACCCCGCGGGTGGCCGCCAAGCCGATCCTGCTGGTGCCGCCGTGCATCAACAAGTTCTATATTCTCGACCTTCAGCCCGAGAACTCGCTGGTTGCCCACTTGATCGATCAGGGGCACACCGTGTTCATGGTCTCTTGGCGCAACGTCAAGGCCGACCAGGGGACGCTGGGCTGGGACGACTACCTGAAGCTGGGCGTGCACGACGCGATCGACGTGGTGCGCGACATCAGCGGCCAGGACACCATCAATGCGCTGGGCTTCTGCGTCGGTGGCACGATCATTGCTGCCGCCCTGGCCGTACTGGCGGCGCGTGGAGAGCGGCCGGTCGAGTCGCTGACTCTGCTGACCACCTTGCTGGACTTCGAGCGTACCGGCATTCTCGATATCTTCATCGACGAGGCTCAGGTGGCTTGGCGGGAGGCCACTCTCGGCAACGGCGGAATCATGCCCGGCGCTGATCTGGCGCACACGTTCTCGATGCTGCGTCCGAACGACCTGATCTGGAACTACGTGGTCAACAACTACCTCAAGGGTGAGAAGCCGGCCGCCTTCGACCTTCTCTATTGGAACGGCGACAGCACGAATCTGCCCGGGCCGATGTACACCTGGTATTTGCGTCACACCTACCTTCAGGATGAACTCAAGCAGCCGGGCAGGCTCACCTGTCTTGGCCAGCCGGTCGATCTGTCGTCGATCGGCGTGCCGACCTATGTCTATGCCTCTCGCGAGGACCACATCGTGCCATGGCAGTCTGCCTATGGTTCGACCCGCATCCTGGACGGCGAATTGCGTTTCGTTCTAGGTGCGAGCGGGCACATTGCCGGGGTCATCAACCCGCCCGCCAAGCGCAAGCGCAACTACTGGGTCAACGACACCTTGCCAGATAGCGCCGACGAATGGTTCGAACACGCCACGGAGGTGGCCGGAAGCTGGTGGCCGGACTGGTGCCAGTGGCTGGAGGATCACAAAGGGGGAACGGTCACGGCGCGCAAGCCGGGAACGGCCGACTATCCTGTAATCGAACCCGCGCCGGGGCGTTATGTAAGAGAGCGAGCCTGAGGTCGGGATGTCAACGGGCGCGCATGTGGCGCCATGGTGGAAACGGGTGGCGGTCCTCAGCGGACCATGAGCCGCTCCAGGGAGAGAAGGGAATGAGCAAGAAAGTCGCATACGTGACCGGTGGCATGGGTGGTATCGGAACGGCGATCTGCCGTCGTCTGCACGATGAGGGCCTCACGGTGGTTGCCGGTTGCGGTCCGAGCCGTGACTTCGAAAAATGGTTGGGCGAGCAGCGCGCCGAGGGCTACGAGTTTCACGCCTCGGTGGGCAACGTCGGCGACTGGGATTCCACGGTCGCCGCATTCGAGAAGGTCAAGAGCTCCGTCGGAAATCCGGATGTGCTGGTCAACAACGCGGGCATCACGCGGGATGGCGTGTTTCGCAAGATGTCCCTGGACGACTGGAACGCCGTCATCAACACCAATCTGAATTCGCTGTTCTGCGTGACCAAGCAAGTCATCGACGGCATGCTCGAAAAGGGCTTCGGTCGCATCATCAACATCTCGTCGGTCAATGGGCAGAAGGGTCAGTTCGGCCAGACCAACTATTCGACGGCCAAGGCCGGCATCCACGGCTTTACGATGGCGTTGGCGCAAGAGGTCGCGAACAAGGGCGTGACGGTCAACACGGTCTCGCCGGGCTACATCGGTACCGACATGGTGCGGGCGATCCGCCCCGATGTCCTCGAGAAGATCGTCGGCACGATTCCGGTCAAGCGTCTGGGCACGCCCGAGGAAATCGGCTCGATGGTCGCCTGGCTGGCCTCCGAGGACGCCGGCTTCGCAACGGGCGCCGACTTCTCGCTGAACGGCGGATTGCACATGGGCTGATGCCGGCGATGCGCCGGATTCCCGCAAACGGTTTCCGGCGCTGCTGACCCACCTCAGAAAACACGGAGACCGCCGACATGTCGAGTAGCATCCGCATCATCAAGAAATACCCCAACCGTCGGCTATACGATACCGAGACGAGTGCGTACATCACCCTGGCCGATGTCAAGCAACTCGTGCTCGAGAACGAAACCTTCCAGGTTGTCGACGCGAAGTCGCGCGACGACCTGACGCGCAGCATCCTGCTGCAGATCATTCTCGAAGAAGAGGCGGGCGGCAAGCCTTTGTTCTCATCACAGATGCTCTCGCAGATCATCCGCTTCTATGGCCATGCGATGCAGGGAATGATGGGGGCCTACCTCGAGAAGACGATGAGTGCCTTCGTCGAGATACAGGACTCGGTGCAGGAGCAGTCACGTGGCATGCTCGACAACACGGTCGCCCCCTCGCCGGAGATGTGGACCCAGTTCATGTCGATGCAGACCCCGATGATGCAGAGCATGATGAGCAGCTACATCGACCAGAGCAAGAAGTTATTCGTCCAGATGCAGGAGCAGGTCGAGGCCAATACACGTTCGATGTTCGACACTTTCAGCCGCGGCAAGACCGATAAGGACTCGAACAAGTGACGGACGCCATGGCGCGCCAGGAGCCGGCCAAGGTCGGATTCGTATCGCTGGGTTGTCCGAAGGCCCTGGTCGACAGCGAGCGAATCATCACCGAGCTGCGCGCCGAGGGCTATCAGATCGTGCCGCAGTATGGCGACGCCGATCTGGTGATCGTCAACACCTGCGGTTTCATCGACGATGCCGTCCAGGAGTCGCTCGAGGCGATCGGCGAGGCGCTCGACGAAAATGGCCGGGTGATCGTGACCGGCTGCCTGGGTGCGCGCAAAGGCGACGACGGCGAATCGATGGTGGCGGGAATTCATCCCCGCGTGCTCGCCGTCACCGGGCCCCATGCAACTCAGGAGGTCTTGCAGGCCGTGCATCGGCACCTGCCTCGGCCGCACGACCCGTTCACCGACCTCGTGCCACTGGCGGGCATCAAGCTGACGCCGCCGCACTATGCCTACCTGAAGATCTCCGAGGGCTGCAACCACCGCTGCAGTTTCTGCATCATTCCGTCGATGCGCGGAGATCTCGTCAGTCGCCCGATCGGCGAGGTGATGCGCGAAGCCGAAGCACTGGTTCGCGGCGGCGTGCGCGAGTTGTTGGTCGTTTCACAGGACACCAGCGCATACGGCGTCGACATCCGCTATCGGACGGGATTCGTCGAGGGGCGTCCGGTTCGCACGCGGCTGCTCGAACTGGCCGGTGAACTCGGCGGACTCGGTGCCTGGGTCAGGTTGCATTATGTCTATCCGTATCCGCATGTCGACGAGATCGTTCCGCTGATGGCGCAGGGGCTCATCCTGCCGTATCTCGACGTGCCGTTTCAGCATTCCGATCCCCGCATCCTGAAGCTCATGCGACGTCCGGCCGCCAGCGAGCGCAATCTCGAGCGAATCGCCGGCTGGCGCGCCATCTGCCCCGATATCACGCTGCGCAGTACCTTCATCGTCGGGTTTCCCGGCGAGACCGATCAAGAGTTCGAGAACTTGCTCGACTTCCTGCGTGAGGCTCGGCTGGACAGGGTCGGATGCTTCGCGTATTCGCCCGTCGACGGCGCCAGTGCGAATGATTTGCCCGACCCGGTGCCGGCCTCGCTGCAACAGGAACGGCTGGAGCGTTTCATGGCGGTTCAGGCCGAGATCAGCGCGCAGCGCCTGCAGCGCTACGTGGGTCGCGAGCTCGACGTGCTCGTCGATGCTTTCGGTGAGGATTCCGACGGCAACCCGATCGTGATCGCGCGCGGGCCCGGAGATGCTCCCGAGATCGACGGCATCGTCGCGATCGCAGCGAGCGACGGGTTTCGCATCGGAGAGTTCGCCCGTGTGCACATCGATGAAGCGACCGAACACGATCTGATCGCTTCCCCGATCGGCTCATGGCACCCGTGAGCTGACGAAAACCCGCAGCGCCCGGTCTGGCGGGCGTCGCTCAGGGGGCGCTGGGGGTGATTGGCGCGGTATCCGCGAACAGGTTCAGGATGGCGTCCAGGCCGCAATGGCTGATGGACTGCCGAGTACGTGACCGCACGATCGGCTTGGCGTGGTATGCGACCGACAGGCCCGCCTCGGCAAGCATCTGCAGGTCGTTCGCTCCGTCGCCGATCACGATCGCCCGCTCCGGCGGCAGATCGAATTGCGCGCAGGTGGCCAGAAGATGATCGCGCTTGGCGCGCGCATCGATGATCGGTCCGATCACGTGGCCGGTCAGCACACCTTCGTGGATCTCGAGCTCGTTGGCGACCGCGACGTCGAAGCCGAAGCGCTGTTGCAGGCGCTCGGTGAAGAACGTGAAGCCGCCCGAGACCAGCAACAGCCGGAGGCCGGCATCGTTGGCGGCATTGATCAGGCGATCGGCGCCGGCGTTCGGGCGCAAGCGCTCGTCGTAGACCCGCGCCAGGAGGCCGACGGGCGCGCCGGCCAACAGGGCCAGGCGGCGGCGCAGGCTCTCGGCGAAATCAGGGATCTCACCGCGCATGGCCGCCTCGGTGATACGCGCGACTGCGGGTCCCTGGCCGGCGAGATCGGCCATCTCGTCGATGCATTCGATGTTGATCAGAGTTGAGTCCATGTCGAACGCGAGCAGGCCGAAATCGACCAGGCGCTTACCCGGCATGACCAATGCCGCATCAACCCCTTGTCGCTCGGCCAGAGAGGAGAGTGCCTCGGGCTCGGGATCGACCGCGCGCCAATCGGCGCCGCCCGCCCAGTGACGGTCCGGGCGCGAACCAAGCAGGTCGGTGAACGCCTGAACGGCCTCGTCGGTGAGCTGCGGGTGCTGAACGACCAATCGCTTCATCGCTTGCGCGCCTGATCATCGTGACGCTTGAGCGCCGCGATGATCTCGCGGATACGTTGCACGCGCTGGGTGAGGTCACGGCTTTCGACCTCGATGCGCAGCCGGTCCTCGCCGGCCAGCCGGGTATCACGACGAGACTGCATGAAGGCGATGATCGCGGCCGGTTCGATCGGCGGGCGCGACACGAACTGGATCAGGATCAGCGCTTCGGCGGCGTCGATCTTGGCGACACCCAGAGGGGTGCACAACACGCGCAAGCGATGGGTTTCGATGAGGGCGGCCGCCTGTTCGGGCAGGCGACCGAAGCGGTCGATGAGCTCCTCGCGCAGTCGGATCAGGTCGTCGTCTTCGTTGCAGTTGGCCAGCCGCTTGTAGAGCACCAGCCGCTCACGGACGTCGGGGCAATAGTCGCCAGGCAGCAGGGCCGGTACGTGCAGCTTGATCTCGGTGGTACTGGCGAGCGGAGCCTCCATGTCCGGCTCACGACCCGAGCGCAGCGCCTGCACAGCTTGCTCGAGCATCTCGGTGTAGAGGCTGAAGCCCACTTCCTGCATGTTGCCGCTCTGTGAGTCACCCAGCACCTCGCCCGCGCCGCGTATCTCGAGATCGTGCATCGCGAGAAAGAAGCCGGCGCCGAGTTCCTCGAGGCTCTGGATCGCCTCCAGGCGCTTTTGTGCATCGCGCGTGGTCGCGGCCGGCTCTGGCGTGAGCAGGTATGCGTAGGCCTGGTGATGCGAGCGTCCGACGCGTCCGCGCAGCTGGTGCAGCTGGGCCAGGCCGAAGCGGTCGGCCCGATGGATCACGATCGTGTTCGCCGTCGGAACGTCGATTCCGGTTTCGATGATCGTCGTGCAGAGCAGCAGATTGAATCGTTGCTGATGGAACTCGCGCATGACGCGTTCGAGCTCGCGCTCGGGCATCTGGCCATGGGCGATCGCGATCGTCGCCTCCGGTACCAGCTCGGCGAGCATCTGGCGGCGGTTCTCGATCGTCTGGACCTCGTTGTGGAGGAAGTAGACCTGGCCGCCGCGCTTGAGCTCGCGCAGGATCGCCTCACGAATGACGCTCTTGTTCTCCTGGCGGACGAAGGTCTTGATCGCCAGCCGCCGTTCGGGCGCCGTCGCGATCACGGAGAAATCGCGAATCCCCTCGAGGCTCATCGCGAGCGTGCGTGGAATCGGTGTCGCGGTCAGGGTCAATACGTCGATTTCGGCGCGCAGCGCTTTGAGCCGCTCTTTCTGCCGCACACCGAAGCGGTGCTCCTCGTCGATGATCACGAGCCCCAGGCGCTTCGGTCGAACCTCGGCCGAGAGCAGCTTGTGCGTGCCGATCGCGATGTCGACCTGGCCGCTGGCCAGGCCGTCCAGGCTCTGGCGTACCTCTTTCGCGGAGCGGAAGCGCGACAGCTGCGCGATCTGCACCGGCCAGTCGGCGAAGCGATCGCGAAAGGTTTCGTAGTGCTGTTCGGCGAGCAGGGTCGTCGGCGCGAGCAGCATCACCTGGCGGCCGCCCGAGACGGCCAGGAAGGCTGCCCGCAGCGCGACCTCGGTCTTGCCGAAGCCGACGTCACCGCAGACGAGCCGGTCCATCGGCTTGTCGCTGATCATGTCCTGCACGACGGCGTGGATGGCGGCGAGCTGATCGGGCGTTTCGTCGAAGCCGAAGCCATCTGCAAAGGCTTCGTAGTCGTGCGCATCGAACTTGAACGCATGGCCATGGCGCGCGGCACGGCGGGCATACAGATTGAGCAGCTCGGCCGCGGTGTCGCGGGCTTGCTTGGCGGCCCGTTTGCGCGCTTTCTCCCACTGACCGGAGCCGAGCGAATGCAGGGGGGCATCTTCGGGGCTCGCGCCCGCGTAGCGGGATATCTGGTGCAGCTGAGAGACCGGTACGTAGAGCTGCGCATCGCCCTGATAGGTCAGATGCAGGAACTCGGTCGGGCCGTCGCCGAAGTCGAGATCGACGAGGCCTTGATAGCGGCCGATGCCGTGATCCTGATGGACGACCGGATCGCCGATCTTGAGTTCGGATAGATCGCGGATCAGCGTGTTCGGGTCGACGCTGGCGGCCGAGGCCCGCCGTCGGCGGCGCGTACCGGCAGAGAACAACTCGGTTTCGGTGATCAGCACCAGACCGTCGGGCCGACGAACGAAGCCATCGTGCAACGGTCCGATCGTCAGGGCAGCCGGGATGTCGGCGCGTTCGAACGACGCCCAGCCGTCGACGACCGGCAGATGCAGATCGCTCTCGCCGAAAAGTTGGATCAGGGTTTCAAGTCGACCAGGAGACTCGGCCATGACGAGCACGCGATCGCTGCATGCGTCGAGAAAGTCGCGCAGCCGATGAACCGGGCTCTCGGCCCGCCGGTCGACGGTCGGTCGGGGTGCGCGCACTGCGAGCACCCGTGAGCCGGATGAACGGCTGGCGCCAGCGTCGGGCAGGTTCGCAGTGTCGGCGGCAACGGCGTCGGGCTCGACGTGTTCGACCGTCGGGGCAGCATCGGCGGCCGCGCTGTCGGCAGTGTCGCGGCGCAGCGTCAGGCGCCCGTGCGCCCGGCAGCGCTCGAAGACCCGCTCGGGACCGAGGTAGATGTCGCCCGGATCCAGGATCGGCCGCTGCGGGTCGTGCGACAGGAAGCGATGGCGCTCGCGGGCATCGCCGATGAAGGATCGCATCGCCTTGTCGATGTCGCCGTGCAGGACGAGCACAGTCGAGGCGGGAAGGTAATCAAACAGATCGCCGGTCCGTTCGAAAAAGAGCGGCAGGTAGTACTCGATGCCGGCCCCAAGGACGCCGTTGGCGATGTCGCGATAGATGGGTGCGCGGCTCGGGTCGCCTTCGAAGCGCTCGCGCCAGCGCCCACGGAACGCCTGCCGGCTTTCCTCGTCAGTAGGGAACTCCCGGGAAGGCAGGAGACGCACCCGACTCACCGGATAGAGGCTGCGTTGCGTGTCGGGATCGAAGGTCTTGATCGATTCGATCTCGTCGCCGAACAGATCGATGCGATAAGGCATCGAGGTGCCCATCGGAAAAAGATCGATGATGCCGCCGCGAACCGAATACTCGCCCGCGCGAACGACCTGGGTCACGTGTTCGTAGCCGGCGCGTACCAGCTGTTGACGCAGCGCGGGCTCGTCGAGGTTCTGGCCTTGGTCGAAATGAAACGTATACGAGGCCAGGAATGATGGTGGTGCCAGCCTTTGCATCAACGTGCTGGCGGCCATCAGGATCACGTCGACCCGGTTGCCCTGCAGTGCATTGAGACAGGACAGGCGCTCGCTGATGAGATCCTGGTGCGGCGAGAGCGCGTCGTAAGGCAGCGTTTCCCAATCGGGAAAAAGCGCCACGCGCAGCCGAGGGGCAAAATAGGTGATCTCTTCCAGCAATCGCTGGGCGTCGACGGCATGCGCGGCGATGACCGCGAGTGGTCCGGGTCGGTCTTGCCGGCTGGCGAGCGATGCAATCAGCATCGCATCTGCCGAGCCGGTGATTTCGGGCAATCGGAAGCTGCGGCCGGCGAGAGGCCAGGGCAGGGCGGCGATTGCCTCGATCGCCGGCATGTCGGCGGCGGGATCGGCCTCGGGCCTGCTTGATGGTAATGTTTCGGCCGTTTGCAAGGCGGGTGCGCGGGTCGGCGGGGCTGAGCGGAACGGAGAGTTCGAGATGGATGAGTTGGCTGGCACGCCTCGGGCGCACGCAAACCGGCAAAGGGCTGCATTCTAAATGACGCACGAAGCCGGAGCAGTGACATCCACTCGATGTGCGGCGTTGGTGCCTGCCGCCGGCATCGGCGCCCGCTTCGGTGCGGATGGACCCAAGCAATACCTCGAAATTCTCGGCAGGCCGGTGATCGTGCACACGATCGACGCATTGCTTCGCGCCGACTGGCTGGATGCTGTCCATGTCGTGATCGCCGCCGACGACGGCCATTGGAGATTCGTACACGATCGTTTCGGCGGGGGCTGGAGTGCGAGGGTCGTCGTGCATCGCTGTGGCGGTGCGAACCGCCGCGACTCGGTGCTGGCCGGTCTCAGCTCGATGCGCGATCTCGGCGCAATTGCGGGCGACGACTGGGTTTTCGTGCACGATGCGGCTCGGCCGGGGCTGCCGCGATCATGCCTGCGAGCCCTGCGGGCGGCTCTCGAGCATGAGCCCGTCGGCGCACTGCTCGCCGTCCCCGTGGCCGACACACTCAAGCGCGCGCTGCAAGATGGTGCCGATGCCCGCGTCCGCAATACCGAGAGCCGCGAGAATCTCTGGCTCGCGCAGACGCCGCAGGTTTTTCGGCACGCGGCCCTGCTGCAGGCGCTATTGGCCAACGAGCATGTGACCGATGAAGCTTCGGCAATCGAAGCGACGGGCGGCAGACCCTTGTTGGTGACGGGTTCCTGGCGCAATACCAAGCTCACCCTGGCGAGCGATCTGAGCCTGGTGAGCCAGGCGCTCGCACACCCCGAGGACATCCATGAGCGCTGATCATTCTCCGCTGATCAGAATCGGCCAGGGCTACGACGTCCATGCGCTGGTGCCGGGTCGGCGACTGCTGCTCGGTGGTGTCGAGATTCCGCATTCGCTGGGGCTGCTCGGCCACTCCGACGCAGATGCGTTGCTGCATGCGATTACCGATGCGTTGCTAGGGGCTCTTGCTCTGGGCGATATCGGGAACTGGTTCCCGGACGACGATCCGCGCTGGGCGGGCGCCGACAGCGCGCATCTGTTGGCCGCTGCATGCGCGGCCGTGCACGAACGGGGTTGGCACATCGCCAATGTCGACAGCACCGTGATCGCACAGGCACCACGCCTCGCGCCGCACATCGACGCGATGCGCGAACGCATCGCGTCGATCTGCGGGGTCGACCGCACGCAGGTCAGCGTGAAGGCGAAAACGGCCGAACGACTGGGCGCACTCGGCCGGCGCGAAGGCATTGCCACTCAGGCCATCGTATTGCTGACCCGCTGACCCGCTGACCCGCTGACATCGGACCCGGCCCGGTCGGCCGTCAGGCTTGCGTCGGCGGGTGCGCTGAAACGGCCTGCATGCGCCGACAGAGCCAGTCGCGCGGTTGTCGCGCTCAGGTCAGGTCGCCGACCAGCGAGTCGCGTATCGCGGTGGGAACGGGGCTCACGTCGATCCGGTATGCGTCATGGTCGATACCGGCCGATAGCGACGCGCCGTTCTTGAGCGCGACGGCCATGTCGTCGCCAAGCTCGAAACGCAGGAAGTGGACCGAGGAGGTCTTCTCTTCGTTTTCGCGCTCGAGGTCTTCGTCGGCCACCGCGTAGACGCGGCTCATCCCGGCCACCTGCACCCAGGTGCGGCGCTCGACCCCCTTGAGCCGGGCGAGCGCACCGCGCCTCTCGTCGGGATCCGGGTACTCGATCATCATCGTTGCCTTGAACTCGCGCCCGGTAGGGACGAGCGGATTGTAGGCATCGAGTTCGTCCTGGATGCCCGCTTCCTCGAAGGTCTTCTCGATGCGTAGCATCTCCTGGATCTGATAGCGAACGGTGAGTTCGTCTTCGAAGATCAAAGTGACGTTTTGGCCGATCGAGAGCTTGCGATTGCGTTTGTGCGCCATGACCTTCGCGCGGAAATCAGGACGCGCCTTCGCATAGGCCTCCAGGGTCAACAGACTATCTCGGGTGATCAGTGCCATATAGCAATCTCCTGCTGATGGGTGCCGCTCATAGCCCGTAGGCCATGCGCACCAGCGTGATCGGGTGCGCAACCTTGCCGTCGGCCTTACCTTGCATGCCTTCGGCGATGTGATGGCCGGCCAGCGGGCAGTCGGAGGCGACATGGTCGAGTTCGCCGCCCGGGTGTTCCCCGGCCTGACGAAACACCGGCCGGCCGGTCTTGAGCGCCGTGGCGTGGAACTCCTTCTTCACGCCCCAGGTTCCGCCGTGTCCGGAGCAGCGCTCGATGGTGTTGATACTGGCGCCCGGGATAAGCTCGAGCACCTCGCGGGTCTTCTGACCGATGTTTTGTACACGCAGATGACAGGCGACGTGATAAGACACGTTGCCCAGGCCGGATTTGAAGTCGGTGTTGAGTAGGCCGTCACGATGGCGCGCCATCAGATACTCGAACGGATCGAACATGGCCGACTTCACGGCCATCACGTCGGCGTCGTCGGGAAACATGAGCGGCAGTTCCTGTTTGAACATCAGTCCGCAGGATGGGACGAGCGCCATGATCGCGTAGCCCTCCCTGGCCAGCCGGGCCAGGGCCGGGATGTTCCGGTTCTTCAGAGTCTCCACGGTCTCGAGGTCGCCGAGTTCGAGCTTGGGCATGCCGCAACAGGCTTCGGTCGAGACGGTGACGTAGGGAATACCGTTGTGATCGAGGATCCTGGTGAAGTCGTGACCGATACCCGGTTCGTTGTAGTTCACGTAGCAGGTGGAGAAGATCGCAACCTTGCCGGGACTTCGTTGACCGTCGCGAACCTCACTGGCCCGTGCGGGGGCGACATTCCTGCGAAACGTCTTGCGTGCATACGGCGGCAGCCAGGCCTGGGGGTCGACGCCCAGAGCCGATTCCATCAGTTTGCGCGCTGCGGGCATGCGCGAGGCCGCATTGACGACCTCGACCACAACCGGGATCGTGCTCAATTTGCCGTTGCGATCGGTGGAACTCAGTTGTACATCACGAAACTTGTGTGGGCCACCTTGCCGGAACTGGATCGCCTTCGCACGTAGCATCAAGTGCGGGAAGTCGACATTCCACTCGTGTGGTGGCACGTACGGACACTTGGTCATGTAGCAGATGTCGCACAGGTAGCACTGGTCGACCACCTTCCAGTAGTCGGTGCGCGCCACGCCATCCACTTCCATGGTCTCGCTCTCGTCGACAAGATCGAACAAGGTCGGGAACGATCCGCACAGGCTGACGCAACGGCGGCATCCATGGCAGATGTCGAACACCCGTTCCATTTCGTCCAGACAGGCCTTTTCATCATAGAAGGACGGATTCTTCCAGTCGATTGGGTGGCGGGTGGGCGCTTCAAGGGAACCTTCACGGGGTGCTGTTTGCATCGGTCCGTTGCCTCGATGGATGGTTGGGTGCCAGCGGACCCGAAGGCCCGCGACACCGCGCCAAAAAAATTGGGAGCCATCGGGCTCCCTTGTCCGGCGACCGAACCCCCGGCCCGGGAGGATCCGGGTCGGGATGTTCGATCGATTCGCGTGGATCAGGCGTTCAGCGAATCAAGGGCCTTCTGGTACTTGTTGGCATGCGAGCGCTCGGCCTTGGCGAGCGTCTCGAACCAGTCGGCGATTTCGTCGAAGCCTTCGTCGCGAGCGGTCTTCGCCATGCCCGGGTACATGTCGGTGTACTCGTGGGTTTCGCCAGCGACCGCGGCCTTCAGGTTCGCGTCGGTGGCGCCGATCGGCAGATCCGTCGCCGGATCACCGACCTGGGCCAGGTAATCCAGGTGGCCGTGCGCGTGACCGGTCTCGCCTTCCGCCGTGCTGCGGAACAGGGTGGCGACCTCCGGATAACCTTCGACGTCCGCCTTGTTTGCGAAATAGAGGTAGCGACGGTTCGCCTGACTCTCGCCGGCGAATGCGTCCTTCAGGTTCTGGTGGGTCTTGCTTCCTTTCAGTGCAGCCATATGCGCTCCTATGCTCATCCAGTGGTTGGTAATAGGGAGAATTTAGCAAATCGGTGCGCTTTGGCGATTGCAATTTCGTATGTCACTCATTGACGAAACCAATCACGGGATGCGGGTGGGCCACCGTGGTGCACGAAAGCGCGGCGCGGCGTGGGTTGCAGCCGCCGGTGCGCATCAGTCGTTCGTGCCCGCCGCGTCGACGAAGCCGGCCGCGTCCTCCCGCGCATCGGGCAGAAGAACCGTGGCGATCAGGCCCGGATTCGACTGGTCGCCGCTTTGGAGGTCGAACGATCCGTCGTAGCGGCGCACGATGCGCTCGACGATCGCGAGGCCCAGCCCGCTGCCCTCTTTGACGCCACGCGCGCTGTCCAGGCGCGCGAACGGTCTGATCAACCGCTGCAGGTCTTGGCTCGGTACTCCTGGTCCGTGATCGCGGACCATCAGGCGAAGACCTTGGCCGCGTCGACGGGCTTCGATGTGAATCAGTGTCTTGCCTGCGTCGGGCCTGTCGGGAGGATTCCTGCCGTAGCGCAGTGCGTTGTCGATCAGGTTGGACAGCAGCCGTTCGAGGTCGGTCTGGTCGCCGCGCCAAAAAGTTCGTGGCGGACAGCGTACCTTCAATCGCAGCTCACCCGATTGCGCCTGGGCGCGATAGACCTGGCCCAGTTGCCCGAGCAGGGCGTTGATCTCGACGAGGGTGGCCTCGCCCGCGGTTCCCGCGCGCGCGAAATCGACAAAGCGATCGACGATCGAATCGATGCGTTCGATGTCTTCGATGAACGATTCGCGGGTGCCCTGGTCGATCGGGGCGAGTTCGGCCTCCATGCGCATGCGTGCCAGCGGGCTGCGGATGTCGTGCGAGATACCCGCCAGCGTGAGGGCGCGGTCGCGTTCCAGCTCGGTGAGGTCCGCGGCCATGGCATTGAAACGCCTGTTGACGAGCGCTATTTCGCTGGCCAGGTCTTCGCGTAGCGGGCGCGGCTGCGTACCACGGCGAAGCGTGGAGATCGCGCGCGCAAGATCGGCCAGGGGCCGGTTCAACGTACGGCTGAGGGCCAGAGCGCCGATCAGAGCCAGGCCCGCGGCGAGCGCGATCACCTGTGTGAGATCCGGGCCGAAGTGACGATCGATGCGGCGCTTCTGCATCTGCACCCAGTAGTGATCGTCGTCGATCGCGAAGCTGACCCAGAGACCGTCCTGGTCGTTGACGCGAGCGGCAACCAGCGTCGTCGGTCCCAGCAGATTCTGTACGCGCGGCGCGAGCAGGGCCAGCCGGCTGGTCAACTGGGGCATCTCGACACGATCGGACGATTCGAGGGGTAGCACGCGAATGCCTTCCTCGTTGGCGAGTTCGCGCAGCAGCGTGATGCGGCGCTCGGGTTGCGAGCTGACCAATGCCGAGCGCGTCAGATTCACGATCGACGCGACCTCCCATGCGAGCCGTTGCTCGGGCGGCGCATTGTCGATCACGCGCAGCAGGACCAATAATGCGGCCAGACTGCCACCAACCAGCGCAACGAGCAGGATGAACGTGCGCCAGAACAAGCTGATGCGCACCCGGCCGCCTGTGCTCGCCTGTAGCAGGCCGCGAAGCGCACGACGCGGGCGCATGATCCAGTGGGCCGGCGCAGCCATCGTTCAGCGCCGCCGTGTCGAATGCCGCCTCAAAGGCGCGGCGGGAACGCGGGCGCGCACGCGCATGTCCGCGAAGGCGGCTCAGGTTTCGTCGGGCACGAACACATATCCGACGCCCCAGACGGTCTGGATATAGCGCGGCTGCTGTGGATCGGGCTCGAGAATCTTGCGCAGACGGGAGATCTGCACGTCGAGGCTGCGGTCGTAGGCACCATATTCGCGACCACGGGCCAGCGCCATGAGCTTCTCGCGCGACATCGGCACGCGTGGATGCTGGACGAGAACCTTGAGCACACTGAACTCGCCGGTGGTCAGCGGCTGAGGCGCGCCGTCGCGACTCAACTGGCGGGTGGACAGGTTGAGGTGGAAGGGACCGAAGCTCACCTCGCCAGCGACCACGGAGGGCGCGCCGGGAGCCTCGGTGGCCGGCCGGCGGCGCAGAACCGCATGGATTCGTGCCAGGAGTTCGCGCGGATTGAAGGGCTTGGGGAGGTAGTCGTCGGCGCCGACCTCCAGGCCGACGATGCGATCGACGTCGTCGCCCTTGGCGGTAAGCATGATGACCGGTGTGCGGTCGTTGCTGGCCCGCAGTCGCCGCAAGATGCTGAGGCCGTCCTCACCGGGAAGCATCAGATCCAGGATCACGATGTCGAACGGTTCGCGCAGCATGAGCCGGCCCATGGCCGCACCATCGGGCGCGATGCTGACCTCGAACTGGTTCTCGCTCAGATAGCGGCGCAGCAGTTCGCGTAGTTTCGGGTCGTCGTCGACGACGAGGAGGCGGGGCGGACGATTCGTCATGCTCGGATGATAGGGATCCTGTCGTGTTGTGCAGCCGTCGTCGGCGCCACGGATTACCGATCGTTACATCGCTTACCGCGCGGCCTGTCAATTGGAACCTTTCGGCCCGTTAACATGGACCCGGATCCGATACTTCCTCGTCCGCCTCACTATAAATGAAATCGCCGCGCTCGCTGCTGCTGCTCTTCGTCGGCATGGTTCTGGTCGCGTTGATGGCATGGCGCGAGCGCCCTTCGTCGTCGGTCGGGCAGCCAGCCGTTGCGGGTAACGCGGTTTCGGGCCTCAGCGAGCAGGAGCGTCAGCGCTTGCGCGAGCAGTTGCGCGATCATTGGTCGGGCTTGCGCCGCGTTTCGCAACCGGCCGAGGGCCTTGCCGAGCTGCATCGATCGGTCGATTGATCTCGTTTTGCCCGTCGTCCGACCGGCCACCCGCAGTCGAGCCTGCGGGGCATTAGACGCGCGCGCCACCGGCGCCACGGCTCCCGGTACCATTCTGTTTGTGAAAGCGCCGCCCGTGCCCTCGGACGAACCCGTCCAACTTGCGATTGCCCTGCCCGCCGGTCAGGTGGCGCTGGCCCTCAGCGGCCACCGCCGGGGCGATCCATGCGCGGCCGACGCCGTCGTCCTGGACGAGCGCGCCGATGGCGGTATGCGCGATGGTCTGATCGAGGCGATCGGGCAACTGCTCGCCGGCAGCGGCGTCGAGCGTCGCGACCTCGAAGCGCTCGTCTTCGAGGCGGGGCCCGGCGGGTTCTCGCGCGTTCGGGCAGCCTGCGCGGTGGCGCAAGGCATTGGCTATGGCCTCGACATCCCGGTTGCTGCATTCGACTCGCAATTGCTGATCGCGCTGTGCGCGCATGGCGATCCTGGCGGTGCGGAGCCCGCCCGGGTCGTGGTCGTGCGCGATGCACGCATGGGTGAGGTTTTCGTCTCGGCGTTCGAGGTCCGCGAGTCGGCTTGGCGCGAGTTGTGCCCCTCGGTGGCGTGCCCGTTCGCAGCCGTCGAGGGCTGGCTGGATGCCTTGCCGCCCTGGACCGGGAACACGTTCCTGACCGGCGATGCGATCGAGAAGGTCGCGACCGACGCACGGGCCGGCATGCGGGTTTTGCCGGACGCCCCGGATCCGGTAGGCCAGGCGCTGGTTCTGTCTGCCTATGCTCGGCGACACGGGCGCTGGAGCGATGCCATCGATGCCCGACCACATTACTTGCGCGACAAGGTGGCTCTCGACATTCACGAGCAGGCGGCTCTGCGCGCCTCGCGGGCCTGAATCGTGCAATTGCGACCCGACCCGCTGGACGCCGGCGCAGTGAGTGCGCCCATGTTCGAACTGAGCCCGCCGCTGACCTTGCGAGCGATGACGCTGGCCGATCTGCGCCAGGTGATTCCAATCGAGCGGGAAATCTACGAGTCGCCGTGGACCTACGGCAACTTCAGGGATGCCCTGCAGACCGGCTACCCGGGCTGGATCGTTCACACGGCGGACCGGCCCGACCCCATCGGTTACACGCTGACCATGCACGTTCTGGACGAGTGTCATCTGTTGAATCTGAGCGTTGCCCGAGACTGGCAGGGGCGGGGAGTGGGCCGTCAGTTGTTGCGTTGGCTGATCGATCAGGCCGCCCGTCGGGGTTCGATCGGCATGTTTCTCGAGGTACGACCGTCCAATGGCGCCGCGCTCGCGCTATATGAGTCGATCGGTTTCATGCGCATCGGTCTGCGGCGCGATTACTATCCCAGTATCGGTGGCCGCCGCGAGGACGCGATCGTGATGCGCCTGCCGATCGTCCCGGCTCGGTGAACAAGGCCGCTGACAAACAGGCCCGTGCCTGGCACGCGCTGGGGCTCGGGCCGCGCTGGCAGCCGAGAAGGCCCGCGATACACCTGCCGGAAGAGGTGTCCGAGGGGCCGACGGCGGATCGTGTCTCCGGCGATTTGCCTGCGATAGGGCCAGTTGCGCGACACCCCGGCGACGCGGATGTCCTGGTCCCGGAATCGACCGTCCCGGCGCCGGGTCTCCCGGACGCAAGCGCTCCGGACGCGAACCCCGCCGCACCAGCCGCCCCGGCGGGCGTCCCGCCGGACGCGAGCGCCGCTGCCCCGGCCGTCATGGGCGCGGTCCCCCCGGACGCAGGCTCTCCGCGTCTCCCCGCCCCGGAGGACCCGGTGGCGCAGCCAGGGGTGGCACTCGGGACGACGCCGACCGAGGGTTGGCAACCCTTGCGCGAGCGGGTTGCCCAATGCCGCGCCTGTTCATTGTGTGAGACCCGCCGGCAGGTGGTCTTCGGCGTGGGCGACGAGCGGGCCGACTGGCTGATCGTGGGCGAAGCGCCCGGGGCCGAAGAGGATCGTCGCGGCGAGCCGTTCGTCGGTGAGGCCGGTCAACTGCTCGACCAGATGCTCGCCTCGATCGGACTGTCGCGCGCCGAGGGCGTGTTCATCTTGAACGTGCTCAAGTGCCGTCCGCCGGGCAATCGTGACCCGCTGCCGGAAGAGGTCGCGCAATGCCGGCCTTTTCTCGAGGCGCAGATCAGCCTGCTGCGGCCTGCGATCATCCTGGCCGTTGGGCGCTTCGCGGCGCATGCGTTGCTGGGATCACAGTCCGGCATAGGCTCGCTTCGCGGGCGCGCGCACGGGTTCGAACTGGGCGGCAGGACGATCCCGGTCGTCGTCACCTACCACCCGGCCTACTATCTGCGTCGGCCCGAGCACAAGCGCCTGGCCTGGGAAGATCTCTGCCGCGCTCGCGCTCTCGCCGCCACGACGCCGACTCGCGACTGAACCGGTATCCGTTTTCCGCCCGCCGCCTGGATCAGGCGTCTTGCCGATCGGCGCGGATCTCGCCGATCAGCCGGTCGGCACCGTGTCGATCCCGATTATGGCGGTAGCGCACGATGACCAGCGCCGTGAGTACCGCGATCGAGCCACCGAACAGCAAGATGACCAGCGTCACACCGACCTTCGCGTGCAACAGCAACGCATACAGGCCGAGCATCAGCAGGATATTCAGGTTTTCGTTGAAGTTCTGTACGGCGATCGAGTGTCCGGCACTCAGCCGCACATAACCGCGGTTTTGCAGGACCGCGTTCATCGGCACCACGAAAAATCCGGCCAGAGCACCGATCAGAACCAGCAACGGGTAGGCCAGCGCCGCGCTGTGCACGAGCGTCATCGAGGGCACCACCAGGCCCAGCGCGATGCCTACCGGTAGTACCCGCATGGCACTTTCGAGGCGGACGATTCGGGCGGCCAGCACCGCTCCGAAGGCAATACCGATCGCTACCACCCCCTGCAGGATGGCCGCGCGGCTCAACGGCATACCCAATGATTCGCGGGCCCAGTCCAGAACGATGAACTGCAGTGTCGCGCCGGCGCCCCAGAACAGCGTGGTGATCGCGAGCGATATCTGGCCGATGTGATCGGTCCAGAGGATCTTGTTCGCTCGGATGAATGCGCGGATCAGCCGGATCGGGTGAATGAGTTGTTTCGGATAACGGGCGCCGGTGTCGGGAATGCCGAGGTTGAGCAGGCCGGCCAGCAGGTAGATCAGCGCCGTGATGACAACCGCCACCTCGCCCGGCGTGTCGATGCCGGTGTCGAGCCACGAGATGTCGACGGCCAGCAGCGAGGCCGATACCCCCGGGCTGATGAGCGCGCCTCCGACGACCGCACCCAGGATGATGGACGTGACGGTCGAACCCTCGAGCCAGCCATTGGCCCTGACGAGGTCGGCGGGTGGCAGCATCTCGGTCAGGATGCCGTATTTCGCCGGCGAATAGGCCGCGGCACCGAAACCGGCGACCGCATAGGCCCAGAGTGGATGCCAGCTCGCCACCATCAGCACGCAGCCGAGCAGCTTCACGAAGTTGGCGATCAGCATCACCCGGCCCTTCGGGAAGGAATCGGCGAATGCACCGACGAACGGCGCCAGCAGGACGTACGAAACCGTAAAGAACAGCTTGAGCAGTGGTGTCATCCACTCGGGCGCGCTGGCGTCGTGCAGCATTGCGATCGCCGCGATCAGCAATGCGTTGTCGGCCAGAGATGACAGAAACTGGGCCGCAATGATCAGGTAGAAGCCGCGCGACATCGCCCGTGCAAAGTCTCTAATAGCGTTGGCACGCGCCACGGCGTACGCCGCAATTGCGACCGGATCTGCGTTCGGGCTGGAGCGAGCTGCGCTGGCAAGAGATCCCGACCGCGACAAGCCGGAGTTGTTGCACACGACGCTCGAGGCGCGGCGCGCGAGCAACGCTTCCGACCCGCCGCTTATACCACGAGGGCATGTCGCTTCGGCGCCGGCGCGCGACCAAGCGTGGGCCGCAGCTCGATCGACGGGGGCTCTGTGTATAGTTCGCAACATGAGTCGCCCGATTCGCGCCACGATCGATCTGTCCGCCATCCGGCACAATCTCGCGCTGGCGCGACGCCTCGCCGGTCAGGCCCGCGTCTGGGCCGTCGTCAAGGCCAATGCCTACGGCCACGGCCTCACGGGTGTGGAAGCGGCGCTCGAGGCGGCCGACGGATTGGCGCTGCTCGAGTTCGACCGCGCCATCGCGCTGCGCGAGCGCCAGCCGGGGCGGCCGATTCTGATGCTCGAAGGCGCATTCGATCCGCCCAGTACCCGTTGCGCGCTCGACCACGGCTTCGACCTGGTCGTGCACGACGAAGCCCAGATCGAATGGATCGAGGCACTCGACGGCCCGCGCCGTTTGTCGGTCTGGGTCAAGATGAACAGCGGCATGAACCGGCTCGGGTTCGCCCGCAGCCACGTGCGCGCCGCCTACGAGCGTCTGACCGGTGCCGGGGCGGTGGCGCGCATCGGGCTGATGACGCATTTCGCCAACGCCGATCAAGAGGATGGCTGGCAGGAGCCGGCCGCCCGTTTCGACGCTGCCACCCGGCAACTCCCCGGGGCCCGCTGCATGGCCAATTCCACCGCCCTGCTGCGGGCGCCGCAAACCCACCGGCAATGGGTACGACCCGGCATCATGTTGTACGGCGCCAGCCCGATCGTCGAAGTCCCGGCGGTGTCGCTCGGCTTGCGCGCGGCGATGAGACTCGAATCCCGACTCATCGGCGTGCAGAGTCTTCTGCCCGGCGACGCCGTCGGTTACGGCGCTACGTTCGTCGCACGCCGGCCGATGCGAATCGGGGTCGTCGCCTGCGGCTACGCCGACGGATACCCGCGCGCCGCCGGCACCGGAACGCCGGTCTGGGTCGCGGGCCGTCGCGCCCGACTGGTGGGCCGTGTCTCGATGGACATGCTGACCGTGGATCTCGGCGAGGCCGAGGACTGCGGCGTCGGTGCGCCAGTCGAACTGTGGGGCGAGCATGTCCCGATCGACGAGGTGGCCGCCGCCGCCGGCACGATCGGCTACGAGCTCATGTGTGCGCTCGCGCCGCGGGTACCGATGCAGTGGGTCGACGCCCCATGAGTCGCGCCCGAGCCCAGTATGTCTGCGCCGAGTGCGGGGGCGCGACCGTCAAGTGGCAGGGGCAATGCCCGCACTGCTCTGCCTGGAACACCCTGCAGGCCGAGGTGCAGGCGGCCGCGCCGCGAGGGCTGCTCGGCGGGCTCAGTGCCGAGCGCGGCGTCGTGCTCATGAACGAGATTCCTGCCGAGCAGGTGCGGCGCTACCACACCGGCAGCGACGAGTTCGACCGTGTGCTCGGCGGCGGCCTGGTGGCCGGTTCGGTGGTCTTGATCGGAGGCGATCCCGGCATTGGCAAGTCCACGTTGTTGTTGCAGGCGATGGGTGCACTGCACGGCCGGCATCCGGTCCTGTATGTGTCCGGTGAGGAGTCGGCTGCCCAGATCGCGATGCGTGCGCGCCGTATCGGCGGAGATTCGCTGGCTTTGCCGCTGCTCACCGAGACTGCGCTGGAGAGGATCGTGGCGGTCATCGAACGCGACACCCCGGAAGTCGTCGTGATCGATTCGATCCAGACGCTGTACGTCGAAGAATTGTCGGCTGCGCCCGGTTCGGTTTCGCAAGTGCGCGAGTGTGCCGCCCGGCTCACCCGGCTCGCCAAGCAGCGCGACATCACGCTGGTGATGATCGGTCACGTGACGAAGGAAGGCACGCTGGCGGGCCCGCGCGTGCTCGAACACATCGTCGATGCGGTCGTCTATTTCGAAGGCGATACCCACTCGTCGCACCGTATCGTGCGTGCCTTCAAGAACCGGTTCGGGGCGGTCAACGAGATGGGCGTGTTCGCCATGACGGACCGCGGCCTGCGGGGTGTGTCGAATCCCTCCGCACTGTTCCTGTCACGCCACGAGCGCTCGGTGGCGGGCTCCTGCGTGATGGCCACCCAGGAGGGGACGCGCCCGCTTCTGGTCGAGATCCAGGCGCTCGTCGATACCGCGCACGTGCCCAATCCGCGCCGCCTGACCGTGGGCCTGGATGGCGCGCGGCTGGCCATGCTGTTGGCTGTTCTCAGTCGTCATGCCGGGCTGGTTTGCGCCGACCTCGACGTCTTCGTCAATGCCGTAGGCGGGGTGCGAATCGGCGAGCCCGCAGCCGATCTGGCCGTTTGCTGCGCGGTGGTGTCGTCGTTGCGCGACCGGCCGATCGCCGATGGCGTGATCGTCTTCGGCGAGGTCGGCCTGGCCGGCGAGATCCGGCCGGCGCCGCGGGGCCAGGAACGCCTGCGCGAAGCGGCCAAGCTCGGTTTCTCGCGCGCGATCGTTCCCAAGGCGAACCTGCCGCGACAAGCGATCGAGGGCCTGACGGTGGTGCCGGTCACGGACATCCGACAGGCACTGGCCGAGATCGGCTGAGCGTCGCCGCGGCCGCCGTGATCGCCGCCGCGCAGGCACGTGCCGACAACAGCGCGCCCTCGAGCGTTGCCGGATAGCGCGAGCTGCAGTAGTCGCCGCACAGGAAGACCCCGGCCGGCAACGTGTGGCCATCGATACCGTCCGGTTGCGCCTTGGGTCGCTCAGGCCGACAGGCGAAGGTGGCGCGGCGCTCGCGAAGCCATTGCAGGTCGAGCGGGGCGGGCAGGGCGAGTTGCTCGCCCAGTTGGCCCACCAGGGCCGCGGCCAGGGCATCGTCCGGCGTATCGACCAGCTGATCGGAGGCACTGATCACGACCGAGGCTATGCGCAGGTCGTCGATCACGCCACGATCGAACAGCCACTGGCCGGGCGCGGACGCACCGTCGTCGTCGAGCATGCGGATGCCTGGCAGATCGACGTTCGGTTGCTTGGGCCAGGCCAGATACGCCGTGCGTATCTCGTGGTAGCCGAAACCATTCAACGATCTGGCCGCGGCTGGGCTCGCTTGCGACAGCAGCCGCGCCGAGGCGCGCGCCGTGCAGGCGAGCGCCAAGAAGTCGAACTGCAGGGCCTGTCTGGCGCCGGTACCCGACACACACCAGCCGGTGTCATCGCCGCGCTCGATGGCGCGCACCGGCCACGGCTGGTGCACGGCCACGCCTCGGGCGCGCAATGACGACAGCAGGGGCTCGGCCAACAGTCGGCCCAGCGATACAGTGGGTATCAGGAAATCGCTACCGCGCGGATCGAGCAGCATCGAGTCGTGAAGCACGTTCACGAAGGTCTGGGCGCAGGCATCGGCCGGCGGTGTGTTCAGCGCTGCCAGACAGAACGGCCGCCAGAAGCGGGCCACCAGCGTCGCACTCTGGCCCGTGCTGTTGAGCAATTCGCCGACCGTACGGCCTTCGTAGCCGCGCCAGCGGTGGGCGGCCAGCGCAAGGCCGAAACGAATCAGCGCCGCCCGGTCCCCGATGGACAAGCCCCGCGCCATCAACAAGCCGGTGGCCAGGCCGAGCAAGCCCGGTCCGCGCCGGCGCAGTCCGAAGCCGGCCGACTCGAACTGCAAGGGCAGGCGGCGCAGCGGTAGCTCGCCCTCGTGAAGTTCGGCAAGAAGGCCCAGGGTCTCGCGATAGGCGCCGATCATCAGGTGCTGACCGTTGTCGAGCGACATCGATCGGCCGGCCAGGCTGAGCCGGGCGTCACGAGCCCGGCCTCCTGCCAAGGGGGACGCCTCGATGACGGCGACCTCGAGCCCTGCCCGGTGGAGGTGGTGCGCCAGAGCCAGGCCGGCCCAGCCCGCCCCGACGATGCCGACGTTTGCGGTCACGGCGTCGCCGGCCGCGGACTCAACCAGGTCTTCCAGGCGAGCAAGAGCTTGCGAATCGGCGTCAGCGCCACCCTGTGCTCCAGAACGCGATAGCCGTCGGTCTCGATCTCACGCAGGAGGTGGGCGTAGATGGCCGCCATCATCAGGCCGGGCCGCTGCGCGCGCCGCTCGCTCTCCGGCAACAGTCGATAAGCGTGCTCGAACTGCGATCGCGCACGTTGACCCTGAAAACGCATCAGCTCGACGAATGCGGGGGTGGTGCGCGCCGCGAGGACGTCGTGCTGGGCGACGCCGAAGCGCTGCAACTCGTCGACCGGAAGATAGATCCGGCCGCGGCGTGCGTCCTCGCCGACATCGCGAATGATATTGGTCAGTTGAAAAGCCAGTCCCAGCGTCTCGGCGTAGGCGTCGATCTGTGGCCCACGGCTGCCGAAGATGCGCGCCGCGCACTGACCCACCACGCCTGCCACGCGATGGCAATAGAGGCGCAGAGATTCGAAGTCCAGATAGCGGTCCTGGTGCAGATCCATGGCCATGCCATCGATGATCTCGTGCAGCCAGGCCGTGCGTAGCTCGAAGGGCTCCATGTGCGGTGCGAGCGCGCGCATCACGGGATGCTGCGCCTGCCCCGCCTGCATGCGATCGACCTCGGTTCGCCACCATTCGAGCTGACGGGCGGCGACGCCCGCGTCCCGGGTTTCGTCGACCACGTCGTCGACCTCCCGGCAAAAGGCGTACAGAGCCATGATGGCCAGGCGGGCCGGACCCTTCAGAAACAGGAAGCTGTAGTAGAAACTGGAGCCGCTGGCAGCAGCCTTTTGCTGGCAATACTCGTCAGGCGTCATGGTAGGAATGCCCTCGGGGTGAGCCAGGCACGCAACAGGCGAAACGCGTCCCGGCGCCCCAGCTTGATGCGCGCGGCGAGCGGGTCTTCGCGCCGCAGGCGCGAGCCGATCGCCAGCCCGCCGGCGATCACGGCGCGTAGTTCCAGGCGCAGGCGCCATGGGAGTGCGGCGCTCGCCAAGCCCTGTCCACGATCCATCAGGGCAAGCGCCTCGTCGAGCTGTCGATCGAGCAGTGCGCGCAAGGCCGGGCCCGCGCGCGCGCGCCGAACCATGGCGGCCAGCCCCGCCGCGTCGACGCCGGCGGCGGCCATTTCGTCGGCGGGCAGGTAGCAGCGGCCGCGAGTCGTGTCCTGCGCCACGTCCTGCACGAAGTTGATCAACTGAAGCGCCGTGCAGATGGCATCCGACGCGGCCAGATCGGCGACCCGGTCGGCATCGAACAGACGCAGCACGATCCGTCCTACGGGATCGGCCGAATGACGGCAGTAGCGGAGCAGGGCGCTTCGATCCGGGAACGCCATGCCTGCCGCATCCCAGCTGAAAGCCTGCAGCAGATCGACAAAGGGTGCCGTGGAAAGGGCGTGCCGTTCCAGCACCGGTCGCAGGGGCTCTACCACCGGGTGTTCGGCGTTTTCGACGAGGGCCGCGCGCAGCCGCGCGAGTTCGGCCAGGCGCACGTCCGCGGGCGCGTCGCCTTCGTCGGCGATGTCGTCCGCATATCGGGCAAAGCGGTAGACGGCGGCAAAATCGGGGCGCAGCCGGGCCGGTACGAGCAGCGATCCCACCGGGAAGTTTTCGTAGTGGGCGGCGCTCGAAATCCAGGCGTGCTTTGCAAGCGTGGCATCGGTCATTGCCGGATTGTAGAACGGTGCATCCGCCAATCTCGAAGCCTGGCTCCAAAATCATCTAAAATGGCAGGTTTGCCGCGGCCGTGGCGGAATTGGTAGACGCACCAGGTTTAGGTCCTGGCGCTGTAATAAGCGTGAAGGTTCGAGTCCTTTCGGCCGCACCAAGCTCGAATTCAAGACGGATTTCATGACTACCCAAATCGAATCGACCGGCGCGCTCGAGCGCAAGCTGGGCCTTAGCGTGGCAACTGCAGAGATCGAAAAACAGGTTCAGCAGCGTCTGCGGCAGTTGTCCCGTACGGTCAAGATGCCCGGTTTTCGGCCTGGCAAGGTGCCGATGAGCATGATCGAGCGCAGCTATGGCGCGCAGGTCAATGCCGAGGTGCTCGGGGACGCGGTCACGCAGGCGTTCGGCGATGCCGTTCGGGAGCACGATCTGCGGGTCGCCGGTCAGCCCAGCATCGAGAAGCGCGACGACCCCGCCGATGGCGAAATGGGCTTTACCGCCATCTTCGAGGTCTACCCCGAGGTGCCTGCGCTGGAGGCCGGTGCGCTCGAGGTCAAGCGTGCGAGCTGCGAGGTCGGCGATGCCGAGATCGATCGCACCATCGACATCCTGCGCAAGCAGCGCGTGCAGTGGGAGCCGGCCGATCGGGCCGCCCAGGACGACGACCGGGTCACCATCGATTTCGTCGGTCGACTCGACGGCGAGGCCTTCGAAGGCGGTACCGCGAACGACTTCCCCTTCGTGCTCGGCGAAGGCCGGATGCTGGCGGATTTCGAAGCCGGCGTGCGCGGCAAGTCCGTCGGTGACACCGGTACGTTCCCGGTAGCGTTTCCCGCCGACTACACCGCCACCGAGCTGGCCGGCAAGACGGCCGAGTTCGAAGTCACGGTCAAGCAGGTGGAGGCACCCAGGCTCCCGGAGGTGGACGAGGCCTTCGCCAAGACGCTCGGCGTCGCCGATGGGTCGCTCGATACGATGCGTGCCGACATCAAGGCCAACCTCGAGCGCGAGGTCAAACAGCGCCTGCGCGCGCGCACCAAGAATTCGGTCATGGAGGCCCTGCGCGAGTCGGTTGCGTTCGAGCTTCCCAAGGCCCTCGTCGACAACGAGCGCCAGGCGTTGATCGAGCGCGCCAAGGCCGACATGCAGGCGCGCGGCATGAAGGTCGACGACCTGCCGATCCCCGACGACATGTTCGTCGAGCAGGCCCAGCAACGGGTCCGTCTGGGTCTGATCGTGGCCGAGATCGTCAAGAATCAGTCCTTGAATGCCAAGCCGGACCAGCTCCGCGCGCTGATCGAAGAGTTCGCCCAGGCCTACGAAAACCCGGCCGAGGTCGTTCGCCACTATTTCAGCAGTCGCGAGCGGCTTGCCGAGATCGAGGCCATGGTCATCGAGCAGAACGTGGTCGACTGGGTGCTCGAGAACGCCAAGGTCGAGGATGAATCCCTCGCCTTCGACGAATTGATGAGCGGCGGTTGACCGGGTCAGCCGGCGCGAGTCACCATTGTTCACAACGGGCGTGGCCAGGGCCACGCCGTTTTCGTTCGTCCGAAGCGTCCGCAAAGCAAAGCGGGCGCACACTGATGCTCCGGAGCCTTCATGACTCGTAACAGCCTGATCGAGGATCTCGTCAACGCCCATCTCGATGCCACGCGCGCCTCGACCTACCAGTCGCCGCAGGCCATCGGCATGGTGCCGATCGTCATCGAGCAAAGCGGCCGCGGCGAGCGCGCCTACGACATCTACTCACGGTTGTTGCGCGAAAGAGTCATTTTTCTGCTCGGCCCGGTGATGGACGTCTCGGCCAACCTGGTGGTCGCGCAGCTGCTGTTCCTCGAGTCGGAAAACCCCGACAAGGATGTCTCTCTGTACATCAATTCGCCGGGCGGCTCGGTTTCGGCCGGCCTCGCCATCTACGACACGATGCAATTCGTGAAGCCCGATGTCAGCACGTTGTGCATGGGTTTGGCGGCGAGCATGGGCGCGTTCCTGCTGGCGGCGGGCGCCAAGGGCAAACGCTACGCGCTGCCCAACGCCCGAATCATGATCCACCAGCCCTCGGGTGGCGCCCAGGGGCAGGCTTCCGATATCGAGATCCACGCGCGCGAGATCCTCTATACCCGCGAGCGCCTGAATCGCATCCTTTCCGATGTCACCGGCCAACCGGTCGAAACTGTTGCGCAGGACACGGATCGGGACCGCTTCATGTCGTCCGAGGATGCCCAGAACTACGGTATCATCGACCAGGTTCTCCAGAGCCGGGGACAGGCCGTCTGATCGCTTCGGCCGCCAAGCGCCCGGCCCAACCCGGCCGGTCGAGCGCCGGGCCGCTGAAGGATTCTCATGTCGGAAAAAAAGGGCTCCAGCGAGAAGGTTCTCTACTGCTCGTTCTGTGGCAAGAACCAGCACGAGGTGCGCAAGCTCATCGCTGGGCCATCGGTATTCATCTGCGACGAATGCATCGAGCTGTGCAACGACATCATTCGTGACGAGGCCTCGGCCGAGAGCGGCACCGCCGGTGCCGGCGGCGGTCTGCCCACCCCGGCCGAGATCCGGTCGATCCTCGACAACTTCGTGATCGGGCAGGAGGCTGCCAAGCGCATCCTCGCGGTGGCGGTCTACAACCACTACAAGCGTTTGCGGCATCGCGGCGGCAAGGATGAAGTCGAGCTCTCGAAGTCGAACATCCTGCTGGTCGGTCCAACCGGTTCGGGCAAGACCCTGCTCGCCCAGACGCTCGCGCGCCTTCTGAACGTTCCGTTCGTCATTGCCGACGCGACCACGCTGACCGAGGCCGGCTACGTTGGTGAGGATGTCGAGAACATCATCCAGAAGCTGCTGCAGAACTGCAATTACGAGGTCGAGAAGGCCCGCAACGGCATCGTCTATCTCGATGAGATCGACAAGATCTCGCGCAAGTCCGACAACCCGTCGATCACGCGCGACGTCTCGGGCGAGGGCGTGCAGCAGGCCCTGCTCAAGCTCATCGAAGGTACGGTCGCGTCGGTTCCTCCGCAAGGGGGCCGCAAGCACCCGAACCAAGACTTCGTGCAGATCGACACAACGAACATCCTGTTCATCTGCGGTGGCGCGTTCGACGGCCTCGAGAAGATCATTCGCGATCGCTCGGAGCGTTCGGGCATCGGTTTCGGGGCGCAGGTGCGCAGCCAGAATGACCGCACGGTGGGCCAGTTGCTTCATGACGTCGAGCCCGACGACCTGATCAAGTTCGGCCTCATTCCGGAGCTGGTCGGGCGGTTACCGGTCATCGCCACGCTCAACGAACTCGACGAAGAGGCACTCGTCAAGATCCTGATCGAACCCAAGAACGCGCTCATCAAGCAGTACCAGAGTCTGTTCGAAATGGAGGGTGTCGAACTCGAGGTCCGGCCGTCCGCGTTGCAGGCCATTGCCCGCAAGGCATTGAAGCGCAACACCGGCGCGCGCGGATTGCGCTCCATTCTCGAGCAGGCCCTGCTCGACACCATGTTCGAGCTGCCCAGCCTCGAGAACGTCCAGAAGGTCGTCGTCGACGAGCGTGCGGTCACGGGTGAGGGGCGGCCGCTGGTCATCTACGCCGAGATCCCCAAGGTCTCGGGTGGTGGCGGCGGCGCGAACTGACCGCACCGACGGCTTCGATTTCGTGGCTCGAAACGCGCCTTCAGGCGCGTTTGGTTCTTTGTGTGGTCTGCATCTTCGGGGCGAAGTGCCGGCCTTCGAGATCCTGCCGTGCGCGACGAGCACTGATTCCGACAGTTGCATTTCGCGCCTGTCGGACTGCCGCTGCAGCCGCGTCGAGGGCCGCGGATATCGGTCGCTGCCGTCGAAACCCGCTGACGCGCCGCCCGGACGATGCTGTCGGGTCAATGCCACTGGAACGGCCGGGTAGATCCTGTGCCCTTTGGCAATCGGCGTATCCTGCGAACGAGCCCCCGAGCGACGAACTTGGCCATATGGGGGCTTGACAATCGGGTGCGATGCCCCCAGATCATAAATTCCAAGCTTTCCCGCGCCCCAATCCGGAGCCCGTAATGACCGAATCCTCGCTGACGCTTCCGCTGCTGCCCTTGCGCGACGTGGTGGTGTTCCCCCATATGGTGATCCCCTTGTTCGTCGGGCGCGCCAAGTCGATCAAGGCGCTCGAGAGCGCAATGGAGGCGGGCAAGCAGATTGCGCTGGCCGCACAGAAGAACGCTTCCAATGACGACCCGAGCGCCGAGGACATCTACGAGATCGGCTGTCTGTCCAACATTCTGCAGATGCTCAAGTTGCCCGATGGCACCGTCAAGGTGTTGGTCGAGGGTGGGCAGCGCGCCCGCTTGACCGACATCACCGACGGTGATGCGCACTTCACGGCCGAAGTAGAACTGATCGAGGAATCGGATCGCGACACGGCCGAGGTCGAAGCCATGCGCCGCACGATCCTGGCGCAGTTCGATCAGTACGTGAAGTTGAACAAGAAGATTCCGCCGGAGATCCTCGCTTCACTCAACGGCATCGAGGACAACAGCCGTCTCGCCGACACGATTGCGGCCCATCTTCCGATCAAGATCGAACAGAAGCAGACGATACTCGAGACCTCCTCGGTGGCCGAGCGTCTCGAGCGGTTGCTCGCGCAGATCGAGACCGAGCTCGACATCCTCCAGGTCGAGAAGCGCATCCGTGGTCGCGTCAAGCGCCAGATGGAGAAGAGCCAGCGCGAGTACTACCTGAACGAGCAGGTCAAGGCGATTCAGAAGGAACTCGGCGAGGGCGAAGACGGTGCCGACATCGAGGAGCTGGAGAAGAAGATCGCGGCCGCACGCATGCCCAAAGAGGCGCGCAAGAAGGCCGATTCCGAACTCAAGAAGCTCAAGCTGATGTCACCCATGTCGGCCGAAGCCACGGTGGTACGGAACTACATCGACACCCTGGTTGGTTTGCCTTGGCGCAAGAAGAGCAAGGTCGCCAATGATCTTGCGCGCGCCGAAGAGGTGCTCGACGAAGATCACTATGGTCTCGAGAAGGTCAAGGAGCGGATCATCGAGTACCTTGCCGTTCAGCAGCGCGTCGATCGCTTGAAAGCGCCGATCCTGTGTCTGGTCGGGCCGCCGGGCGTGGGCAAGACCTCGCTCGGGCAGTCGATCGCGCGCGCCACCAATCGCAAGTTCGTGCGCATGGCTCTCGGCGGCGTTCGCGACGAGGCCGAGATCCGCGGGCATCGCCGCACCTACATCGGTTCGATGCCGGGCAAGATCCTGCAGAACCTGACCCGCGTCGGTGTTCGCAACCCGCTGTTCTTGCTCGACGAGGTCGACAAGATGGGGATGGATTTCCGTGGCGACCCGTCGAGCGCGCTCCTCGAGGTTCTCGATCCCGAGCAAAACAGCACCTTCGTCGATCACTACGTCGAGGTCGAATACGACCTGTCCGATGTCATGTTCGTCGCGACCGCCAACACCTTGAACATCCCGCCGGCCTTGCTTGACCGCCTCGAAGTGATTCGGCTGTCCGGCTATACCGAGGATGAGAAGGTGAACATCGCGCAGCGTTATCTGCTGCCCAAGCAGCGCGGGAACAACGGCCTGCAGGAGGACGAGATCTCGTTGAACGAAGCGGCCATCCGCGACGTGATTCGCTATTACACGCGCGAGGCAGGCGTGCGTGCACTCGAGCGCGAGATCGGCAAGATCTGTCGCAAGGTCGTCAAGTCGTTGTTGCTGGCCTCGTCTCGCAAGAAGGTCGTGGTTACGCCCAAGACCCTCGACAAGTTCCTCGGTGTGCGTCGGTTCAGCTTCGGCATGGCAGAGAAAGACCGCAATCAGATCGGTCAGGTCACTGGCCTCGCCTGGACTGAATTCGGTGGCGAATTGCTCACGATCGAGGCGGTCGCGGTACCCGGCAAGGGCAAGACGCTGAGCACGGGCAAGCTTGGTGACGTCATGCAGGAGTCGATCCAGGCGGCCATGACCGTCGTGCGTCGCCGGGCGGCCCGCCTGGGTATTTCCCCCGATTTCTACGAGAAGAACGACATCCACGTTCATGTGCCCGAGGGGGCCACGCCAAAGGACGGTCCGAGTGCGGGTATCGCGATGACGACCGCGTTGGTTTCGATTCTGACCAACATCCCGGTGCGCGGTGATGTCGCCATGACCGGCGAGATCACCCTGCGTGGCGAGGTGTTGCCGATCGGTGGGCTCAAGGAGAAACTGCTTGCTGCGCATCGGGGCAACATCAAGACCGTTCTGATTCCCGAGGAGAACGTCAAGGATCTCGCCGAGATTCCGGACAACGTCAAGAACAAGCTCGAAATCATTCCGGTCAAGTGGATCGATCGTGTTCTCGAGGTGGCGTTGGAGCGGGCGCCCGAGCCGCTCGACGAGAACGCCGCCTCGGCGCCGGTGCCTTCGGACAAGGCCGGACAGAAGTCCGAGAAAGACGTGATCGCGCACTGAGTGATCGCAGCAGGTCATGGCGCCGACGCTGGCCGATCACCTCGGTCCGCGCCGGCGCCTCGTCTTTCATGAGTGTCGTTGCCCATCTTGTTGCGGGCTTCGCCCGGTGGTGAGCGCTCGGGCTTGCCGTGCATGGGGCGGACCGGTTGCGAGCCGCGCATGCAAGAGCTTGCAACACGGATCAACAGGCCCTTGGGACTTGCCTTGACACCCGGGAATCGCAGCGATTAAAGTGCACGGCTGCGTTTCTTTCGTCGACCCTCGCGTGGTTCGAGTCGGTCGGCAGGAAGCGCCATGAACGAGTGGTCGCCGCATGTCTTCTCCCGTTTCGAATTCGGGTGCGTCACGGCGCTAATCAGCAGAACCGGGTGTCGTCTCGCCCGCCACCTGAACATAAATCGAATATCCGGAGGGTAACCCGCGTGAACAAGACCGAACTGATCGACTTCATCGCCGAAGAGGCCGACATATCCAAAGCGTCGGCCGGACGGGCACTCGATGCCGTCGTTGAAGGCATCACCCGTTCATTGAAGAAAGGCGATGCCGTGACGGTCGTTGGTTTCGGAACCTTCAAGGTGAGTCAACGCGCAGCACGTACCGGACGCAACCCGCAGACGGGCGCCGAGATCAATATCGCGGCTGCCAACGTGCCCAAGTTCACCCCGGGCAAGGCGCTCAAAGATGCGCTGAACTGAGTCGTTTTGCAGCGCGACAATTATTTGATTATAATTTCGCGCTGCTGTCCTTGATGGATCGCTGTCGGGTGCTTAGCTCAGCTGGTAGAGCGGCGCCCTTACAAGGCGTAGGTCGGGAGTTCGAACCTCTCAGCACCCACCATCCTCGGCAGCGAGCAAGCTTAGATTGGAGTGGTAGTTCAGTTGGTTAGAATACCGGCCTGTCACGCCGGGGGTCGCGGGTTCGAGTCCCGTCCACTCCGCCAACACCTGAAGGGCGAACATGCGGTTCGCCCTTTGTTTTTTCGGCTTCACCGTCGTGCCGATCAACGACCGCCGGTGCCGATGCTGGACTGAGCCATGTTCGATGTGATTCGCAACAATCAGCGCGTACTGATGTTCGTTCTGGTTCTGTTGATCTTCCCGGCGTTCGCGTTCTTTGGCATCTCCGGTTACGACCGCTTTTTCGTCGGTGACAATGCGGTCGCCGTCGTCGAAGACTCGCCGATAACGGTGCAGGAATTCAACGAAGTTCGCCGTGCGCAGATCGAGAACTTTCGTCGCATTCTCGGTGACCGTTTCGATCCCGCGATGTTCGACACGGCACGCGCGCGCGAGGAGCTGCTCGACGGACTCATCGATCAGCGCGTGCTTGCGCTGCATGCCAACGAGAGTCAAATCGCCGTTCCCGATGAGGCCTTGCGCGCCGAGATACAGCGCGTGCCGCAATTCCAGAACGAGTCGGGTGCGTTCGATCCGGAGCGCTACCGTTCATTGTTGGCAGCGCAGGGTCAAAACGAACTCGCGTTCGAAAGTCGCCTACGAGTCGACCTCGCGTTGCAGATGATTCCGCGCGTGATAGCCGAGAGCGCGTTCGTTCCGTCCAAGGTCGCCGATCGTCTGGCCGCCGAGCAACTCGAGAAGCGGCGGTTTCGTACCATGAATCTCGATCCGGCCGACTTCATCGAAAAGGTTTCGGTCGACGATGCGGCCGCGCGTAAGTACTACGAAGAAAACAAGGAGCGTTTTCGCTCCGCTGAGGCGGTCAAGGCCGAGTACTTGATCTTGAGCCAGGCTGCGCTCGCCAAGACGGTCGAGGTATCGGACGCCGAGATCAAGGAATACTACGAAAACAATCGCGCGCGTTATGTGCAAGAGGCGCAGCGCAAGGCGCGCCACATCCTGGTGACCGTGGCCGAAGGCGCAAGCGAAGCCGAGGTCGACGCCGCTCGCAAGAAGATCGAGGCGATCCGCGCGAGGCTGGCCGCAGGCGAGGCCTTCGAAGAGGTGGCCAAGACCGAGTCGCAGGATCCGGGCTCTGCAGCCAATGGTGGTGATCTTGGCTGGTTCGATCGCCAGACCATGGTCAAGCCATTCGCCGATGCGGCCTTCGATCTGCCGGTGGGCAAGCTCAGCGAGCCTGTTCGCAGCGAATTCGGATTCCATCTGATCGAAGTCACCGATTCGCGCGCCGAGCAGCAAAGGCCGCTAGCCGAGGTGCGCGACGAAGTCGTCAGCGCGATTCGCACGCAGAAGGCGCGCCAGCGTTTTCTCGATCTGGCCGAGACCTTCACGAACACGGTCTACGAGCAACCTGACAGCCTCGCCGCGGCTGCCGACAAAGCCGGTCTGCAAGTGCAGACCGTGGAGCGCCTCGAGCGCAGTGGTGGCAACGCGAGTGGCGACGCCGCGGTGCTTTCGAACGCGCGCTTGCTTCGGGCGCTGTTCGATCCGCGCGCGATCAAGGATCGCACGAACATCGAGGCCATCGATCTGGGCGACAACACGCTCGTGTCGGCTCGCGTGCTCGATCATATGCCCAGCGTCGTTCGGCCGTTCGAGCAGGTCGAGGCCGAGGCAAGCGCAGCGGTCCGCGCCAGTGAAGCGGCACGCCTGGCTCGTGATGCCGGCGCCAGCGCGCTCGCCAGCATCAAGGCGGGCAAACTGCCCGAGGACCACACTTTCGGGGAAGCGCAGACGCGCACGCGCGAGAATTCGGGGCTCCCCCCCGATGTGGCGCGGCAGGTCTTCGCCGCGCCGGCCGAAGGCTTGCCGACGTGGATCGGCCAAGGGTTGGGTGAGCGAGGCTACCTGATCGTCGAGCTGCAGGCGGTCGAGCCGGCAAGCGCCGACGCCGTGGCGGATGCCGCCAAGCAGGTGGCATCTCAGCAAGCAGGACTGACCGGTGGTGCGGTGTCGGAGGCCTATCTGGACTCGGTGGCCGCGGGCATGCGCATCGAGCGCCACCTCGAACGTGTTGCGCCGGCCGACGCACGGAACTGACGCGACGGGCGAACGCGGCTCCTCGTTCGCCCGGGCCGCCCGCGCGACCGCCGCTCCGATCGCCGGGCTTGATCGCTCCGTCAGAGGATCGGCGGCGCCTCAGAAAACAGCGCAACCGTGTCTCGAGGCCGCAGTTCGCGGCAAGTCGAGGCCGCAGTTCGCGGCAAGAATAGGGCGGGCGCGAGCCACGCCCTTGTGCTGACCGCTAGCTTCGGACAAACGACACTAGCCCGGCGTCAATTCGGCTTCGCGCGACAGAACCTCGCTGGCCAGTTCGGTCAGCATGGTGTTCGTGTCTTGATGTGAGCGCGCTGCGATGGTCGTGCGGCGGTTGTCGTCGCTCAAATAATTTCGTGCCATCGAGCGGTCGTAGGCGGGATCGTAGTGATCGTTGAGAAGCCGAATCACGAATTCGTGCCAACGTCGTGCGTCGATCAGAGTAAACCAGTGTTCGAGCACGGCGTGACCATGCAGGCGGTGCAACGGCTCCAATAGGCGCTTCAATTCGTCGGGTGCGGCGATCAGGTGGGCGTAGTCTTCGAGCAGCAATGCCGCACGCTGCTCGGCGGGTACTTCGAGAACCGCGCAGGGTGATGCGCGCATCCGGGATATCAGCGTTTCGGGCAAGTGAACCGCGCCGATCTTGCGGCTTTCCGATTCGACCCAGACCGGCCGGTCCGGCGACAGTTCACGAACTCTGGACCAAAGCCGAGATTCGAACCCCTTCTGCGTCGGTTGCACTGCGCCAGGTCCGAGGCCGAGCACTGATCCTCGGTGACTCGCCAGCGCTTCGAGGTCGAGGACTTGTGCGCCGCCTGCCGACAGCCGGTCGAGGACGCGGCTCTTGCCCGAGCCGGTCCGGCCCGCCAGAACGATGAATCGCAAAGGCTCGAGATGTTCGGTCATGGCCAGGAGCATGGTCCGGCGCCAAGCCTTGTAACCGCCCTCGAGAAGATGGGTTCGCCAACCGATGCGCGCCAGTACCGTCGCGAGCGAGCCCGAACGCTGTCCACCTCGCCAACAATAGACCAGGGGGCGCCACTCGCGCGACTGGTGGGCCAACGGGCCGTCCAGGATGCGTGAGATATTGGCGCTCACGAGGCGAGCGCCTGTTCTGTGCGCTTCGAACGCGGAGCGCTCGGCGTTGATCGTTCCGACCAGGGCTCGTTCGGCGTCGTTCAGTACGGGCAGGTTGATCGCACCCGGAATGTGGTCGTGAGCGAACTCCCCTGGGCTGCGCGCATCGATGATGGTGTCGAACTCGTGCTCACGCGCCAACAGGCCGACTGCATCGATGGATTCGGGGGCTTTCGAGGTCATGAACGGTCGGGGCGCCTGGTGCGATGGGAAGTCGGCGAGCCGCCCGCGCCGGCGAATGACCGCCGTCTGGCGGCCGGCACGGGCCGGCAGGAAGGGCGTCTCGTCCGCGGGAATCGGGACGATGCGAGAGTGAGGTTCATTATCGGCGTGCTTGTGGTCGCCTGCCGCGCCCCAATATACAGGTTGGGCACGGATGCCCGGTGCCGCGGCTCGTCGGCGGCCGAATTGGCCCTAAACTACGCATATGAAAGTATTCAATCTCGAGTGTGAGCATGGTCACGCCTTCGAGGGCTGGTTTGCCTCGACAGAGGCTTTCGATCAGCAGGCGCGCGATGGCTTGCTTGGTTGTCCCTTGTGCGACAGCACCAAGGTACGGCGTCTGCCATCGGCGCCGCGCCTGAACCTGTCGGCCGGACAGCAAGGCGCCCCGGCTCCGGACCCCCAACGACAGCCGATGGCGCAGCCGACTGCTGCTCAACTGCAAACGATGTGGCTGAAGATGGTCGATCACATCCAGAAGCACACCGAGGACGTCGGCGAGCGGTTTGCGGAAGAGGCACGGCGCATCCACTATCGTGAGTCTCCTGAACGCGGAATTCGCGGCCAGGCCACTGCCGAGGACGCACGCGCCCTGGCCGACGAGGGCATCGAGGTCATGGCGTTTCCGATGCCGGCCGCACGCAAAGGACCGGTTCAGTAGCCGCTAGCCCGCGGTGATCCCGGTTGCCCCGCCGGCCGGCACGGCCGCACGTCGACCTCGGCCTCGATAGGCTTGCCGGTCTCATCGTGTCTCGAGCCCGAAGTTCGCGGTCACTGTTCGCGGTCACTACAAGCGCGCTCGCCAGGCGCGTACTCGTGCAGCGAGTTTCGGGCCCACGATACTAGACGGTTCCGTCCCGTATCCTTGACTCCAGGTGATCGGTCGCCCGGGCCCGGCGTTCTCCGTCGTGCATGGTGGTCATGGCGCGTTTGACGGCTGGACGCGCCTGAATCGCCTCAAGCCATCGCTGCAGGTTCGGATAGGCCGAAAAGCCGGCCGGTTCGCTGCAGATGCCCAAGCAATCGGCGCCGATCGCGATGTCGGCCGCGGTGTACTGGCGCCCCGCGACGAACGCCCGGGTGCGGCCTAGCTGGGCGTCGAGCACGGACAGCAGTGGATCACCGGCCGCCACCCCGTTGTCGAGCAGTTCGGACTGCGGGCGGGTAGCAAGGGTTGCGCTCCAGGCCAGCCACTCGAGCATCTTGAAGCGATCGCGATCGGACTTCGGCAGGAAGCGACCGGTTTTGCCGGCCAGATAGATCAGGATGGCGATCGAGTGCGCGACCGGCAGCGGCCGTCCATCGGTGCTGTCGTGATCGACGATGGCGGGCGATCGTTGATCGGGACAGATCGCGAGATAGCGATGCGGCAGGTCGTGGTCAGGCGAGGGATTCAACAGATGAATCGCGTACGCCAGACCACACTCCTCGAGCATGATCTGAACCTTCTGGCCTTCTGCTTCGGGCCTTGTGTACAGATCGATCACGTTCAGGATCCCCGGGTGATCGGCATCTCGACGCGGTCCGTCGCGCCGGGCACCTTGCTCTGACGACCGAGTTCGAGCTTGGCAATCGCATTGCGGTGGACCTCGTCCGGGCCGTCGGCAAAGCGCAGGGTACGCTGGTGCGCCCAGATGCTGGCCAATGGGAAGTCGCCGCTGACGCCGCCGCCGCCGTGCGCCTGGACCGCCCAGTCGGCGATCTGGCACGCCATGTTCGGCGCGACGACCTTGATCATTGCGATCTCCGAGCGCGCCACCTTGTTGCCGACGGTATCCATCATGTAGGCGGCGCGCAAGGTCAGCAGGCGGGCCTGGTCGATCATGCAGCGCGAGTCGGCGATACGCTCGTGCCAGACGGACTGCTGGGAGATCGGGCGACCGAAGGCGACGCGCTCGCTGAGCCGGCGGCACATGAATTCGAGCGCGCGCTCCGCGGCACCGATCGAGCGCATGCAGTGATGGATGCGACCCGGTCCGAGTCGACCTTGGGCGATTTCGAAGCCGCGGCCCTCGCCCAGAAGGATGTTCTCGACCGGTACACGGACGTCCTTGAACTCGACCTCGCAGTGACCGTGCGGTGCATCGTCGTAGCCGTACACGGTCAGCGGACGGATCACGTTCACGCCCGGCGTGTCGCGCGGCACGATGATCATCGACTGTTGTTCATGCCGGCCGGCATCGGGGTTGGTCTTGCCCATGAAGATGATGACTTCGCATTTCGGGTGGCCGATGCCGGAGGTCCACCACTTGCGCCCGTTGATCACGTACTCGTCGCCGTCGCGGACGATGCGGGACTGGATGTTCGTGGCGTCCGACGAGGCCACGTCCGGCTCGGTCATGGCGAATGCCGAGCGGATCTCGCCACGCAGGAGCGGGTCGAGCCACCGGCGCTTGAGCGGCTCGCTGGCGTAGCGCTCGAAGGTTTCCATGTTGCCGGTATCGGGTGCCGAGCAATTGAAGACCTCCGCGGCCCAATGCACCCGGCCCATGATCTCGCAGAGCGGCGCATAGTCGGTGTTTGAGAGTCCCTCGGGAACTCGCTCCGAGAACGGCAAGAACAGGTTCCAGAGGCCCGCCTCACGCGCCTTCGGTTTCAACTCCTCGATGACCGAGACGACCTGCCAGGGATCGCCGGCCTTGCGATTGGCCTCGACCTCGTCGTGGAAGCGGTGCTCGTTCGGATAGATGTGCTGGTCCATGAACGCCAGCAGGCGCTCACGCAGTTCCTGGCAGCGAGGCGAGTAGTTGAAATCCATCTCGGGGGTCTCCTTTGTGAAATCGGGTGTCGGTTGAGCGCGGCCCGCTCAGGCAATGCGTTGGACGATCTGCCATGCCTGCTCGGCCAGTGGTCTTGCACGTTCGCCGGCTTCGGCGCCGCGGTCGCTGGCGGCGGTTCCGTCGAGCACGCGCTTGGCGATGCCCTGCAGAATCGCTGCCAGGCGGAACATGTTGTAGGCGATGTAGAAGTCCCAGTGCTCGATGCCCTCGCGGCCTGTGCGGCGGCAATACGCGGCGATGTAATCCTGCTCACTGGGAATGCCCAGCGACGCGTGGTCGAGTCCGGCGATGCCTCGGAACTTGCCGGGCGCGATGTGCCAGCTCATGCAGTTGTAAGAGAAGTCGGCCAGCGGATGTCCGATGGTGGCCAGCTCCCAGTCGAGCACGGCGAGCACTCGGGGTTCGGTCGGGTGAAAGACCATGTTGTCCAGCCTGTAGTCGCCGTGCACGATCGAGGAGCCTTCGCTGTCCGGAATGTGTTCGGGCAGCCAGGCGATCAGCTGATGCATGGCGTCGATCGGTTCGGTCTCGGAGGCCAGGTACTGCTTGGACCAGCGCCCGATCTGGCGCGCGAAATAATTGCCCGGGCGGCCGAAGTCGCCGAGGCCCACCGCCTCGACGTCGACCTGGTGCAAGGTGGCGATCACGCGGTTCATCTCGTCGTAGATGTCCGCGCGCTGCGCCGGTGTCATGTCGGGCAGGTGCTGGTCCCAGAGGATGCGGCCATCGACGCACTCCATGATGTAGAACGCCCGGCCGATGACCGATTCGTCCTCGCAGAGTGCGTACACCTTGGCCGTCGGCACGTCGGTGTCGGCAAGTGCGCTGAGCAGGCGGTATTCGCGCTCGATCGCATGGGCGGAGGGCAACAGCTTGGCGACCGGACCCGGCTTGCTGCGCATCACGTAGTGGCGACCCGGCGTCTCGAGGCGGAAGGTCGGATTGGACTGGCCACCGCGAAACTGGCGTACGGTCAGCGGGCCCTTAAAACCATCGACGTGCTCGCTCAGATAAGCGGTGAGCGCGTTCTCGTCGAAGCGCTGGCGCTCGGCGACGGGCATCGTGCCCGAGAATTTCTCGGTCTCGCTGCCGCTGGCGGGATTCGTTGCCGACATTCAGTCCTCCTGGAACAGACTCAGGCCCAGTGCCGCGCGCCGCCGCACCCACAAAGAGGGACGGTAGCGCGGGTCGTCCGTGACCGCATGGATATTGGCGAGCAGCCGGTCAATGCGCGCCGGGCCCAACGCATCGCCCATGGCGATCGGTCCGAGCGGATAACCGAGACCGATACGGACGGCTTCATCGACATCGGCGGCCGACGCGATTCGTTGCTGGGCGATTTCGCAACCGATGGCGACGATCATGGCGATCACGCGTTGCGCCACGAAACCGGCCGAATCGCGCAGCATCGAGATGCGCGCGCCGTCGGCGGCGAACAGGCTCGCCACGGATTGACTGATCGCCGGGTCGGTGGCGGGAGAGCGCATCAGCACGCGCCGACGGCAACTCTTGTGTTCGAAGGGGAACAGCGTATCGATCGCCACGCAGCGGGTGGGGTCGAAGCCCACGCAGGCAGTGCTCAGGTCGTGGCCGAGTGGTGCCAACAGGATGATGTCCTGTTCACCCGGCGCGGCGCCCGTGCTAACCAGGGCACCAAGGGCATCGGCGGTGGCGCGTAGCGACTCACAGGCCTCGCCGGGCGCAACCCAGACGCGCACCGGGGGCAGGGCGGCGGGTGCCGGCTCGCCCGCGTCCTCGGTCGAGCGCCGGCCGCCCTGATAGGGATAGAAACCTTCGCCGGACTTGCGGCCGAACAGGCCCGCGGCCACGCGTTGCGCGGCCAATGGCGAGGGGCGAAAGCGCGGCTCGCCATAGAACTGTTCGAAGATCGAGAGCATCACCGGATGCGAGACATCCAGGCCGGTCAGATCCAGAAGCTCGAACGGCCCCATCGGGAACCCGCGGCCCTCGAACTGAACCTGCTCTCGCAGGATGCGGTCGACCTCGGCGTGCTCGGCGACGCCTTCGGCAATGATGCGCAAAGCCTCGGTCGTGTAGCCGCGCCCGGCGTGGTTGACGATGAAGCCGGGTGTGTCGGCCGCCACCACGGCCCGGTGACCGACCTGGGTCGACAACTCGCAGAGGCGCTCGATGATCGCGGGGTCGGAACGCATGCCGCGGACCACCTCCACGACCTTCATCAGCGGCACCGGATTAAAGTAGTGCAGGCCGACGACCCGGTTCGGAAGCCGGCAGGCCGAGGCAATGGCGGTGACCGAAAGCGACGAGGTGTTGGTCGCCAGGATGGTGTCCTCACCGACGACATCTTCGAGTCTGGTGAACAGTGCCCGTTTGGCCGGCAGATCCTCGGCGATCGCCTCGATCACCAGTTCGACATCGGCGAGTCCGGCGATGCTCGGGCAGGCGTGCACGCGCGACAGACAGGACTGGGCGTGCTCCTGAGTCAGCCGGCCCTTGTCGACCAGCCGCTCGAGCATCGCGCCGAGATGTTCGCGCGCAGCCTGAATTGCCTCTGGGCGGGCGTCGTGCAGCAGGACCTCGTGGCCCGCCAAGGCATGGATTTGTGCGATACCACGGCCCATCACACCGCTGCCCACGACTGCGATCAACATCGATTTGCTCTCGGTTGGCAAGGTCTGGAATCAATCGAGTCTATCAGGTTGAAACCCCCGGCGCCGGCCCTCCGGAGGGTCGCAAGCGCCTTCGTTCGGGACCCCGTCAGCCGTTTTCGCTCGCTGAAATGCGCTCCTGACGTTCCGCGTTGGCCAGCCAACGTTGCTCCAGTTCATCGAGCCGGGCCGCCAGGCGCGCCCGGTCCTGCAGCACCTGATCGGCCTGGTTGCCGTCATGATAGAAGACCGGATCCGCCAGACGCGCATCGAGAGCCGACAGCTCCTGCTGGAGTCTGGCCATGTCGCCATCGAGCTTGGCCATTTCTTTTTTCAGGGGCCTGAGCGCCTGGGCGAGCTTCTCGCGCTGCGCGGCCGACTCGCGCCGGCGTTCACGCCGCGATCCGGCATCGGCGGCATCATCCGGGGACGGGCGCTGCATCGCTCGGGCCGGGCGCTGCTGCAGCCACTGTGCGTAGTCGGCCAGGTCGCCGTCGAATTCGCTGGCCCGGCCGTCGGCCACCAGCACGAACCGGTCGACGCAGGTCGCCAGAAGATGGCGGTCGTGTGACACCAGCAGCAGCACGCCGTCGAATTCGAGCAGGGCCTCGGTCAAGGCATCGCGGGTATCTGCATCGAGGTGGTTGGTGGGCTCGTCGAGCACCAGCAGTTGTGGTGCCTGCCAGAGGGTCTGGGCCAGTACCAGCCGTGCCTTCTCGCCGCCGGACATCGGCCCGCAGGCGCGCAGTGCGTCGTCGTCGCGAAAACCGAAGCGGCCGAGCCAGTCGCGCAGCGCCCCGTCTGGGTCCGGTTGGCCCTTCAGACGCTGGCTGAGCGCGCGCATCAGTTCCAGTGGCGAAAGCTGGCCAGGCAGCCGGTCGATGGCATCCTGCGCGAAATAGCCGACGCGCAGACTCGGGGCGCGCGTGAACCGGCCCGCCAGGGCCGGCAGTTCGCCGATCAAGGTGCGCACGAGGGTCGTCTTGCCGTGACCGTTGCGACCCAGCAGGCCGACGCGGGCGCCGCGCTCTATGGTCAGCCCGACATGCTCGAGCACGGGCGTGTCGCCATAGCCGGCCGAGAGGTCTTCGACGCGCATGACCGGATTGGGCATGTCGCCAACCGCCGCAAAGCCAAGTTGCAGCCGTCGACGCGCCGCCAGGGGCGCGATTGCCGGCAGCCTCTGCATGGCCTTCAGTCGGCTCTGCACCTGCCGGGCCTTGGTCGCCTGAGCGCGAAAGCGGTCGATGAAGCCCTGCAGACGCTGCTTCTCCCGCTCGACCTGGGCATCCTGGCGCAACTGCCCGCTCAGACGCTCGGCCCGCTGGTGTTCGCACGCCGAGTAGCCGCCTCGATAGCGAATCAACGATTGACCTTCGATCGACAAGGTGCCATTGACGACCGCATCGAGAAAGTCGCGATCGTGAGACACCACGATCAGGGTGCTTTCCAGGCGGCGCAAGCGCTGCTCCAGCCAGAGGATGGCGTCGAGATCGAGGTGATTGGTCGGCTCGTCCAGAAGCAGCAGGTCCGACGGCCGGAACAACGCGCGGGCCAGATTCAGGCGCATGCGCCAGCCGCCCGACAAGGCGTCGACAGGTCTGTCTGCCATGTCGCCCTCGAAACCGAGCCCGGCGAGCAGTGCGCGCGCGCGCGGTTCGGCGTCACTGCCACCGGCCTGTTGCCAGGCATCATGCGCCTGGGCGATCGCCATGCCGTCCGTGCCGGTCTCGGCGGTCGTCAGCTCGTCTCGCGCGCGCTCGAGAGCATCGTCGGCGCTCAGCACATGGCGCCAGGCAGGGTTCTCGCCGGCGGGGCTGACCTGCTCGAGCACGCTCAGGCGCAATCTGGGCATCTCGAGCGTTCCCCGGTCGGGCAATACCTCGCCCGACAAAACCTTGAGCAGCGTCGTCTTGCCGCTGCCGTTGGGCCCGATCAGTGCGAGCCGGTCGCCAGGATTGATCAAGGTGGACGCGTCGCGGAGAAGGTCGATGCCGCCGCGCGAGACGGTCAGATCCTGCAGGCGGATCATGCGTGCACCCGCGAGCTCAAACCAGATTTGCGCGCGCGACACGCGCGGAATCGAGCAATGCCAGCATGCGCTCGCCCGCTTCGGTTTCGAGCCATGCGAATTCCAGTGTGTCGAAGGCCTGCTCGAGGGCCTCGGCCTCGTGACCGACCTCGAGCACGATCAAGCCGTCCGGGCCCAGCCGCCGGGCCGCCTGCGGCAGCAGGCGTCGGATCAGATCCATGCCGTCCGCACCGGCAGCCAGCGCGTGGCGTGGCTCGGCGCGGTATTCGGGCGGCAGCGAAGCCATGCTGGCCTCGGGGACGTAGGGCGGATTGCAGAGCAGCAGATCGATGCCGATGTCGGCGGGCAGTGCGTCGAGCAGGTCGCCGCGGTGGAGATGAATGCGGCTCTGCAGGCCGTGCAGAGCGACATTGGCCGCGCACAACTCGAGCGCCCGCGCGTCGATATCGAGAGCGTAGACCTGGGCGTCCGGGAAGCGCAACGCGGCGTGAATGGCCAGGCTGCCGCCACCGGTGCAGAGGTCGACGATGGTTCGCGGCCAGTCGGGCTCGGCAGGTGGCAGTGCCGCCAGCCAATCGGCCAGCGATCCGTCCAGCGCCTCGACGATTGGCGAGCGCGGCACCAGGGCGCGCTCGTCGCAGAGAAAGCGCAGCCCGCCCAGCCAGGCCTCACCGGTCAGGTAGGCAAGCGGTCGCCGCGTCTGCACGCGCGAATCGATGAGCATGCCTATTCGGGCCCGCTCGGCAGCACTGACCCGGGCATCGAGATACGGATCCAGGCGCTCGGGGGACAGGTGGAGCGCCCATAGCACCAATGCAACCGCTTCGTCGTGTGGATTGTCGGTGCCGTGACCGAAGCTCAGGCCGGCGGCGCCGAACCGGCTGACCGCAAGGCGGATCAGGTCACGGACCGTCTGCATCGATGTCAGATCGTCCGCATCGGGAACATATCGGCTGAAGGCCACGGGTCGCTTATCGCCGGTGGAGTGGGTGGAGAATCGAAACGGACGATGGCTTCACGAGCGGCTCAACGTAGCAGCCGCTCGATGACCCCGCGATAGATGTTGGTCAGCCGGGGCAGATCGTCGAGCTCGATGAATTCGTCGATCTTGTGGATGCTTTCGTTGCAGGGCCCGAATTCGATCACCTGCTGGCACCACTTGGCTATGAAACGCCCGTCCGAGGTGCCTCCCGTGGTCGAGAGCTCCGCCTGAACGCCGGCATGCTCGGCGATCGACGCGCGCAGGGCGTCGGAGAGTTCGCCCGGTTCGGTGAGAAAGGGCTCACCGGAAAGACGCCAGTCGATCGAGAAGCGAAGACCATGATCGATCAGGACCGCCTCGAGGCGCTCGCGAAGCGCCTGCGCCGTGCTCGAACTCGAGTAGCGAAAGTTGAAATCGACCGTAACATCGCCGGGAATGACGTTGTTGGCACCGGTGCCGGCATGGATGTTCGACACCTGCCAGGTCGTGGCCGGGAAGAACGCGTTGCCGTCGTCCCATCGCGTTGCGACCAGCTCGGCCAATGCCGGTGCTAGCCGGTGAACCGGGTTGTCGGCCAGATGCGGGTAGGCGATATGGCCTTGCTGACCGTGCACGACCAGACGTGCCGACAGCGAGCCACGACGGCCGTTCTTGAGGGTGTCGCCGAGCCGGCCGACCGACGTCGGTTCACCGACGATGCAGTAGTCGGCGTGCACACCCCGCGCACTCAGCGCCTGGACGACTTTGACCGTTCCGTCGACCGACGGACCTTCTTCGTCGGAGGTGAGCAAAAGTGCGGCACGGCCGCGCAGGGCACCCTGCGCGAGCGCCTGTTCGAGCGCCACCACGAACGCGGCAATCGACGACTTCATGTCGGCGGCCCCTCTTCCATACAGGCGGCCGTCGCGGATCGTGGGCTGGAAGGGATCGGAGCGCCAGCGCTCGAGCGGGCCGCTGGGAACCACGTCCGTATGACCGGCGAAGATCAGTAGCGGGCCATGCTCGCCGCGCATCTGCGCCCAGAGATTGCTGACCTCGCCGAAGCGCATCGACTCGCACACCAGCCCATGGTCGCCGAGACGCGTCGCGAGCATCGCCTGGCAGCCATCGTCCTCGGGGGTAACCGAGCGGCGTGCAATGAGCTCCTGGCAAAGCGTGAGCGTCGGGTGGTCAGTCATCGGCGTCGGGCGCCAGCGGCAGCGATTCCAGCCAGCGCTCATAGGTCTCGGTCGAGAAACCGACCAGCACATGATCACCCGCGACCAGCACTGGGCGCTTTATCAGCAACGGTGATTCGAGCATTGCCTCCCGGGCGGAGCGCTCGTCGACGACCGCGCGGCGCGCGCCGTCGTCGAGCTCGCGCCAGCTTCGGCCGCGGCGGTTGAGCAACGCATTCCACGGCAGGTGGCGCATCCAGTCGGCCAGGATTTGCTCGCTCAGACCGTCGCGACGAAAGTCGTGGAATCGGTAGCTGATGCCACGCGCATCGAGCAGACGACGTGCCTTGCGCACCTGGTCGCAATTGGCGATGCCATAGACCGTGACGGCACTCATCTCTCAGACGTTGAGCAGGAAATCGGAGAACGACGCCGGGTCGCGCCCGTCATCCGTGGGCTTGACTTCGCCGCTCCGGGGCGCCTGGGACGGCGGCGACTCGACGCCGGCGATCGTGGCACGGGCTCCGGTCAGTGGCGCCGGCGCGGTGCCCTGGCCGGAGCCGAATTCGTCGAGTTCACCGTTGGAGTTCTCGAGCGTCCAAAGCAGATTGGTAGGCGAATCGGCGTTGGCGAGCGCGTCTTCGCGCGAGATCCGCTGCTCGCGCACCAGGCGAGCGAGCGATTGGTCGAAGGTGACGGATCCCGGCGCCAGACTCTTCTCCATGGCTTCCTTGATCTCGCTCAGCCGGGCCTGCTCGATCAGATCCGACACCAGGCGCGTGTTGTGCAGGATCTCGACCGCCGGCAGACGGCCACCGTCACGGGAGCGGATCAGTCGTTGCGAGACGATCGCCTTCAATGTCGCGGCAAGGTCCGACAGCAGCGAGCGGCGATTCTCGGGAGCGTAGAAACTGATGATACGGTTCAGCGCGTGATTGGCATTGTTGGCATGCAGCGTTGCCAGCACGAGGTGGCCGGACTGGGCGTAGGCCAGCGCATTGGTCATGGCGCCGACATCACGGATCTCCCCGATCAGAATGCAATCGGGCGCCTGGCGCATTGCGTTCTTGAGGGCAGTCTCGAGGTTGGCAGTGTCGGTGCCGATCTGGCGCTGATTGACGATCGAGCGCTTGTTCCTGAACGTAAACTCGATCGGGTCCTCGAGGGTGAGGATGTGGCCCGGCCGGTTCTCGTTCCGGTGGTCGATCATGGCGGCAAGCGAGGTCGACTTGCCGGACCCGGTGGCGCCGACCATCAACAGCAGGCCGCGCTTCTCGAGAACCAATTCGGCTAGGGAATCAGGCAACTGCAGATTTGCCAAGGTCGGGATCGTGCCAGGGATGTAGCGAACCACGGCCGCCGGCGTGCCGCGCTGGCGAAACACGTTGATGCGGAAACTGCCGACCTCGCGCAGGCCATAACCGACGTTCAACTCGTGATCAAGATCGAATGTCTGCCACTGCCGGTCGGTCACCACCTCGCGTATCAAGGCCTCCACCTTGGCGGGATTGAGCGCCTGGTCGGAGACGGGACGGGCGACGCCGTCGAACTTGATCTGCACCGGCGAGCCGGCCGAGAGAAACATATCCGAGGCCTTGTGTTCGGCCATGAACCGTAGAAGTTTCTCCATCATGCCGGCCGACATGGCTTAGTCTCCACGCAACAGTTCGTTGATCGAGGTCTTGGCCCGGGTCTGGGCATCGACGCGTTTGACGATGACCGCGCAGTAGAGGCTGACCTTGCCGTCTGCCGAGGGCAGGCTGCCCGGCACGACCACCGAGCCGGCCGGCACCCGGCCGTAGATGATCTCCCCGCTGGTGCGGTCGTAGATCTTGGTGCTCTGGGAGATGTAGACGCCCATCGAAAGTACCGAATTCTCCTCGACGATCACGCCTTCGACCACCTCCGAACGCGCACCGATGAAGCAGTTGTCTTCGATGATGGTCGGGTTCGCCTGCAGGGGCTCGAGAACCCCGCCGATACCGACGCCACCCGACAGGTGCACGTTACGGCCGATCTGCGCGCATGATCCGACCGTCGCCCAGGTGTCCACCATCGTGCCTTCGTCGACATAGGCGCCGATGTTCACGTAGGAGGGCATCAGGACTACGTTGCGGGCGATGAACGCGCCGCGACGGGCGACTGCCGGCGGCACCACGCGATAGCCGCCGGCGGCGAACTGCGCGGCATTGTAGCCGTCGAACTTGCACGGCACCTTGTCGAAGAATTGCAGCGGCGGCTCGCCCATCGGGACGTTGTCGGCAAGGCGGAACGACAGCAGGACGGCCTTCTTCAACCACTGGTGAACGACCCACTTGCCATCGATCTTCTCGGCGACCCGGGCCTTGCCACTGTCGAGATCGGCGAGCGCCTGTTCGACCGCGTCGCGAAGCTCGCTGGGCGCCTGTTGCGGGCTCAGCCCGGCGCGCTGATCCCAGCCGGTTTCGATGGTATTGGCAATGTCGTTCATGGCTTCCTTGGAGTGATTGGCCGGGTGCAAGGGCACGTGGGTCAGAGCCGGTGAAGGATCTCGCTCAGCCGCGCGATCCGGTGAGACGCCTCGACGCAACGATCGAGCGTATCGACGAGTGCGATTCGCAGATGGCCGGCGCCGGGGTTCGAGCCAGCGACCTCGCGGCCCAGATAGGAGCCGGGCAGTACCCGGACATTATATTGACGCATCAGTTCGCGGGCGAAGGCGGTGTCGTCGCCGCCCGGCACACGAACCCACAAGTAGAAGCCGGCCGGCGGCGTGCGAACGGACAATGCCGGGCCGAGAATGTCGGTCACGGCGGAGTACTTGGCGTCGTAGAGGGCCCGGTTGGCCGCCACATGGGCTTCGTCCTGCCAGGCCGCGCACGATGCCGCCTGGTACGGCGGGCTCATGGCGCTGCCGTGGTAGGTGCGAAATTTTAGAAAGCGGCCGATCAGCTCGCGGTCGCCTGCGACATAGCCGGAGCGCATCCCTGGGACGTTCGAGCGTTTGGACAGGCTGCCGAACACCAGCAGCCGCTCGTGACCGCGTCCGAGCTTGCGGGCGGCTTGCAAAGCGCCAAGCGGCGCCGACGGCAGGGCTTCGCGGTAGATCTCGCTATAGCACTCGTCCGAGAAGATGAAAAAGCCGTATTTATCTGACTGAGCGAATAAATACTTCCATTCATCCAGTTCGCAAATGTCGCCGGTCGGATTGCCCGGCGAGCAGATAAACAGCAACTGAGTGCGCGCCCAGACATCGTCGGACACCTCATGCCAGGCGGCGGTGGTCGCCGCGCCCGGCGTCAGCGGCACGTAGTGAGTCTGCGCACCGGCAAGCAGCGCCGCTCCCTCGTAGATCTGGTAGAACGGGTTCGGGCAGATGACGGTCGCGGGCCGGGTCGGATCGATCAGGACCTGAGTGGCCGCGAACAAAGCCTCGCGCGAGCCCAGCACCGGTAGCAGGTCGCGCAGCGGATCGATTCCGCTCAAGCCGTAGCGCCGCTCGAGCCACCGGCCGATCGCCTCGCGAAGGCGGGGCGTGCCGGCGGTGGCCGGGTACACCGACAGGCCATCGAGTGACTCGAGCAAGGCGGCGCGCACGCACTCCGGAGTAGGGTGCTTCGGCTCGCCGATCGACAGGTCTAGCGCAGACTGATGCGCGGGCGGTTCGATGCCTTCCAGCAACTCACGATAGCGCTCGAAAGGATACGGTTTGAGAAGCGCGAGTTTCGGATTCAAGACCGGGTCCTATCGCGTGCTGCTGCCTGCCGGTGTCGGATCGAGTTCGACGGCCGGTTGCGGTTTCCAGCCGCGCTTGCGATGCTCTGCGCGCACGGTGGTAAAGATGCCGCCGCGCACGTACCAGCGCGCGGTCAGGCGCATGAATCTGGGGCGGCACTTGCCGGCCAGGTCATCGAGAATGCGGTTGGTGACGGCCTCGTGGAACACCCCCTCGTTGCGGAATGACCACATATAGAGCTTGAGCGCTCTCAGTTCCAGATTGAGCTTGTCTGGAATGTAGTCGATCTCGAGGGTGGCGAAATCGGGCTGACCCGTCAGGGGGCAAAGACAGGTGAACTCGGGCACCTCGATGTGGACATGGTAGTCGCGACGGGGTTCGGGGTTCGCGAAAGTAACGAGATCGCGGCTCGGGCTGCTGGGCATCGGGATGGAGGCGTGATGGGCTGGAACCAGGCCGACGGCTGCGAGAGCGCAAAGAATCGACGTTAATTCCGCCCTCTAAGTAGGCAGGAAATAAAGGAATTCAGGGGCGACGCGGGCGTAGGGCCGAAATGTCGGATGCTATTATACGAACACGGTGCGCGTGGCTGGCGCTCGCGCCGGGGGGTGGTGCGATCATTCGAGGGAGAGATCCCGCTGGCAAGCGGTGATCCGCAGGTGCCGGTTTCCGGCGACATCGCGATCTTGCGCGCTTGGAATTCCTGCGGTCGTGCACGCTATCGTCAAAGCAAACCGGACAATCAGGTGCGTCTCAAGCAGATCAAGCTCTCCGGGTTCAAGTCCTTCGTCGACCCGACCTCGATCCAGATCCCGAGCCAGCTCGTCGGCGTGGTCGGGCCCAACGGTTGCGGGAAATCCAATGTCATCGACGCGGTGCGCTGGGTACTGGGCGAGAGCAAGGCTTCCGAGCTGCGTGGCGAGTCGATGCAGGACGTCATCTTCAACGGCTCGTCCGAGCGCAAGCCGTCGGCCCGTGCATCCGTCGAACTCGTGTTCGACAACTCGCTCGGGCGCATCGGCGGGCATTGGGCGCAGTACGCCGAGATCTCGGTCCGACGGATCTTGTCGCGCGACAACCAGTCGGTCTACCAGATCAACAATCAGAGCGTGCGCCGGCGCGACGTCTACGACATGTTCCTGGGCACGGGACTCGGCCCGCGCGCTTACGCGATCATCGGGCAGGGCACCATCTCCCGCCTGATCGAAGCCAAACCCGAGGAGTTGCGCGTCTACCTCGAAGAGGCCGCGGGAGTCTCCAAGTACAAGGAGCGGCGTCGCGAGACCGAGAGCCGACTGGCATCGACGCGTGAGAATCTCTCTCGTGTCGATGACATCGCACTGGAATTGGACGGCCAGATCACCCGCCTCACGCGGCAGGCCGAAGTGGCCGGCAGGTTCCGTCAGTGGGACGCCGAGCGCACGCGTGTTCAGCAGATGCAATGGGTCATGCGGCGTGACGACGCGCTCGCTGCGCTGGAGCGCAGCGAGCGCTCGGCCGGCGAGGCCGCCACGGCGCTCGAGGCCAAGACGACCGAGCTGCGCCGCACCGAGCGGGAGATCGAGTCGCTGCGCCAGCAGGTCGAGGCGGCTGGCGACGATGTTCACAAGGCGCAGGCGAACTACTACGAGGCCAATGCCGAAGTCGCTCGGGTCGAAAGCGAGATTCGCCGTGTCACCGAGGCGCGTGATGCAGCTGGTTCGCGTGCCGAGCGACTCGGCGTCGAACTCGCATCGCTGGCGGAGCGCGACGCCGCGATCGACCAGCGACTGATCGCCGATCGCCATGACGCCGAGCGCTTCACCGACGAGATCGATCAGGGTGAACAGCAGGTGAACGCGGCCCGCGAGCGGCTCGAGCAGAGTCAGCATGGCTGGCGCGCGCAAGGCGAGTCGCTCGAGCAGGCGCGGATGCGGGCGGCCGAGCATCGGCATGCCGGCGAGCGGCTGGCGCTCGAGCTGCGAACGGTCGAGTCGTCGCTGCGCTCGGTCGAAGAGCGGCTGGCGCGCGATGCCTCCTCGCTGCGGTCGCTCGAGGTCGTCGATCCCGGCGCACTGGCAGCCAGCCGTGCCCGAGTCGATGAGCTGACCGAACGCGAGCAACGCGTACAGGCGCAACTCGACGAGGCCCAGCAGGCCTGGCGCCAAACCGATACGCAGCGTGCACCCGCTCAGCTGGCGTTGCGCGAGGCGCAGTCCGCCTGTGCGCAGGTCGAGGCGCGTGAGCATGCCTTGCGCGAATTGCAGGACCGTCTCGACCGACAGAACTCCCTGCAGCCCTGGCTGCAGGCCCACGGACTCGATTCGGTGTCGCCGCTGTGGGAGCGTCTTCGGGTCGACGAGGGCTGGGAGCTGGCGGTCGAAGCGGTGCTGCGCGAGCGGGTCGCCGCACGCCAGATCGAGGCCATCGACAGCGCCGTTGCCTTGGCCGCCGATGTCCCGCCGGCCAAGGTGGCGTTGTTCGGTCGCGCCGGCGCCGACATCGCAGCGGCTCCTGGCGCGGACGATCCGGGCCTGCGGCCACTGCTGTCGCGAGTTCGCAGCGGCGAAGCCGCGGTCATGCATATCATGGCCGAGTGGCTGGCGGGCGTGTATGTCGCCGAAACGGTCGAGCAGGCAGTGGCCGGTCGCGGACGGCTGCCAGCCGGTGCGATCTTCGTCGTGCCCCAGGGTCATCGCGTCGGGCGTCTGGATATTGCTTTGTTTGCGGCCGACAGCGAGCGTGAAGGGGTCTTGCAGCGCCAGCATGAACTCGAGAATCTGGAGCGCGACGTGCGCGCCAAGCGCTTGCTTCTCGACGACGCCAAGGGGCATGCCGACCGTATCGAGGCAGCCGCCGTCCGGTTTGGCGGCGCGCTCGAAAAGCAGCGCGCCGAGCATGGGCAACTCGGCCGGGCGCTTGGCGAGGCCCGCATGCAAGCGCAAGCGCTTAGTCAGCGCAGCGAACGTACCGAAGCCGAGCGCGGCCGGCTCGAGCATAGCGTCGGTGATCTCGAGCAGGAGGTAGGGCGGCTGCGGCAAAGGCGTGATGCCCTGATCGAGCAGCGCTCGCTCAACGAGGCCGACGCGGCGCCGCTGGCCCAGGCGCTCGACCGAAGCCGGGCTGCGCGAGAGCAGGCCGAGACCGACGTCGCCGGCGCGCGGGAGGCGTTGCGAGAGGCTGAGCATGCGCTCCAGGCAGCCCGTTACCAGACCGAGTCCGTGCGCACGCGTATCGCTCAGCTCGAGCGCGAGCGAGGCCAGATCGGTCAGCGGCGCGTCGAGGCGCAGACCGAACAAGCGGGCCTGGTCGAGCGCCTGGCCGGTCTCGATCTCGAGCCGCTGCAGCAATCCCTGCAGAGCGGGCTCCAGCGGCGCAGCGAGACCGAGCAGGCTCTCGCACACGCGCGTCAGCGCCAGTCCGATCTGGCAGCCACCCTTCGCGAAACCGATGGTCAGCGCGCGCAGATCGAGGCCGAGCGCGAGCCGCTGATGCAGCGGTGCACCGAGATGCAGGTCAAGGCCCAGTCGGCGCGACTGTCGATCGAGCAGTATCAGGAACAACTGTTGGCGGCGGGAGTCGACGAGGCCGCCGAGAAAGCGGTGCGCGATTCATTCGATGAACGGCCGGCGCTGTCGTGGCTGCAGTCCGAGATCTCCCGTTTGGGCAAGGCCATCGATGCGCTCGGTCCGGTCAACCTAGCCGCACTCGAGGAACTGGAACAGGCGACCGAGCGGCGCGGATTTCTGCAGGCGCAACAGACCGATCTCAACGAGGCCATCGCCACGCTCGAAGATGCGATCCTTCACATCGACCGCGAAACCCGCTCGCTGTTGCAGGACACGTTCGATACGGTCAACGGTCACTTTGGGACACTGTTCCCCGAGGTTTTCGGTGGTGGTGACGCCAAACTCGTGCTCACCGGCGAGGAGATCCTCGACTCCGGCGTTCAGGTGATGGCCCATCCGCCCGGCAAGCGCAATGCCTCGATCCACCTGCTGTCCGGGGGCGAGAAGGCGCTCACTGCGATTGCGTTGGTTTTTGCGCTCTTTCAATTGAATCCCGCGCCATTCTGCTTGCTCGACGAGGTGGATGCGCCGCTCGACGATGCCAATACGGAGCGCTATCGCGCCATGGTTCAGCGCATGTCCGACCAAACTCAGTTCCTGTTCATCACGCACAACAAGATCGCCATGGAGATGGCACAGCAACTGGTCGGTGTCACCATGCAGGAGCGTGGCGTATCGCGCATCGTCGCCGTCGATCTCGACAGCGCCGCGGAGATGGCCGAGGCCGCATGAGTAGCCTGGGGATCAGCCTGTTGATCCTGGTGATCGTGGGCGTCGGTGGGGTAGCGGCCTACAATTTCTGGCTGATGCGTGGCCATTCGCGATCGCTGACCGATCTGCTCCTGGATGAACTGGACGCGCCCGAGGGCGGTGCCCGGCGGGCCGAACCTTCGCTGGCCGAAGACGACCGCAGTGCGGCATTGCGTGTACAGCAGGAGGCAGTCCGGTGGCTCGATCAGCACCCGGAGGATTTGCGGGACGAGCCCTTGCTGAGTGCGGGCGAGCAAGTCGATCCGTCGCCGCCGAATGACGGCCCGGCTCTGCCGGCCGCGTCACCCGTCCACGTCGGCGCGGCGATTCCCGGCACGGCAAAGCCGGAATCGCCGTTCGATTCGACCTTGACGGTCGCCATGGCACGGGAAGACGCGGGCCGTCCGACGTTTGGGTCGATGGGATCTCCCGCTGCGACAGGTTGGTCTCGACGCCTCGCGCAGAGCGGCGATTCACCGGATCCAGCGCTACCGCCGCTCGACGGCACAACGAAATTTCATCCGCCGCCTGGCGCGGCGAGTCCGCAAGCCGACGAGATCCCGGCGCGCGCCGTCACGATCTCGCCGCCGCCGCCATCGTCCGAAGCCGCGCTGCTGTCCGGTGGCGAGGGTGACGACCTGCCGCGCGTCTCCGACGCGGCTCGGTGGGCGGGCGACGAAGCACATGGTCAGCCGCTGCCCGCTCGCGCCGGTCCGGAACGGCCAAGGCCGAATGACGGGATTAGACCTCCCGACCCGATGCATCCGCACGCGGGCGGTGACGACCGCGATGACAACCCGACCGGAAGCTCCGCCTCGGCCGCCGCGATCCAGTCGCAACCCGTGCCGGCGGCGGCCCCAGTCGCTTCTCCGACGCCGGAAGCCGGCCGGCCGAACACCGAAGCGACTCGACCGGACGTCGATGACGCCGGGGCTGGCCCGATCGATGCGAGCCCCGGGAACGACGCTCATGCCGGCGCCGATCTTGGGGACGCCGGCCGCACGGTCGCCCTCGATGGCGATGCAACCGCCGTCTCCGAAACCGGAGCGCCAAGCGGACCGGCCGATGAGGAACCTGACACCGATCCATTTCATCTGACGCTGCTGATCGAGTTCGATACACCGGTGCCAGGTGCGCGTCTGAGCCGGTGGACGCGCGATATGCATCGGGTCGGATCGAAGCCGATCGATGTGGCCGGGCGCCATGTGCTGTCGGACGGGTCGCGCCGATTCGACGTGATCCGTGAGTCGATGCCCTACGACGGGCTGCTGCTGCGCCTGTTGCTGGTCAATCGTCAGGGACCGCTGAATGCGATGGAGTTCTCCGAGTTCGCCTCCCATGTGCAACGGGTCGGTGAGGAGTTCGAGGTTCTCATCGATGCGCCGGACATGACCGAGGTGCTCGCGCGGGCGCGCGAACTCGATGAACTGATCGGGCCGCTCGACGCGCAGATCGCGGTCAATGTCGAAGTGCAACAAGCGTTGTCGCCAGACGAGTTCTCGCGCATCTCGAGGCGTCTGGGGCTGCACGAGCAGACCAGCCAGCGATACGTGCGTCTCGATCGCCACGACGAGCCGTTGTTCTCGGCGGCGTTGACCGAGGCACCGGGACGGATTCTGCTTCTGCTCGATGTTCCCCGAGCAATGGGCGAGGGCCAGCCGATCCGTGAGGTCGTCGAGACCGCCTGGAAGTACGCGCAGGCCTTCGAAGGCCGCATGGTCGACGATGCCGGCCAGCCGATCGACAACGCCTTGTTCGACCGGATCGAGCATCAGCTGGATACGCTGTATCACGCGCTCGAGGCCAATCGCCTGCGGGCCGGCTCGGCGCTCGCGCGTCGGGTCTTCAACCTCTGAGGCGCCGATGGCGCCCGGCCCCGGCAATGCGCCCGACGACGTCGACCAGGCCCGGTCGCGAATCGTCGCACTGCGTGAGCAGATCGAACACCACAACTACAGCTACTACGTGCTCGATGCGCCGGAGATCGACGACACGGCGTTCGACCGGTTGTTTGCCGAACTGCAGGCGCTCGAGACGCGCTTTCCCGAACTCGTGACCGAAGACTCGCCGACACGACGTGTCGGCGCGCGGGCGGACCAGGGCTTCGCCGAGGTCAGGCACCGTGCGCCGATGCTGTCGCTGGCCAATGCGTTCGACGACGATGAAGTGCGCGGATTCGATCGGCGTGTTCGCGAGGGGCTGGGGCTCGATACGGACGACCCTCCGGTGCCCTACAACGCCGAACTCAAGTACGACGGCCTGGCCGTGACGCTCAGCTACGAGAATGGCCGCTTCGTGCGTGGCGCCACGCGGGGTGACGGTGAGCTGGGCGAAGACATCACGGCCAATCTTCGCACCTTGCGGGCCATTCCGAATCGGTTGCGCGCCTCTGCGCCCGCGCTCCTCGATGTGCGCGGCGAGGTACTGATGTACCGCAGCGATTTCGAGGAACTGAACCGTCGCCAGCAGGCACTCGGTGACAAGGTATTCGTCAATCCGCGCAATGCCGCGGCTGGAAGCCTGCGGCAGCTCGATCCATCGGTCACGGCGGCACGGCGCTTGCGCTTCCTGGCCTATGGCGTCGGCGAGGACACCGACAGCATGCTGCCGCAGCGCCAGTCGGCCCTGTTGGACTGGTTGCGTGAGCTTGGCTTTCCGGTCGGCAGCCCGCGCCGGGTGGTGGAAGGCGTCGCCGGCATGCTGGGTTTCTATGCCCAGGTCGCGCAGCAGCGGCCCGCCCTGTCGTTCGATATCGATGGCGTGGTCTACAAGGTCGACGCACGCGCCTCTCAACGTCGGCTCGGCCATGTCGCGCGCGCGCCGCGCTATGCGCTCGCGCACAAGTTTCCAGCCGAGGAAGCGATCACGCGCCTGCTCGAGATCGAGATCCAGGTGGGTCGGACCGGGGCATTGACGCCCGTGGCTCGGTTGGAGCCGGTCTTCGTCGGGGGCACCACCGTCAGCAATGCCACGTTACACAACGAGGACGAGATCCGTCGCAAGGACATTCGGGTGGGCGACTGGGTCGTCGTGCGGCGGGCGGGCGACGTGATCCCTCAGGTGTTGCGGGTGCTGGCGGACAGGCGAGCGCCGCAGCAAGAGCTGCCGTCCTTCAGCATGCCCGCCAACTGCCCGGTGTGTGGGGCGGCCACCGAGCGCGACGAGACCGAGGCGGTCTGGCGCTGCGTCGGCGGTCTGTCGTGTCCGGCGCAACGCAAACGCGCGATCCTTCACTTCGCACAGCGGCGCGCGATGGATATCGAGGGGCTCGGCGAGAAGCTGGTCGACCAGCTCGTCGATCGCGAGCTGGTGCAATCGCCGGCTGACCTCTACGCGATCGGTCTCGACACGCTGGTGGCATTGCCGCGGATGGCCGAGAAATCGGCGGCTAATGTATTGGCCGCAATCGATGGCGCGCGCGGCAAGCCACTGTCACGCTTCCTGTTCGCGCTCGGTATTGCGCACGTGGGCGAGGAGGTTGCCCGTATCCTGGCCGCGCACTTCCGCAGCATCGACGGCCTGGCCGGTGCCGACTGGGACGCCCTGCTGGCCGACAAGGCCGAGCGGCAGAAAGAAAACGCCAAACGGCGGGCGGCGGGTGAGGCGCCATTGGCGGTTCCCCTCGAGGGGATCGGCCCAGAGATCACGGCGGCGGTCGCGCACTTCTTCAGCGAGCCACGCAATCGTGGAATCATCGCTGCATTGCTCGCGCAGGGCGTGCTCGACGCGTCGCCGCCGACGGCCCCGGCCGCACCCGTTGACGACGCGGCATTGGCGGGGCGAACTTTCGTGCTGACGGGAACCCTGCCGGATCTCACGCGCGATCAGGCGGCGGAACTGATCCGTGCGGCGGGGGGGCAGATCAGCTCCAGCGTGTCGCGGCGTACCGACTATGTCGTCGCCGGCGAGGCTGCCGGTAGCAAACTTGCGAAGGCGCGCGAACTCGATATCCCGATCCTGGATGCCGAGGGCTTGCGTGCACTGCTAGAGTCGAAATGACCGCCGCCCCGGAGCGGGCGGCAGAACAGGAACCAGGAGCTGATTTCAGATGACCCTCGGAGTGATCGGTGGCAGCGGACTTGCCCGCTTGGCGGAACTGACCGATGTTCGTCGGCAAGTCGTGCGCACACCCTACGGTGAGCCCTCGTGCGCCCTCACCATCGGCCGGCTGGGCGAGCGCGAGATCGTCTTCCTCGCCCGTCATGGCTATGGTCACACATTGCCGCCGCATCGCATCAACTATCGCGCCAATATCTGGGCGCTCTGCCACGTCGGTGTGAGCGAGATCGTTGCCGTGGCCACCGTCGGCGGCATTCATGCCGAATGCGGGCCGGGCGCGCTCGTGGTGCCGGATCAGATCATCGATTACACCAGCGGGCGGGTGAACACTTTTTTCGATTCGACCGACGAGCCGGTCACGCACATCGATTTCACCTGGCCCTATGATCACGCCATGCGTGAACGCCTGCTCGATGCCGGCCGCGTGTCCGGACAGGAGGTGCGCGATGGCGGTACCTACGGTTGCACTCAGGGGCCACGCCTCGAAACCGCCGCCGAGATCCGCCGGATGGAACGCGACGGTTGCGACCTGGTCGGCATGACCGGCATGCCGGAAGCCTCCCTCGCGCAGGAACTGGGCCTGTCGTATGCGGCGCTCGCCGTGGTGGCCAACTATGCCGCGGGTCTGGGTGACAGCCGGCAGGCGATCGACGTCGACGCGATCGGCGACGTGCTGGCCGATGCGATGGGACGCGCGCGCCAACTCATTGCCAGCCTGGTCTGAGCGGGAGCGATCCGCGGAGCGTCGTCGCGTGCGCCGCGACGCGCCGTGTCGGGGTTCGCCCGAGGCCGTTCAGCTTGACCTGGGCAGGGCGACTGCCTCACGCAGTTCGCTCTCGATCTTCAGTTGCTGGATGGGGTTGCCCAATGCGAGGCCGTCGACGATGAAGGTATCCTCGGCGCGCTCGCCCAGGGTGGCGATACGCGCGTTGTGCACGAATATCTCGTGGCGGGCAAGCACCAGGGCGATCCGGTAGAGCAGGCCAGGGCGGTCATTGGCGACGATCGACAACAGGTAGTGATCGCCGCTTTCGTAGGGGCGGAACTCCACCTGCGGCTTGATCGGAAACGAGCGGGAGCGGCGTGAGGGCCGGCCCTGCGAAGGGGCGGCCAAAGGCGCCGCGCGCGCCAGGCGCTCCGTCAGATCGCTCTCGACCAGCGCCAGACGCGAGCGGTACGAGCCCTGTTCGTAGGGGTCGACGACCAGGAAGCTATCGAGTGCGTACCCCGAAGCCGTGGTGTAGACGCGCGCGTCGAGGACGGAAAGACCCGCCGAATCGAAGAAGCCGCACAGTCGCGCGAACAGGTCCTGCTGGTCGGGCAGGTAGACCGCCACCTGGAAGCCCTGCAGAAACTGAGGAATGCGCGCCTTGACCTGAGGGCTGTCGCGCTTGTAGCTGCGTGCGAAAACTCGCGTGTGCCAGGCGATGTCCTCGGCGTCCGTGCGCAGGAAATAGGGCGTGCCGAGGGATTTCCAGAACGCCTGATAGCGTTGCGGGTCGATCGCCCGCAGGTCGAGCAGTCGGATCGCCTCCTGCTGGCGCGCATCGATCAGCGCCGACCCTCGTTGCTGCTCACCCGAGAGCACGCGCCGGGCGGCGCGGAACAGATCCTCGAGCAGCTTCGCTTTCCAGCCGTTCCATACCTTGGGACTCGTACCCCGGATGTCGGCCACCGTCAGCAGGTAAAGGGCGGTCAGGCGCTCCGGCGTGCCCACGGTTCGGGCGAAGCGCTGGATGACCTCGCCATCGGTGAGATCTTCCTTTTGCGCCACGCTGGACATGGTCAGATGATGCTCGACCAGGAAGCCGATCAGGTCGGCGTCGGTCTGGTCGATGCCGTGCTGCCGGCAGAAGCGCCGTGCGTCCTGCGCGCCGAGCTCGGAATGGTCGCCGCCACGGCCCTTGGCGATGTCGTGGTAGAGCGCCGCGATCGTCAGGCGCCACGGCCGCTCCACCGTGGTCATCAACTGACTGCAGAACGGATACTCGTGCGCATGCTCCGGGATCGCGAAGCGGCGCAGATTGCGCAGCACCATGAGAATGTGCTGATCGACCGTGTAGACATGAAACAGGTCGTGCTGCATGCGCCCGACGATGCGCCGGAAAGACGGCAGGTAATGGCCGAGAACGGACCATTGGTTCATCAGCCGGAGCGTGCGGGTCACACCCCGCGGCTGCGTGAGGATGCGCATGAACAGCGCCCGGTTCTCTGCCGAGCGTCGGAAAGGCGGGTCGATGCGGGTCCGTGCGTTCCAGAGCGCACGCAGCGTCGGCGTGGTCATGCCGTGCAATGCGGGATGGGTCATCAGAACCAGGAACGCACGCAGGATCGCGGCCGGGTCACGCTCGAACAACAAGGGATCGCGCGCCTCGAGCAAGCCGTTGCGGGCGTCGAAGTCGTCATCGAGACGGGTGGCCGCGGGAAGCTTCTCTCCCTGCAGTCGGCTGTCGATGTTTTGCAGCAGGATGGTGGTGAGCTGGGTGACGGTCTTGGCGGCGCGGTAGTAGCGCTGCATGAGTTGCTCGGACGCGCGGCGATCCGTCCGGTCGCGATAACCCAGCGTATCGGCCACGCTCGCCTGCAGATCGAAGACGAGCCGATCCTCGTGCCGGCCGGCCACGACGTGAAGCGCTGCCCGGATTCGGCGGATCAGACGCTCGTTGTGGCGGATCATCTGCAGTTCCTGGGCGGTCAGCAGTCCGTTGCGCCCGAGCGCAGCCCAGTTCTCGCCGAATCCGCCGGCCCGCGCCACCCATGCGATCAGCTGCAGATCGCGCAGGCCGCCGGGGCTTTCCTTGGTATTGGGCTCCAGACTGAAGGGCGTGTCCTGATAGCGCGCATGTCGCTGCCGCATCTCGACCATTTTGCCGGCCATGAACTCAGACGGCACGATCGAGCTTCGCAGGGCCTGATCCAGCGCCTTCGAGGTCTTGGTCGAGCCCAGCAGCAGTCGGCGCTCCAGAAGCGCGGTCTGGATGGTGATGTCACGCGCAGCCTCCTGGACGCATTCGTCGATGCTGCGTACCGACTGGCCGATCGCCAGACCGATGTCCCAGCATTGCCCGATGAATGACTCCAGAGCGCGCGTCGTGTCGGGGTTCGGCGCCGAGTCGACGAGAATGAGCAGATCGACGTCGGAGTGCGGAAACAGGTCGCGCCGGCCGTAGCCACCGACAGCCAGTAGCGCCCAGCTCGACGGCATGCCCGTGCCGCTCCAGAGCTCGGCCAGCGCGTGGTCGGACGCTCGCGTGAGACGACGCGTCAGGGCATCCGGATTGCGGTCGGTGCGAAATTCATCGATGGCTTGCGCACGCTCCCGTGCCAGCTCGGTGGCCGCCGCGCCCGCTCCGCTCGCGGCGCGCACGGCCGGGTCGGGCGAGTTCACGCGCGGGCCAGCACGGACGGCGGCGGGGCCGGGCATTGGGCGGAGACCGTGAGGACCTCGAAGCCATCATCGGTGACCAATACCGTGTGCTCCCACTGCGCCGACAGGCTGCGATCCTTGGTGACGATGGTCCAGCCGTCGCCGAGTTCGCGAATCTCGCGCCGACCCATGTTGATCATCGGTTCGATGGTGAAGATCATGCCGCTCTGCAGTTCCACGCCCGACCCAGCCCGGCCATAGTGGAGAACCTGCGGGTCTTCGTGGAAGCGTTTGCCGATGCCGTGGCCGCAGAACTCCCGCACGACGCTGTAGCCGGCGGCTTCGGCATGGGCCTGGATCACGCTGCCGATGTCACCGAGACGCGCGCCGGGGCGCACGCTCTGGATACCAAGCCACATGCACTCGCGGGTGACCTCGCACAATCTTTCGGCGGCACGCGACACCGCCCCGACCTGAAACATACGGCTGGTATCACCGTGATAGCCGTTTTTTATGACGGTTATATCGAGATTGACGATATCACCGGCCTTCAGCTTCTTGTCGCCGGGAATGCCGTGACAAACCTGGTGGTTGACCGAGGTGCAGATCGACTTGGGATACGGACTGTATCCCGGCGGCGCGTAGTTCAGCGGGGCGGGCACGCAACCCTGCACATCGACCATGTAGTCGTGGCAGAGACGGTCCAGCTCCCCGGTGGTGACCCCCGGCACGACGAACGGGGTGATGTAATCGAGCACCTCGGATGCCAGCCGTCCGGCCAGGCGCATTCCTTCGATGTCTTCGCTGGTCTTGAGTTGAATTGCCATGTTAAGATTATAGGTTATCTGCTTGACGCTACAACGGTTGCCGGGGGTTTGTACCGGCCTGGCGCCCATTGTGTGGGGGCCGGGTCACGGTGAGGTCCGACGGTGATTGTCCGTTTGGCTCCGGTGCTGCCGGCGTCGGTGTTGCGCAGATGCGGTGGCGGCGTTGTCCGCTGCCGAAACTTCGCGGCGACCCGTGAGCTCGATTGTCATCGACCCGGGCGATGTGAAGGCTCGATCGATACGCTCCGGTGCCGGCCCCTGACCGGCGGTGCTTGCCGCTCGACCCTTTCTTCGCCAGATGCCTTCGTCGCTCCGTGGGTGGGGTACATCAGTGCCCCTTCGAGGGTCGTCGTCTGTCCCAAACCCATGTTGGAGATTGACCATGACCGTATCCATGCGGCAAATGTTGGAGGCCGGAGTACATTTCGGCCATCAGACCCGGTTCTGGAACCCGAAGATGGCACCTTACATCTACGGGCATCGCAACCGAATCCACATCATCAACCTGGAGAAGACCGTCGGTCTGTTCCAGGACGCGATGAACTACCTCGGCCGTCTGGCCGCGAATCGTGGCACCGTCCTGTTCGTGGGCACGAAGCGCCAGGCGCGCGAGATCGTCGCCGAGGAAGCCCATCGGGCCGGCATGCCCTACGTCGATCAGCGCTGGCTGGGCGGTATGCTGACCAACTTCAAAACGGTGAAGACCTCCGTCAAGCGCCTGCGTGACATGGAGACCACCATCTCCGAGGGGGGGCTGGAGCGTCTGGTCAAGAAGGAAGGGCTGCTGTTCCAGCGCGACCACGACAAACTGATGCGTTCGCTGGGCGGTATCAAGGACATGAACGGACTGCCCGACGCCCTGTTCGTGATCGACGTCGGTTTCCACAAGATTGCGGTCACCGAAGCCCGCAAGTTGGGCATCCCGGTTGTCGCGGTGGTCGATACCAACCACTCGCCTGATGGCATCGACTACGTGATCCCGGGCAATGACGACTCTGGTCGGGCGATCCGGCTCTACGCCCAGGCTGCTGCCGATGCGATTCTCGCCGGCAAGAGCGCCGCGCTGCACGAGACCGTTGCCGAGATCAGCGGCGAGGGCGAGGAAGAATTCGTCGAACTCGAAGACGACAACGGCTGACGAGCCGCACCCGAGGCGGAAACCGCCGGCCCATTGGGGCCGGCCGCTCATGGCAACACCAAGGAACAGTAACGATGACAGCAATCACTGCGGCAATGGTCAAGACGCTGCGTGAGAAGACCGACGCGCCCATGATGGAGTGCAAGAAGGCACTGACCGAGGCCAATGGCGACATGGACCGTGCCGAGGAGATCCTGCGGGTGAAACTCGGCAACAAGGCGACCAAGGCGGCCAGCCGCATCGCCGCCGAGGGCATCGTCGCGATCTATGTCGCCGACGACCGCAAGCTCGCCAGCATGGTCGAGATCAACTGCGAGACCGACTTCGTCGCCAAGAACGACGACTTCAATGCGTTCGCATCCGCGTGCGCGCGCCTGGTCGCCGAGCATGCACCGGCCGATGTCGCCGCGCTGTCGTCACTCTCCATCGACGGCAATACCGTCGAGGCAACGCGCACCGAGCTGGTCGGACGCATTGGCGAAAACATGAGTCTGCGCCGCTTCGAGCGCATCGACGCGCAGGGTGAGATCGCTCAGTACGTTCACGGCGGCAGCAAGATCGGCGTGCTGGTCGATCTGGTTGGTGGCGATGCCGAACTGGGGCGCGATCTGGCCATGCACATCGCCGCTACCAAGCCGAAAGCCGTCGACCGCGACGAGGTGCCGGCCGACGACGTCGCCCGCGAGCGTTCCATCGCCGAGCAAAAGGCCGCCGAGTCGGGCAAGCCGGCCGACATCGTCGCCAAGATGGTCGAGGGCAGCGTCCAGAAATACCTGAAGGAAGTGACCCTGCTCGGACAGCCGTTCGTGAAGGACGACAAGACCACGGTCGAGAAACTGCTCAAGCAGCGCAATGCGAAAGTGGCGCGCTTTGCGTTGTACGTCGTTGGTGAAGGCATCGAAAAGAAAGAGTCCGACTTCGCGGCCGAGGTCGCGGCGCAGGCCGCCGCAGCCGCCGGGCGTTGATCGACGGGCACGCCCCTGCGGGCGTGCATCCGCTCTGCGGGTAGCACAGGAGTGACCATGAATCACGAGTCGTCGTCGCGCAAGCCGTATCGTCGGGTGCTTCTGAAGCTGTCGGGCGAGGCCCTGATGGGCGACGACAGCTACGGTATCAATCAGGCAACCCTGGAGCGCATGGTCGCGCAGATCTGCGATGTCGTGCGCGGCGGCACCGAACTGGCCATCGTGATCGGCGGTGGCAACATCTTTCGGGGTGTCGCACTCGGCTCCGCGGGTATGGATCGGGCGACCGCCGACTACATGGGCATGCTGGCCACCGTGATGAATGCACTGGCCTTGCAGGATGCCCTGCGTCAGGCCGGGATTCAGGCCCGCGTGCAGTCGGCGCTCAAGATCGAGCAGGTGGTCGAGCCCTACATCCGGCCCAAGGCCCTGCGCTATCTCGAAGAGGGCAAGGTCGTGATCTTCGCGGCCGGTACGGGCAATCCCTTCTTCACGACCGACACCGCGGCCGCTCTGCGCGGCGCCGAGATCGGTGCCGAAGTCGTGCTCAAGGCCACCAAGGTCGACGGCGTCTATACCGATGACCCGGTTCGTGTGCCAACGGCCACCCGCTATGCCTCGATCAGCTTCGACGAAGCAATCGCACGAAATCTGAAAGTGATGGATGCGACCGCGTTTGCGTTGTGTCGCGACCAGGGTTTGCCGATCGTCGTCTTCTCGATTTTCAAGGAAGGTGCGTTGTCGCGGGTGGTCGGCGGCGTCGACGAAGGAACACGAGTACACGCCTGACGCGACGGGGGCACACGCATGTCGTCGCTGTCACCACTTGCCGCGTTGGCTTGATCTGGGCCGTCAGGTCTTAACGGAGGAATCATGGCGATCGCCGAAATCCGCAACACCACCGAAGACAAGATGAAGAAGTCGATCGAGTCGTTGAAGAGCGCGCTCGCGAAGATCCGGACGGGCCGTGCGTCGACCGGTCTTCTTGACCATGTCCGGGTAGAGTACTACGGGCAGCCGGTGCCGGTTTCGCAGGTTGCCAACGTCACCGTGATCGACAATCGCACGCTCGGTGTCAGCCCATGGGAAAAGAACATGGTCTCGGTCGTCGACAAGGCGATTCGGGAATCGGACCTGGGGCTGAATCCGGCGGTGATGGGCGAGTTGATCCGCGTGCCGATGCCGCCCTTGTCCGAGGAGCGCCGGCGCGAGCTATCCAAGGTGGTACGTAGCGAAGGCGAGCATGCGAAGGTTGCGGTGCGCAACTTGCGACGCGATGCGAACGACCACTTGAAGCGCCTGCTCAAGGACAAGGATATCTCCGAGGATGACGAGCGGCGTGCCCAGGACGACATCCAGAAGCTCACGGACCGTCACGTGGCCGAGATCGACCGCATCCTGGACGAAAAGGAAAAGGAGATCATGACGGTTTGAGTGGCACGCTGCCTACGGACCCGACCGTCCCGATCGCCATGATGCCCGCAGCCTCCATGGAAGAACGCGGCCCCCGCCATGTCGCCATCGTCATGGACGGCAATGGCCGGTGGGCCGAGCGGCGTCACCTTCCCCGCGTGGCGGGTCATGCGAAAGGCGTGGACGCGGTTCGTCGGACCGTCGAGGCAGCGGTGCGGCTGGGCATCGAGTATCTGACCCTGTTCGCATTCAGCTCGGAGAACTGGCGCCGGCCGGCTGACGAAGTCTCGGTACTGATGCGTCTTTTCATGTCGGCTCTCGAGAAGGAGATCGCGCAGCTGCGCGCCAATGACATTCGTTTACGAGTGATAGGCGATCTGGAGCGCTTCGATCCCAAGTTGCAGCGCCTGATCCAGCAGGCGCAGTCGCGCACCGCGCAAAATTCAGGTTTGGTGCTCACGGTGGCTGCCAATTACGGTGGTCGCTGGGATCTGCTCAACGGGATGCGCCAGCTCATGCGCGAGCGGCCCGAACTCTGCGCCAGCGACGCCCCGCTCGAGGAGGCCGATCTGCAGCCCTATCTGGCGCTCGCCGATGCGCCCGAGCCGGATCTGTTCATTCGAACCGGTGGCGAGCAGCGGATCAGTAATTTCCTGTTGTGGCAGCTGGCCTATACGGAACTCTACTTCACCGATCTTTTTTGGCCGGACTTCGGCGCCGAGGCGCTGGGCCAGGCGGTCGATGCTTTCCGACAGCGCGAGCGCCGCTTCGGTCGGACCGGCGCCCAGGTCGCGAGCGGCTGATGCTGGGCAAGCGCGTCGTCACGGCATTGGTGCTGCTGGCGGTCATCCTGCCGACTCTGTTGCTCTTTCCACCGATCGCTTGGTCCGTGCTGACGCTGGCCTTCGTCGTCGTGGGGTCCAGCGAATGGCTTACGCTCTGTGCGCTGCCACGTCTTGCCTGGCCGGTCTCGCTGCTGCTGGGCCTGGTCGGCGCGGGCTGGCTGGCGATCGGCGCCCCGGTCTCACCCATGTTCGAGATTGCGATCCTGGCGCTAGCCGTGGCGTTCTGGGTGTTCGTTGCGCCGGCCTGGCTGGCCCGGGTCGGCCCTTCGCGGTGGGCGGCCTGGATCGGCCCTGTATTGCTGGCCGCCTGCTGGCTGGCGCTGCAGCGACTACGACTGGAGGGCGTGCCGGCCCTACTCGCTGCGATGGCGATCGTCTGGGTAGCCGACGTCGGCGCGTATTTTGTCGGCAAGGGCTTTGGTCGTCGCAGGTTGGCGCCCCGTGTGTCGCCGGGTAAGACCATCGAGGGCGCGCTCGGCGGGATGGTGCTGGTCGTGATCCTGGGCCTGACCGTGGCGGCAGCGCCCTCGCTCGACCGAAGCCTGATGGCCCTGCTGGTCACCGGCGTAGGACCCTGGTTCGCGGCCATCGCCCTGTGCGTGATCGTGGCGTTGTCGGTGGTCGGCGATCTGGTCGAATCCCTGGTCAAGCGCCATGCGGGAGCGAAGGACAGCGGATGGATCCTGCCGGGACACGGTGGTGTTCTCGATCGCATCGACGCGCTGCTGCCGACCATGCCGTTGATCGCTCTGCTGCACATCTGGATGTCGTCATGAGCAAGAAGGGTATCGCGGTACTCGGCTCGACCGGTTCGATCGGCGCGAGCACACTCGACGTGCTGGCCCGCCATCCCGACCGATTCGATGTGGTGGGCCTCAGTGCCCATTCACGGGTCGATGCAATGGCCGAGCAATGCGAACGGTTTCGTCCGCAGTGGGCGGTGATGACCGACGACGTGGCGGCGCTCGCGCTGCGTGATCGGCTGGCCCGTAGTGCGCCGGAAGTGAACGTCTTGTTCGGCCACGGCGCGCTCGATGAGGTCGCCGCGGACGCCCGGGTCGATGCGGTCATGGCGGCGATCGTCGGGGCTGCCGGTCTGCGCTCGGCGATCGCGGCCGCTCGGGCTGGCAAGACGATCCTGCTGGCCAACAAGGAAGCGCTGGTAATGGCCGGCGAGGTGTTCCTGGCCGCCTGCCGTGAGGGTGGGGCGACCATCCTGCCGATCGACAGCGAGCACAATGCGGTGTTCCAGTGCCTGCCGCCGTTTTGGCGTGCGCAGGCCGCGCAGCCGATGGCCGTCGAGCGAATCGTGCTGACCGCCTCCGGCGGACCCTTTCGCGAGTGGTCTCTCGATCGGATGGCGCTCGCCACACCCGAACAGGCCTGCGCCCATCCGAACTGGTCCATGGGGCGCAAGATCTCGGTCGATTCGGCCACCATGATGAACAAAGGCCTCGAACTCATCGAGGCGCACTATCTGTTCGGGGTTACGCCGGCCAATCTGGACGTGGTCGTGCATCCGGAGAGCGTCATCCACTCGATGGTTCAATACGTCGATGGCTCCACGCTTGCTCAGTTGGGCAATCCGGACATGCGCACGCCCATCAGTCACGCCCTGGGCTACCCCGACCGCCTTACCAGCGGTGTGGCATCGTTGTCCCTGCCGGCTATCGGCCGTCTACATTTCGAGGCTCCCGATCTGTTGCGATTTCCCTGTCTGGGGCTCGCACTGCGGGCGCTCGAGACCGGCGGCGCCGGCCCCTGCGTACTGAACGCCGCCAACGAGGTCGCGGTCGAGGCATTCCTCGGCGGTGTCATTGGATTCATGCAGATCGCCGAGATCAACGGGCGCGTGCTCGAGCACCTTGGCGCCGAACCGGCGGGCACCACGCTCGAGGCCGTCGAGGACCTCGATCGGCGAGCGCGTGAAATGGCTCGCCTGCTCGTCAAAGCAATGGAGTAGATCCGTGGTCACGATCATCGCTTTCCTGGTCGCGCTCACCGTGCTGATTTTCGTGCACGAGTTGGGACACTACCTGGCCGCGCGTTATTTCGACGTCAAGGTCCTGCGCTTCTCGATCGGATTCGGCAAGCCTTTGCTGAGCTGGTCGGTCGGCCGTGACCGAACCCAGTGGACCTTGGCTGCGATTCCTCTTGGCGGCTACGTGCGCATGGTCGACGAGCGTGACGACACCCAGGAGAACATCACGCCCGAAGATCTGCCGCGTGCGTTCACTCGCCAGAGCCTGGCGGCACGGTCTGTGATCGTTGCCGCCGGCCCGATCGCAAACTTTCTTCTGGCGATCCTGCTCTACGCGATCCTCGGCTGGATCGGTGTCATGGAGCCTGTCGCGTTGATCGCAGCGCCCGAGCCGCAAAGCCCCGCTGCGCGCGCAGGCTTCGAGTCCGGCGATCGTATCGAGCGCATCGATGGCGAACGGATCCGCTCCTGGCACGACGTGCGGCTGAAGTTACTCGAGCCGGTCATCGAGCGCCGAAGCGTGGCGATGGAAGTGGTGCGCGGCGAACTGCCGCGCGAACTGAGTCTGGCGACCGATTCTCTGCCCGAAGGAGAGGCCGAGCGCGATTTCATGAAGGGCCTCGGGCTGGCGATCGCTCCCGGCGAGGTGATCATCGGTGACCTGATCGAAGGCGGCGCGGCCGAACGTGCCGGTCTGCGTCCAGGCGACCGCGTGCTGGCAATCGACGATCGGCCCATCGAGCGGGCCAACGACCTGATCGATGTCGTTCGCGCCAATCCTGGACAAGACCTGGCGTTCGAGCTCGATCGCGACGGCGAGCGCATTCGCCTCTCGGTCACGCCGGAGGCGGTCGATGAAGGCCGGGAGGCGGGCAAGATCGGGCTTATCGGGGCCAGCCTGCGTGATCAACTCGCGATGGCGCTCGTGCGCCACGGCCCGCTCGATTCGATCTGGCTCGGTGCCAAACAGACCTGGGACATGTCGCTCTTTTCGTTGCGCATGTTCGGCAAGATGATCACCGGCGAGTTGTCGATCCGGAATCTGAGCGGGCCGGTCACGATCGCCGATCTCGCCGGCAAGACCGCGAAGGTGGGCTGGTTCGCCTACCTGAGCTTCCTCGCACTGATCAGCATCAGCCTGGGTGTGCTGAACTTGCTGCCGATTCCGGTGCTCGACGGGGGCCATTTGGTATATTACGCGCTCGAAGCCGTACGGGGTCGACCGCTGTCCGAGCGCATGATGGACCTTACCCAGCGTGCCGGAGTCGGGGTCATTCTCGTCATGATGGCGGTTGCGCTTTTCAACGACATCGCCCGTCAGGTCGGCTTATAAACCGGCTGCCCACAGCCTGATACTGCCCGTTCCCATGCGTGACCCAGCGCAGTCGGCGCGCCGACTGATCAGAATCCTGTTGCTCGGCATGCTGGCCGCGTTGCCGCTGGTGGCGCGTGCGTTCGAGCCGTTCACGATCAAGGACATCCGCGTCGAGGGCGTGCAGCGCATAGATCCCGGCACGGTGTTCAGCTATTTGCCCGTGCGCGTCGGTCAAACCATGACCGATGGCCGCGCGAGCGAGTCGATCCGGGCGTTGTTCGCGACCGGTTTCTTCAAGGACGTCCGGCTCGAGGTACGGGACGACGTTCTGATCGTGTTCGTGACCGAGCGTCCGGCCATCGCGAGTATCTCGATCGAGGGCTCGAGCGAGTTCAGTGCCGATGTTCTCAAGAAGGTGATGGCCGACATCGGTCTGCGCGAGTCCCAGATCTTCGATCGCAGCGTGCTCGAGCGCGCCGAGCAGGCACTCAAGCGTCAGTATCTGTCCCGCTCCAAGTACGCGGTCGATGTCACCACGACGGTGACACCGCTGGAACGCAACCGGGTAGGGCTGAACATCAAGGTCGATGAAGGTGGCACCGCCCGCATCGCCTCGATTCGCTTCGTCGGCAACGAGAAGTTCACCGATGCCGAACTGCTCGACCAGATCCGCCTGTCGACGCCGACCTGGTTCACCTGGTATACCCGCAACGACCAGTACGCACGCGAAAAGCTCGCAGGCGACCTCGAGACTCTGCGCTCGTTCTATCTCGACCGCGGCTACCTCGAGTTCTCGATCGATTCCACCCAGGTCTCGATCACACCCGACAAGCAGGATGTCCACATTTCGGTAGGACTCACCGAGGGCGAGGCTTACAAGGTCTCGTCGATCGACTTCGGCGGCCAGCTCCTGGGGCGCGAGGACGAGTACCGACAGCTGTTGTCCCTGGCGGCCGGTGACACCTTCTCGGGTTCCATGTTGAGTCGTTCGCAGGCGCGCATCACCGACCGGCTCGGTGAGCTGGGCTATGCCTTCGCAAACGTTTCGGTGCAGCCGGTGCCCGATCGCGAGAAGCGTGAAGTCGCCTTGACCATCCTGGTGGATCCCGGTCGACGCGTATATGTCCGGCGCATCAGCATCAGTGGCAACGCACAGACCCGTGACATGGTGATACGCCGCGAACTGCGGCAATACGAAAGCGCCTGGTACGACGCCGACAAGATACGTTTGTCGCGCGACCGCATCAATCGGCTCGGGTTTTTCACCGATGTTCGTGTCGAGACCATCCCGGTGCCAGGGGTTCCAGACCAGGTCGATCTGTCGGTGCAGGTCACCGAGAGTCCGTCGGGCAACATCCTGTTCGGGATCGGAACCTCCAGCACCGAAACCCTGATCCTGTCAGGCTCGGTCAGCCAGCAGAATTTCCTGGGCACCGGCAAGTCGCTCGATGTCGAGGTCAACACCAGCGAAGTCAATCGCAATGTCGCGGTGACCTACAAGGATCCTTACTTCACGCCCGACGGCGTGAGCCGAACGTTCAAACTGTACTCACGCTTGTTCGATGCTGCCCAGCTCGGACTGGGCAACTACCAGTGGCGATCGACCGGTCTGGGGCTGTCGTTCGCGATACCGTACACCGAGGCCGATCGGGTCAGCTTTGGCCTTGCCGTCGAAAGCAATCAGTTGACACTCGGTGCTCGTGCGCCCCAGCGCTATATCGACTTCGTCAACGGCACCGTGGATCCCGTGACCGGTGCCGTCCTCGAGCCTGGTGTGGGTGAAAGCAGCACGGCCTTGCTCGCCCAGCTCGGCTGGACGCGCGATTCGCGCGACAATTTCTTCACCCCGAACAGTGGTCGCCTGCAGCGCGGATCGCTGGAGTTCACCGTACCCTATGGAGAGTTGCGCTACTACAAGGCAACCTACAACCATCAGTACTACTACCCGCTGAACAAGGACTACACGCTCGCGTTCAATCTCGATCTGGGTTATGCGCGCGCGCTGGGCGATCGTCAGTATCCGCCCTTCAAGAACTTCTACGCCGGTGGCATCGGTTCGGTCCGAGGCTACGGGCCCAGCACCCTCGGCCCCGGCCGCGATCCGGTCGACAACATCGCGCTCGGCGGTCAGACCAAGATCGTGGCCAGTACCGAGTTCATCCTACCGGTGGCCGGTACCGGCAATGACCGTACGTTTCGCTGGTTCCTGTTCGTCGATGGGGGCAACGTGTTTCCGGCGGGGCGCATCGATACCTCGGAGTTTCGCTATTCGGCGGGTATCGGCCTGACCTGGATCTCCCCGATCGGACCGATGAAGTTCAGCCTCGGCTATCCGTTGAACGACAAGCCGGGCGACGAACAGCAGCGGGTGCAGTTCCAGATCGGCACCGGATTTTGACATTCCCGATCGGCTGTTCGGCGTGCGTCGGCCCGGGTTGCGCTCGGCTCGGATTCCCGGCGCCTGGCGCGCGATCCGTGCGGGCGGGCGCTGGCTCGGGGCATAATGCGCGTTATACCCGGAGGAACCCGATGCCGTTCAAGAAAGCCTTTCTCTGCCTGATCGCCGCGCTGACGCTGGTGGGAGCGCCGCTGGCCGCCAATGCGCAGACCGGCGCCAAGATCGGCTACGTGAACACCGAGCGGATCCTGCGCGATGCCGCGCCTGCCAAGGCCGCCCAACGCAAGTTGGAAAAGGAGTTCGCCGAACGCGATCGTGAGCTTCAGGCGATGGCCGGTCGCCTGAAGTCCATGGGCGAAACACTCGAGCGTGACCGGGCGATCCTGACCGAGACCGAACGCCGCCGCCGTCAGCGCGATTTCGCCGATCTCGAAAAGGAGTTCCAACGCAAGCAGCGCGAGTTTCGCGAGGATCTGAACCAGCGTCGCAATGAAGAGCTTGCGCAAGTGCTCGATCGCGCCAACCGGGCGATCCGGCAGATGGCCGATACCGAGCGTTTCGATCTGATCGTGCAGGACGCCGTATTTGCAAGTCCGCGCATCGACATTACGGAACAAGTCATCAAGGCGCTCGGTAACTGATTCTGCGCGAGCCATAAGACAGGCATTTCCGTGCGCGCGCTCGACCGACCATTCTCCCTGCGCGAATTGGCCGATGCCGTTGGCGCACCTCTGGCAGCACAGTGGCACGCGCGTCGCGTTTGGCGGCTCGCACCGCTGGATTCGGCCGGTGAGGGCGATCTCAGTTTCTTGAACGACGTGCGCTATCTGCCCCGACTCGCGCAAACCGGGGCTGGCGCGGTCATGCTTCGCGCCGAGCACCTGCCACGGCTGCCCGACGGCTGCGCGCCTCTCGTCCTCGAGGACCCATATCTGGGCTTCGCGACGGTCGCGTCGCTGATGGACGAGCGGTTGCGTGGCGGTTCGCCTCAGGCCAGGATCGATCCGAGCGCGCGTATCGACGACAGCGCCATGTTGGGCAACGACGTGCAGGTGGCGGCCAATGCCGTCGTCGGTGCCGGTGCCCGCATTGCTGACGGCGTCAGTATCGGCGCGAACGTGGTGATCGGCGAACGCGTCGAGATCGGTCGCGGCTCGACGCTCGCGCCGTTGACCAGCATCTACTTCGATTGTCGGATCGGCGCCGATTGTCTGATTCATTCCGGCACGGTCATCGGTTCCGACGGCTTCGGATTCGCGCGCGATGGCCAGCGCTGGCGCAAGATTCCCCAGCTGGGTATCGTGGTGGTCGGCGACCGGGTCGAGATCGGAGCCAATTGCACGCTGGATCGCGGCGCGCTCGAAGACACGCTCATCGGTGACGATTGCATCCTCGACAATCTCATCCAGGTTGCCCACAACGTCCGCATTGGGGCCGGATCGGCTCTGGCCGGTTGCGTCGGCGTGGCCGGCAGCGCCCGCATCGGCGAGCGTTGCCTCATCGGCGGTGGTGCGGGCATCCTTGGCCATCTCGAGCTTGCCGACGATGTCGTCGTATCCCCGATGAGTCTGGTGACCCGCTCGATCCGGCAACCCGGCTTCTATTCGGGGTCGTTCCCGCTGATGGACAATCCGCAATGGGAGCGGGCCGCGGCCACCTTGCGCCATTTACCCGACCTGCGCAGCCGATTGCGCGCCCTGGAAAAACTGACCCGGAATTCGACATGACCTCGTTGGACATCCGGCAGGTGCTGGAGCACCTGCCGCATCGCTATCCGTTCCTGCTCATCGATCGCGTCGAGGAGGTGGTGGCGGGTGAGCGCATCGTGGCCATCAAGAATGTCTCGATCAACGAGCCGTATTTCGTCGGACATTTCCCGCACCTGCCGGTCATGCCCGGCGTATTGCAGATCGAGGCGCTCGCCCAGGCCGCGGGCATCCTGTCTTTCCAGACTCTCGGCAGCAAGCCCGATTCGGACTCGGTGTTCTATTTCGTCGGCATCGACAAGGCTCGCTTCAAGCGACCCGTCGGGCCGGGCGATCAGCTTCGTCTGGAGGTCAGCTTCGTGCGCGAGACCCGGTCGATCTGGATGTTCAGCGGTCGGGCGCTGGTCGATGGCAAGGTGGCCGCCAGTGCTGATCTCATGTGCACCTTGCGCAAGATCGAAGGATCGGCCCCATGAGCGGCGTCGCCATTCATGCGACGGCGATCGTCGATTCCGCGGCTGACCTCGATTCGACCGTGGAGGTCGGCCCATATGCCGTGATCGGTCCGGGTGTGCGCATCGGCCCGCGGTGCCGCGTCGGTGCGCACTGTGTCATCGACGGGCCTACCACGATCGGTCCCGACAATGTCTTTCATCCGTTCGCACGTATCGGGGGCGCACCCCAGGACAAGAAATACGACGGGGAGCCGACGACGCTGGTGATCGGTGCGCGCAATATGTTCCGCGAATACGTGACCCTGAATCGCGGCACGGCCCAGGATCGTGGCGAGACCAGCATCGGCGACGACAACTGGGTGATGGCCTACGTGCATGTCGCGCACGATTGCGTCGTCGGCAACCAGGTGATCATGGCCAACACGACAAACCTCGCCGGCCACGTCCACGTGGGTGATCATGTCGTGCTCGGCGGGTACACGGGCGTGCACCAGTTCTGCAAGATCGGCGCGCACGCCATGACCGCCGTTGGCACCGTGGTGCTGCACGACATACCCCCCTTCGTCATGGCGTCGGGTGATGCCGCACAGGCGCATGGGATCAACAGCGAGGGCTTGCGACGGCGCGGTTTCGATGCCGAGCGGGTGGCCGCGATAAAGCGCGCCTACAAGGTCATCTACAAACGCGGCCTCAAGCTGGACGAGGCGCGTGCCGAGTTGTCGACGATGGCCGCCGGCGGTGGTGCCGGCGCGGAGGACTGCGCATTGCTGCTGGCCTTCCTTGGCCAGGTCACGCGGGGCATCGTGCGCTGATGTCGCGGCTCGCCTGGGCGGCCGGCGAGGCCTCCGGCGACCTGATCGCGGCGCCGGTCGTCGCGCGCCTCGGAGCGCGTGTCGCCGATGCGCAGCAGGCGGGCATCGGTGGCCCGGCGATGGCCGCTGCGGGCCTCGATTGCTGGGTCGGAATCGACCAGCTTTCGGTGCGCGGTTATGCGGAGGTGCTGCTTGAATTGCCCCGGCTGCTGCGGCTGCGTCGCGATCTGGGGCGCCGGCTGCTGCAATGGCAACCCGCCGTTTTCGTCGGGGTCGATGCGCCGGACTTCAATCTGGGACTCGCGCAGAGATTGCGTCGCGGAGGCGTTCGAACGATGCATTTCGTCGGGCCCTCCGTATGGGCGTGGCGCGCCAAGCGCCTCGAACGCATTCGGGCGTGCGTCGATCACATGCTGCTGGTGTTTCCGTTCGAGAAGCCGCTCTACGACGCGGCCGGCATTCCTGCGACCTATGTCGGCCACCCCTTGGCCGATGCCATCGACCCGGCCAGCCTGACGACCGCCGGCACGCGGGCTCAGCTGGGTCTGCCGGCCGAAGGCCCGCTCCTGTGTCTGATGCCGGGTTCGCGCGGCTCCGAGATCCACTACATGGGCGACTTGTTCGTCGACACCGTGCGCTGGCTCTTGCAGGCACGCCCGGAACTGCGTTTCGTGATGCCGGCCGCCAATGCGGAGCTCGAGCGTGCTCTGCGGTCGCGATTGGGTTCGCTCGACCACGAGCTCGGTGGGCCGGTCGAGCTGCTGCTCGGCCGCTCGCACGAGGCCATCGCGGCCGCGGACGCCGTGCTGGTGGCCAGCGGGACCGCGACCTTGGAAGTGGCGCTGCTGCGCAAACCGATGGTCATCACTTATAGGATGTCGCCGCTCAGCTATCGATGGATGCGCAGGATGGCCCTGCAACCCTGGATCGGGCTGCCGAACATCTTGTGTCAGGAGACCGTGGTTCCCGAGATCCTGCAGGACGAGGCGACGCCGGCGGCGCTCGGCAGGTCGCTGCTGCAATTGCTCGAGCCATCCGAATCGGAGCGTATTGCGACGCGGTTCGCGACTCTGAGGGCAAGCATGGCGATCGGTTGTGCGCAGCGCGCGGCGCAGGCGATCGAGGCGCAGTTGTCGCGATGAGCGAGCTTCCTTCGAACGGTGGCCGCGTGCGCCAGGTGGGGCCCGACCATGTCTGCGGCGTGGACGAAGTCGGCCGTGGCCCGCTGGCGGGTGCGGTCGTCGCCGCCGCGGTGATCCTCGATCCGGCTCGCCCGATCGTTGGTCTGCGCGATTCGAAGCAGCTGTCGCCCCCGCGTCGGCTGGCGCTCTCGGAGCAGATACGCGAGCGGGCACTGGCATGGGCCGTCGGCGAGTGCTCCGTCGACGAGATCGATCGGATGAACATCCTGCAGGCCACCATGCTGGCGATGACGCGTGCGGTGGAGGCGCTGCCGGTGCGGGCGAGCGTCATCGAGGTCGATGGCAATCGGGTGCCAGATTCACTGCGCGATAGGGCTGTTGCGATCGTGCAGGGAGACGCCACTCGTGCCGCTATTTCGGCTGCCTCGATCCTGGCCAAGACCGTGCGCGATGCGCAGATGCTGCTTCTGCACCAACGCTTTCCAGAGTACGGCTTCGATCGCCACATGGGGTATCCGACCGCGGCGCATCGCGAGGCTTTGCTGCGCCTTGGCCCCTGCATCGAGCACCGGCGCAGCTTCGCTCCGGTGCGGCTCGCCTTACAGGCGGCGCGATGACAACGGGAAGCACGTCCGGGGAGGCCGGGTCGGGCAGGCCGATGCGGATCGAGTCGGCGGCGAACCCTCGCTATCGCAGCCTGGTCGCATTGATCGAGTCGGCGCACGAACGCCGGAAGCTCGGCCGCAGCGTGCTCGAAGGGCACAAGCTGATCCGTTCGTTCCTGGATCGCACCGGCGACGGTAGCGATGGTGGATGTCTGCAGGCGCTGTTCGTCGCCGAATCGGTGCTGCAACGTCCGGCAGTGGACGATCTGCTGCGCCGCTCGCCGGTAACGCCGCTGGTGCTGGAGCAAAGCTTGTTCAAGCGCACTTCGCGGCAGCCCAGCCCGGATGGCACGCTCGCGGTGATCGACACTCCTGCGCCCGCGCTGCCCGAGGCGCTCACGGGTGACGTGCTCTACCTGGATCGATTGCAGGACCCGGGCAATATGGGCACCATCCTGCGTACTTGTGCGGCAGCTGGCATCGATCGCGTGGTGACCGCGCCGGGCACGGTGTTTTGCTGGTCGCCCAAGGTGCTGCGTGCCGGCATGGGCGCGCATTTCGCGCTGACGATCTATGAGGGCGTGCCCGCCGACCGATTGTGGCAGGTCGTCGACCCGCGTTGCGATGTTTGGGCAACGACCATCGATTCCGGACGCCAGCCGACTTCCCTATTCGATGCCGACCTGCGTTCGCCCTGTGTGTGGTTGTTCGGGGCCGAGGGGCAGGGCCTGCAAGAGGCCTTGCTCGGCGCCAGGGTGAGTCCGCTGACCATCCCACAGCGGCCCCACGTCGAGTCGATGAACGTCGCCGCTGCGGTTGCCGTCTGTCTTTTCGAACAGCGGCGACAGCGCCTGTGCGGTTCCTGACGGCGTCAGCCCGCATAGATCACCAATGCACGTCGCGATCAAGTCGCGAATCGGTGAGACATCCGGGCTAGCCGATCGACGGGCCGGGCGGCGGCGGCGCCGCCGTTGCGAACCGCCCCACCGGATGGGCGAGGGCGGTTCCGATCGCGCGCCGCAGGACGCCTTCGTCGACCGGCTTTTGCAGCATCTGCACGTGTATGCCGCCCAGTTGCGCCGAGACCTCGTCGAGTCCGATCGGCAGACTGGGCATACCGGTCAGGAAGATCACCGGCAGGGGCGCCTGCAACTTTTGTTGCAGGTCGCGCAGGACGTCCAATGCGGTCAGGCCGCCGCCGAGCTGCCAATCGGCCAGGATCAGGCGCAGCGGTGGTTCGAGGGTGGGTTCGGGCAGCGGATCACCCGGTAGCCAGATCGTGGCGGCCAGCCGGTTCGCATGCAATATGGTGCGCATGGCCAACCGTACGAGCGGCTCGTCTTCGATCAGCAGAACACGCGCGGTCGCGGTGAACGACTCGTTCAAAGGCCGTGGGGGCGACGATGCGGCCGGCTTGGCGGGCTGCACAGATGCCCGGGAGACGGGATCGGCCGCCGCGCTCGCGAAGGCCGGGGCGACCGCCCTCGTCGTATGCGGTGCAGGTGAGTCGGGCTCCTGCGCGCCGGCACCGGCCGACATGCGACGCCAGCTGTCGATACCGAGAACGAACTGGGTGCCCTGTCCCTGCTGACTGTTGACCGATAGCTTCTGCCCTTCGAGGTGGGCAAGTCGCGAAGCGATCGCCAGTCCGAGCCCCCGAACCGACGGCGCGCTGCTGTCGATCGACAAGGGCCGAAACGGACCGTCGATCAGCTGCGCTGACGCGGCGTCGATTCCGGTGCCGTCGTCTCGCACGATGAGCTCCAGGGGAGCCGAACCCTGGGCGGGAACCCGTGCCTCGAGCGTCACCTCGGTCGCATGCGCATGCTCGATCGCGTTGAGCAGCAGATTCTGAAGGATTCGCGTGAGGAACAACGGGTCGGCCCGCAGCTCGATGCCGGCGGGCAAACGCATGGTCAGCGCGACTCCGGTTTGCCGGGCCCGCACCTGAAGGGTGGTTTCGAGAGGGCCGAGCACGTCTTGCAGGATCAGCCAGTCGGGTCGCGCGCGATCACCGCTCAGGTCGAGCCGCGCGAGGTCGAGCAGCCGGTTGATCAGGTCGGTGACCTGGTCCGACGCGCGCAGCAGCGCGCCGGTCATGTCCTTGCGGCTGTCGTCCTGGCAGCTCTCGTGCACGCTGCGCGCGAGTAGCTGGACCGCTTGCGCCGGCTGGCGAAGATCGTGTGAGGCCGCCGCGATGAAGAACTCCTTCAGGCGCAACAGCGCTGACAGCTTCTCGGACTGTTCGCGTAGCGTGCGCTGATCGTGTTCATGGGCGTAGCGCGAAAGCAGGCCGCCAGCCAGCTCGCGATGGAGACTGCGGTGCAGCAGAACCAGCGATGCACCGTAGATCGGCAGAAGCAGCAACAGGGACAGCGAGCGAACGTTGCCTTCGAACGGCAGCAGGGCCGCCATGGTGATCATGGCCGGCAACACGAACGCGGCGGCCGAGCCGCGAACCGCCGCCTGCGCGGTGGTCGCTCCCGCGCCAATGCCGCAGAACACGGCGACGAACATCCATTGTTCGGCCGGGTCGTGGCCCCGGAAGATGATCCAGGCACCCCAGGCCCAGCAAAACCCCGAGACGAGGTTCTGCACGACGAACAGGCGGCCTCGCAGGAGTTTGCGCTCCGGCGACAACTGCTCGAATCCGCGCGTGAGGCCGAGCGCCGTCAGTCGCACGAGGCCCAAGCCGATCAGCCAGTAGTACTGCCGTATGCCGTCGAGCTGGGGGCCGAACCAAAGCAGCAGAAACAACAAGGTGGCCAGGGAGCCCAGGCCGATGGCCCGCATCAGGCGGAACTGATGCCGGATAAGTTCGACCTGTAGCCAGGTTTCACGCGACGGCGCGTGTTCGATCATTGGGGATCTTGCTCGAGCTTTTGCAGGACGGTGGCGGCAATCTCCTCGATCGACTTGGTGGTCGACGACAACCAACTGATGCCTTCGCGACGCATCATGGCCTCGGCCGCCGCGACCTCCGAGCGGCAGTTCTGCAGGGACGCATAGTGGCTGTTCGGGCGACGCTCGTGGCGGACCTCCGACAGCCGCTCGGGCGCGATCGACAGGCCGAACAGCCGGCTGCGGACCCTGGTCAGGGCCTCCGGGAGCCGTCGGCGCTCGAAGTCCTCGGGGATGAGCGGATAGTTGGCCGCCTTGACCCCGTGCTGCATGGCCAGATAGAGACTGGTCGGCGTCTTGCCACTGCGTGATACGCCGATCAGGATGATGTCGGCCTGGGCCAGGTCACGATCGGATTGGCCGTCGTCGTGAGCCAGCGAGAAATTGATCGCTGCGATCCGGCGGTCGTAACGCTTGTTGTCGGTGGCGGTGTGCGAGCGGCCGATGCGGTGTGACGAACTGGCACCGAATTCCTCTTCGAGGGGCGCCAGAAACGACTGGAACAAGTCCAGGAAGCGGCAGTTCGCGCGTCGCACGATGTCGATGATCTCGACGTTCACCAGCGTGCTGAACACGATTGGCCGCATGCCGTCGCGCATGGCCTGCGCGTCGATACGCTCGACGGCCTGGGCCGCCTTCTCGGGTGAGTCGACGAAGGGCAGCCGCAGCGGACGCAGCGCGATGCCCTCGAACTGGCTGAGCAGCGCGCTGCCGAAGGTTTCGGCGGTGATACCCGTGCCGTCGCTCAGATAGAAAACCGACCGTTGATACTGGTCCGTGACGCCGTCGGTCATGCTTTCTCCTTCGTCCATACTGGCCCGGCACTATCGCTGGAAACGGCTCGGGCCGGCCCCCGGGGCCGATTCAAAGCGGCTTTCGATCGGTCTGAACGGGCGGATCGCCAGGCGGCGCGACGCCAGTCGACGCCCTGTTTTCGCCATTGAGTCGTCTGTCACGGCCGATTCGGGCGGCGTTCCGTAAAATATCAGGCTACAGCCGCCTTCGTTTCGATCGACTGCACCGATCGGCCATGGGTGTCGCAATTCTCCACCTGGGCGGCGATCCTATTCCAATAAGCTGGGTGATCGAACCATGTCTGCTCCATTCGGACCGTACGTCCTACCATTCGAGACGCTTCGTATGACCGACGTCGAGTCCGTCGGCGGTAAGAATGCGTCGCTGGGCGAGATGATCAGCCAACTCGCGTCGGCGGGCGTTCGCGTCCCGGGTGGTTTTGCAACCACCGCGCAGGCCTATCGTGAGTTCCTCGCGGCCGACGGCCTGGCGCAGCGAATCGCCGACGAATTGGCGACTCTCAACACCGAGGATGTGATGGCGCTGGCCGAATCCGGCGCGCGAATCCGCCAGTGGATCGTCGAGGCGCCGTTGCCGGCCGAGCTCGAGCAGGGCATCCGCACGGCCTATGCGGCGCTCGAGGCCGATTCAGGAGAACCGATCTCGGTCGCCGTGCGTTCGTCGGCGACGGCCGAAGACCTGCCCGACGCGTCGTTTGCCGGCCAGCAGGAAACCTTCTTGAACGTGACCGGAATCGAACAGGTACTCGACAAGGTCAGGCATGTGTTCGCCTCGCTCTACAACGATCGTGCGATCTCCTATCGTGTCCATAAGGGCTTCGAGCACGGCGCGGTGGCCCTGTCGGCCGGCGTGCAGCGAATGGTGCGCAGCGATCTCGGCTCGGCGGGCGTCATGTTCACGATCGACACCGAGTCGGGCTTCCCGGACGTGGTGTTCATCACCAGTGCCTACGGGCTCGGGGAAACGGTCGTTCAGGGCGCCGTCAATCCGGATGAGTGGTATGTACACAAGCCCATTCTGAAGACCGGGCGTTTCCCGATCATCCGCCGCCAGCTGGGTTCAAAGCTGATCAAGATGACCTTCGCCGACGGCCCCGAGGGCGGCGACCGGAACAGCACCGTGGGCAATACCGTGCGTACGGTCGATACCCCACCGGACGCGCGCAACCGCTTCTCGCTGTCCGACGACGAGGTGGTCGAACTGGCCAACTACGCGTTGATCATCGAGCAGCATTACGGGCGCCCGATGGATATCGAGTGGGGCCGCGATGGCCGCGACGGCCGTCTCTATATCCTGCAGGCACGGCCGGAAACCGTGAAATCGCAGGCCGGCTCGCAGGTCCAGCAGCGTTTCAAGCTCAAGGGCAATTCGGAGGTGCTCGCCAGCGGCCGTGCGATCGGGCAGAAGATCGGCGCCGGCAAGGTGCGCGTGGTCACCGACTCCGGTCAGATGCATCTGGTGCAAAACGGCGACATCCTGGTCACCGACATGACCGATCCGAACTGGGAGCCGGTCATGAAGCGTGCCGGCGCAATCGTCACTAATCGGGGGGGGCGCACCTGTCACGCCGCGATCATCGCGCGCGAGCTCGGGATCCCGGCCGTGGTCGGATGCGGCGATGCCACCGAGCGGCTTGCCGACGGCTCGCTGGTGACCGTTTCGTGCGCGCAGGGCGATACGGGCTACATTTACGACGGCCTTCTGGAGACCGAGATCACCGAGGTCATGTCCGGCGAAATGCCCGACATCGCCACCAAGATCATGATGAACGTCGGTAACCCGCAGCTGGCGTTCGAGTTCGCCCAGCTGCCCAATGCCGGCGTCGGCCTGGCCCGTCTGGAATTCATCATCAACAACCACATCGGCATTCATCCTCTGGCGATCCTCGAATATCCCAATGTCGATGCCGACCTGAAAAAGGCCGTGGAAAGCATTGCCCGGGGACACGCGTCGCCGCGCGCCTTCTACATCGATCGACTGGCCGAAGGTGTGGCCACGATCGCGGCCGCCTTCTACCCGAGGCCGGTGATCGTGCGTCTGTCCGACTTCAAGTCGAACGAATATCGCAAGCTGATCGGCGGGGCGCGCTACGAGCCGGAAGAAGAGAATCCGATGCTCGGCTTTCGAGGCGCGGCCCGCTACCTGGCGGGTAGCTTCCGGGAGTGCTTCGAGCTCGAATGCGAGGCGATGCACAAGGTCCGTGAGACGATGGGGCTGACCAATGTCGAGTTGATGGTGCCGTTCGTGCGTACGCTCGCCGAGGCCCGTGGTGTGTCCGAGTTGCTGGCCGCCAACGGCCTCGCGCGCGGTTCGGGCGCCGACGGGAACGGGGAGGGCGGCCTGCGCCTGATCATGATGTGCGAGCTGCCGTCCAACGCCTTGCTGGCCGACCAGTTCCTCGAGTTCTTCGACGGCTTCTCGATCGGCTCCAACGACCTCACCCAGCTGACGCTCGGTCTCGATCGCGACTCCGGCCTGATCGCCGACGGCTTCGACGAACGCGACCCGGCAGTCAAGGTTCTCCTCGAGCGGGCGATCGCCGCATGCCGTGAAAAGGGTAAGTATGTCGGCATCTGCGGCCAGGGCCCCTCGGACCATCCCGATCTGGCCGAGTGGCTCATGGCCAGAGGAATCAGCTCGATCTCGCTCAATCCCGACACGGTGATCGACACCTGGCATCGGCTGGCGTCCATGTCCGCGGACACACTGGTCAAGGCCTAGACGCGCGATGAGTCCTGCCCTGTGGTGGTTGCTGCTCGCACTGGTCCTGGGAGGTGTCGAGCTGCTCAGTGGCACCTTCTACCTGCTGATCCTCGCACTGGGCGCTGGCGCTGGCGCACTGGCCGCCTGGATGGATGCCAGTCTGACCTGGCAGCTGGTGGCCTGTGCGGCCATCAGTCTGGCCGCCTGGGCCGGTCTGCGGGGTCGCCGTGAGCGGGGCGACCGGCCGTTGGGCGCCGACGGTCTCGACGCCGGCGCGACCGTCACCGTCGCGGAGTGGCGTGAGCCGCGAGTAACCGTCGTCCGCTATCGGGGTGCGCCTTGGCGGGCCGAACTGGCGGCCGAGGTCGTGTCGCCCGCCCCGCCGGGTGAATACCGGATCGTTCGGGTGGACGGAACGCGCCTGGTCATCGCGCCACGCTGACACCGCAGACAGTTCGAACGGCACGCGTCATCGACGATAATCACCGGATACTCGCGCGTCGGGCCATGGTCCGACGCATTCGTCTCCCGTGTCCCGGCCGTTGCCGGACCGCTCAGGCAGGAAGCCCGCCATGAACATCGGTGCAATCGAAGGAACGCTGATCGTCGCCGCCGTCATCGTGCTGTTGGTGGTGGTGTTCATCTTCAAGGCGGTCAAGCAGGTGCCGCAGCAGCAGGCCTGGATCGTCGAACGCCTTGGCAAGTACAACCGGACCCTCGGCGCCGGCCTCAATTTCCTGATTCCGTTCATCGACCGGGTGTCATACAAGCATTCCCTGAAAGAGGTCCCGCTGGATGTGCCGAGCCAGATCTGCATCACCAAGGACAACACGCAGCTGACCGTGGACGGGGTGCTCTACTTCCAGGTGACCGACGCCATGCGGGCTTCGTACGGATCGAGCAACTACATCGTCGCGATCACCCAGCTTGCCCAGACCACGCTGCGCAGCGTGATCGGCAAGATGGAGCTCGACAAGACCTTCGAGGAACGCGAGGTGATCAACGCCAGCATCGTGAACTCGCTCGACGAGGCCGCTCTGAACTGGGGCGTCAAGGTGTTGCGCTACGAGATCAAGGATCTCACCCCGCCCGCCGAGATCCTGCGCGCGATGCAGTCGCAGATCACCGCTGAGCGGGAGAAGCGAGCACGGATCGCCGAGTCCGAGGGGCGCAAGCAGGAGCAAATCAATCTGGCGACGGGCGAACGCGAGGCTTTCATCGCCCGTTCGGAGGGTGAGCGGCAGGCCGAGATCAATCGGGCCATGGGCGAGGCGAGTGCGATCGAGGCAGTGGCCGAGGCCACCGGCCGCGCGATCGAACGGATCTCGGGCGCCATCGAGCGTCCGGGCGGCGCCGAGGCCATCAACCTGCGGGTTGCTGAAAAGTACGTCGAAGCCTTCAGCCGGCTCGCCCGTGAGAACAACACCATGATCGTGCCTGCCAACCTCGGCGATGCTGCGTCCATGGTGGCTACCGCGATGTCGGTCGTTCGCGCGGGCCGGACCGGACAGGCCTGAGCGGATGCCGTCAGCGCTGACGTGACTTCATCAGCCGCTCCTGCTCGCGGCGCCATTCGCGTTCCTTCTCGGCGGTACGCTTGTCGAACTGGCGCTTGCCGCGGGCCAAGCCGATCGCAAGCTTGATGCGGCCGCGCGTGTAGTGCATGTCCAGCGGCACGAGCGCATAGCCGGCACGCTCGACCTTGCCGATCAGCTTGTCGATCTCGCCTGCGTGCAACAACAGCTTGCGCGTTCGTGTCGGATCCGGCGTCACGTGAGTGGAGGCTTCGGCCAGCGGCGTGATGTGTGCCCCGATCAGGAACAACTCGCCGCCACGGCGAATCACGTAAGCCTCCTTGAGCTGTGCGCGACCGGCGCGAATTGCCTTGACCTCCCACCCCTCGAGCACGAGACCCGCCTCGAAGCGCTCCTCGATGTTGTAGTCGTGCAGTGCTTTCTTGTTCTGCAGAATGCTCATTGTCGTTCCGGCTGCCTGCACGGCCCGCGATTACTCGGAGCGAGGTATTCTGCACCACCATGAGTGAGAACCGAATCGACCAATCGGCCCTGCTGCCGTATTCCTGCGCCCAGATGTACGCCCTGGTTGACGCGATCGAGCAATACCCCGATTTCCTGCCATGGTGTTCGGGAGCACAGGTGGATCGGCGCGATCCGACCAACGTGGTGGCCACGATCCAGGTTGCGTTCAAGGGGCTGAGTACGTCGTTCACCACCCGCAACGAGCATGTGGCACCGCGATCCATCACGATGGCGTTGCTCGACGGTCCGTTCACCGCGCTCGACGGTGGCTGGCGCTTCGAGCCTCTGGCCGAAGACGCCTGCAAGGTGCATTTCGCACTGCGCTATTCCATGCGGGGCGGATTGCTCGGCAGGGCGCTCAAGCCGTTGTTCGCAACCATCGTGGGCAGCATGGTGGACGCCTTCACGCGCGAGGCCGCGCGCCGCTATGACTGAGTCGGATTCGCCGATCACCGTCGAGCTGGTCTGGTCGCAGGCCGACTGGCCGCAGGGCGCGCCGGTGACCGGGGATTCCGCGCGCCTGGGTGCGCTCGCCGAGCCCGCTGCGCAGCGCGAGCTGCGGGTGCGCTCGGTCACGCTGGCCGCCGGTGCCGCCGTCGAGGCCGTCTTCGAGACCTGCCTGACCGACGATGCCCGCAGCCTCGTCGGCCAGCGTCTGGCCCACGTTGCCGTGTTCGGACGCCGAATGCGGCCCGGCATGCCGCTGCACGACGGCGATCGTATCGAGTTGCTCGGACCGGTGAGCGCGGATCCCCGCTCGGCACGCATGGAGCGCGTCGCCGCCGAGCGGGCCGCTGCCGCCGGACCGAACAGGTGGCGGCGCTAGGGCGGCGCTGATCGATTCGCGCCGATCGCGACGATTCATGAGAGGTCCGGGCCAGCCGGTTCGACCGAGGTCTGATCGGGCCGCCCGGAGGCGCGGATTCTCCGGGCACGGGGCCGCTTGGGGGCCGGTATAATGCTGCTTTGCGACGAGAGGTAAGCATGCATTTGATCGGCAAGGCGCTGACGTTCGACGACGTCCTGCTGGTGCCCGGCTATTCCGATATCCTGCCGCGCGACACCGACCTCCACACTGCCGTTTCCCGAAATATCGCGTTGCGGATCCCGTTGCTCTCGGCGGCGATGGATACCGTGACCGAAGCCTCGCTGGCGATCGCGCTCGCCCAGGAGGGGGGTATCGGCATCGTCCACAAGAATCTGACCCCGCTGGAGCAGGCCTCGCAGGTCCAGAAGGTCAAGCGCTACGAAACCGGCGTGCTCGTCGACCCGATTACGGTCACCCCGGACATGCCGGTGCGCGAGGTCGTCGCGCTCACCCGGCAGCACAAGATTTCGGGTTTCCCGGTCATGCAGGGTGACCGGGTGGTGGGAATCGTCACCAACCGCGACCTGCGCTTCGAGTCCCGTCTCGACATCCCCGTGCGCGAGATCATGACGCCCCAGGAGCGCCTGGTCACCGTGCCCGAGGGTACGGCCCCCGAAGAAGCCCAGCGGCTCATGCATCAGCATCGGCTCGAGCGGGTGTTGGTGATCGACGACCAGTTCCGCCTGCGCGGCTTGGTCACGGTCAAGGACATCGTCAAGTCGACCGAGCACCCCAATGCCTGCAAGGATACGGCTGGCAAGCTGCGCGTCGGTGCCGCCATCGGCGTTGGCGGCGACAGCGACGAGCGTCTGTCCGCGCTGGTGTCGGCCGGCGTGGATCTGGTCGTGGTCGACACCGCCCACGGCCACTCGGCCGGCGTGATCGGTCGGGTGCGCGAGATCAAGCGCAGTCACCCGGACATCGACGTGGTGGCGGGCAACATCGCGACGGCCGAGGCCGCCAAGGCCTTGATCGAAGCCGGCGCCGACGGCGTCAAAGTGGGTATCGGCCCCGGTTCGATCTGCACGACCCGGGTCGTCGCCGGCGTGGGGGTGCCGCAGATCACCGCGATCAGCGACGTGGCGGCGGTGCTGGCGGGGACAGGCGTGCCGATCATCGCCGACGGTGGCGTGCGCTATTCCGGCGACGTTGCCAAGGCGATCGCCGCCGGCGCCAATGCCGTCATGATGGGCTCGATGTTCGCCGGCACCGAAGAAGCGCCTGGTGAGGTCATCCTTTATCAGGGCCGCTCGTACAAGACCTATCGTGGTATGGGTTCGCTCGGTGCCATGGCCGACGGCGCGGCCGACCGTTATTTCCAGGACTCGTCGGTCAATGCCGACAAGCTCGTGCCCGAGGGCATCGAGGGTCGCGTGCCCTACAAGGGCTCGGTGGTCGCCATCATCTATCAGCTGGTCGGTGGTCTGCGCGCCAGCATGGGCTATTGCGGTTGCCGCTCCATCGACGAGATGCGCAGCAAGGCCCGTTTCGTCGAGATCACGGCGGCCGGCATGCGCGAGTCACACGTGCACGACGTGCAGATCGTCAAGGAAGCGCCCAACTATCAGGTCAGCTGAGCCACCGTGAACCACGACAAGATCCTGATCATCGACTTCGGTTCGCAGGTCACCCAGCTCATCGCCCGGCGGGTGCGCGAACTGCAGGTCTTCTGCGAGATCCACCCCTACGACGATGCCGAGACGGTCCTGGCCGCCTGGTCCGGCGACGGAACGCTGCGCGGCATCATCCTGTCGGGCGGGCCGGCCACGGTCACCGCCGACGAGACGCCGCGTGCACCGGCGTCCGCTTTCGAGGCCGGTGTCCCGGTGCTCGGCATTTGCTACGGCATGCAGACCATGGCCGCCCAGCTCGGCGGCCGGGTGCAGGCCAGCAACCACCGAGAGTTTGGCTTCGCGCGGGTGCGGGCGCGCGGCCACACGCGGCTTCTCGATGGCATCGAAGACGCTCGCAACGAGCAGGGACACGGCTTGCTCGACGTCTGGATGAGTCACGGTGACAAGGTCACCGAGATGCCCCCAGGCTTTCGCATGATGGCCTCCAGCGACAACGCCGAGATCGCTGCCATGGCCGACGAAACGCGCGGTCTCTATGGCATCCAGTGGCATCCCGAGGTCACGCACACCCGCCAGGGCAAGGCCATGCTCGAACGCTTCGTGCGCGAGTTATGCGGGGCGCGGGCCGATTGGACCATGCCCGGCTTCATCGACGAGGCCGTCGACGCGATCCGCGCGCAGGTTGGCGGTGAGCACGTGATCCTGGGCCTGTCGGGGGGCGTCGATTCCTCGGTCGCAGCGGCGCTGATCCATCGTGCCATCGGGGAGCAGCTCACCTGCGTCTTCGTCGATCACGGCCTGCTGCGCCTGAACGAGGCCGAGCAGGTGATGCAGACCTTTGCCGATCACCTCGGGGTGCGCGTGCGCCACGTCGACGCCACCGACGATTTCATGAGCAAGCTCGACGGCGTGACCGACCCGGAGGCCAAGCGCAAGATCATCGGCGCCGAGTTCGTCGAGGTCTTCCAGCGCGAGGCGGCGGCAATCGCGGATGCCCGCTGGCTTGCACAGGGCACGATCTACCCCGACGTCATCGAATCGGCAGGCGGCAAGAAGAAGGCGCACACGATCAAGTCGCATCATAACGTCGGAGGCCTGCCTGAAACCCTGAACCTGAAACTGCTCGAGCCGCTTCGCGAGTTGTTCAAGGACGAGGTGCGGGCGCTGGGACTGGCGTTGGGCCTGCCCGCCGGGATGATCCACCGTCACCCGTTCCCGGGTCCGGGGCTCGGCGTGCGGATTCTCGGCGCGGTGCGGCGCGACTATGCCGACACCCTGCGGGCGGCCGACGCCATCTTCATCGAGGAACTGCGCAACGGGCTCGATGCCGATGGTCAGAGCTGGTACGACAAGACCGCCCAGGCATTCGCCGTCTTTTTGCCGGTGCGTTCGGTCGGCGTGATGGGAGATGGCCGCACCTACGAGCACGTGGTTGCTTTGCGCGCGGTTCAGACAGTCGATTTCATGACCGCGCACTGGGCACATCTCCCACACGACCTGCTGGGGCGGGTGTCGAACCGCATCATCAACGAGGTGGCTGGCGTGAACCGGGTCGTCTACGATATCTCGGGCAAGCCCCCGGCAACGATCGAGTGGGAATGATTCGGTGTCTTTCGGGGACTATCGAAGACAGTCGAGAAACGGTTGTAAATTGTTGATCTGTATAGAAAGAAGTCTGTCGGAATCTATCGGGGACTATCAGGGGGATGAGGTTCAGATTGACGGTAGTTCTGGCGGTAGATCCTGAGCGGTTAGGGTCCCCGAAATTTCTACCGTCACACAGGATCAGGTCATGACGGTATAGAAAAGACAAGAAATGTCATGTGGGACAAGCACTTAGCGTCGATGTAGCCGCTTCTTTCGGCTGACGGTAGAATTCTGCGCCAAGGAGGGATCGCCGATGCTGTCAGATGGCACGCTACGAGGGCTGAAGCCGCAGGCTTCGCTCTACAAGGTCGCCGACCGGGACGGGCTCTACGTGGTCGTCACCCCGCGCGGGACCATCAGCTTCCGGATGGACTACCGCCTGAACGGGCGGCGCGAGACGCTCACCATCGGCCGCTACGGTTCGAAAGACGGGATTTCGCTGCTGATGGCTCGCGAGCGCTGCATGGAGGCGCGCAAGGCCATCGCCCAGGGCGTGTCACCCGCGCAGGAAAAGCAGCGCGAGAAGAGCCGGCTGGCCGAGGCGCAGACCTTCGGCGAATACACCAAGCGCTGGCTGGCCGAGCACCGCATGGCAGGCAGCACCAAGGCCATGCGCAAGACGGTCATCGACCGGGACATCCTGCCGGTCTTCCAGAACCGCCGCATGGCCGAGATCGGGCCTGAAGACCTGCGCGCCCTGTGCGCCAAGATCAAGGGGCGCGGTGCGCCGGCCACGGCCGTCATCGCCCGCGAGATCGTCAAGCTCGTGTTCGCCTATGCGGCCATGCACGGTGAGAAGGCACCGAACCCTGCCGACGAGGTCGGGCCTTCGTCGATCGCGACCTTCGTGCCGAAGGATCGAGCGCTGTCGCCCTCCGAGATCCGGCTGATGCACCGCCTGCTGGAGACGACCGCGACGCTGCCGACCATTCGCCTGGCCCTGCGCCTCGTGCTGCTGACACTGGTACGCAAGAGCGAACTGATCGAGGCGACCTGGGACGAGGTGGACTTCGAGAACGCGGTCTGGTCGATCCCGAAGTCGCGGATGAAGGCCGGCAAGCCGCACAACGTCTATCTGTCGCAGCAGGCGCTCGACATCTTCATCGCGTTGCACACCTGCGCTGCCGGGTCGAAGTTCGTTCTGCCTTCGCGCTACGACGCCGATCGCTGCATGTCGAAGGCCACGCTCAACCGCGTGACCCAGGTGATCGCCGAGAAAGCCAAGGAGTCGAACCTGCCGCTGGCGCCGTTCACCGTGCACGACCTGCGGCGTACGGGGTCGACCATCCTGAACGAGCTGGGCTTCAACGGCGACTGGATCGAGAAATGCCTCGCCCACGAGGACGGCCGCTCATCGCGCGGGGTCTATAACAAGGCTGAGTACGCCGAGCAGCGGCGCCACATGCTGCAGGAGTGGGCCGACATGATCGATGCGTGGGTGGCGGGGGAGAGTCATACGCCGACGCTATTGCCACCGAGCATGAAGGTGGTGACGACGGCGGCGCCGGTGTGATGGTCCGATGCCGTTCGATGAGGATGCGCGTCGATCGCGGTGGGATTATCCAATTCGCCCGAGCGACGGCTAAAGACTGCGTGCGGTCGCTGAGACTTGGCGGTCGAGTGACAGCGACGGCTGGAAGCGGCCGCTTAGTGAGTCTGTAGGTCAGAAGACCGCTGCACCTTAGAACGAGCCGCTCGCGCCCGCTCGCGCGACGGACCGCGAGGAAGCAGACGCTCGCAAGGCGCGAGTACAGCTCCGAACAGATCCCGGGCGCCGCTGCTGCCGAAATGGGGATCGATGCCCTCGGCCTGGACCTGCGTCTGGGGCAACGCGCTGCGAGACAGGATCCTCCAGGCCATCAGCGGGAGTGCGCCAGATCTCATGCAGTCGTTGTGGTTACTGCGTGTGGCGCACGCTCAACAGTGGCGCGGGTCAAGCCGTGCGTCGGCATTCTGAGTGACCAAGGATAGCCAGACGCCGTCGATTTCTCGTACTGGTGCACAGCGACATCGGGAAATAGGCGCCGGTCGTACGCCATGCCAAGCCGAATCGACAAGCTCGCCGGGGCGGCAATGATTAGGTCGAGGCGCTGGACGCCACACTGCAATAAGTGCTGCACCGTCTCGATGAAGGCCTTCGCGATCGCCTCCTGCTTAGTAATCGACCAGAATTTGTTGACGAGCGGGTCCTCGACTCGCATGTGGACGATGGCGGCGTCGGCGCTGAATCGGCGCTTCAGTGCGTCTTCGTCGACGGCGTAGGAAAGGGACAGGGCAAGCACAGCTCGTTTGGCCCCGGTTGGCAGGGTGGAGTAGTCGACGGCGAGCGCGCGCTTGCCATCATCCGTACCGTCGAGACCGCGCCACGCGCGGTGCTCGCGATCCCAGTCGTATAGAGCAACATGCGCCTCGTCGTCGACAAGCATGCCCACCAGGAAGAGAACGGGCGTCGCAGCGAGGCCGCCTATGGCGACCATGACGTCCGCCTCGTCGCGACCGGCGATCGCGGCAGCGATGGTCGGCCTTAACGCGTCGAGCTTCTGCAAAGCCACTTCGGGATCGACCAGCCTCCCCTCGGCTTGCGGCCTGAAGTCGATGGGCACGTTTTGGACCGCTACTGGCGGGAGCCCGATGGCCGCCGGCCTTGGCGGAGAACTTGGCCCTGAATGCAGGCCCCGCAACTCCACGATCACGTTGGTCTTCCTGGCTTCCCTGCGCCGTGTGACGATGAGGTCGTAGATCGCGACAAGCGCGCCGATGCATATCAGCATCGCGCTAACGGCCACGGCGGCCGCAATGATCGTCGCTGGCGCGCCCTCTCCGGACTTGAAGCTGAGGCGCGTCCCGCTGCCGGGATCAACGTATGCCAGGTCGAAGGCGAACCCTCCGGCAGCGGCTGCAGCGAGGATGGCGACGCCGCCGGCGACCAGTTTCAGGCCCACATTGCGGGGCCGGAAAGCAAAGTCGAGGACGCGCTTCAGCAGGGGATGGTCGAGAAGCTGGTCGAGCAGGTTGGCTTCCATGCGGCTCACTGGATGTTGACAATGAAGACCCCGCTGCGGGCCGCCAAGTAGCCGTTCTTGACGATGAAGCACTCGATCGTGTGGGAGCCGCTGTACTTGGTGGCCTCGTGGCGGTTGATGGCGCCGCGCGTCACCGACCCGTAGTTGAACCCGCCGCGCAGTTTGCCCGCCAACTCTGCTTCCTTACCGGTGTTGACCACCTGCCAGTAAACGTCGTACGGCGCCGGCACGTCGGTGCTGGCGACGAAGTTCAGCGAGGCGCCCTTCATGAGCGGCTGGCCGTCGCTCTTGAACCCGATCGGGCGAGAGAAGCCGCGCCCGGTCCAGGTCGCCTTATCGATTGAGGCGTGGCCGTTCATCATCGGGCTCCAGGGCGGGACCTCCTTGTGCACCGCCCTGAGTGCGGCAATTCCGCGGGGGCAAAGCACATCGAGTGTCAGCTTCTGCTTGATCGCGTTACCCGCCGCGGCGGCAACGCGGCTGCCCACGAAACGGTCCGCGGTCTCGGCCAGCATCTTGCGGTCGCTGAGGGTAGCGAGACGCGCGAAATCGGCCTTCGCCCTATTCAGCCACTTGAAGAACTTCTCGCGCCGCTGCGGCTTCTCGGCCCACTTGTCCGCGAAATTCTCAGTCGGGTCGGTGGGATTCAGGATGTACACGCGGTCGCCGACGTACTGAATGTGGGTCTCCATGCCCATCAGGATCGCCCCAAGGGCTTCAGCCACGGTTGCCTGCTCGCCGTACGCCGAGGCGGCCAGAGTGGTGATGACGATCGAGATGGGCTTGTCGTCGCTGTCGTGCTCGAACATCACGTCGCGGTGGTGCTTGAGGATCTGGATGGACTGCTGCAGCGGCGTCTTGACGCGATAGGTCGGTACGTCCTCGACGCTTGCCTTGGCTTCTAGGGCCATGGCCTCGCGGCGCTTGCGGAAACTGACCCTCATCCGGCTGCGGAACCACAGCGTGAAGCCGCGCGGATTACTGTGCAGCCAGTTGGACTGGATCTGCTCGTAGCCCGGGTGCTTCCTGTCGGTGATCGCGATCGCGCTGTCCGCCCAGGCGGCGGAGAGCTGGTGGCGTTCCAGCAACTGGCGCTTGGCCACGCCGTCGGGAATGGCGGGAAGGGCATCGAGGTGGAACTGGACGCCTTCGCTGTACTGCAGAGTCCAGCAGCGGCGCGCATCTTCCGGGGGCTCCATGCCGTAGCGCTCCGCGTAGAGCTTCATCTCGAACCCCAAGCGGCGCTTGAGCTCCTTCTGGCTGACTTCATGCTTGCGCAGCGTTAGTTCGCACACCAGGTCGATGTCGTAGTGCTCGTCGGAGTTGACCGGGCGGATAGGCGTGCCCAGGCGAAACGACCCTTGCACGTAGACGACGGGGTCGAACCCCTTGAGCGTCGACTCGTCGCGGTTGAGCCAGGCGCCGACGGACTCGTAGCGGCGCTTGGCTTCCTCGTAGCGGCCCGGGGGGACGTCGAGCTGGCGGGCCAGCTGCTCCAGGAAGTCGGAGGCGGCGGCGGTGAAGACGATTCTGCCGGCGGCAGGCGACGGGACTTGCCCGGAAGCAGGGGACAGCAGCATCAGGTTCCTCGTATGGCAATTGGTCAGGGCAGTCCCGGCCGTTCAGTTCTATAGACTGGCGAGGCGCGCACTTTGTACGCGGCGAGCGGGAAAATCTTCGTGCCGGTGCGTGCGGCATGGCTGACTCGCCAGTCTTAGGGGAGGAACTGCTGTCGATGTCCGACGAAGATGAGCCGAACCTACGCAAGACAACTGCCGACATCCGGGCCGAGTTGGATGCGTTTACCGGCGCCGATTGGGCCCGCCTGCGTACCATCGCTTCGGTCAAGGCGCTCGGCTTGGTTGGCTGGGCCTGGAACGATTTGCTCCAAGAAGCCATGACCAAGCTGCTGGCAGGCGAGCGCACTTGTCCGGTTGGGGTGTACCCCGTGACCATGCTTGCCAAGGTGATGCACAGCATCGCCTCGAATGAGCGGGAGAGCGGCCAGGCTTCTCCATTCGAGCAGGACGAAGTTGATCACGTCGACATATTGGAGCGCGAGAGCGGGGCCCCTGCCGTGGCTGGCACGGCGGTGGCAGATCCTTTTATCCAGGTCGCAGTTTTCGAGACCGCCGCGGCGATGGACAAGGCCTTCGCCGGGGACGAGGAAATTCAGCTGCTGGCGACGGCCTGGGCGATGGGCCTACGCGGTGGCGAAGCAGCAACAGAGCTCGGGTGGGACCAGAAACGATTCGAGGCGGTTCGGCAGCGCTTTCTGCGCCGGATCCGCGACTTCCGTCCAGACTGGAGCGACAAAGATGACGAAGCATAAGAAGGTCGCGTCCGACCCTCTTCTGGACGCCTTGACCGACGAGCTGATCGGCATGACGGACGAGCAGGTGCTTGCTGGAGAGGACCCGGCACTGGTGCTTGCGCAGGGTCGCGACCTGCTTGCGAAAGCGCGTGCCGATGCCGGGAAGCGCCGTCTTGCCGCAGCCAAGACGGCTGTCGAGGCACGGCGGCGTTCGCCCCCCCCGGCGCCGCCCGCGGCGATTGCAACAGCATTGCAGGCCCGCGAATTCCTGCGGTCGGCGCAAAACGACCCAAGATTCACGATGGCCGCCAGGCAGCTCAGCGAGATGTCGGATGAAGACGTGCTGCGGGCCTACAACCAACTCCTGCACCTAATGGAGAAAGATGCTCCCGGCGACAGCGGCAAGTAGCGTGACCCCTGGCAAGCAGGCCGAGGACTTGATTGACGAACTGGGCATCACCACGCCCGACGAGATCGACGTCGACGCCATCGCCTACGACACCGGGGTCGAAGTCGTCTACGACCTCCTCGATGGCTGCGAGGCCACGTTGGTTGGGTACAAGGACCAAGCGACCGCGACCATCAGACCGAACTCGATCCGTGGGCGGGAGCGCTTTTCGTTAGCACACGAGCTGGGCCACTGGAGGCTCCATCGCGGCCATTCGTTCCGCTGCCGAGTGGACGAACCCGATCGAAACCTGCAGGCGAATCGCGACGTCGAGAAGCAGGCCGACACGTTCGCCTCACACCTGTTGATGCCGAGCGCGCTCTTCAATCCCGCTGTGGCGGCCACCAAGAGGCCGGGCTTCGCTGAGATCGACGAGATCGCCAAAGCATTCGACACAAGCAGGCTCGCCACCGCCATTCGCTTGGTCAATATCAACACGTTGCCGGTGATCGTGGCCTGCTACGGCAAGGCTGGGCGGCGCTGGCACATCACCGCCAGCGATGTACCGAAACGCTGGTGGCTGCGAGACGCCGTGGAGGAAGAGTCCTTCACCTACGACCTGCTCCATGAAGGCAAGTCGTGTGCGCGGCTGGGGAAGCAGTCGGCCGACGTCTGGTTCACGAACGACGATGCCGGCGAGTACGAAGTGCTGGAGCAGTGCATCCAGTCGACCGGGGACACGGCATTGGTGCTGATCTACTTGGCCACCGAAGAGATGCTCTACGCGAAGTTCGATCCAGGTGTCGGCAACCGCCGGTACACGTCGTCGGGCTCCTACGTGCCGCGGAGGCCATCAGGCGGACGGTAGGCCCACAAGAAAAATGGGGCCGAGCCCCACCCCAAGGGGCGGCCTTGGAACGCCCCTTCTCTGGTCGCCGCGTTGGTCGCCCCGCGTGAGCGGGGATAGGGTCCCTGGGCGAGTCGCATTGCCGCGCCCGGGGGGTAGGTACACCTCAGGTAGCCGCCGTTCGAGAAGGCGCCGGTGCATGCGTCGAGCGGCGGCTTGATGGTGACGAGCGTGAGTTCGCCCGGCCAGCGCGACCGACCGCACCCGCTGCGTTCCTGCCGGTCATCCCGATCATCGAACACGTGTCCTCAATCGATAGTCCGGCGCCGGCGCCTTCTTCACTCCACCGTCACCACCGCGCCTCCGGCTATCCAGCCAGGCCATCACCTCCGCCAGGTCCCACACCACGCACCGTGGCGTGAGGAAGAACCGCTGCGGGAATTCGCCACGGCGCTCCATCTCGTAGATCGTCGAGTCGGCCAGAGGCACGATCTGGCGTAGCTCGGTGCGGCGGATCGTGCGGCGCAGGGACTTCGGGTCGGCCCCTGCGGTCTTGAGCATCTCGCGGATCGCGCGAGCGTCGAAGTTGCCGCGGGTCTCCTGTCGTCGTTCGCCAGCCTGCACGTCGACGCTGTTCGTATCTGGCGTCAGCCCTGCTGCCGTCGGCACAGCGCGTGCCGCTGTCTGCGCACTGGCCTGTGCGCCTCTCGTCACTGCGTAACCCCGTTTCATAGCCGTCCTCTCGCCGTCACCCGTAGCGCCGGTGCGGACAGTTGCGACTTCGCTGTCCGCACTGCTGACACGCCACCGATGCATGAACACGTTCCCCGGAATGGCTTTCGCCGTCTGGGGGACCAGGGCGGCCGCGTCGATAGTTGTCTGCCAGGCAACGTCTGTCGCCGGGCGTCGGCACCTATCGGCATCCACCTTGGTATCGGGTTACGGATTCCGCGCGAAAAGTGTCGGGTCCTGCTGTCGAGAGGAGGCACAGACCTAGGAAATAGACCCATTACCTAGGCCATCAGTCCATCTACCCCTATTGAGTTTCGCCCGATCCCCTGTCCGTCAAGCCGACGGGAGGGGACATGGCTCTCAAAGAAGAGCAGGGGCTGGGCAATTGGGAAATTGCCACTGCGAAAAAGCTGGTCAGTGAATACCGCCGAAGGTACAGGATCCTGGAGCGTGAGGAGTTCGAGGATCTGATGCAGGAGTGCCTGGCGCACTGGATCGTGGCGCGGCGGCGAATACCGCCCGAGCCAGACCCACGACCACCGGTGTCGTACATGGCACAGGTACTTCGCAACAAACTCACGGACATGGTCCGTGAGATGACCGCAGACAAGCGCGCCGGTAACCCCGGCGCGCTTTCGCTTGATGCGCCACTCGATGGCACTGAGGACGGCATCACGCTTGGCGATGTTCTGGCCGATGAGCAGGCGGACCCGGCCGCCTCGGGCGACATGGACAGCCGGCACGCCCGTATCGATCTGGCCCGCGCGATGGCGTTGCTGACGCCGGCACAGCAGCGCCTGTGCCAGTTGCTGGGCGAGGAGGGGCTCTCGATCAAAGAGGCCGCCGAGCGGCTCCGAATCCCGCGCGGCACGCTCTACGAGGACATCAAGCGCATCCGCCGGATCTTCGACCAGCAGGGCCTGGGCAACTATTTGAAGGACTGACCCGACACTTTTCAGCGCGATTCCGTATGCCTGATCACCGTCCTGATTAGGCAAGGAATCGATGATCACCTTCACCATCGCGAGCACCAAAGGGGGCGTCGGCAAGACGACGCTCACCGCCAACCTGGGCGCACTGCTGGCCGACATGGGGCTGCGCGTGCTCCTAGTCGATGCCGACGTGCAGCCGTCGCTGTCGAAGTACTTCCCGCTCTCACCCCCACAACCGGTCGCGGGGCTGACCGACGTGATCGTCCGCGGCGAGGTGGCTGCGGCGAGCATCACGCCGACGGTCTTTCCCAACCTGCATCTGGTGGCTTCCGATGATCCGGAGGGGCGGCTGCCGAACTGGCTGCTGGGGCGGATCGACCGGGGTTTCCGGCTGCGCCACGCGCTGCGTGCCGGGCTCGTTCCTTCGGCCTACGACTGCGTGCTGATCGACACACCGGGCGCCATCGGGCCTCTTCAGGATGCGGCCGTCATGGCGGCCGACGTGCTGGTGTCACCGATCACGCCCGAGATCCTCTCGGCGCGCGAGTTCCGCGACGGCACGATGGAACTGCTCGCCCGACTGGAACCGGGCAGTGCGCTCGGGGCGCCGCCAGCGCCGGTAAAGGCGGTGATCTACCGGCAGGATCGCACCGCTGACGCCCGGCTGATCGTGGCCGGCATTGCTCGGGAGTTCGACCGGCCGCACGAGCGGGTGTCGCTGCTCAAGACCGTGGTGCCGCATGCCAAGGCCTACAAGGAGGCCGCGACTCTGCGTGTGCCTGTCCATCAGCACGAGCGACGCCGAGAGGGCACGATGCCCAGCGCCTGGTCGGTGATGCACTGCCTGGCGTGGGAACTGATGCCCGGCCTGCGGGGGATGCTTGCCGACGGACGCCGGGTGCAGGGGGTGTCGTCATGAGCAGCGGCACGTCGGCGCTCGACGAGCGCAGCCGCCGCGTGGCGGAGTCCCTGTCCGTCGGCAACCCGGGCAACAACGCACGCAGCCTGCCGCCGCAGGCCAGCCCGCGCGCCGAATGCCAGATCGAACTTGGCATCGAGGAGATCCGCCCCTACGAGCACAACCCGCGCCGCACCCGCAACGCGAAGTTCGACGACATCAAGGAGTCGATCCGCGCCGGTGGGCTGCGCAGCCCGATTACCGTGACGCAGCGGCCTGGCGAGACGCACTACATCGTCGAGGCCGGCGGCAACACCCGGCTGCTGGCCCTGCGGCAACTCTGGGCCGAGACCAAGGATCCGCGGTTCCGTCGCCTGGTGGTGCTGTTCCGCCCATGGCGGACGGAGACCCAGGTGCTCACTGCCCACCTCATCGAGAACGAGCAGCGCGGCGACATGAGTTTCTGGGACCGCGCTACCGGGATCGTGGCGCTGAAGACCCGGCTGGAGGCTGAGCAGGGCAGGGCGCTGACCTTGCGCCCGCTGGAGGACGCCCTGCATGGCCTCGGTCTGGCGGTGAATACCGCCACGCTGGCGCTGTACCTGTACGCCACCGAGCGGTTGCGAGCGCTCGGCGAGGTGGTGCCCGACCTTGCGGGGCTGGATGTGAAAACGCTGCAGCCGCGCTTGAACGCGCTGCGGCGCTACGCCCATGCGCGGGCCGGCATCTCGGAGGACGCGCTGTATGGCGAGGTCTTCGAGCCCGTCTTTCGGACGATGGCCGGTTCGTTCTCGGTCAAGGCCACGGTAGAGGGCTGTGAGGTAGCGCTGGCGCGGCGGCTCGGCGAGCCGGTCGAAGTCTTGCGGCAGGCCATGTCGTCCGGGGCAGCGAGGCCGGAGCGCGACCTGCCGCGCGAGGAGGGCGAGCAGCGATCCGCCTGCACCCTCGGCCCGGTCGCCGATGGGCCGGCCGCCGCCATCGCAGACTTCGCCCGTAAGGCGGGCATCGATGCCGAGATTGCGCGCGATCCGGCGGCCGTCCTCGGCTGCCGCCTGCTCCCACTGCCGGAGTCGCAGAAGGCCGATGCGGTGAGGCGTCGTGCGTGGTCGGCGCTTGCCTTTCTGATCGAGCCCGATCGGAAGCCACCACCTTCGGACCCGCCGCTACCGCCACCGCCTGAGTTCATCCGTTGGCTCGCCGACCCGGAGGACGAGACCGCTGCCGCCTTCCTGGCGCTGCTCGCCGCTCTTCGGCGCTCGCGATCGGTACCTGCTGGGGAGGCCACCTGATGCTGCCACTGCTCGACACGCAGGTACGTCTCGTCCTGCTCAACCACGTCACAGTGCGCCTCGCCGGTGCCGCGCCGGAGGAGCTCAGTGCTGCCGGCCTGGCCGGCGAGATGCTCGACAGCCTGAGGCGACTCTCCGCAGCGGACCTCAACCGACTGGCCTCGATGCGCAGCGTCAAGATCGGGGTGGCCGTCGACGGCGACGCCCTGCAGGCCGGTCTGCGCATCGTGTCGCTGGTCAACGAGGCCCATGCGCTTCAGACCTACTTCATCCGACATGGCGCCTCCACGGCGCTGATTGCTCGCCTCTTCAAGGTCCGGCGCAAGCTGACCCTGCGGCTGCGCCGGGAACTCGGCGTGCGCCGGCCATCGGGCCGGGTCGCGCTTCCCGACCATGCCACGCGCGAGCGTATCTACCTAGCGTGGCGTGCGATCGGTGAGCCTGCCCCGCGAGCGCGGTACTACCAGCTGCACCAGGCCTTCCCGCACCTGCCCATCGCCGTGCTGGAAGTGGTGATCCGCGACTTCGAGGCGATGGCATGAACGCCCGCGCCGAAGCCCTGGGGATCACCCCGGACCTGCTACTCGATGTCTTCGACACCCCCGTCACCTTTCACCGCTGCCTGGTGCCGGTGGCCGGCGGGGTCCACGCCGCGCTGATGCTGTCGCACGCGATCTGGACCACGCAGTCCCTCGACGTCGATGCCGACGGATGGTTCCTGAAGTCGCAGGAGCAGTGGGCCGAGGAGACGGGCCTGTCGCGCTGGGAGCAGGAGACCGCACGGCGGGCGCTGCGGGAGGCTGGGCTGCTGGAGGAGCGCCGGGTCGGCATGCCGGCCCGGCTGTGGTTCCGGGTGCGTGCTTCAGCGGTCTGGGCCGCCTTGAAGGCCCACGCAGGAAGGCCCCGGCGATGAGGCTGCCGACATGATGGCCGCGGGTAGCCCTGGAAGCAGGCCAGAGCGCTTAGATGCCGCTGGGGAAGGGCAGACCCCCGCCGACACGGCGAGTGCGCTTCTGACAACGATCTGGCCGCTCCTGGGCCGTCACATCGCCTTCCACCGCCGGCTGGTCGACCTCACCGGCAACGTGAAGGCAGCCCTGCTGCTGTCGCAGGCGGTGTACTGGACCCGGCACGGCCGCGACATCGCGCAGCGCGACGGCTGGTTCCACAAGACCGCCGAGCAGTGGGAGCTCGAGCTTGGACTGTCTGCCCGCGAGCAGACAAGCGCCCGCGAGTTGCTGCGCGGCCGGGTGCTGCTCCAAGAGCAGCGCCTCGGCCTGCCCGCCCGGATGCACTTCCGACTCAACCTGGAGGTGCTCGGTCGTCGGCTGGCCGAACGCGTGGACGCCCGGCTTCTGACTGCCCCGGGCACCGACTGGCACGACCGGATGCTGATCGCCGAGCTGCTGGGTCCGGCGGTGGCCTTCCATCGCGCACTCGCCGCGGTGGCTGGCGGCATCCACGGCGGGTTGGTGTTGTCGCGTGCGCTGCACCTCACCCGGCTTCAGGCCCGGCGCCAGCGCGACGTCTGGATTGCCGACTCGGCCGCCCACTGGTTCGAGGAACTGGGGCTGTCGCGACGGGAGCAGGAGGCCGCCCGCCGCGACCTGCTGCAGATCGGCGTGTGGGAGGAACGGATGGCGGGCATGCCGTCGAGCCTCTTTGCACGGGTGCGGCTCGAGGTTCTGGTAGCGCTGCTCGGTGGCAGTTCCGAAAGCCTGTTGGCTGTTCCGGCGGGTTCCGCTGCAGTCCGCGGCAACGCCACAGCCAGCGTGTCACCAAACGTCGAAACAAGAGTGCGGCGTTCCCACAGTCTTGTTTCGACGAAACCGCCAGGCTTGATTCGACGAAACCGCCATCAGTGTTCCGACGAAACCGCCATCCTCCATAAAGAACAGAGTACAGGTGATTCACTACAACCACAGAACACGGTGTCACCGCCGGCCGGGGAGCCACCTCTCGCGGCGGCCGTGGGTGGTGGTGAAGCACTGATTTTCCCGAGTCGGCTGCTGCCCCAGGAGCGAGACGCAGCCCAGCGGCTGCTGAGCCAGGTGGCCGACCAGCCCCAGGCGCTCCTCGACGAACTCGCCGGCCGGCTGCAGACCGAGCGGGTGCGCAGCCCGGTCGCCTACCTGCGTGGCCTGATCCAGCGGGCTGCGGCAGGCCAGTTCGTGCCAGAGCTTGCGCCCCGCGTTGCCGCCGAGCGCGATCGCATACACCGGGAAGCGGAAGCGCGCCGGGCGCAGTACGCCGAACAACGCCGGCTCGCCGCCGAGCGTGCAACCCCCGAATACCAGGCGCGCGAGCGCGAGCGCAGGCAGCGCATCAGCGAACTGCTGAGCGACATGCGCCGCCGCATCGGCACGCCGCCCGGGCGGTGATGCCTGCCGCGGCACGCCCTTCATCCAACAACGCCAATCGCGCCCCTGTCCCCGAAACCCATAGCGCTGAGGACCACACCATGCCCACCGAAGACCTTCGAACCACCGTCGGCGCCGACATCGCAACGAGCGCGAAGCCAGCAGGCGAAACCGCCCAGGAATCCCTTGCGAGCGGCAAGGCGCCCACCAGCACGCGCAGCCGCACCCGAAACGCCATCGGCCGGCTGGACGAGCAGACACCCGACGTGATGACGCTGCACACCCGCGAGGCCTGGCAGATGTTCACCGGCCGAAGCGCCGACGCCAGCGGCCAGACGCCGGCCATCCCTGGTGGTCGGCGCTTTGCCGCCGTGTTGCGGGCGATCTGGGCGCTCTCCGCGCGCGACAACCCCTACGCCGACTGGATCCTGATCCGCGTCACTCAGCGCCTGAGCGAGATCCGTGCGCAGATGTCCAGGACCATCGAGGCGCGTGAGGCAGAGCTGGAGCGACTGCGCAGCCGGGGTCTGAGCCTGTCGGTGCTGGCCTCCAGCCGGCCGGTGACGGTGGAGCTGGGCTTCCGCAGCCCGTACGGATACGCCACCGCCGAGGCGATCGTCGAGTTCGACTACCACGTGCGCCTGGTGCAGACGCTGATGCTCAAGGACCGGTTGAGCGACGAGGCGGGGCGGGAGGCGATCCGGGAGATCGGCCGGGGGCTGCGCGCCCTGTTCCTGGAGCCGATCCGCTGGGAGCGGGCGCTGATGCGCGAGGAGATGTTGCCGCTGTCCCGGGCGGACTTTCTGCCTGGCGCCGACGAGGCGGCACGAATACGCGTGCAGGCGGCCGTGAGCCTCTGCGGCGAGGTGCCGCGCGCGGTGTTCACCGGCGAGGAGGCGCCTCGACACACCCAGCGCCGCGTCACCCCCACAGCAGCGGAACTCCGACTGCTGCGCGAAGCATCGCTGAGCCCAGTGGCCGAACCGTCAGTGCCGGCCGAAGGGCAACTGCTGTGAGGGCCGGCCAGGATCGTTTGCCGAGCGATTCGCAGCTCGATGCGGTGCAGTGGCGGATGCTGTGCGCGATCGCCCGCGACGCTGTCGTTGCGGCCAGTACCTACGGCTCCGAGACCGTCGCCTTCCACGGCTACCGCGTGGCGGCCCGGCGAGTCGAGATCGGTAACTCGGCTGCCATCGAGGTCACCCTCAGCCTGCCGCCGTCCGCCGCCTCCGGCCATCCCACCGCTGTCCGCACTGAGGTTGCGAGTCCCGTCGAAGCCGGAACAGCATCGGTCATCGCGTGGCGCTGCGCCTGTGGGCGGGTGGTCTGCGCCGAGGTTCCTTCCGCTGGCTGAGTCAGCCCGATTGATGCGCGTAACGCATCGCCCGAATCCGGTCAGATCTCCTGAAAACCGGGAGCCGCAAGGCTCGGAGATGTCGTGAGTTGCTTCAACCCAGCCGGGGAGTTCCGTCCCCGAGCAGGGGGTGGTCTTCCCATTCCTCGTGTTCCATGTCCGTAGGAGGCCATCATGTCCGAGTCCACTCAAGCCAACAGCGCGTCGTTCTTCAACCTGCATGTCGAGGGCGTCGGTTATCTCAACCGCGTCCGCGTCATCAAGCCGAAGAAGGGTCAGGAGTTCCTGGCCTGCACCGTCTCCGCCCTGCGCGGCAGCGATGCCGACGTCAGCTACACGAAGTTCGACTGCCGTATCAGCGGTGCTGACGCCCAGAGCGTCGTCAAGCGCCTGGAGGCCGACGTCGCCGCCGAGAAGGCGGTGATCATCGGTTTCCGGATCGCCGACATCTACCCCGAGTTGTTCACCTTCGAGAAGGGTGAGCGCAAGGGGCAGACCGGTGTCGCCATCAAGGGGCGTCTGCTGCGCATCAAGTTCGCCAAGGTCAATGGCGTGGCGATCGAGGTGCCGCAGCCCGTCCGTCCGGTGGAGCGCGAAGACGCGCCGTTCTGAGCCGTGCCGATCGTCTGACGGTCGTTCGTCCATCCACCCCCTGGGGAGTCTCCTCCCCTCGGGGCGGAGCTCTCCGGATCGGTTCCATCAGGAGAGTTCCATGCGTTCCACCATCCAGTCGCTGTCCGACGCCGATCTGCTCGGCGTGCTGGTCGGCCCCCGTACTGCCGCGCACCTGCTCAAGGATGCGAGCGGCAGCCTCGCGCAACTGCTGCACGAACCCGTGCCAGCTGTCTACGCCCAGCCCCGCGCCGTCAGCAAGTTGCAGGCGGCCCGCGAGCTGGTGCGCCGGTCGCTGGCCGAGCAGATGCAGCAGCGCGATGTGCTGGCCTCGCCCCAGGCCGTGCGCGACTACCTGCGCGTCGCGCTGGCCCGTCTGGAGCACGAGGTCTTCATGGCCCTGTTCCTCGATGCGCAGAACCGCGTGATCGCCGCCGAGGAGCTGTTCCGCGGCACCTTGACCCAGACCAGCGTCTACCCGCGCGAGGTCGTCAAGCGTGCGCTGGTGCACAACGCGGCGGCCGTGATCCTGGCTCACAACCACCCGTCAGGAGTCGCAGAGCCCAGCCGGGCCGACGAGTTCCTGACGCAGACGTTGCGCCAGTCGCTGTCCCTCGTGGATGCCCGTGTGCTCGACCACTTCATCGTCGCCGGCAACGGCGTGGTGTCGTTCGCCGAGCGCGGTCTTCTGTAGTTCGTTCTTCGTTTCGAAGTTCCGTCGTTCCCACCGCACGGCTTGCCGTGCATCCCTCCGGCCCGGGGCTTCTCCCGGTCCGGTTCACCACCCCAGCGGGGATGTGCATCCCCGCATGGCGGGGTGCCGTCCTCGCGTTCTTCAAGGAGCTTTCCCATGAAAACCGGACGCACCCTCGTCGATCTCGCTGGCGAACTCGAGCGCCAGATGTCTTCCAAGCGCGACCTCGTCGTGCCTTCGTCCCTGCTTCAGTGCCGCACCGATGAGGGCGGAGAGCTGAAGATGCTCGTCGATGTCCGCAGTGCTGACGCTGCGGTCGCTCGCGAGTACGGTGTGACGGACCTGGCGCGTCGGCAGCTCGCCGACAAGCTCAAGATCCCGTTCGCCTACTTCGAGCGCATGCGCAGCGAGCAGCCCGTGCTGCTGGACCGCAACGTCAACACGTGGCTGCAGTCGGACGGCGACCGCCGGATGATCCGCACGCTGGACGGGCAGGTGAGGGCGGTGTTGTCTGATCGCTATCGGCGGCTGGACAACTTCGATCTTGCCGAGAACGTGCTGCCCATCCTGCAGCGGCTGGAAGGTGCCCGCTTCGAGTCGGTGGAACTGACCGACACGAAGATGTACCTCAAGGTCGTCACGCCGCGCGTGAGCTTCGAGGTCGCCCCTGGCGACATCGTGCAGGCCGGCATCGTCATCGCCAACTCGGAGGTGGGCTGCGGCACCCTGTCGGTGCAGCCGCTTGTCTTCCGACTGGTATGCCGCAACGGCCTGATCGCCTCGGACCATGCCCTGCGCAAGACCCATGTCGGTCGTGCGCTGGGTGCGGAAACCGAGTCGGTCAACGTCTACCGCGACGACACGCTCGCCGCCGACGACCGCGCCTTCTTCCTGAAGGTGCGGGATGTGGTGGAGGCGGCTGTCTCGGAGACCACGTTCCGGCAGATCGCGCTGAAGATGCAGAAGACGCGCGAGATCCCGCTGACCGGTGACCCGGTCAAGGCCGTCGAGGTGCTGGCCAACCGCTACACGCTCAACGACACCGAGCGGGCAGGGGTGCTGCGGCACCTCATCGTCGAAGGCGATCTCACCGCCTACGGCCTGGTCAACGCCGTCACCCACTACTCGCAGGAGGTGGCGGACTACGACCGGGCGACCGACTTCGAGGCGCTGGGAGGCAAGCTGATCGAGTTGCCGGCCAGTGACTGGAGGGAGGTGGTGACGGCGGGGTGAGGGGGACTCCCGGTGGGCTGGCCGATGGGTTGGCTTGCCGGGACTTCTCGGTCAGATGTCTGTCTTGTCGCCCGGTGCAGCCTCACGGCTGGCCGGGCGATTGCTTTTCTCGATGGCGAAACCCATGTCCGCCGGACCGATCGCTCTGCGTGGCCGTGGCGCCCGCGGGTTGCGCACGGCTCCCAAAATGGGAGATACTACGCTCGATGAGGGTCATTGCGAAGAGCAGCCTGCAGAAGTTCTGGGAGCGTCCGGGTTGTGCTGACGCGCGTGGGCCGTTTCACAGCTGGTACCTCGAGGCCGTCAAGGCGACATGGCGCACGCCTCAGGACATCAAGGACCGGTACCCCAGCGCCAGCATCTGCAGCGACAACCGGGTGGTGTTCAACGTGGGCGGCAATAAGTACCGGCTGGTGGTCGAGATCCAGTACCAGGCCAGCATCGTCTGGGTGAAATTCGTGGGAACCCATGCGCAGTACGATCGAATCGACGTGGAGACCGTCAATGAGTATTAAGCCGATCCGCAACGATGACGACCTCCAGCGCGCCTTCAAGCGGCTGGAAAAGATCTTCCAGGCCGAGGAGGGCACCTCGCAGGCGGATGAGCGGGACGTGCTCGTGACGCTGATCGAAGCCTACGAGAACAAGCACTACGACTTCGGGCCAGCCGACCCGGTAGAAGCGATCAAGTTCCGCATGGAGCAGGAGGGCCTGACCCCGCGCGATCTCGAGCCCTACATCGGCCAGAGCGGCCGGGTGTCGGAGGTGCTGAATCGCAAGCGCGCCTTGAGCCTGCGCATGGTCAAGCGGCTGCACGATGGGCTGCGGATTCCTTACGAGAGCCTGCTGGCCGGCGTCCGGTAGTTCGCCTCGACGGTGATGACGCCACCGGTCTTCCGCCGCTACCTCGGCATCCACTACGCCGGTGCGGAGACCCCAGACTCAGGGCTCAAAAGCCTGCGCGTCTACAGCGCCACACCCGAGACGCCGCCGCAGGAGGTCCTGCCTCCGCCCGGCCCGCGCAGGTACTGGTGCCGTCGGGAGCTGGCCCATTGGCTGGCCGGGGAACTGGGCGGCGACACGCCAACCATCGTGGGCATCGACCACGCGCTGTCGTTTCCGCTGCGTTACTTCGAGGTCCACCAGCTTGCGCCGGACTGGATGACCATTCTGGAAGACTTCCATCGGCACTGGCCGACCGATGCGCCGCACACCTAAGTGGACTTCATCCTCAACGGGGCCAGAGGCCAAGGCGCCGAGCGCATGGGCAGCCCGCGCTGGTTGCGGCTGACGGACGATCGCTGCAAGGTGGCTCGGTCGGTGTTCCAGTTCGAGGGGCAGGGGAAGGTCGCCGCTGCGACGCACGCCGGGTTGCCGTGGATCCTGTACCTGAAGCGCCAGTTGGGCGATCGGCTTCATGTCTGGCCGTTTGACGGCTGGAGCATTCCGGCTGGCAAGTCGGCACTGGTCGAGGTGCGGCCAGCGATGTGGCGCGACCTGGCGCCGGGGGCGGCGCTGACATCCGGGCAGAAGGATGCCTTTGTGACGGCGTCATGGTTGAAGGGGGCTGACAGATCGGGTGAACTGGCCGACATGCTGCAGCCGGCGCTGTCGCCGCCGGAGAGGCTGGTTTGCGGCGTCGAGGGTTGGATACTGGGGCGTAGTGCCAGCCATGAGAGCTGAGAGACAGGAAGCGGCCATACTTTGACGCACATGAACGACTGCTTCAAGGAAGCGAACTTGGGTGCAAGGATTCAAGGGAGGTAGCGTCTCAAGATCTAGAACGTGCCGCGATCGTGGAATACCATTGTCTCGTGGACAACAGGGGGTTGTGGCATGCGGCTTGTCTCGTTCAACGTCAAGAACTTCCGTTCGATCAACGACAGTGGGCCGATCGACGTATCCCAGATCACCGCGATCCTCGGGCGCAACGAGAGCGGCAAATCGAACCTGCTTCGTGCGCTGTACAGCCTCAACCCGGCGGAGGGGTTTCAGGCCCTGAACAAGGTCAAGGATTTCCCGCGTCATCGACGCTTGGAGGAATGCACAGACGACACCGAAGTCTTGAGTTCCCGCTGGGCTCTAGACGAAGAAGAGCGCGCAGAGCTAGTCGAAATACTTCCCCGCGCCAAAGACGTGCAGCACGTAGTCGTTTCCCGGCGGTATCACGGCAAGCACCGTTATGTCGCAATCGAAGGACTGGCTGCGCAGGCCTTCGATGAAGCCGACGTGAAGGCCAAGGTGCGAAAGGTTGTGCCGGCAGTTCAGGCGGCGGCGGACAAAGCCGCTGAGGGTCATCGGCCCGCACTCCAAGCTGCTGCCGAAGCCTTCGACACTGCAATGGCTCTGCTGCCGGATCGAACGCACTGGGCAGCGAACGCAACGCAGGCGCTGAAGACTTTGCGCAAAGCGTTGGCGACGGCGGATGTCGAATTGACGGACAAACAGGATCAGCTTGTTTCCGAGCTTGAGGAACTCTCCGAGACGATTGCTGGCGACAAGGACGCCCAACAGGCTGCCCGAACCTGGGTGACGAAGAACTTGCCGGAGTTCATCTATGTCGATGAGTACCCAGATCTGCACGGTCATCAGAACATCGCCGAGTACCTGCAACGAAAGTCACAGGGGGCGCAGCACCTCACGACCGCGGATCGACAGTTCGAGAAGCTGTGCAAGGTCGCGGGACTTGATCCCGAGCACTTGCAGAAGCTCCTGAGCCAGAACGAGCAGGAGACGAGGAATCAGCTTGCGAACCGCGCCGGCGCCGTAGTCACTTCAGAGATCCGGCGGTTATGGAAGGACCGCGCGCTCAAGGTCCGGTTCGGTCTTGACGCGCACCACCTCGATACGCTGGTATCTGATCCCAACGCCGCGTATGACGTCGAAGTGAACCTCGATGACCGAAGCCGGGGCTTCCAGTGGTTCTTCTCCTTCTACATCACCTTCTTCGCCGACACGAAGGGCGGCGATGCGGAAAACGCGATCCTG
>JAWKYD010000007.1:0-351662 GCA_041396685.1 Burkholderiaceae bacterium
CTGGCGTACCGGGCGTTCGATGCGGTCAGCAGCGACGAGACCACCATCGTCGTCAACTGTGCCGGACGGACACGGGGCATCATCGGCGCTCAGTCGCTCATCAATGCCGGAATTCGAAATCCCGTGGTCACGCTCATGAACGGCACCCAGGGCTGGGTGCTGTCGGGCCGTCAGATGGCGCGTGGCAACATGCGTGTCGCGGCGCCGCCCACTGCAGCCGGCCTGCAGCGCGCCACGGAGGCGGCCGCGCGGATCGCGCGTCGGTTCGGGGTGACCGAAATCGATGCGGCGCAACTCGAGGAATTCCGCGCCGATGCCGAGCGAACGCTCTTCTTGTTCGATGTGCGAACACCGGAAGAGTATGCGGCCGGGCACTTGCCGGGTTCTCGCAGTGCACCCGGCGGGCAATTGATCCAGTCGACCGACTATTACGTCGGTACGCGCCATCCGAGACTGGTACTTTGCGACGACACCGGCGTGCGCGCGCGAATGACCGCCTCCTGGTTGCTGCAACTGGGTCTTCGTGATGTCTATGTGCTGAAGGGCGGATTGGCCCAGCCGGGTTCGGCTCTGGCCTACGGCGCCGAGCCCGCCGAGGTTCTGCCGCCTGCCGATGGCGGCGAGACCGAGGTCGTCACCGTGGCGCAGCTCGATCAGGCGCTGGCCGGTGGCGGGGTCGAGGTGCTCGATCTGACATCCAGTCTCGACTATCGACGCGCGCACATTCCGGGCGCTTGGTTTGCGGTGCGTTCACGCATCGTGGATGCCCTGCAGAAGCTGGAAGCGTCCAAGCAGATCGTTCTCACTTCATCGGACGGTGCATTCGCACGACTCGCCTCGGGCGATGTGGCCAGGATGGCCGGTCGCGCGGTGCGTTGTCTGCAAGGGGGAACGGCGGCATGGAAGGCCGCGGGCATGCGCCTGGCCGATGGCGAAGAGCGCATGGCCTCGCCTGCCGATGATGTGTGGCACAGCCCCTATGACGCGAAGGACCAGCGAGCCGCCATGCTGGCGTATCTCAAATGGGAGGTCGAACTGATGCATCAACTCGAACGCGAAGGGGGCACCCCGTTCAAGTCCTTCGCCGCCGAGGCGGGCGACGGCAACCCGCGTTGAGAGCCCGATGGTCACGGCCGGTTCGCGGTCGGTGACGCTCACGACAGCAGCAACAGCCAGAAGGAGAAATGCCTTGTCCTACCCCGGAATGATCGTCAGCTCCGAGTGGCTGGCTTCCCACCTGAACAGCCCCGATGTGCGCATCGTCGATGCGACCGTGCACCTGCCGGACACCGGCCGAAATGCTCGAGATGAGTACGTCGCCGAGCATATTCCCGGTGCAGTCTTCCTGGATTTCGATCGCGTTGCCGACCCTGACAATCCCCTGCCGCGCAAGTTTCCCCCGGCGACAAATTCGCCCGGGAAGTCGGCGCGCTCGGCATCGGCAATCACACGCATGTGATCGCCTACGACACGCCCGGGCTCTACAGCGCGGCGCGCGTCTGGTGGCTGTTCCGCCACTACGGGTACGACAACGTCTCGATTCTCGATGGCGGGCTCAAACAATGGAAGGCCGAAGGCCGGCGCTCGAAGCGGGCGCCGTCGACGTCTCGCCAGCGCGCTTCACGCCCGGCCGGCCGCGTGATCTGCTGGCTCGCTGGGAAGATGTCCTGACGGTGTCCGAGGGCGGCGCCGGGCAACTGATCGATGCCCGCACGCCCGGCCGGTTCGCCGGCACGGAACAGGACCGCTACCCGGGAACTCGTGCGGGCCATATTCCGGGAAGCCTCAACCTGTACTGGGCACAGCTGCTGGATCCCGAAACGCGCAGGTTGCTGCACGGATCAGATCGAGGGATCGACTCACGAAGGCTCGGCATTACCTGGGATCGACCGGTGACCGTCACCTGTGGCTCCGCCTGACCGCCTGCATCCTGGCACTTGGGCTCGAACTTGCCGGCAAGAGCGACTGGCGTGTCTATGACGGGTCGTGGGACGAGTGGGGGCGGCGCAGCGATCTGCCCATCGAACCGAAGGCATCGGCCGCGTAGAGAACTGCGCTGCAAACGTTGCAGCATGCGCGCGGCGCATGGCGCCGATTGCAGCGATGCAATGAACTCAAAGGAAATCATCATGAAGCTGAACGCCGAGCATTACCGTGAGATCGACGACGCGATGGCGGATATCAAGGCCATTCATACGACGGCGCGGTGCGACCAGGGCAACACTCGTGGCCATGCAGGACCGTCTCGTGCAGCTTGCCAGGAGAACCGACCTCTTCATGCCGGTGCGCTTCCCGCGCCGGAACCTGACGAGCGGGCGACCAACTATATGTACCGCCTCTATGAGGAGGAGGGCGGTCTGGCGCTGTACGCGAATGTTGCCAGCGGGCGCTTCTTCGAAACACCGGTTCACAACCACAAGACCTGGGCGGTACTGGCGGGCGTTGAAGGCGAGATGAACCGGTTGTTCGAACGAACTGACGACGGCATCCGCGAAACCGGCTGAAGTCCCTGCGCCAGGGAACCAGCTTGGGATTCGATGGCGAAGATCTACATGCCATCCGTATCGAAGCGCCGCTGCTGAACTTCCATCTCACGGCGTTGGGCTCGAACAGCAAAGAGGCCGCCAGCTCTACAGCCCGGACAAGAAGGAGTGGGTGTATTTCGAGGCGCATCCCGGACATCGTCGAGGCCAGAGAAGGCCAGTGCGCCTGGATGAACGCTCGTTCTGGAAGATGTCTAGTGATGTGGAAAGCGAACAAGAGGAGGGGGCAATGAAGATCGGGTTCTAGGGCGTTGGAAACATGGGCCAGCCTATGGTGAATCGGCTGCTCGATGCCGGCCATGAGGTCTGGATATACGACCTGCGCGAGGAAAGTATGCTGCCGTTGATCGAGCGGCAGGCGCATCGTGCATCGTCGCCGAAGCACTTGGGCGAACAATGCCAGGTCGTTGTCGTGTCCTTGCCGACCCTTGGAAGTTTCGAGAGGCGGTGACCGGGCCGAATGGTGCTGCGACGGGCGGAGCGATCAAGACACTGGTGAGCACCTGTACGGATGGGGCCCTGTCACCGAGGAGATGGCGGCTGCGTGCGCAACTCGAGGCGCTACCCTGATCGACTGCCCGATCAGCGGTGGTCCGTCAGGCGCGGCGGCCGGAACGCTCGCGATGATGGTATCGGGCGATGCATCCCGGATCGAGTCGCTGCGCCCGATGTTTGCCGCCTGGGGGCAGACCGTCGTGATTGCCGGTGACAAACCCGGCGCGGCGCAGATCCTGAAACTGACGAACAACATCCTGTTCGCGGTATCGATCATCGCAACGTCGGAGGCCATGGTGATGGGCTCGCGCGGAGGCTTGTCTTCGGATGCCATGCTGCAGGTCATCAACAACGGTACGGGCCGGAATTTTTCGACCATGACCCTGTTTCCGAAGGCGGTCTTCACGGGAACCTACGACTTCGGCGCCACGCTGGACACGCTGATGAAAGACGTCGATCTGGCCATCGAGCGGGTGAGAGCCTGGGCGTGCTGATGCGGGTCTGCCAGGCCGCTCGGTTGGTGCTCAAGCAGGGAATCTTCCAGGGCATGGGGAAACAGGATCTCTCAACGGCCGTGCGGATCATCGAAGGCGGCACGCGGGCAAGCGCATAGGGCTTGTCCTGGATCCTGCCTGCAGAGGCAGGGTCACCCGACCGCATCGGATGAAGAATCTCCGTTCAATTTGAAGGAATCGCCATGGCATCAAACTGGGTCGACGTTCTCGCCAACATAAGTCACGCCGGGCCGCTGCTGAAGAAGGCCAGCCCGAAAATAGCGAATGCGTTTTACGGCATGCGGGAGGCCAATCACTCGGGCAGCCATCTGGACGCGAAGACGCGCGAGTTGATCGCAGTGGCGGTCGCCGTGACCACCCACTGCGACGGCTGCATCGCATCGCTGTGCAGGGTGCGATCAAGGCGGGCGCCACGATCGAAGAGCTGGGTGAGGCGCTCGGCACGGCGATCGCGATCAATGCCGCAGGCGGTGCCTATGTTCAATCGCTGTACGCGCTGCAAGCCTATGAGCAGCTAAAGGAAGGGTTGTGACGGAAGGGCAGTGACGCCGGGCAGACCGCAGGCGCATACCTCGACGGCCTGGACTCGGTGCCCATACCGTAGAGGTCGTGTGACGCGTGCAACCATGTTCAACCGGCCCCCAGCGTTCATGCGCGAATACGATGCTCGACGATACACTCAGGATTCCTGACCTTCGCGCCGACACCTGCCTGTTCCTGAATGCAAGACTCTTCCGCACCTTCTGATCCGCTGGCAACGAATGACGTTCAGCCCGGCGCGAGTCGCGCCCTGTCGCCGGCCGGCATCCCGGCGCTGAGTCCGGTCGAGGCGCGCGCCTTGTTCGTGCTGGTGGAAAAGCAGCACACGGTGCCCGACACCTATCCGATGACGCTCAATGCCCTGCTCGCCGGCTGCAACCAGAAGACCAGCCGCGACCCGGTCAAGTCGCCGCGCGAACCCGAGCTGATCGAGGCGATCGACTGGCTCAAGTCGCGCACGTTGGTCATCGAGACCAGCGGCGGGCGGGTGATGCGCTACGAGCAGAACGTGCGCCGCGTGATCGAGATGCCGTCGGCCGCGCTCGCGCTGATGACGGCACTGGTGTTGCGCGGCCCGCAGACATCCGGCGAGCTGCGCCAGCACAGCGAGCGCCTGCATCGCTTTGTCGATATATCCTCGGTCGAGGCCTATCTCGATGAAATGGCCGAGCGTGGCGGCCGGCCGCTGGTCGCCCAGCTGCCGCGGCAACCCGGTTCGCGCGAGTCGCGTTGGGCACATCTGCTCTGCGGCCCGGTGGAGGCGGCTAGCGAGCCGATGGCCGGCGCTGCTGGCCGAAACGTCGCGACGTCCCCGACGAGTCGGACGAATTGCGACACGAACTCGCCCAGACCCGAGACGAACTCACCCGCCTGCGCCGGCGCTTCGATGCGCTGTGCGCCCACCTCGGCTGGCAGGACGACGCCGACTGAAGGCCCGGGCGATGGTCTGTGCGGCCCGGGTGGAGGTCAGCAGGGCGCAATCCACGGTCGTGCAGGCCATGTTGCCCTCCTCTCGGGCCGTGCTCGGATTTTGCGGCCAGGATCGACGCCTGCTCATGGCTGGCCAGAGCCATCCTCCAATTTTCGGGTACTCGCGTGCGTCCTTGACGGACTCAAATCACCGAGCTAGCTGGCGCATACGTTTTGCATGCATTTTGCACCTATGCGCAGTCTTCAGATTCGAGATATCCCCGATGATGTCTATCAGGGCGTCCTGGCCGCTGCGCGCGCCGAGCATCGCAGCCTTTCACAGCAGGCCGTGGTGGAGTTGCGACGGGGCTTGAGGTTGGCCGGTGTTGCGCAGCGCAGCGCCGAGACGGTGGCCTTGCTCAGGGAGAGCGGCCGCCGTCTGCCGGCCGATGCTCCGGAGCCTGAAGCGTTGATTCGCGAGATCGCGACAATCGATGAGCGGTTCCGTCGTTCTTGATGCATCGGCCGCGCTGCCGGCGGTTCTAGACCCCGCTGGCCAGCCAGTGCTGCTCGACCGGATTGGCGATGCGGCTCTTGTGCTTGCGCCGACGCTACTGGTCGCCGAGGTCGGAAAACTGCTGGCGGCTTAACAGGGCTCTCGGTGCGATGCTCGAACTCATGACACTAGAGCATCATCGGTGAGATGGCGCTGAGAAAGCAGCCTGGCCCGATCGATCTGTGGACGGATCAGGCTAACGCAGCAACTGCCTTGCCACCACCATGCGCTGAATCTGATTCGTGCCCTCGAAGATCTGCGCGAGCTTGGCGTCGCGCATCATGCGCTCGACCGGGTAGTCCATGGTGTAGCCATAGCCGCCCAGCACCTGCACCGCGTCGGTGGTGACCTTCATCGCCACGTCACTGGCGAAGCACTTGGCCATGCTGGCCAGGCGGTTCAGGTTCTCCCAGTCGCCGGCGTCGCCGGCCTGGGCGCAGGCATAGACCAGTGCGCGCGCGGCTTCGATCTCGATGGCCATGTCGGCCAGCATGAACTGAATGCCCTGAAAGTCGGCGATCGGGCGCTTGAACTGCTGGCGCTCCTTGGCGTAGGCCACGGCTGCACTCCATGGCGCCGGTGGCCAGGCCCACCGACCAGCGCCGATGGTGGGGCGGTTCAGATCGGAGCGCGCATCGAGGCGCGAAAACCCTTGCCTTCCTCGCCGACCAGGTTCTCGGCCGGCACGCGGACATTGTCCAGAAAGATCGGCGTGTTGGGGCGCCGCGCCAGCCCATCTTGCGTTCGTGGCGGCAAAGCTCACACCCGGCATCTTCTGGGTTCGATCACGAACGCGCTGATGCCGTCGGCGCCCGGCCGTTCTCGGTGCGCGCGAACAGCATGATGTAGTCGGCCTCGACGCCGTAGCTGCACCACTGCTTGCGGCCGTTGAGCACATAACTGCCGCCATCGCGCACGGCGGTGGTGGCCATGGCCGCGACATCGGAGCCCGCCTGCGGCTCGGAGATCGAGATCGCGGTGACCACGCCGCCCCTGGCGATGATGGGCAGATAGTGCTGGCGCTGTTCCTCGAGCCGAAGTGCAGCAGCGGCATGATGAACATGGTGTTCAGCCCGGCAATGGAGCCGACCGACGGCGAGAAACGCGAGATCTCCTCGCGTGCGATGCAGACCGTAGTGAGATTTCCTCGGGCCCACCGTAGCGCTCGGGTACCCAGAGCTGCATCAGGCCCATGTCGCCGAACAGCTTCACGAGTTCGGTGGGGAAGCGATCGCTCTCGTCGATTTCCGCCGCGATCGGGGCCACATGTTTTTCCGCCATGCGACGCACGCTGTCGCGAAAGGTCTCCATCTCTTCGGTCAGTTTCATGGGCCGTCTGATCAATAGTCGAATGGTTCGACCATTATGGCTCAAAGCCGCTACCCATCGCAAGCATCCATCGGCGGGCCGGGCGTCCTGGTCGCATGCTCAGTGGGTACACTTGCCGTCTTCGATGCGGTGCATCGAGCGGCATCCGCCGCCCGAGCGGCCACGTGATGCGCTAGTTCGACACGACACCGATGAACCCAGCCCAAGACCCCGTGAATTTCACGCCCATCTCGGCGGCGCGCGCCGTCGACGAGATCGCCGCCCAGGTGCGGCAGATGATTGCGTCAGGAAAGCTGCGCCCGGGCAGCCGCCTGCCGTCCGAGCGGGATCTTTCCGCCAGCCTGCAGGTGAGCCGCAACACCTTGCGCGAGGCGCTGCGCACGCTCGAGCACGCGGGGCTGATCGAGATGCGCAAGGGGGTCAGCGGCGGGGCATTCGTGCGCACCGGCAATGCCAGCACGATCATCACGGGCCTGACCGATCTCTATCACCTGGGCGCGGTCTCGCCCCAGCAGTTGACCGATGCCCGCGTGTGGCTGACCGAGATGGTGGTGCGGGTGGCCTGCGAACGGGCCACGGAGGCCGAGCTCGACGAGCTCGACGCGAACGTGGAGGCGGCCGCCCAGGCCTCGGAGGCCGGCCGCTTCGATGACCGACAGCGGCTGAATCGCGCGTTTCATGTGATTCTGGCGCGTTCCACCCGCAATCCGATCATCGCGATCACGATGGAGAGCGTGATGGAGGTGCTCGGCTTGTTCATCGAGAAGATCGGCCCGAGCGAGAATGCGTTCACGATTCCGTCGCGCCGGCGTTTCATGAAGCATCTGCGTCAGCGTGATGCCGAAGCCGCCAGCGCCGAGATGAGCAAGCACCTGCGCCGGCGGAACACCGAATATCTAGCCCGGTGGAAGGCGTTGGACGCCGACGCTTGAACCGCGCGGCGGCCGCGATCCGAATCGCGTTGAACGGGTCAGTTGCCTGTCAGCGCGATGGCGTTCGGCTCGGCCGCCGCATCCACCGGCACACGGCCCCCGAACGCGCCGGCAGCCGCCAACTCGCGCACGGCCTCCTGGTTCAGGCCCAGTACGTCTCGCAAAACCTCTTCGGTGTGCTCGCCGACCGCGGGCGCGGGCACCGGGTCCACCATGGGCGTGCGCTGATAGCGGATCGGCGAAGCGATGTTCGGTATCTGGCCCAGGGTGGGGTGATCGATGTGGGTCACCAACTTGCGCGCCCGCGCCCGGGAGAGCGCATCGCCTCGCCCACGGTGCGAACCTCCCCGCAGGAATCTGCGCGGCGCGCATCTTATCGCGCCAGTGGGCCCAGGGCTGACGAATGAACTCGGCCTGGATCGTGGCGAACAGCTCGTCGCGCCGCGTGATGCGACCGTCGCGCTCGCGCAGTACCGGATCATTGGCGAGATCCGGGCGCTCCAGCACCCAGTGGCCAGCCGGTGGAAGATCTTGTCGTTGCCGCAGTTGATGTAGAACGGGGTGTCCGAGGCATCGAACACGCCGGAGGGACAGGTGTCCGGGCTGACATTGCCGTGGCGCTGCGGTTCATTGCCGGTGACCAGGTGCTGCATGGCGGCCCAGCCGGTCATCAGCAGACCGGTGTCGAACAGGGCCACCTCCACGTACTGGCCCTCGCCCTGGCGCTCGCGGGCGAGCAGGGCGCCCAGGATGGCATTGGCGGTCATCATCGCGGTGCCGATGTCCATGACGGCGGACGATGCGCGCACCCCTGGCGGTCGGCATAGCCGTTCATGGACACGAAGCCGCTTTCGGCCTGCACCACGGGGTCGAAGCCGAGCCGGTCCGCGAACGGGCCTCGCGGCCGTAGGCCGAGATCGGCACATAGATCAGGCGCGGGTTCAACGCGCGACAGTTGTCGTAGTCCAGACCGAAGCGCTGCATGACGCCGGTCGAGAAGTTCTCGACCACCACATCGGCCTGCGCGACCAGCCGGCGGGCCAACTCGAGCCCGGTGGGTGATTTCAGATCGAGCGCGACGCTGCGCTTGTTGCGGTTGCTCCAGACGAACGGGCCGCCCTGCGATTCGAGCCCCGGCACCGCGGGCGGGTAGTAACGCAGTTCGTCACCGCGCTCAGGCGCTTCCACCTTGATCACATCGGCGCCCATGTCGGCCAGGATCATGGTCGCCATGGGGCCGGCAATGAAGTGGGTGAAGTCGACCACGCGCAGCCCTTGCAGCGCGGTGGGCGCACCCACAGGCCGTGGCTCGTGCGCGGGGAACTCCGCCGCGCGCCGCGCGAACGGTGAGGCTTCGGATTCGGTCATGGTGGCCGCTGTCTCAGGGTTGATAGCCGAAGTCCTGCCCGGCCCGGCGCGCATGAACTCGCGCCCGCTTTGCATCCAGTCGCCGTCGGTGGGGACGGTGATCGAGATCGCACGCCAGAGGAACTGATCGGTGGCGCCGACCGAGGGCGGGCGCTGATCTTCGCGGGTGAGCTTTGACGGCATCGAGCAGCATGCGGCGGTGCGCACGATGCCGGTGTCGCTGGTGCCCAGGTGTTCGTGGCTGCGATCGTAGATGGCGGATACGCCCGACTGGCAGGCGGCATCCTGCAACCAGAGCCCCGGCATGCCCGCGTTGTAGGTTCTGGCGATCTCGGGGTCGTAGCCGTAGGCGTTCTCGCGGTTGAAACGGCTCCAGTAGGTGGGGTAGGGCCAGGTCACCGGGCGCGGCTCGAAATTGATCTCGGTGGCGTGACCGGTTTCGCGCCCCGGTGGCCCATTTCGAACAGCTTGCGCGATTTGTCGTTTAGCGGCTGGGCGGGGTGGTAGGTGAACATGATGCACAGCGTGTTGTGATCATCGATGGGCACCCAGGCATGGCCGCTGAGCGAGGGGAAATCATTGAACGGCGGCACCAGCGACCAGAACGGCATCAGGAACTGGTTGACGCGGATGTACTGGTGCTCATCATCGAGCCGGCGGCGCGAGGCGATGCAGACACCGGCATCATGCGGGCTCACCTCGAACGTGGGGGCCAGATCGGCCGCCTGTTTCCACTGGTTGATGCTGCCCTCGGCATCGACCCGGCCGTGCAGAATGGCCGCATGGGCGGAGTCGAGTTCGCCCTCCAGGGCCTGTAACCAGTTGCACTCCTGCACGCGCATCGAGACATGCACACGCTCCTCGGGCACCAGGTTCCATTCCAGGTCGGGCAGCGGCGGGGTTCCTGGTCGGGGCCCATGTAGGTCCACAGCACCCCGTGGCGCTCGCGCACCGGGTAGCTCACGATCTTGAGCCGGCTGAGCATCGGCGTGTTCGGCGGTTCGGCGGGCATTTCCAGGCAACTGCCATCCACGGCGAACTTCCAGCCGTGGTACAGGCAGCGCAGCCCGCCTTGCTCGTTGCGGCCGAAGACCATCGGCGCGCCCCGGTGCGGACATTCTTCGCCGACAAGGCCGATCCGCGCGTCGCTGTCGCGAAACGCCACCAGATCTTCGCCCAGCAGGCGCACACGGTAGGGCTGACCGTCCACCGGAACGTCGCGCGAGCGCAGGAAGGGGATCCAGTAGAGGCGCATGAGCCGGCCCATGGGGGCGTCGGCGCCCACGCGCACGAGCAATTCATTGTCAGCAGGCGATAGCATTCGAGTCAGCCTAAAATGGTCCTACCATTGGGCCATGCTAGCAGCGGATGCGTTATCCTGTCCACCTGGAAAGCATGGTGGACCCTTCATGAGCACCCCAGCCCTGTCGTTCGAACCTCAGGCCGGTCCGCTTCCGGTCGCCGATGCGAACAGCCGGCCGTTCTGGTCGGCGGCGGCCAGGGGCATCCTGAGCCTGCCGCGCTGCGCATGCTCGTCGCGCCTGCTGTTCCCGCCTCCCGCCCGTTGCCCGCGATGCCTGGGCACGGAACTCGAGTGGGTCACCTTGTCCGGGCGGGGTCGGCTGTGGGCCTGGACCGAGGTGGCACTGCCCTGGTCCGCCGGACCCGGGTCGACACCGGTGATCGCCCAGGTCGCGCTCGACGAGCAACCGGCGCTGCGCCTGCTCGCGGCCGATCCCGACGGCCTGGTGCATCGGCTGGCGCTGGGCGATCCCGTGCGTCTCGCTTTCCGGCAGTGCGCAGACGCGGTCGGGCTCGCCGTGCTGGCGCCGGCGGGAGCCGCAGATGATTGAGGCCGGCGACGACATCGCGATCATTGGTTTTGGTGGCTCGGAGATCGTGCGGCGCTCGGATCGCGGCATTACCGCGTTCGGGCTCGATGCCGCCATCGCGGCGCTGGCCGACGCGGGACTGGACCGCGACGAGATCGATGGCTACGTGGGCGCGCCCTGGGCACCGGCCGCGGACGCGGTCTCGGCCGATGGCGCCGATGAGCTCACCTTCCGAACCCTGTTGCCGGCCCTGGGGCTCGAGAACGCACGCTTCGCGCAGGATCTGCACAAGGCCTTCGCAACCGACATGGTGCAGAGCGCCGCCCTGGCCTTGAAGGCCGGCCAGTGTCGATATGTACTCGGCGTGCGCGCGATGGCCAATCTGAATGTGCCCGCCCCGGGCGCGGGTGCGCAGCCGGAACAGGCGTTCGGGGTGGGCCAGTACTCGATGCCCTACGGTTATCACATCGCCGGTGCGCGCTTCGCAACCCGCCTGCGCCGCTACATGGCCGATCATGGTGTGACCCGGGAGGATCTCTTCGAAACCGTCTCGTTGCATCGACGCCATGCGCGGCTGAATCCGCTGGCGATCTGGCGCGACAAGCCACTGAGCCGCGACCAATATCTCGAAGCGCCGATGATCGCGTCACCGCATTGCCTGTTCGATTGCGACATGCCGGTCTATGGCGCCGCAGCCTTCGTGATGGCGCGCGCGGCCGACGTGCCCGCGGGCGCGCGGCCGGCCTGGGTCAGCGGTTGGTCGGGGCAGTATCGGCCGCACGACGTATTCGAGCGCAGCGGCCTGAGCCCGGTCGATGTCAGCGCCTGCCAGCTCTACGACGGCTTCTCGTCCATGGTCTACGAATGGCTCGAGGCTTTTGGCTTCGTGCCGGCCGGCCAGGCCGCGCGCTTCATTCGCGACGGGCATGCGGAGATCGGCGCGCGACTGCCGCTGAACACCTTCGGCGGCAGTCTGGGCGAGGGCCGGCTGCACGGCATCGGTCATCTGCGCGAGGCCTATCTGCAGGTGAGCGGCCGCGCCGGTGAGCGCCAGCTGCGCCAGGCCGATCACTGCCTGGTGCAGATCGGCCCGTACGACCTGTCGTCGTTCGTCATGCTCAGCGCCGAACGGCGCGCGGGCTGACCCGGGCCCCCGGGCGATCAGCCGGCCGCCGCAGGCGTCGTCATCGGGCCGCTATCGCGCAATTCACGGATCATGTCATCGCTCAGGCCGGCGAGCTCACGCAGAACGGCTTCGCCGTCCTGGCCGAGGGTGGGCACGAATGGCAACGCACCGCAAGGCATCTCGCTGCATGCGACTGCCAGAACCGCAGGCGCTCTGCCACGGATGTGCGATGGGACAAGGCTCGTCTCCGTGACGAATGAACGAGCCCACAGTCTCCTGCGCTGGAAATCTCGGCGAAGGAACGTGTTTCATTGATCGCTCGCTTCAGATTGCAGCCCAGTATTGTCGTGTGTAGAATGCCACACATTGCAACACACATTGAGGCGCCCATGGCCACAAATCTGGCTCTCGATCCTGAATTGCTGGAGCGAGTGCTGCAGCTGAGCGGCGAGCCCACGAAGAAGGCTGCTGTCACGCTTGCGCTACAGGAGTTCGTCGCCAGACGCGAGCAGCGAAAGCTCGCTGAGCTATTTGGCAAACTTGAATGGGATGCCAGTTTTGACTACAAAGCGGAGCGCAGTCGTTCATGACTGTACTCGTTGACACCAGTGTCTGGTCGCTGGCATTCAGGCGCGATGGCTCAACCTCCCAGGCCGAGGTCCGGTTTCTTCGAGAGGCGCTAACGGGCGCCGACTCCGTAGTCACAACCGGATTGGTACTTCAAGAGCTTCTTCAGGGCTTTGCTGGTCCGCGAGCGGCTGAGGCAATCATTGAGCGATTTCGTGCATTGCCGCTCATTCAGCCGGATCGAATCGACCATATTGCTGCCGCAGAGGTGCGCAATACCTGCCGTCGCGCTGGCGTGCAAGTTGGCACCATTGACGCCCTGCTTATCCAACTGTGCGGGCGCCATGAGCTCACGCTGCTCACGACGGACAAAGACTTTGTCCATGCGAGCCAGCATCTGCCAGTCAAGATCTGGCGTTCATAGATCGCCGTCTTACCGGGCGCTGCAGCCGACACGGTACTTCGTGCCGCCATGCGCGGCTGAGCATGACATTGCACGTTCAGCGCCGAGCGGCGCGCGGGCTGACCCGGGCCCCCGGGCGATCAGCCGGCCGCCGCCGGCGTCGTCATCGCGCCGCTATCGCGCAGTTCACGGATCATGTCATCGCTCAGGCCGCCGAGCTCACGCAGAACGGCTTCGCCGTCCTGGCCGAGCGTGGGCACGAACGGCAACGCAGCGCAAGGCATCTCGCTGAAGCGAATCGGCGAATTCGCCACCAGATACTCGCCGGCGGCATCGCGCACCGGGGAGAAGCTGCCCCGGGCGGCGACCTGCGGATCCTGCATGGCCTCGGCCATGGTGAGATAGCGCGAGCAGGGCACGCCGGCCGCGTTCATCTCGCGTTCGCATTCGAGCCCGCTGCGCACGGATGTCCACTTCTCGATCTCGCGCATCAGGGTTGCCCAGTTCTGTTCGCGCGCCGCCGCGTTGGCGAATCGGGCATCCTCGAGCCATTCGGCATGCCCGATCGCATGCGCGAGGCTCTCGAAGTTGCGCTGACTGATGGGGGCCACGATGACGAAGCCATCGGTGCTGTGCAGAGGTTCGTAGACTGGCCGCCGACGATCCGACGGGAACTGGGCTTCCTGAACCTCGAAGACCATCAGGTTGAACATCGACTCGATCAGCGACACATCGACCATCTGGCCGCGCCCGGTACGCTCGCGCGCCAGCAGCGCGGCCTGGATGCCGGCCACGGCCTGGATGCCGGCCATCACATCGGCCATGAAGATGCCGGTATTGGCCGGCCGCTCGGCCGCGTTCTGGTACTTCATGTGGGCGAGGTCATAGCCACTGGCCGCGTGCACGATGGGTGCATAGGCGGGGCGCAGCGCGCCGGGGCCGGTCTGTCCGAAGCCGGAAATCGCGCAGTAGACCAGACGCGGGTTGCGTGCCGACAGCGCGTCGTAGTCGAGCCCCAGCCGCTTCATGACCCCGGGACGGAAGTTCTCGATGACGACATCGGCCCGGTCGGCCAGCGCGAGTGCGGCGTCACGCGCCAACGGCTGCTTCAGATCCAGTGCGAGACTGGCCTTGCCCGCGTTGAGCTGACCGAAATAGGTGCTCAAGCCCTCTCGCAGCGGTGGCCGGCCGCGGATGTGATCGCCGTGCGCGGACTCCACCTTGATGACATAGGCACCGAGATCGGCGAGCACCCGCGTGGCATAGGGGCCGGCCATCATGGTGCTGAAATCGAGCACGATGAGGCCCGACAGCGGCCGGCCCGAGCGCACCTCGTTCGGCGTCTGGGGTGCGTGCTTGGCATTCATAGGCAATCGGCCTGCAGGAAGGGAGGGGGATCGACCGCGACGGCGTGCCGAGCATAAGAGCCGGCCCAAAACAAGTCAATAAAAGGTTCGACCATTAACGCGCAGGGATACAATCGGACCATTCGTGAGCCTGGTCGTCGTTCATCGTCAAAAGGGAATCGTCATGGAAGCACCTGGCACGAAAGTGACCCGTCGCGGCGCGGGCCAGGCGCCGCGCGAAGCACTGGAATTCACGCCGATTCGCTCGCGCCGCCTGTTCGAACAGATCTGCGAGCAGATTCGCGCCGAGGTGGAATCCGGCGCGCTGCGCCCGGGCAGCAAGCTGCCGCCCGAGCGTGAACTGGCGGCGCGCTTCGGGGTCAGCCGCATGGCGGTGCGCGAGGCGTTGCGCAGCCTGGAAAATTCCGGCGTGGTGGCTTTGCACACGGGCGTCAAGGGTGGGGCGTTCATTCTCGAGGGCAGCCCCGATACCGTGCGCGTGTCATTCCAGGACCTGCTGTCGCTGGGCTCCATCTCGCTCTCGAGTGTCACCGAGGCCCGCTCGATCCTGCTCGAGAACGCGGTGCGCATGGCCTGCGAGCGTGGCACCGAAGAAGACTTCGATGCCATCGATCGCAACATCGAGCGCTTGTTCAAGCTCACGCCCAAGACGCCGCAGTCGGTGCGGCTCGACATCGCGCGCGAGTTCTATCGCCTGGTGGCGAAGGCCGCCCGTAATGAGGTGATCGAGATCCTGGTAGACGCCGTGACCGATATTTCGATGCGCTTGTTCATCAGGCTGCATCCGGAACTGGTGCGGGGCTTGCGGCCGGCGCGTCGTCGCCTGGCCGAGGCCATGCGTGCGCGAAACGCCGATCTGGCCGCCAAGGAAATGCGCGAGCACCTGCAGAATGTGCACAAGGTACTGGAGCGCAAGTACGAGGCGATAAGAGCCGACTAGCCGACTAGCCGATCAGCGGATCAGCGGATCAGCAGGCTGTTGGGGGGCAGCGGTGCGCGAGCGCGGCCTCAGGGGCGGGTGAGGCCGCGGTTGCGCCAGCTGGTCAACGCCCGGTGAACACCGGCCTGCGCTTCTCCACGAACGAGCGCACGGCTTCACGATGGTCTTCGGTCATGAACGACGCCATCTCGAGCGCGTACGAGGTGTCCATGATCAGGTTGAACTGGTCCTTGAGCTGCTTGTTGATGGACAGCTTGGTCCAGCGAATCGCCCAGCGCGGGCCGTCGGCCAGTTCCTGCGCGATGGCGCGGGCCTTCTCGAACACCTGATCCACCGGTTCGACATAGTTGACCAGGCCGATGCGCTCGGCCGTGACCGCATCGAGCAGCGTGCCGCGCATGAGGAATTCCTTGGCGCGGTTCGGGCCGACCAGCAGCGGCCAGATCACCGCGCCGCCATCGCCGGCCACCAGGCCGATGCGCACATGCGGGTCGCCGATGCGGGCGGTGTCGGCACAGACGATCACATCGCCCAGCAAGGCGACGGTGGCGGCCAGGCCGATGCAGTCGCCATTGAGCGCGAAGATCAGCGGCTTCTCGCAATCGAGCAGGTTCTGCACGATCTTGCGCCCGCCGGTGGGCTCGAGCATCGAGCCTTCCTCGAAGACATCGCCGCCCGGGCGATCCTGCATGCCCTTCACATTGCCGCCGACGCTGAAGTACTTGCCGGCGCCGGTGACCAGGATCGCGTTGACCTCATCGTCGGCCATCAGGTCGGGCCAGATGTCCTGCAGTTCCACATGAAACTGATGGTCGATGGAGTTGCGCCGCTCGGGCTTGTTCAGGGTGACGGTGGCCAGTTTGTTGGCGACCTCGATCTTCAGGCACTCGTATTTGCTGTAGTCGGCCATGGTTTTCTCGGGCAGGAAGGGGTCAGTACATCATGCGGGGTAGAAAGAGCGTGAGCTCGGGCACCAGAATCAGCAACGCGACGATGGCGATCATCGCCACCAGAAACGGCCAGATGCCGGAGAAGATCGTGGTGAGTCGCACGTCGGGCACGATCGATTTGATGACATAGACATTCATCCCCACCGGCGGCGTGATCAGCGCGATCTCCATCACCAGCACGATGATCACGCCGAACCAGATCGGGTCGTAGCCGAGCTGGATCACCACCGGCAGCACGATCGGCACCGTGAGCACGATCATCGCGAGCACATCGAGAAAACAGCCCAGCACCACGTAGATAACCACGATCAGGGCCATGACCACGATGGGCGGCAGGCTCAGGCCGTTCAGGGCCGCGGAGAGCGCGGCCGGAAAGCCGGTGGCCGACAGGAAGATGTTCAGGATGTGCGAGCCGATGATGATCATGAAGATCATGCAGGTGGTGATGCCGGTTTGCAGCAGCGCCTCCAGCAGCCCGCGCCAGCTCAGTGAGCGCTTGACCAGTGCGATGATCAACGCCCCGAAGGCCCCGAAGGCGGCCGCCTCGGTGGGGGTGAACACGCCGCCGTAGATGCCGCCCATCACCAGCGCGAACAGCAACAGAATGCCGGCCACGCCGCGGGTGGCGCGAAGGCGCGTGGGCCAGTCCGAGGCGGGCTCGCGAGGCGCGGCCGACGGATCGCGCCAGGCCACCCAGAGCACGCCCACGACCATCGCCAGGGTCAGAAAAATGCCGGGCACGATGCCCGCGACGAGCAGCCGGCCGATGGACTGGTCTGCGGTGAGGCCGTAGATGACCATGCCCAGGCTGGGCGGAATCATGATGCCGAGCGTACCGCCCGCGGCACACGCGGCGGTGGCCAGGCGCGGATGAACCCCGCCGCGACGCATCTCGGGAATGGTGATCGTGCCGATGGCGGCGGCGGTCGCCACGCTGGAGCCCGAGGCAGCCGCGAAGCCGGCGCAGGTGCCGATGCTGGCAATCGCGAGGCCGCCCGGCAGATGGCCCATCCAGTGCCTGGCCGCGATGAACAGCTCGCGGCTCAGACCCGAGCGAAATGCGAACTCGCCCATCAGGATGAACAGAGGCACGGTGGTGAAGATGTAGCTGCTGGCCATGGCATAGGGCACGATGCCCAGCGAGCCCGCCGCCGCGGTCCAGTTGCCGTCGTACAGCACCGCGATACCGAGAAAACCGGTGACCCCCATCGCGAAGCCGATCGGCATGCGGATGCCGATCAGGATCAGCATCGCGCCCAGGCCGGTCAGGCCCATCATCAGCGGGCTCATGCCGCGCGATCCGGCCGGGAGATGACTTCGAACACCCGGCGCATCAGGTGCACGAGCATCTCGATGCTCAGCAGCCCAAGGCCGATGGCGGCCAACAGCTTGAACGGCCAGATCGGCACTTCGAGCATGTCGGTGGTGTCCCACTGGGCGTTGGGGTCCATCGCTTCCCCGAACGTGGACCAGGCCATGGCGACGCAAAGCAGCAGCGCGAGCGCGCCGGTGAAGACATCGAGCATGCGGATGATGCGCTTCGGCAGCAGGGTGTCGATGATGTCGGCGGCGATGTTGCCGCCGCGACGCTGGGTATGCGCGAGGCCGAAGAACACCGCGATCACGAGCATGAACTCCACCAGCTCGACCGTGCCGGTGATGGGGCGGCTGCAGCAGTAGCGCAGGCTGACGTCGACCGTGGTCAGCGCCATCATCGCCAGGATCATGCACACGCCCAGGATGTTGACCCAGCGAAACAACCGCTCCGTGGTGCGGTCTAGCAGGCCCAAGGTCCGGCCGGGCAGCGGCGGGCTCGAGTGAGACCCGAAGGGCTGATCGTGATCGGGCTCGTCTCGCACACGGCCTCTCCGGGACGGTTGACAAAAGGTAGAACCATTGTGACTATAGCAGCATCCGTCGGCAGACGGAACCCGCGCGGTCTGCTGCGCCGCGACCGGGGTGCCCCATTTCCAATCAGGAGACAGCCATGAAACGGTGCTTGATCAAAAGCGTGTTGACTCTGGTCGCCAGTTGCGCGGTCGCTGCGAATGCGATGGCGCAGGCGCGGGAGCTGAAGTTCTCGGTCTACAACGCGGAATCCCACTGGCTGGTGAGCGACGTCTTCAAGCCTTTCGCGGCCGATGTCGAGAAGTTCAGCAATGGCGAGCTCAAGGTGAACGTCATGGCCGGCGCCGTGCTCGGTGGTGCGCGCGAGCAGCTCGGTCTGGCCGAGAAGGGCATCGCCGACATCGCCTTCGTGATTCCCAGCTATACGCGCAATCGTTTCCTGTACACCGAGGCCGGTCTGCTGCCGTTTGCCTTCGACAGCGCCGAGCAGGCCACCAATGTCATGAGCTCGCTGCGCGACAAGTATCTGAACGCCGAGTTCGACAGCGTCAGGCTGCTGATGGTCGGCACCACCTCGCCGAGCGCCCTCGTGACCACCGTGCCGGTGAACTCGCTGGCCGACATGAAGGGCCTGAACCTGCGTGGCGCCGGTGGTGCGCAGACAGCGATGCTCAAGGAGGTTGGGGCCAATGTGCTCAGCATGCCGGTCAGCGATGCCTATCTGGCCTTTCAGCGGGGCGCACTGCAAGGCACGATCATCCCGCTGGCGAGCGCACCCGGCTACAAATTCCACGAGGTGGTCAAGTTCGTGAACCCGCTCAACTTCTCGGTCACGATGACGGCGATCGTCGCGAACAAAGACACTTGGGCGAGCCTGTCGCCGTCGCAGCAGGCGGCTCTCGAGAAGGCCGCCGACATCGCCCGGATCAATCAGGGCAAGGGCTTCGACCGTGAAGATTCAACCGGTCTGAAAGTGCTCGAAGATGCGGGTTCCAAAACCACCCGACTGCCGGCGGCCGACAAGGCGAAACTGGCCGAAATCGCCAAGCCGCTGTGGGACGAGTGGGTTCAGGCCGCGAGCAAGCGGGGTCTGAACGGCGAGCAATTCATGACGGATCTGCGCGCCGCGATCGCCGCCAACCCGGTCAAGCAGTGATCCGTCGCTGCACGGCCGTGAAGGAACCATGACCGACCCGGCCGACCCGGCCGACCTCGCGATCGGCGAGGAAGACCGCGCACTGCTGCAAGACTCGGTGCGCGGATTTCTCGAGCGTCACTGGCCGGCGGAGCAGGCGCTCGTCCGTGGCAACGATCCCGATGCGCTGCGCCGGATCTGCCGCCAACTCGCCGGGCAGGGCCTGACGGCCATGGGATGTGACCAGGCCGCGGGCGGTTTGCGTGAGGCGGCCATCGTCATGCAGGCGCTGGGACGCGCGGCGTGCCCGGCGCCGGTCGCCGATGCCTTTGTGATCAACCGGATCATCGGCGCCGCCGGGCATGACAAAGAAATGGTGGCGCCACTCGCGGCGCTACGCGATACCCTGGCCGACGGGTCGGGCTATGTCTGCCTGGGATTGACCGGTGCCGATCCCGATGCGAATGCCGGCACGGTGTGTCTGCAGCAGGGACGCGCCCACGGAAGGGCCGCATTCCTCGAGGGCGCGGCGGCGGCCAGCCATTACTTCCTGGCGCTTGAACACGGCCACGCATTCGCGCTCGTGGAGGCCGGTTCCCCCGCGATCGAGCGCGTTGCACAACGCGCGCTGGGCACCGACGGTTTGTGGCGCATCGATCTCGCCGGCGCGCCCGTTCTGACCACGGTCGATACGGGTGGGCAGACAGATGCCATTGTCGCAACGATGCGGGTTCTGCTGGCGGCGCGCGCGCTGGGTGCGGCCGAGCGCGCATTCGAGCTGGCGGTCGACTATGCGCAGACCCGGCGTCAGTTCGGCCGACCGGTCGGCGCATTCCAGGCCGTTCAGCACAAGCTCGCCGACAATCTGATCGCGCTCACCGGCGTTCGGCTGGCGGTCGGGAATGCGGCCGATCACCATGATCGTGGCGCGGCCGGGTGGCTGGCGTTTGCGGATGCGCTCTGGTCCTATGCCTGTGACGCGCTCAAGCAGGCCACGCTGAACACCCACCATGTGTTCGGCGCCATCGGGTATGCGGAAGACCACGAGGCGCCGCGCCACTTCCGGCGCGTGCACCTGGACACCACACGGCTGGGCGGGGCACGCATCACCCATGAGCGTCTGGCCAGCCGCTTTCTGGACGGCGGGCCGGCGGCGTTTCCCGATTTCGATCTCGGACCGCAGGCAGGCCGGTTGCGTGACGAGCTGCGGGCCTGGTTGGCCGAGCACTGGCCGGCCGCGCGCAGAGAGGCCTTCGAAGAGCGCGACGCCACCCATCGCGAGTTCGACGCCGCCTTTGCGCGCGAGCTCGGCGAGACCGGCTGGATCGGGCTCACCTGGCCACAGGCCCATGGCGGCATGGCGCGCTCTCCGCTGGAGCTGCTGGCATACATGGAGGAGATGGAGCGGGCGGGCGCGCCGCGTGCCGGCGCGCCGATTCAGTCGGCCGCGCTGATGCTGTACGGCTCGCCCGATCAGCAGCGCCGCTACCTGCCCGAGCTGCTGCGTGGCGAGGTGATGATCGGCATGTTCTACAGCGAGCCCGATTCCGGCTCCGATCTGGCCTCGATCCGCACGAGCGCGGTGTTCGAGGACGGCATGTGGGTGATCAACGGCCAGAAGATCTGGACCACCACCTACTGGGGCGACTATATGTGGCTGGCCGCCCGCACCGACCCGAACGCGAAGCCACCGCATGCCGGCATCAGCATGTTCCTGCTGTCCGGCGACACCCCGGGCATCTCTCGCGTGCCCATGCGCACGATGTACGACGGCGAGTTCTGCAACACCTTCTTCGACGACGTCCGCGTGCCGGCCGACGCGCTGGTCGGCTCGTTGAATGGCGGCTGGCAGGTGCTGGTGGGGTCGCTGGGCACCGAGCGCGCCTATGTGGGCGGCGGCATCGCGATCAAGACGGCCTGTCAGTTCGAGGAATTCTGCGAGCTGCTTCGACACGCCGACGGCCCCGACGCCGCGTTGAAATCCGATCCGCTGGTTCGTCAGACCCTGGGCGGGTTCGCGGCCCGGATCGAAATCGGCCGATTGCTCGCCCTGAACAGCGTCTCCATCGTCGCGCGTGGCCAGGAGCCTACCTGGGAGGCGGCCATGGCCAAGGTGTTCGCCGGCGAGACGATGGAGGCCTTCTGCGAGGCCGCACTCGAGATGCTCGGCATGCGCGGCACGCTCTCGCGCGGCAGCGCCGATGCGCCGCTGAACGGGCGTACCGAGCAGAAGCTCCGCCATTCGCTGATGTGGGTGATCAGCATCGGCACCAATGACATCCAGCGCAATCTCATCGCGCTGCGGGGGCTGGGGCTGCCACGTTGAAGGGTGGCTCGCGTCGGCCGTCCGAATCGCGTCGGCCGCCCGAATCGCGTCGGCCGCCCGAATCGCGTCGGCCGCCCGAATCGCCGGCCGATTCCCGAAGGCAAACGTCGCGTGCCCGGGCGTTCAGTCCGATGCTCGGCGCGACGTTCAGAGCTCCATCGGCCTGCCGTTCATGATCAGCTCGTGCACATTCATACCGGCCTGCGGCGAGAGCGGATCTTCGAACGTCACCCGTCGATTCACGCGCGGATGCGGCCAGTAGTCGGCATTGGCATAGTGCTGCGTCGAGCGGTTGTCCCACACCGCAATGCCGTGCGGCTCCCAGGCGTGGCTGATCATGAAGTCGGGCCGCGTGATCCAGTCGCACAGGAAGCGCAGCATCGCGTCGCTCTCGCGATAGTCGATGTCGTCGATGCGGCGGGTGAACGCGCGGTTCAGGTACAGACACTTGCGGCCGTTCTCCGGATGCTGCAACACCACCGGATGCCGGACCGGCGGAAACGCACGCAAGGCATTGAACAGCTGGGCCTCACCCTGGCGGGCCAGCGCATCACGAAAGACACTGACCTCCCAGGTATGGGTGGCGGTGAGCCCCTCGACATAGGCCTGCAGCCCCGGCGAGAGCGCCTCGAAGGCCTTGCTGGTGCTGGCCCAGCAAGTGTTGCCGCCGGCCGGCGGTGTTTCGGTGATCTGGATCACCGTGTCCAGCGCCGGGTATTGCAGCCAGGTGATGTCCGTGTGCCAACGGTCGATGTTCGGTGGCCGCTCGGGACCGTTGCTGATCAGCTCCACGTTCGGATGCTCGGGCGAACGCTCGAAGTACGAGCCCGGCGACACCTGCCCGAACACCGAGGCCAGCGCCACCTGCTGCGCGGCGCTGATGCGTTGCGGCGCGAAGAAGATCACCTCGAAATCCCACAGCGCTTGGCGCAGCTCGGCCTTGACGGGGCCGGGAATGGGCCGGTCCAGCGCGACGCCGTCGATCCAGGCCGCGAAGTTGGGCATGCGCGGGCGCACGCCGATGTGCTGATAGCGGCCGGCGACGTCGATCAGCGACTGTGTCGCGCGGGACGCGCTTCCCAGTGCCGCGCGCGATCGGCCGGTCTCACCCGCGGGGCCGGGGGGTGTCGTTGTCTCTGTCGTGCGCATGAGTACCCGCCTCGGGAAGAAAACCGAATGACTTGCCGATCGTACTCCCGGCCTGCGCATTGCGTTGGCGGCCGGGTACGGCGCCGCCCCTCGGGACCAGGAGCCCGGGGCGCAGGACCGGGAGGCGTGGCGCGAGTATCGACGCGCGCAACATTTTTCGCTCGACGATCGCGGCTCGCGGCGTGGCGCCCGCACAATGTCGCCATCCGGCACATGGAGATGAAACCCGATGGCGACACGGAATGCCAAGGCCGCCTGGCCGAAAGACTTCGTTTGGGGGGTGTCGACCGCCGCGTTCCAGGTGGAAGGCGCGAGCCGCGTCGACGGCCGCGGCCAGAGCATCTGGGATTTCCGCTGCACGCAGCCGGGCAAGGTGGCCGATGCCAAGACCGGCGAAGTCGCCTGCGACCACTATCACCGCTACGAGGAGGACGTCGCGCTGATCAAAGGGCTCGGCGTCGATGCCTATCGCTTCTCGATCGCCTGGCCGCGGGTGCTGCCGCAAGGGCGGGGCCGGGTCAACGAGGCAGGGTTGGATTTTTACGAGCGGCTTGTCGACAAGCTGCTCGAGAACGGTATTCAGCCGTGGGCCTGCCTCTACCACTGGGATCTGCCACAGGCGCTGGAGAATCTCGGCGGTTGGACCGCGCGCGACAGCGCCGGCTGGTATGCCGACTATGCGGCGCTGGTGGCACGACGGCTCGGCGACCGTGTGAAGCACTGGGCGACCTTCAACGAGTTCTCGGTGTTCACGCTGTTCGGCTATGCGATGGACTGGTGCGCGCCGGGCCTCATGGACCGCACCGCGAATCTGCGCGCGATCCACCATCTGAATCTGGCGCACGGCTGCGGGGTCGACGTGCTGCGCGATCTGGTGCCCGATGCCTTCATCGGCGCGATCCACAATCGCCAGGTGGTGCGGCCGAGCACCGCGAGTGAGGCGGATCGCGAAGCGGCCGCGATGCTCGATGCGCACTGGAACCTGGCGTTTCCCGAGCCGCAGATGCGTGCCACCTATCCAGCACTGCTGGCCGACGCGATCGACCCCTGGGTGCGCGCGGGCGACATGGCGCAGATCTCGCGACGCATCGACTGGATCGGGCTCAACCACTATGGACCGATCTTTGCCAAGGCCGACCCATCGACGATCTGGGGATTTGCCTGGGGCGATGCGCCGCCGGATTCTCCTGTGCGGCCGGAGATTGGCTGGCCGATTTTTCCCGAGGCCTTCCGCGACGAGCTGATCGAGCTTACGCGGCGCTACAAGCTACCGGTCTATGTGACCGAGAACGGCATGGGCAGCCGCGACGCGCCGGATGAAAAGGGCGTGGTGCACGACCCGCGGCGCATCGCCTATCTGGAGACCTATACGAGCGCGATGCACGATGCGATTGCCGCCGGCGCCGACGTGCGCGGCTACTTCGTGTGGTCGCTGCTCGACAGCTTCGAGTGGGGTTCCGGCTATACGAACCCGTTCGGCATCATCCATGTGGATTTCGAGACGCTGAAGCGTACGCCCAAGGATTCGGCGGGCTGGTACACCAGGTTCGTGGCGGCGGCGAAGAAGGCTGCGCGGACGAAGGGTGCTCGTTAGAGCTTCCTTCGTCCATGCGTATCGAGGCCATCCGGGCGCTCGCCCCGGCCAGCCGAAGACTCACTGAAGCCAGTGCAGATCTGTCTCTCCTGATGTGCAAGTGCCGGCGTTCAGCGTTCAGCGCGCCGGGTCGCCCAGATACGCCTGGATCACCGCCGGGTGGCTCAGCACCTGTTCCGGCCGGCCTTCGGTGATCATGTGGCCGTAATTGAGTGCGCAGATCCGGTCGGCGAGGTCGGCCACCATTTGCATGTCGTGCTCGACCCATAGCATCGGGATGCGTAACTCGTGACGGATGCGCAGAATGAAGCGGGCGAGGTCTTCCTTCTCTTCGCGATTCAGGCCCGCCGAGGGTTCATCGAGCAAAATGAGTGCCGGATTCATCGCCAGCGCCCGGGCGAAGCCGACCACCTTCTGCCGGCCGAAGGCGAGACCGCCCACCGGCGCGTTGCGCACGCCCTCGAGTTCGACGAACTCGATCACCCGCTCGACCGCCGCCCGATGCTCGCGCTCCTGGGCGCGGGCGACGCGCCCGAAGATGCACTGCTGCCAGAGCGGCACCCGGTACGAAGCGTGTCGTCCAACGAGCAGGTTCTCGAGCACCGACATGTCGGGAAGCAGTTCGGCGTGCTGAAACGTGCGCGCCACGCCGTGCGCGGCGATCCGGTTCGGTCGCCACCCATCGATGCGTTGTCCGTCCAGCCAGACCGCACCCGCGTCCGGCCGATAGATGCCGCTCACGCAGTTGAGTACGCTGGTCTTGCCGGCACCGTTGGGCCCGATCAGGGCGACCAGTTCGCCGGCGGCCACGTTCAGCGAGATGTCATCGAATACCCGAACACCCCCGAAGGCGAGCGAAATCGAGTCGACACGAAGGACGCTGGCAGCGCTAGCCATACCAACGCCTGCTGCGCCGATACTGCTTGACGTCGCGATAGCTACGCCGCTGCGTGTCACTGCCTCCGAGGTAGAACTCCTGCACGTCGCCGTGGGCGAGCAGTCTCTCGGGTGACCCGTCGAGCACGATGCGACCGTTCTCCATCACATAGCCGTGATCGGCAGCACGCAGCGCCACCTGGGCATTCTGCTCGACCATGAGGATCGTCAGGCCGAGCATTGCGCGCAGCTGCGCCAGTCGCTCGAGCAGGTCATCGACGATCACCGGTGCCAGGCCCTGCGAAAGTTCGTCGATCAGCAGCAGGCGCGGTGCACACATCAGGGCCGCGCCAATCGCCAGCATCTGCCGTTCGCCGCCGCTCAGGTAGCCGGCCTCGCGGCGGTGAAGTTCCGCCAGGCGCGGAAACTGACCGAGCACCATGTCGCGGAGTTCTCGCCGATTTGCCCGGCGCGGCGTCACCGAGGCTTCGAGATTCTCTGCGACGCTGAGGTTCTCGAACACCTTGTCGCGCTCCGGGACCAGGCAGACCCCCAGTGCGGCAATCCGATGGGGGGCCAGATTGGTGAGATCCTGGTCGTCGAAGACCACCCGCCCGTCGGTGATGCGGGCGTCGTCGAGGCCTATGAAGCCCGAGATGGCGCGCAATGTCGTCGTCTTGCCGGCGCCGTTGGTGCCGAGCAATACGGTCATCGCGCCCGCCGGAACCGTGATCGACACGCCTTGAACCGCGGTGATCACCCGGTGATAGACGACTTCGACCTGCTCGAGCCTGAGCAGTGCTTCGCCCGTGCCCGTTTGCTGGGGGGTGTCGCCGGCGGCAACCGAAGCGGAAGTCATCGGCCCGAGCCGGCGCGCGTCTGACCGTAGGGCCAGAGCAGGAAGTAGTTCTGCACCCGCCGCCAGATGCCGACCAGACCCTGTGGTTCGAACAATAGAAAGCCGATCATCACGAGCCCGAATGCCATGGTGTTGATCGAGTACACGGCATCGAGCAGCCGACCCGCACCTGGCAGCATCGGGACCAGCGTTTCGATCGCGTAAGGGAACAGGGTGACGAAGATGGCGCCGAGCACGGCACCGAGAATCGAGCCCATGCCGCCGATGATCACCATGGCAACGTATTCGATCGAGACCAGCAGCGTAAAGGCCTCTGCGGAAACGAAGCCACGAAAATAGGCGAACAGACTGCCGGCGATCGCGGTCATCATCGAGCTGATCACGAACGCGGTCAGCTTGTATCGGCGCACGTCGATGCCCATCGCTTCGGCAACGGCGGTCTTGCCGTGAATCGCGCGCCAGGCCCGGCCGATGGGGCTGCGCAGAAGATTCAGGGCCAGCAGAACCGAGAGCGCCGCGGCGATCAGCAGCACCACATACCAGTGGCGGGCGTCGTAGAGTTCCCAGGTGCCGACACGCGGCGGGTCGATCGCGATCCCGGAATAGAGTTCGCGCGCGGTCTCGTATTCATTGCCCAGGTAGATCACGATGAAATGCAGCGCGAGGGTGGAGATGGCCAGATACAGACCGCGCAATCGCAGCGATGGCAGGCCGAACACCAGACCCAGCAGTAGTCCGACGATTGCGGAGGCCGGTAGCGTGATCCAGAAAGGCGCTGCGGTTTCCTGAAACAAGATGCCCGTGGTGAACGCACCGGCGGCCAGCAGCCCGGCGTGCCCCAGCGAGACCTGGCCGGCGAATCCGGTCAGCAGCATCAGGGCCACCGCGCCGATCGTCGCGAGCAATACCTGGTTAGCCAGATCGAGCTGGAAGGGCGAGGCCAGCAGCGGCAGCGCGATCAGGGCGGCGAGCAAGGCAGCGAGCGAGCTCTTCTGCAGTCGGGTTTCGACCAGGCGAAGCGCCTGTCCGTGGTCGGTGTGAAGGTAACCGCTGGCGTGGGTTCTGGCCATGTCAGTGAGACGATCCGGAGATCAGACGCGATCGAGTTCTTCGCGGCTGCCGAAGTAGCCCCACGGGCGGACGATCAGCATCGCGGTCAGTACGAGAAATGGCACCACGTCGGCCAGCAGGGGATCGACGTAGTGAATCAGCAGCACCTCGGCCGCGGCCACGGTCAGCGATCCCAGGAGGGCGCCGAGCAGGCTGTCGAGCCCGCCGACCAGGGCCGCCGGAAACGCCTTGAGACCCACAGTGGCCATCGTGGCATCCAGCCCCGAATCGGCGGCGATCAACATGCCGGCGACGCCGCCGGTGAAGGTGGCCAATGCCCAGGCAAGCGCGAACATCGCATGCAGACGGATGCCACGCTGCGCGGCCAGCAGGGGGTTCTGGCCGGCCGCTCGCATGCAGATGCCATAGGCCGTGAAGCGCAGAAACAACCAAAGACCGAGGTAGGTTGCGGCGGTCAGACCCACCAGCAGCAGGCTGACCGCCGAAATCCGGGCATCGCCGAACAGCAGAATCGACGGATTGTCCAGACCGAGCGCCTGCAAAGGATACTGCTGCTGTGGCGTGTAGACGAGAATCAGGGCACCGCGCAGTGCGATGCCCAAGGCGATGGTCGACAGTACCGCCGCCAACACCATCTCACCGGTCATCTTGCGCATCAACAGCACGTAGACGAGCACGCCGACGCACGCCGAGAGCAGGGCCGCGAAGGCGATCGCCACGAACGGATGCCCGCCGAATGCCGATGCGGTGCTCAGCAGCAGATACGCGCCGACCATCATCAGCTCGCCGTGGGCCAGGGAAAGGACCCGCGAGACCCGATATATCAGCACGTATCCGCACGAGATCAACGCATAGATCGCGGTCAGTACGACGATGTTCGCGACGAGCTGCATGCGACCGACCGTTATCGGACTTTGAATTCGGTCCAGTCCTGGACCCGCTCGATTGCACCCTTGGCCGGATCGAAGCGATAGACCCGGTAGGACTGCGAGGTGCGGAAGTGATTGTCGGCGGTCCAACGGATCGGCGCGCCGCGCAGGCCTTTGACATCGACCTCCAGATCATTCATGGCCGCGGTCACCGACTCGCGCGACGGCTGGCCACCCACCTTGCCGGCGATGGCATCGAGCACCATGCCGCCGATGAATCCTTCCGTCAGCAGGGTCACCGGGTAGCGCAGATTGGCGCGCTCGGTGATCGCGCGCAATTCGGCCTGAACCGGAAGATCGTCCTGGAACAGCGCATTGGCACCGAAAACGTAGAAGCGGCCGTCCTTGACCCGGTTCAGCTCGTCCTCGGCATTGATGTGCGCATAGGCGATCAGGTCGCCATCCCAGCCAAGCTTGCGCAGCGACTCGAGCGTGCGGATCTGCGTGACCCAGGGCGCCCATGAATAGACCCAGTTGGCGCCGTCGTCCTTCAGCTTCGTGGCGAAGGGGGTGTAGTCGGCCGTCGGTGGCGGGATGATTTGTTGCTCGGTGGTGGCCATGCCCATCTTGGCGGCTTCCTCGGCCGCATAGGAGACTTCATTGCGCGACACCGGGATGGCCATCGCCGAGAAGCCCAGTTTCACAGGCCCTTCGGCGGCCTTCTTGATGAACGACAGGGCCATTTGCGAGTCGTAGGCGGCGCCGAATGCCGTGGAGCAGAACTGCAGCGGCGCCGGTTTGGGAGGGAAAGTCTCCTTCGGACAGACCGAACCGGCGAACCAGACCGGCACCCGGCCCCGCTCGGTCGCTGCGAGCATGGGCTCATAGGTGGACGACAGGCTGGAGTTCACCATCAATGCGACATTCTCCTGCGTCACCAGCCGCTTTGCGTTGGCCGCCGCCTTCGAGGCCTGACCGCTGTCGTCGAGGACGACCAAGCGGATCTGGCGCCTGTCGACACCCGAGCGCGCATTGACATGATCGACATACGCGCGCATCGCCTCGACGACCGGTGCATAGGTGGCGGCGATCGGGCCGGTCAGCGCGGCCGTGACGCCGACCACCAACTCGGCCGCCGTGGCCGAGCCCGGGATCCAGGCGAGGGCCGTTGCCGCAGTCGCCAACGCACCGATCCGGGCGCCGTGGACGATCCGACGATTCAATGCATTCATGAGCTTCTCCTCCTTCGTTGTGCCGGGGTCGATCGGGCGCAGATCGCCGTCACGATCCAACCGCTTCCTGTAAGCGGATCTCTTCATCCGAACCGTACATCGCCTCGACCAGATCCGCGAAGCGCTCGACCATCTGCTGTCGCTTGACCTTGCGGGTCGGGGTGACGGGTTCGCCTTCTTCTTCGGGATCCAGCATCTTGGGCAGGATCGAGAAGCGCTTGATCTGCTCGACCCTGGCCAGCGCTTCGTTGGCGCGATCGATCTCGCCCTGGATCAGCGCGATGACCTCGGCGCGGCGGGTGAGGTCGGTGAAACCGGCGAAGGCCACCCCTTGCGATAGCGCCCAGTCGGCGACAGCTTCTTCGTCGATCTCGATCAAGGCTGAGACGAAGCGGCGTGCGTGGCCGATGACCACCACCTCGGCGATGAAGCGGCTGCCGCGCACGGCGTTTTCGATCGTGCTCGGGCTCAGCGTCTTGCCGCCCGCCGTGACGAAGAAGTCGCGCGCGCGGTCGATCAGCCGCAACTGACCCTGTTCGAGCCGACCCACATCACCCGTCGCCAGCCAGCCGTCCTCGAACAACTCGGCCGTGGCCTGCGGCTGGCCCCAGTAGCCGTCGAATCGATGATCGCTCCGAATCAGAACCTCGCCCTCGTCGCCGTCGCCGCGCAGGCGAAGCTCGATTCCCGCCGCGGCTTCGCCAACCGACCCAGGGCGGGGAAACGGGCCGCGCTGGCCGCTGATAATGGCGCCGGCGGTTTCCGTCTGACCGTACATCTCGCAAAGATTGACCCCGAGCATCTGCCAAAAGATCGCGGTGTCGTTCGGCATCGGAGCGCCACCCGAGATCGCCAGCTCCAGACGATTGAAACCGAGTTTGTTCAGAACGGGCCTGAAGGCCAACGCATGAGCGATTCGATAGGTCAGGCCGGGACGGCGGCATTGCGCGTGCCAGCGTATCTGAACCGCGCGGCGAGCGGATCGCAGTGCCCAGGCGAAGATCGAGCGCTTGAGGCGGTCGGCATTGCCGACCGCGGTCAGGATCTGCGACGCGAATTTCTGCAGATAGCGAGGCACGGTGAACAAGACCGTGGGTGCGACCTCGAACAGCGTCGTCGACAGATCTTCGACCGATTCACCAAGATGAGGCACCGGTCCGCCGAGCAGCGCGAGCGTGATCGCGATGTCACGGCCGAGCACGTGACACAACGGCAGATAGGCCACCGTGCTAGCACCTTCCCGCGTCAGCGCCGGATAGTGGCTGATCAGGTTATAGGTGCCGGCCAGGTGTCTGCCGTGCGAAACCAGCGCGCCCTTCGGATGCCCGGTCGTTCCGGACGTATAGACGATGAAGGCGGGGTCTTCGGGGCCGACACGGGCCGCCTGCTCGGCCAGCCAGGCGAGGTCGTCATCGCGCTGTCGCCGGGACCGCTGCCAAAGATCGGGCGCATCGGTGAAGGTGTTCCGGGTCGCGCTCACGCCGTCGCTATGGGCGGGCGAAGGCTGTCCCGAACGGTCTGGCTCGGCGTCGCGAGCAAGCAGGGCATCCAGCGCGACCACGCGCGGGTCATCCATCATGAACAAGGCCGTGGCGTCGATGACGACGATTCGACGCAACGCCGGCAGCGAGTCGGCCACCGGCAGAATGCGGTCGACGTATTCCTGGTCTTCGGCCACGAATATGATCGCCCCGCCGTCGCGCATCTGATAGTCGAGTTCGGCAACCGAGGCGGTGGGATAAATGCCGTAGGTGATGCCACCGAGCGACTGGCAGGCGAGGTCGAGCACGATCCACTCCTCGCAGGCATCGCCCATGATGGCCAGCCGATCGCCGCGCGCGAAGCCCAGCGACTGCAACACACGGGCAGCGATCGCGACCCGGCCGGCGAGTTCGCGCCAGCTGCGCGCCCGGTAGAGCCCGCGCAACTTCACGCGCAGGGCAGGCCGATCGGGTTCGAGGCGTGCGCGATCGACCAGCAGCCGGGGCGCGCTGGTTGCTCGCAGAACGTCGGCATCGAGCGTCAGCGCGGACCCGGCCATGCTCATGCTCGCGTGACCCCCTGGCCGGCCGTCGGGCCGGCAATCAGGCCGTCGATGATCAGCGAGCCCACCACCCGCTGAGCACGGGCCACCGTCATACCCGGGATCGCGCCCTGCCAGAGATTGGCTGCATTGCAGGCACCGAGCAAACTCAGCATCACGTCTCGAGCGGGAAGATCGTCGCGGAACTCGCCGCTGCGAATGCCGTCGTTGATGACCCGTTGAATGATCCGCTCGTACTGCTGTTCGATGCTCTTGATCCGCACACGAGCTTCGGGCGCGAGAAAGCGGCGCTGAGTGAGAAAGACCCGGACATAGTCGGGACGCTCGAGCATCGGCTCGATGTGCGCCCGGACGATGGCTCGCAATCTGTCCGCCTGCGAGCCCGGGCTCACGGCCGCCATTCGGCCGTTCTCCAGGTACCCCTCGACGCCGCGACCGCAGACGAGTTCGAGCGCGGAGTCCTTGGTGCGGAAGTAGTAGTAGAGCGAAGACTGCCGGATGCCCAGATGCGCGGCGATATCGTGCGTGCTCGCGCCATGAAAGCCGAGCTGGGCGAAGACGTGCGCAGCGGCATCGATGACCTGCTCCAGGCGCTTGAAGGTGCGACGGGGCCGGGGTGTGCCGACCACGGTTGTCTCTGCTCTCATATTCGATAGCATAATAGAAAAATCGCGAGGAGAAGAACATGTCAGAGAGTTCACGTACGCCGCCATTCCGTGCCGATCACGTCGGCAGCCTGCTGCGGCCACCCGAACTGCGCAATGCGTTTCGCCAGGTGGCGAAGGGCGAGATCGACCAGCCCACGTTTCAGCGCATTCAAGACGATGCCATCCGCCACATCGTGAAACTGCAGGAATCGGTCGGCTTGCAGGTGATCAATGACGGTGAATATCGGCGCGGTTCCTACTGGTCGCGCTTTTGCGAATGCTGCGGCGGCATGAAGATTCGAAGCGCTTCATTCCGTTTTCGCGACGACGAGGGCAACGAGACGGAGTTCACCGCGCCCTACGCGTCGGCGCGTGTATTCCGTGAGCGGCCGATCACGATCGACGAGGTTTCGTTCGTCAGACCGTTGACCGAACGCACCATCAAGGTCACGATGCCCTCGCCCTCCACGATGCATTTCTATCGCTTGTCCGACTGGGCAGATCAGTCGGTCTACGCCGACGCCGAGTCCTTCTTCGCCGATCTGGGCAAGGTGTTCCAACAGGAGATCGCCGAGCTCGCCGATGCCGGCGTGCGCTATGTGCAGATCGACGAAGTGCCGTTGGCCATGCTGTGCGATCCCAAGGTGCGCGAGCGCGTTCAGTCCTTCGGCATCGATCCCGCCGGGCTGGTGGACACCTATGTGGCGGCGCTGAACGAGGCAGTACGCAACCGGCCGGCCGACATGTTCGTCGGCGTGCACATGTGCCGCGGCAATTACAAGGGGCGCTATCTGTCCGAAGGCGGCTATGACGATGTCGCCGAGAAGCTGTTCGGCGGTGCGGACGTCAGCCACTTCCTGCTCGAGTACGACACACCGCGGGCGGGCGATTTCGCGCCGTTACGCTATCTGCCCGCGGACAAGGGCGTCGTGTTGGGCCTGATCAGCTCCAAGCGGCCCGAACTCGAATCGATGGGCGATCTCGAACGTCGAGTCGGCGAGGCATCGCAGTTCGTCGATCCTTCACGCATGGCCATCAGCCCGCAGTGCGGCTTCGCGAGCACGGTGGGCGGCAACGATCTCTCCGAAGATCAGATGCGCGCCAAGCTCGAGTTGGTGGTCGAGGCGGGGGCCCGATTGTTCTGATTCGCTCGTCGTGCCGGGCCCGCGCTCAGGACACGTTGTGTGTCTCGGTGTAGTTCCGGGGGGCGGGGTTGGGAGCATCGCCAGGCGGCGTACCCGACAGCAGTGCCACCGGTATCGCGGCGGCCGCGATTGCGGTGACGGCGATCGCCGGATCGGCGCCGCGCCCATCGCGCGAGCCTGCCCGGCGTGCCCAGACCGGCGCCGCCGGCGCTGGCATCGTCGAAGCGTCGCCACGTGCGTCGTCGTCGGACAGCTCCACGAGGATCGCGTGCAGGTGAGCGACCCGTCCGAACGATGCCCGGCATTCGGCCAGTCGCTGCATGTTGTCGATCGGCCAGGAGAGCGCATTGATCATCTGCTGGAAGGCCTGCGCGGTCTGCATGAGCGCGCCCAGCGTGATCGCACCGGCCAGGTAGCGCGGCGCCGCCACCATGATCGGCACGGCCTGCGATAGCACCGACCACGTCGACGAGAACATCACCAGTTGGATGATCGCCATGGTTTGGCGGTGCCAGGCCGCGATCGTGGACGCGAACAGGCCGCCGGTTTTCTCGCGGCGGGCGGTGTCGACCGTGCCGATCGCCTGGGTCGGCGCCTGCTCACGCGACCGGCCGAGCCCGAAGCGGAAGTCCGCCTCCTTGTTCTGCCGGTAATGTGCGGCGTGCGTGAGCGGCCGGCCCAGCCGGATCGCAAAGAATGCGCCGGCGCCGGCATAGAGCAGGGCGATCCATACCAGATGACCCGGCAGGGTCAGGGTCCATGATCCGAGCGTGACCTCGGGCGGGCCGGACAGCACCCACAGAATCTGCGAGAAGCTCACCAGCAGCATCACGCAGTAGAACAGCGAATGCGCGAGGTCGATCGAGGATTCGGTCGCGATGCGCACGTCCTCGGCGATGCGGCCATCGGGGTTGTCGAGGTTCGGATGGACGCGACCCAGTTGGTAGTCGCGCCCGTGAACCGTCCAGTGATCGAGCAGGCGATGCGTGAGATCTGCGCGCCAGGCCACCTGCAGGCGACGCTTGGTCCAGAGGTGCGACGCCATCACCACGACATTGGCGCCGATGATCAGCAACACGGCGCCGATCTGGGCGATCACGTTGTCGATGTCGCGCTGTTCGAGCGCATCGAAGATCTGCTGGCTCCAGTGATTGAGCATGACTGGAATGGAGACCTGCGCGAGCGTCAGCGTGACCAGGATGATGGTCAGCAGCCACGCGATACCACGGCGATCACCGCGCCAGAACGCGGTTGCGAGACGACGCAAACCGTCATTGGCGCACGGCAGTTCGCCGTCTTCGCGCGTGGAGTCTCTGTGGTTCGATTCGCCTGATGCCATGTTACACCTCGTTTCAATTACCGTAACACCGCTCGCGCGGTTGGCACGGGCGTTCGAGGCCTCAAAACAACTCGCGGTTGCTTCGGCGGCGCCGCGGCGGGTCGAACGGCGCATAATCCGATCCGATCGGCTCCCCCTCGAAACAGCTCACCGGACGGACTCCTCCATGGCGCAAGCATCGTCTGCCGACCCTCGTCCTACGCACCCCACCGGTCATCCGGGCGGTGCGACCGCTCCCGGCCATTCGCGCGCGGCGCAGCCGAAGTTCCGCTCGGATTTCGTCTGGGGCTCGGGCACGTCCTCGTATCAGATCGAGGGCTCCCCGCTCAACGATGGTGGCGGTGCTTCGGTGTGGGACACCTTCGCGCACACGCCCGGCACCATCAGGGACGGCAGCAGCGGCGACACCGCATGCGATCACTACGGCCGGCATCGCGAGGATGTCGCGCTGATGCAGGAACTCGGCCTGGGTGCGTATCGCTTCTCCATTGCGTGGTCGCGGCTGTTTCCCGACGGCGTGGGCCGCCGCAACGAGAAGGGCTTCGCGTTCTACGACCGGCTCGTCGACGATCTGCTCGCCGCCGGCGTCACGCCATGGATCACGCTGTTCCACTGGGACTACCCGCAGGCGCTGCAGGATCGCGGCGGTTGGATGGTGCGCGAATCGACCGACTGGTTCGCCGACTATGCGCAGGCCGTGGTCGAGCGTTACTCGGACCGGGTGAAGCACTGGTTCACCCACAACGAGCCCGAGGTACACATCTTCCTCGGGCATCACCAGGGCACCCATGCACCGGGCGAGAAGCGTCCGTGGAAGGACGTTCTCACGATCGCGCATCACATGAATCTCGCGCACGGCAAGGCCGTGCAGGCGATGCGGGCGGTGGCCAAGCAAGCGCTGCAGATCGGCTATGTGGCGGCGCTGTGGCCGGGCATTCCGGCAAGCGACAGCGCGGCCGATGTCGAGGCCGCACGCAAGGCGACGTTCGGTGGTCTGGCCGGCTGGCTGCTGGAGCCCGTCTACAAGGGCCAGTATCCGCAGCCGCAACTCACCGAGTGGGCCGGCGACCTACCCGGCTTCGACCCGGCCGATCTGAAGACGATCGCGCAGCCGCTCGATTTCTTCGCGATGAACACCTACCAGGGCGTAGTGGTGCGCGAAGGCCCCGACGGCAAGCCGCAGAACGTGCCACCGCCGCATGGTAATCCGCGCACCGCGTTCTGGGTGTTCGACGTGGTGCCGCAGTCGATGTACTGGGGGCCGCGCTTCTATCACGAGCGCTACGGACTGCCGGTCTACGTCACCGAGAACGGCCTGAGCCTCACCGACTGGGTGGCGCTGGACGGCCGGGTACACGACCCGAACCGCATCGACTTCATGCGCCGCTACCTGGGCGAGCTACGGCGCGCGGCCGGCGACGGTGTCGACATCGGTGGCTACTTCTACTGGAGCCTGCTCGACAACTTCGAGTGGGCCGAGGGCTACCGCGAGCGCTTCGGCCTCGTACACGTCGATTACCAGACGCTCGAGCGCACGCCCAAGTTGTCGTTCGACTGGTATCGGCAGACGATCCGCGAGAACGGCAGCAATCTCTGAGGTCGCGTGTCGCGACCTCGACGACGCCAACGGCGTCATGGTGCCGCTGGCGTCGTATCGGTCAATGTGCGCAGGAATGCGACGATGTCGACGATGTCGGCCTCGCTGAGGCGGGGCACGTTGCCGACCCGGCCGCCGAAAGGCGCCTGACGTGTGACATTGCCGCGCAGAAAGGCAGGCAGATCGTCGAAGACGATGACCTGGCCCGTCGCGTCGGTCGGATAGAAGCGCTGCGGTTCGATGTCACGCAACGCATAGAAGCGCACCACCTCCTCGAGGGTCTCGAAGCGGCCGTTGTGGAAGTAGGGCGCGGTCAGCGCGACGTTGCGCAGGCTCGGCGTCTTGAAACGGCCGCATAGGTCGGTGCGGCCGGTGAGATCGTTGCGCGATGGCCCGCACAGACCGAGATCGAAGAAGTTGGGATCCGCGTTGTCCGGGATGGCCGCGTTGCGGGGCACGCCAAGCGCCTGATGGCTGAAGTCGGTGAACAACGGCCCGTCGGCTCCGGCTGGTACGTCGAGCGAATGACACGACGCGCAGTTACCGCGGACCGGATCGCGAAATGCTCTCAGGCCGCGATCCTCACTGGGCGTGAAGCGATCTTCACCACGCATGACGCGGTCGAACTTGCTATCGAACGACGCGAACCCGGCGTCTTCGCGCTGGTAGGCGGCCAGCGCGGCGGTCATGGTGTCGAAGACCGCGTCGACGTCTGCAAACGACGTCAGCCCGCCGGCCTGCAGCAACTGCGTCGCATACGGCGCCGCGGCCAGCTTGGCGACGACCTCGGCACGCGACGCGTTGGCCATCTCGCGGGGATTGAGGAACGGGCCGCCGGCCTGCGCCTCGAGCGAATCGGCTCGCCCGTCCCAGAACAATCCGCCGCTCGGCTGCTGCGCATCGCCGTTGCGCCCGGTGACGAAACCAAAGGCCGGCGCGAAACGCAGATAGCGAATGCCGGGTGATTTGCGGAATCCGAACGTGTCGAGCGCCGGCCCGCCAGCCGGAACGCCGAACGGCCCGTCGCCGGCGTGGCCACGCACCGGGTCGTGGCAGGTTTCGCAGGACATCTGCCCGGACGCCGACAGGCTTTGGTCCGCGAAGATCGCGTCGCCGACCGTCGCGAGCAGCGACAGGTTCGTGCCGGCGGCCGTGTCCGATCCGGTCGACGAATCGGGGCTAGACGTGTCGGGGGAGGCGGTGTCCGACGCCACGGTCTGCGCGTCGGCTTCGCTGTCACTGCCGCCACCGCCACAGCCCGCGATTAACACCGCGACGAGCGCGAGCGAGAGGGCGCCCGACAGGGCTCCGTGCAGACGCCGCCCGGGGCCGGGGGATCCATTCGTTGCGATGCGCGTCATGGCAATTATTCTGGCGTTGTGGCGATGACGCGCATTGTCGGCCAACACCATGGATCGAATCGGGAGCGATTGTGGAGGCGATCTCCACCATTCACAAGCCGGATTCGGGTACAAAGTCAGCATGCGTCTGCGCCTCGCTCACCAACTGATGCTGTCGATCGCGCTTGCCGCAGCGGTGGCGGTGCTGGCCGTCACCGGATTCGTCGCCTGGCATCTGCGCAGTGGATTTGCCGACTATTTGCGCGCGCGCGACGAGGCGTGGCTCGATCAGTTTGCGCCGCGGGTCGAGCAGGCGCTGGCCGAGGGCGGCATCGAAGCGCTGCGACGTCCGCGCAACTGGCACGCGCTGCTCGAGTCGATGCGAATCGGTGGCGAGTCGACTGCCGACGCAGTGTCAAATCCGCCGTCACGGCCATCGGCGGACGATCGTCGCCGCGACCGACCGCCACCGCCGGGAACAGTTCCTTGGGAGCGCCGCCCGCCACCGCCGGGAACGGGCCCTTGGGAGGGCCGACCGCCACCGCCGGAAACGGGCCCTTGGGAGGGCCGACCGCCACCGCCGGAAACGGGTCCTTGGGAGGGCCGACCGCCACCGCCGGAAACGGGCCCTTGGGAGGGCCGCCCGCCACCGCCGGGAACGGGCCCTTGGGAGCGCCGACCGCCGCCGCCGGGATCGGATCCGTGGCCGGACCGACCGCCGTCGTCGAGTGCGCACCCCGGCGCGCCTCTGGTCGCCGACCCTGCGCGTTACGGCGCGCGCCTGAGCCTGGTGGATGCCGATGGTGCACTCCTGGCCGGTAGCCGCGAGCTTGCGGCGGGTGCTCGTCTGGTTCGAGAGCTGATCGTTGGCGGGCAGGTGGTTGCCCGCCTGCTGCTGGCGCTCCCGCCGCTGCCGGCCGGGGCCGACGACGTCGGTTTCCTGGTGCGCCAGTATCGGGGCATCGCGGGCGTGGGTGTGGCCGTGCTGCTGCTCGCGAGTCTGTTCGCGGTTCTGATCGCGCGGCGTTGGGCCCGGCCGCTGCAGACGATGCGCGAGGCGTCGGCACGAATTGCGTCGGGGGCGTTCGACGTACGTGTGCCGGTCTCGGGTGGCGACGAGCTCGCGGATCTCGGGCACGACATGAACTCGATGGCGGCGTCGCTGGCCCGCCTCGAGCTTGCCCGTCGCCGCTGGATTGCCGAGTCCGCACACGAGTTGCGTACACCGCTGACGGTTTTGCGCGGTGAGATCGAAGCGATGCTCGATGGCGTGCGCCCGATCGATGCGGCCGGCATCCGCTCGTTTCAAGCCGAGGTCGGTCAGCTGGCGAGGCTCGTCGACGAACTGCACGAGTTGGCGGTCACCGATATGGCAGAGCGACCGTCGCGACTCGATGTCTTCGACGCGCATGCGCTCGCGCGCCGCACCGTCGATGCATTCGGTTCGTCGGCCCGATCACGTGGCGTCGTGCTCACGTGCCTGGCGCCCGCGGCGCAGTTGCAGGTGCACTGGGACGCCGGCCGGATCGAGCAGGTCCTGCGGAATCTGCTCGAAAACGCGCTGCGCTACACCGACCCACCGGGTCGTATCGATCTGCGGGTCGAGTCCGACGGCGATCGGGTCCGCTTGATCGTCGACGACTCCCCGCCAGGGGTTGACCCGAAGCTGCGCGAGCAGATGTTCGAGCCGCTTTGGCGTGCCGACGCAGCGCGAAGTCGCCACGGTGCCGGTAGCGGACTCGGCCTGGCGATCGTCGCTGGCATCGTGCGCCAACATCGTGGCACCATCGCCGCTTCCGATTCGCCGCTCGGTGGCCTGCGAATCACGGTCACATTGCCGCGCGACGCTGGCGCCGATCGCGAGCCCCGATCCCCGGAGGTTTCAGATGCAGGCTCACCCGCGCCCGGTCTTCGTCGTCGAGGATGATCCCAAGATCGCGCGTCTGCTGGCCGATTATCTGGCGCAGGCCGGATTTTCGACGCGCTGCATCGGCGACGGCGCGGTCGCCGTAGCGTCGATCGAGCGCGAAGCCCCGGCGCTGGTACTGCTCGACCTGATGCTGCCCGGGCTGGACGGCCTCGAGGTCTGTCGCGCGGTTCGTCGTTTCAGTGATGTGCCGATCATCATGATCACCGCGAGAGTCGACGAGATCGACCGCCTGCTGGGCCTGGAGATCGGCGCCGACGACTACGTCTGCAAGCCGTTCAGTCCGCGCGAGGTCGTGGCCCGGGTCCGTGCGATTCTGCGGCGCACTGAGGCAGCGCGGCAGAGCCTGCCCGCGGTCGCCGGGTTCGAGGTCGACGAGGGCGCGCGTCGCATCCGTTATCAGGGCGAGGCACTGCCGCTGACGCCGATCGAGTTCCGGCTGTTCGCGACGCTGCTTCGGCAGCCGGGTCGGGTGTTCCCGCGTGCACAGTTGCTAGATGCCGTGCACGACGACTTGCGCGATGTCAGCGATCGGGCGATCGACAGCCACGTCAAGAATCTGCGTCGCAAGCTCGCCGGAACCGCGGCCGGCGATGCCTGCGTCGCGTCGGTCTACGGGGTCGGCTATCGCTTCGACGAGCCCTGAGCCTGGGCCGCGACGGCCTGAACGATTCGAAAGGTTGCGCTGCCGCGCGCAACGATCCGCTCACCGACGCGCGCGTGGAATTCGACGAACGCCAGTGTGCCGCCTGCCCGTACGACGGTCGGCACGAATTCCAGCCAGTCGCCGATACGAACACCTTCCACGAAATCGATGGTCAGGGAGACGGTCACGCCGCGGGCATCCGGCATCCCCGCCCGCGTGACGACACGCAACGCCGACAAGCCCATGGCATTGTCGGCTAGCGCAGCGACCAGCCCGCCGTGCACCATGCCGCGCGAATTGCAGTGCGCGTGCCGTACGTCGACGGCCAGCACCACCGCGGCCTCGTCGTGCCGGGCATAGATGGGTTCCCAGGGCGCCGTCAGCGGACTCGGGCGATCGTGTCGCTGGAATCCGTCGGGCAGACGGCGCGGGACGGATTCGAACCGGGTGGCCTTGCTCGACTCGGTCGGGGCGACATCGGCCGGCGTGGCCGAGAAGCGAAGCTCGTACAAGCCGGTGACGACGTCGGCGGCCGCGCCGACCGCCGCCAGCGCGGGGGGCCCGAGCTCGCCGGCGGCCAAGGCCCTGAGCGTCTCGGGCTGGTAGCCACTGACCACGAGCACCCAGTCGGCCTCGGCATCGGCACCGCGGATCCTCTGCTCGACGGTGGCGGCGATGTCGGGTCGCTCGTGACGCGCCAGGCAGGCGCCGGTCAGGCCGGGCCGCGCCGGAAGCGCATCGATGAGCGCTGACAGGTGTGCCTGCAGCGCCGCCTCGGCGGACGGCTGCGCGGACAGGCGGATGGTCAGGGCGTGCCCGCCAACGAGTCCGCCCTGGCTCGCCAACACCCGGCACTGCGTACGAACCATGCCAAGATGGTTGGGCATCATCTTCGTCGACCAGGGCGTCGGAGCATTCAAACGCGCCAGGTAAGCCGGCGACGACAGGACGTCGTGGCCGGCGAGCTCGTAGATGACGAAGACCGAATCGCCGTCATCCGTGCCATGCCACCGCGACCCACGCAGGAAGCCCGGGATGCCGAGCCGCTCGGGAAAGTGCTCGTGGACATGCCAATGTTCGAACTCCTCGCGACAGCCGGCCGGCAGATGCCACCACATCGCGAGCACCGCATCACCGAGCATGGCCATGGTCCATCCTTCCCGAGTCGATCGTCTGGAAACAACCTTCAGCTTGCCACAGACGGCTTGCGGGCCGGGTTCGTTCTCACTGATCAGCTTGCCGGTGGCGAACCCGGGATCTGGAACCGGCTTGCGCGCCGGTTGCCCGGCAATCCGTAACATCCGTTACCATTGGCGAAAGCGCCCCTCAGCCCGGCCCGAGCGGCCGATCGCACCAGGAGACAGTCATGGCCCGACCCGCGACCACCGCGTCGACCCGCAGGCCGCGCCGCAAAGAGCGCGCGATCACCGTCGTCGATGCCGCCACCTTGCCCTGGCGGCCGGCCGGCAAGGAGGGTCTGGCCCTGCAGGTCGTGCGCGAGAATCCGCAGCGTGGACACTTTCTCGGCAACGTGGGCTTCGAAGCCATGGCCCGCAGCGGCCTGCACCAGCACCAGGGTGTGGCCACCAGCTACTTCGCGCGCGGCGGTCTGACCGATTACTCGGGCAGTGCGCGGCTCGGTGATGTCGGCATCAACTTCAAGGGCTCGACGCACGACGCGATCGCCTACGAGCCGGCGTTGCTGGTCTCGCGGCTCGAGGGGCCCGTCACATATCCCGAGGGTGTCGAGCCCTTGCATGGCCTGCACGTGGGTGCCACGCACGGCCGGGTGGAAAACGGGGCCCCCGATGTGGGGCCGGAGATCAATGTTCCGGTCGCCTCGGTCGTGGCCAACGACACGGGCGTCGCCGGTTTCCTGCGCCGAACCGTGTTCGACTATGCGGGCACCGGCGATCCCCATCGCATGCTGCAATGGCTGATCCGGCCGGGCAGCGTCGCACCTCGGGTGCGCGCGACCGCGCTCACCGAATGCTGGGTCTATGCGGGCGATCTGCTGGTCGATGGCGAGGCTGCCCATGCCAACTGCTATGTGATCATCGAGCCGGGCACGGAGTTCAGCCTGGCCAGCCGCTTTGGCGCCCAGGTCTTCGTCTGGGTCGAGGGTTGTCCGGCGCCGGTCGAGGCATCGGTGTCCGGCCTGTTCGGGTATTAGGGCCTGCCAGCACGAACCCGATGCCCGTCGCAGTCAGCCAGAACAGGGGCTGACAAGGCGCGAGCGCCGATGCGGGCGTGCGTCCACGAGTCGTAAGCCAGACATCCGCAAGCCTTCAATCCGGCTCGGCACACACCCGCTCGATGACCCTGTCGAGCATGTCCATCAGCTGCTCGCGCTCGCGCATCGACAGCGACTCCAGCATCAGGTCGGCGCGGGCCGTGGAGGCGGGCACCAGTACTTCGGTGAGTGCGCGGCCCGGCCCGCTGAGGGTGATGCGGTAACGGCGCCGGTCGGCCGGGTCGCGCTCGCGCACCACGAGACGCTTGCGCTCGAGGCCGTTGACCGCCCGGCTGGTGCTCATCTTGTCCAGGCCGGTGCGCTCGGCGAGCGCACTCGCCGAACCGACGCCGCCCTCGACCGCGATGATCCGGATGCACCGCCATTCGTTGAGCGAGATGCCGTAGTGCGCCCCCAACTGGCGCGTGAACGGGCGGGCGGCCAGGTTCACCGCGCGGATCATTCGCGCGATGACCTGGTCGGACCGAACCGCGGGCCCAGGTGGAGCCGGGCGGTGTCGCGCCATCAGCGCGCGCCGGCGATGGCCTGCTCGATCTTGGCCACGATCTCGGGATTGGTCTTCTTCGCCCAGGCGGCACGAATCGGCTGGGTCTGCGCCTGCCAGGCGGCCATTTCGTCGGCCGTCGGCACGTGCACGTCGACGCCGAGGGCGCGCGCATCTTCGACATCGGTGGCGAACAGTTTGCGCACCAGCGCCGTCTGTTCGCGGGCCGCATCGATCGCCGCCTCGCGAACGATCTTCTGATCGTCCTTGCTCCACCCGTCGAAGTGCGGACGGGCGATCGCAAACAACAGGACGTCGTTGGAGTAATTCCACTTCGTGACGTACTGCTGGCCGAGCTTGTGGATCTTGGCCACCATGAAGACCTCGAGCGGATTCTCCTGGCCGTCGACTGCTTTGGAGGCCAGCGCCGGCTGTGCGTCGGCCCAGCTCATCGTGACCGGGTTCGCGCCCATGCCCGTCATGATCTCGCTGTACATCGGGCTGGCCACGACGCGCACCTTCAGACCCTTCATGTCATCCGGCGTGAGGATCGGGTGCTTCGAGTTGCTGATCTGGCGATAGCCGGTCTCGCCCATCGCCAGGGGCACGGCTCCGCCGCGTTCAACCACCTTGAAGAAGGCGTCGCGAACGTGCTCATTGTTCACGGCGGCATCCCAGGCCTTGTGGTCGGGGAACAGGAAGGGCAGGGTGAACACACCGAAATCGCGCACGGTGCCCGACCAGTTGATCGGCGCGCCGCAGAGTACGTCGACGATGCCCTGGCGCATGGCCGAGAACTCGCGGTCCTGCTGGCCCTGCACCAGGCTGGCGCCCGGATAGAGCTTCATGTTGATGCGACCGTTGGTGCGCTCGCGCACCTGGTTGGCGAAGATCTCGCCACCCTTGCCCCAGGCGAACACGGGCGGCACGACCAGCGACATCCGGTATTCGTCCTTGTAGCGTTCCTGGGCACGTAGCAGCAGGGGCACGCCGAAGGCTGCCGCGCCGGCGGCGCCGGCCTTCAATGCATCGCGTCGTTTCATGGTCGTCTCCATTCGATGGGCCGCCCTGGCCCGAGAAAAACCGCCAATGCCGATGTCAGTCGCCAGCACCTCGGACGCTTCGGCTGACACCCGGCTCAACCCGTTCGATTCATTGCATGAACCGGACGGCATCGCCTCAGAACCCGAATGCCGTCGGCGCCCAGAGCGCCGCCTGCGGCACCATCGCCACCACCGTGAGCGCCACCAGCAACGAGGCCACGAACCAGAGCGCCCAGCGCGCACTCTGCTCGATCGTCACGCCGGCCACGCGGGAGGTGACCAGCAGGTTCACCGCCATCGGCGGCGTGACCTGACCGATCGCGAGATTCATGGTCATCAACACGCCGAACCAGACCAGATCCCAGCCGAAGTGCTGCGCGACCGGCACCAGCAGGGGCACGAAGATCAGCAGTACCGAGGGCGCATCGAGCACCATGCCGGCCAGGAGCAGCAACAGCATCACCATCGCGAGCACCGCCCCCGACGAATCGAAGGTGGCCGTGAGCAGCTTCGCGAGCGCATCGAGCGCGCCGAGTACCGAGCCGGCATAGGCGAAATTGGAGGCGAGAGCCATGACGATCATGACCACGGCGGAGATGCCGGCGGCATCGACCATGCAGCGCCAGAGATCGGCAACGGACATGCTGCGGTAGATGACGAGCGCGACGAACACGCCATAAGCCACCGCCACCACCGCGGCCTCCGTGGGCGTGAACAGGCCGGCGCGCAGCCCGCCCAGGACGATGAGCGGCGCCACCAGCCCCCAGATCGCCTCGCGCAGCGCGCGCGCGAAGATTGCGGCCGAGCGCACACGCACGCCTGTGTCACCGGCCCCGGGCGGCGCCGAGTCCCAGCCGTGGCGATACGAAAGCCACAGGGCCGGTGCGAGCAGGGCGACTCCGGCGAGCAGGCCGGGGATGATGCCGGCCGCGAACAACGCCGGCACACTGGCCTGAGGCACCAGGATCGAATACAGGATGAAGCCCACCGACGGCGGAATCAGGATCGCGGTGGTGCCGCCCGCGGCGATCAGGCTCGCCGAGAATGCGCGCGGATAGCCGGCGCGGGTCATGGCCGGCAGCATCACCGCGGCCACGGCCGCGGCATCGGCGACGCCCGAACCCGAAATGCCGCCGAGCAACAGGCAGACGGCGATCGCCACCAGCGCCTTGGCGCCGTGCCACTGGCCGACGATCAGCGCGAGGAAGCGCACCATGCGGGCCGCCACACCGGCGCGCTCGAACACCATGCCGGCGAGGATGAACAGCGGCAGCGCCAGCAGCGGGTACTTCGAGATCGACGTCATCGCATTGGTGGCGATGGCGGGCGCACCCAGGTTCTCCGTCACCATCGTGAACGCGCCGGCAGCGCCGAGCGCGACCGCGATCGGCGTGCCGGCCAGCAACAGCACGGCGGCCAGGGCCATCATCAGCAGGCCGGCATCCATGGCGGTTCAGAAGGCCGAGGCGTCGTCGCCCGAACGGGTGTCGGGCACGATTTCGGCGACCGGTTCGCGGCCGCGCAGCACGGCCATGATCGTCTGCAGGATGCGCGCGCAGATCACGAGCGAGAGCAGCGGCAGCCAGACCGAATACCACCAGGCCGGCACGCCGATGCCGGTCGATGTCGAACCCAGGTCGTAGTCGTCCCAGGCCAGCCACCCGCCGTACCAGACGATCGCTGCGAACAGCGCGAACCCGACCAGCAGGCCGGCCGCAACCACGACCCGGCGCGCCATCGCGGGCAGGCGGTCGAGCAGGAAGGGCATCGCCAGGTGCGCGCCGCGTCGGAATGCCGCGGCCGAGCCGGCCAGGGTCATCACGACGAGCAGGAATACCGACACTTCCTCGGTGAAGCCGAACGAGAAATTCGTGAAGTAGCGCACCAGGACGTTGGCCAGCGTGATCAAACAGACCGTGGCCATGGCCAGGCCGGCGAGCCGCTCTTCCGCGAGCAGCGCGCGGGGCGCGCTTGCATCGGCGGGCCGCGATGGCGCCGAAACAGTCATGATCGTCTCCTCCCGTCACGCGGGGTCGCGGGCCGAGGCCGCGGCACCCGGAAATGATAACAGTCGTGACTATCTGCTGTGAGCAGGTCGCATGCGGATCTTCGTTTGCGCGGCGTCAGCAACCGCTGAGGTGCGCGTCTCACCGCTTGGGCAGCGTCACCGAGATGTCGGCATCGGCTGGCGGGTCACAGGCAGGAAGGGCGCATACGCCCCGGTCGGATCACCGCGTCCGACCGCTCTCCGGCGGCATCTGCCGCCAGCCACCGCCGGCCGCGACGGTCAGCTGCACGCTGGCATCGACCAGGCGGGCGCGCAGGTCCACCAGGGCACGGCGGGCGGCGAGCAGTGCGGTCTGCGCGGTGAGCAGGTTGAGGAAGCTCACGGTTCCCGCCTGGTACTGGTTGCTCACCTGTTCGAGCGCGTCGGCCGCGGCCCGCTCCGCGCGCTGCTGGATGGCGACCTGGACATCGAGCATGCGTCGCGCGACCAGGGCATCTTCGACGTCGCGAAACGCATCGAGCACCGTCTGCCGGTAGTCGGCAACGGCTTCGTCGTAGATGGCCAGTGCTTCGTCGAGCCGCGCGTCGCGGGCGCCGCCGTCGAACAGCGAGGCGAGCAGGGCGGGCCCCAGCGACCAAAAGCGGTTCGGCAGTGCGAACAGGTCGGCGACACGCGTGCCCTGGGTGCCGGCCCCGGCACCAAGCGTGATCGTCGGATACCAGGCGGCCTGTGCGAAGCCGACGCGGGCATTGGCGGCGGCCACGCGGCGTTCGGCCGCCGCGATGTCTGGTCGGCGTTCGAGCAGTTCGGATGGCAGGCTCAGGGGCACGGTCGGCGGCGCAGGGAGACGATCGTCACGCTCGATCGTGAGCTCGGCCGGCGCGCGGCCGAGCAGCGTCGCGATCGCGTTCAGCGTCTGCGTGCGGCTGATGCCGACTTCGATCAATTGCACCTGGGTCGTGCGCAGCTGGGTCTGGGCCTGGGACACATCGGAGCGCGGCACCACCCCGGCGTCGTAGCGGTTTCGGGTGACGCGCAGCGATTGCTGGTAGGCGTCGACGGTGGTCTCCAGCAAGCGGCGCAAGGCGTCGTCCGCACGCAGCCTGAAGTACGAACGCACCAGCTGGGCATGGATGGCCAGACGCGCGGCGGCGAGATCGGCTTCGCTGGCGGCGAGTTCCGCACGGCCCGCCGCGACGGCATTGGCTTGGCGACCCCACAGGTCGGGTTCCCAGGCGGCGTCGACACCGATGCGAAAGCGGTTGATGTCGGCGCCGCCGGCCACCCGGGAGCGCGTGATGGCCGCATTCGCATCGAGCGCGGGACCGGCGGCCGCACCTGCCGAGCCCAGCAGAGCGCGCGCCCGGGCCACCCGGGCCGCGGCGACCTGCAGACTCTGGTTGGCCGGTTCCGCAGCCGCCACCAGGGCTTCCAGCGTGTGGTCTTGATAGCCCCGCCACCAGGCCGATTCCGTGCCGGGCAGCGCAGGCTCGGCGAATTTCCAACCCGGTGGCGCGTCGATCGCGTGTCGAAAGGTGGCGGGCACCGGCAGGTCCGGCCGGCGATAGTCGGGTCCGGTCGCGGTGCAGGCCGATAACACGAGGACGAGCACGCAGAGCCGCGCGCGCGCGGCCGGCACGGGCGCGGTTCGCGAAACCCCGCCATCGTCGCGCACCGGCCTTCGTGCAGGTCGCCGCGCAGGGTTCATGAATCCTGCTCCCCGCTCTCACCACGCCATGCCGCGTATCGTCGCAGCAGCCGCAGCGCCGCATCGCCGACGCGATCGAGATAGAGGAACAACACCGGCGTGGTGTAGAGCGTGAGCAACTGGCTGAGCAACAGCCCGCCCACGATCGCGATGCCAAAGGGCTGGCGCAGCTCGGCGCCGTCGCCGACGCCGACCGCGAGCGGCAGCGCACCGAAGACCGCGGCGAGGGTGGTCATCAGGATCGGGCGCAATCGCACCAGACAGGCGCGGTGGATCGCGTCGTGCGCGGACAGCCCCTCGCGACGGCGCAACTGCAGCGCGAAATCGATCATCAGGATCGCATTCTTCTTGACGATGCCGATCAGCAGCACGACCGCGATCATGGCCACGATCGTGAACGGGGTGTTGGTCGCGAGCAGCGCGAGCAGCGCGCCGACCCCCGCCGATGGCAGGGTCGAGAGAATCGTGATCGGGTGCAGCAGGTTCTCGTACAGGATGCCGAGCACCAGATAAATCGCGAGCAGCGCGGTGAGAATCAGCAGCGGTTGGCTCGCCAGCGATTTCTGGAACACGCCGGCGGTGCCGGCGAACTCGCCGAAGATCGTCGACGGCATGCCGATGCGCGCCATCGTGTCTTCGACCAACGCGGTCGCCTCGGACAGCGACACCCCCTTGGCGAGCGCGAACGAGATCGTCGACGACGCGAACAATCGGTAGTGGGTGACCCAGATCGGCGCCTTGGCGGTCTCGCGCCGCGTGACCGCGGAGAGCGGCACCACGCTTCCGGCATCGGTGACGACGCCGATCCGGCCGAGCACGTTGGGATCGGACAGGTAGCGCTCGTCGGCCTCCATCACGACCCGGTACTGGTTCTGCAGATCGTAGATCGTGGCCACCTGGCGCTGCGAGAAATAGTTGTTCAGCATCGCGCTGACGTCGCGCTGTTGCACGCCCAGCCGCGCGGCCGCGTCGCGATCCACCACCAGCCGGGTTTGGGCCGCCTCGGCGTCCTCGTCGGTATCGACGTCCACCAGCTGCGGCAGGGCCTTGAGCGCGCGGCGCAGTTTCGGCTCCCAGTTGCGCAGTTCGGCGATGTCTTCGGCAAAGAGGGTGAACTGGTATTCGCCCGAGCTGTCGCGCCCGCCCGCGCGGAAGTCCTGCACCGGCACCAGTGTCAACCGCGCGCCCTCGATGCGCGACAGCGGCCGGCGCAGGCGGTCGATGACCTGGTCGGGAGTCTCGCTGCGCTGGGCGAGCGGCTTCAACGACACGAAGAAGGTGGCACGATTCGCCTGGCGGTCGCCGGCATAGCCGACCACGCCGTCGATCGCCCGGTCGTTCTGCACGATCTCGAGCGCACGTTCGAGCTTGTCACGCGTGTTGCGAAACGAGCTGCCCTCGTCGGCGCGCAGGTAGCCGATCAGCCGCCCGGTGTCCTGGCGCGGCACGAAGCCCTTCGGGATCACCGTATACAGATACACGTTCAGGCCGAGCGCGGCCAGCAGCACCAGCATCATCAGCGGTCGGTGGCGCAGCGCCCAGGCCAGCGTCCGTGCGTAGAAGCCCTGCAGCCGGTCGAAGCCGGCGCCGAAAGCGCGCGACAGCTGACCGGGCGGGCGAGCACGATCCGGCGCGCGCAGCAGCACCGCGCACAGCATCGGCGTGGTGGTCAGTGAGATCAGCAGCGACACTCCGATCGCGGCGGTGAGCGTGACGGAGAACTCGCGCAGTACACGGCCCACGAGCCCGCCCATCGCGAGCACCGGGATGAACACCGCCACCAGCGACACGCTGATCGTGAACACCGTGAAGCCGACCTCGCGCACGCCGGCGATGGCGGCGTCGACCGGCGACAGGCCGCGGTCGCGGTGGCGCATGATGTTCTCGACCACCACCACCGCATCGTCGACCACGAAGCCGGTCGCGACCGTGAGCGCCATCAACGACAGATTGTCGAGCGAGAAGCCAGCGAAGTACATGACCACGAAGCTGCCCGCCAGCGAGGCCGGTACGACGATCGCCGGCACCAGGGTGGCGCGCGCATCGCGCAGGAAGAGAAGTACCGCCAGCACCACCAGCACCATCGCGATCCACAGCGTGCGTTGCGCCTCGACCAGCGACGCGCGGATCGTCGCGGTGCGCTCCATGGCGACGTCCAGTGAAACGGTGGCCGGGATCGATGCCCGCATCGACGGCAGCAACGCCCGGATGCGCTCGACCGTGTCGAGAAGGTTCGCGCTGGGCTCCTTGCGCACGATGATCAGCACGGCAGGCTGACCGTCGGCGTAGCCGACGTTGCGAACGTCCTCCACCGAGTCGGTGACCTCGGCGATATCGGCAAGCCTGACCGGTGCGCCGTTGCGGAAGGCAATGACCAGCGAGGCATAGTCGGCCGCGGTGCGGGCCTGGTCGTTGGCGCCGATCTGCCAGCGGCGCTCGCTGCCCTCGACGCTGCCCTTGGGACGGTTGGAGTTGTTGGCGACGATCGCGCGTCGCACGGTTTCTGCGCCGATGCCGAGCGACTCCAGCGCGAGCGGATTCACGCGCACGCGTACCGCCGGCAGCGAACTGCCTGACAACGACACCTCGCCCACGCCCGCGACCTGCGCGATCCGCTGGGCGAGCACCGTCGAGGCGATGTCGTACATCCGGTCGCGCCCGACGACATCGGAGCGCATCTGCAGGATCAGTACCGGTGAGCGCGCCGGGTTGGCCTTCCAGTACCAGGGCAGGCGGGGCATGCCGCTCGGCAGCGCACCGGCCGCCGCATTGATGCCGCCCTGGACCTCGCGCGCAGCCGCATTGATGTCGCGATCGAGGTCGAACTGCAACGACAGCGTGGTGCGCCCCTCGCGGCTCCAGGACCAGATCTCGGAGAGCCCGGCGATCGTGCCGAGACGACGCTCCAGCGGGTTGGCGACGGTGCTCGCGATGATCTCGGGTGAGCCGCCCGGCAGCGTCGCACCCACCAGGATGGTCGGATACTCGACGTTGGGTACCGGCGCCACGGGGAGCAGACGCACTGCCAGCAGCCCGGACAGCACCAGGCCGACGGTGAGCAGCGTCGTGGCGACCGGGCGCCGGACGAAGACCTCGTAGAGACTGCGCTCAGCCATCGGAATCTCCCGCCGGACCGCGCACCCGCCGGGCCAGCCGGTCGAAGGCGAGGTAGATCACCGGGGTCGTGAACAGCGTCAGCAACTGGCTCAGGATCAGACCGGCGACCATCGCGATCCCCAGCGGCTGTCGCAGTTCGGAGCCCGTGCCGCCGCCCAGCGCCAGCGGCAGCGCGCCGAGCAGGGCGGCCAGCGTGGTCATCAGTATCGGCCGGAATCGCAGCAGACAGGCCTGATAGATCGCCTGCCGTGCGGGTTTGCCCTGGTTGCGCTGCGCGTCGATCGCGAAGTCGATCATCATGATCGCATTCTTCTTGACGATGCCGATCAGCAAAATCAGTCCGATCACCGCCACGATGCCGAGGTCGTGGCCGGCGACGAGCAGGGCGAGCAGCGCGCCTACGGCGGCCGACGGCAGCGTCGAGAGAATGGTCACCGGATGCACGAAGCTTTCGTAGAGCACGCCGAGCACGATGTACATCGTCACGATAGAGGCCACGATCAACAACACCATGTCGGTCAGCGAGCCGGTGAAGGCCTGCGCGGCACCCTGGTACTCTGCCTGCATCGACACCGGCATGCCCAGGGCCGTGCGCTCGGCATCGATCGCCGTGACCGCCTCGCCAAGCGACACGCCGCGGGCCAGATTGAACGACAGGTTCGCGGCCGGCAGCTCGTTCTGGCGGTTCACCGACAGCGGCGCGACCCGCTCACTGAAGCGCGCCACCGACGACAGCGGGACCTGCGCGCCGTCTGCGCCCTCGAGATGGATGCGGGCGAGCGCGCCCGGATCGGCGCGAAACGCCGGCTTCACTTCCAACACCACGCGATAGAGGCTCGCCTGGGTGTAGATCGTGGAGATCTGGCGTTGGCCGAAGGCGTTGTACAGCGCGGCATCGATCGCTGCCGCCGTGATGCCGAACCGGCTGGCACGTTCGCGGTCGATCTCCACGTGTGCCTGCAGGCCGCGGTCGAGCAGATCGGATGCCACGTCCACCAGCTCGTGCCGCTCGCGCAGCCGCTCGGCGAGCTTCGGTACCCATTCCGAGAGCAGCGCCGGGTCGGGCGCGGTCAGCGTGAGCTGGAACTGGGTTCGGCTGACCCGGTCCTCGATCGTCAGGTCCTGCACGGGCTGCATGAACAAGGTGATGCCGGGAGCGGCGGCGAGCCTCTCGCGCAGGCGACGGATCACGGCGTCGGCGGAGTCGTCGCGCTGCGCCCGCGGCACCAGCGAGATCAGCATGCGGCCGCTGTTCGGCGTGATGTTGACGCCGTCGACGCCGATGATCGACGCGATGCTGGCCACCGCCGGATCCTGCATGACGAGCTCGGCCGCCCGTTGCTGGCGTCGCTGCATCGCTTCGAAGGACACGGTCTGCGGCGCCTCGGTGATCGCGCGGATCAGGCCGGTATCCTGGATCGGGAAGAAGCCCTTCGGGATGATGACGTAGAGCGCGATGGTCGCCGCGAGGGTGGCGAGGGCCACCAGCAGCGTGAGCCCCTGGTGGCGCAGCACCGTGCGCAGGATGCGCGCGTAGGCGCCGATCATCGCGTCGACGGCGAGGCGGCTCGCGCGGGAAAAACGCGACTCGGTGTCGGATCGGGCGTCGGACGAGGGCTTGATCGGGGCCGCGCGGGCGGATCTGCCGATTCGATCGTCGGCGGTCGGGCGGCGCCGGCGCCGCCGCAGCAGGTAGGCGCACATCATCGGCGTCAGCGTGATGGAGACCGCACCGGAGATCAGGATCGCGACCGCGAGCGTGACCGAGAACTCGCGAAACAGCCGCCCGACCACGTCGCCCATGAACAGCAGGGGAATCAGCACTGCCACCAGCGAGAGCGTCAGCGAGAGGATCGTAAATGCGATCTGTTCTGCGCCGCGCAGTGCCGCTGCCAGCGGCCGCTCCCCCTTTTCGATGTAGCGGGCGATGTTCTCGATCATGACGATCGCATCGTCGACCACGAAACCGGTCGCGACCGTGAGCGCCATCAGGGTCAGGTTGTTCACCGAGAAACCGGCGAGCAGCATCACGCCGAAGGTGCCGATCAGCGACACCGGCACGACCACCGCCGGGATCAGCGTGGCGGTCAGGGTGCGCAGGAACAGGAAGATCACCAGCACCACCAGGCCGATTGCCAGCATCAGCTCGGTCTTGACGTCGTCCACGGAGGCGCGGATCGTGGTCGTGCGGTCGGCCAGCACGCGCAGATCGGCGCCGGACGGCAGGCTGGCGCGCAGCGACGGCAGCAGGGCGTGCACGCGCTCGACCGTCTCGATCACGTTCGCGCCGGGCTGGCGTTGGACGTCCAGGATCACGGCCGGCTCCTGTCGCACGACGCCGTCGGCGCCGCGCCATACCGACCAGGCTGCCAGATAGGGATTTTCGGCACCGTCGATGACGTCGGCGATCTCGCGCAGGCGCACCGGCGCGTCGTCACGGAACGCGACGATCAGATCGCGATACTCGGCGGCGGTGCGCAGCTGATCGTTGGCTTCGAGCGATGACGAGCGCAGTGGCCCGTCGAAGCCGCCCTTGGCCTGGTTCACGTTGGCACCCGTGATCGCGGCACGAACGTCCTCGAGGCTGAGGCCACGCGCGGCGGCGACGCCCGGATCGACCTGGATGCGCACCGCCGGGCGCTGGCCGCCGCCGATGTTCACGAATCCCACCCCGCCCACCTGCGAGATGCGCGTGACCACGCGCGTCGCGACCAGGTCCTGCAGCCGGGGCAGGGCGATGCTGGCGGAGCTGATTGACAGCGTGAGGATCGGCGCGTCGGCCGGATTCACCTTGCTGTAGGTGGGTGCCGAGGGCAGATCGCCGGGCAGGAAGCTCGCCGCCGCGTTGATCGCCGCCTGCACCTGCTGCTCGGCGATGTCCAGCGGCAGGCTCAACTCGAACTGCAAGGTGACCACGGACGCTCCGGCCGAGCTGGTACTGAACATCTGCTTCAGGCCGGGCATCCGCCCGAACTGGCGTTCGAGCGGTGCCGTCACGGCGGTGGTCATCACTTGCGGGCCCGCTCCGGGATAGAGCGTGGCGACGCGGATCGTCGGATAGTCCACCTCGGGCAGCGCCGACAGCGGCAGCATGCGGTAGGCAACCAGCCCGGCGAGCACGATCGCCAGCGTCAGCAGCGTGGTCGCGACCGGCCGCAGGATGAAGGGGCGGGAGACGTTCACCGACGTCGCCGGTGTCAACGCGTGGGCGCCGGCGACGGGGCGTCGCCCGCGGCGGCACCGGAAGACCGGCTGGCATCCACCGCCTCGATCCGCCGGCCATCGTTGATCCGGTCGACGCCGTCGACCACGACCCTCTCGTTCTGCGCGAGCCCGTCTTCGATCACTACCCGGTCGCCGACCACCTGCCCCGGGCGCACACGGCGCACCCGCGAGGTCTGATCGGCGCCCGCCACGAACACGTAGGGCCCGTTCGCGCCCTGCAGCAATGCGGCGGAAGGGATGGTCAGCGCGCCGGTGAGCCGGCCCACCCACAGGCGCACCGACACGAACTGATTCGGAAACAGCGCTTGCCCGGTGTTGGCGAACTCGGCCTTGAGCCGCACGGTGCCGGTGGCCGGGTCGATGCGGTTGTCGAGCGAGGCGAGGACGCCGCGGGCGATCTCGCGCGCACCGCTGCGGTCATAGACGGCCACCACCGGCGGTCGCGGTGCCCGCCATGCGGCCCCCACTTCGGCGATTCGCTCGGAGGGTACCGAGAAGATCACGTCGATCGGCTGATCCTGGGTGATCACGACGATCGGGGTGACGTCGCCGGCGCGCACCACGTTGCCCACGTCGACCTGCTTCAACCCGACCCGGCCGGGGATCGGCGCGGTGATGCGCGTGTACTCGAGTTGCAGCTCCGCCGATTGCTCGGCCGCCCGGCCGATCGCGACCGTGCCCTCGAGCTGACGCACCAGCGATGCCTGCGTGTCGACCTGCTGGCGGGCGATCGAATCCTTGGCCAGCAGGCCACGGTAGCGTTGCAGGTCGATGCGCGCGTTGGCGAGCTGGGCCATGTCGCGCGCGAGCTGGCCGCGCACCTGGGCGAGCGCCACCTCGAACGGCCGCGCATCGAGCTCGGCCAACAGCGCGCCCTCGCGAACCTGCTCGCCCTCGGTGAAGGCGAGCCGCACCAACAGCCCGTCGACGCGCGATTTCACCGCCACCGTGTTGTGCGCGGTGACGTTGCCCAGCGCGTCCAGGGTCACGTCGACGTCCTGCCGTTCGACGGTGCCGACGAGCACCGGCACGGGCCGGTCGCGACGTGCCGCGCGTTCGTCGACGGCGGCGGCCGAACCCTTTGCTTCCGGCGCTTTACCTGGCCAGACGCCGACCCGATGGGCAACCCAGGCACCGGCCGCAACGGCAACCGCCACCAGCATCATCCCGATCAGGGTCGATTTCTTCATCGTCGTGGCGCGCAATGCGCACGGATTGCGAAGCGTCTGATGTTAGCGTGGCGGGCTCGGCGGGCTCGGCGGGCTCGGCGGGCGAGACCGGCCACGCCGGACATGTCGCGCCCGGCCCGTTTCCGTGACCGCCTGGTGAATCCGCCAGGTGCGTCGGCCCGGCCCGCCAACGGGGGCGCCGCCTGCGCAGCACACTTGATGCAAAATGCTCGTCGACGCAGGCGCCGACGATGGCACGATCCGCCCTCCGCCTGCACCGATCACGAACGCATCTGGAGACGACTCATGAGCGACACCACTTATACCAGCTACGACCTGGTCGAATTCGGCAAACCCCTGCAGGCGCGTCAGCGGCCCATGCCCAAGCCACAGGGGACCGAAGTCCTGCTGCGCATCCGCCGCTCGGGCGTGTGCCACAGCGACATCCACATCCAGGACGGCTATTTCGACCTCGGCTCGATGGGCAAGATGAGCCTCGAGCAGCGCGGTCTGAAGCTGCCGGTGGCCATGGGTCACGAAATGCTCGGCGAAGTCGTCGCACTCGGACCCGATGCCAAGGCCGACGGCGTCACCGTCGGCAAGACGATGCTGATCTTCCCGTGGGTGGGCTGCGGCAAGTGCGAGGCCTGCAACGACGACCGCGAGAACGACTGCATCAACATGCAGAGCTACGGCGTGGCCCAGGACGGTGGTTACGCCACCCACGTGCTGATCCGCCATCCGAAGTTCCTGGTCGACGTCGACGGTCTCGATCCCGATTCGGTCACCCCCTATGCCTGCTCGGGACTGACCGTGTTCAATGCGCTGGGCAAGCTCGGCGCCCTGCGTGACGGCGAATGGCTGGCCGTGATCGGCACCGGCGGCCTCGGCCTGAACGCGATCGCGATCGCACGCGCCATGGGCTTCAAGAACATCATCGGCGTCGATGCCGATGCCGGCAAGCTCGGCGCCGCGCAGGAGATGGGCGCCGACAAGGTGCTCGATGCCTCGCAACCCGACGCGATCAAGCGCCTTACCGAACTGGCCGGCGGCCGCCTGATGGGCGTGCTCGACACGGTCGGTCTGCCCGCCACCTCGCAGCTCGGCGTGATGGCGCTGACCAAGACCGGCCGCTACCTGGTGGTCGGCCTGCACGGAGGCGATTTCAAGATGCCGCTGCCGATGCTGCCGCAGAAGGCGCTCACCGTGCGCGGCGCATTCGTCGGCAGTTCGCCGCAACTGCGTGAGCTGATCGCGCTGGTGCGCACGGGCAAGGTCAAGGCACTGATCATGGAGTCGCGGCCGCTGTCGGCGGCCAGCGAGGCGCTCGACGACCTGCGCGCCGGTAAGGTCACCGGCCGCGTCGTGCTCAACGGCGACTGAGCGGCCGAGGCGATCCGTGCCAGGCACAGAGTCCGCGGGTGCGCGCATCCGCCCGCGTCGCAGCTTCATCTTCACGCCGGGGCTGCGGCCCGACATGTTCGCCAAGGCGCTGGCGAGCGGCACCGACATCGTCTGCGTCGAGCTCGAGGACGGGATCGCACCCAAGGACAAGGCGCTGGCACGCGAGCGCGGGCTGGCCTTGTTCGCGCAGCCGCAGGCCGACGACGGTGTCGAGCGCATCGTGCGTATCAACTGTCTGCGCGAGGCCTTCGGCCTGGCCGATGTGCAGGCGGTGCTGGCCACCGACACGCCACCGCCGGCGCTGATGCTGCCCAAGGTGCGCACCCCGGAAGAAGTGGTGTGGCTCGACGATCTGCTCACCGAGCGCGGCCACGACACCCGGCTGCACGTGATCATCGAGACCAACGCCGGGCTCGAGGCCGCGTTCGACATCGCCCATTGCAGCGCACGTCTCGACGCGTTGTTCTTCGGCGGCGTCGACATGGCCGCCGAATTGCGCTGCCGAAACGCCTGGGAACCGCTCCTCTATGCGCGCTCGCGCGTCGTGCACGCGGCGGCGTCGGCCGGCCTCGATGTCATCGACGTGCCGTTCCTGGATCTGGACGACCTCGACGGCATGGTTCGCGCGGCCGAGCAGGCGCGCGATCTCGGTTTCTCGGGCAAGGGCGCCATCCACCCGAAACAGATCGCCGCCCTGAATGCGGTGTTCACGCCCGGTGACGCCGCGGTCGCGCACGCGCGGCGCATTCTCGATGCGTTCGCCGCGGCCGATACCGGCCTGGTGGTGGTGGACGGCAAGCTGATCGAGAAACCGGTGCTGCGTGAGATGCAGCGGTTGATCGCGATTGCCGGGCGGGTGGCGGAGAACCGGGGCGGCTGACCGAAGCCGGGGGCGAATGGAGCGCTCCCTGTCCGGTCCGACGGCCGGGCGCGATGACCGGTGAGACGGCCCTCGTCAGCCGCGAGGGTTCGCGAACACCGGCGCACGCTTCTCCTGATGCGCTTTGAGGGTCTCGCGCTGGTTGGGCGAGCCCATCAGCAGCACCTGTTCGTCGCTCTCCATCTGCAGCGCCTCGGCGGGGCTCATGGGCCAGGCGTTGTACATGCGCTTGGCCGCCTCGATGGCGCTCGGGCTGTTGGCGGCGATTTCGCGCGCGGTCTGGTGCGCCTCGTCGTAGGGTTGGTCGGTGATGCGGGTGGCGATGCCGTAGTCGAAGGCGTCGGCGCCGCTGAACACGCGCGCGGTGTAGGTCAGCTCGCGGATCTGGTCTTCGCGCATCAGGCCGCGCAGCAGCAGCGTGCCGGCCATGTCGGGCACCAGCCCCCAGCGCGCCTCCATGATCGCCAGTTTGGTCTCGGGGTGGATGTAGCGGAAGTCGGCGCCCAGCATGATCTGGAAGCCACCGCCGAAGGCCACGCCGTGCACCGCCGCGATCACCGGCACCGGCAGCTCGCGCCAGACCATGGCCGCATACTGGGCGCGGTTGCTGATGCCATGCACCCGCTCGAGCAGGTTGCTCAGATTGCGGCCCTCGCTCTGGGCCGCTTCTCCCTGATCGGCGCGGCGGGCCAGACGGCCCAGGTCGATGCCCGCGCAGAACGCGCGGCCCTCACCCGAGAGCACCACGCAGCGGATCGACGGATCGGCGGCGAGCGTCTGGCCGGCCTCGATCAGCGCATCGAACATGGGGTCGTCGAGCGCGTTCATCTTGTCGGTGCGGATCATGCGCACATCGGCGACGTGGTCCTTGATGTCGATGCTGACGCGGTCTTTCATGGCGGGCTCCTGGGCCGGGGTTCGGGACTCTGCGATGATTGTAGGGGCGCGGGGCCGGGCCGTGCGCCGCGTGCGACACGGCTCTGCCTACAATCCCGGATCCGCCTCGATTCCACCCGTCCTCGCGGCCCGCACGGCCGAAACATCCGATGCCCGCCACTCAAGCTCAAGTTGCGAAGCCGCGTGCCGCCGCGCCGGTGCTGTTTCTGCACGCCAACGGCTACCCTACCGGCGCCTATCGTCAGTTCCTGGACGCGCTGAGCGCGCGCCGCGAGGTCGTCGCTCCGCAGGTCATCGAGACCCCGGCGGCGCTGCGCGCCTCCCAGCGCTGGCCGCAGATGGTGGAGCAGGTCCAGGCGATCATCACCGACATCGTCGGCCGGTATGGGTCGGTCGCGATCGTCGGCCACTCGATGGGAGGCTATCTGGCGCTGATGGCGGGCGCCCGCCAGCGCGGGCCGATCGACTCGGTCGTGCTGCTGGATTCACCCCTGGTCACCGGCTGGCGCGGCAAGGTGTTCGACGCCTTGCGGGTGACCGGTCTGACGCAGCGCGGCGGGCCAGCGCCGATCGCGGCGCGTCGGCGCGACCGATGGGAGTCGTCGCAGATGGCTCGTGCGCACTTCGAGAGTAAGAAGTTCACCGCCCACTGGGCACCGGGCGTGCTCGACGACTTCATCGCCCACGCGCTGCATGCGGATCCCCAGGGGCGGGTGTCGCTGCGCATCGCGCGGGAGGCCGAGCGCGACATCTATGCGCAGCTGCCGGCCGGGCGAGGGCTGCGCGCCTATCGCCGCTTGCGAGACCGGGGGGTGCCGGTGCACATGATCGCCGGCCGGTTTTCGGCCGAGACCCGCATGGCCGGCCGCGATGGCGGCCGGCGTCTGTTCGGCGAGCGCTGGCACGAGATCGATACCGGGCACCTGGTGCCGCTCGACAAACCGCAAGCCTGTGCCGAGCTGGTGATCGCGTGCATCGAACAGTAAGCGGGCCGTCGCATCAGCAACCGTCCGTGCACTTTCCGTTCGCGTCGAACGACATCGTGCGGCCGCTGAGCGGCAGGTGCATTGGCACGCCCACGGCCTTCATGAAGGCTTCGGTGCGGCTGCCGGTCTTGACCTTGCCACCCTCGGTGGCCACCTCGTTGGCATGCGACGGAATGACGGCCTTGGGCTTGACCAGTTCGTTGATCACATGGGCGGCCTCGGTCGGGCCGGTCGTGAAGGTATCGCCGATGTTCATCACCGCGAGTTTGGCGCCATAGTATTGACGCACGACCAGATCCTGCTCGGCCGTGATGCCGGTGTCACCTGACAGGTAGGCCACCAGGCCGTTGGAGAAGGTCAGCACATAGCCGGTGGGCGGGCCGACGTAGGCCGTGATGCCCGCCTGCGCCATCGACTCGGCGATCGGGCCGCTGAGGAAGGCCGGTGCCAGGCCGTTGCTGTGCACCGCGGGCACGGTGGTGATCTTCACGCCGCCCACCGATTTGCTCGCCCCGAAGCGCACCAGCACCGACTTCTTCGGATCGCCGCCGGCGGCCCGCAGCTTGCCGGCGAAGAACGACGGCATCTCGCTGCCCGTGACGATCTGCGCATTCTTGGCCAGCGCGATGTTCACAGTGCTCGAGTTGGGCGTGGCGTCCACCGACTGGTCGGGCTTGCCGCAGGCGCCGGCATTGGGCGCGGCGGTGTGCTTGTCGCCGAGGTGGTCGCCGTGCACGTGTGACACCAGCACCGCATCGATCTTGCCGAGCCGGGGATCGTCGGCCCCGGCGACGGTGCGCCCGGCGTCATAGAGGATGCGCGTGCCGTCGGGGTCCTCGAATACCATTGCCCGGTCGAGCACGCAGAACTCGCCGTCCTGGCCGCCGAGCGGGGTGATCTTGACGACGTCGGCCGCCTGGGCGACGCCGCCCGCGAGTCCGAGTCCGAGTCCGAGCAGTCCGCTCGTCAGCTGTCGTAGTGTCATGGTGCATGCTCCTGATTTTTCTTGTGCAGGCCCGCGCTCGAGGCCGTGCGGGTTCCGATGGCCGGATGAGGGTTGGAGCCGGTGCGCGCCGATAGCTGGGAAGGAACGCGCCGACGGGGCACATGCTAGGCAGCACACAGCTCTCTGTCCAACCCGCCCCTGCTTCGTTCGCGGCCATGCGGCATCGGCCCTGCGACCCGGAGACGCGCGCGACCGCTCCGCTCTGGCCGGCGGCTGTCGCTCGACATCGTGTGCGGTTCGCGAAGGCCGCCTCGCCGGGCGCTTAGAATGCGGGCCCTGACCCTCGCGGGGCACGCGGCGCGCACGATGTGGGCTCCCGCCGCCGATACCTGCTTCGGGTCCCGCAGGGCGCGCCGCAACCGGTCCGCCCCGGTTTCATTCCAATCAAGGAGTCACCCTAGTGAAAAAGGCACTCATCGGCGCCGCGTTCGCGGCGCTCATGTCGACCTCGGTCTCGGCCGCCGACATCGAAATGCAGGCGATCTTCCCCAAGACCCTGCCCCTGCTCGGCAAGCCGGCCTGGGATATCGCCGAACAGATCAAGACCATCACCGGCGGATCGGTGAGTTTCTCGGTCAAGAACCCGGGTGAGCTGGTCGCCACCGGCGAGGTCTGGGATGCGGTATCGACCGGCGCGGTCGAGGCGTCGTGGTATTCGATCGGCTTCGCCGAGGGTGTGGTGCCGGCCGCGCCGCTGTTCACCACCTTCCCGTTCGGGCCCGACGTACGCGAGTACGCGGCCTGGTGGTACTACGGGGGCGGCGAGAAGCTGTGGGCCGAGATCACCAAGCCGCACAATGTGCACACCGTGCACTGCGGCGTGCTCGTGCCCGAGGCCTCGGGCTGGTTCCGCAACGAGATCAAGTCTCCGGCCGACATGAAGGGCCTGAAGATGCGCTTCTTCGGTCTGGGCGCGTCGGTCATGCGCAAGCTCGGTGTCGAAGCGCAGTCGCTGGGCCTGGCCGACACCATGGCCGCGCTCAACACCGGCGCGATCGATGCCGCCGAGCTGGGCTTCCCGCTGATCGACAACATGGTCGGCATGCCCGATCACGCCAAGCACTATTACTTCCCGGGCTGGCACCAGCAGACCAGCTTCCTGAGCCTGATCGTCAACCAGAAGGTCTGGGACCGCTTCAGCGCCCAGCAGAAGGCAGCGATCAATGCCGTCTGCGAGAGCTCGATGCTGCGCACGATGGCCGAGGGCGAGACCGCGCAGCTGGCACCGCTGGCCGAGATGCAGGAGAAGAAGGGCGTCAACGTGCATCGCTGGTCCGACGAGATGCTCGGCGCCTATGAAAAGGCCTGGCAGGAAGTCATCCAGGAGAAATCGGCCGATGCCGACTTCAAACGTTCCTGGTCCTCGATCTCCGAATTCCGCAAGCGCTATGCGCAGTGGTCGGAGATCGGCTATCTGAAGCGCTGATCGCGAGGATGCGAAGGCGGCCTGTGGGCCGCTTTCGCGCATGAATCGAATGCTCACCGCACTCAGGCTTTCCAATACGCTGTCCGTGATCTGCCAGTGGGCCGCGCGCATCGCCGGGCTGCTGCTGTTCGTGCTGACCGCGGTCATCATCTACGACGTCGTCGGCCGGCGCTTCTTCGCCACGGGTTCATTCAAGCTGCAGGAGCTCGAGTGGCATCTGCACGGCGTGATCGCAACCTTCGCCTTCGGCTACGCCTACACGCGCAACGCACATGTGCGCATCGACATCCTCGACAAGCGGCTGCCGGCCCGCTTCAAGCTCTGGATGGAGTTCCTGATCATCGTGCTGTTGCTGCTGCCGTTCCTCGCCCTGATCGTCTATCACGGCGCCGATTTCGCCTGGCGCGCGTTCGAGCGCGGCGAAGCCTCCAACGGTGGTCTGGGCCTGACCAACCGCTGGATCATCAAATCGGTCGTGCCGGTGTCGGCGCTGCTCGCGATCGCGGGCGCGAGCTCGGTGGCCTTGCGTTGCCTGGTGGTGCTCAGGCGCCCGGACCTGCTGCGTAACCCGTTCGAGAGCGAGGGCCTGTGGAAGCGCTGACCGCAATCCTGCCAGGGCTGATGTTCGCCGCGCTGGTCGTGGGCCTGTTCTCCACGCTGCCGGTGCCGGTCGTGCTGGCCGCGGTCACCGTGGTGTTCGGCGCGATCGCCATCGCGCTGGGTGAGATGCGCCTGGTGCACGTGTCGCTGCTGCCCTCGCGCATCTACGGCGGCGTGATCGACAACCCTACGCTGGTCGCCGCACCGATGTTCATCTTCATGGGCGTGGTCATGGAGAAGACCCGCATCGCCGAAGACCTGCTGGTGGCCCTGCAGAAGGTGTTGCGGCCGGTGCCGGGCGGGCTGGCGCTGGCCGTCATCCTGATGGGCACCATCCTGGCGGCGGCCACCGGCATCATCGGCGCGTCGGTGGTGATGCTGGCCGTGATGGCCTTGCCCACCATGGTCGGCGCCGGTTACTCCAAGGCGATGGCCTCGGGCACCGTGGCCAGCGCCGGCACGCTCGGCATCCTGATTCCGCCGTCGGTGATGCTGATCTTCATGAGCGATCTGCTCACCTTGAACCTGGCCAAGGTGTTCGTCGCCGCGTTCCTGCCCGGCCTGTTCCTGGCCGGGGTCTATCTCGTCTACGTGGTGGTGCGCAGCATCGTCAGCCCGAAGGATGCGCCGCCGGCGTCGCGCCTGAGCGCCGGGGAGCGTGTCGGTCTCGGTCGAGAGATCGCCGTTTCCCTGGCCCTGCCGGTGATCCTGATCGTGGCCGTTCTCGGATCCATCGTCGGAGGCATCGCCACGCCGACCGAGGCCTCGGGTGTGGGCGCCTTCGCGGCGCTGCTGCTGGGCCTGCTGCGCGGCCGGCTGAACCGTCTGGTGCTCGGCGAAGCCGTCGACGACTCGATCCGCACGATCGCCATGCTGTTCTTCATCTTCGTCGGCGCCACCGCGTTCTCGTACGTATTTCGCAAGATCGGCGGCGAGCACTTCATCATCGATGCGGCCAACGGGCTCAATCTGGGTGACTGGGGCCTGCTGATCTCGATGATGGCGATGATCTTCGTCATGGGCTTCTTCTTCGACTGGATCGAGATCACGCTGATCCTGCTGCCGATCTTCGCGCCGCTGGTGGCGCACATGGATCTCGGCGAGCACATCGCCAAGGTCGATCTGGTCTACTGGTTCACCGTGCTGATGGCGGTCAACCTGCAGACCTCGTTCCTGACGCCACCGTTCGGGTTCGCGCTGTTCTATCTGAAGGGCGCGGTCGGCGATGCCGTCGAGATGCGCGACATCTATCGCGGCATCATTCCCTTCGTTTTGCTGCAACTGGCCGTGCTGGCCATGCTGATGTGGCAGCCCGAGATCGCGATGTGGCTGCCGAACAAGGTGCTCGCGCCATGATGCGCATGCAGGACAAGCGCGTGATCGTGGTCGGCGCCGGATCGGTCGGCCCGGGCTGGGGCAATGGCAAGGCCGCGGCGGTGCTCTACGCGCGCGAGGGCGCGCGGGTGCTGTGCGTCGACCGGGTCGAGGCCGCCGCGCAGGAGACCGCCGCGCTGATCCGCGCCGAAGGCCATCAGGCGGAGGTGTTCGCGGCCGACATGACGCGCGAGGCGTCCGGAGCCGCCATGCGCGATGCCATACGCCGACACTGGGGTGGCGTCGACGTGCTGCACTTCAACATCGGCATCAGCAGCCGTGGCGGCGTCGCCGAGACCGAGCCCGCCGAGTGGGCGCGGGTGTTCGAGGTCAACCTCACCGCTGCCTATCTCTGCGCGCGTGCGGTGCTGCCCGACATGAAGGCGCAGGGCAAAGGCGCCCTGGTGTTCATCTCGTCGCTGGCCGCGGCACGTGCCGGTCCGTATTCGTATGTTTCGTACGAGGCTTCGAAAGCAGCCTTGCAGCGCATGTCCGGTTCGATTGCGCGTGAATATGCGGCGCACGGCGTGCGCTCGAACGCCATCCTGCCCGGCGCCATCGACACACCGCACGTGATGCAGTTCATCGGTCCCGGCCAGGATCCGGTCGAGGTCGCGCGCCAACGCGCCGAGGCCTCGCCCATGAAGCGCCAGGGCACGGCCTGGGATGTCGCGAACGCGGCGCTCTTCCTTGCCTCCGACGAGGCCGGCTTCATCACCGGCGTCGATCTGCGCGTGGACGGCGGCATGGGGATCTGACGCCCGCCAGCCTTGCGATGCGGCACACAAGGATGCGCGGGCGCGACCGATCCGCTCAATTGTGTTCAGGCCGCCTGTCGGCGCTGCAACGCGTCCAGAGCCAGCGTCCAGGCCAGCCGGTCGGACTCGGCGGTTTCCAGATGCGGCCGGATCATGCGCAACACCTGGGCGAAGGCCTCGCGCGGCATGCCCTGCTGCATGTCGAGCAACATCGCCGAGCGCTCCGCGGCGGACGCCGCGCGCAGCATCCAGTGCACCGACGCCATCATCTCCTGTGGCGGGATCGACGCGAGCAGACGGTCATGGATCGCGTGCAGACCCTGGTCGTCGTAGCCGCGCCAGAGCAGGGCGTTGTGGGCGGTTTCTTCGACGCGCATGTGCACGAAGTTCTCGGCCACGAAGGTTGACAGGTGCAGGTAGAACGCGTGCGCGGCCAGCGGATCCGGTGTCTCGGCGAGCGCTTCCAGTTCGTCGGAGAGCATCGCGATCGCATCCAGGTGCTCGACGTGATCGTTCGCAACCCGCTGGCTGCCGCCGACGGTCACGGCCTCGATGGCCGGATGAATGTGGTCGTTCTCGTGGCCGACGTGCGCGCGGCAGGCGTCGAGCAGGGCCCGCACCGCCGCCAGCGTGGAATCGCGTGCCTGGCGGTCGTCGAGATCCAACTGGCCGACCTCGACCAGGGTTTCGCACATCATGAGGCGCAGCGCCTTGTGGATCGGCGCGTAGAGATTCGGGCGGCTCTGGAGAATGGTCTCGCCGGCCTTGCCAATGGGGATCACGGGGGTGTTCATCTGATGCTCCTGTTCGTGGTGCGCCGCACCGCGCGGCGAACTGGAAGCCAGTGTGCCGGTCGCGGCGCCGTCCGGCATCGCCCCGGAGAGCCAGCGTGAGCCCGCGCGCCGGTGGCCCGAACGGGCCATCGCCCCGAGGTCTTCGCGCATCACGGCACTCGCGCTTCGGGCGCGTCCGGCACCCGGGTCCTCGGCGGGGCTGTCGTGCGACGCCCGATCGCTCCTGCCTCCGAGCGGCTTGCCGCGTGCTGCCCGGGGTCAGTGCCGGTGCTGGTGGAACCAGGCCGAGGCCTGACCACGCGAGCGTAGGTCGAGCTTGTCCAGGATGTTGGCGACATGACGCTTGACCGTGTGCGGCGACAGGTCGAGTTCGCGCGCGATGATCTTGTTGCTGTCGCCCGCCGCGATGCGGGCCAATACCTCGAGTTCGCGCTCCGAGAGCGCTGCGCGACCCGGGCCGGCGGCCGACGCCGCGCGGGTGGGGGCGAGGGGCCCGCCGGCCGCTTGCCCCGGTCCCGATGCCGACGTGACCGAAGGGCGGGCGCGATCGTCGGTCGGCGTGCCGGGCACGGCCAGCGCGTTTGCCCCCGTCGCCCAGCGACGCAATCGGTCGATCTCGACAGCGTCGAGCGTATCGCCCCAGGCCGCGTCGGCCAGCTCGGTCAGCAGCGTTGCGCCGGCAAGCCAGATCGCCGCGATGTCTGCATCGAGTGCATGGCGCGTGAACAAGGGCATCAGCGCCTCGGCGGCGGCCTGCGGACCGCGCCCCAGCCGCAGACGCAGTTGCGCGAGGCGCAGGCGCAGATCGCTCGCCTGCCCGAACAGCTCGAGCGCTGGTCCGTGCGTCGCGAGCACGCGCTCGAAGGCCGTTTCGCTGTCCGTGAGACGCGCCTCGGCGAGGGCGCGCCAGCCGGCAAGCGACAGGCGCTGCGCGGCCAGCATCGGCCGTTCCGGCCTGCCATCCAAAGCATCCAATCGCGCCCAGACGCGCAGGGCCTCCTGGCTTTCGCCGGCGGCGAACAGCCAGCGCCCGATCGCGAGGGTTTCGCTGGCGACACGAACGGCGAGGTCCGTGCGCGGCCCGGCCCGGTCGAACACGGCCAGCAGGTCGCGGGCGTCGCCGAGCAGGGCGTCATGATCGCCGGCCAGCGCGTCGGCGGCCACCAGCCGCACGAACACGTACAAGGTGCTGCGCAGCGGAAAGTCGTGCCATTGAACCTCCTGCGCCGCCTCACGCAGCAGCGCCCGGCCACGGACGACGTCGCCCTGCCAGATCTGATGTGATCCCTGCAAGCCGCGCACCAGGCTCGTGAGGTGCTCGCCCGCGCCGACCACGCGGGGTCCGGCCAGCCCGATGAAGCGCGCGATCGATGGGGCCATGCCCGGCAGGCCGACGAAGCCGGGCAAGGGCATCATCCGGAACACCGCATCGGGGCCGCGGGTGGCGGCGAGCAAGGCGGTCTGACCCGCGACGATCTCCGGTAGTTTCCCGAAGCATCCGGCGTGGTAGGCGTCCCAGCCACGCACGAGTGCATCGAGCATGGCGGCCGTGATGCCAGCCTCGTTGTCGTCGTAGCGCACGCCGTTCGCGATGTCGGCGGCGCGCGCCGTCATCACGCGTCCGACCGCCTCCGACACCGCTTCGCCGGCGGCCCCGGCTTGCCATGACAAGCCGCCGCCCTGCGCACCGACCCGAGCGTAGGCACGGGCACGCAGCGCCTCGAGCGAATCTCCCGCCAGCTCGAACATTCCCGCTGCCGTCAGCCCGGCCTCGAGCATGTCGGGCCAGCGCCATTGGCCCCAATGCAGAATCGCGCGCGCCAGTTGCAGCCTGGGCTCGGCTTGCCGCACCGGCTCGGGAAATCGATCCAGCAGGTGCTCCACCAGCGTGATCCGACCGGAGGTGACCAGCGCTGGCACCTGCCCGTGAACTTCGTCCGCCGCCCGCGACCAATCCTGTGCGCGGAGCAGGAAGTCGATCCGGCGCAGGCCGTCGGGCTCGCTATCGGCGGCGCGCCGCAGCAGGCCGACGGCATCGAGCGCCGGCTCGCGATGGAGGCACTGCAGGAGCGCATCGCGAAACAGGTCGTGGAAGCGTAGAACGGCGTCGGCCTCGCCGAGACGGGTCACGAACAGGCCGCCGCGTTCGATCGTATCGAGGTGCTGCGCTGCCAGCGGGTCACCGGTCAGGGCCTGGCAGCGGGCGGCCGTCAGTTCGGGCAGCACCGAGCACTGCATTGCGAAGCGACGCAGATCGGGCGCGAGCCGGTCGAGGATCTCTACCGCCACGAAATCGAACATTTCGCGGTCCATCAGGGCGGGGACCGGCATGCGCGGCCGCGATTCGTCCTGCAGGGCGCTCATGCCGAGCCGAAGGCCGGCGGGCCATCCCTGGGTGCGCACCTGGAGCGCCGCCGCCAGTCCGGCATCGATGCCGGCGTCGCGCAACAGTGCGGTGGTGAGATCGAGATCGAATCGCAGGTCCGCCGCGCGTATCTCGAGCAGCTCACCGCGCGCGCGCACGCGCGCCAGTGCGACGGGCGGTTCGTCCCGGGTCGCCACCGCGACTGTCCAGCGCTCGGGCAGACGTTCGAGCAGGCGACCGAGAAACTCGTGCACCGCCGGGTGAGCGATCCGGTGCAGATCATCGATCGCGATGACCCCCCGCGCCACGTCGCTGGCATCGAGCGCGTTCACCAGCTCCGTGACCATGGCCTGCAGCGCTCGCGACTGCGGCGCGGGCGCGCCGTCGGCCGCCGCAGCGGCCATCAGCGATTCGGGCGACACGCGCCACGGCAGATCGACACCGTCGAGTGCCGTGACCAGGCAGGCGAACAGTTCGATTGGCAGGTCCGCTTCGTCACAGGAGACCCAGGCCACGGCGGTCGACGCCGGCAGGGTGTCGAGTGCCTGCACCAGCGCGGAAGTCTTGCCGAACCCGGCCGGCGCCCGCAGCAGGACGAGCGTTGCCGACGTCAGCGCGTCGACCAGACGCGCACGCAGGGCAGGCCGGTCGAGGATCGAGCCACGCCGGGCGCGCGGCGGCTGGATCTTGGTGCGGGCGAATGAGAACACTCGAAAACCCTGACAGTCGCGGACCGTTTCAAACCGGCTGCTGGCGTGTGCGACTCACGCGGCGATCAGTCCGAGCGCTTGATCGCTGGCACTACCCGCGAACTTGTCGGCCGGCGGCCACGGGCGATCCTGCCAGCGCGGCGAGAAAGCGAAGCTCGATACCTGGCGCCCGGACACGAGGGCGCCATTGCCGGCGCCCAGCGCGTAATCGTAGTAGAGCTTGACGATCTGTTCGCGACTGACCTGCTGGCTCGCCGGATGCTCGAGGCAGGCCTGCCGCCAGCGGCCGACGCGCGCGTAGTCGGCGGTGACGGGCAGAGCGAATCCCTCGTAGTACTCGAGAAACCAGAAGCGCATGAACAACGGCGTGAACACGGCTTCGGCCAATCCGAAGTCGTCGAACAACCAGGTGCCTCGGTCATTGAACTGCGTCAGGAAGTCGTTCAGATCACGATAGAGCGCGAGCAGCTTGTCACGATGAGCGTCGCGCGCGGCCGGATCCTGATTCATCACGTACAGATACCCCGCCGTCGCGAATGCACCTTCGCGGGCGATCAACATGCTCTCGATCGCGTGCTCGTACGGATCGCGTCGGCGGATCGGCCGCGGACCGATCGTCTCGTCCAGATAGCGCAGGATGACCAGACTTTCCTTGAGCACGGGCGCGTCGCCGATCTCGAGCACCGGCAGGGCCGTGGTGCCGCGGGTCTTTCGCAGCAGCTCCGGATCGCGCGCCCGCGTGATGTCGACCACGCGGAACTCGACGGCATCACCGTGTCCCTTGAGCGCCAGCAAGATTTCGAGGCGCTGCGAGAACGGACAAACCGGGATGTGATGAACGACTGGCTTGCCAGACATCGGGGGGCTCCTGTGGCGTTGGCGGAGTCTGCCGCATGCCGGATTGGGTGACTTGGACGCGCGAGTCCGTCATGCGTTCGATGAGGCGCGTCATCGTATGCATGCAGACGCGGGTTGTCCATCGTCACGCGCCGTCAGCTTCGGGCGCACTTTGCGACGCATCGTCCATGCCCGGCGGGCGCGGAAGTTGCCCCCTGCCGGATCAGGCTCCTCGCCATTCGGCGGCGGGAAGCCGCTCGCGCCCGTGAGGCAAGGGAGACGTATGCGCACCCGAATGATGATAGCCATTGGGTTGGCATGGCTGGTGGCCGCTTGCGGCCAGCCGGCTCAATATCCGGTCGAGGCCGGTATCGGCCCCGACCCCGAATTGCCGCCGCCCAATGCCGGCGTGCTGCCCACCGTGCGGCCCGCCGAGGCGATCGGTTGGCCAGCCGGAGAGACGCCCATGGCGGCCGACGGCCTTGCGGTGATCGCATTCGCCGATGGCTTGCAGCATCCGCGCTGGCTCTATGTCGCCGCCAACGGCGATGTGCTGGTCGCCGAGTCGAATCGAACCCACCCCGAAGAATCGGGCAATCCGCTCAAGCGCTGGGTAATGGGGCTGGTGCAGAAATACGCCGGCGCGGGCGTAGAAAGCGCGAACCGGATCACCTTGCTGCGCGACACCGACGGCGACGGCGTGGCCGACCTGCGCAAGCCCTTGCTCGAGGGCCTGCATTCACCGTTCGGCATGGCGATCGTCGGTGATTACCTCTATGTGGCCAACACCGATGCGGTCGTTCGGGTGCCGTATCAGGCCGGTCAGACGGAGGTGGCGCAGGAGCCCGAAGCGGTTGCGGCCCTGCCCGCGGGCCCGATCAATCATCACTGGACCAAGAACATCCTGCCGGGTGCCGACGGGCAGTGGTTGTACGTGACCGTGGGTTCGAACAGCAATGTCGCCGAGAACGGCATGGCGGTGGAGGAGAATCGCGCCGCGATCCTGCGGCTGAACCTCGAATCGTTCGAGCTGGTGCCATATGCCGCCGGTTTGCGCAATCCGAACGGGCTGGCCTGGGAACCGGCGACAGGCACGCTCTGGACCACCGTGAACGAGCGCGACGAGATCGGTAGCGACCTCGTGCCCGACTACCTGACCTCGGTGCGCGAGGGCGGCTTCTACGGCTGGCCTTACAGCTATTACGGCGCGCACGTCGACGAGCGCGTGCAACCGCAGCGGCCGGAGCGGGTGGCGCAGGCACTGGTGCCCGACTATGCGCTGGGCGCCCACACCGCATCGCTTGGTCTGGCGTTCTCGAACGGTGCCGCGGCCATGCCTGAACGCTTCGCCAAGGGAGCGTTCATTGGTCAGCACGGCTCCTGGAATCGCAAGCCACGCAGTGGCTACAAGGTGATCTTCGTACCATTCGAGAATGGCCGGCCCAACGGCCGCCCGCTCGACGTGCTGGTCGGATTCCTGAATGACGACGAGCAGGCGCGTGGTCGGCCGGCCGGCGTTGCCATCGCCGGTGACGGTGCGCTGCTGGTGGCGGACGACGTCGGCAACACGATCTGGCGAGTGGCCGGCCAGCGGCCCTGACGGGCGCCGGCGCGGGCCCGCAGCCGGGCTTCGATTTACGTACCCGCGAACGGGCGTCGATCCGTCGCGGGTCGGCGCTCAAAGTCCGGCGCTGGGGCGCATGCTGATCGATTCGAGCCAGCGGGCCACGTTTCTGCAGTCGGCCGGAACCTCGACCTTGATCCACTTGACGAAGCCCACGAAGATGAAGGCGTCGATGTCGGCGGCGGAAAAGGCGTCGCCGACCAGATAGGGCTTGTCGCCGATCAGTTTGTCGAGCTGCGGAAAGAAGTGGCGCGCGCGGGCGCGGCCACGCTCGCCCAACTCCGGAATCTGCGCGTAGTCGACCGGACCCGTGAGCGCCCGGTCTTTCATGGCTTTGGCCGAGTTGCGCAGGCACTCGGCGGTGGCGCCGAGCGCGTCGATCTCGATGCGTGCGATCAGGTCGGCGATCTGGCCGCGTTCGGTCGGCGTGCGGCCCAGCAGCGGCGGTTCGGGATGGACCGACTCGAGATACGCTCGGCAGCCGGCGGTCGTCACCAGCCTGGTGCCGTCGTCGAGCTCCAGCACGGGCACCGTGGCATGCGGATTGATGTTGAGAAACTCGGGCGTGAGCTGTTCACGATCACGCAGGTTGATCTCGACCGTGGGGATCTCGAGACCCTTCTCGGCAATGAACATTCGAACCCGCTTCGGCGATGGTGCCGAGCTGCAGTCGTAGAACTTCATGGACCCTCCTTTATAAATTCCTATCAATAACGTTTAAACAATCAATTGGACCAAATAATAGACGTTGCCTAAGATTGACCCTGTGGCGATTGATGAAACCTGAGAATTTCACGGTTGCCTCTTCTCTCAACCTCGAACCAACAGGAGTCAAGCAATGTCCCTGATCAACACGACCATCAAGCCCTTTAAGGCCACCGCTTTCCACAACGGCAAATTCGTACCCGTCAGCGACGAGTCGATGAAGGGGAAGTGGTCGATCGTGTTCTTCTATCCGGCCGACTTTACCTTCGTCTGCCCGACCGAACTCGCCGACCTGGCCGAGAAGTATGAAACCTTCCAGTCGATGGGCGTCGAGGTCTACAGCGTGTCCACGGACACGCACTTCACCCACAAGGCGTGGCACGACACGTCGGATTCGGTCGGCACCATCCGCTACCCGATGGTGGGCGACCCGACGGGCACGCTGGCCCGCAACTTCGATGTCATGATCGAAGAAGAAGGTCTGGCGCTGCGTGGCACCTTCGTGGTCGATCCGGAGGGCGTCATCAAACTCTGTGAGATCCACGACAACGGCATCGGCCGCGATGCCGACGAGTTGTTGCGCAAGGTGCAGGCCGCGCAGTTCATCGCCGCCAATCCGGGTCAGGTCTGCCCGGCCAAGTGGAAGCCGGGTGCCGAGACTCTGGCTCCCTCGCTGGATCTGGTCGGCAAGCTCTGATCGTCGGCCTCCGGGTCAGCATCCGCTGACCCTTCCATCTGCCTGCGAAGTGTGCGTTCACTCGCGCACCCACTTTCCATGCCACCGCCCGGAAAAGACATGTTGACCCCCTCCATCCGTCAAGCCCTGAACGAGTATCTGCAGCGCCTCGCCGGTTCCATCGAGATCGTTGCCCGCCTCGACGCCTCCGATGCCAGCCGCGAAATGAGCGACGCGCTGACAGTGATCGCTGACTTACATACGTCCATCCGCTATCGTGAAATCGACGTTGCGTCCGATCCTCGCCCGACCCCCGGGGTGGCCGACGCCGATGGCGGGTTCGAGCACCGGGTCCCTTCCTTCACGATCGCCCGTCAGGGCGAAGCGCCTCGCGTGGCCTTTGCCGGTCTGCCGATGGGGCACGAGTTCAGCTCCCTGGTTCTCGCCTTGCTGCAAGTGAGCGGTCACCCACCGAAGATCGAGCCTGGTATGCGCACGCGCATCGAGGCCCTGCCCGCGATGACCTTCGAAACCGTGATCTCGCTGAGCTGCCAGAATTGCCCCGATGTGGTGCAGGCACTCAATACCCTCGCGGTACTGAATCGCGGCATTCGGCACACCATGATCGACGGCGGCCGTTTCCCGGCGGAGGTCGAGTCCCGCGGAGTGATGGCCGTTCCGAGCGTGTTCCGCGACCAGCAGGCGTTCGCGCAGGGCCATCAGACGCTCGAGCAGATCGTCGCCCGCCTCGAAGCGCAGGCGGGCGTCGTCACATCTGCTGCGATCGGGGAGCGACAGCCCTATGACATGCTGATCGTCGGCGGCGGGCCGGCCGGTTCGTCGGCCGCGATCTATGCGGCCCGCAAAGGCATTCGCACGGGCATGGTCGCGGAGCGTTTCGGTGGTCAGGTCCTCGATACGCTGGCGATCGAGAACTATGCCTCGGTGCTGCACACGGAGGGGCCGCAGTTCGCACGTGCGCTCGAAGCGCAGGTGCGCGAGCAGGGTGTCGAGATGATCGGCGGCCGGCGGGTGACCGCGCTGAAGCCGTCTACCCGACCGGGCGGACACGTCTCGCTCGCCCTGGAGAACGGCGAGCACCTGCTGGCCCGGTCGGTCGTGATCGCCACCGGTGCGCGCTGGCGCGAACTCGGCGTACCGGGCGAGCAGCATTATCGCAACAAGGGTGTGGCCTATTGCCCGCACTGCGATGGCCCCTTGTTCAAGGGCAAGCGCGTGGCGGTGGCCGGCGGCGGCAATTCCGGCGTAGAAGCGGCCATCGATCTGGCCGGCATCGTCGAGCATGTGACGCTGCTGGAATACGCGCCCGAGCTGAAGGCCGATGCGGTGCTGCAGCGCAAGCTGGCCAGTCTGGCCAACGTGACGGTCATCACCCAGGCGCAGACGACCGAGGTCGTGGGCGACGGACAGCGTGTGACCGGGTTGCGCTACACCGACCGGCGCGATGGCGGATCGCACGAGATCGCTTTGGCCGGCATCTTCGTGCAGATCGGTCTGGTGCCCAATACTGGCTGGTTGGCGGGTGTGCTCGAGCGCAACCGATTCGGCGAGATCGTGATCGACGCCCAAGGGCGTACCTCGGTGCCGGGGGTCTTCGCCGCCGGCGATGTGACCACCGTGCCGTACAAACAGATCGTCATCGCAACCGGCGAGGGTGCCCGATCGGCACTGTCGGCGTTCGAGTATCTGATCCGACAGGGCGACGACGAAACTGCGGCGGTGCCCGAGGCGTCTGCCGACCAGCAGCGGCTGGCCGCCTGAGTGCCCGCGACCGGCATCGCGGCGGGTCCACGAACCAGCCGTGGCGGTCACGGCGACGGATCACGGCCAGCGGGGATGGTGGTCATCGATGACGAAGTCGTGACAGTGACTGCGCACGCCTTGCAGATGCGGATGGTCGAGCGGCAGATCGTCATGCCGGTGCAGCAGGCTGACGGGCTCGTTCGCCGGCCACACCGTCGCCGCGATCGCCAGTCCCAGCATGGCCAGGCTGCCGGTCGCCAGTAGCGCCGCGCCGAACCCGATCGCCGGGTGCAGCCAGCCGGCCAGCGGGTAAGCGATGAGCCAGCAGGCATGCGTGAGCGAGAACTGCGCGGCGAACAAGGCGGGCCGGTCGGCCGCATGCGCCGATCGCCGCAGCACCCGGCCCGCGGGTGTGGTGACGGCCGAATAGACCATGCCGACGAACAGCCATCCGGCGAGCAAGGCCGCCCACGACAGCCCGACCGCGAACACCCACCCGGCCAGAACGAGGACCGCGCCCACCATGACCGCGATGCCGCCGAGCATCAGCGAGCGGTCGGAGAGACGTGCGAGCACCTTCGACAACAGCAGCGCCGTCAGGATCGATCCCGCGCCGAAGAAGCCCATCGACACGGCCACGGCGGTTTCGCCCTGGCCGAGATCGGCGCGTACGAGGACGACGGTGTTCACCAGGACCATCGCACCGATTGCGGCCGCCGCGAAGTTCATGGCCAGCAAGCCGCGCAGCCGCGGGGTGGCCAGGAAAAAGCGGATTCCACGCATCGTACGCGCCAGCACCGCAGCCTCGGAGAGCGCCTGTGGCCGCGGCAGCAACAACGGCATGATCAACAGCGCCGAAGCGACGAACCCGGCGACGGTGCCGAGGAACAGCGCGTCGTAGGAAACCGCCAGTAGAGCGACCGCGGCCAGCGCCGGGCTGAGGATGTTCTCCAGTTCGACCGCGAGCCGCGACAGCGACAAGGCCTGCGTGTATTGGCGCTCGTCGGGCAGCACGTCGGGAATGGTCGCCTGGAAGGTGGGCGTGAACGCGGCCGACGCGGCCTGCAAAAGGAAGATCAGCAGGTAGATCTGCCAGATGTCGGTCACCCACGGCAGCAGCAAGGCGATCGCCGCCCGCACCAGATCGAGGGCCACCAGCATCGTGCGCCGCGGCAGCCGGTCGACGAATGCACTACTCAGTGGCGCGATGACGACATAGGCAATCATCTTGATCGCCAGCACGGTGCCGAGCACCCGGCCGGCCTGCCCGCCGGCCAGATCGTAGGCGAGCAGGCTCAGGGCAATCGTCGCGAGGCCGGTGCCCAGCAGTGCCACCACCTGGAGCGCCGAGCAATCGCCGGTAGTTTTCGATTCGCCAGGACTGCGAGCATGTCCCCTCAGCCCCGCAGATGATGCGGATTCCGTCCGAAACCGGCCCCGTCACACGTCCGCGCCTCGTCAGCCGCGCACACGCCGACAGTGCATGGCGAGAAGCTTACTCGAAGAGCCTGCGAAGGCTGCCGGTGCTGCGCCCGAGCGGCCGCTCCCGCATCACGCTGTCTACACCAGAAAGCGCTGCCACTCCCCGTAGCGCTGTGTGATCCTGCCGCGCCGCAGCGACAACGCGATCAGCGCCAATCCGAAGGCGACATCGAGCGCGAGATGCAGTGTGCTGGTCTCGTAGACGAAGGGCACGATGCACAGCCCGAAGCCGAGCGGGATCAGCAGCAGCCGCAGGATGCGGGCGGGTTCGGCACAGGCAAGTGCGATCACGGTCAGGCTCAACGAGCCGAGCAGATGATCGGCATTGGCGATCCCGTCCGCGGCGCCGACGGTCAGGCGCGAGAACATCAGCGCAATGGCGATCAAGGCCGCGAGCGCAAGGTTCCATGGCAGGTTGACGCCGCCGCTGACCATGTCGAACAGCACGACATGGGCCGGGCGGTCGAAGGCGCCCGGTGTGTAGCCCGACGCCGCTGCGTCACCCGCCTTTCCGTCCGCCTGCGTCCGGTGCTCCCGGCAGGCCGGGGCGGGTCGTGACGGTGTGTCCGCGCGGGCCGGCTGCTCGTCGTCGGTATCGCCGAACAGGAACACCCGCAGCCAAGGCTTGCCGGCCTTGATGCGCCGCTTCATGAACTGAGCCACCGCGAGCAACTCGTCAAGCGAGTAGGGAATCTGGATCAGCATCGCCGCCGCCGCGATCAGCGCGAGCGTGCTCCAGGTACCGATCACGATCGGCTGAATGATGATGAACGTGATCGAGACGATGCCAAGAGGAACGATCATCAGACCGAACAGCAGCACGAGCCAGGGCATCGTCCGCCAGCGCGTTCGCGAGCCGACGATGCCGGTCAGGATCTCGAGCGCATAGGTGTAGGCACCGAGCGCCGCGTCGGGCACCGGCCAGGCCTGGGACACGCTCGAGGTGATGATCTCCTCGGTGCCGTTCTGCGGATCGGTGGGCGAACCGGCGAAAAAGGGCTCCCAGACACCGTCGACATGTTCGAGTTGATAGGCGGCGAGATAGCGCGAGACGAGCAGGCCGACCACGGCCAGCACGATGATCGGAATGCGTTGAACCCAGCTCGACGGATTGAAGTTCCAACCGGGCGGCACCTCCGGTCCCGTGACGCGCGCCACCAGTGCGGTGCCCGGCTCCGGCTTGGTGCAGACGGCAAATCCGAAGATCAGGGCACCGACCAGGGTGTCGGACAGATAGGCGGCGGCGTTGGTGGTCCAGAAAACGAACGGTGCGGCCATGACTGCGGCGCCGATTGCCGCGCATGCCCAGCGCGCGAAGGTCATCTGCCAGCCGAGGGCGAGCATCGCGAAGGCGACCAGCGCGGCACCCAGGGAGAACTCGGCCCAACGCAGCCACGGTTCGGTGACGCCGATCAGCGGCGGCTGCGTCAGGAGCCAGAAGCCCAGCCCGATGTTGACCATGTGGGCCCAGCGGTGCTGGGCGTGCTCGCTGCGCACGCGCGTCTCCGCGTCGCGGCGCAGCGCTTCGCCGTCGGCCTCCCGGGCGCTGGCCTCGTCCAGCCAGACAGGCGAGGTCACGCCGTTGTCGCGATACCAGCGGGCCGGATCCTCTTTCAGGTGGGCGATCATGGCCGGCAGTTCATCGCGCAATCGGTGCTCGGGCTCCCAGTCGATCCACTCACGGGCTCGCCGCACGCTCAAGGCATAGTGCGCATCGGCCATCTCGACCATGTAGGGCCGTATGAATGGCCGCTCGCCCTGATCGAGCGCATCGGGAATCACCGGTTCCAGCTTTGCCTGCGCCCAGGCACCGGCCGCGGCCAGGGTCTTGGGCACGCGCAACGTCGTCCAGGTCTCGCGGCCGTGAATCAACTCGCCGATCTCGTCCTGCAAGGCGTCGTAGCCAGGTGCGTCCGGCTCGCCGATCAGCATCACCGCCTCGTCGGGCAGCCGGTCACGGGCCGCCACCGTGAGCGCGAATGCGCGCACCATGTCGTCACGGTGGAGCATCGATTGCCCGGTCAGGCGCGAGCCCGAGTACAGATGGCTCTCGAACTGGCGCTCGTAGATCCGCGCAATCTGGTGCGCGAGCGTTGGCACCGCCGTCTCGCGATCGTAGACACCGGCCAGGCGCAGAATCGCGCTGGGAATCCCGCCACGGTGCTGGTGGATCACCTCCTCGGTGGCCAGCTTCGAGGCCGGATAGACATACGGCGGTTCGAGCGCCGAGTCTTCGTCGATGCGCTCACCGGGTTCGACCGGTCGATGCACGAGCATGGTGCTCGCGTAGATGAATCGGTCGACCTCGAACGCCTGCAACGCGCCGAGCAGGCGGCGCGTGCCCTCGACGTTGACGATCCGGTAGAGCGGATTGTCTTTGCCGGTGGCGTCGAAGAAGGCGGCCAGGTGGATCACGGCCGCCAACGACCTGCCGAAGTGTTGCGCGAGCTTGTCGAACGCGGCCTGCACGGCCTCGTCGGAGGCGAGATCGAAGGCCAGCGTGGGGAATGGCTCGTCGCCAGCCTCGCGGTCCAGGCCGACGATCTCGTACTCGTCGGCGAGTTCGCTGGCGATCGAGCGGCCGATGTTGCCGGACGCGCCGGTGATCAGTACGAGCGGTTTTTCGCTTGGAATGGTTCGTTCCTCCGTCGGTGGACCAACCAAGAGGGCGAGGCGCAAGGCTCATGCCCGGCAAGCCGCCGGAACGGGAACGCGGATTGCAGTGCGCTGTGCGGTCGTGCCGGCCGTGGCCACCGGGGCTCGCTGCGCTGCGTTTCACGGTAGAGCGCCTGGCGCAGTGCGGCCGACGTCAGCGGAGCAGACCATGGGCGAACGAAAACTGCAGGGCCAGACGGCCCTGGTGACTGGCGCCACCTCGGGCATCGGGCTGGCTGTCGCTCGCGCGCTGGCCCAGGCCGGCGCCGCGGTGGCCGTCAACTACCGTGGCAAGGCCGATCGTGCCCGATCGATCGTGCAGGAGATTCGATCGGCCAAGGGGAGCGCGGTTGCCGTCGAGGCCGACGTTGCCAAGCCGGACGAAATCGAGGCGATGTTCACCGCGGTCGATCGCGAGTTGGGCCGTCTCGACATCCTGGTCGCCAACGCAGGCATTCAGCGTGACGCTCCTTTCATCGACCTGTCCCTCGATGACTGGCGCCAAGTGCTCGACGTGAACCTGGGCGGACAGTTCCTGTGCATGCAGCAGGCCATCCGGCGCTTTCTGAAGCAGCCTCGCTCGGATCGTTCGCGCGCGCGCGGCAAGATCGTCTGCATGAGTTCGGTACACGAGTTGATTCCCTGGGCCGGTCATGTGAACTACGCCGCCGCCAAGGGTGGTGTGATGCAGTTGATGAAGAGCGCGGCCCAGGAGTTCGCCTGCCACGGCGTGCGCATCAATGGCATTGCGCCCGGCGCGATCAAGACGTCGATCAACGAAGAAGCCTGGTCGTCGGCCGGGCCTGCCGAGGCCTTGCTCGAATTGATTCCCTACGGCCGCATCGGCGACCCCGAGGATGTCGCCCGCGCAGCGGTCTGGCTGGTCAGCGATGATGCCGACTACGTGACCGGCACGACTTTGTTCGTCGATGGTGGCATGAGCCTGTTCCCGTCGTTTCGCGACAACGGCTGATCGCGGGCGCTGACCGTCGCGACGAGCAGTCGGGAGCCGGTGCCGGTTCCGACCACTTCACGCGCCCGCATACCAGTCATAACCCCGGTCTTCCCAGTAGCCGCCGTAACCGCCGGCGATGCCGGCGAGACCGTCGGTGTTCTCGACGGCGCGGATGTACTTGGCCATTTCGTAGCCGAGCTGCTGCTCGATACGCACGCGCAGCGGTGCGCCGTTGGCGGTCGGTAGCGTCTGGCCATTCATGTCGTAGGCGAGGATCGTCTGAGGATGGCGTGCGGTGAGCAGGTCGACGCTCTCGTAGCAATAGGCGGGACCACCGGGTGTCTCGCTCAGCGCGTCGTAGCAGTGGAAGACGACGTAGCGGGCGGAAGGATCGACTCGCGCCAGTTCGAGAATGTGCGCGAGCGGCACGCCCGTCCACTGGGCGATACAACTCCAGCCCTCGACGCAGTCGTGGCGGGTGATCTGCGAACGCGAGGGCATGTCACGCAATGCGGCGAGGCCGAGCGACAGCGGCTTCTCCACCATGCCGTGAATGCCCAGACGGTAGTCGGCAAATCGGTCAGCCTTGACGGCGAGATACGCGTCGGTGCGGGGGGCGGTCGAACCGTTGGGCCGCTGGCGCTGCCGAATCGCGCTGGCCGGGAATTCGCGCGCCATCGGCGTCGACGGGCGTGGGTGGATCGGCTCATGTCAGCGCTCGTGGTCGTGCCGGCGCGGCGCGATACCAGCCCGTGATCATCGAACGCAGCTCGTTGAGCGGGCCGGCCGGAATCACCATCGCGATGTGAGCCACGAAGAAAGCGACGATCATCAGCATGCCGCCGAAATGCAGCAGGCGAACCGTCTGCCGGCCGCCGAACAGATCAAGCAGCCAGGGCCAGCTCGATTCGACCCCGGGTGACATGGTCAGGCCCGTGAGAACCATGCCCGGCACGAGAACCAGCAGGACCAGGGCATAGCTGAGTCTCTGTAGGACGTCGTACTCGCGACCACGGTCGATGCGCAGGCGCCGATGATCACCGATGTCGCGCGACAGCCTGCTCATGACCATGAACAGCAACGACACCGCCCACGTCCAGTGGCTGACACGCGTCCAGATCGACTGACGGTAGATCAGCTCGCCGGACGCGCGACCGATGCGGCGTGTTGCGCTCGATCCTCCGGCGACTTGGCCGGCGCCCGGGGGCCGTGGCTGTCACCTTCAGGCGCGATGGGCCGCCGCGACGCCGCATGGCGGGGCAGGTGCTCGCCCGGCACCATACGCACCGGCCCGGCGTTCGCCCCGCGGTCGCGATCGTGCCGGACCGCGATCGTGGTGTGCGAGCGTCCGAAGTGTGTTTCGAATGCGATGCCCATGTCTTTGAGGAGCGGCGTCGGCAGTTCGCCGCCGGCACAGACGATCACGGCATCGTTGCGAATGGAACGTTCATCGCCGCCGGCTCGTAGCAAGACGTGGTCGTCATCGATGCGCAATACCTCGGATTCCAGACTGACGCGCAGGCGTGCATCGTCCGCCAGTTGCGCGAGTCGGTCGCGATTGGCGGGCTTGACCCGCGAGAATGCGCGGCGACGATACGAGAGCGTGACGCGGGTTCCCGGCTGTTCGGCGAGCGCGATCGCCGCCTCCAGTGCGCTGTCGCCCCCGCCCACGACCAGCACCCGCTGGCCGCGATACTGCTCTGCATCGATCAGCCGATAGACGACCTTCGCTGTGTCCTCGCCCGGTACGTCGAGCCGCCGTGGCGTGCCGCGACGGCCGATCGCCAGCAACACCGCGCGGGCGGACAAATCGCCGTCGCTGGTTCGAACCTCGAAGCCGCCGTCACCTCGTGCGCGAACGCCCTGCATGCGTCTGCCGAAGATGATCCGAAGGCCGGTTCGAGCGACGATGTCCTGCCAGATCGACAACAGCTCTTCCTTCGAAATCCGGCCGAGCTGCAGTCTGCCCACCAGCGATAGAACGACCGGCGCGGTCATCGCGATCTTGCCGCGCGGGTAGTGGAACACGGTGCCGCCGAGCGAGGACTCCTGTTCGATGATCCGATAGGTCAGGCCGAGCTCGATCGCCGCGAGTCCGGCCGACAATCCGGCCGGGCCCGCGCCCACGATCAGCACGTCACAGTCGGTCGCCACCGCGCCGACGTCGGCGAGCCGCCGCGCGATCGCCTGCATCGCCTGGCGTCCCTGCTCGGCAGCCTTGCGAATCAGGCCCATGCCGCCCAGCTCGCCGGCGATGAAGATGCCCGGCACGTTGGTTTCGAAGTCGCAGCTCAGGCGGGGAATGTCGATACCGCGCGTGGCGGTGCCGAACACCAGCTGGATCGCGTCCATCGGACAGGCGGCCGCGCACGCACCGTGGCCGATGCAGGCCGAGCCGTTGACCAGTACGCCCTTGCCGTCGACGACGCCAAGAGCTTTCTCCGGGCAGGCACGGGTACAGGCCCCCGAACCGATGCATGCCGCATCGTCGACCACAGGATGCAACGAGGGCGGCTCGAGCAGCCCGGCGGCCTCAGCCTCCTGCAGGCGATGCCGGTCCGCGCTCCGTGCGCTGGCGCGATGTCTGAAGTAGAGCAGGAGAATCGTGGCCAGAGCCGCGGCGTAGAGGGCGGCCTCGTTCATCCCGGCTGCCGCGACGACATCGGCGTGGCATCGGTGGGGACGGCGACTTTTGCCCGGGCCTCCTCGAGCGCTTCCACGGCGGGCGCCCGCAACGGGTGGTCCTCGGGCGCGGTCGCGACCAGATTCTCCCAGTAGGTCACGGCGGATCTGTAGTCGCCGGCACTGAACGCCGCACTGGCGGCAAGCGACAGCGCCTTGGTGTTGACCGGATCGATCACCAGCGCACGCTGAACGAGATCGCTCGGCCGACCCTCCAGGCTGCGCCCCTGGGTGACGGCGAGCGCATCCGCGTAGTCGGCAAGCAAGGATGCATCGTCGTTGCTCCCGGTGAGCGCACGCTCGAATGCCGGCACCGCCTTGTCGTGCTCTCCGAGCACGCTGTAGGAGCGTGCCAGAATCGCCCATCCTTGCGGATCGTCTGGCTGTTCGTCCAGGCGATTGCGCAGGCTTTCGACCATGCGGCGGATGTCGTCGAAGCCGGTGGCGTGCGGCGCCGGTCCGCTGTCTGCTGCCCCCGGCTTGGCCGCCATGAACGCGCTCAGCGAACCGGCCCATGCATTGCCGTCGCCGAGCGCGCCGCCCACTGCACCAACCGCGGCGAGTCGCGGTGCCGGTGTGGCCGGTGAGCGCATCACGGCAGCCGTACCGAGACTGGCCGCGACGGCCACCACCACCAGCGTCAGTGCCGGCGTCAGGCGTCGCTTGAGCGCCGTCGGCCCGCTGACCACGCTGGCCACGACCTGCTGCTCCAGCTCACGGCGCGCGTTGCCATGCTCGTCGTCCGACAGCACACCCTCGTTGCGCAGGCGATCGAGTTGGTGAAGGCGTGCACGCAGATCGTCCAGGGATTCATTCATCGAGTCGATTCCTGTGTTTGTCAAAGGTCGTAGCGCAGCCCGAGCGAGTAGCCGATGCGGCGCGTCGATTCCTCGGTGGTCCGGGTCTGGTCGTTGAAGTCGACGCGATGCGCGCGTCCGGTCTCCCAGGTCAGGTTGCTCTCGAGGGAGAAATGCTTCCAGCCGCGGTAGGTCACGCGCAGGCCGGGGGTCCAGCGCTCGTTCGTGTCGCCGTGGGTCGATTCATCGCGGTAGAACTGCAACGTCGGCTCCAGTTGCCAGTTCTGACCGACGCTATACGAGCCATTGACGGAGATCAGCAGACCGCTCAGCGTGCTGCCCGAGATATGACTGGCGGTGATCACGTTGACGTCGCGTCTGGACAGCAGATTCAGTCCGACCAGCGACAGGGTGCTGGTCAGCGTCCGGCCGCTTGCCGGGCGCCCCTGCTCGAAGCCGGCCAGGCCGGGAATCGGCGGAATGGCGCCGGTCTCCACGCTTTGCAGACTGGCGCTCGCACGCCAATGCTCACCGAACGGCCTGGTGGCGCCGATGCTCGCCTGGCTGACGTAGGGCGTGGTGGCCGCGACACTGCCGCGCAGCGCCTCGGTCGTGGTGCCGTTCAACACATCGGACAGGGTCGAGGGCAGCACCGGATTGGCGGGGTCGATGAATGCGAGTGCATTGCCCAGGCTCAGCATCGTCAGCGCGCGCCGGTCGAACAAGGCATTGAAGGTCGTGCCTTCGTCGCGCAGCCAGGTCGCCTGCACGCTCGTGATGTTGGTGCGTTGGAAGTCGAGGTCGTAGTCGATCTGCGAGAACACCGAAACCCCGCCGTTCAGGTAGCGGCCCTCGAGGCCCACCGCCTGGCGGTCGGTCGCGCCGTCGATGCTCTGGCGGATCACGTAGACGCCCGCGCCCAGACCCGGTCCGATGCCATCGACGTCGACCGAGGCGCCGACGAAGTCGCGTCGGGTCTGGAACAGGTCGTCCGCGGGCTGACCCGCGACCACGCCGAGCGTCCAGTCGGGGATGCCGCGCCAGGCGAGCCGGGCGCCGTCGAAGCGGCCCATGACCCCACCGCCGCGTGGCGACTGTCGGCCCAGGCGCAGGTCGAACTTGTTCTCATATGACTTGTAGTCGAGATACGCCGATGACAAGCGCTGGCGATTGCGGTTCGAGCGCTCGAAGTCGGCGAGATAGGAATCGCGGATCACGAAGCCCAGTTCGCGCGACTCGTTGCGATCGCGCCAACGCAGATCGACGTCCGAGATCAGCTGGCTGCTCTTGTCCGGGGTCAGGACCTCCTCGCCCGCCGCCACCGGCAATCCGCTGATCGGCGAGTCCTCGAAGTCCTGGCTGCGATAGCGGCCATTGCCGCCGTAGTAGGTGCTCGATGCTGACGCACTGACGGTGGTCTCCGATCGCCCATTGCGCTCGCGGACCGGTGCCGCCGCTGCGGCGACGGTCGTCGTCGCGCTGTCGATGGTGGCGAGATGTTGACGGACGCGGTCCGCGCCTTCATTGCCCGGGTAGGTCTCAAGATACGACTCGAACTCGATGCGCGCCCGCCGCGGATCGCCAGAGCGCAGTCTTGCAAGACCGGCCAGTTCGAGTGCCTCGGGGTGCTGCGCGGTCGGCGGCAGATTCAGCAGCTCATCCAGGAGATCGAGCGTGGTGCCGTAGTCCTGCTCTTCAAAGGAAGCTCGCGCGCGCTGCAGGAGTCCGGCGGCCAGTCGCTCGTTCGATCGGTCGGCGGCAGGGCCTTGTGTCCCGGTTGGCGCGGGACGCACCCGTCGCGCCGCAGCCGCCGTGCCGCGCTCTACCGCTTCGGCCCCGCGCGCTGCTGCCTGCGCGTTGCGTACGACAGCGTTCGGGAAGCGCGTGAGCGACCGGGCGACCCGCTCGGCCTGCGCGCGGGACGCGAAATCACCGGCGACCCATTCGACCGCCGGCCGGCCGGCCCGCTCGATCGGCCGTCGGGAGATCCGTATGCCCTGCAGGCTGCCCGGAATCACCGGCGCCTGGTCCCCTGTCGTGGTCACGGTGAGAACGATCTCGAAGCGGGTGTCGGCACCGTCGTCGCCGGTCTCGCCGATTGCACCCGTCACGGCTGCTTGCGACGGGCGGACGCTCGCCCCAAGCCCCTTCAGACGCAGCACGATCGACTGGCGGTCGCGGCCGGCGCGCACGTCGATGTCGAGCGGCGCACGCGCCGCGAGCACGATCTCGCGGGTATCGGCGCCAGGTGTGCCGCGGTCTTCGATCGCCATGTGCGGCAGACCGTTGCGCGGACCGAGGCGCCGCGTCGTGCGATTGCCGTCGGCGCCGTTCACCGGTTGGCCCACCAGGCGATAGACGATGCGCACCCGGTCGCGCGAGGCGGTCTGATCGGAGCGTAGCAGCTGAATGTCGGAGGCAAAGCGCAGCACCAGCAGCGCGTCGCCACGGTCGCGCAGTACGTCGATGCCATCGAGGGACTGCGCGGCGACGAAGCCCGCGATCGCAAGCAGCAGCATCGCCACCACGCTGCGACCCACCGTCGACCAGACCCCCGCTGCGATCGGCACGTAAGCCACCAGGAATCGTCGTGCTCGGCTATCGTTCATCGTTCACCATTCGCGGTAGGGCTGACCCTCGTTGCCGAGCGGGCGATGGCAGCCGGAGGTCGAGCAGTCGATGGCACCAGTGCTCGACCTGCGATGCGTGAGCGTGCGCGTCTGCATGTCGCCCAGATAGTTGCTGCCCGAGAGATGGCAACCCTTGCACCAGTCGGCGCCAGAGCCCTGGCTGCCGTTGTGATTCATGCTCATCGAGCTCCAGTTCGTGGTGCTGCGGTGGCAGGCGTTGCAGTCCAGCGCCGCACCATTGAGCAGCTGGCTCTCGGGAATGTGGTTGGCGGGCTTCGCCGACGCGCCCTGGGATGCAAAAGCGCCCGAATGACAGTTCTTGCACGACGTGGCTGCCACCGCGGCGTGATCCATGGTCACCGACACGGTGAAACCGGTTTGTGAGCGGTGGCAGGTATCGCAAGGCGGCGCGCCGGGCGTCGTCGGAATGTGCGATGCCGGTTTGCCGACAGCGGTGGAACCGTTGTGGCAACTGTCGCAGGTGCCGGTGCCGACCGCGTTCGCCGGCGAGTGCGCGAACGTGGCCGCCGACCAGGGTTGATTCGCGTTGTGGCACTGCTGGCAGGTCGTCACGCCGACGTGGTTGGGCGTGTTCGGCTTGCCCTCGGCGCCGGCGTAGGCGCCGTTGTGGCAGATCTGGCAGTCGGTGGCGATCGAGAAACTGTCGTGTACGCGGGCCGGCAGCCAGTTCGAGGTACTGCGGTGGCAGGCGTCACAGCCGGCCGACGCGATTTGCGCCACGGCCTGCACCGGCACGTGATTCGCCGGCCGCCCGGTGGCCGGCGGATAGGCACCGGAGTGGCAGCTCGTGCATTGTCCGACGACCACGGTCTGGGTGTGATTCCAGGTCGTCGGAGACCACCGCCTTGTCGAGTGACAGCTGCCACAGTTCAACCCGCCATCGGGAATGTGGGCGGCATTCTTTGCGCTTGCCGACCGGCCGTTGTGACACGAGCCGCAGACCGTGGTCGCATTGAAGCGGTTGTGGTCGACTCTCGCAGCAGCCCAGCTGGCACCGCTGCGATGACAGTTGTCACAGCTATCCTGGGTCGGTGGGTGCGCAGCGGGTTTGCCTTCGGCGGTGAGGCCGTTGTGGCAGCTGATGCAGTTGCCGGGGAGCACTCCGAGATGCCGGAAGCGGGCGCCGACGAATGCGCGGGTCGTGTGACAGCTTTCGCAGCGCTCCAGAGTTGGTATATGACCCGTGCCGATCACGGAATTGCCCTGCGACAGCCTCGATCCGCTCGTATGACACGAGCGGCAGTCACGCGGGGTGCCCTGAAAGATGCCGCCGACGTGACACGACTCGCATTCGACGTGGCGATGGGCGCCCGTGAGCCGGAAGCCCGTTCGAAGATGGTCGAACGCTTCGGAGCCTTGCGCCGCGTGGCCTACAGCGCCGAGCAGCGCCAGTAACAGCCAGATCAGTGCCCGTGCCAGCAGGCCGGCCGGCCGATGCCGCATCGGTGTGCGCGTCCCACTCATCGCCGGCCCCCGGAATCGAGCGGTTCGGACCATGTCTCGGTCGAGTGACAGCGCTGGCAGGCGAGCCCGAAACGCCGGTCGTGGACATCGTCCGCAACGTGGCACGCACCGCAGCGCGAGTCGACGCGCGGAATCGGTGCGCCGGCTTTCACCGGCTGCACATGGCAGCTCTCGCACTTCGAACGCCGATGGGCACCGTCCAGAGCGAAGCCCGTGCTCCGGGCGTGATTGAAGTGCCACGATCCCCAGTCGCGCGGATTGTGGCAACGCTGGCAATCCGATCCGAGCCTGCCGCCGTGATCGTCGTCGTCCGCATGGCAGGCCTCGCAGCGCGTCGGCGTATCGCCCATGTCCGGGTTGCGGTGGCAGGCCTTGCACTCCGTTGCGGCATGCCGACCGAGTAGTGCGAACCGGGTCCTCGAGTGATCGAAGCGCGAGTTCGCCCAGCCGCTATCGTCGTGACACTGTTCGCAGCGCGGTCCCAGGCGGCCATCGTGACGATCGTCGGCGCGATGGCAGCTCACGCAGGTGGCCACCGTGTCGCGCATCTGCTTCGGAGACTGGTGGCAGCTGGCGCAGCGAACGGGTTTGCGGGCGTGGGCATTGCGCAGCGGGAAGCGGGTCTTGTCATGCTCGAAGCCCGCCGCTGGCTTCCAGGCCCGCGAGTCGTGACAGCTCGCGCAGTCGCTGCCGAGCGTGCTCTCGTGGGCATCGTCATCGCGATGACAGGCGATGCAGGCGCTGGCCAGCCTCTGCTCGCCAACCGGGGCCGTGTGACAGACCTGACATTCGATGGCCGCGTGCCGCCCGCGCAGGGCGAAGCGGGCGTCGCGACGGTGGTCGAAGCTCGTGTCGGACCAGCGTGTCGTCGAGTGGCAGTCGGCGCAACCCGGTCCGAAGCGCTTCTGGTGGCGATCATCCTTCGCGTGACATGAGACGCAGGTCTTGTCGGCCTCGTCATAGCGACGCGTCGCGTGACAGCTGTCGCACCTCAGCGGCATGTGCGCGCCGGTGAGCGGAAAGCCGGTCTTGCCGTGATCGAAGCGTGCCTGGTTCCAGGCCTTCTCGGTGTGGCAGCTCGCACAGTCGTTTCCCAGGGCGCCCTGGTGCACGTCCTGCTCGCGGTGGCAGGCGTGACAGGTCGAGGGAGCGTCCCGGCGACGGGTGTTCGGTCGATGGCAGGCCGTACAGGTCAGCGCGGTATGAGCGCCCCGCAACGTGAAGTCCGTCTGTCGATGATCGAACTCGGCATCACGCATCGTGCTCGGTGCGGTCCGGCGACCCGCGTGATCGGTATGGCAGATGCGGCACTCGCGCTCGACGCGCCTGCCGTGCAGGCCGGTCCTGGCGGCGATGTCGTTGGCGACTTCCTGGTGGCAGGCCAGACAGAGCTCGTTCTGTGCGCTGCGGTCGAAGCGGGCATGGCAGGCGGAGCATTCTTCTTCGAAGCGCGCGTGTGCGCCGATCAGCGGCCCTGGCGAGAGCAGCGACTCCAGCGAAACGGCTGCGGCGGTGGCAGGCACGAACGAGGCGATCACCAGCAGGCCCAGTCGAAGAAGGATGGCAAGGCGGAACACGAGCACCGTCAGTGTCAGTAGGCGTGAACCGCCAGGACGTGAAACAGCGCGCAGAGCACGAACAGGTAGACGAACGGCACATGGGCCACGTGCCAGAGCGCGAACAGTCGCGCGTAGGCGGCCAGACGGGCGACTTGCGCCACCGAACTCAGGTAGCGTTCGACGAAGCCGGTGGCTTGCGCCAGGTGCACCGCCGTCTTCTCTGCCGACCAGCCGCGTTCGGCGCTCAGCGACGCGAGCCTGTCGCGCAAGACGAGGCGGCTGCGGCGGCGCAATGAGTGCGATCGTCGAGTCAGGTCGAACAGTCGCCAGACCCGGCTCGTGCGGTCGATCGTGGCTGGCGCGAACCGGTCGCCGTGCGCGAGCAGTTCGGCCTCGAGATCCGGTGCGAAGGCCAGTCGCGAGCGCATGCGTCGATCGGCGAGGCCGGCTTCACGGACCAGGCTCGCGAGTTCGCTCTTCTCGCCATGGAGGCCGCGGTTGACGCGCACATGCAGGTAGCGGCCGATCACACCGCTGCCCGCCACGATCAGCATGCTGGCGAGTGCGACCGCGGCGTTGGTGGAGCCGACGCTGAAGCGTGCGTGCAGGAGTATCAGAACGGGTCCGCCGATCCCGAAAAAGACGTGCAGCGCGAGCCAGTGTTTGAGCCGACCCAGGCCGGACAGCCAGCGGATCCGCTTGCGCAGCGGATAGACGAACAAGGCGATGAACATGAAGCCACCGGTCGCACCGAGCCAGTAGCCGATGCGGTCGCCCGAATCGAATGCCAGATGCTCGCCGAGGTTCCAGGCGGCGAGCAGCAATGCCACCAGGAGCAGCAGCAAGGTTCGATCGCGACTGTCGGTCGGCCTCTCGGCAGGGCCTGGGTTGGCGAATCGACCCATTGCCACGGAATCGCGAGCGGGCGGACTGAGTTCGGTCATCGGCGATGCTTGTTCTTCTTGCGGATTGCAGACGGCCTGGCAGTTGGACCGCGGATGGCGAACGTCGCGATGACGATCGCACCGCATCGACGCTTCGATGTCTGTTCATCCGTGCCAGGGACTCGATAGCGACTCTATCGACCGATCGTCGCCGGCGATAGACGGTTGCCGGCCGTTCACGCGGCGGATTCCGCCGGCCGTCGATCGAAAGCCTCCGCGTGCGACTTTCATCACGGAAATCGTTTTCGTTCTCGGTTACGCGCAGCATCGGGCGAACCGGGCTGGCGCCTGTCCCACGCAGCCGCGGCGCGCGGTCTGCGCTTACGACGTGGTCGGGAATGAGCTGGCTCCCATGTCCATGGGATTGTCGTGTCAGGAAGCGTGCTGGAACCTGCCCTGAAACTCGGGAATCGAATGGGCCCATCCCGGGAAGGGGGGGGGCGTGCTGGCCGAAGCGGGGTTCTTACGGCGTTCGACTGTGTTCGTCCACGCGTCTGATTGGCGCCGAGTTGCCAATTCAATGAGAAGGTCCGTGCGCAATGAACGGAAAACGCTTGCTTGGCAGAGGAGCGGTCCTGGCCGCGATACTGGTCGGAACGCTGCATGCCTGTGGCGGAGACCACGATTCCGCGAATGAGGCCAGCACGGGAGACGTCGGTTCCGACCCCGCATCCAAATCGGGTCTGACTGCCGGATTCACCGGCGATTTCGGCTATCGGCTGCCGGAGCAGGCCAGCGTGCTGGGTGTCGGAGCCGATGGACAGGGTGGCATCGCAATCGGTGCGCGCTTTCTGGTTCGTGGCGCCACCGTTCGGGTGTTCGACGAGAGCGGCATCGAGATCGGTCGCGCCGAGACCGACGACACCGGGCTGGTCACCTATCGGCCCCCCGACGGCTCGTTGGCAGCGATCGGCGTCGAATTGCAGGGCAACGACCAGGCGGAGATCTTCGATCCGGTCCTGGATCGTTGGGTTGCGTTTCCGGCTACAACCGTCTGGCGTGCGCTGGTGCCGGTCGTATCCGGCAATATCGGGCTCGGGCCGCTGTCGGAGGCCTGGGTCTCGCGCTATTTCGACCGGCCATCGGTCGCGGCCGGCAATCGCAAGCCGGCATCCGTTGCCGAGGCACCCATCGTAGTCGGCCGGCGTACCAAGCTCGGGGAACTGATCCGCGCGCGCCGAATCGACGTCGATGATCTGAATCTCGCGGCGAGCTCGCTGACACGTGAAGTCGCCCGATTGGCGCGCTATGCCGAGGTGCTCGGGTTTGCCCTCGATCGGCGGGTCGAACGGCCGGCCGAGTTGCACAACGGACTCTGGAGCGCGCCGACCGGCGATCGATCGACCATGGTCGATGCGCTGCGGCGCGCCACGGTTTCGGGAGGGCGACGGGGTTACCAGGCCGGCGGCGATCTGCCGGTCGACGGGGGGATCGACGTCGCCCGGTTCTACGAGTTGCTTGCCGGTTTCGAAGTGCCACCGATTGCCGGAACGGAGCAGACCACGCGTGATCCAGTCGCGCCGGTCTCGCCCTTGATCACCTCGTCGTGGCTGCTGCGCTCGGATCTGGCCGAAGACGATGCGCTCGACTGCGCCGAAGCAGGAGGCCCATTGCTGGTCTACGGCCATCCGTCGATGCAATGCTTCGGCGTGGCGAGTTTCCCCCGCATTGCCGCGGTACTCGGTCGACTCGAACTAGCGCAGGCGACAGGGGTGTCTGGTTTCGCGCTGAGCAATGCCGACATGGTCTATGCCGGCGCCTTGTATCTGCTCGAACAAGACCTCGCCGGGTCGGTGCTCGCCACCCGGGTCGAGCGTGACAGCAGTCTTGCTGACCCGGTACCACTCGCACACGGGGCCGAAATCCGCAATCTGAACCTGATGGGCGTCTTGCTCTCGTTGCTCGACTCGGAAAAGCCGACGCCGCTTCGTCATCGGCTGTATTTCGTCGGCAGTCCCGATCCGGCGACGGCGACTCTCGCCGGGCCTGCGCGGTCGCTGCAGAATGGATTCGCTGGCTTCGATCTCCTGCCGTTGCTACCTGCGCCATCGCATGGCAGACCATTGTTGGCGGCGCAAGCACAGGGTGGGCAGTTTGCTTTCCTGCTCGGCGACGGCAGCCTCACGCTGGGTGGTGAGATCGATGGATTGCGCTCGCGCCTCGCCGCGAACGCGGGTGAATTCCTGCGGATCAATGAGCGGGTACTTCCCGGTCAGGTGGCCTCCTTTCAGGCGCCGGCCGTGATCGGCGACTTCGCCTGGATCGACGACGACGCCATGTGGCTGCTCGATGCGCAGCGCAACTGTCTACACGACACCCGGGACGGGAGCTGTCGAGCGATGCCGGACGTTGGTCGACGCTGGCAGTTGACACGCGATCTCGACGGAGGCGTCTGGGCGTATGCCGGCGAGATGCTCTACGTCATCGGAAGCAGCGCCGTGGCCGATGCCGCGCTCGGTCCTGGCCGTGATGGATCGGCCTGGACCGCAGTACCGCTTCCGCAGGCCTCGTCATCGGCGCAGCCACGGATCGATGCCCTGCATCTGACGGACAGGTTCGTCTACGCGGTCGTCGATCTGGCGCCCGGCGATGGACGCCCCGCCGGCGGGACCCAGGTCGTGCAGATTGGCGAGGATGTCTCCGCAGAAGGACCGATACGCGTCATCCACGAATCTCAGACTTACCTGGTCGCTCAGGTGCCCGTTCCGCTTCCTCACTTGCTGATCATGGCCGAGCTGATCCACGAGCCGAATCTCGACGATACGCAGCGGGACTCTTTCGGCATCGGTATCACCGCCGTCGACGACGAGCTCGGCATCGATCGGCAGGTTCGAATCGCGAACTTTCCGTACTGACGGGTCGACGGCCCGACTCACGCCACGCCGATTGCGCATCGTGTGCATGGCGCATGCGTCGAGTCCGCCGCAGCGGGCCTGATTGGCGACACGACACTAGTTACTTGTAGCGGCTTCACTGCCGAGGAGCCGCACAGTCGACACCGCAAACGAAAGCATCTCGTTGCGCTTGGTCGCTTCGAACCCCGGGTCTGGGATCATCATCGATGCCAGGGTGCTCACCGAGAAACCGTATCCATTCCCTCACGACATCGCGGCTTGGCGGTTCCTCCCCGCGCACGGCCCGAACGAACCGTTCCTGCTCAGGATGAATGGGTTCGAGAACGCCTTTCGAGATCGCCATCCAATACCGGCCCAGGTTGGCGACGATGTATCGCATGATCGGGCTGTAGCCCTCGGACAGCGGCACATCGTAGCCACCGAGGCGCAATACCCGCAGATGCGATTCCGGAAAGAAGTTCTCCACGCGACCCATGTTGCCGAACAGGTGAGCGATCATCGACTCGTTCGCGAGGACGTCGGCGTGACCGCTCTCCAGTCCCAACTGCCTCGCGGCCTCGCGCTGTGCCTCGGGCCGCAACTGGCTCGACAGCGGCACGACACCGTCGCTGTTCTTGCTCAGCTTCACGGCCGACGGATTGTCGTAGGCATAGAGCAGGTGGTATCGGACGCTGTCCGGCAGCGGCTTGCGGAACAGCCGCCCGATGAAACGACTATCCGGATTCAGATCCCGCCACGCAGGCAGGACGAGCATGCCGTGCTTTTCGCCCAGAGCCGCGGACGGATGTCCGCCAAACGGGCTGGCAATGGTGACGAGCAAGCCGACCCGGGTCTCTTTCGCACGGCCGCCGACCTTGTTCAGCGCTTCCCGCACGATCAACCCGCCCATGCTGTGCGCGACGATCACCATGGGCATCTCGACCAGATCGATGACTGTGCCGGAGAGGAAGATCCTGTGGAAGAGCTCGGCCAGTTGATCGAGGTCGCCGCCGGACGGATAGTAGAAGAACCAGGGCTTGTAGCGGTTCCGATCCAGTCGGGACACGATCGGCTCGAAGTCGCGAGCCGATCCACCAGCACCGTGCACGAATACCACCGGAATCTTGTAGGGGAGGTCTTCCTCCAGCGCGTAGAACATGGTGGGCGCCCGCTCCAGAAACGATGCGGGGTCATACATCCCGAGGGTGGCCATGTTGCTGTCGAACAGTGGGTCGTCGAGGCTGCGGATGCTACCCGTGGGATAGAACAGCGATGGCCGCGGCCCGGCCTGGGCCGGCGCCGCGATCGGATCGGCCCACGCGATTCGACGCGGCGATGACAGCTCGACGCCGATGCGATCGAGAATCTTGTCGGAAACGGTCGTCCGGTTCAGTGACAGCCGGGCCTGGCCGACCACCTCTGCCGAATCGAAAACCCGATCCGCGTTCAGATCCGCAAACACCAGCAAGTCGAAATCGCCGGCCGGCAGATTCAAACCGAAATGCGTTCCCGCGACGACGGGAACCATCGTGTCGACAAGCTCGTGCGGCTTGAACTTGCTCGAGTACGCTGCCACGGCCAGTGGAACGCCGGTGTAGACCGTGCCCGTGTCGTTGGTTTGGCCGACGACGAAGAACGTATCGCGTTCGACCATGTGCTTCAGAATGATCTGGCGCGGATCGGCGTGCTGAAGCCGCTCGTACTCGGACTGGATGGCGACGTGTTCGAGATACGCGCACGCGCCCGGCAGACACGCGAGCAACAGAACGGCGACACGGGCATCGACGCGCTTCGCGGCGCGACGAATTGCCCGCCAGCGGGCGGCGATCCGTGGTCGCGAAACCCGCGTTCCGAAGCCAATCATCGCGGGCGCCGCTCGCCGGGCAGGCGTCGCCCGTAGCGGCGTTTTCGTTCCTCGGTGTACGCCCACCATGGTTTCGGGATGCCCCCGTTGGCGTAGTCGACGACGGACATGAACGTGTCGAGAACGCAGGGATCCTGGCGCGCGCCGGAACGTTCGCACAGCGTCTGGTACAGCACCCAGGCGTCGCGGCCCTCGAGATCGGCCGGCGCATGGATGCCGATGCTCTCGAGATCCCGCGCCATCGCCGGACCGACGTTGGGAAGATCGGTGAGTTTTTGCGTGCTCGCTCTGTCGACCTTGCTCGGATTCATGTACGCACTCTACGGGGTGAGTCGATCGGGACGCATCCGGGCTCGGCTTCCGCCCGACCGGCCGACAATCTTCCCGCCAGTCGGGCGGAACGAGCCAGGGACGCGGGAATCTCCGGAACACAGCGCTGTCCGCTGCCATCGGGAGGAGTGTCGCACTTCGAACGATGTCCCGGCCGCCGCCACGGGCAAATCCGCGGCTTCCGGGACCTCGCCGGCGTTCCGGAATCTTCGACAAGGGCCGGGGGCCGCTCGAGGCGGCGCCTACCGGTGTTGCTGCCGATTGTTCCGCGAGGGCGCAGAGATGCGGGGTTCTCGAGGCATTGCGCATTGCCTGCGCCAGCCTTCAACACTAATGTCGTGCGTTGGTCGCAAGCAAGATGGAAGAGGTCGTGATGATGAGCCCCTGGACACGTCTGACGGTCGCCATCCTGGCATCGGCCGCGCTTCAGGCATGTGGCGGCGATGGCCGTGCCGACATCGCCGGTGCGACCGAATCCCCCGTGCAATCCGACGGCGCCGCCAAGCCGGTGTTGACGCCGGGCTTCACAGGCACATTCGGTTTTCGGGTGCCCGCTCAGGCGCGGACAGTCGGCGTGGGCGCCGACGGACAAGGTGGCATCGCGGTCGGAGCGCGCATGCTCGTGCGCTGGGCCACGGTCGTGGTGTTCGACGAGAGCGGCAGTGAGATCGGCCGAAGCCAGACCGACGGATCCGGTCTGGCCACCTACCGGCCCATTGACGGTTCGCTGGCGCCGATCGCCGTCGAGCTACGAGGTAACGACGGCGCCGAGATCTTCGACCTGGCACTCGATCGGTGGATTCCGTTCACGGCCGGCACGGCGTGGCGGGCGCTGGTGCCGGCCATCTCGGCGAACATCGGCATCGGGCCCTTGTCCGACGCCTGGGTCGCGCGCTACGAGGCGCAGCCTGCGGCCACCGCTGGCGGTCGCGTGTCGTCGCCGAAGGCAGGCCCGACGTCTTTGTTCGATGCGCCACGCGTCACGCTTGCGGAGCTGATCCGCGCGCGCGGCATCCGGAGGGCCGATCTCGACCGGGCCGGAACGGGCCTCGCTCTCGAGATCGCGTCCCTGGCTCGCGTGGCAGAAGCGCTCGGTTTCGCTATCGACCGCCGGGCGGCGGTGCCGACGGAGGTTTTCAACGGTCTATGGGACGCGCCCCACGACGATCTGCGCACCCTGGTCGAGGCCTGGCGCGCGACGACGCTCTCCGGTGGCCACCGCGACTATCAGTCGGGCGGCGTTCTTCCGGACGATGGCGGCATCGACCTTGCCATGTTCTACGAGGTGCTGGCGAGTCTGCAGGTGCCGGCGGGCAAAGTCCCGGGCGCACCGTGGCGCGATCCCGTCACGCAGGATTCGAAGGTGCTGGCACTGGCGGACCTGCTACGCCTCGATCTTGCCGCCGATGGCGTCGTCGATTGCGCCAACGCTGGTCAGCCTCTTGTCGTCGAAGACACGCCATGGATTCAGTGTTTCGGGTCGGATACTGACGGGCTTCTGGCCACGTTGCTCGCAAGACTCGGCCTCACGCAAACCTAGCGGGTTTCGGGTTCTCGCTGAGCAATGCCGCGGCCGGAGCGCAGACCACGACCACCACGCAGTCCAGGGTGTCGTGCGCGCCCGATGCATCAGCCGTCCTGAGTCCACCCGGTACCTGTACGATGCCCGCCGGCAGGACATTGGGTGCGACACATGGCGTCTCGTGACGATGATCGGTGGGCGGGCAAGGGCGCGGACGACAGCGCCCTGCGGGCGGGCGCCGTCGCCATACCCGAGCCCGCGATCCCGTTGCCTGCGTGGCGGTTTCGTGGCTGGTGGCGGCGGCGATGGTCAGCGGCGCCGGTTGGGCAGGCACGAACAGCGCCGCGGTCAACGCGCTGATCAGCCCCTGGTTCGAACGCCGCCGCGGGCTGGCGTTGTCGTTGGCGCTCAATGGTGCAAGTGCTGGCGGGATCATCCTGGCACCGGCCTGGGCCCTGGCCATCGAGGCGAGCGACCTGACGACGGCCGGCGTGGGAATGGCCATCCTGCTCGCCGTCCTGGCGCTGCCGATTGCGCGCGGGGCCGGCGCGACACCGGCGGCGACCGGCCAGTGGGTGGACAACGAGCCGCCACGAATGCCGGACAAGGTCGTCGTCGGCGGCACCGGCCACCCGCCGGTGCCGCTGGCTGCGGCCCGCTCCTTGCCGATGTCCGTTCGGCCATCCGATCCGGAAAACGTGCAGGGACCGGCGCCGCCGGCCGCGCTCGAGCGGGACGCAGGGCGCGCGCAGGCGCCGGCCTCCCGGAGCGCGCTCATGCGCGATCCGCCGTTTCGCCGGGTGATGCTCGGCTTCGCGCTCGCGCTGTTCGCCCAGGTCGGCCTGCTGACCCATTTGCTGGCCCGCCTGCTCGAGGCGATGCCGGTGGCGCAGGCGGCCGCGTGGGTCGGCGCGGTGTCGTTCAGTGCGCTGGTCGGACGCAATCTGTACGGAATGGCGATCGGGCGCCTGGGCGCGCGCCGGGTCGCGGTGCTGGGCCTTTCGGTGCAGGCAGCCGGGGTGGGCCTGCTATCGGCCACCGACGTCGCAAGCGTGCTGGCGCTCGGCTGTCTGCTGTTCGGTGCCGGCGTGGGCAATCTGATCACCCTGCCGGCCATCCTCCTGCAGGACGACTATCGCGGGCGCACGCTCGCCAGGGCCGTGGCTCTCGCGGTCGCGGTCAACCAGGCGTTGTTCTCGCTGGCGCCGGCCGCGTTCGGGCTGATGCGCGACGCATCGGGCAGCTATGGCATCGTGTTCGTGTTGGCCGCGGCGATGATGGCCGCCTCGGCCGTGATGCTCGCCCGCCCGGTTGCTGCGCACCGGCATTGATACGGCCCGCGGGCCTTTCCGGTCGGGCAGGGCGTACCCCGCGCCTACGACCGGTGACGACGGACGCAAGCTCGCGCGCAATGATGTTCACTGCCGGGTGCTGGTGGGCTGCGTGGGCAGCCAGCCGAGCTGGCCCGCGCCGGCCTGTTCGAGGGCGGCGATCAGAGCCTGCGCGGCCGGGGCGCGGACCATGACCTGCACGCGCACCAGGCTGTCGTGCGTGATCACGAGGTCGGCCGCTTCGTACTCGCTTAACAGATGACGCACCCGGCCTTCGAGCGAATACGGGATCATGAATGCCAGCGTGCGCAGCGGCACGCGCGGCACCTTCTCGGCACCGCGCAAGGCCTCGGCGACCGCGCCGCCGTAGGCGCGCGTCAGCCCACCGGCGCCGAGCTTCACGCCGCCGAAATAGCGCACGACGGTGGCCAGCACGCCGTCGAGCGCTTGCAGGCGCAACACCTCGAGCATCGGCCGGCCCGCGGTGCCGCCGGGTTCGCCATCGTCGTTCGCGGCCGAGTCGCCACCGGCCAGCAGTGCCCAGCAGACGTGGGTCGCATTGGGGTGGGCAATACGCTCGGCCTGCACCAACAAAAGTGCCGCGGCGCGGTCGGCAACCGGCGTGACGCGCGCGATGAACCGGCTCTTGCGTACGATGGTCTCGGCGCCGACCGGTGCGGCCAGGGTGAAACCGCTCATTGCCGGCGCGCCGCCTGCGTCCACCAGTCGGCGGGCTTGCGGCGCCGGCCGTGGCCGAGGCGGTCGTCGAGTCGAACCAGCCAGCCGGTGAGCGCAGGCCAGCGTCGCACGCCATGCCGGACCACCCATTGCCAAACCCGGGCGGGCAGGCGTGAGAAGTCGCGGTTGAACGGGCACACGCGAATGCAGATCGCGCAGTCGGTGTTCTGCTTGGTCCAGTAGGTGAAGCAGCGCTCGCCGTCGACCGACCATTTGCGGATGCCGATGATGTTCGAGCGGTTGTGGCGCGCGGTGCTCGGATCGCCGTCCGGAATGGCTTTTGCCGGACAACCGTCGCTGCAGCGCCGACAGCGCTCGCAGAACTCCCGTACACCGAAGCGGACCGGCTCGTCGGTGGCCAGCGGCATGTCGGTGAACACCTTGCCCAGTCGTACGCGGGGGCCGTGACCCGGCGTGATCAGCAGGCCGTGCCGGCCGTACTCGCCCAGCCCTGCCTGAACGGCGGTGGGAATGCAAAGCGAACTGTCGTTCATGCTGGCCACCGCGCGGTAGCCGAGGTTGCGGATGTACTGCGCCAGCGCCAGCACCACCAGTGCATCGTGCGAATAGCCCAAGCCTGTGGCGGTGCCCGACAAGGCCGAGGGCACGGTGTCCAGCAATGCGGCATCCATCGGCTGCACCGTGACGATCACCCGGTCGAGATCGGCCGCGATGTCGTTCTCGCGTGCGGTACCGCTCATGTCGCTGAACTTACGGGTGTAGAGCCAACGCGGATCGGTGGTCGTGATGCCGACGTCGGCCGCCCCGAACAGCCGGGCCGCCCGCTTGACCTCGCGCGCCGCCTGCCGTGTGTCGCCGATGTCCGCCTTCTCGGCGGCGGGTTCGCGATTCTGGCTGAACGCATCGCTGAAGCCCTCGCGCCGATCCTCATGCTCGCGCGCCTCGGTGAACAGGTCGCTGACGTGCCAGGCGGCATTGCGCAGTGCGTAGTCCTGCTGGCGAAAGCCATCGGCTTTGCGCCAATCGCTGAGGGTCTCGCGATAGGTGCGGTAGAAGCGCATCGCCGCCTCGCTGCGCATCTCGGGGTCGTGCCATGAGCGGCGAAAGACGTCGTCTTTCTGGTCGAAACGCTCGAACCGGTCGGTGACCTCGAAGCCGGCGAGGCGGTCGGTGGGTGGCGCCGCAGTGTCGTCCATGGCCGCCATCTTGCCACGCGCGTGCCGGCCGCGGCGATCGTCGGTCTGACCGCCACGGTCGTCCGCCGGCGAAAAGGCGTTTGCCCGCGTCGATGCTATCTTGGCCTTAGAAGCCTGCACTTGGGCTCCCCCCAGATAGCAAGAGACGATCGATGCCCGAGAATGGACAGTCCCCGGAATCCCCGTCGCCGGCCAACGGGTTCGGGCTGCTGCTGACCGGCGGCGGGGCGCGCACCGCCTATCAGGCGGGAGTGCTGCGCGCGATCACCGAAATCCAGCCGACCTTGCAGTTTCCATACGGCGTCATCTCGGGCACTTCCGCCGGTTCGATCAACGCCGCCTTCATCGCGGCACGCGCCGAGCAGTGGCCTCAGGCGGCCGACGACCTCTGCGACATCTGGCGTGAAATGCGGCCCGAGCAGGTGTTCAGCACCGAGATGCTCGACTGGTATCTGCGTGGTGCACGCTGGATATCCTGGCTGGCCGTGCCGAGACTGGTACGGCGCCAGCCCGAATCGATTCTCGACAACTCGCCCCTGATCGACAGCCTGCGCGAGATGATCGACCCCGACGCAATCAGTGCGAATCTCGAGGCAGGTCACTTCGATGCCCTGTGCATCGGTGCCTCGAGCTATACCTCGGGCCGACACATCACGTTCTACCAGTCGCGTCACGAGATCAGCGAGTGGCAGTCGGCCGACCGGGTCGCGCTGCGTCAGCGGATCACGATCGAACACCTGGCCGCCTCGAGCGCGATTCCGTTCGTGTTCACACCGGTTTCGCTGGCAACCGATGCGGGTCAGGAGTGGTTCGGCGACGGCTCGATGCGCCAGAGCGCGCCGTTGCTGCCCCTGGTGGAGGCAGGCGCGCACCGCATCCTCGCCATATCGGTGTCGCCCGAGGAAAGGGCGTCGATGTTCGCGGTGCGGCAGGATTCCGGCCAGCGTTCGCCGACACTCGCCCAGGTGGCCGGGCACGCGCTGGCCAGCGTCTTCTACGACGCCCTGCCTGCCGAGATCGACCAGATTCGGCGCATCAACAATGCGCTCGAGTTGCTCAATCGCGAGCTGCCGGAGGCATTCCCGTTTCGCCCCATCGACGTGCTGGCGATCTCGCCCAGCGAGCCGCTGGAGGCGATCGCGCTACGCCACGTGCGCGAGCTGCCGCCGCGGGTGCGCAGTTTTCTCAAGACCTTCGGTGCCACCGAGGCCAATGGCATGGCCCTGGCCAGCTATCTGTTGTTCGAGCCTGCGTTCACCAGCGAGCTGATCGAGCTGGGTGAGCGCGACGCCCACGCCCATGCGGATCAGATCCGGGCGCTGTTCGAGCCGCAGCCCTCGCTGGCGGTCGATCCTGGTCACGTGGAGGCGATCCGCAAGTCGCTGTCGGCCTTCGCGCGTCGGTTCCTTGGGTGAAAAATTGCAACAACACGGCCCTGCTCTTTGACGCCGATCATGATTCGTGGCCGGCCGTCAGGCATTCGTCAGCGAAGCGCAATAGTCTTGCGGTGTCTCCAAGCGGTGAAAAATCACATCGCTTAGTTGGGCCCGCGCGTACGGGCCCTTTTTTTTGTTCGTCACATAGCTGCGGGCGGGTCACGCTTCGCCGTAGTGCATCAATCCGTCCACTGACACCACGCTGACCGCGCCGTAGCGGACCTCGATCAGGCCGCTGTCCTCCAAGACCCTCAATGCCTGGTTGACGCGCTGCCGGGAGAGGCCGCTCAGCATGCCCAGCTCCAGCTGCGTGAAGTTCAGCTGCGAATCGGATGCCGGATAGAGCTGCGGATTGAAGAACTGCGCGATGCAGCGGGCCAGCCGCCCTTCCGGGCTCAACAGGCGCTGGCTTTCCAGCGCCGAGATGAAGAAACCCAGCCGCTCGTTGAGCTGCAGGATCACGAAGCGGTTGAAGCCGATGTTGTTGTCGAGCAGCCAGAGAAAGACATCGCTCGGCATGTGTGCGATCCGGCAGTCGCGGGTGGCGTAGGCTTGGAAGCGACGGGGTTCGTTCTTCAACACCGACCCCTCGCCGAACCAGCCGCCGCGTACGATGCCGGCCAGGACGACTGTCTTGCCGCGCCGGTCGGTGTTGCACAGGCTGACCAGGCCGTCGACGACACCGATCCAGGATCGAACCGGGTCGCCCCGGTCGACGACCAAGCCGCTGGCGCCGACATCCACCACGCGGATGGATGCGCGCGCCCGCTGCCGTTGCTCGGCGGTCAGCGTCGGCCACCAGGCGCTGACTTCCAGCAGATCGTCCAGCTCCCGCATCGGGCCTCCCGGGCGTTTCCGTGAGCGACTTGGCACCGGCGGCCGTTTTCGCGCCGGTTTGTCGTCTCGATGACAACTATACCGTGAGCCAGCGGTTACACTTTCCGCCCGCGGAAGTCGGGTCGCACGAGACCGGCCAGCCGCGTGGCGCAAGGCGAAAGCCGCGCCGGCATCCGGACCGGGCCAGGGCCCCGTCCGCCGCCGAACTGGAGGAGAAATGCGATGGCCGACGTCGACGCCGCGGCTGGCGACCCTGTGACCACCTTCCCCAAACTGCTTGCCGAGCACGCGCGCAAGCGGTCGGCTCGACCGGCCCTGCGCGAGAAGGATCTGGGCATCTGGCAGATCTGGACCTGGGCGCAGCTGGCCGCCGAGGTCGAGCGGGTGGCGGCCGGCCTGAAGGACCTGGGTCTGCGCCGCGGCGAGAACATCGCGATCGTCGGTGACAACCGGCCACGTCTGACCGCGGCGATGCTGGCTGCCCAGTCGCTGGGCGCGATTCCGGTGCCGCTCTATCAGGATGCGGTCGCGCGCGAGATGGTCTATGTGTTCGAGAACGCCGAGCTACGTTTTGCGATCGTCGAGGACCAGGAGCAGGTCGACAAGATGCTCGAGATCCGCGGACAGTGGCCGCAGCTCGAGCACATCGTCTACGACGATCCGCGCGGCTTGCGCGATTACGAACAAACCGGCCTGCTCAGCTACGAGAGCCTGGTCGGTGCGGGTCGGGCCACGCTGAAAGAGAAACCCGAACTCGTCGCGCACGAGGTGAGCCAGGGCGGGCCCGACGATGTCGCCGCGATGTTCTACACCTCGGGCACCACCGGCCGGCCCAAGGGGGTCATTCACACCTACCGCTCGCTGATGTCGGTCTCGGTCGAGGCCTCGCGAATGGAGCGGCTGACGGAGCGCGACGAGATCCTCGCCTACCTGCCGCCGGCCTGGATCGGCCAGAACATCTTTTCGTTCTCACAATGGCTGGTCAACGGCTATACGGTCAACTGCCCCGAGTCCGGCGACACGGTTGCCCAGGATATGCGCGAGGTCGGGCCCACCTTCTACTTCGCGCCGCCACGCGTGCTCGAGAACCTGCTCACCCAGGTCACGATCCGCATGGAGGACGCGGCGCCGATCAAGCGACGCATGTTCGCTTACTTCATGGACGTTGCGCGCCGCGTGGGCGAGCGCATCCTGAACGGCGATGCCAGCGTCGGCGCCGGCGATCGTCTCAAGTACCGGCTCGGCGACTTCCTGGTCTACGGCCCGCTGCGCAATGCGCTGGGCATGAGCCGGGTGCGACTGGCCTACACCGCCGGCGAGGCCATCGGCCCCGATCTGTTCGTGTTCTACCGCTCGCTGGGCATCAATCTGAAGCAGCTCTACGGTTCGACCGAGACCGCCGTGTTCGTCTGCGTGCAGCCCGATGGTCAGGTCAAGGCCGACACCGTCGGTCCGCCGATCAAGGGAGTCGAACTGCGTCGCACCGATTCGGGTGAGATCCTGATCCGCAGCCCCGGTCTGCTGCGCGAGTACTACAAGAACCCCGAAGCGACCGCCGAGGTCAAGGATGCCGAAGGCTGGTACCACACGGGCGACGCCGGCTATCTCGACAACGACGGCCACCTGAAGATCATCGATCGTGCCAAGGATGTCGGCAAGCTTGCCGGTGGCCAGTTGTTTGCGCCCAAGTACCTCGAGAACAAGCTCAAGTTCTTTCCGTACATCAAGGAAGCGGTGGCCATCGGCGACGGTCGTGACAGAGCCACGGTGCTGATCAATATCGATTTCCCGGCTTGCGGCAACTGGGCCGAGCGGCGCCAGATCGGCTATGCCGGCTATGTGGACCTGGCCAACCGCGACGACATCTACGATCTGGTGCGCGAGTGCGTCGAGAAGGTCAATGCCGATCTCGCCACCGATCCCATGATGTCTGCCTCGCAGATGCACCGCTTCATCGTTCTCCACAAGGAACTCGACGCCGACGACGGCGAGCTCACCCGCACACAGAAGGTGCGCCGCGGTTTCATCGCCGAGCGATACGCACCGCTGATCGATGCGCTCTACGACGGCTCGACCGAACAGGAGATCGAGACGCCGGTGACCTTCGAGGATGGCCGTGCCGGCGCGATCAAAGCCACCGTCAAGATCCGCGACGCCAAGACCTTCGCTGCCGTTCGGGAGGCCGCATAGTGGCCAAAGACATTGCTCCGGGCGAGATCCTGCTCGATGTCCGCAACATTTCGCTGTCGTTCGGCGGCGTGAAGGCGATCACCGATATCTCCTTCGATGTGCGCAAAGGCGAGGTGCGCGCGATCATCGGCCCCAACGGAGCCGGCAAGACCTCGATGCTCAACTGCATCAACGGTTTCTATCACCCGCAAGTGGGCACCATCACGTACAAGGGAGAGGTACGCCAGGCGATGCGGCCGTACATGGCCGCCGCCCAGGGCATCTCGCGCACCTTCCAGAACGTGGCGCTGTTTCGCGGCATGTCCACGCTCGACAACATCATGTCCGGGCGCACGCTGCGCATGCATCGCGGCTTCTTCTGGCAGTGCCTGCGCTTCGGGCCGGCACTGGCCGAAGAAATCGAGCATCGCGAGAAGGTCGAGGAGATCATCGATTTCCTCGAGATCCAGGCCATCCGCAAGACGCCGGTGGGGCGGCTTCCCTATGGTTTGCAAAAACGCGTCGAACTGGCGCGCGCACTGGCCATGGAGCCCGAACTGTTGCTGCTCGACGAACCCATGGCAGGCATGAACCTCGAAGAGAAGGAAGACATGAGTCGCTTCATCCTTGAGGTGAATCAGCACTTCGGCACCACGATCACGCTGATCGAGCACGACATGGGCGTGGTCATGGATCTGTCCGACCGGGTCGTGGTGCTCGACTACGGCAAGAAGATCGCCGATGGCACACCGGCCGAGGTCCAGGCGGACCAGGCCGTGATCGATGCCTATCTCGGCGTCGCGCATTGAGGCCGGCGCCATGGACATCATCACCTCGATCTTCGTTTCGCCGTTCGCCGACATGTTCGGCGACCTGAGCTTCCTGACCCAGGTGCTCTGGGAAGGCTTCGTGCAAGGCACGCTTTATTCGCTGATCGCCCTGGGTTTCGTGCTGATCTTCAAGGCCTCGGGCGTGTTCAATTTCGCGCAGGGCATCCTGGTGGTGTTCGCGGCGCTCACCCTGATCGGCCTCTACGAGGCCGGGGCGCCGGCCTGGCTGGCAGTGATACTCACGCTTGGTGTCATGGGCTTGCTCGCGATCGGCATCGAGCGCGTCGTGCTGCGCCCGTTGGTCAATCAGCACGACGCCATCCTGTTGATGGCCACGATCGGACTGGCCCGTTTCCTGACCGGGCTCGGTCAGTTCATTTTCGGCGGCGACAACAAGTCGATGATCACCGAAGAGATCGGCCTGCCCACCGGCTCCAGCGACATCGATGCCTTCGGCGGCGTGGTCATCTTCGAGCACCTGGATATCGCCGCGGTTGTCATCGCCGGTCTGATGGTCGCGGCGCTCGCCCTGTTCTTTTCCAAGACCCGCATCGGCCGGGCGCTGCGCGCAGTGGCCGACGACCACCAGGCCGCGTTGTCGGTGGGCATCTCGCTCAACCAGATCTGGGCCATCGTCTGGTTTGCGGCCGGCATCGTTGCGCTGGTCACCGGCATCATGTGGGGCGCCCGGTCGGGCGTCTCGTTCGCGCTCGAGATCATCGCGCTCAAGGCGCTGGCCGTGCTGATCATCGGCGGTTTTACTTCGGTGCCCGGCGCCATCGTGGCCGGCCTGATCGTGGGCATCTCGGAGAAGCTGTTCGAGATCTACTGGGGTGGCCTGCTCGGCGGCGGTGTCGAGTCGTGGTTCGCCTACCTTCTCGCGCTGATCTTTCTGCTGTTCCGGCCGCAAGGTCTGTTCGGCGAGAAGATCATCGAGCGCATCTGATTCGAGAGTCGATGCCATGTTCTACCGTGAAACCGGTCAGTTCAAGACCAGCTACCAGTCGGATCAGGCGATCTTCCCGATCCTGCAGGACCGCATCGGCCTGGCGGTCATCCTGTTGCTGGCGTTCGTGGTCGTGCCTTTCATCGGCGCCGTCTCCGAGTCGGGCGAGTTTCTGCTCAACAGCATCATGACGCCGTTCCTGATCTTCTCGCTCGCCGCCATCGGGCTGAACATCCTGATGGGCTACGCAGGTCAGCTATCCCTTGGCACCGGGGCATTCATGGGCGTGGGCGCCTATGCCTGCTACAAGCTCACCACCTACTTCCCCGATGCCAACATCGTCGTCCTGATCCTGGTTTCAGGGCTGTTCTCGGCGCTGGTGGGCATGGTGTTCGGCCTGCCGTCGCTGCGTATCAAAGGGCTCTATCTGGCCGTCACCACGCTGGCCGCACAGTTCTTCCTCGAGTGGTGCTTCATCCGCATCGAGTGGTTGTACAACTACGAGCCTTCGGGCGCGATCATCGTGCCCGAGCGCGAGGTGCTGGGCACGGTGGTGGCCGGTGCCTCGGCCAACCACGTGACCAAGTACCTGATCGTGCTGGCGATCGTTGCGCTGATGACCTGGGTCGCCTCCAACCTGGTGCACGGCCGCCTCGGCCGTTCGTGGATGATGATCCGCGACATGGATATCGCCGCCGAGTTGATGGGCGTGCGGCCGCTGCAGGCGAAGCTGTCCGCGTTCGCGGTCTCGTCCTACTACTGCGGTGTGGCCGGCGCGATGATGGTGTTTCTCTGGCTGGGCGCGGCAGAGGTCGAGAGCTTCGACATCAACCACTCATTCCTGATCCTGTTCATGGTCATCGTCGGCGGCATGGGCAGCCTGATCGGTTCGTTCCTGGGCGCGGCATTCATCTGGGTCCTGCCCATCGTGATCAAGTTTCTGCCCGAGTCGGTGGGTGTCGAGCTCCACGCGGCGACGGTCGAGCACCTCAACCTGATGGTCATCGGCGCGCTGATCATCTTCTTCCTGGCCGTCGAGCCGCACGGGCTGGCCAGGCTCTGGCAGCTGCTCAAGGAGAAACTGCGCGTCTGGCCGTTTCCGTATGCGTGATCGGTCGGCGGTTGGGCGACCCGGGTGCCGGTGGGCACTTGCCCACGACCGGCCCGCGGAACGCTACGCTGTCATCTGAACGAAAGGCGAGCCGTTTTCGTTCTGTATTCCCTGGCTTGGCTCAGCGCCGGTTCCGACCGGCAAATTGGAGGAGGACTCATGAAACACAAAACACTGATTCGTAGCACGCTGGCTGCAATGGTGATGGGCTCGCTGCTGTCGACGGCTGTTGCCGACGAGCTTTACGTTCCGAGTCTCAGCTATCGCACCGGTCCGTTCGCTGCCAGCGGCAATCCTATTGCCAACGGCTTCGGCGACTACTTCACGATGCTGAACGAACGCGACGGCGGCATCGGTGGCGTGAAGGTCAACGCCGAGGAGTGCGAAACGAGCTACAACGCCCAGAAGGGAGTCGAGTGTTACGAGGCTACCAAGGGCAAGGGAGCCCTCGTATACAACCCGTACTCCACCGGCATCACGCTGCAGCTGATTCAAAAGGCGCCAGTCGACAAGATCCCGGTGCTGTCTATGGGATATGGCCTGTCGGCCGCGGCCATCGGTGACAAGTTCCCGTGGACCTTCAATTTCCCGGCCACCTATTGGGGCCAGATGTCGGCGATTCTCAGCTACATCGCCGACAAGGAAGGCGGCAAGGGTCTCGACGCACTCAAGGGCAAGAAGATCGGCTTCATCTACCTGGATGCCGGTTACGGTCGCGAGCCCATCCCGCTGCTCGAGCAGTTGTCCAAAAAGCACGGCTTCGAACTGCTGATGGTGCCGGTCGGCGCAAAAGAGATGCAGAACCAGTCGTCGCACTGGCTGACCGTGCGCAAGGAGAAGCCCGACTGGATGATCATGTGGGGCTGGGGCGCGATGAACGCCACGGCGGTGAACGCCGCAGCCAAGGTCCGATACCCGATGGATCGCTTCATCGGTAACTGGTGGGCGGGCGCGCACGCCGATCTGCGCCCTGTGGGCAAGGATGGCAAGGGCTACCAGGCGGCCAACTTCTCGGGCGTGGGCAAGGACTTCCCGGCCATCAAGGACATCATCAAACACGTGGTCGACAAGGGCAAGAGCCAGGTCGGCGGCATGGATGATGTCGGCACGGTGCTCTACAACCGTGGTGTCGTCAACGCGATCTACGTCGCCGAGGCGATCCGCACTGCGCAGGAGATGTCCGGTAAGAAGAACATCACCGGCGAGGACATGCGCAAGGGTCTCGAGAACCTCAATCTGGATGCCGCGCGACTCGAGGCCATTGGCGCCACGGGACTGACGCCGCCGATCAAGGTGTCATGCCGGGATCACTCGGGCGCCCATCCGATCTTCATCCAGCAGTGGGATGGCAGCGATTGGAAGCGCGTCACGAAGGACATTCCAATCATGGTCGACGTCGTGCGCCCGATGCTGCAAGAGGCGGCCGACAAGTATGTTGCCGAGAACACCGGCTGGCAGACGCAGGAATGCAAGTGAGCGTGAACGGGTGATGCGTCACCCGGGGGGGCGAGGCCGCTACGGGCCTCGTTCTCCGAACCGGGCGGTGCCTGCGGGCCCGTCCGGGCCTCGCCGGCATGGTCCGGCAAACCGTTGAATCGGAGTTCACCAGGTGAGTGCAGACGCTCAGGCCAGCGCCCAGGTAATGGCTTCCGCCACCAAGGCGGCCAGCCAGGCCGAAACCATCCTGTCGGTCAACAACATCGAGGTCATCTACGACCACGTGATCCTGGTGTTGCGCGGCGTTTCGCTGTCGGTACCCAAGGGCCGCATCGTTGCGCTGCTCGGCGCCAACGGCGCCGGTAAGACCACCACGCTGAAGGCGATTTCCAATCTGCTGGGCGCCGAGCGCGGCGATGTCACCAAGGGCAACATCTTGTTCGAGGGCGAGCAGGTGCAGTCGCTGTCGCCCAATGCGCTGGTGCGCCGCGGCTGCATCCAGGTGATGGAAGGGCGCCACTGCTTCGGCCACCTGACCATCGAGGAGAACCTGCTCACCGGCGCCTATACGCGCCGCGATGGCAGCCGGGGCATCCGCCAGGACCTGGAAATGGTCTATGACTATTTTCCCCGTCTGCGCGAGCGCCGCTCGTCGCAGGCCGGTTACACCTCGGGTGGCGAGCAGCAGATGTGCGCCATCGGTCGCGCGTTGATGTCGCGGCCCAAGATGATCCTGCTCGACGAACCCTCGATGGGGCTCGCGCCGCAACTCGTCGAAGAGATCTTCGGCATCGTGGACAAGCTCAACAAGAACGAGGGCGTGTCCTTCCTGCTCGCCGAGCAGAACACCAACATCGCGTTGCGGTTCGCGGACTACGGCTACATCCTGGAGTCCGGTCGCGTCGTCATGGACGGGCCGGCCGCCTCGCTGCGTGAGAACGACGACGTCAAGGAGTTCTATCTGGGCGTCGGCGGCGAGGGCCGCAAATCGTTCCGCGACGTCAAACACTACAAGCGGCGCAAGCGCTGGCTCGGCTGACCGCACGATCGTCGAGTGCGCCCGCGGTCGATCGCAAGGGCGCGCCGATCCGGTAGTCAGCCACGCTTTGCACCTCCTATCACCCGACCACCGGGAGACCAACGATGAGCAATCACTACGACGAGCTCGAGACCCGCTCGCCCGAGGCGCGCGAGGGCGCGCTGATGGCGCGTCTGCCGGGCCTCGTCCGGCACGCGGCCGGGCATGCGCCGGGCTGGGCCGAGCGCCTGGCCGGTGTCGATCCCGAGTCCATCTGCTCGCGCAAGTCGCTGGCCGGTCTGCCCGTGCTGCGCAAGTCGGAGCTGCATGCTTTGCAGACCGCCCGTCCGCCGTTCGGCGGGCTGATCACCGTGCCGGTGCACGAACTCGGCGCGCTGTACATGTCGCCCGGGCCGTTGTTCGATCCCGAAGGTCGTGATGACGATCCCTGGCGCGCGGTGCGGGCGCTGCATGCGGCCGGCATCCGCAAGGGACATGTGCTGCAGAACTGTTTCGGCTATCACATGACGCCGGGTGCCTGGATGGTGCATCACGCGGCACGCAAAATGGGTTGCGCGGTGATTCCGGCCGGCATCGGCCAGACCGAGCAGCAGCTCGAGCTGATTCGTATGTTCAAGCCCGATGCGTTCGTGGGCACGCCCTCGTTCCTGCGCATCCTGATCGAAAAGGCGCGCGAGACCGGCGCCGACATCGGCAATCTCAAGCGTGCGCTGGTCGGCGCCGAAGCGCTGCCGCCATCCCTGCGCCAGTGGTTCATCGACCAGGGCTTGGAGACCGTGCTCCAGTGGTACGGCACGGCCGATCTGGGCCTGATCGCCTACGAGACCGAGGCCTGCGAGGGCATGGTTCTCGATGAAGAGCTGATCCTCGAGATCGTGCGCCCGGGCACGGACGAGCCGGTCGCCGATGGCGAGGTCGGCGAAGTGGTCGTCACCTCGTTCAACAAGGTCTATCCGCTCATTCGTTTCGGTACCGGCGACATGTCCAAAGTCATGCCCGGGCCGTCGCCGTGCGGGCGCACCAATGTACGTATCGCCGGCTGGATGGGCCGTGCCGATCAGTCGACCAAGGTGCGTGGCATGTTCGTGCGTCCGGAGCAGATCGAAGCGTTGCGCAAGCGCTTTCCCGAGCTTGGTCGTGCACGTCTGGTCATCAGCGGCGAGATGGCCAACGACCAGATGTGTCTGCGCGCCGAAGTCGAAAGTGCGCCGGCGGACCTGGCCGAAGAGCTGGTGGCGGCGGTGCGCGACATCACCAAGCTTCGCGCCGATGTCGAACTGGTGGCACCGGGCAGCCTGCCCAACGATGGCAAGGTGATCGAAGACGCTCGCAGGTACGACTGAGGGCGCCGGCAGATTACTCCCATGTTCATGGTATTGGTATGCCGCGACGCCGACAAGGCGCGCAGAATACTGTTCGGGCTTTGAGGCCGGCCGGCCTGCGTGCGGGCTCGGTCGACCACCGGGTCGAGCGCGCAGTGTGACGCCACATCGCGTGGCCTCTCCCGGATTCTCGGGTCATATGGGTCTTTCGACTCGTCTCGAACGGCAGGAGAGCCATGAACGACACCAACGGCCGAAGATTGTTTCCGCCGACCCGAACGGCGGGGGTCGCGCTCGCGCTGCTCGTTTTTTCGTTCATCACTGCCTGCGCGAACGATGCCGGGCCCCAGCCCGGCGTGCTCGCGCCGGCATCGAACGCGCTATCGGTGTTGCCGGCAACGCGTGCGGTTCCGGACGCCGGGGTCACCCTGGCACAAGGGCAGACGGCGCGCATTCAGGTCGAGACCGGCTCGCACTCGGCGCCCTTGCGTGCAATCGAGACCAGTGGCGATGGTCAACTGGTGTTCACCGCCTCCGATGACAAGAGCGCCCGGCTTTGGGATGCGCAGACCGGCGCCCTGCGCCATGTGTTGCGGCCGGCCCTCGGCGACGCCAATGTCGGTCGGATGTACGCACTTGCCGTCCATCCGGCGCGTCCGCTGCTGGCCGTTGCCGGCACCACGTCGGCCGCGGCCGGCGGTCATCGCATTCTGCTCTTCGACACCCGCACCGGCGGATTCGAGCGGGCCTTCGATGCCCGCGGCGGCAACATCAAGCGCATGGCCTGGGCGCGCGGCGGTTCGATCCTGCTCGCTACTTATGATGGCCAGCATGGCTTGCGAGCATTCGGCGCCGATGGCGCGCCGTTGTTCGAGGACGCCTACGATGCGGCCAGCTACGGCCTGACCGTCTCGCCCGACGGAACGCGGGTGGCCACGACCTCTCTCGACGGTTGGGTGCGGGTCTACCGGGTCGGCAATGCCGGCTTGGAACTGGTCAAGCGCTGGCGGCCGTCGATTCCGGGGCCGCGTGACATCGCGTTCGCGCCCGATGGCGAGCGTCTTGCGGTCGGCTACATCGGCTCGCCGCAAAATCCCGGTGCGCCCACCGTGTTCGCCGCCATGTCCGGGGCCGTTCTGCAGCAGATGTCGCGGCCGGACCTGGCAGCCGGCGATCTCCGGTCGGTGGCTTGGGCGCGCGACGGTCGGACCCTCTATGCCGGCGGCTCGGGTTACCTGACGCCGGGGCGGCATGCCTTGCACGCCTTCGACGTCGGCACGGGCCGTGAGCAGTTCGCGGTCATGGTCGCCCGCAATTCGATCAATGATCTGAAGGTTTCGGCCGATGGCGCGGTGTTGTTCGCGGGCTTCGACGGCTCCTGGGGCCGGGTTCGCGATCGCCGCTTCGAGATGCAGGTTGGCGGCGACGTCGCCGATCTGCGTGGGCCGACCGCGCTGCTCACCGACGCATCGGGCCGCCGGGTATCGTTTCGCTTCGGTCTCGATCGTCCCGCCACGGTGTTCGATCTCGAGTCCAGGTTACTGCGTTCCGACCAGGCCGGTGACCGTCTGAGCGCACCGCGCACCGACGGGCCGCGCGGCGACGTCTGGGAGAATGTCCGCCAGCCGGTGGTCAATGGCCGGCCGATCCGCCTCGACGAGGTCGAGGCGTCGCGATCGATCGACTATCTCGCCAATGGTGACGCACTGCTGGGTTCCAGCATGGCGCTGCGCCGAATCGATGGCGCGGGCAATGTGCTCTGGCGCGCGCCCACCAACGCGGAGGTCTGGTCGGTCAATGCTTCGTCCGATGGTCGTTTCGCGCTCACCGCCTTGTCCGACGGCACGATCCGTTGGTGGCGGGCCGCCGATGGCAACCTGTTGATGTCGTTGTTCATGCGCCCGGACGGGCGCTGGGCGGTCTGGTCGCCGGCCGGATATTTCGACGCCAGCGTGCGCGCCGACCAGATGATCGGCTGGGCCGTCAACCGTGACAACGAGCCGGTCGCCGATTTCTTCACGCTGAGCCGTTTCCGCGAACAGTTCAATCGCCCGGACGTGATCGACCGCTTGCTGGATGCCGGTGATCTGGCCGCGGCGCTCGCGCAGGCCGACCAAGATCGCGCGAGGCAGATACTCGCCCAGGCCCCGGCGCCGGCATCGGGGGCAACCGCCGCCGCCGCTGGGGGGCCGCCGGCCGTCCCCGCCGGCACGGCCGTCTCCGCCGCCACGACCGGGTCCCGGGCCGCGACCGCGCCTGCCGGTGCGACCGAGTCTGCGGCCGCGACCGCTCCTGCCGCCGCGACCGGGTCTGCCGGTGCGACCACCTCCGCCGCGACCACGGCGCCCGGCGCCACGATTGCACCGGCCACCGCGGCGACGTCCGAGGCGGCCGAGTCGCCGCCGGCGGCAGCAGGTAGCGACGCCGCCCAGTCGCAGCCCGTGCCCGGGTCGACCGCAAACGCCGAGGCGAATCCGACGCCGGCCGACGCGGCCGCAGGATCGACTGGAACGGTCGCCGTCGCCCGCCCGCCTGGCTTCGCGCCCGCGGCCGGGTTTGGCGCGGTCGATCTGGGGCGGCTCAAACCGCAGATACCGGCATCTGCCGCGCTATCGGGTTCGGCTGCCTCCGCGAGCGTCGGCGGCGCGATCGAAGTGTCCGTGGCCAAGAAGCTGTTTCTGCCGCCGATCCTGCAGCCGGCGGGACCCACGGTGCTGGCCGCCAACGGCGCCGGCGTGTCGATTCCGTTCGCGGTTCGCTCACAAGGCAGGCCCGAGATCAAGGTGCTCGTCGACGGCAGGCCCAATCCGAACGCCGTCGTCGAGCCGCCGGCCGCGTTCGATGGCAAGTCCCGCGGCATCGCGACGCTGAGTTCGGCGCTCAATGCGAGCGTCGTGCAACTCATCGCCTCCGACCAGCACGGATCGTCCGAGCCCCTGAACTTCCGGCTCGAAACCCCGGCCCAGGCGGGCGGGTCGGCGCCATCCGGCGTGGCGCCGCTGTCGTCGACGCAGAGCGTGGTCGTCGTCAATCCGCAGTCGCCGGATGCCACCACGCTGGCCGCGGCGGCGCCGCGGCTGAGCGAACCGGCAGCACCGCCGCCCGCGGCATCGCCGTCGGGCTCGGGGCCGCAACGGCGGCTCTACGTGGTGTCGATCGGCATCAGCCGCTATCGCAATCCGAGTTACCAACTGGGTCTTCCGGCCAAGGATGCGTCCGACTTTCTGGCGGCCGTGCGCAGCCAGGAGGGGAGGCTTTTCCGCTCGGTTCAGGCTCGCCTGCTGACCGACCAGAACGCAAGTCGCCAGGCGACGGTCGATGCCCTCGAGTGGTTGCAGCGCAGTGTCGGCCCAGACGACACGGGCATCCTCTTTCTGGCCGGCCACGGCCTCAATGGTCCGGCCGGCAACTACTTCTTCATGCCCTGGGATGCCGACGTCCAGTCGCTGCCGTCGACGGCGGTGCCCGAAGCGGCGTTTCGGCAGACGCTCGCCAATGCGCGCGGGCGTACCGTGCTGTTCGTGGATACCTGTCATGCCGGCGCGATCGGTGCTTCCGCCAATTCGAACCGTGAACTGCGCAAGTTCGCCAACGATCTGGCCGCCGCCGAGAACGGTGTGATCGTGTTCGCATCGAGTTCTGGCCGCCAGGTCTCCGAAGAAGACGACGCCTGGGGCAACGGTGCGTTCACGAAGGCCGTCGTCGAGGGATTGAACGGTGGCGCCGATTTCCGTCGCACCGGCCTGGTCACATTCAAGTCGCTCGACTACTACGTGTCCGAAGAGGTAAAGCGCCTCACGGAAGGCCGACAGACGCCGGTGACGAATATCCCGGTCGGGGTGCCTGATTTCGCACTTGCGCAAATCAGTTAGTGTGACGATGGAATGACGGGATTGGGGCCGATACCGGCGAGACGCCTTGCCATTCGTGCGCAACGAATGAATCGGCGCTCCCCTGGGCAATCGGGTCGACAAGGAAAAACGGAGGGCACGATATGAATCAACGACCGACACTGGACGCGCGTGCGGCGCAGGGCTCGCCCAGACGGGGCGGGCGCCGATTGGCGGCGCTGGGCAGCAGCATTGCGATGAGCGTACTCGCCGCTTGTGGCGGTGGGGGCAGCACCGCCACGGGAAGCGACCCGGTCGCGCAGTCCTGCGCGCCGGGCCTGATCACCGGCTTCGAGAAGGCGGTCGACAGTGCCCCCATTGCCGCCGTCAGCGGCCTCGACAACGCGGGCATCGGCGGATTCGGCGGTGACGGCGGAGGCGGTGATGGCGCCATCGGCATCGGCATCGGCGGCGCCGATGGGCAGTACCGCAATGTCGACGTCACGGTCGAAACCGCGGCCGGCGCGGTGTTCGGGCCGACCCGGGTCGACGACACCAAGGGTATGGTCACCTTCGTCGGCTGCAACGCCGAGTTACCGATCAAGGTCACGTTCGAGGGCAAGGCGGTCGACGCGGTCTACTACGACGAAGGCCTCAAGCGCGATGTCTCGTTCTTCAACGAGCGCCGCATCGGTCTGATCTCCAACTACAACAAGAACGTCGGCGTCACGCCGCTGAGCCATGCGCTGTTCGACCGTGCCATGGAGCTCGGTCGCCAGGCGGGCAACGCCGAAGGCTGGAAGGTGCCGGAGCTCATCGCGCTTGCGCATACCGACCTGCTCGCGGTGGTCAACAACCAGTTGCCCAAGCAGCTGCGCGTCAGCGATCTGCGTACGCTGCCCATCGCATTGAATGCCACCAAGGACGTCACCGGCTCGCAGGCGCTGTCGGACAACGAGAACGGCGTCATGGGCGCGGTGCTCGCCGGTCTCGCAAAGGCCGGTGCCACGAACCTGCCTGACAGCACCAAGCCGGCCCTGGACCTCGCCCGCACACTGATCGACGACCTCACCGATGCGAAGCTCGACCTCAAGGATGAGAACAGCGCACTGCTCGTGCAGCTGAACAAGCTTCCCTACACCTATGACACGCTCTGGAATCAGGCGGCCGTCAATGCCGGTGACACCGCGAGCAAGGTCGGATCGGGCGCGCTGCAGTCCGACAGTGCCGTCGTCGCCTACGTCAGCGCGGCCGATGGCGGTGCCGAAACCCGCTATGTGGTGCGCTCGAACGGCGATCTGATCACGGTACTGAATGCCGGCGTGAACGGTGGCACGCTCGCCAGGCCGGCGGCCGGTGTCGAATTCGTCGAGGTCATGGGCTTCGGCGCAGGCCAGCCGGTGGTCGCCCTGCGCCGCGACGGCGCGTCGGTGCTGGTGTTCACGACGCCGGCCGATGGCTCGGTGTTCTTCGAGGTTCCCTCGCCGGCGCCCGGCGGCACGATCACCGAGCTGATGGACGGCGGTTCGCCGGTCATTCGCACCTCCGACGGCAGTTTCTGGCGCCTCGACCCCGCGGCGACGCCGCCCCGCTTCAATGACGAGCCGACGCCGCCGGGAGTGCATACCTTCACGTTCCGGCCCGAGTACGCGGGTGCGTTGACACCGTCGGACGGCGAGCTCGGTGCCGATCCCAACGGCGCCGACGACAACGGTCTGTGCGTGGGCGCATCGATCGACGGGCTCGTGCGACTGTGGCGGCCCGTGTTCGCGCCCGGAACCTCCGTCGCCGGCCAGACCGTGTCGGTGCCCAACATCGTCCAGGTCAGCAGCAACCAGGAGGTGAGTCTCGGCATCAACAGCGACGGTGAGCTCTATCACCTGGATGCCAATCATTCCGTGGGCGACAATTCTCTCGCCTTGCTGCGACCGCAGTCCGATCCGGTCAAGGTGCTGTCCGAGCCGAAGGCCTGCTGGATCGAATCTCCCTACGTGGTTGGCTGCGACGGTTCGGTGCGGCAGGTTCAGTATCCGCTGTACACGGACGGGACGTCGACCCGGCCCGGCCCGATCAGCGGCCTGAACCAGCTTGCCATCCCGTCACCGGTCTGGCGTACCCGTTCGAACCGCGGCGCCGATCTGGTATTTCTCGGCACCGACGGCAAGGTCTATCAGGCCGACGGTTCGGAGCTCGTCTTGCCGCAGTGATCCGCCCGAGCGCTGGATGGTCATCGGCCGCACAACTGGTGCACAATCGGCCGGTACGGCTCGCAGCCGTCGACAAAAACGGAGGAGAGACATGACCATTCAGCGCACCGCCATTGGCGCGGCCATCGGTTTGCTGCTGGGCGCAGCTTCAATGCCCGCCTACAGTGCCGACACGATTCGCATGGCCTTCATGGATCCGCTGTCGGGCCCGTTCGCGGCCGTCGGCACCAGTGGCTTCAAGCAGTTCCAGTTCACGGCCGAGAAGATCAACGCGGCCGGCGGCATCCTGGGCAAGAAGGTCGAAATCGTCGGTTTCGATAACAAGGTTTCGCCCAAGGAGAGCCTCATCCAACTCAAGCGGGTGATCGCCGAAGGCATCCAGGTGATCTTCCAGGGCAATTCTTCGGGCGTGGCCAATGCGCTGATCGATGCGATTGACAAGCACAATTCACGCAATCCCGATCAACGCATCCTGTACATCAACTATTCGGCCGTCGACCCGGCGCTTACCAACGAGAAGTGCAGCTTCTGGCACTTCCGGATGGATCCGCACGCCGACATGAAGATGAATGCGCTCACCGACGTGATCGCTGCTGACAAGGCGATGAAGAAGATCTACATCATCGGCCAGGACTATTCCTTCGGCAAGGCGGTGGCCGCGGCGGCGGTCCAGTACCTGGGCCAGAAACGGCCGGATATCGAGATCGTCGGCAACGAATTGCACCCGATCGGCAAGGTCAAGGATTTCTCCCCGTACATCGCGAAGATCAAAGCCTCCGGCGCACAGGCGATCATCACCGGCAACTGGGGCGCCGACATGCTCGGCCTGATCAAGGCGGCCAACGACGCCGGCCTCGATGTACCGTTCTATACCTACTACGCGGCCGGCAACGGCAACACGAAGGCCATTGGCGCCGGCGGCGTTGGGCGCGTGCGCTTGGTGGCAGAGGGAACCGCCAACCCGCCGATGACCCAGGAATGGGACGCCATCCTCACCGAATACAAAAAGAAAGAGCCGGACGAAGACTGGACCCAGCCGCGCACGTCCAATGCTTTGCGCATGGTCGCCGCGGCCATGGAAAAAGCCAAATCGACGGCGCCAATCAAGGTTGCCGGCGCGCTCGAGGGCATGAGCCTGACCACTTGGTGGGGCGACAAGATCACCATGCGCGCCGATGATCACCAGATCCAGGCGCCGATCCGCATCTCGGTCCATACCGACAAGGGCATCAAGTGGGACATGGACAACTCGGGCTACGGTCTGCTCAACGAGTCCGAGATCAGCGCCGAGGCCGCAGCAGTGCCCACCACCTGCAAGATGGAGCGCCCCGACAAGTAACGGTCGGGCGCAATGCGCGCCACCCCGGTGCCAGCTTCTCCTGACATCGGGGTGGCGGCCGCGCGGCCACGTTGGGCGGCCACGCGGTCACTGCGTGCTCTCATCCCACGAACCTGGAGTGGTGCGGCGTGGCTGAACTGATCGTCTTCTCGCTGCTGAACGGACTGGTCTACGGCCTGTTGCTGTTCATGCTCTCGAGCGGCCTCACCCTGATCTTCTCGATGATGGGGGTGCTCAACTTTGCGCATGCGAGCCTGTACATGCTCGGCGCGTACTTCGCCTATTCGATCAGCCAGAAGATCGGTTTCTGGCCGGGGCTCGTGATCGCACCGATTGCCGTCGGCCTGGTCGGCGCCCTGATCGAGCGCTACGGTCTACGCCACGTGCACAAGTACGGACACGTGGCCGAGTTGATCTTCACCTTCGGGGTCGCGTTCCTGATCGAAGAAGTCGTCCAACTGATCTGGGGCAAGGCGAACGTCGACTACCGTGGGCCCGAGATCCTCATGTTCCCTTTGTTCACCTTGTTCGGCACCGAGTTCCCTGCCTACAAGGCGTTCATGCTGGCAGTTTCGATCCTGATCTTCATCGGCCTGATGCTGGTGCTCACGCGATCGCGCGTGGGTCTGATCATCCAGGCGGCGATCACGCACCCGAACCAGGTCGCGATGCTCGGTCACAACGTGCCGCTGGTTTTCATGGGCGTGTTCGGAGTGGGTTCGGCGCTGGCTGGCCTGGCAGGGGTGATCGCCGGTCCGTCGCTGGGCACGTCGCCGAGCATGGCGATCGTGCTGGGCAGCATCGTGTTCGTGGTGATCGTCGTCGGAGGCCTGGGTTCGTTGTTGGGCGCCTTTGTCGCATCGCTGCTGATCGGCATGATCCAGACCTTCGCGGTGGCCATCGACACCTCGATCGCCGACATGTTGGCAGTGGTCGGAATTTCGGTGGACACGGAGAGCGCGCTCAGCGATCTGTACACGCTCACGGTGGCACAGGTCGGGCCGATCCTGCCTTATCTGTTGCTGGTTCTGATTCTGGTCTTTCGGCCCAAGGGCCTGTTCGGGACGCGTGAGGTATGAGCGAGCTGATCTCCAACATCGCCCTGCCGGGCACCCGTGGCTTCTGGCGGCGCCACCTCGTCTGGCTGATGGCGCTGGTGTTGTTGCTATTGATTCCGCAGGTGATCGGCTCGCGTGTCGCGATCGCCGTTCTCAATCAAATGGCGATCATGGTGATCTTCACGGTCGCCTACAACATGCTGCTCGGCCAAGGCGGCATGCTCTCGTTCGGTCACGCGGTCTACTTCGGGCTCGGCGGCTATTTCTCGATCCATCTGATCAATGCGATCGGCGAGAACGACTGGGCGATCCCGATCGTTCTGGTGCCGCTGATCGGCGGGCTTGCCGGGCTCGTGTTCGCGATCATCTTCGGAAGTTTCTCTACCAACCGGGCGGGCACCGTGTTCGCAATGATTTCGCTGGGCATCGGCGAACTCATCGCCGCCTCGTCGCTGATCTTCGTGAAGTTCTCCGGTGGCGAGGAAGGTGTCACCGGTGATCGCACCGATCCGCCGGCATTCCTCGGCGTCGATTTCGCGTCCGAGGTCGAGGTCTACTACCTGATCGTCGCCTGGATGATGATCGCGGTCTATCTGATGTACCGCTTCTCGCGCACACCCATCGGCCGGATCGCCAATGCCGTGCGTGACAACCCGGAGCGCGCGCAGTTCATCGGTTACTCACAAAAGCGAGTGCGGTTCATCTCGTTCGTGGTCTCGGGCATGTTCGCCGGCATCGCGGGAGCACTGTTCGCGATCAATTACGAGATCGTCACCGAGGAAACCGTCAATGCGATCACCTCGGGTGTGGTGCTGCTGCAAGCCTACATCGGGGGCGTGGGCTTCTTTGCCGGCCCGATCGTTGGTGCGGTCATCTACACGCTGCTGCAGACGCTGTTGTCGAACTACACCGAGATCTGGGCGTTCTATGTCGGCATCGTGTTCGTTGCCACCGTGATGTACGCACCCGCCGGTCTCACCGGCATCATCATGATGCACCAGCCCATCTGGCGCATCGGTGAGATGCGCTCGCTGATCGGCCCTTACCTGAGGGTGCTGATACCCGGCGCGGTCAGTGCGATCGGATTCATCGGTCTTCTCGAACTGCTGCATTTCGTCAGTTCGCGCGGCACCGGCGAGTCCGTCAAGAACGTGTTCGGTATCGATTTCAACGCTGACACGTATTGGCCGTGGCTGTTGTTCGGGGCCCTGATCGTCATCGGCTTCTGGCTGGCCAGGCAGGCCGCACCACGCATGGTCCAGGCCTATCAGGCGGCCTTGCACCGGGCGTTTTCCGGAGATGCGGCATGAGCGCCGCGATCGAACTGCGCGACGTGCGCAAGAATTTCGGTCAGACCGAGATCATCCGTGGGGTCAATCTGAGCATTCGGGACGGCGAGCGGCACGCGATCATCGGTCCGAATGGCGCCGGCAAATCGACGCTGTTCAACCTGATCACTTCGCGGTTTCCGGTCACCTCGGGTGACATCCTGCTGCACGGGCGCTCCACTACCGGTCTGCAGCCCTTCGAGATCAACCGGCTCGGGCTCTCACGCAGCTTCCAGGTCACGAACATATTTCCGCGCATGAGCGTGTTCGAGAATGTCCGGTGTGGCGTGCTGTATGCACTCGGCTATCGCTACTCGATGTGGCACGACGTCGACAAGCTCGACGACGCCAACGACCGGGCAGGCCAGGTGCTGGCGGACATCGGTCTGTCCGCGCGTGCCATGGTGCCGGCGGGCGTGCTCACTTATGCCGAGCAGCGTGCACTGGAGATCGGCATCACGATTGCCGGTGGCGCGAAGGTGATCCTGCTCGACGAACCGACCGCCGGCATGAGCCGCTCCGAGACCGACCAGGTGGTCGAACTCGTGCGCCGTGTTACGGACCAGCGCACGCTGGTGATGGTCGAACACGACATGGGTGTCGTTTTCGGCCTGGCCGATCGCATCTCCGTATTGGTGTACGGCGAGGTCATCGCCACAGGTGCGCCCGACGAGATCCGCGGCAATGCCGCAGTACGCGAGGCCTACCTCGGTGAGGAGGTCGTCTGATGATGCTCGAGGTGTCGGACCTGCACGCCTATTATGGCAAGAGCCATATCCTGCAAGGCGTGAGTTTCACCGTCGGCGAGGGCGAAATCGTCAGCCTGTTGGGGCGTAACGGCGTGGGCCGTTCCACAACCTGCAAGGCGATCATGGGCGACGTGCCGCCGCAGGGCTCCATCAAGTTCCGGGGCCGCGAGATCGTCGGCCTGAAGCCGCACGAGATCGCCCGCCTGGGGCTCGGTTACGTACCCGAGAACCGCGACATCTTCCCGACCCTGACTGTGCGCGAGAATCTGCTGCTCGGCCAGAAGCATGCACGCCGCGAAGGCCGCTGGAAGATGCAGGCGATGTTCGACATGTTCCCCAACCTGGGCCGCCGTGCGGATACAGCCGGCGGTGTGCTTTCGGGCGGCGAGCAGCAGATGCTGACCATGTGCCGCACCCTGATGGGCGACCCCGATCTGATCATGATCGACGAACCCACCGAGGGTCTGGCGCCGATGATGGTCGAGCAGGTGGCCACCCTGCTCGAGGAGATCGCCGCCCGCAAGTTGTCCATCCTGCTGGTCGAGCAGAAGCTGACGATCGCATTGAAGATATCGCACCGTGTGCTGGTCATGGGCCACGGGCATATCGTGTTCGAGGGCACGCCTGACGAATTGCGCGCCAATGAGCAAATTCGTCAAGAATGGCTCGAGGTCTGAAGCGCACGCGATCAGCCCGTTGACGGCCGGCCCTGCAGGGAGTTTCATCCATGGAAATCTTCGACTACGAAAACGTGTTGCTGCTGCCGCGCCGCTGTGCCGTGGCCAGTCGCCGCGAGTGTGATCCCTCGGTCGAGCTCGGCGGTCATCGTTTCCGCCTGCCGGCCGTGCCGGCGAACATGCGCACGGTCGTCGACGACCAGATCTGCGAATGGCTGGCGGGACATGGCTACTTCTACATTCACCACCGCTTCGACAACGATCCGCTCGCATTCGCGCGGCGCATGCGCGATCAGGGCCTGCCGGTGTCGCTGTCGGTAGGCGTGCGCGAATCCGACCGTTCGCTCGTCGATTCGCTGGCCGCGCAAGGTCTGGGTGCGGACTTCCTCACGATCGACATCGCCCACGGCCACGCCGATTCGGTCAAGGCGATGATCCGCCACATCAAGGCGCGGCTGCCGAACGCCTTCGTGATCGGCGGCAACGTCGGCACGCCCGAGGCGGTGATGGATCTCGAGCGCTGGGGCGCCGATGCCACCAAGGTCGGCATCGGCCCGGGCAAGGTCTGCATCACGCGCATGAAAACCGGCTTCGGTACCGGCGGCTGGCAGCTCGCCGCGCTCAAGTGGTGTGCACGGGTGGCCACCAAGCCGGTCATCGCCGATGGCGGCATCCGCGAGCACGGCGACATCGCCAAGTCGGTGCGCTTCGGCGCCACGATGGTCATGATCGGCTCGCTGTTCGCCGGCCACGAGGAGTCGCCGGGGCAGACCGTCGAGGTCGACGGCCGCCGCTACAAGGAGTATTTCGGCTCGGCCTCCGAGCACAACAAGGAACACCGCAGCTACATCGAGGGCAAGCGCATCCTCGAGCCGATCAAGGGCCTCCTGGCCGACACCTTGCGCGAGATGGAGGAAGACCTGCAGAGCGCGATTTCGTACGCCGGCGGGCGCGCGCTCGCCGATCTGCGCCGCGTCAACTACGTGATCCTCGGCCACGACAACCGGGCCGAATTCCTGAGCTGATCGGCCCGTCGCTCGAATCGCCATCGGCGGCCCACCGCGCGGGCCGGTTGACCGGGAGGCGTGCTGATCGTGTCAGGCGCGGCGACGAGGTCGGCGTCTTGGGGGGAACGCACCGGCCTGTTCGCCGCGTCCCTCGCCTCGAGCGCAACAGCACACGCGGGAGACGCCTGTCAGGCGCGGGAGGCACGTAGCAGAGCGCGCAGCGCCAGGTTGAGCTGTTTTTCCTTGTCTGCGGGCAGCGCGCCGTCGGCCGAGAACGCCTCGCCGGCATTGCCCACCGCGACGGTCTGCGGCAACAGCCACAGGCCCAGGTGGGTCAGCATCGCGCGGGTCAGCACGCTGCCGCGCATGCCGCCGAGCGCCCCCGGGCTGGCCGAGATCAGCAGCGTGGGCTTCATGGCGAGCGTGGCCCGGCCATCGATGACGCCATCGGCCTCGCGCAGGCGTGTGATCCAGTCGAAGGTGTTCTTGAGCAGCGCCGGCGGGCCGCCGTTGTACTCGGGCGAAGCGATGATCAGCGCATCGTGGGCGGCAATCTCGGTGGCGAGTTCGGCCGCCGCCGCCGGTACGCCCTCGACCTGTTCGAGATCGCCGTCGTAGATCGGCATGGGATGATCACGCAGGTCGAGCACCCGGGCATGTGCGCCTTGCATTTCGGCCGCCACGGCGGCGGCCCGTGCGAGCTTTTTGTTCAACGAGGCGGTGCGGGTGCTGGCCGCGAAGCAGAGGATCCGGTTCATGAGCGATACCATAACCGATCGCGCAACGGGAGACACGGTAACCATGAATGACTCGCCGACGGTCTGGGCCTTCGAGGGCGTATGCCCGGTCATCGACCCTACCGCCTACGTGCATCCGTCGGCGGTGCTGATCGGCGATGTCATCATCGGTCCGCGCTGTTACGTCGGCGGCAATGCGGTACTGCGGGGTGATTTCGGCCGCATCGAGTTGCGCGCCGAGTCCAATCTGCAGGACAACTGCACGGTGCACTCGCTGCCCGATTTCGATTGCGTGCTCGAGGAGCGTGCGCACATCGGCCACGGCGCGATCGTGCACGGCGCGCACATCGGCCGTGACGCGCTGGTGGGCATGAACGCCGTCGTGCTCGATCGCGCGCGCGTCGGCGCGCAGGCGATCCTGGGCGCGATGAGCCTGGTGAAGAACGGCGGCGAGGTGCCGCCGCGGGTCCTGTGGGCGGGAGTCCCCGGGCGGGTCGTGCGCGAGTTGAACGACCGCGACATCGCCCGCAAGGGCATGGGCACCGACGGTTATATCGAGCTCGCCGCGCGTTGCCTGGTCGGTCTGCGCCCGGCCCGGGCACTTACCGAGCCCGAGGTCGACCGGCCGCGCACGCACTGGTCTTTCTGAGGTCATGTCACCGCGTCGCGGGCGCGCCGGTCGGCCGGTGCGGCTTCCGGCGGCGCGGTCAGAGGGGGCGTGAGGCCTCCGGGAGCGAGAGATGGAAGTCGCGTTCACCGAAGAGATCGAATCCCTCAAGCTGGGTGCCGGCGATGTCTTTCACGGCGAGGGCATCCTGGCCGTGACCAAGGCCTTGCTGCAGTCGGGAGTCGCCTATGTCGGCGGCTATCAGGGGGCGCCTGTATCGCACCTGCTCGATGTCATGGTGCAGGCGCGCGAACTGATGGACGAACTCGGTGTGCACGTCGAGGCCTGCACCAACGAGGCATCGGCCGCCGCCATGCTCGGCGCCTCGATCAACTATCCGGTGCGCGGCGCGGTCACCTGGAAGTCCATCGTCGGCACCAACGTGGCCGCCGACGCCTTGTCCAATCTGAGCTCACCGGGTGTCAAGGGGGGCGCGCTGATCATCGTCGGCGAGGACTTCGGCGAGGGCGCCAGCGTGATCCAGGAGCGCACCCATGCGTATGCGCTCAAGTCGTCCATCTGGCTGCTCGATCCGCGCCCGGCGCTGCAGAACATCGTGCGCATGGTCGAACAGGGTTTCGAACTCTCGGAGGCCTCCAACACGCCGGTATTTCTCGAATTGCGCATTCGCGCCTGCCACGTGCGCGGCTCTTTCATCTGCAACGACAATCGTCGCTCGCCGATCTCCACCCGCACGCGGCTGGCGGCCCCGGCCGGCTTCGACTACGACCGGCTCGCACATCCGCCGGCCACGTTCGTGCAGGAGAAGCTCAAGGCCGACGTGCGCCTGCCGGCCGCGCGGCGCTTCATCGTCGAGCGTCAACTGAACGAGATCTTCGAGGCCGAGCGCGACGACCTGGGCATCATCGTGCAGGGGGGATTGTTCAACAACCTGGTGCGCGCGTTGCAGAAGCTCGGTCTGGCCGATGGCATCGGTCGCCCGGCGATTCCCGTGTTGTGCCTGAACGTCGTGCATCCGCTGGTACCCGAGCAGATCGACGAATTTTGTCGCGGGCGGGCGGTGCTGATCGTCGAGGAGGGCCAACCCGAGTATCTCGAGCAGGCGATCGCCTCGATCCTGCGCCGCGCCGGCAACGATGTGCGGCTGCACGGCAAAGACATGCTGCCGATGGCCGGCGAGCTCGACACCGAGGCCATCCTGCGTGGCCTGCTGCCGTTTATGGCCGAGCATGGCGGCGAGAATGGTGCGCTGGCGAGCGCGCGTGCGCGGCTCGATGCGCTGGCCGGGCGCCGCCAGGCGGCTTCGGCCAGTGCCGGCGGACCGGTGCCGCCGCGGCCGCCGACGTTTTGCATCGGTTGTCCGGAACGGCCGGTGTTTTCGGCGCTCAAGCAGGTGCGCGAGACCGTGGGGCCCACCCACTACGCGGCCGACATCGGCTGCCATGCGTTCGCCACGTTCGCACCGTTCTCGATGGGCAACTCGATCCTCGGCTACGGCATGAGCCTGGCCAGCGCGGCCGGCGTCTCGCCGCTGTCGGACGCGCGGCCGCTGGCCGTGATGGGTGATGGCGGCTTCTGGCACAACGGTCTGCTCTCGGGCGTGGTCTCGAATCTGCTGAACCAGGGCGACGGCGTGTTGATGATCATGAAGAACGGCTATACCTCGGCCACCGGCACGCAGGAGGTCATCTCCACGCCCGGCGACGAGCAGCGCCAGCGCGCCCGCGAGACCAGCGCCACGCACACCGAACGCACGATCGAGAACACCTTGCGCGGGCTCGGCGTGCGCTGGCTGCGCACGGTGCACACCTATCGCGTCACCGAGATGAAGCGCACGCTGACCGATGCGTTTACCGATCTCGAGCCTGGCCTCAAGGTCGTGATCGCCGAGGGTGAATGCCAGCTCGAACGCCAACGCCGCCTGCGGCCGATGCTCGCCACGGCGCTCGAGCGAGGCGAGCGCACCGTCAAGACGCGTTTCGGCATCGACGCCAATGTCTGCAGCGGTGACCACGCCTGCATACGAATCTCGGGTTGCCCGGCGCTCGGCGTGGCCGACAGCGGCGATCCGCTCAAGCCGGATCCGGTCGCGCAGGTGTCCGAGCAGTGCGTGGGCTGCGGCCTGTGCGGTGAGAATGCGCACGCGGCCACGCTGTGCCCGAGTTTCTACCGCACCGAATGGGTACGCAATCCCGGCCGGCTCGATCTCCTGCGCGACCGTTTGTCGCGCTGGTTGCGCGGCCGGCTCGCGACCGGTGCCGGTAGCCCGCCTTCGGTGGCCGGCGGCGTGCGCTCTCTCGAACGAAATCGGGTGCAGGCATGAGCGCCTCTCACGGCGATCGGAATGAACCGGGCTCCCAGCCGATTCGCACCGGCCTCGACCGGGTCGAATCCGCGCCGGACACGCGCGGTGCCGATCGCATCCGTGTCGAACCGGTGAAACTGTTGATCCTCGCGCTCGGCGGCGAGGGCGGCGGGGTGCTCGCGCGCTGGCTGGTCGAGGCCGGCATCCGCGCCGGTCACGTCGTTCAGTCGACCTCGATCCCCGGCGTTGCGCAGCGCACCGGCGCCACCTCCTATTACCTCGAGTGGTTGCCGGTCGAACGCCGGCGCTTGGCCGGACAGGAGCCGGTGCTGTGCCTCTCGCCGATGGCCGGTGACCTCGATCTGCTGGTCTCGTCCGAGATGCTCGAGGCCGCCCGGGCGGCCGAGCGCGGCATGCCCGATCCCGAGCGTACCCTGGTGCTGAGTTCCAGTTCGCGCGTGCTGACGGTGGCCGAGAAATCCGCATTGGGCGACGGGCGTCTGGCTGCCGACGCGATGCGCGAGAAGCTTCGTTCGGCCGCCGGTGAACTGATCACCTTCGACATGCAGGCCCTGGCGCGGGAGGCCGGCACCGTGATCTCGGCCGTGATGTTCGGCGCCATCTTCGCCAGCGGCCGGCTGCCGCTGGCGCGTGAGCACTGCGAGGCCGTGATCGGCGCCAGCGGGCGCGGCGCGCAGGCCAGCCTGCGCGGCTTCGCCGCCGGGGCGCAGGCCGTCACCGACGCGTTGCAGGCGTCGGGAGGGCGGGGCGAAGCATCCGCCGCCGATGCCCGGTCGGATGCGGGCGCGTCGAGCGCACCGGCGTCCGATGTCGGCGGTGTCGATGCACACGGCCGGACGCCGGCAACCGACGAGGCCTTGCCAGCGGCACTGCGCGAGTTGATGGTGCTCGCCGGCGAGCGCCTGCGCGACTACCTGGATGCCGCCTATGCCCAGGCCTTCGATGCGCGCGTGCGCGCCTGGGCCACCCTCGAGCGCAACCTGGCCGGCGCGTCATCGACGCTGCCGGTCACGCAGGAGGCGGCACGACAACTGGCGCGCTGGATGGCCTACGAAGACGTGATCCGGGTTGCCGATCTGAAGATCCGCGCGGAGCGTTTCGAGTCGCTCGAGCGCGAGGCCACGGGTGGCGCCGGCGGTGTCACCCGCACCTGGGACTACCTGAAGCCCGGCATCGACGAGATCGCCGCGATCCTGCCGCCCAAGCCCGCCGAGTGGCTGCGCGGCGTGGCCGCGCGACGCGGCTGGCGCACGGTCGGCGGCGGCATGCGTCTGCAATCGACCGGTCTGTTCGGCATGATCGCGCTGCGCTCGCTGGCCGGCCTGCGCGGCTGGCGACGGCGCAGCAGCCGTTTCGCCGACGAATCGGCCTTGATCGAGCGCTGGGATCGGGTGCTGTCGGCCGCCCTGGCGCGCGACGCCGAGCTGGCCGCGGCCGTCGCGTCGGCACCGTCGCTGATCAAGGGCTACAGCGATACCTACATTCGCGGTCGGGGGCGTTTCGTGCAGGTGCTCGAGCAACGCATCGAGTCGCGTGACGGCGCCGACGGCGCCGATGGCGCCAGTGGGGCAGATGCGGCCGCGCAGGCGCGCGCGATCCGCCGCGCCGTGGCCGCGGCGCGCGCCGATGCACAGGGCATCGCGCTCGCCCACGAGCTGGGCCTGCCGGCACCTTCGCCGGTCGCCCAACCGATACGATTCATTCCCCGCCGGCGCCCGCCGGGCGGGGCCGCCTGATACGCTGTTGGCCGCTTGCGGCCTGCCGGCGGCAACGGTCCGTCAACGAGGATTGCATGACCACGCAAGACGATTTCTCTTCCGGCAGTTTCGACATCCCCGTGCGCGTGGAGTTCGGCGAATGCGATCCCGCGGGCATCGTGTTCTTCCCCAACTTCTATCGCTGGTTTGACCGCGCCACGCACGACCTGTGCGCGGCCGCCGGTTACTCGATGCCGGACGTGCGGGCGCATCGGGGCTGGGTGGGCTATCCGATCGCCGAAGCGGGCGCGCGCTTCATCAAGCCGGCTACCTTCGACGAGGACATCGTCGTGCGCACGCGCGTCAAGGAGTGGCGGCGCAAGGTGTTCCTGATCGAGCACCGGGTCGAGCGCGACGGCACCCTGCTGGCCGAAGGCTGGCAGACGCGCTTCATCGGCGTGAAACTCGCCGAGGAAGGCGGCCGTCTGTCGGCACTGGAGATCCCGCAGGGGTTTCGCGACGCGGTTCAGGCCTTGTTCGTCAAGGCTGACTGAGAGTCGGCCGGGACCGGGGCATGGTGTCCGGCCGCTATGGCTGACGCGAGCCTGGACTGTCGAGGACCACGCCTGGCACGGCGATCCGGCCGTCGCCGCAATCGTGGAGTTGCCTCTGGCGCACGAGATCGTCGATCGTCATGTCGATGCCGTCGTGCAGGCTCAGGCCCAGCGTCGCGGCGGCCGCCGCCATGATGTCGGCGTTCGCCAGCACCTGTTGCAAGGTGTCCCGACTCACGCACTCCAGCGCCAGCATGCGGAACATCACCAGCGCGCGCAGCGCGCCGCGACAGTTGCGGCGTGGGTCGGCCCGCAGCGCCGCCAGCCGCGCGCGCGCTTCGTCGATGGCGAGGTCGGCGCGATCGAAGACCGGCCCGTGACCGGGCAACACCCGGCGTGGCGCGAGTGATTCGATCAAGTCCAGGATAGCCGCCTGCTCCGCGAAGCCCGAGGCGTCGACGAGTTCCGGGAAGATCACGCCGAAACCGTGGCGCCACAGGGCGTCGGCCGAAATCAGCAGGCCCGCTTCGGGCGCGTGAAAGATCAGCGATTTCGGGTCGTGTCCCGGCGCGGCGTGACAGTGCCAGCGCAAACCCCCCGCCTCGAAGCCGTCGCCGGGCGCGAGTGCGCCGTCGGCGACGAAGCGCGGGCAGTCCTGGCCGGTGCCGGCGTAGGTCAGGGCCGCCGTGTCCCAGGCGCGGACATCGGCGAGCGAAGCGGCCGGCACCCATGTGCGGCATTCGTGTTCGGCCTGCAGTCGCGCATTGCCGCCGCAGTGGTCGGAGTGCAGGTGGGTGTTGATGATGCGGCACAGGCGTGTGTCCGGCCCGTGCGCGTCCAGCGCGGCGCGAACCAGGGCCGCGGTCATCGGCGCATGCTTCTCGTAGCCGGTGTCGACGACCGTGACGGCGTCGTCGTCGAACAGGAGGATCTGGTTGGCAGACAACCAGTCACGCTCGATGAAGCGCACGGTCGGCGGCAGGCCGTCGACGGATTCGGTCATCGGAAAACGCCCGCCGGCGACCAATCGCCTGTGGGCGACCGTAGGAAGGCCGTCACCGGCCTCCCTGATCGTGCAAGCGCCAGTCGCGTCGATGAGCGTGGGGTGGGCGCCATCAGCGTCCGCCGGCCCCGATTCGGCCGGGCAGCATCGCGGCAATTTCCTCGAACGCCGTCAGCAGTTCGTCGGTGCCGCCGTGAATCGCCTTGAACGGCGGCCGGCTGGTGGTCAGCACCAGGCGGGTGCCGAAGGGCAGGCGCAGCAGCTTGGCCTTGTAGATCTCTTCCCAGCGATAGACCTTCGGAAAGATCCAGTCCTGGCGGATGCCTTCGGCGTCGATCGTGGTCTTGCCCCACACGATGTGATAGCAGCCCATGGCCATGCCGGCGCCGCCACCAAGCAGCAGCAACACGGCGGCTCCGCCGACCTCGGCGCTGCCGACGAATGCGCCGATGATCGCCACGAACATGACACCCGTGATGGCCAGGGCGATGATCTTGACGGGCTTGCGGTAGGTGTCGCCGATCACCGGAGTGGCGAAGCGTTGCTGCGGCGTGGTCATGGTCGTCGGGTCGGTGCTCGCGCAGATTGGTCGTGCAGGCCGGCTCGGCATCCGCGCTTGCTGGGCGGGCGCAGGCTGCGTGCGTTGGTCGTCGATTATCCGTCGCTGACGGCTGCCTCGGTTTCAGACCGCCGGTGAGCGGTTGCGCGGGGCGGGCGTGGGCACGATGGCCCGCACCCGGGCCATTCCGTCGTCACGACGATTCGCCATCGTCGCGCCGGTTTCCGGTCCCGCGCGCCCGGCGCTCGCGAACCCGCGCCAGCACCGCGTGCTTCGCGCGCGAATCCAGCTGTCCCCAGGCGGCGATCTCGTCGATGGTGCGCAGGCAGCCGGTGCAGATCCGGGTGTCCGGGTCGAGGCGGCAGACCGCGATGCAGGGCGAGAGGGGTTCGTCGTTGGATGCCACCGCGCCGATCAGACCGCCTGCTCGGACTCGCGCAACTTGACGGCAATGGCATTGCCGACGCGCGAGTTGCTTTTGCGACCGAGAAACTCGGATATCCACTGACCGGCGCGCACCAGCGACTCCAGGTCGAGGCCGGTCTCGATGCCCAGGCCGTGCAGCAGGAATACGACGTCCTCGGTGGCCACATTGCCGGTGGCGCCCTTGGCGAACGGGCAGCCGCCGAGCCCGGCGATGGATGTGTCGAAATGGCTGACGCCGACCTCGAGCGCGGCCAGCGTGTTGGCCACGCCCTGGCCGTAGGTATCGTGGAAATGCCCGGACAGCTGCGCCAATGGGAAGACCTTGGCGGCCGCCTCGAAAACGGCCTTTACCTGGCCGGCCGTGCCGACCCCGATCGTGTCGGCGATGCCGATCTCGTCACAGCCCAGGTCGCGAAAGCGCTCGGTGACGTCGACGACGTCGGCGATCGGCACCTCGCCCTGGTAGGGGCAGCCGAAGGCGACCGAGACCGCGGCCCGCACCCGCATGCCGTTGGCCTGCGCGGCCTCGGCAACCGGACGGAAGCGCTCGATGCTCTCGGCGATGCTGCAGTTGATATTGCGCTGCGAAAAGGCCTCGCTGGCCGCCCCGAAGATGACGACCTCGTCGGCACCCGCCGCAAGCGCACCCTCGAAGCCCTTCATGTTCGGCGTGAGAACCGACACGCGCAGCCCGGCCCGACGCTCGACGCCCGCCATGACCTGGGCGGCATCGCTCATCTGCGGAACCCATTTCGGGGAGACGAACGAGGTGGCCTCGAGTTGCGTGACACCGGCCGCCAGCAGCCGCTCGCACAGGCCGATCTTGATCTCGGCAGGCACCGGTTGTTTCTCGTTCTGCAGGCCGTCGCGCGGACCGACCTCGGTCAGCCAGACCCGGCCCGGCAGCGTTCGCGGAGAAGTGCTCATCGTGAAATCCGTCGTTGGATGGAATCGGTGGCCGCTCAGGCGGAGGGCGTGCGGCCGGCGCCGCGAACGATTGGCGTCGCCAACTAACCTGATTTTACAAATCGCTATGGCGCATCGGCCGATAGACCGTAATACTAGTCGGAACAAAGGAACGCAACCGTGCGGTACCCCGGTCACCCGCGGTGCGGTTTCGATAATCATCGGGGTTCGTATCCATTCGCCATGCGAGTGCTTCTCGTCGACGACAATCGTCTCGTGCGCATGACCCTCGCCGCAGGGCTGAGCGCTTGCGGCCACGAAGTCGCCGATGCGGAATCGGCGGAAGAGGCGCTCGAGGTGCTCGATGCCCGCCCGATCGACGTCGTCGTCTCCGACATCGAGATGCCGGGGCTCGGCGGCATCGCGCTCGGCCGCGAACTGCGCGGCAGAAGCAGCAGGCTGCGCTGCGTAGCCCTCACCGCCAGCCAGATCTCCGCGCTCGAGTACGCCGCCATGCACGAGCTCTTCGAGCGCGTGCTCAGCAAGCCGATCAGCGCCGCGATGCTCGATCAGGTGCTGCGCGATCTCGCCGACTGAACTGCCTATGCAGCGTTGCCGACCTGCCCCGGCTCTTTTCTTGGGCCGAAGCCTTCCTCAATAGCCGCTGGCGCGGTCGACCGCACGACCCGCCGGATCACCGTTCTCGATCGCGCGGATGCGATCCGCGATCTGGTGAGCCGATGGCCCGATACGGGTCACGGCCGCCACGTGGGGCGTCATGCGCACCTGGGGCATCGACCAGAACGGATGATTGGCCGGCAGTGGTTCGGTCGCGAAGACATCGAACGAGGCGCCGGCCAGTCGGCCGTCGGTCAGCGCGGCCAGCACCGCGGTCTCGTCGATCAGGGCACCGCGGCCGACATTGACCAGCCAGGCGCCGCGCGCCATCGCGTCGATGGCGACGCCATCGATGATGCCGCGCGTGTCTTCGGTCAGCGGTGCGAGCAGGATCAGCACCTGCAGGCCTTGGAGGAAGGCTGGCCATTGGCCGCTGCCCGCATATTCGGCTATCGGCCCCGACGAGTCGCCGCGGGCGGCGCGCCGAAATGCACGCACCGCATAGCCCTCATCGTGCAGGGCCTGCGCGACCCGCCCGCCCAGCACCCCGTAGCCGAACAGACCGACCTGCAATTCGCCCGGCTCACGGACCGGGTGCTGCTGCCAGACTTTGCGCCGTTGCTGCGCCTCGTAAGTTGCCCGATCGAGCAGCACGTGTTCGACCTCGTGGCGGCAGTAGCGCACCATCTGCGCCGCCATGCCGGCGTCTTCGAGGCGATAGACCGGCAGACCGGCGGGCAGTGTGGCCACCCGCAGCAGGTGATCGACGCCGGCCGCCATGCTGAACACCGCATGCAGGGCGGGCTGGGCCGCGAAAAAGGTTTCGGGCGGCCCCCAGGCCACGGCGTAGCGCGCCGCTGCGTCCGTGCCGGCCACGATGCGATAACCCGCACCCAATGCGCGGCCGAGCGCCGCGCACCACTGAGCGCACTCGTCGCGATCGTCGGTGTACACGCTGACGGTGATCGAACTCATCGGTTCTGGGCCCAGGCGGGAAGCGGCGGCACTTCGCCAACGGCCGGTGGGCCGTCATCGCGAGGCGGGGAAAACTCGCGCGGTCCGGCGGCGCTGACGTCTGCTCCGGTGGGCGCCGGGGTCGCGGCACCACCGCGGAGCCCTGCTCCGGTGGGCGCCGGGGTCGCGGCACCACCGCGGAGCCCTGCTCCGGTGGGCGCCGGGGCCGCGGCATCACCGCGGAGCCCTGCGCCGATCCGCGCCGTGGACCGGGCACGCGTCTGACGATTGGCCAGATAGATACCGGGCAGGATCAGGCAGGCGCCGAGCCCGTGATACCAGGTGGGCTGCTCGCCGAGGATCCACCAGCCGACGAAGGCGGCGTAAAGCGGCCCGAGATAGAGCACCAGGCCGGTGCGCGCGGGTCCCAGCTCGCGCTGCATGAACGAGTAGGCCTGGTAGGCACCGAAGCCGGGCAGCAGCGCCGCGGCGACCGCCAGCATCAGGGCGCGGGGCCAGTCGGTGGGCAGCCCGACGTCGGCGATTTCGGCTAGCGTGAACGGAACCAGCACCAGCACGCCGCCCATCGTGATCGCCGTCAGCCGGGCGAAGGGTCCGAGGCAGGTGGGCTGGCGGCGCAGCAACACAGAATAGGCGGTCCAGCAGAGCACCGCCGTCAGAACCCAGAGGTCGCCGACCGTGAAACGGACCGCAACCAGATTGGCGAACGACCCTTTGATGATGATGAGCACCATGCCGAACGCCGCCATGGCCACCCCCAGTTTCTGGCCCGTGCCGAGCCGGTCGCCGAACAGACGCGCCGAAATCGCCGCGATCATGACCGGCGCCATCGCATAGATCAGGCCGATGTTGGCCGCGGTGGTGGTTCGGCCGCCGATGTAGACGAAAGCGCCGCACACCCACATGCCCAGCGCACCGAGCAGGACCAGGTCGGGAATCTCATGGCGCCAGCGCGGCCAATGGCGCCGCAACTCGCCCAGCGCGAACGGCAGCATCAGGGCGAGCGCGAACGACCACCGCAGCAGCGCCAGCAGATGCGGCTCGATGACCCCGGGCGCCAGCCTGGCCACCAGATAGTTGACCGACCAGAGCGCGGGTGCGATGAACAGCAGCGTCTGAGCCCAGCGAACCCGCAGTTCGGGAGACATGAATCGCTCGGACTGGACGGTTAGTCGGCCTTGGGTACCCAGCGCGGCTTGCGCTTCTCGAAGAAGGCCGTGATGCCCTCCTGGGCGTCGTCAGTGGTGCGTGCAGCGCCGATGCGCGCGGCGGTCATGGCGGTCAGGTCGTCGTCGATGGGCTTACCGACGACATCGCGGATCAGCCGTTTGGTTTCCCCGAGTGCGGTCGGGCTGCCGAGCAGCAGTTGGTCGATCAGACGCGCGACCGTGCCGTCGAGTTCGGCGCGAGGCACCGATTCGTGCAACAGGCCCAGACGCTGTGCCATCGGTGCCTGGAACACTTCGGCGGTCAGCATCAGGCGACGCGCATGGCGCTCGCCGATCGCACGAATCACGTAGGGGCTGATCATGGCGGGCAGCAGGCCCAGCTTGACCTCGGACAGACAGAAGCGGGTTTCCTCGCTGCCGACCGCGAGATCGCAGGCACCGACCAGGCCCATCGCGCCGGCGAATGCCGAGCCGTGCACGCGCGCGATCGTGGGCTTGGGACTCTGGTAGAGCGCGCGCATCGCATGAGCGAGACCGCCGGCATCCTGGCTGGATTCGTCGTTGCTCATCTGGCGGCCGCTTTTCATCCAGTTGAGGTCGGCGCCCGCGCAGAAGGCCTCGCCGCGCCCGGCCAGCATGATCACGCGCACCCCGGCGTCGGCGATCGCGGCGTCGATCGCCTCGTTGAGCTCGCGGATCAGGATGTCGTTCATGGCGTTGCGCCGCTCGGGCCGGTTCAGCCAGACCGTACGAACGCCACGCGCATCGTCGATTTCCAATGTCTCGTATGCCATCGTGCAGACCCGCCCCAAAAGCGATCGATTATGAACGATCGCATCGCCGGACGCTCGCCAAGGCCACTCGATAGCTGCCGGGCACCACCCGCAGCAGCCACCGACCCGACCGACGGGGACGGCATGGCGCGCTCAGCGCGACGACAAGGTGTCCGCTTCCAGGCGCTTCTCCGGCCCGTGCGCGCGCAGCAACAGGTCGTCGACCATCGCCCTCAGCTCGGCGCTCAGGAACGGCTTCTCGAGCGTCCGGCAACGAGGGTCCGCCTGCAGCGGATGGTCGGCGCCGATCGGCATGCCGGACATCGCGATCACGGGCAGCATCGGAAGCCGGGCGCGCATCTCGGTCAGGCAGTCGGAACCGCTCATGTCGGTGAGATTCATATCGAGCAGCACCAGATCGACGCCGCCGCGATCGAGGGTCTGCAGCGCTTCCCGGCCGCCATCGGCGGTCAGGACGCGCAGGCCTGCCGCATCCAGCATGCGCACGATGGCGTAGCGCACCAGGCGCTCGTCGTCGACGACCAGCACCCGCGAGCCTTGCAAGGCCTGTGCGACGCCGTCCGACTCGCGGCCGCCGCCGGACGGAAGCAGCAGGTGGATGCAAACCCCGCCGTCGATCGCTTCCGCAATCAGTCGGCCGCCGTGGCTCGCCACGATGCCATCGGCAATGGCCCACACGAGTCCGAACCGGGAGTCCGAACGGCCTTGCGAGACCAGCGGTTCGAAGGCGATCGTGGTCGGATCGTGCGTGCCCGTGGTCACGCCGGCGGCGTGTGTCGGCGGGCGGTCGCTCACGACGAGATGCACGATGCCGCCGGCGTGCAGGCCCAGCCGGCTCGCCGTCGGTTCGGCGAGCTCGTGCCGATGCGCGCGGACTTCGATCGTGCCGCCCGGGCCGGTCAGCTGGCCGGCCTCGTCGAGCAGCAGGTCGAGCGAATATTCGATCAGCGCGGCATCGGCGGCGAGGGTGAGGTCGGCCGGATGGCACGAGACATGCAGCCCGACACCATCGGCCAGCCGCACGCGGTGGCGGGCCAGCAGTCGGTCGAGCAGCCGTGCCAGACCGAAAGGTCGCGGCTGCGGAGAGAGTCGCCGCGCGAAGGCGCGCAAGGCGTCGGTCAGCGCGCCCGCCCGCTCGCGCGCTTGCGCAAGGCGGCGCCACGGCGTTTCGTGATCGGCGTGCGCTCGCGCCTGCAAGGCCTCCACCTGCAGATCGATCGGCAGCAGGACGTCGTCGAGCGCATCGACCAGACCGGCCGCGAAGTCGCGCATCGCCTGGAGTCGCTCGCGTGCGAAGGGCCGGGCATCGCGCGTGTCGGCGCGCGCCAGCTCGAGCAGATGATCGAATGCGGCGTGCGCGAGGGCCTCGTCACGTTCGTCGGCGAGCGGGCCGGTTTCGCCCGCCTTTTTGTTTCTGCTGCTCGCCATGGCCGCCCGGTGCCGATCGTCAGGCCAGCGAGCGGCCGATCAACATCCGCTGGACGTCGCTCGTACCTTCGTAGATCTGACAGACCCGCACGTCCCGGTAGATGCGCTCGACCGGGAAGTCGCTGACGTAACCGTAGCCGCCGTGGATCTGGATGGCATCCGAGCAGATCCGCTCCGCTGCTTCGGAGGCGAACAGCTTGGCCATCGCGGCCTCGGTCAGGCTGGGCAGACCGGCATCGCGCAGGCTGGCCGCGTGCCAGACCAGCTGGCGTGCCGCTTCCAGCTGGGTTGCCATGTCGGCCAGCCGGAACTGGACGGCCTGATGCTCGAAGATCGCCTTGCCGAAGGCCTCGCGCTCGTGCGCATAGGCGCGCGCGTGTTCGAGCGCCGAACGCGCCATGCCGACCGCCTGCGCTGCGATGCCGATGCGCCCGCCCTCGAGGCCGGAGAGCGCGATCTTCAGTCCCTGACCTTCTTCGCCGATCAGGTTGGCAGCCGGCACGCGGCAGCCTTCGAAGCGAATCTGCGCGGTGTCGGAGGCGCGCTGGCCGAGCTTGCTCTCGATTCGTGCCACTTCGTAGCCGGGCGTGTCCGTCGGGACGATGAATGCGCTGATGCCGCGCTTGCCCAGTTGCGGATCGGTGACGGCCATGACGATGGCCATGTCCGCGTGTTTTCCGGAGGTGATGAACTGCTTGACTCCGTCGAGCACGTAGGTGTCACCGTCGCGGCGCGCGCGTGTCTTGAGGCCCGAGGCCTCGGAACCCACGTGGGGTTCGGTCAGACAGAACGCGCCCAGCATGGCGCCGCGTGCGAGCGGCATCAGCCAGTCGCGTTGCTGATCTGGATCGGCCCAGCGCTGCAGGATCGAGCAGACCGGGCAGTTGTTGACCGAAATGATGGTGGAGGTGGCACCGTCGCCGGCGGCGATCTCCTCGAGGATCAGCGCCTGGCTGAGGGTGTCCAGGCCGGCACCGCCAAGCGCTTCCGGCACCGTGATACCGAAACAGCCGAGCGCCGCCAGGCCGCGCAGCGCCTCGCTGGGAAAGTGGTGTTCGCGGTCCCATTGCGCCGCGTGCGGAGAGATCTCCGCCTGCACGAACGCACGAACCGCGTCCCGGATCATGCGCTGGTCATCGCTCAGTATCATGTGCTGCTCCCCCGGCCCGCCGTTTCACCAGGGCAGGCTGCTACCACGATAATCATAAAAGCCTCCGCCGGCGCAGCCCCTGTCGGCGATCACCGCGCGCAATCCCTCGACGCTCGTCTGCACCGAGATCTCGGCGTTCGGCCCGCCCATGTCGGTCCGGACCCAGCCGGGATGCACGCTCAGCACGCGTACGCCCTGGTCTGCGTATTGCGCATGCGCGAGCCGGGCCACCATGTTGATCGCAGCCTTCGAGATCCGGTAGAGCGCGCCGAAATTGTGGTGGGTTTCCGTGATCGAGCCCATCTTGCTGGATACGAACACCAGGCTCCCGGCGCTCTCGATCAGCATCGGCGCCAGCACCGGCAACAGTCGCATCGCGCCGAGCACGTTGGTGCGCATGACCAGGTCGAAGGACTCGTCGTCCGGGTTCTGGCCGACGGCGCTGTCGCGTGGACCGTAGACGCCGGCATTGACGATCGCGACATCGATGCGCTCGCCATCGAGCTGCCAGGCGATGCCGGCGAGGTCCTCGGGTTCGTTGACGTCCAGACGAAGCGTGTGCGCACCGGCACTGCGCAGCATCTGCCGGTCACCCTCGGTGCGGTGGGTGCCGAACACCTGCCAGCCCTCGCTGACGTACTGCCGGACGAATTCGAGGCCGATGCCGCGCGAGGCGCCGATGACCAGGGCCGTGCTCATGGTTTTCTTCCGTTCGGCTGACGGGCCGGCCGTCGAGCAGTGGTGAATGCGCGCGCCATGATCAGGTGGTCACCGGCGCGTTGGCGAAGCGGTAGCGGCGCGGATACGGAAAGACGTCGTCCAACTCGCCGGCACGCACGCGTGCCTGCCGGTCCTGCCAGTAGCCGGCATCGAAGAGTTCGGCGTGATGCGTCATGAAATGCTTGCGAATGTCCGAATGACCGAGCAGAAAACATTCGAACTCCTCCGGGAAGACATCGTGCGGGCCGACCGAGTACCAGGGCTCGCTGGCCATCTCGTCCTCGGGTGTTCGCGGCGGTGGCACGCGTCGGAAGTTGCAGTCGGTGAGATAGGCGACTTCATCGTAATCGTAGAAGACCACGCGACCCTGGCGGGTCACGCCGAAGTTCTTGTAGAGCATGTCGCCCGGGAAGATATTGGCCGCCACCATGTCCTTGATGGCCTGGCCGTACTCGCGGATCGAGCGCTCGCGCTCGCTCGCGTCGACGCGCTCGAGATGGATGTTGAGCGGCGTCATCCGGCGTTCGATGTACATGTGCCGGATCACCAGGCTGTTGCCGTCGCGCTCGATCAGTGAGGGGGCGGTGTTCTCGAGCTCGTCGATCAGTTCGGCCGACACGCGTGCGAGCGGCAGTCGGACGTCGGAGTACTCCCAGGTGTCGGCCATGCGTCCGACCCGGTCGTGCACCTTGACCAGTTGATACTGGCTCTGGATGAACTCGCGCGAGATGTCCTTGCCGCGCACGTCCTTGATGATCTTGAACACGTACGGAAACGACGGCAGCGTGAACACGCCCATCACCAGGCCCTTGATGCCAGGTGCGATCACGAACTGGTCGTGCGAGTGGACGAGATGGTGGAGCAGGTCCCGGTAGAACAGCGTCTTGCCCTGCTTTTGCAGGCCGAGCATGGTGTAGAACTCGGCGTCGGGCTTGTTGGGGATCAGCGAGCGCAGAAACCGAACATAGGCGCTGGGCACCTCCATGTCGACCATGAAATAGGCTCGCGAGAAGTTGAACAGCGACTCGATCAGCTCGCTGCCGAACAGCGCGGCATCGACAAAGATGCGGCCGCGCTCGTCGCGCAGGATCGGCAACGCGAACGGCGTGATCTCGGCCTCGTTGATCAGCCGGCCCAGCACATAGGCGCCCTTGTTGCGATAGAACAGATTGGACAGCACTTGAATCTGACAGTCGGGCGCCGGGGCGAACTGTGAAGGAAAGTGACGCCGCGCCGCCTCCAGCAGATGGCCGATATCGCGCTCGACATCGACGAACGGGCATGCCAGGCCGAAGTCGATCAGCATCTCGCGTACCGCGGCGCGCCACGAGCGGGTCAAGGGGTAATAGCAGCGGTAGGCGGTCGGCTCGGCATCGAGATGGTCGGTGGCCACCGCCGGGCGCACGAAGATGAAGTCGTTGTTGAAATAGGTGCGGTGCAATATCTTGCAGCAGACCGAATTGAAGAAGGTCTCGGCCAGTTCGGGCTGGTGCGAGCCGGCCAGCAGGCTCACGTAGATGCGTTTCACCTTCTGCCAGATGCGCTCGCTCTGGGCGTGGGCCGCGTACTCGGTTTGCAGTCGTGCAACCGCTTCGACCACGCGCTGGTCATAGAACGCGATCCGCTCGCTGGCCAGCCGCCGGATGCCATGGAAATCGCCCACCTCGAAGCGGGCCTTGGCGCGCTGCGCGTGGTAGCGGAACAGCGCATAGTGCTTGTCGAAGCCGGCCAGGATGGTGGCTGCGATGTCGGCGGCGATGTCGCCCGAGCGGCTGCCGGCTTTCGCGCGGGCCGCGGCGAACGCTGTGTCGGGCATGAGGGTTCGATTGCTTGAAAAGGCCAGGAATCCGCGCCAAGCGCGGCAGTGAGCGCGGAAAGTATAGCCTTCGATGTGCCGCCTTCAGGGCACGGTTCAGGCATACTTGGCGGGCCAGACCGGGCGAAGCGCTGCAGCGACGCCTTCGGGTTGGCGGCCGAGAGAGCACGATAGTCGATCGAACCCCCCGATGCGAGTCGCCAATCAAATCAAGATACGCAAGGCCCTTCCCTCGGAGTGGGAGCGCCTGGTCGAGCTGGCGCAGCAGATGTCGGAGGACTCTTCCTCCGACCTCGACGCGGGTTTCTTCTCGCGGGGAGATGGCAGGGCGTTCGTACAATTCCTGATCGAGAAGGGCCAACTGCTGGTGGCCGAGCGCGGCTCGCGCCTGGTCGGTTTCTGCCAGTTCGAGCCCGGCCGTGACCAGGCCTACCAGACGGGTCATCCATCACTGGTGTTGCGCGCGCTGTACGTGCTGCCGGCCGAGCGCGGCATCGGCTATGGTCATGCACTGATCGAGCACTTTCTGACCGAAGCGCGTCGGCGCGGCATCGGCCGGGTCCGGGCAGAGGTGTGTGTGTCGGCGGTGCTCGATCACATGCTCGTGCAACACGGATTCTCCGAGCGTCGGCGCGAGTACCAGTTGCTCGATCCACGACGCGTGGCGGCCGACTGAGTCGCTGCAGCTCCGGTTTCCCGCACGATCGCAGGAGGAAGACATGACAGCCCGTCGGACAGACTCAGAACTCATGGCCGATGACTTCGCGCGTCGTCTGACGCGCGCACGGCTGTCGCGCCGCGATCTGCTCTGGCTGGTGGCCGCCTCCAGCGGCTCGGCGGCGCTGGCCAGCCTGCAGGGCTGCGCCAAGTCGCCGGTCACGGGCGAGACGATCCTGGTCGGCATGAGCGAAGACCAGGAGCGTCGCGTCGACCAGGAGGTGGCGCCGCATCAGTTCTCGCAGGACTTCGGCGCGATCCAGGCCGAGTCGGTCAATGCCTACGTCGGCCAGGTGGGCGCGCGCATGACGCCCAATACGCATCGGCCGGGCATGCCCTACAACTATCGGGTCCTGAACGCCAATTACGTCAACGCCTACACCTTTCCCGGTGGTGCGATGGGTGTGACGCGCGGCATCATGCTGGACCTCAAGGACGAGGCGCAGCTGTCGGCACTGCTCGGCCACGAGATGGGCCATGTCAATGCCCGCCACGCCGCCCAGCGGCAGGGCGCGGCGATGGTCGCGCAGGCGGCCGTATTGGGCGTGAACATCGCCGCGCACGACTCGCAGTGGGGGCAGTTGATGGGGCTGGCCAGCCAGGTGGGCGCCAGCGCGCTGCTGTCTTCTTATTCTCGCGACAACGAGCGTGAGGCCGATGCGCTGGGTCAGGAGTACATGGTGCGAGCCGGCTATCCGGCCACCGGCATGACCGGCCTGCACGAGATCCTGCTGTCCAAACACTCGTCCGAGCCTTCGCTGCTGCAGACCATGTTCTCCACGCACCCGATGCCAGCCGAGAGGGCCGAGACAGCACGCAGGCTGGCCGAGACCCGATACAAGAACAGCGCGTCGCGACCCGCGAATCGCGAGCGCTACATGGACAATACCGCGCCGGTGCGCGCGCTGGCGCCGACCATTCTCGCCTGCCAGGAGGGCGAGACGGCAGCCGCACAGAAAGCCCTGCCGCAGGCCGAGCAGCATTTCCGCGCCGCTTTGAAGCATCGCGATGACGACTATGCGGCCAATGTGCTGATGTCCAAGGTGCTGCTGGCCCAGAACCGCCACGGCGACGCCCAGCGCTATGCCGATGTCGCCCGCAAGATCTATCCGCAGGAAGCGCAGGCGCAGAAGCTCTCGGGCGTGACCCATCTCGCCAACAAGGACTACGCCGGCGCCTTTGCGCGGCTCGATGCGTTCGACAAACTTCTGCCCGGCGACCCGGGCGTACTGTTCCTGAAGGGTGTGGCGCTCGAGGGCAATGGCGATCGCAACGGGGCCGCCAGGCACTACTACGATTACGCCAGCCGGGTGAGCACCGGCGACGCCTCCAAGTACGCGGTCAGCCGGCTGCGCTCCTGGGGCAAGCTGCGCTGATCACGCAATCCCGCGCCGGCGGCCGGCACGGTCGGTCGTTGGTGGCTTGCCGTACGAATCGTCGACGCCACGATTCGATCACGCCTTGCCGGGTGCGGTCATCAGCTGCAGGATGCCGAGTTTCTCGAGCTGGGCCTCGGCCGCCTCGGCCCAGCCCCGATTGGCCAGGGGGCTGGCCGGGCTCGGATGCAGGATCTGCCCGGTGCGGGGGCGTGTCGGTTCGTCCAGGCGGGCGGCGATCTCGTCGATGCGTTTGGCGGCATAGCCGCCGACGCCGATCGCCCATTGCGGACGCAGGATCTCGAGCACGCGCTGCAGATGCGTGTCGCAGGCCCGTTGCAGCGGTAGGCGTTCGGCGGCCGGGAGCTTGTCCGGCGTGAGGTTGCGACCGCTGGCCTCGAGAAACACCAGCGGACAGTAATTGACCACGAATGCCTGCGCGAAGAATGCCTGCGGAGTGCCGAAGCGCTGCCTGGCCCAGCCCCAGAGCCGACGACCCGAGACTTCCGAACGCGTGCAGGCGAAACCTTCGATCGGCCGCTTCGGATGCTGCCTGGCGGGGGCGGCGATCGGCGCATCGATGCCGAGCCAGTCGCGCACGGTGGCGATCTCGCCGAACGGCACGCCCGTTTGCATCATGCCGAACGGGCCCGGATTCATGCCCAGGAACACCACGGTCTTGGCTCCCCGGCCGTAACGGGCCAGGTACTGGGCGTGTGCGGCCCAGGCGTAGTCGAGCGGATCGTAGACGGTGTGCACGGGTGCCGCGAAGCGCAGCGCCTCGACCGCATCGCGCAACCGCAGCGCCGCCTGCTCGAGCGCCTGCGCGGTCGTGGCATCGGGCGGCGGCGGCGTCGGTCGTGATTTGCGCTCGGCACTCATCGCACACCGGCTCGCGGCCCGGCGTCGTCGACGGCCGCGACGCCTTCGTTCTCGCTGATGCGCTGCGCATGCCAGGGAATCGACAACGCCAGCAGCGTCAACGCCAGCCAGTGCATCGGCTGAATCCAGATGGGTGCCCACGAAACCTGGGTCGCCTGATCGATCATGCGCAGGCTGGTGGCGAGCACCAGCAGCGCTTGGCCGATGACGGCCAGGGGCGCGGATTTCCAGCCATGCAGGCCGCCCGCGCGCAAGCGTCGCGCGCGCGTTGCGAACGCGGCGAGGGCGACCGCGCCAAGCATGCCGACCAGCGCGGCGAGAGCGAGCAGGGGTGGCGACAGTGCCGGCCAGACGCTGGCGATCAGCGCGCCCTGCACGGCGAGCGCAGTCAGTGCCAACGGCCAACCGCGTGCCGACATCGCATCGGCGCCGCAGGCGAACATGAAAGCCAGAGTCGAGGCGCCGACGAACACGGCGCCGGCCGCGACTCCGGCACGCGGAATCAGGGCGAGATCGGCGAACAGACAGAGCAACAGGCCGATGAACACGCCTTGCGCATAGCGGTCGGCCAGCACGCCTCGCCGCCAGGCGGCCCACGAGATCACCGCCGATGTCAGCGGCGTGAAGATCCAGACCAGTTCGGGTTTGCCATGAACCTGCCCGGCGACGGTGACCAGGGTGCCGATGGCGACCACCGCGCTGAGCATGGGGGTGTCTTTGAGACGCATGCAGCGAAGACAAATAGAAAAGGGGCGCGGTCGCCCGCGCCCCATGGCGCCACGCTCGGTGGCCATCCAGAGGTATTGGCCACGAGTGGTGGCCATCATTCAACCTGCATCGACCGGCGCGGTGGACTCGGCGCTTCGCTTCGTGACACTGGCAGTGTCGATGCCGCTGAAAACTGGTACGGCTCAACCTTATGCCGATCAACGCGCATCGTCAAGCCCCCCGACACCATTGCGACCGGCCGCGGGTGCGGCATCGATGCCACCGTCCGGTTCGCGCGTGATGAGCACACGGCGCACCCGCCGCGGCGTGGCCAGGGCGATCTCGAACCGCCAGCCCTGCCAGGACGCGACATCGCCGTTGCGCGGCAGATGCCCGAGCAACTGCTGCATCATCCCGCCGGTGCTGTCGTACGGTATCGGGGACGGGCCGGGCAGTGCGCTCAGGCCGAGCAGATCCAGCAGTTCGTGCGCGGGCAGCAGTCCGTCCACGCGAAAGCTGTCCGCGGCGAGGCGGGTCACGGCGCGGGTGCGCGAGTCGGTCTCGGGATCACCGGCGATGGCCGCGAACAGATCGGTGGTCGTCACCATGCCTTGCAGATCGCCGTATTCGTCCACCACCAGCGCGGCACTCGAGCCGTGCTCCTGCAGACGCTCGAGCAAGACGCGACCACTCGAGGTTTCGGGTACGACCAGCGGCGAAGCCAGCGTCGGCGGCCAATGCCCGTTAGCCGGTTCGAGCGCCGCGCGCAGCAATTCGCGGGTGTGGATGAAACCGAGGATCTCGCCGCCGGGGCCGTCGGCGACCGGATAGCGCGAGCACGACGCCTCGAGGGCGCGGCGCAGGTTGTCGCGCAGCGGCGCGCGCGCATCGAGCACGATCATCTGCCGGCGCGGCGTCATGTACGAGCCGACGCGGCGATCGTCCAGGCCGAACACGCGGCGCACCATTTCGAACTCCGCCGGCTCGATCAGGCCGGCGCGGATGCCGGCGCCGAGCAGCGCCTGGATTTCCTCGTCGGTGATCGCCGTGTCGTCGCCCTCTGGAACCCGCAACAGGCGCATCAAGCCGTTGGTCGATGCACTCAGCAGCCACACGAACGGGGCCGCCAGCCTTGCCAGCAACGTCATCGGCCTCGCCAACACACGGGCCAGTCGTTCGGGGGCGCTCTGCGCGATGCGCTTGGGCAGCAATTCGCCGATCACGATCGACGCGAACGTGATGATGACCACCACCAGCGCCGTCGCGCTGGTGGCGGCCACCTGGGCCGCCACACCGGCGGATTGCAGCGTGTTTGCGAGCGGGCCGGCGAGTGCGGACTCGCCGACGATGCCGTTCAGGATGCCGATCGAAGTGATGCCGATCTGCACCGTCGAGAGCAGGCGCGTCGGTCGGCGCTTCAGCGCCAGCACCGCGTCGGCGCCGGCATCGCCATTGTCGGCCGCGGGTTGCAAGCGGGTTTCGCGCGCCGCGATCATGGCCAGTTCGGCCATGGCGAACACGCCGTTCAGTACGATGAGGAACAGCAGCAGCAGGGCGTCCATGGCGGTATCGGGCGGATCAGGGTAGGCACGGTCGTGCGCCCGTGCCGTGAATGTGCGCAGCCCGAGTCGCCCCTTCGAACACGTCCCCGAAAGCGGGTTGGGCGCGAACGCCCGTGGCGCGAAACGGCCGGGACGGCTACTCGCGTGCGAACAGCGAGCCGATGGTGTCGATCTTCTCGAGCGCGGCCGCACAGCCGCGAATCGTGCAATGCATCGGATCGTCGGCGATCAGCACGGTCAGGCCGCTTTCTTCCATCAGCAAGCGATCGATGTCGGCGAGCAGCGCGCCGCCGCCGGTGAGCATGATGCCGCGCTCGCTGATGTCGGCGCCGATCTCGGGCGGGGTCTGCTCGAGTGCCAGCTTGATCAGCGCGACGATCCGGTTCAGTGGCTCACCGAGCGCTTCCAGGACCTCGGCACTGGAGATGCGGAAGCTGCGCGGCACGCCTTCGGCCACGCTGCGCCCCTTGACCTCGAGTTCGCGCCGATCGCCGCCTGGAAATGCCGAGCCGATCGAGTGCTTGATGGTCTGCGCGGTCTGCTCGCCGATCAGCATGCCGTAGTTGCGGCGCACGTAGTTGACGATCGCCTGATCGAAGGTGTCACCGGCGACACGTGCCGAGTGCTTGTAGACCATGCCGCCCAGCGAGATCACGCCGACCTCGGTAGTACCCCCGCCGATGTCGATGACCATCGAGCCGCTGGCCTGGGCCACCGGCAGGCCGGCGCCGATGGCGGCGGCCATCGGCTCCTCGATCAGGTAGACCTGGGCAGCGCCGCCGCCCAGCACCGCTTCGCGGATCGCGCGGCGCTCGACCTGGGTCGATACCGCCGGCACCGTGACCAGCACCCGTGGGCTGACCGCGAAGCGCCGCTGCGGGTCGGCCTTTGCGATGAAGGCGCGCAGCATCTCGCGGGTCAGTGTGAGATCGGCAACCACGCCGTCGCGGATGGGGCGTACCGCGTTGAGCGAGCCCGGTACCTTGCCGATCATCAGGCGGGCCTCACGACCGACCGCCGCGGCCGCGCCCGACTCGCCCTCGCGCACGGTCACCACCGACGGCTCGTCGAGCGCGATGCCGCGCTCGGCCAGCGTGATGCGTGTGTTGGATGTGCCGAGATCGATCGCCAGGTCGTGCGACAGATACTTGCGGATGAACCCGATCATGGCGGCGCGGCGGTCGGTGAAGAGAGATTCGTGCGTGGAGTTGCGGCGGCGCTCATGGGTCGCAGGCACCCGTCTCGGATCCGCATCGGCCGGCGGCGGGGCCGGGCGTGGTCGAGCGGCCATCTTAACAGGCTGTCGATGGCCCCACTATCGTTTGGCAGTATTCGCGGATTTGGCGCGCATCCGCCGCCCCGGGCCGGGCGATCACCTATAATCCGGCTCATTCCCAGGCCCCCCGAATCCGTCCCCATGTCGCTGAGCGCCGATGACGTGCGCCGCATCGCGCAGCTTGCGCGTCTGGCCATTTCCGATGACGAGGTCGAGCGCACGCTGGCCGATCTGAACGACGTGTTCGCGTTGATCGAGCGCATGCGCGAAACCGACACCAGCGCGCTGGCGCCGATGACACATCCGCACCAGCAGCCGCTGCGCCTGCGCGAGGACCGTGTCACCGAGGCCGACCAGCGCGACGCCTTGCAGGCCGTCGCCCCGGAGACCGCCAATGGTCTCTACCTCGTGCCAAAGGTCATCGAATGACCACTCCCACCCCCTGGCACCGCCGCAGCGTCGCGCAACTGCGGGCCGCGCTCGACGCCGGCGAGATCGGCGCGGTGGCATTGGCCGAGCACTTCCTGGCGCGCATCGCGGCCAGCGATCTGAATGCGTTCATCGATGTGCGGCCCGAACTGACCCTGACGCAGGCACGCGCGGCCGATGCCAGACTGGCCGCCGGCGAGCGTGCTGGGCTGCTCGGCATCCCGATCGCGCACAAAGACATCTTCGTCACCCGGGGCTGGCGCTCCACGGCCGGCTCGCGCATGCTGGCCGATTACGTCAGCCCCTTCGATGCGACCGTGGTCGAGCGCCTCGGCGCCCAGGGTGCGGTGTGCCTGGGCAAGCTCAACTGCGATGAATTCGCGATGGGCTCGGGCAACGAGAACTCGGCCTTTGGCGCCGTGCGCAATCCGTGGGATCGCACCCGCATCGCCGGCGGGTCCTCCGGCGGCTCGGCCGCGGCGGTGGCGGCCGGCCTGGCGCCGCTGGCCACGGGCACCGACACCGGCGGCTCGGTGCGGCAACCGGCGGCGATGTGCGGCATCACGGGCATCAAGCCCACGTACGGCCGCGTGTCGCGCTACGGCATGATCGCGTTCGCCTCCAGCCTCGACCAGGCCGGTGTCATGGCGCGCGATGCCCGCGGCTGTGCCGAGGCCCTGTCGACCATGGCCGCCTTCGATCCCCGCGACGCCACCAGTGTCGAGCGCGGCCCCGAAGATTTCACGCGCGAGTTCGGCCTGTCGCTCGAAGGTCTGCGCATCGGTCTGCCGGCCGAGTTCTTCGGCGACGGGCTGAGCACCGAAGTCGAGGCGCCGATCCGTGTGGCCATCGAGGCGCTGCAGCGCGCGGGCGCCACCTTGGTCGATATCCACCTGCCCGATACCGCGTTGTCGGTGCCGGCCTACTATGTGATCGCGCCGGCCGAGGCCTCGAGCAATCTTTCGCGCTTCGACGGTGTGCGTTACGGGCATCGCGCCGAGGGCACGACCGATCTGGCCGATTTCTACAGCCGCAATCGCGCCGAGGGTTTCGGCGCCGAGGTGCGGCGGCGCATCATGATCGGCACCTACGTGCTCTCGCACGGCTACTACGACGCCTACTATCTGCAGGCGCAGCGCCTGCGCCGGCGCATCGCCGACGAATTCGCGGCCGCATTCGCCGATGTCGATCTGATCGCCGGGCCGGTGAGTCCGGTCACCGCGTGGCCGCTGGGCGAGCGAACCGACGATCCGGTGCGCAACTATCTTGCCGACATCTACACCCTGCCGGCCTCGCTTGCGGGCCTGCCCGGCCTGTCCCTGCCGGCCGGCTTCGATCCGGCCGGTCGCCCGGTCGGTCTGCAACTGATCGGCCGGCATTTCGACGAAGCCCGTCTGTTGGCCGTGGCCGACCGCTTTCAGCAACTGACCGATTGGCATCTGCGCATGCCCGAGGAGATCGCATGAAGAGCATTGCCGCCCGCGTTACCTTGTTGACCGCCATCTTGGTGCTGGCCGCCTGTGGCTCGATCGGTCGAAAGCAGCACGGACCGGTCGCCGCGCCGCCCGCGCAGCGCACCCTGCCCGACGGCACGAGCGCGAAGTCGTCGGCCGGCGCGCGCGGCGGCGGCCTGAATCTGGTCGGACGCTGCACGCAGCGCGAGATCGACGGCTTCGCCGAAGACGCCAATATTCATGTCAGCAATGGCGAGGTCCGCGAGCTGAACTGGCTGATCACGATCGGCAAGCGCGGCAGCTGCCGCTTCCGCGCCGACCAGTTCCGCCAGACACGGACGTCACCCACGGTCGAGATGCTGGCGCGCGACGGCTCCGGCTGCAAGCTGATGATGTGGGGTGATCCGCGCCGCATCACGCTCGCCCACGCCGGCTGCGCAACGTATTGCTCGAAGGGCATCTACGACAAGGCCTGGCCGGTCATGTTCGACCCACTGACCGGCCGCTGCGCCGATGCCGAGCGCTGAGATGCACGCATTCCCTGTGGGCCGTGACGCGCCGCGGAGCGGAGTCTCCGCGCTTCGTGCCGGCGGCTTCGCATCGTGGCGGTTCCGTCTCGCCCGCCCTGCGCGACCGGGCCCGGGCGGGCCGTCCGCTGCGCCTCTTTTGCCCAACGGAACCTGACCATGTCGGATTGGGAAGTCGTCATCGGCATCGAGACCCACACGCAGCTGGCCACGCGCTCGAAGATGTTCTCGGGCGCATCGACGGCGTTCGGGGCCGAACCCAATCGGCAGGCCTGCGCGGTCGATCTGGCATTGCCCGGGGTGCTGCCTGTGGCCAACCGAGAGGCCGTCGCCTGCGCGATCCGCTTCGGCCTGGCCGTGGGTGCCGAGATCGCGCCGCGCTCGGTGTTCGCGCGCAAGAACTATTTCTACCCGGATCTGCCCAAGGGCTACCAGATCAGCCAGTACGAGCTGCCGGTGGTCGCCGGCGGCTCGGTGTCTTTCATGCTCGGCGAGGGCGAGCAGGCGATGCCCCGAACCGTCCGGTTGACCCGTGCCCATCTCGAGGAAGACGCCGGCAAGTCGCTGCACGAGGGCCTGGCCGATCGTTCGGGCATCGATCTTAACCGTGCCGGCACGCCCTTGCTCGAGATCGTCACCGAGCCGGACATGCGCTCGGCCGCCGAAGCGGTGGCCTACGCCCGCGCGCTGCACGCGCTGGTGGTGTGGCTGGGCATCTGTGACGGCAACATGCAGGAAGGCTCGTTCCGCTGCGACGCCAATGTGTCGGTGCGGCGGCCGGGCGGCCCCCTGGGCACCCGTTGCGAGATCAAGAACCTGAATTCGTTCCGCTTCCTCGAGCGGGCGATCCAGTTCGAGGTCCGCCGCCAGATCGAGCGCATCGAGGACGGCGCAAGAATCGTCCAGGAGACCCGTCTCTACGACCCCGATCTCGACGAGACGCGGACCATGCGCAGCAAGGAAGACGCGCACGACTACCGCTACTTCCCCGATCCCGATCTACCCGATCTGATCATCTCGTCGCAATGGATCGACGACGAGCGAGCGGCCATGCCCGAACTGCCCGCGGCCATGCGCGAGCGCTTCGTCGATGGGCTCGGCCTGTCCGACTACGATGCCGCGACCCTGACCGGCTCGCGCGATATCGCCGCCTATTTCGAGCAGGCGCTCGCCTGTCTCGACGATCCCTCCCGGCGCGCCAAGCTCCTGGCCAACTGGGTGATGTCCGATCTGTCGGCCGCGGTCAACCGGCACGAGGTCCCGTTCAGCCAGGCGGCCGTGCGGCCGCCGTTGCTCGCCGCATTGGTCACCCGGGTCGCCGACGAAACGCTCTCGGGCCGCGCCGCCAGGGATCTGTTCACCGAATTCTGGGATGCGCCGCCGGCAGGTTCCGACGATTGCGGGTCGGCCTTGGCGGCGCTCGATGCCTGCATCGAGCAGCGTGGCCTGCGCCAGATCAGCGACGACGGCGCCTTGCTCACCATCGTCGAGTCGGTGATCGCGGCCAACCCGAAGCCGGTTGCCGAGTATCGCGGTGGCAAGGCCAAGGCGCTCAACTCGCTGGTCGGCCAGGTCATGAAGGCAACCGGTGGCAAGGCCAATCCGCAGCGCATCAATGCGCTGTTGCGCGAAGTCGCCGAGCGCGACGCCTGAACCGGCTCCCCGAGACCGCCTGGTAACCCGATTCAGCCGTTGCGGCGCTCGGCCTCGGCCGCCTTCTGGAGAAGTTCCTCGAGCCGCTCGGCATCCTTGTCGAAGCGCTCGCGCACCTGGGTCTGGTCTCGTTGACGCGACTTGACGAGCGCGTCCTCGGCGAGAATCTCACTGGCCACTCGGGCAACCCTCAGCTTGAGCTCCTCGGGGGCCTTGCCGGGCGGATGACTGGCAATTTCCGCCTGCGTGGCGCGCAGCGTCTTGTGGAGCGCCACCATGTGGGCGTAGTTCTGCTCGATCAGATCCTGCAGTTCGGCGATGCGTTTGTCGCGAATCGCGATCAGGTCGGCGGTCGTCGCGTAGGCGCGTAGCAGCGCCTGGTCGCGCGCATGTTGTTGGCGCTCACGCATCTCGCGAACGCGGTCGGCGGCGGCCTCGGCCGCCCTGGCCTCACGCTGCGCGCGGCTCAGGGGCGCCGGGATCTCGCGTTTGGTCGCGCCATCGGCGCGCAATTCACGCATCGCGCGGTCGGCGCAGGCGGGAATCGGCCGGTCGGCCGTATGGCGTTTTCCCTGCGCGTCGACGCAGGTATAGATCGACGGTCGGTGTCGCCCGGCGTTCGGATCGCCGGACTGGGCAACAACGGCCCCGCTCGCGAACAGCAACGCGAGAATCGCGGACTTGATGATCACCACCGGCCTTGACATGACCGGAGATGTTAGGCAGGGCCTCAGGCTATGCCAAAGCGGTCGCGATAGGCGGCGATGCGATCGCGATGGACGGCCAGCGCGCCAAGGGGGTCGGCGGCCACCACCGCGAGCAGGTCGGAGAGGTCGGCGATGGCCACCACCGGGATCGACCACAGCGCGGTGACCTCCTGGGCCGCCGAGCGGGGATCGGCCTCGTCGCGGCCGCGTTCCTGGCGATCGAGCGCGATCAGCACCCCCGACGGCCGGGCGCCTGCCCGCTCGATGAGTGCGACCGACTCGCGCACGGAGGTGCCGGCGCTGATCACGTCGTCGATGATCAGGACATTGCCTCGCAACGGTGCGCCGACCAGTGTGCCGCCCTCGCCGTGATCCTTGGCCTCTTTGCGGTTGTAGGCGAACGGCAGGTTCAGGCCCAGGCGGGCGGCCTCGATCGCGGTGGCGGCGGCCAGCGTGATGCCCTTGTACGCCGGCCCGTAGAGCATGTCGACCTGCAGCTCCCCGCGCACGCGCGCCTCGATCAGGGTGCGCGCATAGAACTCGCCCAGACGGCCCAGCAAGGCGCCCGAATCGAACAGGCCGGCATTGAAGAAATAGGGCGACAGGCGGCCCGCCTTGGTCTGGAACTCGCCGAAGCGCAGGATTCCGGCCTCGACACAGAAGCGGATAAACTCGGCGCGCACTGCTGCGGTCATGATCGAATTCAACGACAGGGAATCTCGGAAGCGCTGATGATACGGGTGATCTCGTTGAACCTGAACGGCATCCGTTCGGCCGCCCGCAAGGGTTTCGTGCCGTGGCTGGCCGGTCAGCAGGCCGACCTCGTCTGCGTGCAGGAGCTCAAGGCCCAGGAGGCCGACATCCTCGACGATCTGCGCGAGATCGGCGGCCTGCGCGGCTACTTCTGTCCGGCGCTGCGCAAAGGCTACAGCGGCGTGGGCATCTACGCGCGGCGCAAGCCCTTGTCGGTGCGCAGTGGCTTCGGCATCGGCGAGTTCGACGACGAGGGCCGCTACCTGGAGCTCGATTTCGGCCGCTATACGGTGATCTCGGTCTACGTGCCCTCGGGCACCTCCTCCGACGAGCGCCTGCAGGCGAAGTTCCGCTTCATGGAGTGTTTCGGCGCGCACCTGCGCGAGCTGCGCACCCAGGGGCGCGAGGTCATCATGTGCGGCGACTGGAACATCGCGCACCGCGAAATCGATCTGCGCAATTGGCGCAGCAACCAGAAGAACTCGGGCTTTCTGCCCGAAGAGCGTGCCTGGCTGAGCTGGATCTTCGACGAGCTCGGTTACGTCGATGTGTTCCGCCAGCTGGACCCGCGTCCCGAGCAGTACACCTGGTGGAGCAACCGGGGCCAGGCCTGGGCCAAGAACGTCGGCTGGCGCCTCGACTACCAGATCGCCACGCCGGGCATCGCCGCGCAGGCGCGCTCCACCAGCATCCACATCGAAAGTCGTTTCTCCGACCACGCGCCGTTGATCATCGACTATGCGGTCCGCCGCTGACGGCGGGGCGCCGGGTCGCGCGAGGCTGGCCTCGCTCTACCTGAGCCGGCGCATGCTGTTCATGTTGTTGCTGGGCTTCGCCAGTGGCCTGCCACTGGCTCTATCGGGCGGCACCTTGCAGGCCTGGTTGACGGTCAGCGACATCGATGTCGGCACGATCGGCTACTTCACGCTGGTGGGGCTGCCGTATACGTTCAAGTTCGTGTGGGCGCCCCTGATGGACCGCTTCGAGCCGCCCGCCCCGGGGCGCCGCCGGGGCTGGCTGGTGCTCACCCAGCTGGCGATCGCCGGGGTCTGCCTCGCCTACTCGACGCTCGATCCCGCCGAGCACACGCGCTGGCTGGCGATGCTCGCCGTGGCGATGGCGTTTCTGTCGGCCTCCCAGGACGTGGTCTTCGACGCCTACCGCAGCGATCTGCTGGCGCCCGACCAGCGCGGTGCGGGTGCCGCGCTGTCCGTGCTCGGCTACCGCCTGGCGATGCTCGTATCGGGCGGGTTGGCGCTGATCGTCGCCGACCAGTGGCTCGGCTGGCCCGCCACCTTTGCCGCCATGGGCGTGTTGATGCTCGCCATGGCGGTCGTCAGCCTGCTGGCGCCCGGGCTCGGGCCGCGGCCGCAGCCCGGTGGCGACGCCGCGCGCGAGCTGCTCGGATTCGCGGCCATGCTGGCCACCGGACTGCTGGTGTTCGGGGCGACGCGCCTGCTGCGCGCGGGTTTCGATACGTGGCCGATGACGGCAGGCCTGCTCGAGGCCCGTTTCCCGTCGCTGGCGTTCGAGACCTTGTCGATGCTGGCGGCCTTCGCGGCCGCGCTGTGGGCCGCGCGGGCGGTCGGATTCCCCTCCTTCGTCGCGCCCTGGGATGCCTTCTTCGCGCGCGAGCACGCGGTCGCGCTGTTGGTTCTGATCGTGCTCTACAAGCTCGGCGATGCCTTCGCCGGCAGTCTGTCGACGACCTTCCTGATTCGCGGCGCCGGCTTCTCGCCCACCGAAGTCGGATCGGTCAACAAACTGCTCGGTCTGAGCGCCACGATCGTCGGCGCCTTGGTCGGCGGCGCCTGGATGGCCCGGCGCAGCCTGTATCAGTCGCTGATGATCTTCGGTCTGCTGCAGGCGGTGTCGAACTTCGGCTATTGGCTGATCGCGGTCCTGCCCAAGAGCCTGCCGCTGATGGCCGGCGCGGTGTTCGTGGAGAATCTGTGCGGCGGCATGGGCACGGCGGCGTTCGTGGCGTTTCTGATGGCGCTCACCGATGCACGCTTCTCGGCGGCTCAGTACGCGCTGTTGTCGGCGCTGGCCGCGGTCGGCCGCATCTACGTGGGGCCGGCCTCCGGCGTTCTGGTCCAGGCCTACGACTGGCCGACCTTCTTCGCGCTCACCGTGGTCACCGCGCTGCCCGGGCTCGCGCTGTTGTACTGGCTGCGGGCGACGGTACGCGCGCTCGATCGGCGGGGCGCGGTCGAGCGCGAAGCCGTGACGTGAACCCGACCCCGTGGCAGGCGGGCGCGGCAGCGAATCCCCGCCGCGCGGGGGCTTCCCGACACGGCCGGCCTAAGATAGCGCCTTCGATGCCGTCTGGAGACCCCTCATGACCGAAGCCTTCATCTGCGACGCGGTGCGTACGCCGATCGGGCGCTACGGTGGCGCCCTGGCCGCCGTGCGGCCCGACGATCTCGGCGCCGTGCCCATTCGCGCGCTGCTCGAGCGCAACCCCGGCCTGGACCCGGCCGCGATCGAAGAGGTCGTCTACGGTTGCGCGAATCAGGCCGGCGAGGACAATCGCAATGTCGCGCGCATGTCCGCTTTGCTGGCGGGCCTGCCCGAGAGCGTGCCCGGTGCCACCGTCAACCGGCTGTGCGGCTCGGGGATGGACGCGGTCGGCACGATCGCCCGTGCGATCCGCTGCGGCGAGCTGGAGCTGGCGATCGCCGGTGGTGTCGAAAGCATGTCGCGGGCGCCGTTCGTGATGCCCAAGGCGAATACGGCGTTCTCGCGTGCGAACGCGGTCTACGACACCACGATCGGCTGGCGCTTCGTGAATCCGCTCATGAAGTCGCACCATGGCATCGATTCGATGCCCGAAACGGCCGAGAACGTCGCCGACGAATTCAAGATCTCGCGCGAGGACCAGGATGCATTCGCGTTGCGCAGCCAGCAGCGCACGGCCGCGGCGCAGGCCGCCGGCTTCTTCGCGCACGAGATCGTGCCGGTCGCGATCGCGCAGCGCAAGGGCGAGCCATTGCTGGTCGATACCGACGAGCATCCGCGCGCAACCAGCCTGGCATCGCTTGCCAAACTCAAGGGCGTGGTACGGCCCGACGGTTCGGTCACGGCCGGCAATGCCTCGGGCGTCAACGACGGCGCGGCGGCGATCGTCATCGCCTCCGAGGCCGCGGCCAGACGGCACGGGCTTACCCCGCGCGCTCGCGTCGTGGCCATGGCGACCGCCGGTGTGCCGCCGCGCATCATGGGCATCGGCCCGGCGCCGGCCACCCGGCGCCTGCTCGAGCGCACCGGGGTGGCGCTCTCGAGCGTCGACGTCATCGAACTGAACGAGGCGTTCGCCGCGCAGGGCCTGGCGGTGATGCGCGAGCTCGGCCTGGCCGACGACGCGCCGTTCGTGAATCCGAACGGTGGTGCGATCGCGCTCGGCCACCCGCTGGGCATGTCGGGCGCCCGGCTCGTTCTGACCGCGGTCAGCCAGCTCGAGCGCAGCGGTGGCAAACGGGCCATCGCCACCATGTGTATCGGCGTCGGGCAGGGCATCGCAACCCTGATCGAGCGGGTCTGAACGGTGCGCGGGCAACGGCCGCACCTGGTGATCGTCGGCGGCGGGTTCGCGGGCGCGTCGGCGGCCGTGCAGGCCGTCAATCGTGCCTCGAGGCCGTTGCAGGTGACGCTGTTCGAGCCGCGTGCCGAACTCGGCCGGGGGCTGGCGTATCGCACGCCCGATCCCGATCATCGCATCAATGCGCACGTGGTCTTCCATCCCATCGACCCGACCGACATCGGCCAGGTGAAACGCTGGCTGCAGGCCGACGGACTGCTCGCGCGCGATCCCGAAGCGCAGTGCGCATTCGGTGTCTTTCCGCGACGGGCCGATTTCGGCCGTTATCTGCATGAATCGATGCAGGCAGCGATGGCCTCGAATCCGAGCGGTTCCACCATCGTCCATCGGCGCGGCCGCGTGCGCGACCTACGGGTCGTGGGCGCTGGTGTGCGGGTCGAGACCACCGAGGGGCGGCCCATCGATGCCGACGCGGCGATCGTCGCGACCGGCAATCCGCCGCCGCGCGTGCCCACGGCGATGCATGCCTGTGCCGGCCATCGTTCGTGTGTGACCGACCCGTTCGCCGACGGCGCGCTCGATCATGTGGACCGGGATCTGCCGGTGCTGATCATCGGCACCAGCCTGACCGCCGCCGACATGATCGCCAGTCTGATCCGACGCGGCCATCGCGCGTCGATCACGGCGTTCTCGCGGCGCGGGCTGCGTCCGCGCACCCACCGGGTGCCGGATCCGAACATCCGCATCGACGAACTGGCCGACGACTTTCTGGTTGCCATGATGATGCGCCCGATGGCCGAGTTCCTGGTCCCTGCGGGCGGTGGTCCGCCCACCGTGCGCTTCCTGCTGCGGGCACTGCGTGCGCGCATTCGCGAGACCGCTGCCCAGGGGCAGCCCTGGCAGGCGGCCTTCGACGATCTGCGCGACGCGGTCTGGCGGTTCTGGCCGCGCATGGCCGACGACGAGAAGCGCCGTTTCATTGCCCGCCTGCGGGTCTGGTACGACGTGCACCGGTTTCGCATCCCGCCGCAGACGCAGGCGCTGCTCGACGCGGCCGAGAGCGACGGACGGCTGCGCTTCGCACGCTACGGTCTGCGCGCGGTCGAGCCGCTCGGACCCGATCGGCTGCGGGTCGCGCTGGCCGGCCGCGACGGTCGCTGCGAGACCGAGGTGGGCACGCTGATCAATTGCACGGGTCTGGATCTCGCGGTCGCGCCCGAAGCCGGGTCGCTGGCGGCGAACTGGCTGGCCGACGGCCGCCTGCAGCGCCATCCGACCGGGCTCGGCTTTCGGGTCGATGACGCCTGCCGGCCGCTGGCCGCCGATGGCTCGGCGCCCGATGCGGTCCGCTTCGTGGGCCCGGCCACGGTCGGCCACTTCGGCGATCCGCTGGGCGCCGTCTTCATCGAAATGCAGATCCACCGTATGCTGCCCGGCTTGCTGGCCCATCTGACGCCTTGCTGATGGCCGCCTGAAATCACACCGCCGGCGCGGCCACGATCGTTGCGGCGTCGGCTGCCCCAGGTGGAATCTTCCGCCGCTTTCTCTACCAACTCCCGGAGACCGACCATGTCCGACAAATCCGTTTTCGATCAGATCACCTCGCTCGACGAGGCTCGCGTGCGCGCCACCCTCGACAAGGACTTCGACGCGGTCGCGGGTGTGATCGGTGAAACCCTGCGCTACGTGCACGGCAGCGGCACCGACGAGGATCGCGATCTGTACATGCAACGGCTGCGTGAGGGGTTTTACGACTACCGTGGCCTGAAGGTGGCGCGGCGCGAGTTCCGTCGCTTCGGGCAGACGGTGTTGGTGCACGGTGACATCGCGATCCACGTGTTCGTCAAAGGCAGCGAGCGCGACTTCGTCTCGCGCTACCTGCAGATCTGGGCCGAGCAGAACGGGGAATGGAAAATGGTCGCCTGGCAGAGCACGCCGATGCCGCAGGCCTGATTGCCGTCGGGGCGAAACCGTGCGAGCAGGGCGGGTGGGTGTTGGGAGCCAGGTAACAGCCTGTTAAACTTCGCGGTCGCTCGGCCGCCACAGTGCGGGCGCGGCTCGTTCGCGGGTTTTTCCGGGGCCGCCGCCTGCGGCCCCCATTGCCACCGGGCGCGTCACTTATTTCTCATCAGGTTCGACTCATGGTCAATCACGAAGCCCTCGACAAGCTCTTCAATGAAGCGCGCACGGCCAATGGCTGGGTTGCGGGAGACGTCACCGATTCCCAACTCAAGAAGGCCTTCGACCTGATGAAGATGGCGCCGACCTCGGCCAACAGCCAGCCGGCGCGCATCGTGTTTCTGCGTTCGGCGGCGGCCAAGGAGCGGCTCAAGCCGGCGCTGTCGCCCGGCAACCTCGACAAGACGCTGAAGGCGCCCGTGGTGGCCATCATCGCCTACGACACGCAGTTCCAGGAGCACCTGCCGCGCATGTTCCCGCATGCGCCCAATTTCCGTGAGCTGTTCGACGGCGAGGAGAAGCGCGCGGCTCGTGAGATCACCGCGTTTCGCAACGGCACGCTGCAGGGCGCGTATTTCATCCTGGCCGCCCGTGCGGTCGGGCTCGATTGCGGTCCGATGTCCGGCTTCGACAATGCCAAGGTCGACGCCGAATTCTTCCCCGACGGCCGCTTCAAGTCGAACTTCCTGGTCAATCTGGGGCGCGGCGACCCGGACAAGACCTTCCCGCGCAGCCCCCGTTTCGAGTTCGACGAGGTCTGCCAGGTTCTGTAGTCAGGGCATCCGGCCGGGTCGAAGCTTCCGGCGGGGCCAGCCCTGCGCCCCGCGACCCACGCCCGTTCTGGCGGGCGAGCGGCCGGTCGCGCGCCGGCCGCTCGGTGCGCAACCGGACGTCCCGCCCTGATCAACGACCGGCCAGCAGGCGCCGCCCGATCACGTGCGCCTGGATCTCGCCGGCGCCTTCGAAAATGTTCAGGATTCGTGCGTCGCACAGCAGCCGGCTGATCTCGTATTCGAGCGCGTAGCCGTTGCCGCCGTGCAGCTGCAGGCCGCAATCGGCGTTGGCCCATGCGACCCGCGCGCCGAGCAGCTTGGCCATGCCGGCCTGCATGTCGCAGCGCTCGCCGCGGTCTTTCTCGCGCGCCGCGAAGTAGGTCAGCTCGCGCGCCATGGTGGCCTCGGCCAGCATCAGCGCGAGTTTGTCGGCCACCCGCGGGAACTCGATCAGCGCGCGGCCGAACTGATGGCGCTCGAGCGCATAGCGCCGGCTGACGTCGAGCACGTCGAACGACACGCCGATCGCGCGCGCGGCGGTCTGAATGCGCGCGCTCTCGAAGGTCTGCATCAGCTGCCGGAAGCCGCGGCCGGGCTCGCCGCCCAGCAAGGCCTCGGCCGGAACCGCGAAGCCGTCGAAGGAGATCTCGTACTCCTTCATGCCGCGGTAGCCCAGCACCGCGATCTCGCTGCCGCTCATGCCGGCCGCCGGGAACGGGGCGGCGACCGTGCCGCGCGGCTTGGGCGCGAGCAGCATCGACAGGCCGTCATGGCCGGCGACGTCGACCTCGCTGCGCACCAGCAGCGTCATCATGTCGGAGCGCGCGCCGTGGGTCGACCAGGTCTTGTTGCCGTGAATACGCCAGCTGCCGTCGCCCTGGCGCAGTGCCCGCGTGCGCAGGCTGGCCAGATCCGAGCCGGTGTCGGGTTCCGTGAACACGGCGCAGGGGAGTACCCGGCCGCTGGCGATCTCGGGCAGCCAGGCCCGCTTCTGGGCCTCGGTGCCGTTCAGGCCGATCAGCTCGGCGGCAATCTCGGCGCGCGTGCCCAACGAGCCCACGGCCAGAAATCCGCGCGACAACTCCTCGGAGACCACGCACATGGCCATCTTGCCCAGCCCCTGGCCGCCGTAGGCCTCGTCGATCGTCACGCCGAAGGTGCCGAGCTCGCTCATGGCGGCGACGGTTTCGTCCGGGATCAGGGAATCGGCCAGGTGCCAGGCGTGCGCCTGCGGTCGAACCGCCTCGCGCGCGAAGCGACGGAAGGTCTCGCGCACCATGTCGAGCGTGTCGTCGCCGAGGGCTTCCGAGCCGTAATCGCCATCGGCGATCGCCGCCGCCACCCGGGCGCGCACCAGCGGGTCGGTACCCAGGTCGATCATCGTGCGGACCGCGTCGTTGGCCAACAAGGCGGCCGCGGCCGCGCGTGAACCCATGTCGGCGGGCCGCGCGATTTCGAGCTGGCTCATCGGGATGCCGGCGCCGAGCTGGTTCAGATACTCGCTCACGCCGATGGTCGCCACCAGCGCATCGACCTCGCCGAGCGTTCCCTGCGCGTCCAGCCGCGCACAGCGATGGGCCATCTCGCCAATCGCCTGGGTCAGCGTGGCGGCCCAGGCGAGGCCGTGAACCGCCCGCTGGCAATGATCGGCCGCCGACAGCGGCCGCGCCTCGGTGGCCGCGGGCATGCCCGAATCACGCTGTTTCTGCACCAGTTCGATGACGGCCGCGGTGGTGGCCTGCAGCGCGCCTTCGGCGGCGGCGGCGGCATTGCTCAAGGGGGTGATCAGTGGATTGGTCGTCATGTCAGTTCGCCTCTGCGACGATGCCGCGTGCCCGCAGGTCGGCCACGGTTGCCGAATCCATGCCGAGTACCTCGCCGAGCACCTGCTCGGTATCGGAGCCCAGTGCGGGAGCCGGTCGGATCGGCCGGCGCGGGCTGGCCGAATAGTGGCCGGGGCTGCCCGGCGCGCGATAGGTGGCGCCGCTCGGTTGAGTGATGCGCTCGATCATGGGATGGCTGTCCTGCAACTCGGGGTGCGTGGCCATGGTCTGCGACAGATTCTGGTACGGGCCCCAGCAGACCTCGCAGGCCTCGAAGCGCTCTGCCATCGGCGCGAACTCGAGCGCGCCGACCGCCTGCGCGACGATGGGGTTGATGGCATCGCGATGCTCGTAGCGAAGGCCCTCGTCGGGCGTGAGGTCGATACCGCGTCGACGCTCGACGGCGGCGATCGCCTCGCCGATGCCGAGCGCTTCGACCAGGCCGGTCCATTGCTTGGCGGTGACGGCCACGATCATGACGTCGCGACCGTCGCGCGTACGAAAGTCGCGGCCGAAAGCGCCGAACACGTTGTTGCCCAGGCGCGGGCGGTCTTCGTGCATGACGTCGACCTCGGCGATCTGACCGAGGGCGCCCAACGCCATGATCGCCACGCTGGACAGAGGCAGCGCCACTTCCTGCCCCTGGCCGGTGGCACGGCGGTGGCGTTCGGCAGCGAGCAGATGCATCGCGCCAAGCGCGCCGGTGAGCAGGTCCCAGCCCGGCATCACGTGATTGACCGGACCCTCGGTGCCCTCCGGGCCCGTGTTCAGCGGATAGCCGGTGACCGCGTTGATCGTGTAGTCGAGCCCGGAACGGCCGTCGGCCCAGCCCTGCACGCGCACGGTGATCAGGTCGGGGCGCTGGGCGGCCAGACGCTCGTGCGACAGAAAGCCCTCGCGGGGAAAGTTGGTCACGAACAGCCCGCCGTCGTCGCCCGGTGCGGTGATCAGCCGGGCGGCCAGCGCCCGCCCCTCGGCGGCGCGCAGATTGATTGCGATCGAGCGCTTGCTCTTCTGCAGGCCCTCCCAGTACAGGCTGTGCTCGCCCAGGCGCGGCCAGCGGCGGTAGTCGGGACCGCCGCCGATCGGGTCGATGCGGATGACCTCGGCGCCGAGTTGGGCCAGGTGCAGCGCACAGGAGGGGGCCGCGACGAAGGACGAGGCTTCGACGACGCGCATGCCCGCGAGAATGTCGTACATGACGGATGATCCGGAGGTTGGTCGTGGGGACGGAGCGGATGCGCGCCTTCGTGGCCGCTGCAGGCCGGTGCACGCCGATCGCATGCCGGCCCGCTCAGGCGACAGCGACGCGCGCAGGCGGGTCGCGCCGGTGCAAGCGTTCAATGTTACCGCGCGTGCGCCAAGCGGCGCGGGCCTGCCGTGCAGCCCAACGGTTGGCGCGGCTGCCGACGTGGAGCGTGACGGGCGGGGCGCCGGCCGAGGGGACGGACGAACTGGGCAGGGGCCGTCGGTCGCGGCGTGCGCGGACACACGACTGCGCGGTCGCGCGGGCACGACGACTGCCCGGCCGCACGGACACGACGACTGCCCGGCCGCACGGACACGACGCCTGCCCGGCCGCGCGGACCCTCGCGAATGCGCACGGCTTGCGATGGATCAACTTTTTGCCCTTGAAAACCGGCGGTGCAGGTTCCATCTCCTTATCACGCGGGCGATGAACCCGAGCCCCTATCGATACCGAGTCACTTCCAGGAGTGCAATCATGAACCGACTGACCGTTTACGATCCGTTCGCCGAAGTTTTCCCCGAGTTGTTCCGCAACTTTGCTGCGCCGGTGCGTGGCGAGCGCAATACCGCCGTGGACATCCGCATCGACGTCAAGGAAACCGATAAGAGCTATCAGGTCCATGCCGACGTCCCCGGTGTGAAGCGTGATGACATCCACGTCGACATCGATGGCAATGTCGTGTCGATCACGGCCGAGATCAAGCGTGACAACGAGGTCAAGGAAGGCGAGAAGGTGTTGCGTACCGAGCGCTACCGCGGCTCGATGACGCGCAGCTTCTCTCTGGGCAGCGAGATCGACGAAGCCGAGGCCAGCGCCAAGATGGAGAACGGCGTTCTCGAACTGGTCCTGCCGAAGAAGGCGGCCTCGCGCGCCAAGCGCCTGACCGTCAACTGATCGACGCCGGACCGTGCCGCTCAGGCCGCACGGACGATCGAGCGATTGCGAGCGCCCACGACCTCACGCGGTCGTGGGCGCTTTGCTTCGATATTTCTCGAGCAGCCCGGCGAGCAGGTCGCGCAGCTTGCGCGCCAGCGCGAGTTCGGCATCGCTCAGGCCCGAGGGGTCGGTGCAGGCCCGATCGGCAAGAATGAAGCCCTGTGCCTTGCCTTCGATCTTCACCGGCACGATCAGGAAGCTGCGGGTGCTCGGATAAAGCACCGAGAACCAGCTCGGCAGGTTGTGACTGATCTTGGGCTCGGTGCAGTCGGCGATGTGCATGTCGATGCCGTTACGCAGGATCGCGCCGAACAGATTCTTAGGCTCGATGCGGGTGCGCGTCAGGCCCTGCATGTGGTCGACGCTGACGCCGGCGGCCGCGGTCGGCAGCCAATCTTCGTTGTTCGCGCGGAATTCGAACCAGACCACGCGCTCGTAGCCGAGCGCCACCAGCAGCCCGTGCAGAATGCGCGGCACGATGCGCGTACGGACGCGCTCGTAGGGGGTGTTGGACAACTGCGCGAATTCGCCGTCGCGTTCACCTTGATCGTAGATCTCGATCATCTCGCGGATCTCGCTCAGCAGCGCGGCCAGTTGCTCGGCCGCGTTGACCGGTTTGCCGGCGGCGTTCAGGTCGACATTGGCCAGGCGCGGCCGATCTTCCTGCATCGCAGTGCGGTTCTTCAACCGGCTGATGGTGCCGGTGGCATCGAGACGCTCGAGCGCGTTCCAGTATCCGGGCTCGAACGGCTCCTTGGTCAGGTAGGGGCCGACCAAGCGCGAGATCACCGAACCGTCGCTGCCCGTGCCGAGTGAATTCTCGACGCCGGCAGCCTCCTGGGCCACGATCTCGATCAGACTGTGCAGACGCGCGCTGTCGATGCTCATTGCCGAGTGAAAGCGGCGCACGGTTTCCTGCAAGGCGTGATTGCGGTCGTGCTGCTCGGCGGCGCGCAGGGCGCGGGTGACCGACTGTGCCAGACCGACGCCGAGCGACAGCCAATCGCGGCCGTTGACCGCCGGCGTGGGTCGGGAAGCCGAGCGTGCGATCGTGTCGAGGGTCGAGCGCGGCAGCGCCCAGCGCTCGACGACTTCGCGGCCGAGATCGCCGAGCGAGCGCCCGAGCAGATCGCGGTTGACGCTGTCGTAGGCGCTGGGATGGTGGCGTTCCACGTAGCGCAGGGCCGCCAGTTCATGAGGCGCATGCAGGCACATGACGATTTCGGGCAGACTGGCCATCATGACCGTGAGCGCCCCTTCGTCGGATACCAGCGGATTGCGTGTGTCGAGTAGCGCGCGCGCGAAGTGGGCCGCGAACGAGGCGTAGCCGATCGCGTCGCGAACCATCTGCTGACGATTTGGGGCGACATGCTCTTCGAGCGACTGCAGGCGCCGCGCCTCCTTGCGCGTCTGCTCCGCACCCAGCAAGGACATCGCCCGTGCGATGTGCACGACGTCGGTGCGGTCGCGATTGCCGTAGGCCGAGCCGTTGGCGACGCGGATCAGTCGCAGCGCCAGCGCCGGGTCGGCGAGTGCGATCTCGGTCAGATCCTGGATGCGCGTGTCGTCGCGCCCCGTCAGCGAGGCGAGACGCCGTGGTGCACCGTTGATCGACGGCAGGTCGCGCTGGATGTCGATGGCGTGACGCAGGCGCTTGAACGCCGACGGATCCTCGACGACTTCGGCATTGGCGGGAGCGGGGGCGGGACTCGACATGCCGCAACGCTATCGCAGCCAGTGGGCGGCTTTGCGGATGAAAAGCGGCGGGATCCGCATGCATCTATCATTCATCCGTTGAAGTCGCCCGTGCGTCGGCCACTTTCGCACGTTCGACACCGATTCGGTACGGTCCGTCGCATGAGTGACGAGTCATCTTCAGTCGACGATCCGATGACGCATGAGCAGCTGATGCGCTGCCTCCATGCCAACCCGGATCGAACCGGCGCGATCATCGCGCCTGCGTTGGCGCTCGCCTGTCGTGCCTGCGGATCCGATGCGATGGCGCTGCTGGTGGCGCACGAGCCGGCCTGCTCGGTGCTGGCCGCCACCGTGAACGGTCCTTACCCGTCGTTGTCGCTCGATCTGGTCATGCGCGCCGCGATCTCGAGCGGCGAGATCCAGGTGCTGTCGCCATCCGGCAACGACGCCCTGGGTGGATGGCTGTCCCCGGGGGGCGGCCATTTGCTGATCCTGCCGCTCGCGCTTGGCGAACGCACCCGCGCGCTCCTGGTGGCGGCGCACGCCCCGGCGGGGCCGATATTGCCGGCAACGTCGCCCGAATGGGCAAGCGTGCGGTCGCTGATGACCCAGAGCCTGGTGCAGGCCTGTCGTCTCGATCGTGCCGAGACCGTGTTGCGCGGCATCGAGGACGAACTACCCGGCTTCGTGTTCGAGTACGAGCAGTCGCCCTCGGGTGGCGGGCGCTTCCCCTACGTGTCGCATCGCATCGAAGAGCTGACCGGCCTGGACCCACCGACTCTGGCCCGGGATGGCCGTGCTCTGTTGTCGCTGATCAGCGCCGATCAGATGGCGTTGATGCACGACGCCTTCGTGGCCGCCTCCGCCGCGGAGCACACGATGCGAGGCAAGCTGCGCCTGTCGCTTCCCGATGGCCGGTCGCTGTGGCTGATGGGGTGCGCCAAGGCCATTCGTTATGAGCACGGCACGACCTGGCACGGCATGGCCTTCGATGCCACCGGTCTGATGCAACTGCGCGAGGACAAGGCGCGTGCCGAGGACGACAGCCGGCGAATGAGCGACTTCGTCTCGCGTGTGACGCACGAGATCCGCACCCCTCTGGCCGGCCTGCTCGGATATATCCAGTTGATGAACCTCGATCGCACGGATCCGCTGTCCGAACCCCAGCGGCGCCGACTCGAGCAGATCGAACTGGCCGGGCACCGGCTGATGGAGCTGGTCAACGGCGTGCTCGACCTGTCGCGCATCGAGCACGACAAGGACTCGGTGGTGCTCGAACCGGTCGACCTGAACGAGTTGATCGACGAAACCCTGACCCTGCTCGCCCCGCTGGCCGATGCGCACGGCATCGGTCTGCAGTTCGACGCCTCCGAGCTGTCGGCGATCGCGCATGGCGAGCGCCGCGCGCTGTTGCAGGTGCTGACCAACCTCGTCTCCAATGCCATCAAGTTCAACCGGCCGGGCGGCCATGTACGGGTGGCCGTGCATCGGCGCCCGGGACGCCTCAGGTTGGCCGTGTCCGACGAGGGGGTCGGCCTGACCGCCGATGAGATCTCACAGCTGTTCACCCCGTTCAAGCGCTTCGCGCGGCACGGACTCGGTGTCGAAGGGACCGGCCTGGGGCTCACGATCGCGCGTCGCCTGACCGAGGCGATGGGCGGCACGATCCAGGTCTGGAGTCATCCGGGTGATGGCGCCACCTTCGAGATCGAGCTTGCCAGAGTCGACGATCCGTCGGTGCACGAGCCGGTCGAGGGCGCGCCGGCGCCCGCGGTCGGCACCTATCCGCCAGGCTCGGTGGCCGGCGCCGACCTGCCAGCTGCCAACATTCTCTACGTCGAGGACGATCGCCTGAATGCCGCGGTGTTCTCGGCGGCCTGCGAGCGGTTTCCGCAATGGGACGTGCACGTCGCCGCGTCGCTCGGCGACGCGCTCGCGTACCTGAAGCAGAAGGTGCCCGACCTGCTGGTCACGGACCTGTCGTTGCCCGACGGCAGCGGCCTGGACGTGCTCCGGTTCGCGCGCGAACACGGCGGGATGGGGCGCCGGCCGATCGTCGCCTTGTCGGCGACCAGTGCGCCGGACAGTATTCGTGATGCTCTCGACGCCGGCTTCGACGACTACTGGACCAAGCCTGTCGAAGTGACGACCATGCTGGCGCGAATGGCCGGTTGGCTGGCGTCGGCGTCGCCGGCGTCGACGCCGACACGGACGCCCTGAGGCATCAGACGGAGCGCGCGACGACCGGGTTAACATCGCCATCCGGTTACGTCTCCCGCGTTGACGCGCGGATTGCAACGCGCGCGCATGGTCACCTTCTCGCTTGCGGTCTTCTTTCTGCTGATCACCCCTGGTCCGGGTGTGCTGACCACGGCCGGCATCGGTTCGGGCTATGGCTGGTCCGCCGGCCTGCGCTTCCTGATCGGTCTGTTCGTCGGTACCAACCTGGTTGCACTGGCGGTGGTCAGCGGTCTGGCCGCCATCTTGTTCTCGGTGCCATGGCTGCGCACGGTGCTGATGGTGATCTCGATCGGCTATCTGCTCTATCTGGCGAGCCGCATCGCGTTTTCACGGCGGCGCATCGCGTTCATCGAGTCGCGCAAGCCACTGGGCATGCTCAATGGCGTGGCCTTGCAGGTCATCAATCCGAAGGCCTACGCGGTCAACACCGCACTGTTTTCGGGCTTCGCGTTCTGGCCCCAGAGCCTGCTCGTCGAAACCGTGATCAAGTTCGCCGTCATCAACGCGATCTGGATTCCCATTCACCTGCTGTGGCTCGGTGCCGGCGTCGGTCTGCATCGACTCAATCTCACGGAGCGGGCACAATTCCTGGTCAACCTCGGCATGGCCCTGGCCATGGTGCTGGTGGTGGCCCTGACCGCCTGGGCCGCGTTCGCGGCCCGTTGAGAACACGAACACCGACACGAAAACGAACGGAGACCCACCATGATTCACGTCGTTGCGATCATCACCGCCAAGCCAGGCCAGCGCGAAGCGATCCTCACGGCGTTCCGCGCCAATGTCCCGGCCGTGCTGGCCGAAGACGGCTGCATCGAGTACGGCCCGGCGATCGACACCGAGAACGCAGGGCCGATCCAGGCGCCGATGGGGCCCGACACCTTCGTGGTGATCGAGAAATGGGCCAGCCTCGATCACCTGAAGGCGCATGCCAAGGCGCCGCACATGGCTGCCTACGCGGCCAAGGTCAAGGACCTGATCGCCGCGCGCTCGGTGCACGTGCTAAGTCCGGCGGCATGAGTCTTCTGCCACGCCCTCGGTGGGCTGTGGAGGCTGGCAGGGCGGGGTCTGGCGGTTCACGCGGGGCCTTGCCGTGAGCGCGATACCGATCGTCGATGCACATCATCATCTGTGGGATCTCGACGCCGGGCCCCTGCGATATCCGTGGTTGCAGGACCCCACACCGCACCCGTTCTTCCTCGGCGACTATGCGCCGATCCGGCGCACCTATCTGCCGGACCACTACCGGCGCGACAGCGCGGGGCTGAATATCGTCGCCACCGTGCACGTGGAGGCCGAATGCGACCGCCGCCAACAGCTCGAGGAAACGCGCTGGCTGGCCGCCGTTGCCGAGCGCGATGGCATGCCCGACGCGATCGTTGCGCATGCCTGGTTTCACACGCCCGAATCGGCCGCTGTCCTCGAGGCGCAGGCCGCTCATCCGCTGGTGCGGGGCATCCGTTCCAAGCCGGTCACCAGCGCCTCGCCGCGCGAGTCGGTGGCCGGCCAGCCGGGATCGATGCAGGATCCGGCCTGGCGGGCGGGTTTTGCGCGGCTGCGCGGACTCGGTCTGTCCTGGGATCTGCGCGTGCCCGCCTGGCACCTGAACGAGGCGGCGCAGGTCTGCGCCGGCCAGCCCGACATCCCGGTGGTGCTCAATCACACCGGATTCCCGTGGGATCGCAGCGCCGAGGGCCTGGCGATCTGGCGCGCCGGCATGCGGGCGCTTGCCGCGCTCGAGCATGTCCATTGCAAGCTGTCGTGTCTGTGCCTGCCCGACGGCCCCTGGGATGCAGCGTCGAATCGCGATATCGTGCGCGAGACCATCGAGCTCTTCGGCATCGAGCGCTGCATGTTCGCGTCGAATTTCCCGGTCGATGGTCTGCGTGTCGGTTTCGCGCGCATGTTCGCTGACTTCGAACGCATGACCGACGATCTCTCGCTCAATGACCGCAAGCGGCTGTTCCACGACAACGCCGCGCGCTTCTACCGCATCGAAACCGGCCATGAATAACGACGATTTCCGCCGCTGGTCGCACGCGGCCTCCGACTGGGCGGCCGACTACCACGCCAGTCTGCGCGAACGTCCCGTGCGGGCGCAGGTGACGCCGGGCGAGATCGCTGCCCAGATCGCGACCGCGCCGCCGGAACGGGGCGAGCCGTTCGAGCGCATCTTCGCCGACTTCGAACGCATCATTCCGGCCGGCATGACACACTGGCAGCACCCGCGTTTCTTCGCCTATTTCCCGTCCAATGCGGCGCTCGAGGCGATCGTCGCCGAGCAATTGGCCGGTGCCATGGCGGCGCAGGGCATGCTGTGGCAGACCTCACCGGCCCTGACCGAACTCGAAACCCGCATGACCGACTGGCTGCGCCAGGCGGTGGGCCTGCCCGACGGTTTCCACGGTGTGCTGCAGGACACCGCCTCGATGGCCACCCTGTGCGCGATGCTCTGCATGCGTGAGCGCGCACTCGACGGCCAGGGCAACCGGGCCGGTCTCGCCGGCGGGCCGCGCATCCGAATCTACGCCTCGGAGCAGACACACAGCTCGATCGACAAGGCCACCTGGCTGGCCGGCATCGGGCAGGACAACCTGGTCAGAGTCGCCAGCGCGGGCGCGCATCCCTGGGCGGTCGACGTCGACGCGATGGCGGCGGCGATTCGTGCCGATCGCGCCGCGGGCTACCGGCCTGCCGGCATCGTCGGCTGCGTGGGTGGCACCTCGATCGGCGCCTGCGACGACATCGCCGCACTGGTGCGCCTGGCGCGCGACGAAGACCTCTATCTGCACGTCGACGCCGCCTGGGCCGGCTCGGCCATGATCTGTCCCGAATTCCGCCCGCTGTGGCAGGGCATCGACGGCGCCGACAGCGTCGTGTTCAACCCGCACAAGTGGCTGGGGGTGCCGATGGAATGCTCGGCGCACTTCGTGCGCGATCCCGAACTCCTGGTCGGCACCCTGGCGATCCAGCCCGAATACCTGAAGACTCACGGCAAGGATGGCCTGATCAACTACAGCGAGTGGTCGGTGACGCTGGGCCGTCGATTCCGGGCGCTCAAATTGTGGTTCCTGTTGCGCGCCCAGGGGCTGGAAGGCCTGCGCACGCGCATCCGCCACCATGTACAGTGGGCGCAGGCGCTGGCCCGGCGCGTCGCCGACACACCGGGCTTCGAACTGGTCACCGAGCCGGTGCTGTCTCTGTTCTCGTTCCGCCTGAGGGCCGTCGGCTGCGACGACCTCGACGAACTGAACCTCGAACTACTGACCCGCGTCAACGACGACGGTCGCACCTACCTGACTCAGACCCGGGCGCGCAACTTGCTTGCGATTCGATTTCAAGCGGGGCCATTCGAGACCACCGAGGCGGACGTGCAGGCCGCCTTCGATGTCGTGGTCGAGCTGGCGGATCGGTTGCTCGCCGAGCGCGGGCTCGGTGCGCGGGTGGATTCATAGCCGTCGAAATTCCTCGTGGTGTCGCGAGCAATCTCGACGGCCTGGCAGACGGTCGAAGGCGAAGGAGAGCAGCCATGACGGACGGTTTTCGCGCATTGCGCTATCACGGGCGTCCCGAGGCCCCCGAGGCGCGTCTGGAAACACTGCGGCTGGCCGATCTGAGCGAGGGCGACACGGTCATCGACGTTGCCTTCGCGGGCGTCAACTACAAAGACGCGCTGGCCGGGCGCGGTCGCAACAAGATCATTCGCGAGCTGCCGCGCATCGGCGGCATCGATCTGGCCGGGCGCATCGTCGAAAGCGCCGATCCCTCGCTCGCGCCCGGCACGGCGGTCGTCGTGCATGGTTTCGGCGTCGGTGTCGAGCACGACGGGGGCTTTGCCGAGCGCGCCCGGGTGCCGGCATCCTGGGTCTTGCCGCTGCCCGATGGCCTTTCGGTACGCGATGCGGCCGTGCTGGGTGTCGCCGGCTACACCAGCGCATTGTCGATTCATCGCCTCGAGACCCTGGGTCTGCGACCGGCAAGTGGTCCGGTCGTCGTCACGGGCGCCAGCGGCGGCTCGGGCAGCATCGCGGTCGATCTGCTCGCCGGTCTGGGCTACGAGGTGTCGGTGGTCACGGGCAAACCGTCGCAGGCCGACTGGTTCGCCACCCTGGGGGCCTCCGAGGTGATCGCCCGTGATGTCCTGATCGCCGATGGTCGCCCGATGCTCACCGCACGCTGGGCTGGTGCCGTCGACACCGTCGGGGGCGATGCGCTCTCCTGGCTGGTGCGCACGATGCGGCCCGACGGCCTGATCGCCGCATTCGGCAACGCCGGTGGTCTCGATCTGAAAACCAGCGTGCTGCCGTTCATTCTGCGCAGCGTGCACCTGGTGGGCATCAACGGCAACAGCCCGATGGCGCTACGGCGCGAGGTCTGGGGCCGTCTGGCCGGCGACATGAAGCCGCGTCACCTCGACATGCTGACCGAGGAGATCGGCCTGGCCGACCTGCCGCACGCATTCGACCGGGTGCTGGCCGGGCGGGTGCGGGGGCGCCTGGTCGTCGATCTGACGCGCTGAGGACGAACGGTCGTTAGCCGGCCGTGTGGCGGTCGTGCTTCAGATGCACTCGGCAGCCTTGTATACCTGCCCGGCTCCGAAGAAGAACTGGCCGAGGAAACCGCTCTCGGTAGTGGCGCCGGCCACCGACTGTCCCGACTGGATGCGATGGATGGCAAAGCCGCCGTCGTCCGACAGTAGCGAGGCCTGGATCTTGCCGGCGTCCATGTCGAATTGCTTTTCAATCCAGGCGCGATCGGCCAGGTTCAGAGGCTGGGCCTCGCCCCAGTGATCGAGCCGGCGCCAGGCGAGCGTGTAGCCGCCCTTGCTGTCTTGAGCAATGCGGAATTCCTGGCTGCCACCCTGGCTCGTGGAAAAACAACCGACGAGCGTGTCGGTCGGTTCGGGCGTGCAGGCGGCCAGCGCCAGCGTGGCGGACAACATCAACAGCAGACGGGAATTCATCGACATCTCCGGCAGGGACATGCGCAAGGAACCGGACGATCGGCATGCGCCAGTCGATTGTAGTCGCCCGATGCCGGCCCGCGCGGGCGGGCCGGCCGGACGGCCCATCGGCCCCGGGATGCCGGTTGCGTTTACGACCCCTGGTGACCGCCAGGCGGCGTCTGCGCGGCGCACGCGGTGGTGCGGATCTCCGGGTCGGACGATTCCCAGTTGCGCGTTCCGGTTCGGATGTGACAGACTTTAAAAAAACTCCGGGGGGAGCCATGGAATCTCAAACCAGCATCGTCGACGCCGTCTTGCGGCATACGCCATGGCTCGCCTGTGTCGGTCTGCTGCTCGTTCTGGTCTTGCTACCGCTCGTCCACGCCTGACCAGCGGCCGGGCCGGGCGCCTTGCGCCGGCCCGCCCGATGGCCCCCTGGCCAACCCTCAGAGCAAAAACACACCCTTGCCACTGGTTTGCCGGTCGAACTTTTCGTAGGCGGCGCGCGCCTCGTCGAGTTCGCGATAGCGGTCGGTGAAAAGATGGTCGACATCGATGCCGCGCTCGGCCACGTAGCGCGCGCATTGCGCCTGACCCAGTGACGAGAACGTCCACGAACCGATGATCGTCAGCTGGCGTCGCAGCATTTCCTTCGAGACGTCGATCGTCATCTGGCCGCCTTCGCCGACCATGCCGACCACGCCCCAGGTCTTGGCCGAACGAATCGCGCCCAGACGGCCGGCCTCGGCTCCCGAGCAGTCGAGGCCCTTGTCGCTGCCGCGACCATGGGTGAGTTCCATGATGGCCGCGACCGGGTCGTCGCTGGCGGCGTTGATCAGGGCATCGGCGCCCAGCTCGCGCGCGAGCGCCAGGCGCTCGGGCGAGGTGTCGATGGCAATCACCCGCGCGCCCCTGGCGTGCGCGAACTGGGTCGCGCTCAGACCGACCGGCCCCTGACCGAAGATCGCGATGGTGTCGGCGCCCGTCAGGCCGACCCTTTCGAGCGCGCCCCAGGCCGTGCCGGTGCCGCAGGAGATCGCCGCACCGGTTTCGAACGACAACTCGTCGGGCAGCGGCACCAGCGTCGATACCGGCACCTTCATGTAATCGGCGTGCGCGCCGTCACCGGTCGCGCCGTACACCACGATGCCGGATCGGCAGAGCTGCTGCCAACCGACGTGGCAGTGTTCGCAGTGGCCGCAACCCTTGTAGTGGTGGACCATCACGCGGGCCCCGTCGGGTGCCTGGGACGCGCTGACGCCGGCGCCGCGCGCAACCACCACACCACAGGGTTCGTGACCGGCGATGTTGGGTTCGCCGTCGCCGCCCAGGCCCAGCGCCTGGGTGGATTCGGCGCGCGAAGGCCGGTAGAACTTGAGGTCGCTGCCGCACATGCCCGAGGCCTTGATCGCGAGCACCACCTCGCCCGGGCCCGGGGTCGGATCGGGAAAGCTGCGCACCTCGAGTTGTCGCTCACCGAGAAAAACCACACCACGCATCGTCGTCTCCATTGACCGTGTCAGCCGGATCGGCACACGAAGTCTGTATGAAACAGCCTGACAGCCTGCCGAAGATACCGGCGCGGGATCGGCAGGACCCACCCGGGCGCGCGCCGCGCCATCGTCGTCAGGCCGAGGGCGCCGCTTCGGGCCGGGCACTTACCTGGACCGCGCAGAACTTGAACTCCGGAATCTTGCCGAACGGATCGATCGCCGGGTTGGTGAGCAGATTGGCCGCCGCCTCTGCATAGGCGAACGGAATGAACACATTGCCGGGCATCGTGCCGCGGTCGCTGCGGGCGCGCAGCCGGATGCTGCCGCGCCGGCTGCTGACCTGCAGCCAATCGCCGGCGCGCACGTGCAGGCGCGCGAGGTCGTCCGGGTGCAGCGTGGCCGTGGGCTCGGGTTCGGTGGCGTCGAGCACCGCCGCGCGCCGGGTCATGGCGCCGGTGTGCCAGTGCTCGAGCTGGCGGCCGGTGATCAGCACGAACGGATAGTCGGCATCGGGTAGTTCGTCGGCCGGCGCGAAGCGCGCCGGCACCAGGCGCGCCCGGCCGCTGCCGGTGGGAAAGCGGTCGTGGAACACGATCGGCTGGCCCGGGTCGGCGGCGTCGGTACACGGGTAGGTGATGCTGCCCTGCGCGTTCAGCCGTGCCCAGTCGATGCCGGCGATCGAGGGCATCAGCTGGCGCATTTCGTCGAACACCGTGCCAGGGTCGTCGTAGTGCCAGTCCAGGCCGAGGGAGCGGGCCAGCGCATTGAGGATCCAGAGATCCTGGCGCGCCTGGCCGGGCGGCGACACGGCCTGACGGCCGAGTTGCACCATGCGGTCGGTGTTCGTGAACGAGCCGGTCTTCTCGGCGAAGGCCGAAGCCGGCAGGATCACGTCGGCGAGCACCGCGGTCTCGGTCGGGAAGATGTCTTGCACGACCAGGTGATCGAGCGTGATCAGCGCCTGGCGGGCGTGGTTCAGATCGGGGTCGGACATCGCCGGGTTCTCGCCCATGATCAGCATCGCGCGGATGCGCCGGGCGAGCGCGGCATCGAGGATCTCGGTCACCGTGAGCCCCGGGCGGGCGTCGAGCCGCGTGCCCCAGTGCTGCTCGAACAGCGCGCGTGCCCGATCGTCGGAGACCGGTGCATAGTCGGGCAACACCATCGGGATCAGGCCGGCGTCCGATGCACCCTGGACGTTGTTCTGCCCGCGCAGCGGATGCAGGCCGGTGCCGGGGCGCCCGATCTGGCCGGTGAGCATCGCCATGGCGATCAGGCAGCGGACGTTGTCCGTGCCGTGCGTGTGCTGCGACACACCCATGCCCCAGAAAATGATCGACGCCCGGCTGGTGGCATAGCGACGCGCGACCGTGCGCAGCGTCTGCGCGTCGATGCCGCAGATCGGCGCCATCGCCTCGGGGGTGGTTTCGCGCACCGCGTCGATGACCGCCTGTGCCGCATCGGTGCGCGCACCGACGAAGCGTGTGTCGATCAGGCCCTCGCTGACGATCACGTTGAGCAATGCATTGAGCATCGCCACGTCGGTGCCCGGGCGGAAGGTCAGCACGTGCTCGGCGTGGCGGGCCAGGTCGGTGCGGCGCGGGTCGGCCACGATCAGGCAGGTGCCGTTGCGGGCGGCGTTCTTGATGAACGTGGCCGCCACCGGATGGTTACTGGTGGGGTTGGCGCCGATCACGATCGCGACCTCGGCGTGCGCGACGTCGCGGACCGGATTGGAGACGGCGCCAGAGCCCAGGCCCTCGAGCAGCGCGGCCACCGACGAGGCATGACAGAGCCGCGTGCAATGATCGACGTTGTTGCTGCCAAAGCCGGTGCGCACCAGCTTCTGGAACAGATAGGCCTCTTCGTTGCTGCCCTTGGCCGAGCCGAAACCGGCCAGCGCCTGCGTGCCGACACGATCGCGAACCTGCGCCAGACCGCCGCCGGCGCGTGCGATCGCTTCGTCCCAGCCCGCCTCGCGGAACTGGTCGCGCCAGTCGGCGGGCACGCGGCCGTCGAACAGGGTCTTGGGGGCGTCGTCGCGCCGGATCAGCGGCACGGTCAGGCGCTCCGGATGACGCACGTAGTCGAAGCCGAAGCGACCCTTGACGCACAAACGCGACTCGTTCGCCGGTCCGTCGCGGCCCTCGACCGCGACGATGCGGTCGTCGCGCACGCGAAAGCGAAGCTGGCATCCGACGCCGCAATAGGGACACAGCGAATCGACCGAGCCGGTGTCCTGCAAATCGGCCACGCGTCCGCTGTCGGGGTCGCGCGGCATCAGCGCGCCGGTGGGGCAGGCCTGCACGCACTCGCCACAGGCCACGCAGCTGGATTCACCCATCGGGTCGTCGCAATCGAACACGATGCGCGCGGCATCGCCACGCCAGGCGTAGCCGATGACGTCGTTGGCCTGTTCCTCGCGGCAGGCGCGCACACAGCGCGTGCACTGGATGCAGGCATCGAGGTTGACGACCATTGCCGGGTGGGAGTCGTCGGCGGCGGGTTGCGCTCGCCGGCCATAGCGGGCCAGCACCGGCGCGCCCGTGGCCCGACCGAGTCTGTCTGCCCAGATGTCGAGCTCGGAGTCGGCACGGCGAGCGGTCTCGGGCATGTCCGATAGCAGCAGCTCGAGCACGCCGCGCTGCGCGGCGCGCGCACGCGCACTGTCGCTGCGCACGACCATGCCCGCGACGGGCCGTCGGCAGCAGGAGGGCGCCAGCACGCGCTCGCCGTCGATCTCGACCACGCAGGCGCGACAGTTGCCGTCGGGCCGGTAGCCCGGCTTGTGGCAGAGGCGGGGAATGTCGACGCCGAGGCGGTCGGCGACCTCGATGAGCGTCTCGTGCGGGCCGGCGCTGACCGTGCGGCCGTTCAGCGAGAACGTGACCGCGGGTTCATGGACGGGCGACCCGGCATCGTGTGTCTCAGCCATCGCCGACCTCGTGTCCGAAGTGCCGGATCACCGACAGGAAGGGGTTGGGTGCGGCCTGGCCGAGTCCGCAGATCGAGGCGTCGGCCATGACCTGGGCGAGATCCTGCAACGAGGCAGCGGGCCAGCGCGCCTCGTCCATCATCTCGACGGCCTTGGCGGTGCCCACCCGGCACGGGGTGCACTGGCCACAGCTCTCGTGACGAAAGAACCGCATCAGATTGGTGGCGGCCTCGCGCGCCTTGTCGGCCTGCGACAACACGATGACGGCGGCCGAGCCGATGAAACTGCCGTGCTTCTGCAGGGTGTCGAAGTCGAGCGGCTCGTCGGCGAGCGCGGCCGGCAGGATGCCACCCGAGGCACCGCCCGGCAGGAATCCGTACAGCGTGTGGCCCGCCGCCATCCCGCCGCAGTGCTCGGCGATCAGTTCATTCAGGCTGATGCCCGCCGGCGCCAGCTTTACGCCCGGCTCGGCCACGCGCCCGGACACCGAGAACCGGCGCAGGCCCTTGCGTGCACGCCGGCCGTGGGCGGCGAAGCTCTGCTCGTCGCCGGCGAGGATCGCCGGCACCCAGTGCAGGGTCTCGACGTTGTGTGCGAGCGTGGGATGACCGAACAGACCGGTCTCGGCGATGTAGGGCGGGCGCAGGCGCGGCATGCCGCGTCTGCCCTCGAGCGATTCGAGCAGGCCGCTTTCCTCGCCGCAGATGTAGGCGCCGGCGCCACGGCGAAGATGCAACTCGGGCATCGGCCAACGCGCGGTATCGAACGGCGGCGCGGCGCGCAGTGCGGTGAGCGCGCGCTCGAGCCAGCCGCGAAGCCCCGCGTATTCGTCGCGCAGGTAGATGTAGCAGGCCGTGCATTCGACCGCCCAGGCAGCGATCAGCATGCCGGCCAGAAACGGATGCGGATCGTTTTCGAGCAGGTGGCGGTCTTTGAAGGTACCCGGCTCGCCCTCGTCGGCATTGACCACCAGCATGCGCGGCGCAGCTTGACCCGCGACGATGCGCCACTTGCGGCCGGCCGGGAAGCCGGCGCCGCCCATGCCGCGCAGACCGGCCTGCTCGAGCCGCGCGAACAGAGACTCGCGATCGGTGCTGCCCGCGACCAGGTCGGCGAGGACGCGGTAGGCCGGATGGTCAGCCACCTGGCCCGGAAAGGGCGTGTCTGGCACGGGGCATTCGTGACGGCCACCGGCGAGCGCCTCGTCGACGGCCTCGGCGGTGGCCGGCCCGATGGGAAAGCGCTGCACCACGGCGACCGGTGCCTGTTCGCAGCGGCCGACGCAGGGCACCGGCTGAATCCGTACGCGTTGGCCATGACGCGCGCGCAACAGGCTCGTCAGCGCGCCGGCGCCGGCCATGTCGCAAGACAGCGACTCGCACACCCGCACGGTGACCGGCGGCGGTGCCGGTTGATCATCGGCGAGGACGTCGAAGTGGTGATAGAAGGTGGCGACCTCGAAGACTTCGGTCTGGGCGAGCCGGAACTCGGACGCGAGCGCCGCCAGGGAGCCCGCGCGCAGATGGCCGTCGTGATCCTGCAGGCGGTGCAGGGCCTCGATCAGCAGGTCGCGGCGGCGCGGCATGTCGCCCAGCAACGTGCGTACATGCGCGAGTTCGTCGGAACCGGCTTGTCGTCCCTTGGCGAAGCCGATCGGCCGTCTTCCTTTTTGCCGCACCTGTCGTCCTTGCAGTGGAATTCCGTGCCGCTCCGCCGGCGCGGCAGGCACCGGCAGGGCACCTGCCTGCCGGTATCATAACGAGCGTAAGACGGGCATGTGCTATGCCGGTCGTTTCCTAGTCGGAGCAATCGCCCGGCGTATCGGCGCAGCGCATGGCCAGCATCTTCATCGAACAACTCGAGGTCGAGACCATCATCGGCGTGCCCGACGAGGAGCGCCTGAACGCTCAGGTCGTGGTGCTCGACATCGACATGCAACTGCCGAACGAACGTTCGCTGCAGACCGACGCCATCGGCGACACCATCGACTACGCCAAGGTCGTCGCACTGGTGCAGTACGAACTGCACTCGCAGCGTTTCAGGCTGCTCGAGCGCCTGGCCGATCATCTCTGCCACCGGATCAGCGAGGTGTTCGGTGCTCCCTCGATACGCATCAAGATCGCCAAACCCGGTGTGGTCGCGGGCGCTCGCAGGGTGGGCGTTCTGGTCGAATACCGCCGGCCCTGACCAGCGGCACGCGGCGCCCTGGGGCTTGCCGGGCGCTCGAGTCATGAGCTCACCGGATGCTGCCCCGGCGCGTCATCGGAAGTTTCGCGGATCGGGCGCTTCGGGCAGGCCAGCCGCCCGGATCAGCGCGGCGATCCAGCAGATCTTGCCGACCACCGTCGGCGACAGCGCGAACGGATAGGGGTCGGGCTGGCCGATGCCGCGTGCCAGCGCGTTGAGCACGATGGACAGGCGTTGCCAGTTCGAGAGCTGCTTTTCCATGTCGTCCAGCATCGAGCAGGCATCCTGCTCGGCCATGGCCACGCCGGCGGCCGACATCGAATAGGCGCCGGCGGTTTCGAGCGCATCGGTGATGTGCAACAGATGCGCCCACGATTCCGCGAAGTCTTCCCAGGGGTGAGAAGACGCGTAGGCGGTGACGTGGGATTGCGGCCAGTTCGGTGGTGGTCCCTGCGCATAGTGGCGCTCGATCGAGGCCGCGTAATCCGCCTCGGGATCGCCGAAGGTGGCGCGGAACGATTCGACTTCGTTGCCGCGCTCGACCAGCAGCGCGTAGTAGTAATGGCCGACCTCGTGGCGCAGATGGCCCAGCACGGTGCGGTACTTCTCGTCCAATGCCTGTTTGCGGCGGTGCAGTTCCTCGTCGTCTGCTTCCAGTGCATCGACAGTGATCGTGCCGTTTGCGTGCCCCGTGATCACCGGCTCCTGGCCCTCGATGGGCACCAGGAAGCGAAAGCGCAGGGGCAGCGAGCCGTCCTGCTCGCCGACCGGCAGGCCGAAGGTGCGCAATTGGGTCAGCAGCCGGCGCTTGGCGTCTTCGAGCCGGCTCAGGCGCAGGCGGTTGACGTCCAGACGAAGATCGGGGGCGATCTCGGTGAAGCCGCACGACCAGCAGAACGAACCGGGCGGGTCGCCGTCGGCGATCAGCGCGTTGCAGGGATTCGGTTGCGTGACGTTGGCGCAGCGCCGATGGGTGGCCGCCTCCGGTTCGAGCACCCGCAGCGCGAGCGTCGTCCAATCCCAGCCGATGTCGGCCCCGCAGCTCAGGCACCGCGTGTTCTCGAAAAACAGCTCGCTGCCACATTGGCCGCAATTGAAACGCTTCAAGGCGTGTGCTCCGTGCGCCCTCGCGGGAATCGAAAGGCTCGTCAGCTGGGCAGACGAAGTGACGGCTCGCCGGCCGGCAGCCCCGACAGCGCACTCGCGCCCGGTTCGGGGCGCCAGAGGACCAGCGCCTCGATGCGCCGGGCGAGTTCGAGATCGCGCCCGGTGATGCCACCGACATCGTGGCTCTGCACGCGCACGACGACCGCCGGGAACGTGACGATCAGATCCGGGTGGTGCCAGGCCTGCTCGGCGAGCAGGCCGATCGCATTCGCGACCATCAGCGAGGTCCGCCAGCCACCGGTCTCGAAGCGTCGTTCCAGATGAGTATCGCGCAACGACCATTGCGCCAGCTCGCCGGACAGCGCCGCGCGGATCTGCGTCTCGTCGAGCACCTGCTTGTCATGCATGTTCACGGCTTCTTGTCCGTTGTTACGTCAATGTCGATATTGTCGGCGCAAGCCGTGTTGTATAGTCGGACGTTGGCACGGCGTCATGGGAATTGCGCGTGCCTTCCGAGAGAGCCCTGGCCAGCCTGGAACGGAGGCAGTCTCTCTTTTTGTGCTTGCCCTGGAGCGCGAGATGTTGGTGACAACTGAAACGCCCGGCGCGTCGTTGGGCTGCGATCCGGCCGTCGCCGCGGCTCCCTGGCCTTTGTTGCGACTCGGCGCCGACGGTCGGTGTCTGGGTGTCGGCGAACTTTGGGGTGCACTGACCGGGCTGGCCACCGACGGCGACTGCTGGGCGGCGATCCACGTACTCGATCGCCAGCGCCTTCGCGACGAAATCGCTGCCGCCATCGACGGCGCCACACCATTGCGCACCGAGGTACGGGTGCGCCGCGCCGACAGCGTCTATCGCCCGATGACAGTCGAGGTTGCCGCGGTCGGCGACGAGTGGTGGCTGACCAGCGTCGACCCCCTGACCATCTCCGGCGCGAGCGACACCAACGAGACGCAGGCCGACGAGACACAGGCCGACGATGCCGGCGACGCCGATGGTCCGGCGCACGCCGGCGGTCTGCCGGCCGCGATCGCGGCATTCTTCCAGCGTGTGGCGCGCCAGCGCGCGCTCGATCTTCGTCACGGCCGGGTCAGCGCCTTCGTCGACATCGGCCCGATCGACTGGGCGTCGCTGGGCACGGACAAGGGCCAGGGCCTGGTGCGCCGTCTGGCCAGCCTGCTTCGGCGCAGCGACCTGATCGTCGCGCCCAATGACGGGCCAACCGTGGTCTTGATCACCGATCTGGGTGCGGACATGGATGACGGCGCGGCCAACGCCGGCGAGATCGCCCGCAAGATCGTGCACTGGCTGCGGCCCCGCCTGCCGGGCCATGGCAGCCTGGCAGCATCGGTCACCATGATCGGCGAACGCACCGACTGGCCGGTTCTCCTGGAAGAGGCCGAGCAGTTTCGTCGTCATGCCCAACAGGCGGGCATGGACGTGATCTTCGTCGAGGCCGCCCTGCAGCGTGCGGCCTCGGAGCGCGCGCGCCTGGTCGACGATCTGCGCGCCGCCATCGATGCCGGCTCTTTCGTGCTGCAGTATCAGCCCATGCTCGGGCGTGAACGTCGCCTGGCCGGTCTGGAGGCCTTGTTGCGCTGGCATCGGCGCGATGCCGGCGGGCTGCACTTTCCCGGCCAGTTCCTGGCCGAAGCCGAGCGGGCCGGCCTGATGCAACGGCTTGGTCGCTGGGTGCTCGAGACCGCCTGCATGCGTCACGGCGATTGGCAGCAGCGTCTGGGGCGCGAGCTTCCCCTGGCCATCAACATCAGTGCCACCGAGTTCGCTTCGCACGGCTTCGCCGATCACGCCTGCGAGGTTCTCGCCCGCAGCGGGCTCGCTTCGGGCGCGATCGTGCTCGAACTGCCGGCCCAGGTCCTGTCGTCGCCCGATCAGCGTTCGCTGAGTGTCCTCGGGCGTCTTCGCTCGGCCGGTTTCGGCATCGTGTTCGATGGCTACGGCGAGCGCGGCGTCGATCTGATGACCCTGCGCGAATTGCCGGTCGATGCGATCAAGGTCGATTCGCGCAATCTTCTCGATCACTTCGGGCCCAAGGTCGGCCGTGCGGTGACCGACGCGGTGGTCGGTGTCGCGCACTGCCTCGGGCTCGAGGTGCAGGCCAAGGCGATCGAAACCCGCGAGCAGTTCGATCTGTTCAACGAGAGCGGTTGCGACGCGTTCCAGGGGCGCTTGCTCGGTGACCCCTCGGCAAGTCCGCGCGCGCTGTCGCAGGCCGGTTTGTCGGTCGCCTGAGCAAGGGGCCGCGGTCCGTCATGCCGTTGCCGGCCAGCGCACCGTCGCACGATGTCGCCCTGCAGGCGACCCGCAACTGGGTCGAGCGGGCCATCATCGGGCTGGGCCTGTGCCCATTCGCCGCACCCGCGAATCTGGCCGGCCGCCTGCGTATCGTGGTGTCTCCGGACAGCGCGCCGCAGGCCTGGCTGGAATTCGTGGCCATCCAGGCGCAGGAACTGGCCGTTGCCGATCCGGCAGCCCTCGAAACCGTGCTCGCGGTGCTGCCCGACCCCGCCATGGCGTTCGAGGAATTCAACGATCTGCTGGATCCCGTCGAGGACCTGTTCGACACGATGGGCCTGTCGGATCGGTTGCAGACGGCGTTGTTCCATCCCCGCTTCCGGTTCGCGGGCACGGACGAGCACGATGTGCAGAACAACGTGCACCGATCGCCCCTGCCCACGCTGCATCTGTTGCGCCGGGAGAGCCTCGATTCGGTTGCTCCCGAGCGCGTCGCGGAGATCATCGAACGCAACGAGCGGCGTCTTGGCGCCCTGGGCGATGCGGGTTGGCGCGCCCTCTTGGACCGTGGCGATTGACCAATGAAACCGCGACTTGGCCGTCCTCTTCAGGCAGCAGGAGCGGCATGATTGCGCAAACGCGATCCGATGACGAGGACGACGACGGCTGGCGTGCGCGGCTGGCTCACGATCTGCGTCAACCGTTGCAGGCCGTTGCCTTGCTGGCGCGCGAGGCGGCCCAGCGCTCCGGGTCCGGTGACGACGGCCTGCACGTGCGGCTGGTCGAGGCCGCCGACGAGCTGAGCGCGCGCATCGCCGGCATTCTGTCGACGCCGCGCCGCCCGGGCCAAACCGCACCCGCTCGTGCGCAGGCAAGGCATCCGGAGCCGGTGGCCGGCGAGCCAGAACGGCCCGGCGCGCGTGTTGCACCGGATCGTCCCGCCCGCGCGCTGATCGTCGATGCGCACGCCGCACCGCGACAGGCATTGGCCGACGCGCTCGGCCTGCTCGGCCTGCAGGTCGGCCAGGCCGGGTCGTCACGCGAGGCGGTCGCTGCCCTGGTCGTGACCGACGAGCCGATACCCGACTGCATCCTGATCAACCTGCGTCACCAGGGCGAGCCGATCCTGCCCGCGCTGATGAGCCTCGGTCACGCATCGCGTTCTCGCGTGCCGATCGTGGTCATGACGGGCGAACTGCTCCCCACGGGCCATGCGCATGGCGAGCCGGGCTGGCGCGAACTCGGTGTGGTCGCCGTCGTGCCGCGCCCTCGTACCCTGTCCGCGCTGCGCGAGACGCTGGCGCTGGCCGCGTGAATCAAGCGCCTGACGACCGTCGGGCTCACGAAGCTAGCGCTCGGCGGCGAAAGCCTCCGGGCCGCTGTCGCGCAGCAACAGCAGCGTGGCCTGGGTGCGGTTGCGCACGCCGAGCATGCGCAACAGGTTGCTCACGTAGACCTTGATCGTGCCTTCGCGCAGGCCCAGGCGGTCGGCGATCTCCCGATTGCTCTGGCCCTGACACATCAGCTCGGCCACGCGCATCTCCTGATCGCGTACGCCGCGCTCGCGCAGATGGTCACGCGCAGCGGCCGTCAGTTGCTCGCCGGCGACGCTGGGTGCCGGCGTGGTATTCACCTGGCCGACCGCGAGCAGCCTGGGTGAGACATAGATGGCGCCAGCCTCGAGCAACGACAGCGCCACGCCCAGGGCGTCGGGCGGCAGGTCTTTTTCCATGATCGCGTTGGCGCCCGCCTCGATCAGGCGGCGCGCGGTGAGTGGATCGATATGGGCCGACAGGATCGCCACCGGCAGCGCGGGATCGCAGCGTCGCACCGTTTCGTAGACGGCGAGCCCGCTGGCATCGGGCAGGCCGAGGTCGAGCAGGGCGACATCGTATTGACGCGATGCCAGGCGATGCGAAGCGCTCTCGAGCGAGGCCACCCAGTCGACCCGCGCGTTCGGCCGCAGACGCAGGACGGTCGCGCGCACGCCTTCCGCGAACAGCGGGTGATCTTCGACGAGCAGGAACTGCTGGAAACTGGCTGGCATCGGCGGGCTGCTCAGCGGGTGAGGGTTCTGCGGGCCAGATAGCTTAACCCGTCGACCAGCCCGACGAGAAGCAGCATCGCGATGACGACACCGGCCGCCTCCTGCATTTTGAACAGGCTCAGATAAACATGAAGCATCTGGCCGAGGCCGCCGGCGCCGACCACGCCCAGCACCGCGGCCGCGCGGATGTTGTTCTCCCAACGGTACAGGCTGTAGGAGAGCAGTTGCGGCAGGGCCAGCGGCAGCGTCGCGTAGCAGAGCACGGCGAGCGGTGTCGCGCCGTTGGCGCGCAGCGCGAACGCCGGCTCGCGCGGCAGGTTCTCGAGCGCGTCGGCGAACAGCCGGCCGAGGACGCCGGTCGTGTGTGCGGCCAGCGCCAGCGTGCCGGGAAACGGGCCGAGGCCGGCGGCGATCACCAGCAGCGCCGCCCAGACCAGTTCGGGAATCGAGCGCAACACGTTGAGCACCAGCCGCATCGCGGCGCGCCCCGCGCGTCGCGCGCCGCCGGCCTGCTGACCAAGGCTGGCCGGGATCGCCAGCGCCAGCGCGAACACGGCGGCGATCAATGTGCCCAGGGCGGACATCGCGAGCGTCTCGATGGCGGCGATGCCCAGTCGGGACAGGAACGGGGGCGACATCACGGGCGGAAAGAATCCGCGGATGAATTCGCCCATCTTGGTGAGCGAACCGGGCTCCAGGAACGCCGCCCATTGCAGGTCGAGGGTCCAGAAGCTGGCCACCAGCAAGGCCGCAAGCGCCGCCAAGCCGAGCCGGGCCCGCCAGCGCACGGGTGCCGAAGGCATGCTTGCCATCAGTCGCCCTCCAGCGTGCGCCGCACCCACAGGCTGACACGGTCGGCGACCGCGACCAGGGCCACGAACATCAGCAGGACGGTGGAGACCTCGGCACCCGAGAGCATCTTCATCGACATGTCGAGCTGCTGGCCGAGCCCGCCGGCGCCGACGAAGCCCATGATCACCGACGAGCGCACCGCGCACTCCCAGCGAAACACCGTGTAGGAGGCGAGCTCGGTCGCGCACTGGGGCAGGGATCCGTACAGGAAGGCGCCCACCCGCGAGCTGCCGTTGCGCAGCAGGCCCTCGGTGACCGAGGCGTCGACCGACTCCAGCACCTCGGCATAGACCTTGCCGAGCATGCCTGCATAGGTGAGCGCGATCGCCAGCACGCCCGCCGTCGGGCCCAGGCCGACCACCCGCACGAACAGCAGCGCCCAGACCAGCTCGGGCACGCTGCGCAGGAACACCAGCAACCAGCGCACCAACTGGCGCGCGATGGCCGAGACGCGGTTCATGGGCCGGCCGACTGCCGACTGCGACAGGCGCGCGCTGGCCAACAGCGTCAGGGGCACCGAGGCCACCCAGCCAAGGGCCAGCCCGGCGGTGGCCGTGGCCACGGTGATCCAGGTGGCGTGCAGCACGATGCGCAGGAAGTCGGCCGAAAAATCGGGCGGGAAGAAAGTGGCCAGGAAGCGCCCGGTGATGGCCAACGAGCGTGGATCGAACAAAGACGGCAGATCGAATTCGCTGGCAACCACCAGCGGCCAGACCACGATCGGCACCAACAGCAACAGGCCCAGCCGGCGCGGCCAGGCCGGGTCGCGCAGCGCGATCGCCGGCGTGCTCATCCGGCGCAGCGCCCGCCGGGCATCACCGCGACGGCCGCGGTGAGGGCCGGTTCGATCGTGAGCGGCTCGCGCAACTCGGTCTCGGCGCCGAAATAGAGATCGCGGATCAGCGCGTCGTCGATCCGCCGGGGCGCGTCATCGAAGACGACGGTGCCATCTCGCAGGCCGATCACACGTGGGAAATGCGCCAGCGCCGTGTCCACCTGGTGCAGGCTGCAGACCAGTGTGGCGCCGCCCTGGCGGCAATGGTCGAGCAGCGCGCGGGTGGTCTGGTCGGCCAGAGCCGGATCGAGCGCAGCGAGCGGCTCGTCGACCAGCAAGGCCTGCGCGCCCGCCACCAGTGCACGCGCCAGGCTGACCCGCTGACGTTCGCCGCCCGAGAGTCTGTCGACGCGCGACCACAGGCGATCGCCCAGCGAGAAGGTCTCGAGCGCGTCGAAGGCGGTGCGCGCCTCGCCGGGACGCCAGAGTGACCACAGCGCACGCGCGCCGCCCCAATGGCCGAGGCGGCCGGCCAGTACGGCGGTGACGACGCGCTGGCGCGGCGGCAGCGGCGGTGCCTGCGGTGCATTGAACAAGCGGGCGCGCAGCCTGCGCAACTGACGCCCGTTGAGCGACCAGGGGTCGGTGGCGTCGATGGTCAGCGTGCCGGCATGTGGCCGCAGCGACGCGCCCAGAACCGACAACAGTGTGGATTTGCCGGCCCCGCTGGGGCCGATGACGGCAACCTGCTCGCCGGCCGCGATGCGCAGCGTGATCGCGTCGATGGCGGGGCGGGCCGGATCATGCCGGACGGTCGCAGAATGACATTCGAACGACAGTCCGGCCATGATGCGCTCGCGGCCCGGATCAGTTCAACAGACCGGCGCTCTTGGCGGCCGCTTCGATGTCGGCGTAATTGCCCGCTGCCGTCGGCACGAACTTGGATGCGCGTTGCAGTTCGAGAATCTTCTTGCCCTGCTCGGTGCCGCCGTCGAGCGCCAGGAAGGCATCGCGAATCTGCTTCTTGAGCGCCGGGTCCATGTCTTTGCGCACGGTCCAGTTGTAGTCGAAGTAAGGCGGCGTGGTGTAGAACACCTTCACGGCCTTGGTGTCGATCTTGCCGGCATCGACCAGCTTGTTCCAGACGCTGATGTTCAGGGCGCCGGCGGCCACCTTGCCGCCCGCGACCGAGAACGCGGTGGCATCGTGGGCCCCCGAGAATGCCACCCGCATGTCCAGATCGGGCTGGATGCCGGCCTTGAGCAGGAACGAGCGCGGCATCAGATGGCCCGACGTCGACGACGGCGAACCGAACGCGAAGGTCTTGCCCTTGAGATCGGCCAGCCCGTCGATGCCGGAATCGGCGGTGGTGATGAACACCGACTTGAAGGTTTCGTCTTCGGCGCGCTGGATGAGCGGCTCGACATTGCCTTGCGAGCGGATGTTCGCCTGCACGAAGGTGAAGCCTCCGAACCAGGCCATGTCGACCTTGCCGTTGACCAGCGCCTCGACGGCCGCGGCGTAATCGGTCACCGGCACGAAGCTGACTTCCTTGCCGGTCTTCTCGGCCAGGTATTTGCCGAGCGGCTCGAACTTGCGCTGCAACTCGGTGGGTGATTCGTCGGGAATGGCGGTGACGCGCAGTTCGTCGGCCGCGCCGGCCGAGAACGGCATGGCGGTGCCCATGGCGATCGCACTGATGGTGAGGATTCTGCGGAGGGTAGAGCGCATGAGGGGATCTCCTGATTGAATGCATCGCAAGTGCCGACCAGCGCGGAGCGCTGCCGGCGTCGGCCGAGCGAAGGGACGACATTAACAGAAAGTGCCGACGCCAGACCCGCGACAGGCGTCGGTCGTTTACCGCTCGAAGCCTTGTCCAAACCGCGGTTCACCGGTGCTTACGCATCGCCACAAGTGCTTTCGGGCCGCCGACCGCACGGGCGGCCGAACCGCTGGGTCGCGCAGACCGCCGCATCCTGACAAAACCGCGTCGATGACGCGGATTCGCGGGCGGCCGGCTCACTCAGATCGGCCGTCCCGTCGTGCGATTGCGAACCTCGCGCAGCGCCGGCAGCATATTGGCCAGACCGACGAAGGGATTGATGCGGCGGGCGGCCTCGATGTCGTCGATGGCGGTCTGTGCGTCACCGGCGCGGATCGCGATCAGGGCGCGACCCGAGATCGCGCCGTAGTGGCGCGGCTGCAGTTCCAGAACCCGCTCGATGTCGGCCAGCGAACGTTCGTCGTCCTTCTTCTTGTAGAACGTGGCGGCGCGCTGGTTCCAGCCTTCGGCATATTCGGGGGCCGCTTCGACCACGCGGTCGAGCAGCGTGATGGCTTCGTCGAGCCGGTTCAGGTGGCGCGCCACCATGGCCTCGCGCACCCAGCCGTCGATCTGTTCATCGCCGCTGTGCAACCATTGCGCCTGAATGACCTGATCCAGGCGCACGGCGACCCCGTGGGTGTTGGATTTGCCGAGCATGTCCAGCAGGGTCTCGATGCGCGCCTGGCGTTCGGGCGGGTTCTCCCAGGCCAGCGCCGGCGCCGCAGCCATGGCGATCGAGATCGACAGCGCTACGGCGAGCAGCGTCAGGGCAGCGACGAATCCGCGATGCCGGTCTTCGGTGCCCAGCGCCAAGGCGCCAGTTGCATGCCGGTGAACGCGCTCGCCGACGTTTGCGCCCAAGGCCGTCGAGTGTTGCCGTGTGCAATTCATGGTCGATCCCCTTTTTTCACAGGGTTGACACCCAATATGCCGCTGTGGCAAGACGCGCGCCCGCGACCCGATGATGCGATCAGGGTTATCGCCAGCGGCATCGGGTCGCGCGTGGTCGGCCTCGACAAACCCCCGCCGGTCTCGAATAATGGCCGGCCCGGGGTCTCACGAAAGGACGAACGCCGCCATGCTGAGCGCTGCACAGATCGAGCAATACCATGCCGATGGCTATGTCGTGCCCGACTTCCGCATGCCGGTGCCCGTGCTCGAGGCGATCAAGGCGCGTCACGCGAAGCTGCTCGCCGAGCACCCCGAGCACCCGGAGTTCCACGACTATTGCCCGGCCCTGCTCGACATCGATGTCGGCTTTCTCGAGTTTTGCCGCAACGACGAGATCCTCGACATGGTCGCGCAGGTGATCGGCGCCGATGTCGCGCTCTGGAACAGCAGCTTCTTCGCCAAGCCGGCGCTCAACGGCAAGCGCACGCCATGGCATCAAGATGGCGAGTACTGGCCCATTCGCCCTCTGGCCACCTGCACGGTGTGGCTGGCGATCGACGACGCCACGCCCGAGAATGGTTGCCTGCGTGTGCTGCGTGGCTCGCACAAGGATCGGCGTCTGCGTTCCCATCACACGTCCGGCGACACCGATGTCACGCTCACCCAGGAGCTCGACGCCGGCGAATACGACGAATCCAGCGCCGTCGACCTGGTGCTCCAGGCGGGCCAGGTCTCGCTGCACGACGTCTATCTGCTGCACGGCTCCGAGGCCAATCGCTCGCCGCGCCCGCGCCGCGGCATGACCATGCGCTTCATGCCCACCACGAGTCTGTTCGATCGCGATCTGGCACGGCGCAAATCCGAGCAGATGAAGATCACCGATCACTCCGCGCGATCGGTTTTCCTGATGCGCGGCGTCGATCACGCAGGCAATCGCTTTGCCAATGCCTGAAGCGGTGTCGGCCTTCCCGCTCGTTCATCAGGCATGGCGCCGATGAGTTCGATCGCGCGCGAGTTCCTCGACCAGCACGGTCTGAGCCTCGCGATCACCCTGATCGTGATCGTGGCCTACTGGCTGCTCGATCGCTTCAGCACGCCGCGCATCATCGAGAGCGCCGACCACAGCCGCCTGAAGCTATCGTCGGTGAGCCGGGGCGTCTATGCCGCGCGTTCGTTGTTCGGTCTGGTCGCGCTGTTGGTGCTGCTGGGCGTATGGGGCGTGAACCTGCACTCGCTGGTGTTGTTCGCGACCACCTCGCTGACCCTGCTGGGGGCGGCCTTGTTCGCCAGCTGGTCGGTGCTCAGCAATGTCACCGCCTATTTCATTCTGTTGTTCGATCCGCAGTTCCAGCGTGGCAATTTCGTGCGCGTGCTCGATCTCGACAACTACATCGAGGGCTACATCGCCGATCTGACGCTGCTCAAGATCAAGCTGATCACCGAGCGGCGCGAGATCGTCATGTACCCGAACAACCTGATCCTCAGCCGGCCGGTGGTGATCAATCCGCGAGAGCGTCTGGCGGGCATCGGCAAACTGGGCGACGGCCCGGCCGCGGCCGAGTCGTTGGCGCGATCGGAGAAGCCGGCCGAAGGGGCCGCCGAGGGTTTGACCGAGGCGCGGCAGCGGTGAAAGGGTAGCCGAGGGTTTGTCTGAGGCGCGGCAGCGGTAGGCGTCGGCCTATTGGTCGCCGCTCAGCGGCGGTAGGAATCGTCGCTGCGGTCGAGCTTGCGCATCAGGGCCGCGAACTCGATCGAGCCCACGCCGCCGCCGTCGCGCACCTCACGGGCCGAGAACACATCCATGTCGCCACCCGATCTGGCGGCCACCGCGGCGGACAGGACGCGCACGCGGCCGGCGGCCGTGGCATCGAGCTGAACCTGACACGCGCGCTCCAGGCGGTACAGATTCAGGAAGGCCTCCGGCACGGTGCGACCGACGGTCAGCAGGCCGTGATTGCGCAGGATCATCGCGCGCTTGTCGCCGAGGTTGGCCAGCAGGCGCTCGCGCTCGTCCTCGTACAGGCTCACGCCCTCGTAGTCGTGATAGGCCACCTTGCCGAAGAAGCCCGTCGACGTCATGGAGATCGGCAGCAGACCGTCTTCGAGCGCTGCCACGGCCATGCCCGCGCGCGTGTGCGTGTGCATCACACACTGGTTGGCCTCGCTGTCGGCCATGTGCACGGCCGAGTGGATGACGAAGCCGGCGCGGGAAACGGGGTAGTCGCTATGGCCGACGATATTGCCTTGCAGGTCGATCTTGACCAGATTCGATGCGCAGACCTCGTCGTAGTTCAGGCCATAGGGATTGATCAGGAAATGGTGCTCCGGGCCCGGCACGCGCGCGGTGAGGTGGCCGTAGATGAGCTCGGTCCAGCCGAAGTGATCGACCAGCCGATAGGCGGCGGCGAGCTGCACACGCAACTCGCGTTCGGCGGCCCCGACGGGAAGATGGCTGACGGTCTGCGGCTGTGCCATGGTGTCGTCTCCGGTGTGCGGCGGCCGGCCGGCCGCGGGTTTTGCCGCCAGCATAACAGGCTGGCGGCAGCTTGCTGCGAGCATGTGCCGGCGCGCGAATGATCAGGCCCGTGCGTGCGGATCGTCCACGCGCGGCCACAGCGCGGCGGTGACCGCGCCGTACTCGAGCGTGCGCATGTCCATCGGGCTCGTGCCCGGGCTGGCCATGTAGATCACCTCGCGCGCCACCGGCGCGAAGCCGGCATGAAAATGCTGGGTGGATTTCACCACCCAGGCGCGCATCGCCCCGGGCAGGGCGCCCACGGCGGTGAAGCAGACCGGATCGAAAGCCTGGATGCGGACATCGTTGACGATGACGTCGATTGCGCGCGCGTCGTCGTCGACCGGCCCGATGCGCAGGCGTGCCACGCGGCCCAGCGGCGCCATCGCATCACCGAACTTCTGCAGCGCGCCCTGGGCCAGCGCCATCACCGTGACCTCGGCGTCGACCGGATCGCCCGATCCCGGCCCGAGCTTGCCGCCGATGCGCATCGGCAGGCGCGCACCCTCGCCGGCGTCGAAGGCGAGCGTCACCGCCACCGGGTCCCACAGCGGCGAGATCGCGAAACCGCCGACCTCGCGCTCGATCAGGCGACGCAATACGAAGGTGGAATCGCCGGCCGAGCCGATGCCGGTGTTGTCGGCGGTGTCGGCGAGCACGAAGGGTGCGTCACCGGCCGGCGATGCCAGCACGCGATCGATCGCCTGGTCGATCGTGCACATCGGCGCGACCAGTTCGGCTCGGCCGGCCCACACCTGCGCACCGAGTTCGTCGGCGAGCGACTGCGCCAGCGCGGCATCGTCATCGGTGATCACGAGCACGCGGGTTCCCACCTCGGGCGTATCGCCCCAGGGAAAACCGTGCGCGAGCGACACCGACAAGACGTCCGCCCGTTGCTCGAGCGACTGCATCTGGCGCACGAAGCCCATCATCGGCTCACGCGTGGTGGGATAGATGCCGAGCATGCGGCAATCGTGCATCGCCATCGTCGGGCGCAGTCCGTCGTCGAGCATGCGCTCGCACAGCGTGAACACTTCGTGGGCGCGCGGCACGATGTCGACGTGCGGATACTCCTTGAAGAAGACGAGAACGTCCGCGGCGGCGCACTTGGCCCGGGTGAGATGGCCGTGCAGATCCAGTTCGGCCAGCACCGGCACCTGCGGCCCGACCAGTGTGCGCACGTGCGTGAGCAAATCGCCCTCGGCGTCCGGGTAGCCATCGGCGATCATCGCGCCGTGTAGCGACAAGAGCACGGCATCGACCGGCAGTGCGGCGCGCAGGTCGGCCAGGATCTCGTCGCGCAACGCCTCGTAGGCCGCGCGAGTGGTGGTGCCGGCCGGCGTGGCGAACGCCGCCAGACCGGGTGCCACGGTCCAGCCGCGTGCCTGTGCGCGTTCACGCCAGGCCACCAGCGGCAGCGAGAACGGCGACGGCGGCTCGCCGTACTCGCCGCCGCGCAGCATCATGGTTTCGCCGAACAGACCCAGGCCGGTGGGTATCGGCGAAAAGGTGTTGGTCTCGGTGCCGAGGCAGGCGGTGAACAGGCGTCGGGTCATGGCGGATCCAGGTTGGCTCGGGGTTGGCGGACACGACCGCACGAGTCGGCCGGCGGTGGTGGTGGCTTCCATAGAATAGGCCATCGTCGCCAGACGACGCCCGCGAACCAAAACTGGAGACAGCATGAGCACGGCGGCAAACCGACGCTGGGTCAACCGGCCCGAAGGTTCCAACTGGGGAGATTTCGGCCCCGACGATCAACTGGGACGCCTGAACCTGATCACGCCGCAAAAGGTGCGTGAGGGTGTCGCCGAGGTGCGCGAGGGACTGCGCTTCTGCCTGAGCCTGCCGCTGGACATGCCGGGCGGCAACGTCCTGAATCCTCGCCGACATCCGCCCAGGCTGAGTCCGACGCGTGCCGGCCACGTACCGCGCTGGATGTTCGAGGTCGGCAGCCAGACCGATGGTGCCACCGACCTCATCAACGATGACGCGGTACTGCTGCACCTGCAGTACTCGAGCCAGTGGGACAGCTTCGCCCACGTCGGCAGCCTGTTCGACGCCGACGGCGACGGCAGGCCCGAGCGCGTGTTCTACAACGGTTATCGCGGTGGCATCGAGCTGCCCGACGTCGATCGCAACGATCCCAATCCGACCAGCGCGGCGCGTGCGCTGAGTATCGACCGCTTCGCCGCCACGCCCATTCAGGGCCGCGGCGTGCTCGTCGATCTGTTCGCCCACCTCGGTGGCGGACGCGAGATCGTCGGCTACGACGGTCTGATGCGCATCATGGAGGCCGATCGCGTCGAGGTCACGGCCGGCGACATGCTGCTGTTGCACACCGGTTTCGGCCAGCAGATGCTCGACTGGGGTGGCAAGCCCGATGCCGACCTGATCCATCGGGTCAATCCGGCGCTCGACGGCCGTGATCCCAGACTGCTGCAATGGATCACCGACAGCGGCATCGCCGCGCTCATTGCCGACAACTACGCGGTCGAGGATTCCATGCTCGAGAAGCCGTCGGGCCGTTGCGCGCAGATGCCGCTGCACGAACACTGTCTGTTCAAGCTGGGCCTGCCGCTGGGCGAGATCTGGTATCTGACCGAGCTCGCGAACTGGCTGCGCGCCAACGGCCGCTCGCGCTTCCTGTTGACCGCACCGCCGCTGCGCCTGCCCGGCGCCGTAGGCTCGCCGGTCACCGGCGTGGCGACGGTCTGAGCCCCCGGGAGGCCGCCGGTCCCCGGCGTGGCGACGGTCTGAGCCCCCGGGAGGCCGCCGGTCCCCGGTGTGGCGACGGTCTGAGCCCCCGGGAGGCCGCCGGTCACCGGCGTGGCGATGGTCCGAGCGGCGGGCAGGCCGCCCGTGGCCGGTTCGGTCGCCGGCCTCAGTCGGTGTCGCGCCGCTCGTCGATGCGTTGCTTCAGGTGGGCGAGCGCTTCCTCGACCTGATCGACCAGGATCAGGCAGACGTCGCCGTCGCCCAGCCGCTCGAGCGCGGTGTCGATGGCGACGAACTCGCCGCGGATCTCGTGCACTTCACTGGCGCGTTTGGCGTTCGCGAGGCCTTCGCGCAGCAGCGCGATGACCTCGCCGTCGCTGCGGCCACGCTGGCACTGGTCTTCGTAGAGCACGACGCTGTCGAAGGCGTTGCCGAGGATACGCGTCTGCGCGCGGATGTCGTCGTCGCGCCGATCGCCCGCGCCGCTGATGACCACGCTGCGCCGGTGTGCCGGCATCGCCTCGACGGCTGCCACCAGCGCCGAGATCGCGTCCGGATTGTGGCCGTAGTCGGCGATCACCGTGGCGCCGCCGTAGGACATGACATTGAAGCGGCCCGGCACGGTTGCGGCGTCGCTGGAGAATGCGGCGAGCGCCTCGCGGATCCGTACCCAGTCGAGATCGAGCGCCCAGCCGGCGGCTATCGCCGCCATCGCGTTCTCGACCTGGAAGGGCACCGTGCCGCCGCGGGTGATCGGAATCGCCGCCAGATCGATGCGCTGCGATACGCTGCCCTCGGCCGCGACGATGGCGTCCCCATCGCGAAACACCACGCGCTTGCCCTGCGCGCGATGCGCCTGCAATTGCGGATGGTCGGCATGGGCGCCGAACAGGATCAACCTGCCCGCGCAGTTCTCGGCCATGGCGGCCACCATCGGATCGCCGACGTTGAGCACCGCGTAGCCCGCTTCGGCGACGTTCTGGATCACGACCCGTTTGAGCACGGCCAGTTCCTGCACCGTGTGGATGTAGTTCAGGCCGAGGTGGTCGCCCGTGCCGATGTTGGTGACCACGGCCACCTGGCAGCGATCGAAGCCCAGGCCCTCGCGCAGGATGCCGCCACGAGCGGTTTCCAGCACCGCCGCGTCGACCCAGGGATGCAGCAACACCTTCTGCGCGCTCTTGGGTCCGCTGCAATCGCCGGTGTCGATGCGTCGGCCGTCCACGTAGACGCCGTCGGTCGCGGTGTAGCCGACCCGCAAGCCGGTGGCCGCCAGCATGTTGGCGATCAGGCGCACGGTGGTGGTCTTGCCATTGGTGCCGGTGACCGCAACGACCGGAATTCGTCCGTCGTTGCCGGGGGCGAACAGTTCGTGGACGATCGCCTCGCCCACCGCCCGGCCCGTGCCGAAGGAGGGCTTCAGGTGCATGCGCAGGCCCGGCGCCGCATTGACCTCGACGATCGCGCCGCCTTGATCTTCGAGCGACAAGGCCTCGGTCTGCGCCACCACGTCGACGCCGCAGATGTCGAGGCCGACGATGCGTGCCGCCTCGACCGCGCGCGCCGCGAACGCCGGGTGAACATCGTCGGTGACATCGGTCGCGGTGCCGCCGGTGCTCAGATTGGCGTTGTTGCGCAGTACGACGCGCGCACCGCGGGAGGGGATCGACGCAGGCGTATAGCCCTGCAGGGTCAGACGCGCGATCGCGATCTCGTCGATGCGGATGCGCGTCAGCGACGTCGCGTGGCCGTCGCTGCGCGCGGGGTCGCGATTGACCTCCTCGACCAGCTGCTCGATCGTGTGTTCGCCGTCGCCGATCACGTGAGGCGGATCGCGGCGGGCCGCGGCGATCAGCCGCTCGCCCACCACCAGCATCCGAAAGTCGTGTCCCGGCGTGAAGCGCTCGACCAGCACTTTGCGGCTGCGCTCACGCGCGGCCTGATAGGCGGCCTCGAGATGCGCGCGTGACTCGACGTTGACGGTCACGCCCTTGCCCTGGTTGCCGTCGACCGGCTTGACCACCACCGGTTCGCCGATCTCCTGCATCGCCGCCCAGGCGTCGTCGACATCGCGCACCGGTCGGCCCGGCGGCACCGGTACGCCGGCGGCCTCGAGCAGGCGCTTGGTCAGGTGCTTGTCCTGCGCGATCGATTCGGCGATGGCGCTGGTCGCGTCGATCTCGGCCGCCTGGATGCGCCGTTGTCGGCTGCCCCAGCCGAACTGGACCAGACTGCCGTCGGTCAGGCGTCGATAGGGGATGCCACGCGCCACTGCCGCCTGGATGATCGAGCCCGTACTGGGTCCGGGTCGCACGTCCTCGTCGAGCGCACGCAGGCGCAGTATTGCGCCTTCGAGGTCGAATGGCATGTCGAGCAGTGCGGCCTGGCACAGCTGCTCGGCCAGTTCGACGGCCAGCCGGCCGACCGCTTCTTCGGTGTATTGGGCGACGACCTGATAGACACCGGCCTCGATGGTTCGAACCGTGGCGCCGAAGGTGACCGGGCAACCGGCCTCCGCTTGCAGCCTGAGCACCGCGTGTTGCAGCACGTGCGCCAGCGACAGTGCCGAGCTTGCACCGAGCGAGCGCATCGCGCCGATGCGCGGAAAGCGCGATCTCAGGCGTTGCTCGAAGCCGGGCATCGTCGCGATGTCGCCCTCGTCGTCCGGGCAGGCGACGATCATCGCCATCGACGTGTGCCGGCTCCAGAGATTCGGCCCGCGCAGCGCGCGCAGTCTCGAGATTTGCATATTGTCCCGTGGGTGGATTGGGCAGCGCTCAGGCGGCCTCGGGCAGCGCTGCCCGGGCCAGCGAATAGGTGGCGAGGCCGGCACAGATGAGACTGGTGTCCAGTCCGAGTGCCCAGGCAGCGGCCACGGCGGCCAGCTCGCCGGCCACCGGGACGTCTGCCGCGGCGCCTGCCACCGGTGCGGGCAGCCGTTTCGGCAGGATCACTTCATTGCCCTTGTCGGCCAGCACCACCGCACCATCGCGCTCGAACACGACCCGGGCGCCGGTGGCGACATGCGCCGCCACGGTGGCCGGATCGGGCGCGACCGCAAAGAGGGTCACTGTGCCATCGCAGAGCCCGGCCATTTCCAGCACGAGGGGGTCGTCCGCGTTGAGCACCGCCGTGCCGGTGGCGAGCACCACGTCGACCTGCGTACGCAACAGCTTGTAGAGCTGATCGGCGCCGGCGATGTCGCAATCCGCCAGCGATTCGGCCGGGTCGATGCCGGTGACCACCGCGACCTGGCAGCGGTCGTAGCCCAGTCCTTCGGTGGCCATGCTCAGGGGGCTGGCCTCGAGCACGGCGGCCTCGACCAGGCGGTTCATCAGCACGCGCTGGGCGCCGGTCCAGCTGTTGCCGGAGCGCGGGTCGATGCAGCGATCGTCGATGAATACGCCGCTCTGGCAGGCGAGCCCGACGCGTCGGCCATCCTTGCGCAGCAGATGTGCGAGCAGACGGGCGACGGGCTCGCGGCCGTGGCTGCCGGCGATGCCGACCAGAGGGATGCGGCCGTCCTCGCCCGCCGGGATCATGTAGTCCATGATCGCGCGGCCCACCGGCAGCGGCGGCGCATTGGCCGGCCTGAGGTGGGTCAGCAGACCGGGGCCGGCGTTGACCTCGACGATCGCGCCGCCCTGCGACTCGAGCGGCCGACCGATGTCCGTGGCGACCAGATCGATACCCGCGATGTCGAGGCCGACGACCGCCGCCGCCAGCGCGGCATGGGCCGCGACATCGGGGTGGACCTGCGCGGTGACATCGATCGAGGCATTGCCGATGCGCTGGATCAGGACCCGTTGCCCGACGCCCGGCACCGAGGTCGGTCCGAGCCCCTGACGCTCGAGCTCGAGCCGGTTCGAGGTATCGAGCCGCACGAGATTGAGTGGGTGTTTCTCCGTGCGGCCACGCAACGGATTGGCATTGATCTGGCTCTCGATGAGTGCCTCGACGGTCGAGACGCCGTCGCCCTCGATCCAGGCAGGCTCGCCGCGGGCGGCGGCGACCACCTTGCCGCCGACCACCAGCAGGCGGTGCTCGAAGCCGGGCACGTGGCGTTCGATGATCACCGCGCTGCCTTCCTCGACGGCGACCCGGAAGGCGGATTCCACCTGCTCGCGCGTGGCCAGGTCGACGAACACGCCGCGGCCGTGGTTGCCGTCGCCGGGCTTGACTACCACCGGCAGGCCGACGGATTCGGCCGCTGCCCAGGCGTCTTCGACCGCCTCGACGAAAACCCCCTCGGGCACGGGCACGCCGCAGTCGCGCAGCAGCGACTTGGTGAGCGCCTTGTCGACCGAGATGCCCTCGGCGATCGCACTGGTGCGGTCCGACTCGGCGGTCCAGATGCGCCGTTGGCGCACACCGTAGCCGAGCTGGACGAGGTTGCCGTCGTTGAGCCGGATGAACGGGATGTCGCGATCGTCGGCCGCATCGACGATGGCCGCCGTGCTCGGGCCGAGCGCGTGTTCGTCGACCGCTTCGCGGATCTCGTCGACCGCGGCCTCGACGTCGAAGGGCCGGTCCTCGATCGCCGCCATGACCAGCTCGCGGGCTCTTTCGAGCGCGACGCGGGCGACCTGTTCCTGGAAGGCGCGCACCACGACCTTGTAGACCCCACGGGTGGAGGTTTCACGGGCCCGCCCGAAACCCGAGGGCATGCCGGCCATCGCCTGCAGCTCGAGCGTGACGTGCTCGAGGATGTGGCCCGGCCAGGTGCCCTCGTGCAGGCGGCGCAGAAAGCCGCCGCGCTCTTCGTAGCTGCAGCGATGTTCGATCAGGCCCGGCAACATCGCCGACAGGCGGTCCGGGTAGCCGGGGATCCGGTTCGACGGAAAGTCTTCGAGTTCGCCGATGTCGACCAGCGCCTCCAGCACCGGCCGATAGGTCCAGATGTTCGGACCACGCAAGTGCGTGACGCGACGAATCACGATCGATCTATGTGTCATGAACCCTTGGCCTGTCTCAGAAAGTCGTTTAACGAACGACAACGAGCGTCGCCGACACGAGACTCGCCCGTCGGCCGGCGTGCCGACTTCTTCGAAGGCGGCTGTTTTGTCGCGCGCCTTTGCAGGCGCACGTCAGGCACCCGGCGAAGACGCTGGCAGCGCCTGCTGAGGCGCTGCCGATGTTACGCTTCGGCCCGCCACGGAGTCTGGCCGTCCGACCCTGAATTTCGATGAAACAATTGTCAGCCGATGTGACGGATGTCACGGTTGTATCCGCCTTGCGCGCGCAGGCGGCGGTCGAGCTGCCTCAGCGCTGGCGCACGCTCGCGCCGTTGCCGGGTGGGCAGGACGTGCTCGCCTTCGCGGAGACCGATCTCGACGACCGTCTGCACTTCGTGCGTGGCATCGTCGTCCTGACCCACGACCACCTGTTCGCGCGGAGCGAGGGCGATACCGACTGGACGGCCTGGCCGATCACCGACGAGTTGCGCCTGGTCAGTCGCGATCACGCCGGCGTCGGCCATCTCGAGTTGCTGTCGCCGTCGGCGCGTCTCGCGCGCTGGCACTACACGCTCGGCGCGCAGCCGGCGGTCACGCGGCTGGTCGAGAGCTTCGAGTGCTCGAGCGCGGGCGGGCCGCGTGACGCACGATCGGGGTCGTCGGTTGCCAGTGGGGCGACACGGCCATCGGCGTCGTCCGATGACAGCGACGATGACGCCGACGACGACGGACCGGAGGCCGAGTCACCGTCGACCCGGTCGCTGCTGCGGCTGTGGCGATTCGCACGACCCTATCGCGGCAGGCTCGTGCTGGGTTTCGTCCTGACCCTGCTGGCCACGGGTGCCACTCTCGTGCCGCCCTATATGACGATGCCGCTGATGGACGACATCCTCATCCCGCATCAGAACGGCGCGCCGCTCGACACCGGGCGGGTCGTGCTCTACCTGGGCGGGCTGCTGGCGGCCGCGTTGCTGGCCTGGGTGCTCGGCTGGGCACGCACCTATGTGCTCGCCCTCGTCAGCGAGCGCATCGGCGCCGATCTGCGCACCGCCACCTTCGAGCATCTGTTGCGGCTGTCGCTGTCCTATTTCGGCGGCAAGCGCACCGGCGACCTGATGGCGCGCATCGGCTCCGAGACCGACCGGCTCAATCTGTTCCTGTCGTTGCAGCTTCTGGACTTCGCCACCGATCTGTTGCTGATCTCGATGACCGCGCTGATCTTGTTCACCATCGATCCCTGGCTTGCGCTGGCCACGTTGGTGCCCCTGCCGTTCATCGCCTGGATGATTCACGTCGTGCGCGACCGGCTTCGCTACGGTTTCGAAAAGGCCGATCGTATCTGGGGCGAGGTCACCAATGTGCTGGCCGACACCATCCCGGGCATCCGCGTCGTGAAGGCCTTCGCGCAGGAGCAGCGCGAGACCGCACGCTTTCGGGCCGCCAACCAGCATAACGTCGCGGTCAACGATCACGTCAACCGGCTGTGGGCGATGTTCTCGCCGACCGTGGCCCTGCTCACCGAGATCGGCCTGCTGGTGGTGTGGGCCGTCGGCATCTGGATGGTGGCGCACGATCAGGTCACGGTGGGCGTGCTGACCGCCTTCCTCACCTACATCGGTCGCTTCTACACCCGGCTCGATTCGATGAGCCGCATCGTTTCGCACACGCAGCGGGCCGCCTCGGCGGCCAAGCGCATCTTCGACATCCTGGACCATGTCTCGAACGTGCCCGAGCCCGTGCGGCCCGTGCATCTGAGCGAGGTGGCCGGTCGCATCGAGCTGCGGGGGGTGGGCTTTCGCTATGGCAGCCGACAGGTCTTGCGCTCGGTCGATCTCGCGATCCAGCCCGGCGAGATGATCGGCCTGGTCGGTCACAGCGGTTCGGGCAAGAGCACGCTCGTCAACCTGATCTGCCGCTTCTACGACGTCGCCGACGGCGAGATCCTGGTCGACGGCGTGGACGTGCGCTCATTGCCCATCGCCGAGTACCGTCGTCACGTGGGCGTGGTGTTGCAGGAACCCTTCCTGTTCTTCGGCTCCATCGCCGAGAACATCGCCTACGGGCGACCCGACGCCAGCCGCGCCGAGATCGTCGCGGCCGCGCGTGCGGCCAATGCACACGAGTTCATCCTGCGGCTGCCGCAGGGCTACGACTCGCTGGTCGGCGAGCGCGGCCAGACGCTCTCCGGCGGCGAGCGTCAGCGTATCTCGATCGCGCGTGCCCTGCTGATCGATCCCAAGGTCTTGATCCTCGACGAGGCCACCTCGTCGGTCGACACCACCACCGAGAAACTCATCCAGAAGGCGCTCGACAATCTCGTGCAGGGTCGAACCACGATCGCGATCGCGCACCGGCTCAGCACGCTGCGGCGCGCCAGCCGGCTGGTCGTCCTCGACGGCGGCGAGATCGTCGAGGTCGGGCCGCACGACGAACTGATGGCCCGCAAGGGTGCCTACTACCGTCTCTATCAGGCCCAGCTTCGACAGGCCGATGCGGGCGACGAGGCCGGTGGCGACGTGTCCGACAGCCCCGCCGCCGACGTCGGCGAGACCGGCATCGATGAGACCGGCATCGATGAGTCCGGCGTCGTCGTGGCAGGCAATCGAGCCGCCGGTGGTCGGGCCCATCCCGCATGAACACACGCGAACCGTCGTCGGCCGACGACGCGATCCGGCTCGCACGCGACGCCTTCGGACGCCTGGTCTACACCGGCGTCGATGGCACCGTGGTCGAGAACGTCATCCCGGTGCGCGCATTTCCGCTCTCGGCGCCCGACGAGGGCATTGCGCTGGTGGCGCCCGACGGCCGCGAACTGGCCTGGGTCACGCGCCTCGAGGATCTCGCGCCGCAGGCGCGGGCGCTGATCGTCGAGACCCTGGCCGAGCGCGAGTTCAATCCGGTCATCGAACGCATCGTCACGGTCTCGGCCTATGTCACGCCCTGTGTGTGGACCGTTGCCACCGACCGCGGCGAGGCGCGCTTCGTGCTGGCCGGCGAGGAATTCATTCGACGCCTGCCGGGCGACGCCTTGCTGATCACCGACGACCAGGGCGTGCACTGGCTGATTCGTGCGTTGGGCGCGCTCGATCACCCCAGCCGGCGGATTCTCGATCGCTTTCTCTGAGCGGTCTGCACAGCCTCGGAGCAATTGCGCGAACGGCCGAAGCGGGCCGCGCCGGATGCGACGCAGGACCGGGCGCCGTCGCCGGCCAAGAGCGGCGGCTCAGATCTCGATGTTGTCCAGCAGGCGCGTCTGTCCCAGGCGCGCGGCGCCCAGCACCACCAGGCGCCGGGTCGCCTCGGTGGGCGGGCCCAGGTCGTCGGCGTTGCGAACGCTGACGTAGTCGGGCATCCAGCCGGCCCCGGTCAAGGCGTCGATCGCATCCGCCTCGAGGGTCGCGAACCGGCGCTCACCGTGGCGCACCGCCTCGGCCACGCGCAACAGGCTTCGATACAGCCGAGGCGCTTCGGCCCGTTCGCGTTTGCTCAGATAGCCATTGCGCGACGACAGCGCCAGCCCGTCGGCCGCGCGCACGGTCTCGCAGGCGACGATGCGGATCGGCAGCGCGAACTGGCGCACCATCGCCGAGATCATCAGCAGCTGCTGATAGTCCTTCTTGCCGAACATCGCCGCATCGGGCTGCACGATCGAGAACAGCTTTAGCACCACCGTGGCCACGCCGCGGAAATGACCGGCACGCGCAGCACCTTCGAGATCATCGGCATGAGCGGGTGCCGGGTCGACGTGATAGGTCTGCGGCTGCGGATACATGACCGATTCGTCGGGCGCGAACAGATGCGTCACACCGGCCTCGCGCAGCTTGTCGCAATCGCTGTCGAAGGTGCGCGGGTAGCGGTCGAAATCTTCGCCGCCACCGAACTGGAGCCGGTTGACGAAGATGCTCGCGACCACCGTGTCGGCGTGGGCGGCCGCCTCGTGCACCAGCATCAGGTGGCCGTCGTGCAGATTGCCCATGGTCGGTACGAAGGCGACCCGGCTCAGCGCCGCACGCGCCGTGCGCATCGAGTCGATGGTGTCATGTATCTGCATGATTTCGCTCACTCGTAGATCGTGACCTCGTGCGCGATCGCCTCGCGTGGCACCAGCACCGCATCGAGCCCGACCACCGGCGCGACCCGCGAGCCCGGCGCGGTCGTCGCCCACTTTCCCGTGCCGGCCGCGCCGTTGACGGCCAGAGGGTCGACCTCGCGGCGTAGCTTGTCGGCTTCGAGCGCGTCGTCGGTCTTCAGGGCGATGCGCAGAATGACCTCGTACGGTTCGTGGGTGGGCGCCGGGCTGGCCTCGCGGTGTACGGCGTTCAGGCCGACCAGATCCATGCGCAGCTCGCGCGCCTTCAGATTCACCGCCGCAAAGCGGCGCTCGAGCACGTCGCGCGTCAGCTGCGCGCGCGCCATCGCGCCCGGCCCGGCGAACAACACCATCTCTTCGGTGGTGAAACCCTCGCGCAGGCCGACCAGCGCCTTCATGGTATCGGTGCGCGGCTTGCCGGCAGCGGCGATCAGGACCTCGACCTCGTTCTCGGCGTGCTGGCGAAACGACACCCGGGTCAGATCCGCGACCACGTCGGGCAGCAGATAGTTGGCCGGGTCCTGCACCTCGTAGAGCAACTGCTCCTTGCAGGTTGCTGGCGACACCAGCCCGCCGCTGTCGGGCAGCTTGCCGATGAAATTGCGCGTGGGCGTGACCGTGCAGATCGGGTTGCCCACGCGATGCAGATCGGGCACGTCCTTGTAGCCCGGGTCGGCGAAATAGCCGCCCGACACCTGGCAGCCGCACTCCATCAGATGGCCGATGATCATGCCGCGCGCCAGCGCGTGCCAGTCGTCGAAGCGCCAGCCGAACTCGTGCGCGAGCGGCCCCAGGTACACGCAACCGTCGGCCACCCGGGTGGTGATCACGATGTCGGCGCCGGCGGCCAGCGCCTGAACGATGCCGGCCGCGCCGAGGTAGGTCTCGGCCGACACGATCGCGTCACGACGGGAGGCGACCGCAGCGCCCGATTCGACGAAGTCGAGACCCATGCCGGCGATGCGGTCGGTGAGAATGCCGCCGCTGACCGCCGCCACCTTCAGGCCCGACAAGCCCTGCTCGCGCGCCAGGGCCACGATGCGCCGCGCGGCCGCCTGCGGATCGAGCCAGCCCTGGTTCGTGATGATGCGCACGCCCCGTTCTTTTGCCGGCACCAGCAGGGGGGTGAGACGTGCCTCGAGCAAGGGGTCGTAGCCGGGTTGATCCGGCTTGCTCATGCGCGCCACCTGGGCGGCGCTCATCGTCACCTCGGACATCGAATCGAAGCCCAGGTAGTCGATGTCGCCATGCAGGATCAGTTCGAGCGCCGGCTCGAAGCGGTCGCGTGACCAGCCGGTGGCCGCGCCGATACGCACGCGCTTGTCGGTCGTGGCGGCTTCGTCTGCCCGGCCAGAGTCCGTCGCAGCGCTTGTCTGCGGCCCGGTCGCGCTCGCCCGCGGCCCGGCTTCGTGCGCCCGCCGGGCGCGGCGCTCGCGGATGCCCAGGAAGTCGTCGGGAACGGTCACCGGCAGGCGCAGCATCAGCGACGACAAAGCCTTGCCCGATTCCTCGAAGGCCAGCGTGCGCGAACGCCCGCCCTCGAGCACGTTATCGAGCACGAAATTCAGCGCGCCGATGCGCGGCGCCTCGAAGCGCGTGATCGCGCCCTTGGTGATGGCGCCATAGAGCTCGCGCACGGCCTCGACCGTGACCGTGCGCTCGAGCAGCGCGTAGTCAGCCTCGTCGTAGGCGATGACCGAGACATTGGCGCCGTGGCCTTTCTCGCCGGAGCGGCAGTGGGCGATCTCGCGCAGGGCAATGGTCTTCATGATCGATGATCGGTGGTTCGCGAAAGCCGGGCAGGGTAGCGCATCTTGGCACGGACGAATCGGTGCGCGGCACGATGCCGCCTGCGCCGGCAAGGTCGAAGCGGAGGGTGGCCAGGGCCGCCACCCGCGGCCGCGGCCACGCGCTCGGCTCACTGCCCGGGCTTGAACACCATCAGTGCGTAGATGACCAGCATCGCCACGAAAGCCGGATAGCCGAGCCACTCCCAACGTCGACGGTAGCGCTCATAAGTGGGCGGCAATGCCTGGCCCTTGGCGCTCGCCTCACCGGCGAGGCGAGCCATGCGAATCTGCAACCACACCACCGGCAGCCAGCAGGCACCCGCCAACGCATACAGCACGAGTGCGGCCGCGATCCAGAATGAACTCAGCGCATAGCCGGCGGCATCGGCCAGCCAGAGCCCCGTCAGCGGCTGCAACACGATGGCCGGCAGCGTGAACCAGGTGTCGGCACGCACGACCAGGCGGGCAACCACCGCCTGCGCCGCGACACTGCCGCTGCGATTCACGAAGAACAGATAAAACGCCGAGCCGAAGCCGGTGCCCACCAGCAGCACGCTGCTCAGGATGTGAAGCCACTTGACCAGCAGATAGGTGTTCATCATGGCGCCTGCGACAGCGATGGTTCGATCTCGAGCAGATCGGTCTGCATCCGCCAGCGCGCGAACTCGGGCGCGAAGTCGGCAAGCGGTAGCAGTCCCATACACGGCCGAGCGCCCGCGGCCGGGCCACGATCGTGCGCCAGCGCGCGGGCGAGCAGGATCGCAGCCATGCACGGTATCTCCGGGCCGTGGTCGTCATCGGCAGCAATGTGCCATTCGCGCTCGCGCGATCGCCCGTGTGAATCCACGCCGCGAACACGAATGACCATCCCGCCCAGCGCCGAACCCAGGCGGTCGAACCACGGCCCGAGGCGCCAGAGCGGCATCGCCAGGCGTTCGGGATGCCGGATCAGACCGAGCCTGCGCAGCCGGGCGATCAGCGCGAACCCGCGCTGGGTCAACCCGACCTCGAGCGCGGCATCGAAACGCACCGACTCGGTGACCCGATAGTGCGGCGGGAACAGTTCCAGATCGGGAATGTCGCAGCAGGCGCCCAGGCGCGGGCGCATGCGGGCGAATCGTTGGCGCGATGGCTTTGCCCAGCCGACCCGGGTCGTCCAGCGGCCGTGCTCCCAGACCTCGATCGGCCCACCGCAATAGCTGAGCACACCCGCGAGCGTCGCGACTCCGCGCGGCGCGCTCTGCGCCGGGGCGATGCAGGTCTCGATGGCGTCGGTGCGCTGCCAGCCCTCGGTCAGATGGTCGACGACCGCCGAGGACAGCGCCGGCACGGTGCTGGCGCCCGTGATCGCGCACAGCCCGCGGCTGCGAAAATCGTCATCCAGCATGCGCTCGAAATCGCACACGAAGCGACGACCGTCGGCCAGGTCGACATAGTGCGCCCCGGCTCGCGCGCAGGCGCGGGCGACCTCGTAGTCCTGGCCCTGGAACGGGCCGGCGGTGTGAATGACCAGGCGGGCGCCGGCATCGCGCAAGCGCGCGTCCAGATCGGGGGCCGTCGCGTCGATGGCGAGGGGCGTGGCACGGCCCAGCTCGCACGCGAACGCAGCCGCCCGTCCGGCATCTCGCCCGGCCACGATCAGCGTGATCGCCGGATCGTCCACGAGTGCCCGGCAGATTCGCGCGCCGAAATTGCCGTAGCCACCGAGCACGACGGTTGACAGGGGTAGCGGGGGAGCGGGCATCGCGTGCTGTTCCGATCGATCGCCGAGGTCAGGACAGGGCACAGTATCGCGCGCCGTCGTGGGGGAACGAGTTGCCCAACGTAGCCTGCGGCATGCCCAGACGATCGGCCGCCTTGCTCGGCCCGATCGATTCGGCTAGCCGCACCGCCTCGAGCTTGAACGCGTTGGTGCATTGCGCGTTCGGTATCCATTGCCTTGTGCCCCTCTCACACGCCGTTCATCAGAAGTTGCCAAAGGTCTGACGTACGTGGAAACCGGGTAGGGTCACGTATGAGCCAGAATCAGATGAATTTCTGAGCTGCCTGCGCGGCACCGAACACGGTGGCGCCTGCTTTTTCCGGCTTCGCCGACCGCCCATTGGCATTCGGGTGCTTTGCCGATAGCGCTTAAAATTTCCATTGTCCCGGTCGACATATAAAAAGACATGAAGAATCTGCGGGCCAAGGTCAGTGCGTTCGTCGGGCGAATATTTGGCGGTTCAACCGATGCGACACCCGCGAACATTGCCGATAGCGGTCTGGAGCAGGGCGAAGCCGTACTGGCGAGATGCAGTGGCCGTTCCGTTCGCCCGTACTCAACGCGCGATTTTGGCAGAGAGCCTTACCACGGTGCGCGCTCGGTGATCGTCATGCCCATCTTGGCGCCACATATCCTGAAGCATGTTCGCGCCGGGCTCGGTCCCGGCATGATTGCGTTCATCGGCACACAGACGAGCCTGGCCGACCCTGCGCCTAGTGGCACCGAGATCGTTGTGGGCAGGGGGTCCACGCAATTCGACATTCTTCGTGTTGCGGCCTCGGACGCGGTCAACTATGACATGGGCACCGAAGATCTGATCGCGCGACTGCAACGGTGGGACAAGGACATTGGCATCGACATCTATGCGGCTCAAACCGATCTCATACAACTGCGCCTGAAATCACTGCCGAATGATGTCGGTGCGTTTGCACAAGAGGTCTATTCGTTCTGCCCGGATATCGTCGACCAAGGCGCCGGCTCGCTGCATGAGCTTGCATCGGAAATCGAGCGAACGAAGGAGCTCACCCTCTGGTGGGATTGATCGGCGATCGACTTCGATGGCCGATGGTTCTGGCGCCAACGCGCCGGGTGCGCCACGCCGGCCGTTCGCACGGTGTCGTGGCGCGTTCAACCCCGATCCGTGCGCTCGAGCAACTTCACGACCTGCCGCCCGAAAGAGGTCAGGTCGTCCGCGCCTTCGTGAAGGGCGTGCATGACGATCGCCCAGTCGATGTCCACGTACTCGTGTGCGAGCACATTCCGGAAGCCCACAGCCCGACGTAGCCTCTGGGCGAGGGCACGTGAGATCAGCTTGTGTTCCGCCACCTTGCCGAAGGCCTCCGCGCCACCCGCCGGAACCTCGCCATACGCGGCGCACAGGTGCATGGCGACGTCGATGGCGCTCTGGATTGCCAGCTCGAGGTTGCGGGTGAGGATGTCCTGAAGATCTTCGTCGGCTTGCAGCGTACTCAGGGCTGGCGGGCGCTTACTCGCAAGCCGATCGAGGCGACGTGATAGTTCACGCAGTCGCGCGTCGATCACCTCGATGTCGATAGGAGGTGTCATCTGAAGAGTTTTGCACGCACGGCTCGCGCCGCCGCGCGGGCGCTGAGTGCATCGTCTTCGGCGACCATCAGTCGTTCGAGCATGCGTGCACGGGTCTGCGGCGAGTTGCACACCAGTTCAGTGCCCGCCAGCGCCCGAATGAACAACAGCCCTTCGGCTGTTTCAAGGTCGAGCAGGTCTACAGGCCGCCCGGCCTCGTCTGCCACAAGGCCGATCAGCGCCGCGCGCAGGTCGCTGCTCATCGGCTTGCCGAAGCTGACCGCGATATCGATGTCGCTATCGGGCCGGGCGGAACCCGCAGCCACAGAGCCGAACAACGTGGCATAGCGGGCGCCGAGCGCCGAGAGCCGTGCCGTGAGGCGCTCTGGTAGACCTTCCGGCTGCTGGGTAATCTGCGAGGGTGCGACCACGTAGGCGACGAGACGGCCGTGCCGTTCGATACGGACCGGGCCGTCGGCACTGGCGGCAAGCAGATCGCCGAACCGGTTTTTCGCGCTGGTGGCGTCGAAGGTCTTCATGGGCCTAGAGTAGCTAAAATGGCTAATATAGGCAATGCTCTCGCGGGCCGCACGATACAGGGCGTGACTTTCGTCCGGCGCGAAATGACATGACCATCCCCCGAGTGTCGATGCACGCGCGCTGGAAGCGCTGCATCATGCCGCCAGCCTGGAACTGTTCCAACGCAGCACCGTGCTCGACCATTTGCGGGCCGACCCGCGGCACAGCCTCTAGATTCGCAAACGGCCCAGCCAGCGCCCACGAGTGCCCAGGTCAGGCCGAGAAGGGCAGTGATTGACGAGAAGCCGTGTGTCAGCGGGCTCGATATCGCATTGGCGTTCTGGACGCGAAGACGCGGCAGCACCAGCAGACGATTGAATCGCGGACGATGGCTAATGTCGAAGTGCTCCGGGGCCGACGCCGCATCGGAACGGGCCACGCGACATCCAAGAGCGACCGGCTCGCCCAGTGACGCATCTCCGGCTCGGCCAGCGTCGGCAAGCCCATGTCGCACAGCTGCTGGTACGGCCAGAGACCGAAGCGTTCGGCGATTTCGTCCGGCCAGTCGGCGCGGTTGTAGTGATCTTGAAGCATTCATATTCGGCGGTCCATTCCGGGGTGGTCGGGGCCGCACAATCGGCCGGTTCGACTCGCTCGGCGTCGAGCTAGGTTGGCTTGCTCTGAGCAATCGGTGCATACAATTCAATCTTTGATGGCAAGGTTTTTCGATCATGGCCACGATGACCATTCGCTATCTCGACGAGAACTTGAAGGCGCGCTTGCGGCTACGCGCTGCGCGTAACGGCCGATCGATGGAAGAAGAGGTGCGCAGCATTCTGTTCCTGGCTCTGGAGGCGGAGACATTGACCGGCAAGATGCTCGTCGAGGACATTCGCGCCCTCGTCAAACCCATCGGCGGTGTCGATCTCGACCTACCTGCTCGCGAGCCGGTGCGTGAGCCGCCCGGCTTCAGCGAGTGATCGTGCTCGATACCGATGTCATATCGGAGTTGTTCAGGGCAGTGCCAAGCCCGTCGGTGCTCGACTGGGTCGAATCCCAGCCAGGCGACGCACGATTCACCACCGCGATCACCCGCGGCGAGTTGATGTACGGGGTTCGCTGTATACCGCCTGGGCGCAAACGCGCCGCCTTGCTTGCGGCACGATCCACCTGTTCGAGAATCGCCTGATTGGCCGAGTGCTGGCTTGCGACCCGCGAGCGGCCGACGAGTATTCAGAGATCGCAGTCGATGGTCGCTCGACCGGAACGCCGATCAGTCAGTCGGATGCAATGATCGCCGGCATCGTGCGCGCGCATGTGGCCACGCTTGCCACCCGCAATGTGCGCGATTTCGAGGGATGCGGTTTTGAGCTGATCGATCCCTGGCAGTGATTGCCATCACCGCCTGGGAGTGACCCCAAGCCACGGATGACTGCGCCGGCCCTGTGGGCTATGAGGGACGTCCACCGTGGCGAATGTATACCGGGTCGCGCGGACTCCCACGCTCGAAGTACTTCAGGTTGGTTTCGAAGACCGGCACGTTTGGCGCATCACCCCCGAAGGCATCGGCGGCGTTGTCGATGGATAAAACTTTATGTATATTGTCGACAGTATGGAGACAGTCAACATCACCCGCATTCCGCCCTCGCTGCCGGTCTACGTCGCCGAGCAACTGATGACCGAGATCGAGAGCCTGGCATTGCCGCCGGGCGAGCGGCTGTCCGAGGAGGCCATCGCGCAGCGTTTCGGCGTCAGCCGGGCGCCGGTGCGCGAGGCGCTGCGGCTGCTGGCGCAGGAAGAGCTGGTGGTCATCGAGCCGCGCCGCGGCGCGCGGGTGCTCAGCTATTCGCCCGAGGAAGCGTCCGAGATGTTCGAGATGCGTGCGGTGTTGTTCGGTCTGGCGACCGAGCTGTTCACGCTGCGCGCAAGCGACGCCCAGATCGCCGAATACGAGGCGATCGCGGCGCGGGTCGGCGTGCGCCACGAGGGGCAGGGCGAGCCCACACCGCAGTCGTTCGCGGCGGGCACCCAGGCCGCCAGCGCCTACATGGTGGCCCATTGCGGCAATCAACGTCTGATCCAGACGATGCGCAAGATGACGCGCCGTTCGTTTCTGTTCTACGCCGGGCTCGCGCACGGCTCGCCGCAACGCCGTGCCGAGACGATGGCCGAGGGGCGGCGCATGCGCGCGGCCATTCGCGCGCGCCAGGCCCGCGAGGCGGGCGAGATCGCGCGCGCCATCGTCGAGCGCAATCATCGCGAGGTCATGCGCCGGCTTGCCGCCGATGCGCTTCCGGTGCCGGCCACCGCATCGGGTTGAGCGCAATCCTTCATCGAGCAGAGTCACGAGACCCATCACAGCGAGGAGACGACATGAATCAAAGACGGCAGTTCCTGCACACCGCCGCGGCCGCGGGTGCGCTCGGCATGGGCCTGCCCATGCCCGCCCGCGCGGCCAACGATTGGGACGCGGTGATCAAGCGTGCCAAGGAGAAGGGCGAGGTCACGATCTATTCATCGGGCGTGGCGCGCCAGGAGGAACCACGCATGGCGGCCTTCTCGAAAGAGACCGGCGTGCGCGTCAACTACGCCCGCCCGGGCGGTGGCGAGATCGTGATTCGCAAGTTCGGCCAGGAGGTGCAGGGCGGCGCGCCCTTGGCCGATATCTGCACGCTGACCGACTACGCGCTCGGTCTGCACGCGCAGAAGCAGGGCTGGACCGAGGCGGTCAGTCTGCCCAACGAGGCGGAGCTGTCTCCTCGTTTCGCCAAGCGTGATCCCGGTCTGATTCCGAACGGTGGCTTCGGGCTGGTGATCGTGGTCAACGAGAAGATGCTCAAGGTGACCGATGCGCCGCAAAGCTACGCCGATCTGGCCGACCCGAAGTTCAAGGGCCAGATCCTGTTCGGCGCGCCCGAGAACGCGGGTTCCACCACGGTGATGATCAAGGGCATGGTGGAGCAGTACGGCTGGGACTACGTCAAGAAGCTGCGCGCCAACGAGGTGGCCGAGATGCGCTTGCAGGCCGAGGCGATGCAGGCGGTGGCACGCGGCGAGAAGCCGATCTGCGTGGTGGCGCAGGCCTGGGGCTATCTGTACCAGAAGCAGGGTGCGCCCACCCGCATGATCTTCCCGTCCGACGGGGTGGTGATCGCGCAAACCTGCCTGTTCGTGGCGAAGAATGCGCCGCACCCCGACGGCGCGCTGATGCTCGCCAACCATCTGATCTCGGCGAAGTATCAGGAGTCCGTGCTGGCCACCGGCGTGTACGGCTCGAACCGCAATGCGCCGTTGGCCGAGGGCATCCCGCCGCTGGACTCGATCAAGATCTACGAGCCCAACCTCCCCGAGCTGGTCGAGACGCGCGGCGAGATCATCGACACCTGGCGCAGGATCATGAGCTGATGCGTGGCGTCGAGGTCAGAAATCTGGTCAAGACCTTTGGCGCGGTGCGCGCGGTGGACGGTGTCAGTTTCACCGTCCCCGCCGGCGGCATCACGACGATGCTCGGGCCTTCGGGTTGTGGCAAGACCACCATCCTGCGTTGCATCGCCGGCCTGGAGACCGCCACCGATGGCGAGATCGTCATCGGCGATCGCGTGGTGTTCTCGGGCGGGTTGTCGCGCGTGCCGGTCGAGCAGCGCAATCTGGGCATGGTGTTCCAGAGCTATGCGATCTGGCCGCACATGTCGATCGCCGAGAATGTTGCCTACGGCCTCAAGGTGCGCGGCCGGCCGCGTGTCGAGATCCAGCGCCGGGTCGGCGAGGCGCTGGCGCTCGTGCGGCTGTCGGGCTTCGAGAAGCGCCTGCCCGGTCAGCTCTCGGGCGGCCAGATGCAGCGCGTGGTGCTGGCGCGTGCGATCGCCTACGACCCCGAGATCCTGCTGCTCGACGAGCCGCTGGCCAATCTCGACGCGCACTTGCGCGAGGAGATGCGCCAAGAGCTCAAACGCATCCAGCGCGAGACCGGCACGACGATGATCGCGGTCACGCACGATCAGTCGGAGGCGCTGGCGATCTCCGACCAGATCCTGGTCATGTCGGCCGGCCACATCCTGCAGCGCGGTTCACCGCAGGACATCTGGCGTCGTCCCGAGGTGGCCGGGGTGGCCAGCTTCCTTGGCGGGGTCAATCGTCTGCCGGCGTTGCCGCGCGACGGCCGGCTGGTGATCGAGGGGGTCGGTCCCTTGCCACCGGGCACGCCCGTGTTGCAGGTGCCGGCGCAGGTCATCTTCCGCCCCACCGACGTGCGCCTGCTGCCGGCCGGCGAGGGTGGCGGCTGGCCCGGCACGGTGGCACTCACGCAGTTTCTCGGTCAGCACATCCAGTATCTGGTGCGCTGCGGCGAGCACGAGCTGACCATCGACATGCCTGCCGCCGGGCGCCTGTTCAACGAGGGCGAGGCGGTGTCGGTGGTGGCCGAGCCACAGGCGTTGATGGTCTATCCCGAGCAGGCCGCGGCATGAGCGACGGCAGCGTTCGGTGGGCGTTCACATGAGCATGGGCATCGTCGGGCGGATGGCGCCATGAGCGTCGGCAGTGGTGGCATGAGCGCCGGTGGGACAGGGGTTGCGGCCCGCCCCGACGGCTGGTTCGCGCGTGTGCGCGCCCGTCACGGTCTGGGGCCGGTGGTGCTGGCATGGTCCGCCGTCGCGGCCATCGGCATCCTGTCGGTGTGGCCGATGATCTGGCTGGTCGTCGGCAGCCTGACCGAAGCCGACGGCTACGGCTTCGGGCGCTTTCGCGAGCTGCTGGACAAGTTCCATTTCGCGGACGTGCTGGTCAACTCGTGGGTGTTCGCGCTCGGCACCGCGCTCAGCGCGATGGTCATCGGCGTCACGCTGGCGGTGCTGGTCACGCGCACCGACATGCCGTTCAGGCGCACAGCCAAGATGCTCGCGGTGCTGGCCTTCGTGTCGCCGCCGTGGCTGACCGCGATGGCCTACGTGTATCTGGCCAGCCCGAACGCCGGTTACATCAACGAGATCCTGCACGCGGTCATCGGTGTAAAGCCCTTCGATGTGCAGACCATGACCGGCATGATCTTCGTGTCGGCGCTGTTCCTGTTCTCGTTCGTGTTCCTCACGGTCGAAGGGGCGCTGACCTCGCTCGACGGCAGCTTCGAGGAAGCCGCGCGGGTGTCGGGTGCCAGTCCGTGGAAGGTGGTCACGACGGTGACGTTGCCGCTGGTCACGCCGGCGATCGTGTCGGCCACGGTGTTCTCGCTGATCATCTCGTGGGGCCTGTTCGCGGTGCCGGCCATTCTCGGCATGCCTTCGCGGGTGTACGTGTTCGCCACCCAGTTGTATCTGTTCCTGAACGCATTTCCGCCGCGGCTGGAGCTGGCCGCCGCGATGGGCGTGGTGTTCGTGATCACGGCGGTGTTGCTCGGTGCGCTGGTGTGGGCGGTGCGCCGTCAGAGTCAGGTCAACCGCTTCGCGGTCATTGCCGGCAAGGGCGTGAAGGCGGCGGCACTGCCGCTCGGCCGCTGGCGGTGGCTGGCCGTGGCCTTCGTGGTCGCGCTCGGCCTGCTTGCCGTGGTCGGCCCGTACTCGATCATTCTCTGGATGTCGCTGAAGACCAACTGGTTCGGCGGCGGCGGGCTGTCGGATCTGTCGCTCGAGAATTTCCGCTACATCGTGTTCGAGTATCTGGCGTTCTGGCAGATCACCGGCAATTCGTTCAAGGTGGCGCTGATGGAGGTGGCGATCGTGCTGTCGGTGGCCACGGCCGTGGGCTGGGTGGCGCGGCGCACGAAGCTGCCGGGTCGCGGCCTGCTGATGGGCGGCGCCTACTACACGGTGCTGGTGCCGTCGGTGGCGTTTCTGGCGGCCGTGCTGTGGGCCTGGATCGGCTCGCCGGTCGGCCTCTACGGCACGCTGCTGCTGATCGCGATGACGCAGGCCGCCCGTTCGCTGCCCATCGCCACGCGCAACATCAGCGACGGCCTGGGCCAGATCGACGCTGCGCTCGAAGAGGCCGCCACGATCTGCGGCGCCAGCCGTACCCGCACCGCGTTCTCGGTCACGCTGCCGCTGATGCGGCCGGTGCTGCTGGCGGCCTTCACGGTGGTGTTCCTGTCGGCGCTGCGCGACCTGAACACGCCCTTGTTCGTCGGCGGTGGTGCCACCGAGTCGCTGACCCTGGCGGTGACCATCTTTCACTTCTGGAGCGAGACCCGCATGGGCGAGGCCGCGGCGCTGACCATCATCCTGCTGTTGATCACGCTCGTCATTTTCGTGCCGTTGTCGCGCTCGTTTCGAACCGTTCGTTGAGGATTTCTTCATGCCGCCACTGGAAGGCATACGTATCGTCGACCTGACCCGGGTGCTGGCCGGGCCGTTCGCCACGCATCAGTTGCGCATGCTCGGTGCCGAGGTCATCAAGGTCGAAGAACCCGGCGTCGGCGACGTGATGCGCGGCTTGGCGCGGCATCCGAACTCGGACGGTGTGCCGCCCGGCTTTGCGGCACTCAACGTGGGCAAGAAATCGGTCGCGCTCGATCTCAAATCGGCCGCCGGCCGCGAGCAGTTGTTCGCGCTGATTGCCACGGCCGACGTGTTCGTCGAGAACTTCCGCCCCGGTGCGGCGGCAGCGCTTGGCTTGTCGCCCGAGGAGGTGCGCGCGGCGCGGCCCGACATCATCTACTGTTCGATCTCCGGCTGGGGCCAGATCGGTCCGCGCGCCGGCCTGCGTGCCTACGATCACGTGATCCAGGCGGCCACCGGCATGATGGCCATGCAGGGCGACGATGATGCCGCGCCGCCGGTGAAGGTCGGCTTTCCGGTCATCGACATCGCCACCGGCATGATGGGCGCGCAGGCGATCATGGCCGCGCTGATCCGCCGCTTCAGGGGCGACAAGTCCGCGATCACGCTCGATGTGTCGATGGTCGACAGCGCCACCGTGCTGATGGCCAGCATGGTGTCGGCCACCCGGGCCAGTGGTACCACGCCCTCACGCGTGGGCAACCGCGGCTTCGCGGGCAGCCCGGGTTCGGACACCTTTCTCACGCGCGACGGCTATCTGTCGGCGGGTGCGAACACCTGCGGGCAGTTCCGTCGCCTGTGTCGCGCGATCGGCCGCCCCGAGCTGGCCGAGCCGCCGCACGTGCCGGCCGGCCTCGACGAGGCCGCCTTCCTGTCCGATGTCGGCACGCCGCAGCTGCGCGCGCAATTGGCCGAGGCCTTCGCGCAGGTGGATGCGGCCGAGATCGAAGCACGCCTGAGCGCCGAGGGCGTGCCCGTCGCCAAGGTGCGCAATCTGGCCGAATATCTGAACGAGCTGTATCCGAACACCGGCGGCATCGATGTCGGTGACGGGCAACCGGCCCTGGGGCCGGGGTTCCGGTGGCTGGGAGAACCGGCACCGTCGGTGGGGCCGGCGCCGCGCCTGGGTGAACATACCGATGCGGTGCTCGGCGCGCTGCGCGCGAACTAGCGCCCTGCGGCTCGATGACGGTGGCTGCCGACCCCGAGTGCGTCACTCGAACGAGATCGACCCGACCCGCCCCTCGTAGAACGGATACAGCCGGCCCTCGGCCATTCGGGAGATCGTGAAACCCATCGGAATCATTTGCGCGCCGACCTGCCGGTAGTCGGTGCGCGCGACGTGTTCGCCCGAGCCGTGGTACGGCGTGGACAGATCGCCGTCGGCCTCGGCGACCATCGAGGTCATTCGTCCCTCCGTGTCGAAGTTGGCGATCATCGACGCACGCATGCCGTTCCAGGCGACGACGGCGCGCGCGCTGGCGTCGTCGATCGGTTCCCAGATGACCGGGCCGCCGGGCAGCAGGGCGGTCGGGCAGAGCGCGCTCTCCAGCAACCAGCGGCGCAGCGAGATCTGGTTGAGCTGCGGGGTTTCACGCTCGTCGACGACCGTGATCGCGGAAAGAATCTTCGCCTTCATCTCCATCTGGCCTTGCGCGAAGAAGTCGTAGGCGCGCGCCCAGATGCCGGGCAGCACCGTGGTCGAGGCGGAAAACATCAGCGCGGGCACTCCGGCGGCAAGCACCTGATCGGATTCGATCGGGTTGAAGTCTTTGGTCAGGGGGCGGCGAAACTCGCCGGCGGCGTTCACGCGCACGACCGAGTAGTTCGCGGGGGCTGCCCGAAACACGAAGCGGAAATAGCGCTGCACGGGCGATGGCAGGTTCGCGATCTGCGTTTCATCGAACGCCGCCGGCGGCTGGCTGACTCCGAGCTCGGTCACCCGGGCCTCGAACGCATCGATGTCACGCTCGGTGTTGCCGGACTGCACGGCGACGACGGCCGTGCTGGCGAGCAGCAGCCCGGCGATGCCGAGGCCGGAAAACTTGAGGATCTTGTTCATGTTGCTTTCCTGTTTGCAATGGCCACCATGGGTCGTTGAATGCTGGCCGGAGAAAGAGGCGTACACGCATGTACGGTTTGGAATCTGAACTGTACATACGTGTACACTTATCGTCAAGCGATATCGAGAGACATCCGGATGAATGAAACGGAACGGCGCGAGCGGCGTGCCGAGATCGAGGCCGCCGCTTTCGAGTTGCTGCAGGAGGTCGGCTACCGCAAGACCAGCATGTTGCAGATCGCCAAGCGGGCCAGGGCGTCGAATCAGACGCTCTACAGCTGGTACCAGAACAAGCAGGACTTGTTTCGCTCGATCATCGAGGACAACGGTCGTGCGGTTCGCGAGCACCTCGAGGCCGCTCTGGCCGGTGGTGGCGATCCCCGCCGGGCGCTGGCCGGTCTCGGCCCGGTGCTGCTGCGCTTCACCACGGATCGCAAGGCGGTGATCATCAATCGGGCCGCGGTCATCGATGCTGCCGAGACCGGCGTACTCGCCAGGGCGATCGACGAGGTCGGTCGCGACAGTCTCTATCCGCTGATCCGCAGCCTGATGCAGCGTCTGATCGACACGCGTTGCTTCGATGCGCGCGCCGATGCCGATGTCGCCGCGCAGACCTATGTGGCCCTGTTGTTCGGTGAGGCGCAGCTGCGTCTGGCGCTCGGCACCATCGCGCCGTACGACGAACAGACCATCCGTGAGCAATCGCGTCGCGCCTACGAGCTGACGTGTCGGCTGTTCGATTCGGTCGTCGGCGCGACGGCGCCGCGCTGACGGCAGATGGCGGGCGCGGGCCGCGCGCTCAGCCCGACGTCTTCGCGCGCAAGACGCGCATACCGTCGCGGGGCAATGCCGGCAGGCGCGTCATGTCCAGGCCCAGATCCTGTTCGGGCACCCGATAGTCGGCATCCAGGCACAGCACGTGCACGGCTTGCGCCATCAGCGCCAGCGCGATGCCCTCGCCCGGGCACCGGTGACCCGCCGCGAGGTCACCGCCTCCCTGTGGAATGAATGCGAAGTCAGGGTCGCTCAGGGGCTCGACGAAGCGGCCGTGCGCATCCGGCGTGAATCGCTCTGGTGCGAATTCGAAGGGCTGCGACCAGCTGCGCGGATCGTGATTGGTGCCGTATACATCGAACAAGACCAGGCGATCGGCGGGAATCCGATGGCCCAGGCACTCGATATCACCGCGCGCACGCGCCGCCAGCATCGGAAAGAACGGATAGTCGCGCCGCACCTCCTGAACGAAGGCGGTCAGCGCAGTCGAATCTCGTGGATCCCCGACCTGCCCGAGCTCGCTCCTCAGGGCATCGGCGCGCTCGCGATGGGTGGCGAGCGCATGCGCGGCGAAGGTGATGAACACCGACACGGCCACGCAAGGGCGCACCAGGTTCAACAACTCGACCGCCGCGACATGGGGTGCCAGCAGGCCGCCGTCGGCGTCGTTCCAATGTGCCACCTTCTCGAGCGCGCTGTCCGGATGCTCGCGCGGGCGCGCCCGCGCCTGTCCGATCAGTCGCGCCGCCCAGCGATCGGCACGCCGGCGCGCGACCCGCGCGCGCAGATGGCCCAGACCCTTGGCGCCGGCCAGATCGAACAGGGCGACGATGTCGCGCGTGCGCGCCTCGCGCTCGCCTTCGGCGAGCGGTAGGCCGCACCAGTCGCAGACCACCCGCATCAGCACCTGTTGCACGGTGGCGGTCAACGACACCGGCGTGTCCGCGGGCAATTCGCGCATGGCCGTTCGAAGCGCCAGGCGAAATCGATGGGCAAGCGCGTCGACCCTTTCGCCCGAGGTCAGTTCGACGAACAAGGCCTTGCGCTGCCGATGGCGCTCGCCGTCGAGCCCCTGCACGCCGCCCCTGCCGAACAAGGTGGCGAGCAAGGCTTCCGGCGCCGCACCTTCGCGGCGGAACCGGGACGCATCATAGAAGCAGGCTGCTGCATCCGCACCGCTCATGAACACGGCAGGCTCCAGCGCGAGCCGCGCCGTGAACAGGTCGCTATCGAGACGGCGGCACTGCGCCGAGACGTAGCGATAAGGGTCGGCGAGCAGGTGCAGGACTGCGGTGGCGCCATCGCCGGACGGCGGATCCGGCGGGCCGGCATCGCCGGCCCGTGCCTGGGCGCGTCGGGGGGTGACCATGGTTTGCGCGCGGGGTGGATTGCGGACCCGGCAGATGCCGCAACTTCCGTGCCCAGTGCGGCGCATACGGCGCGGGCCCGTGGCTGGAACGGTAGACGCGTTACACGGAAACATTGGTCGCTTGCGCCGGTCGAGGTTCGCGGCACGCGGGAACGCGAGTTGCCGACGCTCTATTCCCCCAAATCAACCGGAACACATCATGACAACCGACAAAGATCAGCACAGCAGCCTTCGCAACAAGGTCAGCCAGGGCATGGACGCCGTGGGCGGCATGGCGGGACAGGCCAGCGCGGCGATGGTGAGCAAGGCCCCCGATTTCGTCGAGCAGGTGTCGATCTCGGACAAGTACGAGATCGAGGCTGCGCAGATCGCGCTCCAGCGCTCATCGAGTGAACCGGTGCGCGAACTGGCCCAACGGATGATCGACGATCACACGCACAACAGTCAGGAACTCGAACGCGCATTGCAGGAGATCCGGCCGGAACACGATCTCAAACCCGCCGGCGCCCTGGACAGTCGCCGCGAGACCATGATCGATCATCTGCGCTCGGCGCAGGACACCGACTTCGACGACACCTACATCAATCAGCAGGTGCTGGCTCACCAGGAGGCCGAAACGCTGACCTCACACTATCGGGACAACGGTGATCAGCCGCGACTGACCGAGCTGGCCGGCAACGCGCACAAGGTGATCTCGAGCCATCTCGAGCACGTGAAGACGATGCGCGACGCGCGACGCTGAGCATCGCGGGACGCCCCGGCCGGCCGGTTCAGTCGGCCGCGCCGGTGTCTTGCCGGGCCTCGGCAAGCAGGCGATAGATCGTGTCGTGAGGCCAGGCCTCGCCGACGGGCTGGCGAACGCCGAAACGCGTTCGTTCGTCGTCGCTTGCCGCTGTCTGCTCGTCCACCCAGTCGTAGACCACCACCCGTCGGGCGACCCGCCAGTGGCCGGCGCGTTTCTCGAAACGGTCGCAATAACGGCCGGCCAGGTGGAACTGGCGCGTGATTCCGTCCGGGCCGGGGCCGCGCTGAAGCGCATCGAAACAGCTCTCGACGATGGCGGTGTCGGGCCCGGCAAACTCGATCAGGATGTTGGTGATCCGATGGACATTGCGCGGGCCCCGGGCGAACGCCGCGCGCACGCGCTCGAAGAAAATCTCGATCGGGCCGCTGGTGGCGCCGTGGCTGTCGTGCGCATCGGGCCAGTAGCTGTCGCGCAAGCTGGCCTCGTCGGCGCGGTCGATGCCACGGCAGTAGCGGTACAGGCAGTCGCGAATCGCCTCACGATCGAGCAGCCTGCCCGGCGCGTCGGTGGATGCACCCGCATCGAGGTCGTCTGACGCGGTCGGTCGATTCCTGGCGTGTTCGTTCGCCGTCGCATCGGGTCGATTCACGGTGTGGCCGCGTACGGTGTCTCGGCGATGCCGCGCGCGCCGTGCCCCTCGAGCACGAACAGGTGCCCGCCGAGCGGATGCGTCGACACGGTGCGCCCGGTGCCGGAATCGCGGATCGAGGTCATGAACAGCAGGCTCATGTCGGGGCCGCCGAAAGCCAGGCTGGTGGGCAGGTCGACCGGTGCCGGATGACGGGCGAGCAAGCGGCCGTCGGCATCGAAGCAGGCGATCTCGCCGCGACGAATCAACGTCGCCCAGATGCGTCCCTGGTCGTCGACCGTCGCGCCGTCGATGCCCGAGCCGAGCGCATCGGTGTCGATCAGGACGCGCGGCGCGGAGGCCTCACCGGTGACCGTGTCGTAGTCGCACACGCACATGGAGCGGGTCGGCGTGTCGGCGAAATAGAGCCGGCGGCCATCGGGGCTGAAACACACACCATTGGTGACCTTCAGGCCCGTGGCGAGCTCCCGCAGCTCGCCGGACGCGTCGAGCTGCAGCAGGGGCCCGATGGGTTCCAGCTGCCGACCCATGCCGCCGCAGACGAAGCGGCCCTGCCGGTCGGCCTTGCCGTCGTTCAGGCGCATGCGCGGATCGGAGATCGCATCGCGCACGAGCATGGTCAGTTCGCCGGCATCGGGGTTCCAGGCCACGATCGAGTGTTCGAGCGCGATGACCAGCCCGCCATCGGCGCGTAGCGCGATCGAGCCGATGTGTTGGTCGAGTTCGAAGCTCTCGGTGGCGGACCACTCGCGGTGCTGCAGGTACTTGCGCCTGACCAGTCCGGCGGCGCCGTCGATCCACCACAGGCAATTCAGCCGCGGATCCCAGACCGGGCTCTCGCCGAGCGCGTCGGGATGTTCGGTCAGTTGTGTGGCCGTCAGTGATCCGCTCGATTGCTCAGGCATTTTGGCCGACTCCTCTGGCGGCACGCGTGGCGCCGATCATTCGAAAAACTTCCCGAATGATGAACCAGGCGATGATCGCGGCCGAAATGACCATGATCAGGAGCTCACGCGTGTGTCGATCGCGGTGGCCGTGATCGCGCTCGCCGCGGGACCGGCCAGGAAACTGGCCAGCCCGGCCACGGCGGCGCGTCGACGGCCATCCGAGCTCACCGCATTGACGCGCCAGCCATCGGGCGCCCATTCGAGCGCGAGCGTGCGCGCGAACATCTCGAGTGCGGCACCGGCGGCGCGCGCGCCCGGCGTCGCCAGCCCGGTCAGCTCGCAGTGCCATTGCAGCGAGAAGCCCGCCGCCGGACGCAGGCGCGTGCGACAGCCGGCAGCGATCGCCTGCGCATTGCGAAGCATCTCGCCCGCCGATCCGGTGCTGGCCGTCATCACGGCGATCAGGCCGTCGGGCGCGAAGCCCTGTTGCAGGCCGTCGAGGCTGTCGGCGTGCACGACCCGGCAGACGTCGTCGAGGGACATCGCGATCGCGTCGGCGAGTGCGCCATCGCCGATGATCGCGACGGTGCGCGTGCCGTCGCGCAGGGCGACCGGCGCGCGCACCGGCAGCGGGGCACCGGCGGCGGCGAACGAGCCGCCGTCGACGAGCAGGGTGCGCCCGTGCAGCGCGCCACCCTCGGGCGAGCAGGCGAAGCGGGCGGCCGCCGCGATGTCGTCGGGCTCGATCAGACGGCCCAGCGGAATGCGCGCGACGATCGCGTCCAGGTCGAGCCGGCCGCGGGCGACCAGCGTGTCGACCAGATCCGTGCGCACGAAGCCGGGTGCGATCGCGCACAGGCGCGGACCCACCGAACCCCATGCCTGGGCCAGTGCCTCGGTCAGTGCGACCACCGCCGCCTTGCTGGCGCTATAGGCGCCGCGCAGCGGAATCGGCCGCCAGGCCGCGCCCGAGGCGATGTTGACGATGACGCCGTCGGCATCGAGCCGGTCGCGCGCATGCTCGCAGATCGCGCTCACGCTATCGAGATTGACCGACACCACGCGCCCGAAGCGTGCCGGGTCCAGCCGGGCGATCTCTTCGCCGCCGGTCTCGGTGACGCCGGCGTTGTTGATCACGATGTCCAACCCGCCGAGCGCATCGGCGGCTTGCGCACAGAGTCGGGCCGCGGCGGCCGGATCGGCGAGATCGGTCGGGATTGCGATGTGCGTGAGTCGACGGCCGCCGCCCGGGGCGTGCCCGTCGCCAGCCGTCATCCCGACGAGTTCGTGGGCCCGCCGGTGCGCGAGCCCGCCGTCGATGTCGGCGATCGCGCAGCGCACACCATCGGCCGCAAGCGCGCGGCAGATCGCCCAGCCGATGCCGGCCGCACCGCCGGTGACCAATGCCCGGCGGGGCAGGTCGCGATCGCGGACGCCGTTGGCGGACATGATGCCGGTCAGTTCAGGGTCGTGAGGTTGCCGCCACCGTCGGCCAGCGGCGCCTGGCCGGTGGCGCGGCCGATGCCGTCGCCCGGGTCCGTGCGCCGGACCATCTGGTCATCGGCCTGCATGTCGGTTTCCTCCCGCGAGCCAGGCGGCCGAGGCCTGGAACAGATGATCGGCGATGCGATCGCGCAGCTCGGTGACGGCACCCTGCGTGGCCAGCGTCCGGATGCTGCGCAGATGACGGTGCACGGGCAGCTCCCAGGTGAAGCCCATGCCGCCGAACACCTGGATCGCACCCTCGCAGACTGCCGGACCGAGCTCGCAGGCGCCGGCGAATGCCGCCCAGGTGGCGAGCGTTCGTTCATGCGGCGCGACACTCGAGGCCCTCGTGATGGCACTGCGGATCGTCTCGACCGCCAGGCCGTGGCGCGCAAGACGATGGCTGATGGCCTGGTTGGCCGACAGCGCGCGGCCGAACTGCTGGCGCTGGTCGGCGTATTCACAGGCCGATCTGAGGCAGGCATCGGCATGACCGAGAATGAGCGTGGTGCGCAACAGGACGGCATCGGCGAGCAGGTCGGCAAGCCGTTCGGTGTTCAGCGCCGCGCCCCCGGCGCTGGCCGAGACGGCGAACGCGTGCTCGGGGCGGATCAGATCGAGTGAACCGGCGTCGCGGCCCTCGACACCCGGGCCGTCGGTGCGCACCAGCAAGGCGCCGCCGCCGGCCTGCAGCACCAGCACGTGCGTCGCCGTGGCACCCAGCGGCGCGCGGCCGACCCGGCCGGCATCGGCGCTGGGCTCGCCGGACCAGGCGATCGTGGGGCGACACTCGCCGGTGACGATCGCGCGCGCGAGACCGGGCTCGTCGCCGAACGCGCGCGCCAGCAGCATCGCCTCGAGCAGCGGGTACTCGAGTTGTTGGAAACCCGCGGCCTCGAGCACCGGCACGGCGAACGCGATCGGCAGCGCCATGCCGCCGGCCGATTCCGGTGCCAGGACGCCGAGCAGCCCGGCCTCGCCGAGCAGGCGCGCCCGCGCCGGCGCGCCGGCCGCGTCGCGGCAGGCCGCCATGACCGCGTTGGCGGTATCGGCGAACTCGGCCGGGTTCAGGTCGGCGTGTCCGGTCATCGCATCAGTCTCCACGGCCAAGCATCAAGATGCGCCTGGCGATGATATCGAGCTGGATCTCGGTGGTGCCGGCGAAGATGGTCTCGGCACGGCCCTTCAGGTACACGTCTTCCATGCGCGCCTTCAGCGCGCGCAACTCGGGCGAAGCGTCGAGCGCGAACTGCGACACGATCTCGAGCGCGAGCGTGGCGAAGCGCTGATGCGCCTCGCTCCAGAACAGCTTCGGGAAGCTGCCCTTGGGGCCGATCTGGCTGCCCGCGGCCAGGGAACCGACGAGCGTCTCGACATGGCCCTTGAGCAGCTCGATGTCGATCGCGCAGTCGGCCAGCCGCCGCTTGTAGGTCGCCAGCAGCGGCCGCGTGACCGGGTCGGCCTGGCAGGCGGCGACCAGATGGGCGAGCTCGGCCTCGAAGCGCCAGGCGCGATGCATGCGGTTGGTGGCGCGCTCGATCGAGAGCACACGTGTGGCCGCAGCCCAGCCTTCGTCGGGCGCGCCGAGCATGTCGGTGGCCGGCACCTGGACGCCGTCGAAGAACACCTCGGCGAACGAGTTCCTGCCGTCCATCGAGCGGATCTCGCGCACGGTCACCCCGGGCGCCGTCATGTCGACCGCGAACAGCACCAGACCGCGATGGCGGTCCTCGACGCTGCCGGTGCGTGCCAGCAGCAGGCAACGCTGAGACTTGGCCGCGCCGGAGGTCCAGATCTTCTGACCGTCGATGATCCAGTCTTCGCCGCTGCGCCGTGCGCGGGTGCGTAGCCCGGCCAGGTCGGAGCCGGCATCGGGCTCGGAGAAGCCCTGACACCAGATGTCGCGAAGTTCGAGGATCGCCGGCAGATAGCGCTGCTTCTGTGCCTCGGTGCCGATTGCCATGATGATCGGGCCGGCGAGCTCCTTGCCGATCGAGTTCACGCTTTCCTGCATCGACGTGCGGCCGATCTCGCGGCTGACGGCCAGGTGCTCGCGAAGCCCCAGGCCGTATCCGCCGACCTCCTTCGGCCAGGTGATGCCGACCAGGCCGGCCTCGTACATCGCGCGCTCCCAGGCGCGGAAATCGTCCAACGTCGGCGGCTTGGCGAGGACGATGTCGGTGCGCATCACCTCGGGCAGGTTCGCGGCCAACCAGCGACGCGCGTGCGCACCGTGGTCGGCGACGGGCTCGCCGCGCGGCACGGCGGCGTGGGCGCCGGTCATGTGGATTTCTCCGGGGTGTCGGCACTGGCTCGCACCAGCAATGCATCGAGTGCGAGCGCGCCGTCGGGCAACACGAGCAGGGGATTGATGTCGATCTCGGCGATGTCGTCGGCGTGGCGCGCGGCGAAGGTCGAGAGATTGGCGATCGCCCGCGCGGCGGCATCGATGTCGGCCCTGGGTCGGCCGCGGGCGCCGTCCAGCAACGGGAAGCTCTTGAGAGAGCGCAGCATCGCGAGCGCCTCGTCGTGCGACACGGGTGCCGGCCGCAAGGCCGTGTCGCGGAAGATCTCGGCATGGATGCCGCCCAGGCCGACCATCACCATCGGCCCGAACAGCGGGTCGCGCGACACGCCCACGATCAGCTCGACACCGCCGGACACCATGCGCGACATGACCACGCCGTCGATGCCTGCCTCGGGGGCATTCAGGCTCACGGTGCCGACGATGTGCTCGAAGGCCTCGACCGCGGCCTCGGGGCCGGCGACACCGAGCATTACGCCGCCGATGTCGGTCTTGTGCTGGATGTCGGGTGAGAGGATCTTCATGGCCAGCGGGCCGCCCAGCTCGCGCGCGACGTGCGCGGCCTCGCCGGCATTGGTGGCGATGCGCTCATCGATGACCGGAATTCCGGCTTGGGCGAGCACGCGCTTGGCCGCGAACTCGTTGCGAAACGCGAGCGGGTCGAGCGCGTTGGCGCTACCCACGGCCGACGGCGATGACGGCTCCGCCCCCGAGCCGCGATTGGCCGCGCGTGCCTGGATCGCGATGCCGCTGAACAACGCATCGATGGTCGGAAAACAGGCGATGCCCAACTGCGCGAGTTCGCGGATGGTCTCCGCCGGCTTAGCCACGCAGGCCATCAGGCAGCGATCGGGATACGCGGCGGCCAGGCTGCGGAACGTGTTCATGTAGATGTCGCGCAGGCGCGGCACCTCGAGGCCCAGCGCCAGCATCATGCACACGACATCGTGGCCGGTGTCATCGAGCAGCGCTCCGAGCAGTTCGGCCAGCACTTCGGGGTTGGCCGACATCTGCGCGGTGGCGTCCACCGGGTTGGCCGTGGCGGCGAGCGGCAGTACCGCCCTGATGCGTGCGGCCGCGGCAGCGCAGACCGGATTCATCGGCAGGCCCGCGGCCTGCGCGGCATCGGCCATCATGATGCCGAAACCACCCGAGGCGGCCACCGGCACCACGCTCGGCACCGCCGGCAGACGGCGCGCGCCCAGAGCGGCGGCGGCCGCCCCGGCCTGTACGAGTGCCTCGAGCGTGGGCACCCGAACCGCGCCATGACGCGCGAACACGGCATCGAACACGCGGTCGGCGCCGGCCAGGCCACCGGTGTGCGACAGCGCCGCTGCCCGGCCCGCCTCGGAGGTGCCGATCTTGAGCACGAACAGCGGTTTGCCGGATGCGCGCGCGGCGTCGAGCGCGGCCACCAGGCGCGGCGCGCTGCGGCAGGTTTCCATGCAGCACAGAATCACGCGCGTGGCAGGGTCCGAAGCGGCCCAGGCGATGCCGTCGGCGATGTCGATATCGGCTTCGTTGCCGCTGGCCATGAAGCGGCTGATGCCGGCACCGGCCAGCCCCAGCATCTTCATCGCCACCGAGCCGACGTTGCCGCTCTGCGAGAGCACCGCGACCGGCCCGGCCGCCGGAAAGTCGGTTTCAAGCGCCACCGAGAACGTGCCGATCGCGCGCTCGGGCACGCTCACCGTGCCCAGACAGTTCGGACCCAGCACGCGCATGCCGGTGCGCGAGACGATCTCCTGCAGGCGCCGTTGGCGCGCCGCGCCCTCGTCGCCCTGCTCGGCGAATCCGGCGCTGAGCACGATGGCGGCGCGTACGCCGCGCGCCGCGCAGGCCTCGAGAGCCTCGAGCGCGCCGGCGCCCGGCACGGCGATCAACGCCAGATCGGGCACCTCGGGCAGCGCGGCCACGGACGCGTAGGCCGGCAGATCCTGGATGCGGCCGCCCTTCGGATTGACCGGCAGGATCGCGCCCGGGTAGCCGTGCTTCTTGAGCAGGCTCACCGGCCGGCCGCCGGTCTTGGTGGGATCTGCCGAGGCGCCGACGATAGCGATCGAGCGCGGCCGGAACAACAGATCGAGGCCCTGGCCGAGGGTGCGGATGTCCTGCGTCATGGCTGCTGCGTCATGTTATTGGCTCTGGCGGCGCGTGACATGGTGGAACCGCGATGAACGCGCTCAAAGCGGCTGGTCTCGACCGGGCCGGCCCGCGGCGGACGAGACGCTGACGGGCGCGGTGCCAGCGGGGCCAGCGGTGCCAGCGGTGCCAGCGGTGCCAGCGGGGCCAGCCGGATCAACGCATCCGAACTCGATCCGTTCTGGTTCAACGCCCGTTGTCCGGGTCGGCGCCTGCGCAGGAATTCTCGTTCGCGCCGAGGGGCACCGCGTGGCGGATGTCGTCTTCCTGGGAGATTGCATCGAAGGCGCGAATCGACCCTGACCGGTCGGTCAGTCGTGCCTGCATTCTGGCCGCAAAGCGCGCGCTTGGCAAGCGGGCGACGCGCCCGCTTCGCCTCCGTCGGGTCTCCCGCCGAGTCGCCTTTGGCGATCGTTTCGCGAACCTTTGCCGAGTCTTTAGCTGTGCTGCGGACACTGGCCGCTTCTCGTCACGAACGCGGTCTCGATCACCATGAAACCTCGCATTTCCCGTCTGCTCGCCAGCCTCCTCGCCTCGACCGCCATATCGGCTTGCGGTGATTCTGAAACCGCCCTGAACCGGGCGGCCCTCGAGCAGCGCATCGATGCCGAAAAAGCCATCGTCACGGCACCCGCGTGCACCGGCTTCGATGCGGCGACCAGGCACCCGCGCAGCGCGGCGCTGCAGGCGGTCATCGACAAATACGCGGAGCTGCCCTGGTTCCCCGGTCTGGCCGCGGCGATCGTCACGCCCGAAGGCTCCTGGACGGGGGCAGCGGGGTTGGCCGATCTGGACGCCAGGGTGCCCATGCATCCCTGTCACGCCTTTTTGTCGGGCAGCGTCGCCAAGCTCTACACCGTGGTGGCAGCGTTGCAGCTCGTCGAGCAAGGCGTCCTCGACCTGGACGAACCGGTGGCGCCGCATCTCCCGGCCGCGTTGGCCCAGGGCCTGCCCAACGCCGATCGCGCGACCGTGCGCCAGCTGATGAATCATACGGCCGGCATGCCCGACCAGGATGAAGACCCGGATCTCGAGGCCTATGTGCTCGAACACGATGGCGGGCTGCCCTCGGCGCAAGCGCAGCTGGCCTACCTGATGGACGACGAGCCGCGCTTCGCACCGGGCACCGGGGCGCAGTATTCGAGCGCCCATACCGTGGCACTGGGCCTGGTCATCGACGAGTTGACCGGCTTCCATCATTCGAACCGGATCACGACCGGCATCATCCAGCGCCTGGGCCTGCGCGACACCTGGTACAAGAACGAGACCGGCTATCCGCAGCCGCCGACGATGGCGAGGCCGTATCTGTGGGACTCCGGCGAACGGCTCGATGTCACGGCGCCGGCCGCGCGCTACGCCCTGGGCAGCCAGGGTGACGCCGGCGTCTATGCCACCGTGGCCGACTACCTGCGCCTGTTGCAGGGCCTGGTCGAGGGCAGGCTGGTCTCGGCGCGCACGCTCGCACGGATGCAGGAGCCGGTGCTGTCGGGGGTCGTGGGCAATCAGTCCTTGTCCTTCGGCCTGGGGCTCTTCCTGGTCTCGCTCGACGGCGAGATCGCCAAGATCGGCCATAGCGGGCTGACGCTCGGCGGCATGACACACCTCTACTACTACCCCAAACAGCGTGCGTTCATCGCCGTGGCCGCGAATGTGATGGCCGACGAACCCGACGCCTTGACCGCCTTCGGCAACGGCTTGCTGTTGGACTCGCCCATGCCCACGTTGATGACGGAACTGGAAGCGCTGGTCGCGGGTGACTGAGGCTCCGCTCTGCGCCCGGGTCGATTTCGGCAGCACAATACGCGCTCCTTCAAGCCCGAGGATCTTCGACTCATGCACTACGCTCCCCAAAGCGAATCCTGCCCGCTGCCGTTCAGCCCGTTCAAGGCCTGCACCGTGCCGCGTCCGATCGGCTGGCTGTCCACGACGAGTCGTGAGGGCATCGACAATCTCGCGCCCTACAGCCAGTGGCAGAACCTGACCTTCGACCCGCCGATGGTGATGTTCGCCGCCAATCACCGTTCCAACGGTCAGCGCAAGGACACGGTGGTCAATGCCGAGAACACCGGTTGGTTCGTCTGGAACATGGCCACCTGGGATCTGCGTGAGGCGGTCAACATCTCGGCGATGGAAGTGCCGCCCGAAGAAGACGAGTTCGTTCGCGCGGGTGTCACCAAGGCCGCCTGCATCGATGCACCGGTACCGCGCGTGGCCGAGAGCCCGGCCCACTTCGAGTGCCGCTACCTGAGCACGCACCGGCTGCGTGGCACGCGGGGCGAAACCTGGGTCGATGTGGTTTACGGCGAGGTCGTGCGCATCCATGTCGACGATTCGGTGATCACGCCCGACGGCCGATTGTCGATCCCGAAGATCAAGCCGATCGCGCGCATGGGCTACTACGACTACGCGGTCGTGACCGAGACCTTCGAGATGCGTATTCCGGACGCACCCGACGGCCTGGTGGCGGGGCTCGAGGGGCGCATGCGCTGAGCTTGCCGGCCGACCACGACGCGCGAGCGGGCTTGTCCCGCCGTTTGCCACTAGGACCGACCATCTCCTGATCGGCAACGCCCCGGTGTGCGTCGACACCTCGGGCAGCAATGGAACGAGCCGCGATATCGCGCCGCGATCGGTGTGCTGCCGCGACTCGATCGTGTCGGGCGCTCACGGGGTGCCTTCGTTCGATCAGGAGAAAAGTCATGGGCGAGCGCCGCGCATCGCGCCGCGGCCCGGCTCGAGAGCCGCGGCAGATCCAGCTGACCTTCGAGGCCAAGAGCCGGTTTCCGCGTGTCGATGACCCGCTGCACAAGGACGTGTCGGCGGCGGCGCGGCACGGTGAGTCGCTGTTTTTGTGCTGCGACGAGACCGCTGGAGTCGATCGTCTGCTGCCGCTGGACGAGAACGGCTACGGACGCCACGAGCATTTCAATCTCGGCGAGTTGGTCGAACTGCCGGACGGACCCGACGGCGAGATGGACATCGAAGGGCTGGATGCCGACGGCGACTGGCTGTGGGTCGTCGGCTCGCATTCGCTCAAGCGTGACAAGCCCGGTGACGGCGAGTCTCCGGGCGATGCGCTCGGCACCATGGCGTCGATCGACCGAGACCCGAACCGGGCGTTCCTCGCCCGCGTGCCGCTGCGGGTCAGCCATGGCTGCGCCGAGCCCGTCGCACAGGACGGTGAGCGCCGCATCGACGGCCGGCGCCGGTATCGCAAGCATCTGTTGCCCACGCGCGGCCAGGGCATCCGGGATCTCGCCTTCGACGGCGACGATCTGCTGCTGCTGACCGGACCGACCACGGCCGGCGACGGCGCGGCAGGCATCCTGCGCTGGCGCGATGCCGTGTCGGTGACGACCTCGGGCGTGGTGCCCGACGATGGCGTCGATCACGAGACGGAACTTCCCTACCGCGGCGCCGTCGACCATCCGGAAGGGCTGGTGCGGTGGTTTGGCAAGAACGAATGGCTGGTGGTCTACGACAGCCCCGCCGAGCAGCGTCTGGACAGCGAGCCCGCGCGCCTGATGGCCGATGTCTGGCGCATCTGAACGTCGGGGAGAAACGACCCAAGGAGCCGACATGACTGACCTGTTTGACAATCCGATGGGCCTGATGGGCTTCGAGTTCGTGGAGTTCGCCTCGCCAGGCGCCGACGTGCTCGAGCCGCTGTTCGAGAACATGGGCTTCACGCTCGTGGCCAGGCATCGCAGCAAGGACGTCGTGCTGTACAGGCAAGGCGAGATCAACTTCATCGTCAATCGCGAGCCCAAGAGCCTGGCCGGTTATTTCGCGGCCGAGCACGGACCCAGCGCCTGCGCGATGGCGTTCCGGGTGCGCGATTCGCACAAGGCCTACGCGCGCGCTCGAGATGGGCGCGCAGCCGGTGGATGTGCCCACCGGGCCCATGGAACTGAAGTTGCCGGCGATCAAGGGCATCGGTGGTGCACCCTTGTACCTGATCGACCGCTTCGAGGACGGCAAGAGCATCTACGACATCGACTTCGAGTTCCTGCCCGAGGTCGATCGCCGTCCGAGGGGTCACGGCTTTCGCATGATCGACCATCTCACGCACAACGTGTATCGCGGACGGATGGCATTCTGGGGCGGGTTCTACGAGAAGATCTTCAACTTTCGGGAGATCCGCTATTTCGACATCAAGGGCGAGTACACCGGGCTGACCAGTCGCGCGATGACCGCGCCCGACGGCCTGATCCGCATTCCGCTGAACGAGGAAGCCGGCGCGGGCGGTTCGGGCCAGATCGAAGAGTTTCTGATGAAGTTCAACGGTGAGGGCATCCAGCACATCGCCCTGTTGACGGACGATCTGCTGGCCAGCGTCGATGCGCTGCGCGCGGCCGGCGTGCCGCTGATGAGCGCGCCCAACGAGGTCTACTACGAGATGCTCGAGGAGCGGCTGCCGGGCCACGGCGAGCCGGTGGCCGAACTGCGGGCGCGCGGCATCCTGCTCGACGGCAACACCGCGGGTGGCGACAAGCGGCTGCTGCTGCAGATCTTCAGCGAGTGTCTGCTGGGGCCGGTCTTCTTCGAGTTCATCGAACGCAAGAACGACGAGGGCTTTGGCGAGGGCAACTTCAAGGCCTTGTTCGAGAGCCTCGAGCGCGATCAGCTGCGCCGCGGAATCATCAAAGCCGAGTCCTGACCCCTGCGCCGGGTCGGACGTCGCGCTCGAGCGGCCCGGTCGGTTCGGCCAGGCTCGGCACGGCGCGCCGGTTCGTCAGCGTTTGGCCAGACCCTGGTAGATCGTGTCGAAATACGCCGTCGCGATCTCGCCCGGGGTCAGCGACTTGTCGGGGTCGTACCAGCGATGCATCCAGTTGATGCCCGACAGGATCAGGCGTCCGGTCATGGCCGGATCCGAGTCGTTGAATTCGCCGTGCGCGATGCCCTCCTGGATCAGCCCGCGCAGCATTCCCTCGAGTGCCTTGCGCCGCGTGATGCGCATCTCGAGACGGTGGCGGTCGGGGTCGGTCCAGAAGGCGGTGCTGGCCGCGATCCAGGCCCAGCGGTGTTCGTGAAAGAAGGTTGCCATGGCCACCATCAGCGCGCGGATCTTGTCACCCGCCGGCCCCTCCCTGGGCACGCGCGCTTCGACGTATTCGTACAAGTGCTGGGTCGAATTGAACGCGATCTGGGCGTAGAGGTTGTCCTTGCTTTCGAAGTGGTGGTAGAGCAGCGCCTTCGAGACGCCGCAGGCGTCCGAGATGTCGCGCATCGAGGTGCGCTCGAAACCCTTCTGCGCGAAGATGCGCGCCCCCGTGCGCAGGATCTCCCTGACACGATCGCTCTGTCCTTCCTCGCCCGGATAGGCGTCCTGCATGGTGTCGGCGACATAGGCCATACGACTTTCCTCTGGTCGGCCCGTGGCCGGCTGGTATTCAGGTGATCGCCGCAAGATCGATTCAGGTTCCGGCGATCGTCGCCGCGCGGGCGGCCCACGACTCGCTCACGAAGTCCAGATAGACCCGCAGCTTGAGCGGAATCTGGAGCGTTTCCAGGAACGCCGCGAAGATACCTTCCTCGAACGTGCTGTTGGTGATCTTGTGGTCGGCCAGCACACGCACCAGACTGCCGCTGCGCAGATCGTCGGCCACCGTGTAATCGTCGAGCAGGGCCAGGCCCTGGCCGGCGCGCGCGGCCGCGAGCAGTACGAGACCGTTGTTGCTGACGAAGTTTGCCGGAATCCGCAACTCCTCGACCGCGTGCTCCTTTTTGAACCGCCACGACACCGGGTCGCCGTTGAGCCAGTAGACCAGGCAATTATGGGCAAGAACGTCTCGCGGCCCGGTGATCGGGGGTGCGTGTTCGAGATAGCCCGGCGCGGCCACCACGAGCCGCTCACTCAGGAACAGCCGGCGGCGCATCAAACCCGGCTCCTGGGGCGGAGCGATGCGAAAGTCGAGATCGAAGCCGTCCTCGCGCAGCCGAGCCGGGCGTTCGTCCAGGTGCAGCTCGACGGTGACCCCCGGATAGCGACGCGCGAATTCCACCTGCAGTGGCGCCAGCACGCACACACCGAACATGGTGCGCGAGTGCACGCGCAGCAGGCCCTTGGGTGTGCGCTGCAGGGCGGTCATGCCGGCGTCGGCCGCATCGACGGCCGACAGGATCGCTTCGGCCTGGGCGACATACAGCCGCCCGGCCTCGGACAACGCCATGTTGCGGGTCGAGCGATGGACCAGCGTCACGCCCAGCACGGTCTCGAGCTCGCCGATCTGGCGCGAGACGCTGGCCGGGCTCAGGCCGTGGCGGCGGCCGGCGTGCGAGAAGCTGCCGGTCTCGGCGGTGGCCACGAGCAGGGCCATGGCGCGCAGCTTGTCCATTTATCTTTGCAGAAATTAAAAAACTGACCTTCGTTTCGACCCCATTGTTCCAGAAATAGACGGGGGTTACCATCCGGCCAGTCAGTCGCGGTGTGGTGCGGGCGTGGGGCCACGCACGCGCATCCGGCAAGCACCGAACGAGAGGAGACCATGGAATTCGGCGTATTCATCCTTGCCCAGCAGCGTAGCTATGCGCAGTCGTCCTTCGACGTGATCAACAACTCGGTTCAACAGACGGTGTTGGCCGAGCAGGCGGGCTTCGATACCGCCTGGTATGCCGAGCACCACTTCAACAACTACTCGCTCTCGCCGTCGCCGCTGATGATGATCGCGCACTGCGCCGGCCGCACCTCGACGATCCGGCTCGGCTCGGCGGTGTGCATCCTGCCCCTGTACCATCCGGCGCGCTTCCTGGCCGAGGTCGGCCTGGTCGATACGCTGTCCAACGGCCGGCTCGAACTGGGCATCGGCTCGGGCTATCAGGAGTTCGAGTTCGAGCGCTTCGGCACCACCCTCGATGGCGCCGGCAAGATCTTCCAGGAATACCTGGACATGATGCCCAAGGCGTTCTCGCAGAAGATCTTCGAGCACGACAGCGAGCACCTGAAGATTCCGCCGAGTTCCATCAGCGTGCGTTGCGTGCAGCAGCCGATGCCGCCGATCTGGGTGACCACCGGCAATCCGCGCGTACGTGAGCGCGCCATGCGCGAGGGTCACAACTTGTTCGTCACGGTGTTGCACGGCGGCCTGGACGCCATTCGCGGCATGCGCGAGAAGCTCGAGGAGGCCGCGGCCAACGCCGGCACCGATGTCGATGCCACCAAGGTGGGCTTCCTGCGCTGTGGCTATGCCAGCGACGACAAGGCCGAGATCGAGTCCTACCTCGACAGCGCGCGTTTTGCGCGCCGCCTGTCCGAGAGCCTGCGCGACCGGCGCCAGCAGACCGACGACGGCTACCTGATGAAGGAAGTGCCGTTGCAGAAAGAGATGTCGCTCGACGAGATGGCCGCCAACCTGCCCGTGGGCAGCGTCAATCAGGTCATCGATCGCATGTGCGAGGAGATCGCGATCCTCAAGCCCAAACACATCGCGCTGCAGACCCAGCTCGGTGACTTCGATCAGGCGTCGATGCTCAGGCAGATCGAGCTGTGGGGTGAGCGCATCATTCCGGCGATTCGCAAAGAGGTCGAGCCGGTCGCCGCCTGAGCGCGGTCCTGAATCCGACCGAGGTCCTGCCATGGTGATTCTGATCGATGAGTCGGGTCCGCCTCGGCTCGATGCCCCGGCGGATTTCAAGCGCTTCTCCGTGCGCATGGCGGCGGGCCTGAGCGCCGACGCCGCGCAGGTCCTGCACGGCATCGGCCGGCTCGATGACGACGGCTTCGTCTGGGTGCGCCCGGACGCCTTGCGGGCGATGCTGCCCGCGCGTCTGCCGGCGGGCTGGGAGCAGGGCTTTGCGGGCATGGTCGCGTTCGCCGACGCGCACGGCTGGCTGGCGGCCGACGGCGCGATCCGGGCGCACATCGAGTTCACGGAGGCCCGCGAGCCGATTGCCCCGGGGGCGTTTCGCGCCGCGCTGCGCCAGTTCGCCGCCGGGGTGTGCGTGGTGGCGTCGGGCGCGGGCGATGCGCGTCGCGGTATGACGGTCTCAGCGTTCTCGTCGGTGTCCGCCGAGCCGCCGATGATTCTGGTCTGCATCAACGCGGCATCGTTCAGCCATGACGACCTCGTGGACGCCGACGTGTTCAGCGTGAACATCCTCGCCGACGTGCAGCGCGACATCGCCTGCACCTTCGCCGGCATGACCGGAGTCCATGGCGCAGCCCGTTTCGCGCACGGCGATTGGCGCGAGCTCGACGGCGCGCCGGCGTTGGCCGATGCCCTGGTCTGCCTGGTATGCGAGCCGGCAGCCCGACACCGCGCCGGTTCGCATACGGTAATGATCGGCCGCGTGATCGCGGCCGTCGGCGCCGACGCCGGTGCCATCCCGTTGATCAATTACGACGGCGTGATGTGCTCCATCGGCACGCAGTGGCCACGGGCGGCGTAAGCCTCGTGGCAGTGCAGGGCCCACTCAGGCAGTGATCGCCTCGCAGTGCGAGCTGCCGGCGGCGATCGAGGCCGATGGGCAGCGGATCGCGTATTTCGTGCCCGCCCCGCCGTTTGCGTCATCGAGCCGACCGGGCTCTTCGATAGGCGCGAATCGATCGTGTCACACTAGCCAGCGGCTCGCCGAAGGGCCCACGTTGGCGCAGGCGCGGCTCTTGCCGGCCGGAGGACATTACCCAGGCGCTTCAATCCGCCGTCCTGCCGTCGCCCGCGCGATGTCGAGATGCCGATGCGAGGTGACATGTCGTCCAACGATGCCAGCAAGGACCCGACCGTTACACCTTACCCGATCGTAGGCATCGGCGCTTCGGCCGGCGGCCTGGATGCATTCAAGCAGTTCTTCGCGGCGGCGCCGGTCGACAGCGGCATGGCCTTCGTGCTGGTTCAGCATCTGGACCCCACGCACGACAGCCTGATGGCCGATCTGCTGGCCAAGTGCACCAGCATGCCCGTACGCCAGGCCGAAGAAGGCGCCAGGGTGGAGCCGGATCATGTCTACATGATCCCGCCCAATCGCTCGATGACGATAAAAAGTGGCGTCCTGCATCTCAGCGAGCCGGCCGAGCGCCGTGGTATGCGCATGGCGATCGACACCTTCCTGCGCTCGCTGGCCGACGACCAGGGCGAGTGGGCGGTCGGCATCGTGCTCAGTGGCACCGGTTCGGACGGCACAGCCGGGCTCAGATCGATCAAGGCCAACGGCGGCCTCACACTGGCCCAGGACCCGGCAAGCGCTGCATACGACGGCATGCCTTCCTCGGCAATCTCGGCCGGGGTGGTGGACGTCGTGCGCGGGGTCGAGCTATTGCCTTCGGCGCTCGCGCGCTACGCCGGCCGTCCGGGGCGCAGCCGGCTGCGCACGGAGCGTCGCCAGGAGAGCGACGGCCGCGCCGATCAGGCCGATGCGCAGCTGATGTCGCTGCTGGCCCTGCTCCGAACCCGACAGGGTCTCGATTTCCGCCAGTACAAGGAGGCCACGCTGCTGCGTCGGATCGAGCGCCGCATGCGCTTGAACCACCTCGACACGCTGGCCGCCTATATCGAGCTGTTACGCGACCAACCCGATGAGCTGCGGCGTCTGAGCGGCGATCTCCTGATCGGCGTGACGGCGTTCTTTCGTGATGCCGGCGCATTCGAGGCGCTCGAGCAGGAGGTGATCGCCCCGCTGGTGTCGCGGGCATGGGGGCCGGACCCGATCCGCGTCTGGGTGGCCGGCTGCGCTACCGGTGAGGAGGCCTATTCGATCGCGATGCTGTTCTCCGAGCAGATGGCGCGGCAGGAAAAGAACGTGCCGGTGCAGATCTTCGCATCCGATATCGATACCGATGCGCTCGAGGTCGCGCGTATCGGCATCTATCCGGCGGGCAGCGCGGCGGATCTGTCGCCACTGCGGCTCGAACAGCATTTCGATCCCTACGGCCCCGAGGGCGATCGGATCCGCGTCAAACAGGGGCTGCGCGAGATGATCGTGTTCGCGCGGCAAAACCTGGCCGCCGACCCGCCATACTCGAAGGTCGATCTGATCAGCTGCCGCAATCTGCTGATCTATCTTCAGCAGGCATTGCAGGAGCGGCTGATCGCACTGTTCCACTTCGCACTGCGCAAGAACGGCCGGCTGTTGCTCGGCGGGTCCGAAGGCATCGGCCGCCACGGCATGCTGTTCGATAGCGTGGGCGACAAAGCCCTGCGTCTGTTCCGGCGTCTCGACGGACCATCGGCCGCACGCGCCGACCTGATGTTCCCGACCGCTTACTCCGTCAACGCCAGAGCGGGTTCCGGCGGCGAACCGGCAGGGGCGGGTCGACGGCATCGACCGGCCGAAACGGCGATGCGGTGGGTCCTCGAGGTCTTTGCGCCGGCCGTCGTGGTCGTCGATCGCAAGGCGCAGATCCAGTTCCAGTGCGGGCCGGTGGGCCGTTTTCTCGATCATCCGTTCGGTGAACCGACGGCCAACCTGATCGAGATGGCGCACGAGGGTCTGAAGACGCGCCTGCGCAGCGCGATCCAACGATCGGCCGAGCGCAACGAGATCGTCGAGGTGCCACGGGTTCGCATGCGCAACGAGGGGCGCTACGAGTCTGTGCGCATCTGCGTGCGCCCGCTCGGGGGTGCTCAGGATGCTGGCGATGCCTGGTTCATGGTGTCGTTCGAGGAACCCCAGGCATTGGCGGCGAGCGACGAACCCGGCGACCCGGCGCGCGCCGTTCTCGATGAATCGAGTCTCGTGCGTCAACTCGAAGAAGAGCTCAAGAGCACCAAGGAAGATCTTCAGTCGACCATCGAGGAAATGGAGACTTCCAACGAGGAGCTCAAGGCCTCCAACGAGGAGGTGATGTCGATCAACGAAGAGCTGCAGTCCACCAACGAGGAGCTCGAGACCTCGAAGGAGGAACTGCAGTCGCTGAACGAGGAACTGAGCACCGTCAACAGCCAGCTGCAGGCGAAAGTGCAGGAGCTCGAGGCAGCGGGCAACGACATCAGCAACCTGCTAGTCAGCGCCGACGTCGCGACGTTGTTCCTGGATCTGGATCTGCAGATCAAGCGCTACACACCGGCGGTTGCACGCTTGTTTCACCTGCGCAGCGGCGATGTCGGGCGGCCCCTGGAGGAGTTGTCGGCCACCCCGATGGATCCGCATCTGCTCGAGGATGCGCGCAAGGTACTGGCCACGCTGGTGCCGATCGAGGCCGAGGTCGGCGCCGACGACGACCACTGGTACATCCGCCGGGTCTTGCCCTACCGCACCAACGACGATCGTATCAACGGTGTCGTGATTACCTACTCCGATGTCACGCTGGTTCGGCGCAACGAGCAACTGGCCGGAGAACGGCTGGCCAAGCTCGAGGCGGTGTATCAGCACGCGCCGATCGGCCTGGCTTTCATCGATGACGATATGCGCTACCAGCATGTCAACGAGGCGCTCGCGCGATTCAACGGGGTGTCGGTGGCCGACCACATCGGGCGCACACCCTGGGAGCTTCTGCCCGCCGAGCTCGCGGAGCAGGCCAAGGCGCTGAAGCAGGAGGTGCTCCTCAGTCGCAAGCCGAGGGTCAATGTTCGCCTGCGCAGTCGCACCGCGGCGTCAGGCGAATACATCCGCGACTGGCTGGCCAGCTATTTTCCCGTGTTCGCGCGCGACGGCGCCACGCTTGGTGTGACGATCATGGTCCGGGATGTCACGGCCGAGCGACAGGAAGAGAGCTGCATGCTCGTCGAGCGGCAGGTGGTCTCCACTCTGGCGCCTCATCATTCGCTGGAGCACATGGCCACGTGTGTCCTGGAAGCATTCGAAGACGGTTTCGATCTGGCGGCGAGTGCATTCTGGATGCAGGTCGATGGCGCAACGTCGCGACAACACCGGGTGCGACGGCCGGAAGTGGTGCATTTCGATGAAGCCCTGTCCACCGAGTCGGCGCATCTGGCCGGCAGGGTCGCGCGCTCTGGTGCGCCGGTTTGTACCGACGAACTGGCCGACGCCGGTTTGGCGCCGGGGACCGCTGCCTTCCTGCCGGTGACCGATGGCGATCAGCACTTGGGCGTCGTCGGTCTGTTCTTCGGCGAGCGGATATTGATCAGCGGTCCGATCACGGCCTGCATCGCGCGGGTCGGGCAACGCTTGGGTGACCACATCGGCTATGCGCGGGTTCATGCGCAGCTCGAGGCGAGCGAGAGCGAGTTCCGTGCGTTGGCCGAGAACATGCCCAGCATCGTGACCCGCTTCGATCGTGCCGGCCGCCATCACTACGTGAATCCCGCGGTACGTCGTGCCACCGGCCTCGAACCCGATCACTTCATCGGCAAGACCAATCGTGAGCTCGGCCTGCCCGAGGGCCTGGTCGCGCAGTGGGAGCGCGCGATCGAGTCCGTGTTCGCCGAGGGTCATGAGGTCAATGACGCCTTCAGTTTCGAAACTCCGCAAGGGGTTCGCCACTATCAGGCGCGGTTGGTGCCCGAGTTCGACGCCGATGGCAATGTGCGGCACGCGCTCGGGGTGACCAACGACATCACCGACCTGAAGGCCGCGCAGGAGGCGATCGGCGAGCGCGAACAGCGAATCCGGCGCGCGATGGACGAGCTCGACGCGTTGTATCAGAACGCTCCGGTCGCGTTCTGCGTCATCGACCGTGAGCTCAGATTCGTACGCATCAATGATCGGCTCGCCCGCAGCATCGGCCAGCCGACGCGATCGCTTGCCGGCGCGCGCATCGAGCGCTTCCGCGCCGATCTGCCGCGCGGTCTCGAGGCATTGCTCGAGACCGTCTTCGCCAACGGTCAGGCGGTGTCGGAGCACACGATCGCGGGCGCAGCGACATCCTCCGCCACCTGGAGCTGCTGGTCGGTGAGTCTGCAGCCCCTGCGCGGTGGCGACGCGAATGAAGACGATGGCGATGTTCGCGCGGTCAGCTGCATGCTGCGCGACATCACCGAGCGCGTTCTGACCGAGGTGCGGCTGGCGGCTCGTGCGACCGCGGCCGAAGTCACTGCCGTGGCCGGCGATCACGACCAGTTGCTGACGGGCCTGAGCGAACGTTTCGCAAACGTCTTCGACTGTCAGAGCATCACTTTCTGGTCGGCGGCCGACGGCGATTCCCGCTGGCAGCACCGAGTGCTGCGCGCGCAGGCGGATGCATCCGAACCCGGACCGATCGAGGACGCGGTTGCCCGGGCGGCCGATGCGCGGGAGGCGCAATGGCTGCCCGTCGACGATCGCGATGAGGTGGCCTATGGTTTCGCGCTGCCGATCACGACCCCGACGGGCACGCCGGGCGCCCTTCGCGTTCGCCTGCGCGACGCCATTCCGCGCAACGACGATTTCCTGCAGTCGATGAACGACATCGCTCACGACGTCGGCGAGTGGTGGCGCCGCATTGAAGCGGAGGCGGCCCTGGACGGCGCACGGCTTGCAGCCGAGGCCGCCAACGCCTCCAAGAGCGAGTTCCTCGCCAATATCAGCCACGAACTGCGCTCGCCATTGACGGCCATTCTCGGCTACACCGAATTGCTCGCGCAGCAGCTGGAGGACGACGAGCAACGCGGCCAGGTCATGACCGTGCGCCGCAATGGCCAACATCTGCTGCGGCTGCTCAACGACATCCTCGATCTGGCCAAGATGGAGGCCGGCAAGGTCGCGATCGAGCCGGTCGCCGTCGAACCCGATCGCTTGATCGACGAAGTGGCCTCGCTGATGCGGGTGCGTGCGCACGAGAAGGGTTTGAGCCTCGAGGTCGTGTTCGACGGTCCCATCCCGCGTACGATCTCCACCGACCCCGGCCGCCTGCGCCAGATCCTCATCAATCTGGTCGGCAATGGCATCAAGTTCACCGAATCCGGCGGCGTCACCATTCGCACCTCGCTCGAGGATTCTTCCACTCCAAGACTGCGCGTCGACGTCATCGACACCGGCGTCGGCCTGACAGCCGAGCAGCGCGACAGCCTGTTCGAATCGTTCACGCAGGCCGAGACCGGTCCGATGCGGCGTTTTGGCGGTACGGGGCTCGGCCTGACGATCAGCCGCCACCTGGCGCGTCTGCTCGGCGGAGACATCGTGATCGAGAGCCGCAAGGGTCTCGGCAGCACGTTCTCGCTGTTCGTGTCGCCCGGAGATCTCACCGGCGTGGCGCGTGTCGTCGGCCGTACCGAGTTCGACGGCGAGGCGCCGAGCCCGCAACGGCCGGTGGCGGCGATCGACTGCCACGTGCTGGTGGTGGACGACCACGATGACCTGCGTGCGCTGGTGCGCTACTTCCTCGAAGCCGCCGGCGCGACCGTGACCACCGCCGCGGGCGGGGCGGAGGCGGTCCGCGTCATCGAGTCATCGCTGGCCGAAGGAGGAACACGGATCGATGCCGTCGTCATCGATATGCAGATGCCCGAGGTCGATGGCTTCGAGGCCACCCGACGCATGCGGCAACTCGGCTACAGGCGCCCGATCGTCGCCCTGACCGCCGGCGCCATGGTCGGCGAGCGGGCCCGCTGCCTGGCCGCCGGCTGCACCGACTACGTCAGCAAGCCGGTCGACGGTGCCGCCCTGGTGATGGTCGTCAGCAAATACCTGCCCGGCCGGCAGGCGAAGCGCATCGGGTGCCAGGCCGGCGTCGATCTGGCTGGTCGAGGACGACGACAACGTGCGCGAGGTGGTGTCCTTGTTCCTCGAGACGGCCGGGCTGAGCGTGCGCGACTTCGCCCGCGGGTCCGACGTGATGGCGGCACTGCGCGATGCGGTTCCCGATCTGGTACTGCTCGACATCGCGCTGCCCGATCTCGACGGCCACGTGGTGGCCGAGCGCATCCGCGGCGACCCACGATGCGCGGCGACGCGCATCGTGGCCATGAGTGGCTTCGCGCTCGACGCTGCGAGCGCGGCGGTGTTCGATCGGCGCGTACTCAAGCCGGTCGGACGAGACCAGTTGCTTGGGCTGATCTCCGAAGTACTCGACGAACGGGCAGGGGCTGCGGCCAGCGGACCCGGGTGAGAGAGAGCGCGACCAGAAGCGGCGCCAGGCGCCGTACCTGGCCCGACTGGCAGGCATGGCCCTTGCGAACGATTGGTCGGAACGACCGGCAGTCGTGATCAACGTGATCCGGGCCATGCGCAGGCGTTTGCCCGCTGTTTCGCAAGTCGAGCGCATGTCCCCGACTGGCCGGTGCGCGCACGCCGAGGTAAGCCATGGTCAGGGCGGGACGAGGAAGCAGCTCCGGCGAAGCCGACCGGGCGATCGATGGGTCGGGCGAGACCGCGATGGCGGCGGGGGCCGGCCGCTGGTATGGTCGCGAGCATCGCGTCGCGCGCACGCTGCTGATCCTCCTCATCATCATCGTGCTGTTGTTCGCGCTCGCCGAATGGGCGGGTTGGCGGTTCCTGCGCACGCCCGCGCAGAACTGGTTGTCACGAAGCACCGGACTGAGCGTCACGATCGACAGGCCGTTTCGCCTGCACCTTGTGCCCCGGCCAACGGTGTCGGCCGGTGGCCTCGAGATTGCGGCGCCATCGGGGCCACGAACCGGGACGGGTTCCGATGCCGGCATCGCGGCACTCGGGCCGTGGTTGCTCAGCGCGCGGTACGGTGATCTCCTGCGTTCGCCGCGCAAGCTGAGATCGCTGAATCTGCGCGGGGGCACCCTGCGGATCGAGCAGGGCTTGTTTGACCTCCGGCAATCGTCGTCGGGGTCGGCCGGGCGTGGTTCCGTGCCTCGGCTAGAGCGTCTCGAACTGTCGGAGCCGCTCGTCGTGACGCTGCGGCTCGACGAACCGCGCATCGACGCCAAGATCGTCCTGAACACCGCGCACGAAGGCGACCGAACCATACTGCAGGCCGATGCGTCCGGACAGTGGGGCGAGCGCGCGCTCGATCTCGTCGGCCGCATGCCCGACCCGACGCACATGCTGCTCGCCGAAGGAGCGCAGCCGTTTAGCGTGGACGGCGAGATCGGCGCCGGCACGCTGCGATTCGAAGGCGCCCTGCAGCGACCGCTGGGCTCCGGCCGGGTGGGCGGCCGGCTGCACCTGTCGGGGCGCTCGCTGGCCACCACGCTGGATCTGCCGGGCATTGCTCTGCCGTCCACGCCGCCGTTCGAGATCACGACAGGGCTCGAGCTGCGCTCGCCACGGGTGGTGCTCGACGGACTACAGGCGTCGATCGGAAACAGTCGGCTCGCGGCGGATCTCGTCTTCGATCGGGGTGCCATGCCGCCGTCGCTGACCGGCAGCGTCGATGCCGAGCGTCTACTCCTGGCCGATCTCGGCCCGGCGATCGGACAGCGATCCGGCGCGAACCGCGCGGCCGAGGAACGCCCCGGCGCGAACCACTCCGGCGAGAACCACTCCGGCGCGAACCACTCCGGCGCGAACCGCACGGCCGCGCGCGAAGGTCGCGTGCTGCCCGACGATTCGCTCGATGTTCCCAACCTGCGCAAGATGCAGGCCGACCTCGCGCTGCGCATCGCCAGTCTCGATCTCGGCAGCAGCTGGCTGCGCGACATTCGCGACTTGTCGACCCATGTGCGTCTGCAGAACGGTGCGCTCGCGCTCGAGAGCCTGGCCGCGCAGGCGGCCGGCGGCAGCGTCAAGGGCAGTTCGCAATTGTCGGCCAGCCGCTTCGAGGAACAGCCGGTCTGGACGCTCGCGCTCGAATGGCGCGATGTCGACCTGGCGCGCTGGTTGACCGGTGCCGCGGCTGGCAAGCTCGGCGGTCTGCTGGACGGACGCATCAATGTTCGCGGTGACGGGGACTCCACAGCCGCGATCCTCGCGACGCTCGAGGGACGTTTTCGTGCGCGCGCCAGTGCCGCGCGGATCTCCCATACGCTGGTCGAGATGGCGGGGTTGGACATCGCGCAGGCGATCGGCGTCTCGATGGAAAGCAACGACGAGATACCGGTCAGTTGCCTGCTGGCCGATCTGCCGATCGCCAATGGCATTGCACGGGCCGAACCGGTCGTCGTCAACACTCCGGATAGTGTTCTCTATGCCACTGGCCAGATGCGGCTGGTCGACGAGCGGCTCGATCTGAGGGTGGTGGCCTCGCCCAAGGATTGGAGCCTGCTCAGCCTGCGCTCGCCGCTCGAGATCGGTGGCAGCTTCGCGAATCCGCAGGTCAACATCGATACCGGCCAGCTCGGCACCAAGGTGCTTGGTGCGCTCGCGCTGGCCGCCGTGAATCCGATCGCCGGTTTGCTGCCACTGATGGACTACGCCAGTGAAGACGCGAAGCAGGGCTGTGCGCAGGCGCTCGAGGCGGTTCGTGAACAGGCCGGCCGGGCCGAAGGCGGGCAATAGTGTGCCGCGCACGCCGCGCACGCCGCGCACGCCGCTCGCGACGCGCCCACCGCGTCCGGGTCGAACCACGACGCAACGGAGAGCGCCATGAATGATCATCCGGACATCGTCGTGATCGGCGCTTCGGCCGGCGGCATCGCGACGGTCGGCATTCTGCTCGCGCAGCTTCCCGCCGATCTTCCCGCGGCGGTGTTCATCGTCCAGCACATCAGCCCGAGCTCCACTGTCGGGCCGGCTGGGATCTGGTCGCGGCAATCGTTGCTGCCCGTGCGCTGCGCCGCCGACGGCGACGAGATCCGGCCCGGCACGGTGCTGGTGGCGCCGGCCGACCGGCATCTGTTGCTCACCGCCGATCGTGTGTCGGTAGTGATGGGCCCTCGCGAGAACCGCGTGCGGCCTGCCATCGATGCCTTGTTTCGCTCGGCCGCGGTCGAACACGGCGCCCGTGTGATCAGTGTCGTATTGACGGGGCTGCTCGATGACGGCTCCGCCGGGCTGCTCGCGATCCGGCGTTGCAACGGCCTGACCTTGGTACAGGATCCGGCCGATGCGTTCAATCCCGAGATGCCCGAGCACGCCTTGCGCACGCTCAAGCCCGATCATGTTCTGCCGGTGCGTGCCATGGGTGCGGTCATCGATCAGGCCTGTCGTCGGCCGGCGCCTGCCTCCGTGCCCCCGCCGATGGATCTCGTTCGCGAAGTCGCGATCGCGGGGCAGATCGGCAGCGATGTCGACACCGAGCAGGAGATCGGCGAACTGGTGCCTCTGGGTTGTCCCGAATGCGGCGGTCCCTTATGGCAGATCCACGACCCGAAGAGCCTGCGCTTTCGCTGCCACGTCGGCCATGGCTTCAATTCGGCATCGCTGTTGGCCGAGCAGCGCCAGGCCACCGAGCGCATGCTCTGGGCCGCGCTGCGCTCGCTCGAAGAGCAGTCGCGCCTGCACGCGCGCCTGGCACATCAGGAGCGTCAACAGGGGCGCATCGCCCGGGCCGACGAGTTCGATGAACGCGCGGGGGCGGCTCAGCGGCATGCGCTGAGCATTCGCCGGCTGCTCGCCGGTCAGACGCCTGCGTTGACCGATATCGAGGCCGCGTGATGCCGCCGGTATCGGTCACCGGACACCCGCCAGCGCCGCCCGGGTCGGCGCGTCTCACCGCGACGGCGGCTCGAAGGGCGCTGCGTCGGCGAAGCGCCGCACGACATTGTCCAGGATGCGCGAGCAGTCGTTGTCGAAACCATTCGTGACCAGGCTGCCGCAAAAGGTGATGGACCCGGTAGAGAACACGGCACCGCCGCCGGCGGTCTCGAAGAACGTCATATCGGCGTGGATCAGCTCGCGCGCCGGCACCCGTGGCACGGTCAGCAGATGCGTGAGCATTTCTTCGGGCACCAGGATCCAGGGCGCCTCGGGCGGATGGTTCTCGGAGCGCGCCAGCACCAGCGCATGTTCGGGGGTGCCCAGCGCCGGGTCGGCGCGGTCGAGCTCGAAACCCGCCGCGCCGTGGCCCGACAGACCGTGGCGGCCGATGATCTCGTCATCGACGCCCGCGAAGATCCAGGCCGCGCGCGGATCGTCTGCCGCCGCACAGCGGCGGTAGTAGGACCCGAGGAAGTTGCCCTGGGCGGTGAATCCGACGCCGGCCAGTTGCTGCGGTGGACGCCCGTTGCGCCGCCATAGCCCGCCGTATTCGCCGTCGAACTGGTGGTAGTACTCGCCCGGCTCGGCGGCCCAGGCGCGGATGCCCCCCTCGGCGCGGCGGATCTCGATGATGCCGTCGCGCTCGGGATCGAGCGCGATCTTCCAGTAGAAGCCGTTGCCGCCCAGGTAGATCAGTCGCCCGCCGCGGTCGCGAAACTGCGTGATCGCGTCGATCATCGGCCGCGTGTGGTACTCGGGATGCGAGCCGGTCATCAGCACCCGGTAGCGCGACAGCAGCGAGACGCCTTCGTCGTGCAGCTCCTGGTCGCTGATGATGTCGACCTCGTGACCGTGTTTGTCGAGCCAGGCGATCAGGTGCGTGTCGGCCGGGAAATGGCGCAGGCCCGAGGCGCGCAGCGGCTCGTCGGGATACGTGATGTAGCCGATGCGCACATTGAGCATCGGCCGGTGCCAGGAGGCGATGCCGATGCCGCTGCCGTCGGTGTGCAGATCGTAGGTGGACAAACCGTATTCACGGTGGTCACCCGGATTGGCCGGGTAGGCGCCCCAGGCGGCGCTCTGATCGCGCCAGCCCTGCTGCCAGGTCGGGTCGCGATCCCACTCGGGGCGCACGTTGTTGCCGTAAACCGTGTAGGTGAAGGTCGAGGCCAGCACCGCGATGGGCGCGGTGGCCTTGCCCTTGGGTGGCACGACGAAGAACGGCACGTTCTCCTCGTGAGCGCCGCTTCGCAGGCGCAACGCATAGACGGCGCTGCGCGTGCCCTCGGGCACCTGCCAGGCATAACAGGCCGGCCACTGGCAGTCGGAGAGATCGTCGTCGTGGAAGTGGATCGCGGCGTAATCGGCCGGCGCATCGCGCCAGCGCATCTCGCGGCCGCTCCAGCGAGAGCCGGTGACCGCGCGCGTGGGCGAGTTGACGAGCCGGCCGTGACAGCCATGCGGGCCGACGTCGACGATGCGGCTCGAGCCCGGCTCGCGCGCGAGATCCCAGTGCGCGATCGCCTGCTCGAGCACGGCGCTCTCACCGTTGGCAAGAGCGTTCAACGCGATGTCGCCGAGCGCGCCGGCGAACAGCGTCGGTTGTTCGACACGGCCGCTGAAATGATCGTGGCGCTCCGGAATGCCGCAGCCGATGTGCATGGGTGTGCCGGGCGCGATCGGGGCCGGCGCGTCGATGGCGGAAGACGCCCGGTCCTGGCGGGCGCCAGGCCGGTCGTCGGGCAGGCCGAGGTGCAGCGCGCGATGGCCGATCGAGGCCTGCGGCCCGTCGACGTCGATGCGCAGCCACACGAAGGCCCAGACACCGGCCTTCAGCGCCTGTTGCGTGCGCAGACGCAACCCGTTCACGCAGGCGATCAGCGCACCGTGCTCGTCGAAGCCCAGGCTCCAGCCGGATTCGCCGTCGTGATGATGGAGCAGGGTGCGCTCGCGACCGAAGGCGGTCGGCAGGACACGGCACGCGATGGTGGTGCTGTGGCCGCCGAGCGTTGGCGGCAGCGCCGGCACCACGGCGTAGCTGCCGTAGGGCACGGCCTGCGCGCTCGGCTGCCGAATCGTGTCGGGTGCAACCGAGAGCGGAGCGAGCACGATCCCCGGGCCGTTTGGATTCGCGTCCGCGCTGATCACGCGCACCAGCTCGATGTGGGTATCGGCCCCGGTTGCACTGGCGACATGGAAGTGGATGGTCTGTCCCGGGCGCACCGACAGGCGGTCGGCGTAGGCAGCAAGCGGCAGCATGGCACTGGGTCTCCTGGGTGTCGGGCATCGACCGTCGTCTGCCGCTGGCTCGCGGCGAGTCGGATCCCGATCATGGGTGCAGTTTAGGACATGCCGATCGTTGCGCCTCGGGCGTGAGCCCGGCCCGGCCTCCGTCGATCGGGCTCGGTGACCCGTTTGCACCACATTTTCTGGATGACGGCCGCGGCAAGGTCTAAAACGTGAACTGCACAGAGTCTCGTTCGGGCCCCAGCCATGAATCACACCACGGCGGCGATTTTCGCCGCAGTCGCCTTGATGTCCGGATGCGCGTCGTTCGGGGGCGACTATCGCAACGATCTCTCCAAGGAAGAGATCGAGACTCTCAAGCCCGAGATGGCCCAACACACGACCTGCATGTTCGGCAAGGTCGTGTCATATGCCGGTGGCAGCACCGACATCCGTCTGATGGTGGAGACCGCCGCCGCCAACTGCCGCGGCGCGCTCAAGCCGTTCGCGAGCAAGCTCGAGGCCCTGAACGTCGCACCGAAGGTGCGCGCGCACTATCTGAGCACGCTCGAAAAGGCATCCTCCGACGTGCTCACCGACCGTCTGCTGAAGGCACGGTCGCGCTCGCGCCTCGGCGCCGGAGGCGGCACCAAGACGCTGACGCTATGAGGCGTCGATAGGCGGGTCCGCCGAGCAGTGTGTCAGGCAGGCACCGGCCAACGGGCCGGCGCGCGCCCACGGCGCTGATCAGTAGAGCGCCACCGGGTTGCCCGGCGAGCCGGTAGCACCCTTCATCTTCAGCGGTGACCAGACGAACAGGAACTCGTAGGCCTTGTCCGCGACCAGCTGTGACAGGTCGAGATTCTCCAGGTTCCAGATGCCGCGTTTGGTCTGCATCTTGATGTGGCATTCGAACGGCTGCGGATTCTCGCCGCCGCCGTTCTTGCCGACGGCCTCGGTCGCCCAGGTGTCGGAACCGGTCAGGATGATCTTGCGCTCGGCCATGTAGTCGCAGGCGGAGATGCCGAAGCCGGGTTCGCCGGCATTGAAATCGGCGACGCGTTTGGATTTCTCGGCGGCGTCGAACTTGTCCCAGTCTTTCGGGTGCCAGATATTGCCGTGGCCGGTGTGCAGGAATACGCAATCGCCTTCGGAGATCGGCGCGATGCCCTGCTTTTCGACCATGGCCTGAACATCCTTGGCGGTGATGATGCCGGGATCGTCGGCGCTGTTCTCGCTCGGAATGGGCAGCTGGGCGCCACGATGGGCCACCGCATCGAGCAGCACGCCACGGCAGACGAAGCCCTTCTGGGCGACATGCTCGACCCCCAGCGGACCCATGCCGTAAGCGTTGATGCTGCTGTCCTCGAGAAACCGGCCGTTGTAGTAGAACATGCCCTTGGAGGTGATCACGCCGATGTGCCCCGGGCCGTCGAACTGGGTGCCGATCTGGCCGATCTCGGTGGCCAGGTACTCGTCGTTGTAAACCAGTTGCTGGGGGCCGAACGGGCCGCCTGTGGGCAGACCGGGAATGGTCATGCGCCAGCCGCGCGAGCCGAACGCTGGGGCATCGCCCGCATAGACCTTGCCCAGTGTGGCCACCTTGCCCTGCTTGACCAGGCCGACCGCCTTCAGCACGAGTTCGGGCGTGGTGCGGTTGACCGCGCCCGCCTTGTCGTCGGGGCCCCACTCGGTCGGTGCCCAGTTCTGCGTCAGGGGCTCGTCGTTGGTGTCGGCGGCGTGGGCGCCGAAGTGCGCGGTGAGGGCAACGGCCATCGCCGCAGTCGTGGCTGCGATTCTCATGCTCAGTCTCCTCTTTTGTGCACCCGGCCCTTGCCGGGCGAACGGCGAGCATAGCAACCGGGCGCGGCAAGCTCAAGGTAGCGGATCGTCCTGGCGACGAGGGTCGAGAGATGCCGCGAGCGATTTCATGAATAATCCGGGCTGAACTTCCTGCTTGCCCGTCGGACTGAGGTGCGGCTGCCGTCGGGCGCAAGACAATGATCCGCCCGTCTGGAGACATCATGCTCGCATCCGTTCGCGAATCCGCCGTTGCGCGCCTTGGCTCGAGCGTGTTCTATGGCTGGGTCGTGCTGGCGGTCACAGGCGTGGCCATCTTCGCATCCGGTCCCGGTCAGTCGCACACGTTCAGCGTGTTCGTCGGCCCGATCGGCGCCGATCTCGGACTGAGCAAGTCGCAGATCTCGTCGGCCTATGGGGTCGCGACGCTGGTCGCGGCCTTCCTGCTGCCGCGCATGGGCAAGCTCGTCGACCGTTTCGGTCAGCGGCGCATGCTTTGGCTGATCACGCTGTTGCTGGGCGTCGCCTGTCTCGCCTTCGGCGCAGTCGGTGGGCTGATCACGCTGGCCGTCGGCTTCGGCGCGCTGCGCTTTCTCGGTCAGGGCTCGCTGATGCTGACCAGCGCGAATCTGGTGGCGCAATGGTTCAGTCGCAAACGCGGCTTCGCGCTCAGCCTGATGGTGCTCGGCTTCGCGGTCTCGATGGCCGTGCATCCGCCGTTGGGCGAGTGGCTGATTGCGCGCTATGGCTGGCGTTGGGCCTGGGTCGTTCTCGGCCTGATGACCTGGGTGCTGCTGCTGCCGCCCGTGTTGCTACTGGTCGTCAACCGTCCCGAGGATGTCGGTCTGCGTCCCGACGGCGACGCCGCGTTGGCCGAGGGTGAGGCCGCTCCCGCCATCGACGGACTGGATCTCAAGCAGGGCCTGCGCACGCCGGCCTTCTATCTGCTGACGGTGGGCTGGTTCGGCATCGCGATGTTGGTCACCACCTTGCACTTCTACCAGGTATCCATCCTCAACCACATCGGCGTCGGACGCGAGATCGCGGCGCGCGTGTTTCCGGTCGCGGCGCTGAGCATGGTGCTGACCATGCCGTTCGTGGGGCGCATGTTCGATCGCTTCAAGACACGCTATGTGTTCGCGGCCGGGCTGATCGTGCTGGCGATCGCGCTGCTTTCGATCACCTTCGTCCACGACCTGAGCACGGCGATCGCCTATGCGATCGTGTTCGGCGTGACCAACGCCTTCAGCATGACGATGTTCGGCTATCTGATGCCGCGCTACTTCGGCCGCAAACATCTCGGTTCGCTGCAGGGTGCCGGCCAGCTGGTGGCTGTGGTGGGGGCTTCGCTGGGTCCGTTGCCGGTCGGCCTCGCGTTCGATCATCTCGACGGACCCCTCATGACCCTGCGCCTGCTGGCGATCTACCCGGTGATCTGCGCGATCCTGGCGGTGATTTTCCTGCGTACGCCGGCCGGCGTCAGTCACCCCGACTACCTCGAGTAGACGTGAAGCGGGGGGCCGTGACGACGGCCCCCCGCTTCAGGTCGGTTTCTGCGGATCAGGAACCGCGTGCCTGGCGCAGCAGTTGAGAGGTCATCGAGGCCAGGGGCGCCTGACCGGCCAGCACCTGCTCGCGCCAACCGGACATGCCACTCTCGCCCATCGCCAGCATGCCCTGCACCTGCTGGTCGAAGTGCGCCGGCCCGGGCGTGCCGTTGATGCGCAGGCGACCATCGGCCAGCGTCAGCTCGGTGCTGAGCTTGTCGGCCGAGGCTGTGATCAGGCCTTGGGCGGTCATCGGCTCGACCACCTCCTCAGGCACCATCGCCGCGCTGACATTGGCGGCCAGCTCGACACGGGTGCGCTCGAGCAGCGTCGGCGTGCCTTTGTCGGCCGGCGCCAGCGTGAACAGCATGCGGCCGTCGAAGCTGTCCTGGCCGCGCCTGCCGCGGATCTGATCGATGTTCAGGCGCATGCCACGCTCGACCAGATCGAACAGCGCGCCTTCCAACGACTTCAGGTGCTCGTCGGTCATCGCCTGCTGGCAGTCGGTGCGCGACAGCGCCTGCAGCCGTGTGAACGCGTTGGAGTCGATGCGCTCGACCGCCACCCGCATGCCGAGATCCTCGAAGGTCTGGTCGGCTACGCTCACGCGCGCGATGCTGGGCGTCGTGCTGATGTTGATCATGCCGTTTTCGAGGCTCTGCTCCTGATCGATGCGCAAATCGCGTAGCTGCATCTGCGAGCGGCCCCGGCGGTCGCTGACATCGACCGACTCCAGGCCGATGGTCTGCTTGCCGAAGCCCGCTACCGGGTCGGTGTAGTGTCCGGCCACGGTGAACTGCTTGAGCTCGAAGCGACCCTGCTTGCTGGTGCCGCCGATCGAGGGCAGCCGCCAGGCGATCGCGACCTCCGACGAAAGCTGCTGGATCTCACCGCTCGAGGCGGCGATCTTCACGCTGTCGGTGCCGTCCGGTGCCTGGGCCGTGACCTCCGGGGTCGAGAAGGTGGCCTGCAGTCGGCCGGCGAAGTCGACATTGCCGTGCAGCTCGAGCAGGGGACGCGCGCCCACCGCTTCGCGGACCTTCTCGTCGGCCTCGTCGGTCAGCGCCAGCGTCAGCTTCAGACGACTGAGCCCGTCGATGCCGGGCCGGTGGTCGAACGAGTAGTCGAGCAAGACCGGCACGTCGACCATCGGCGATTCCGGGTTCAGGCAGCTGGCGTCGAACTGCACGGCCATCGTGCCGTGCGTGCTCAGCAGGCTGGTTTCGCGTGACTTCTCGACCAGGCGGACCGCGCCGCTGGTGAGCTCTTTCGAGTGCAGCATCGAATCCAATGCCGAGCGTGTCGAGTGCGCGCTGTAGTAGGTGGCGCCGGCGGCGACCGTGCACAAACCGGCGAGGCCCGTGACGAGGGCAGTGCGAAGCATGTTTTTCTCCAGATCGTTTCTTGCTCGGCGAGGCTGCGGGGTCACACATCAATCCCCGTGTGTGGCCCGCAATCAGAGCGAAAGATGGGCTGGATGCGGCTTACTCGCCACATCCTGCCGACCGGTGGAGAGCCACGGGCGGCCGGCGGCGGGGCACCTGCCCCGATCGTGAAAACCATCACGCGTTCGTGAGGACTCCCGGCCTGCGCGGGCGTCGCACGGCGTGTTTCTGGTTCGCGCTAGGCGTGTGCGCGGCAGCGATCCCCTCTGCCGCGCATACGTCTAGCCGGGTCGGGTGCCCGCCGCCACCGCCGCGATCGCCTCGGAGACGAGGCGGGGCGCATCGAGCTGGGTGAAGTGACCGGTGTCGGCGATCGCCCGGATCTGCACGTCGGCCAGCCGCCGGGCGAGCATGTCCAGGTAGGGAGTGCGCTCATCGGCCTGCAGCGAGAAGCGCTTGCGCTCGGGGCTGACGCGGGTGCTCTGCAACACGCAGACCGGTTGGCGGATCTGCATCAGCGCCGACTCGAGGCGGCCGGCATCCCAGGTGGCCATGTTGCAGAAGATCTCGCGAAAGCGCTCCGACGGCATCTGCGCGGCACGTTCGACGATCGCGCGCTTTTCCGCCGCATCGCTGGCTGCGGTGAACATGTCCTCGAACATCGTCCGACAGTAGCGGGCCTGCTGGTCGGGCTCGCCGAGCACCGCCAGCGCCTGCTCGCGGGCGAGCAGGGGATCGCCACGCCCCTGCATGCTGCCGTCGACGAATACCAGCCCGGCCACCCGCTCCGGTACCTGCATGGTCAGTGCGGTGATCACGCGCGTGCCCAGGCTGTGGCCGATCAGGACCGCGTCGCCGATCGCCAGCCCGTGCATGAGACCGGCGACGTCGCCGGCCATGGTATCGATGTCGTAAGGACCGTCGAGGTCTGCCGATCGGCCGTGACCGCGCAGATCGACGCACAGGCAGCGATGGCGATCGGCCAAGGCATCGACCTGATGATGCCAATCGCTGCCGGCGCAGGTCATGCCGTGAACGAACACGAGCCAGGGCCCGCTCTCGCCGCTGATTTCATAGTGGATCATCGATGCCCCCTGGTTGCGCTGCAGGCCGGTCTGCGCGCGACCGCCGCATGCAGACCGATCGATGGTAGCCGATCGCGCGCAGCCGGCCGGTGCCATCGGGCCGGCACCGCAGCGGTGCGATCCGCGCTTCGGTCCGACATGAAGTGAAACGAATTCGGGCCGCCATTCGTTGTTCGAGGATCAGACCGCCGCCATCCGCGGCGATGCCGGCCGTTAGACTCGGCGTTGAGGCCGTCCGTGCGCATGCAGGTGCGGGTGTGTCACGTTGCGACCTATGATCCAGCCATGAGAATCGGTTCGACTCACGCGTTGTTCATCGACTTCGATGGCACCCTGATCGACCTGGCCCCCCGTCCGTCGGAGATTCAGGTGCCCGACGGCCTGGCCGATCTGCTCGTCAGGCTTCACCGGGCGCTCTCCGGGGCGCTGGCGGTGGTTACCGGCCGTCCCATCGCTCAGATCGATCAGTATCTCGCCCTGCCGGCCGGCGTGGCCGTGGCGGGCGTGCACGGTGCCCAGTTGCGCGTCGATGGCGAGTTGATGTCCATGCCCGCGCTCGACGATGCGTTGGCCGAGATCCGGCCGGCCGTCGATCGGCTTGCCGAGCGTCATCCGGCCCTGCTCATCGAGCCCAAGCCGGTCGCGCTCGCGGTCCATTTCCGCGCCGATCCGTCGCTGGGCGCGATGGTGTACGACGAACTCGAACGCCTGGTCGCCCCGCGCCCCGGTCTGAAGCTGATGCGTGGCCATGCGGTGTGCGAGGTAAAGCCCGTCTGGGCCAGCAAGGGTGCGGCGATCGAGCGCCTGCTGATGCTGCCGGCGTTCGCCGGCCGTACGCCGGTCATGATCGGTGACGACGTCACCGACGAGGACGGCTTTCGGGTGGTGCTGGCGGCCGGCGGCGAGGCGATCAAGGTCGGCGAGGGCAAGAGCCTCGCCACGCACCGCATGCACGACCCGGGCGCGGTCAGGCATTGGCTGGCGGATACGCTGGCCTGGCTGGAGTCCGCCGGGCAATGAGTTCCGTGCCAACGCTCGCGTTCGTTGCCGAGCTCCCAAACCGCGCGTGACCAACGCGCATTCCCTCGTTCTCATCGGGGCCCACAGGGCCGTTTTCCCATCATGACCGCTTCGACCTCGCCCAATCTCGACATCGGCATCGTCGGCAATTGCACCTATGGCGCATTGATCGATCAACGTGCCCGGGTCGTCTGGTGCTGTCTGCCGCGCTTCGACAGCCCACCGGTGTTCATGTCCCTGCTGACCGATGCGACCGAGCCCACCGAGGGCACGTTCGCGATCGATATCGACGGCTATGCGCGCAGCGAGCAGTCGTACATCGAGAACACCGGCATTCTGCAGACGCGCATGTACGACGATCAGGGCCACGGCCTGGAGGTGATCGACTTCGCACCGCGCTTCTTCGAGCGCAATCGTACGTTCCGGCCGCGCACCTTCGTTCGCATCGTGCGCCCGCTCAGCGGCGCTCCCAAGGTGCGTGTCGAGTTGACGCCGCGCTCGGAGTGGGGCGCCCAGGCACCGACCATCACGCACGGCAGCAATCACATCCGCTACGTGCTCGAGCATCACACGCTGCGCCTGACCACCGACGCGCCGGTCGACTACGTGATGAACAAGACCTGGTTCCGGCTCGATCGGCAGATGGTGTTCGTGCTCGGCCCCGACGAGACCCTGTCGACCAGCGTGGGTGCGCTGGCCAACGAGTTCCTGACCAAGACCGAACTCTACTGGCGAACCTGGACGCGCCGCCTCGCGCTGCCGCTCGAATACCAGGAGGCGGTGATCCGCGCGGCGATCACGCTCAAGATGTGCGTGTACGAGGAAACCGGCGCGATCATCGCGGCAATGACCACCAGCATTCCCGAGGCACCGCACACGCAGCGCAACTGGGACTATCGCTATTGCTGGCTGCGCGACGCGTTCTTCGTGATACGCGCGCTCAACCGGCTGGCCGAGGTGGGCACCATGGAGGACTACCTGCGTTGGCTGGATAACGTGGTCGACAAGATGGACGACCATCGCCTGCAGCCCCTGTTCGGCATCGGCCTCGAGGAACATCTCGAGGAGCGCATCATCGATCATCTGCCGGGCTATCGTGGCATGGGTCCCGTGCGCACCGGCAATCAGGCCTACGAGCACTTTCAGCACGATGTCTACGGCAACGTGGTGCTGGGCGCCGCGCAGGCCTTCTTCGACCGACGCCTGTTGCGCCGGCCGGGGGCTGAGAACTTCCGCCGCCTGGAACAGGTGGGCGAGCGGGCGCTCAAGCTCTACGACGCGCCCGACGCCGGCATGTGGGAACTGCGCACGCGGGCTCGCGTGCACACCTCCAGTTCGCTGATGTGCTGGGCCGCCTGCGACCGTCTGGGCAAGATTGCCCGCTTTCTGGGGATCGACGACCGCGCTGCCTACTGGGAAGAGCATGCGACCCACATCCGCGACACCATCCTTCGCGAGGCCTGGTCGGAGGAGCGGCAGGCCTTCGTCGAGAGCTTCGGCGGCAATGCACTCGATGCCAGCGTGCTGCTGATGGCCGAGGTCGGCATCATCGACCCGAAGGACCCGCGATTCGTGTCCACGGTGCGGCAACTGGAGAGCGTGCTCGGCGATGGTCCGCATATGCGTCGCTACGAGGCCGCCGACGATTTCGGTGCACCCGAGACCTCGTTCACGGTGTGCGCGTTCTGGCGCATCGATGCGCTGGCCCAGATCGGCGAGCGCGAGCGGGCGCGCGAGATCTTCGAATCCATGCTGGCCGCACGCAACCATCTCGGCTTGTTGTCCGAAGACGTGGACACGCGCACCGGCGAACTCTGGGGCAATTTTCCGCAGACCTACTCGATGGTGGGTATCATCAATGGCGCTATGCGACTGAGCCGGAGCTGGGATTCCGTGGTATGAGCCGATTGCTCGTCATCTCGAACAGGGTTGGTAACCCGAAGGCCGGTGCGAGTGCCGGCGGCCTCGCGGTGGCCCTGGGCGAGGCCATGCGCGAGCGCGGCGGCGTCTGGTTCGGCTGGAGCGGCGAGATCATCGACGATGCCAACACGCCGGCCACCCACCGCGAAGAGCTCGGCAACATCGAGCTGGTCACCACCGATCTCACCCGCGGCGAATACGAAAACTACTACCTGGGCTTCTCGAACCAGGTGTTGTGGCCGGTGTTCCACTACCGGGTCGATCTCGCGCAGTTCGAGAGCGCCAATCTCAAAGGCTATCAACGCGTCAACCGCCGCTTCGCCGAGCGCGTGCGCGAAATTCTTCGGCCCGACGACATCGTCTGGGTGCACGATTTCCATCTGATACCGCTCGCGTCCGAGTTGCGCGCGATGGGCGTGGCCAACCCGATCGGTTTCTTTCTGCACATCCCGTTTCCGCCTACCCAGGTGCTGCTCACCGTGCCGCAGAACGCCTGGCTGGTGCGCTCGATGTTCTCCTACGACGTGGTGGGTTTTCAGACCGAGGTCGATCGCCTGCATTTCCGCCGTTACGTCACCGAGGAAGCCAAGGGGCGCGATATCGGCGACAACATGCTGGTGGCCTACGGCCGCACCTTGCTCGCGCGCGCGTTTCCCATCGGCATGGACGCCGAGCCGTTTCGTGCGCTGGCCCAGTCCCGTCAGGCCGAGGAGCAGGTCGACCGGCAACGCTCGCGCAATCTCGGTCGCACCAATATCATCGGCGTCGACCGGCTCGACTACACCAAAGGCCTGCCGCAGCGGATGCGCGCCTTCGAGCGCTTGCTCGAAAGCTATCCCGAGAACCGCGGTCAGGTGGTGTTCACGCAGGTGGCGCCGCCCACGCGGGTCGACGTCGACGCCTACGCCGACATTCGCAGCGAGCTCGAGGGCTTGTCGGGCGCCATCAACGGCCGCTTCAGCGATTTCGACTGGACCCCGATCCGCTACATCCACCGCGCGGTGGCCCGGCGAACCCTGGCCGCGCTGTACGCGACCAGCGGCGTCGGCCTGGTGACACCGCTGCGCGACGGCATGAATCTCGTTGCCAAGGAGTACGTGGTCGCGCAGGGCAACGACAATCCGGGCGTGCTCGTGCTGTCGCGCTTCGCGGGTGCGGCCGAAACCATGACCGAGGCCCTGATCGTCAATCCCTACGACCTCGACGAAGTCGCCGAAGCCATGCAACTGGCGCTGCGCATGCCGCTCGACGAACGCCAGGACCGGCACCGCAAGCTGATCGGCAAGGTCACCATGTTCGACAACCGGCACTGGACCCGCTCCTTCCTCGAAGCCCTGCGCGCCGCGGTCGGACAATCCGCGCCCACGGTCTGACATGCGACTGATTGCCGATATCGGTGGCACCAATGCGCGCTTTGCGCTGGTCGACCCGCGCGGCGAGATCGGCGCGCTGGTAAAGCTCGCGGTGGCCGATCACGTGCGTTTCGACGATGCGCTCGACCAGGCTCTCGTGCGGCTCGAGGCGCCGCGCCTGACGTCGGCCGTGCTTGCGGTGGCCGGCCCCATCCGTCACGGCGCGGTGGCGCTGACCAATGCCGACTGGCATGTGTCCGAAGACGGCCTTGCGGCCCGTCTCGGTACCGGCGATGTGCGTCTGGTCAACGATTTCGAAGCGGTGGCGCTGGCGCTGCCGCATCTGTCGGGCGCCGACATCGAGCGGCTCGGGCCCGATGTCGAGACCCGCGATCCCCGTCTGCCGCGTCTCGCGGTCGGACCGGGCACGGGGCTGGGCGCGTCGCTTTGTGTGCCCCTTGGCGACGAACGCTATCGCAGTGTGGCGACCGAGGCCGGTCATGTCTCGCTGGCCTGCGACGACAGCGCCTTGCGTGGGCGCCTGCAGGCGATGATCGGCGATCGTCCGCTCGAGGCCGAGGATGTGCTCAGCGGGCAGGGCATCGCGCGTCTGCACGAGGCCTTGCACGGTGTGTCGGTCGAGCCCGCGGCGGTTACGGAGGCGGCGCTCCGGCACGATGCCGCGGCGTGCCGCACGCTCGAGGTCTTCATCGGGTTGCTGGCCCGCTTCGCGGCCGAAACGGCGCTCGCCTGCGGCGCTTTCGGCGGCGTCTACATCGGTGGTGGCCTGGTCGAGGGCGGGCGGGTCGTTCTCGACGGCGAGCGCATGCGCAGCGCATTCGTCGGCCACGGTCGCATGCGTGCCGTGCTCGAGCGGGTGCCCTTGTTCGCACTACGCCGCCTCGATACGGCCCTGCTCGGATTGGCGAAGGCCACTTTCGACTGAGCGTCGGGCCCCGTGTCACCGGCGGGCCGACGCTGCCGGCGCGCCAGCCGCACGTTCGCCGGCATGAAAATTGCCCTCGCCCTGGTGTGCGTTCGCGCGTTGCAACGCCGTCACGAGGAGAGCGATCCGATGCTGCTCGAGAAAATCAAGACGCCCGGCCTGGCGCATCTTTCCTATCTGGTGGGTTCAGACGGCCAGGCGGCGGTCATCGACCCGCGACGCGATTGCGACCTGTACGTCGAGATGGCGCGTGCCGAAGGTCTGACGCTGACCCACATCTTCGAGACGCACCGCAACGAGGATCTGGTTTCGGGTGCGTCGATCCTGGCGAAGATGACGGGCGCCCGGGTCTTGCACGGACCGCATGCCGAGGCGGCGGTGGTGTACGCGCAGACCGCGCGTGACGGAGACCGCTTCGGCATCGGTCAACTGGAGATCCGCGTTCTCGAAACGCCCGGTCATACGGACGACCACCTGGCACTCGCGTTGTTCGACACAGCCTATCCGGACACGGCCGTCGGCGTCTTCACGGGCGATGCGCTGTTCGTCGGCGATGTCGGACGCACCGACTTCTATCCCGAGCGCGCCGACGAGGTCGCCGGGCTGCTCTTCGATTCGCTGCAGAGGATTCTGGCGCTCGGTGACCAGGCGATCGTCTATCCGGCCCACGGCGCGGGCTCGGTGTGCGGCTCGGCAATGGCGGAACGCGAGTTCTCCACGATCGGCCACGAGCGGATGAACAATCCGCGTCTGCAGATCGCCGATCGGGACGAGTTCGTTCGCTTCAAGGTGCGCGAGAACCACTACCAGCCGCCGTACTTCCGGCTGATGGAACGCCTGAATCTGACCGGGGCCCGGCCCTGCCCGCGCGTGCTGCGGCCGCGCGCACTCACACTGGAGCAATTGAGATCGGCGAAGGCCGATCATCTCGTCGATATCCGCGATCCGATGGCCTATGCCAGCGGCCATCTTGCCGGCGCGATCAGTCTGCCGGTCGACATGATCCCGGCCTTTGCCGGCTGGTTCATCGGCGAAGGCGAGAGCATCGCTCTGGTCGCGTCCGACGAGGTCCAGCTTGCCAACGCCATGGAGCATCTCGTCCGCATCGGGCTCGACGACGTGCAGGGTGGCTATGTCGGTGTGGTGCCCGCCGCCGCGCAGGGCGAGCAGATGATCACGATGCCGATGATCGGGTCCACCGAGGTCGCGCAGCGCCTGGCCGGCGCGAGCGGCTGGACCTTGCTGGATGTGCGCGATGCCGATGAGCGGCGCGAAAGCGCGATCGCGGGCTCCGAGCACATCTATGTCGGCCACCTCAACGAGCGCTGGCGGGAACTCGACAAAGACCGCCGCTACACGCTCATGTGTGCAAGCGGCATGCGAGCGACTGTGGCGGCCGGCTGGCTCGCCAGCAAGGGCGTGGACAAGGTCGACGTCTATCTCGGATCCATGGGCGCCTGGCAGGCGGCGCACGGCTGAACCGGGACCGATCGTCCGGCTCGCCGGTGCACCGTCGCCTCGATCTCACCGTCACCTCGATCTCACCGTCACCTCGATCTCACCGTCGCCTCGATCTCACCGTCGCCGCCAACTCAGTTCGGCGTGCGATCGAGCAGGTCGATCAGGCGCGGGTCGCGTCCGTAGATGTCGTCGAGATAGCGGATTTCGCCATCGATGCGTGCGGGGTCCGGTTCGGCCGTGAAGTAAAGCAGATGCACCGGCACCGGGCGGGCGAGATCGGCGCGAATCGTGCGTCCGCCGTCCATTGCGTCGGTCACGCGGCGGCCGCTCCATTGCGGTGTCTCGGCCAGCAGCCAGGCGCTCAATGTCGCGATGCCATCGGTGCGCACACAGCCGGACGAATACGTGCGTTCGGTGTCGAGGAACAGTTCGGGCGCAGCGGTGTCGTGCAGATAGACGTCGTGCCGGTTCGGGAACATGATCTTCGCGCGGCCCAGTGCATTGAACGGCCCGGGCGCCTGGCGCAGGCGGTATGGAAACGCCGCCGCCGACACCTCGTGCCAGTCGATGGTGTCCGGATCGATGCGTCGGCCGCCGGCATCCAGGACCTGGAAACCGAGCACCCGTGCCGCCGACGGATAACGGCGGAACACCGGCAGTTCGTCGCGCACCGCAATGCTGCGCGGTGTCTCCCACCACGGATTGAAGACGATGTAGCGGATCCGGTCGGAAAACACGGGGGTGCGCGTATCGGCATCGCCGACGATCGCGCGATGGCGCTGCACGATGCGATTGCCATCGTAGGCGGTGACACGATAGGCGGGAATGTCGACGCGCACATGACGCCGCCCGAGGTCGTCGGGCAGCCAGCGCCAGCGCTCGAGACTCGCACGCAGGCTGGCGATACGGGCGGCGGTATCGAGATTCGCTTCGTCGCGTGGTGCACGGCTCGACGTTAGCGAGGCGGCCGATGCGCGCGCGTCGCGAAACAGTTGCGTCAGGAATGGCTCCTCGTGCAACGGATGGCTGGCCGGCAGGGGCCCGCTCGACGGCAGCGAGGATGCCGGATCGGCGAGCAGGCGCGCCAGCGCCGCTCGCAGCATCCGGTACTCGGGATGTGTGGGCGCAAGCGACAGCAGCGCGGCTGCAGGCTCGCCATTGGCCAGCGCCGAGGCCAGCAGGCGCGGCAGGTCGGCCTCGCGCGCGGGTGCGGTCCAGTCGGGCTCGACGCGGCGCGGATCGACCTTGCCGCGCAGGAGATCGACGGCCGCCGCGAACCAGGCCTCGGTGGCGATCCGGTCGCGTGCCTGGTGGTTCGAGCGCAGCCGTCGCAGCGTCGCCAGCTGATAGTCGGCCGGCATCAGGCCGTGGCTGCGCAGGCTCTCGAGCGCCTGCAGCAGGGCAGCGAAGTCGCGCTCGCGGCGCCAGGCGGGTGCGTCGGCGCGCGCTTGGCGAAAGGAATTCGCCAGCGCGCGGGCGTCGCGCGAATCGAGTGCGGCGCGCGGCTCGCGCATCGACGGCGCCGCCGCCAGGGGCGCTACACCGAGGGCGACGAGCAGGGCCAGAAGCATCGACGCGGGCCGGCGTCTGGGTCGGCTCATCGTGTGGGCGGGCGCGGCGAAAGCGCCGGTTCGATCAAGTGTGCCGCGTCGCAAGAAACTTCCGAAACGGCACACTCTGCGTCGAAATGCTCTCAAGATCGTTCACGCGTCAAGAAGGAGGGTCGAACTCAGCGATCGTGCGGATCTCGTTCGAGTGCCTTCAACAAACCCGCATCGCGGTCGTAGACATCGCCCAGGTAACGGATCCGGTCGCCATCGCGCTCGGCGGTCAGATACAGGATATGCACCGGCACGGGCGAGGGTAACGCGATGTGGGTTTCGCGCCCGCTGTCGACGGTCGAGCGCAATTGCGCCGGGGTCCAGGTGCTGCTGTCCTGGAACAGCCATTCGATCAGGGCCAGGACATTCTGGGTGCGCACGCAGCCGGACGAAAACGTGCGCTGCTGCTGTTCGAACAGTTCACGGGCCGGCGTGTCGTGCAGATACACGTTGTGCACATTGGGAAACATGACCTTGGCCCGGCCGAGCGCATTGAGCGGGCCGGGGGCCTGGCGCAGGCGAAACGGAAAAGGGTCGGCCGACACATTGCGCCAATCGATGCCGGCGGGGTCCAGCGCGTTTCCTCGCGCGTCCAGGACCTGGAAGCCGAGCCGCTGCACGGCGCCGGGGTCGCGCCGGAACATCGGCAACTCGTCGCGTGCCGCGATGCTGGCCGGCGTCTCCCACCATGGGTTCAGCACGACGTAGCGGATCAGGCTCGAGAAGACCGGGGTCTTGCGATAGGTGCGGCCCACGATCGCCCTGTGGGTCGCAACCGATCGCCCGTGCTCGAAGCGTTCGACCCGGAAACCGGCGATGTTGACGCGCACATGGCGTGTGCCGAGATCGTCGGGCAGCCAGCGCCAGCGTTCGAGATTGGCGCGCAATCGCGCCATGCGTTCGGTGCGCGACGGCGCCGGGCCGTCGGCGGCCAGGCGGCTCGCCGCCGACGGCGTGGCGACGGCATCGGGCGAAAGCTGCAGGCGCCGCAGTTCGAGGCGCAGTGCCCGGTATTCCGGATGCTTGGGTGCATAGGCGAACAGCGCATTCGCGATGTCGCCGCTGCGTAGGGCGGCATCGAGCCCGGCGCTCAGGTCGGCATGACGCGAGTGCGCGGTCCAGTCGGGTTCGATGCGCAACGGATCGACCTTGCCGAGCAGCAGGTGGGCGGCAGCCGAGAGCCAGGCATCGGTGGCCAGCCGATCGCGCGCGATCGGATTGCCGCGCAGGCGACGCAGGCTGGACAGGTGATAGTTCTCGGGGTCCAGACCGTGTTCGAGCAGGCCCGCGATGGCGTCGAGCAGGAGATCGAAGCGACGGTCGTCCGCCCACACGAGCGCGTGCGTGCGATCGGCATAGAAGGTTTGGACGAGATCCGGGATCAGCGCCCGATCGTTGGGGTGGACGATCGCGGGCGGTTGATCGACGGCGCCGGCAGCGCCCGCGCGCAAACACGCGAGCGCGAACAGCGACGCGGTCAGCGCCAGGCGAAGGACCGGCCTGCGGCCGGAGATCCGGGCTCGTGTGGGCATGGCCTGTCGGGCGGTCGGGTGGTCCGTGCGGGCAATGGTCCGGACTATGGCATAGTGGCCGCGAGATGCCCGATCGGCCGTCCTTCGATGGCATGAGAGGTCGGGTGCGTGGCCAGCCGCGACCCTGCTGCCGGCGCCGGCCGCTGACCCCTGGAAGCTCCAATGACCGCCACCACCCGCACCAGTGACGACACCGACCTCCGGCCCTCGGTATGCCCGCTCGACTGCCCCGACACCTGCAGCCTCGATGTCGGGGTGCGCGACGGGCGCGTCGTCCAGGTACGCGGTTCGTCCGTGAACCCCTACACCGCCGGCGTCATCTGCAACAAGGTGGCGCGCTACTACCCGGAGTTCGTGCACGGCAGCGCCCGCCTGCAACATCCGCTGGTGCGCACCGGCGAGCGCGGCGGCAATGGCTTCGCGCCCGTGAGCTGGGACGAGGCCTTGCAGCGTGTGCACGAAGGCCTGGCCACGGCGATCGATCGCCACGGGCCGCAGTCGGTGTTGCCGTTCAACTATGCCGGCCCGCACGGTCAGCTCGCCGGCGGTTCGATGGATCGTCGATTTTTCCACCGCCTCGGCGCCAGTCTGCTCGATCGTGGCCCCTTGTGCGGCATCGTCCGCGGCACGGCCTATACCAGTCTGTTCGGAGCGGCACCCGGCATGGCGCCCGAGGGCGCCGCCGAAGCCGACCTGATCGCGGTGTGGGGCAACAACGTCACCGTGTCCAACCTGCACCTGGCGCGGGTCATCAAGGCGGCGCGTGACAAGGGCGCGCGCCTGGTCGTCGTCGACCCCAAGCGCACCCGCATCGCCGAGCTGGCCGATCTGTTCGTGCAGCCCAGGCCGGGTACGGATGTCGTGCTGGCCTTCGCGCTCGCCGCCGAGCTCGAGCGGCGCGGCGCATTCGATCTCGCTTTCATCGACCGCTGGGTGCGCGACGTCGACGCCTATATGGCGGTGGCGCGGCAATGGAGCGCGCCAAGCGCGTGCGACGAATGCGGCATCGAACCCGACGCATTCGAGGCGCTGCTGCAGGCCTATATGGGTGCGAAACGCCTGTCGTTGTCGGTGGGCAATGGCATCGAGCGTGGCCGCAATGGCGGCTCGGCACTGCGCGCGATCATGGCGCTCAACGTGTTGCTGGGCCAGCTCGGTCGGCCCGGCGCCGGCATCTTCGCCAAGCCGGGCCTGGCCGCACCCCTGACCGGCAACCGCCTGCAGCGGCCCGACCTGGTGCCGCCGGGCACGCGCACCATCAACATCGTCGACGTCGGTCGCCTGTTGCTCGATCGCAGCCTGGATCCACCGATCGCGGCGCTCTTCATCTACAACCACAATCCGGTGTGCACGCATCCCGATCAGAACCGACTGCGCGAGGGGCTGCGCCGCGACGATCTGTTCGTCGTCGGCTCCGACGTGGTCATGACCGACAGCATGCGCTACGCCGACGTGATCCTGCCGGCCTGCTCGCACTTCGAACACGACGACGTGTTCGGCGCGTATGGTCAGAACTATCTGCAGCGCGCCCGGCCGGTCATCGAGCCGGTGGGCGAGGCCTTGCCCAACACCGAGATCTTCCGGCGACTGGCCGCGCGCTTCGGCTTCCAGGAGCCGGCGTTGCGGGCCAGTGATGACGAGCTCATGGACGATGCGGTCGATGCCGACGATCCGCGCCTGGCCGGTACGCGCGGCCGCGATCTGCCGCTCTCGCTCGAGATGCGGGCTGGCGACGGCACGCCGCTGCGCATGTGCGACAACGTCGCGCCGGCGACCGGCTCGGGGCGCATCGAGCTGATGTCCGAGTCGCTCGAGCGCGCATGGGGATGCGGGCTGCCGCGCTACGAGCGCGTCCGTGCCACGGCCCCGCTGGTGTTGATCAGCCCGTCGTCCGATAAGCGCACCAATGCCACCTTCGGCGCCGACCCGGCCTCGGCCGGGCTCGAGCGGCTCGAGATCCACCCGACCGATGCCGCGGCGCGCGGCATCGCCGACGGTGCCATCGTACGCGCGTTCAACGGGCGCGGCGAGGTTCATCTGCGCGCCCGCATCAGCCAGTCGGTGCGGGCGGGCGTGGTGTACTCGCCCAAGGGTTGCTGGCTGGCCACCAGCCCGACCGGGCAGACGGTCAATGCGCTGATGGACGCCGATCTGCGGACCGACATCTGCTCGGGCGCCTGCTACAACGACACCTTCGTCGAGGTGGCACTGGCCTGAGCGGGGTTCTCGCGGCAGCCGAGCGACCCGTCGTCGCGCACGCCGACCCAGCGCACGCCATGTTGCCTGCCGATCTGACGCTGCTCGATGTCGTGCTGATCGCGGTCGCGATCGGCGTGGCCGGGGCGATGCTGCGTCGTCCGGTGCGCGACTCCCCGTTCTGGCGGGCCACCGTCACCCCGCTGGCCTCGATCATCGGCAGCGGCTTCCTGGTCGTCGCGCCGATGCTGGCCGCCATCGCGGGTGCCTGGGCGGCAGCCTGCATCGTCGCGATCGTCGCGCTGTCGTTCTGGATCGGGTCGGCGCTGCGCTTCAACATCCTGCACGAACACAAGGGTGGCACTGCGCACGGCGATCCCGTCGAGCGGGTGCTCGAGCGCGTGTCCGACATCGTGCTGGCGCTGGCCTACGTGATCTCGATCACGTTCTACATCCGCCTGATGAGCGGCTTCGTGCTGACCGGTATCGGTGCCTATGCGCCGGTCACGGCCGATGCGCTGGCTAGCGCAGTGCTCGCCTTCATCGGCCTGTACGGCCTGCTGCGAGGCCTGCACGGCCTGGAGCGGCTCGAGGAATACTCGGTCACGATCAAGCTCGCGATCATCGGCTCGCTGCTGCTCGGCCTGGTGCACTTCGACGTGACGCGGGGCTACGACCTCTCTGCGTTGGGTGCGCCCGGTGCCGATGCGTGGGAGACCCTTCGCCGCCTCGGCGGCATGTTGCTGATCGTGCAGGGCTTCGAGACCTCGAAATATCTCGGCGGCAAGTATCCGGCGCCGCTGCGTGCCCGTTCGATGTTGCTCGCGCAGGCCCTGGCCGGCGTCATCTACGTCTTCTTCGTGGTCGCGGCCCTGCCATTGACGGCGCCCTATGCCCACGGATCGCCCGACGAGAACGCGATCATCGAATTGTCGGGGCGGATCACCGCGGCGCTGCCGATGATGCTCGTGCTGGCCGCCGCCATGAGCCAGTTCAGCGCCGCGGTCGCCGACACCATCGGCGCCGGCGGGGTGTTCGCGAATCAGTTCGGCACGCGGGTGTCGGCCCGCCTCGGCTATCCGCTCGTCGCCGCGTTCGCCACCGTGCTGGTCTGGACCAGCAACATCTTCGGCGTGATCGCGCTCGCGTCGCGCGCGTTCGCGCTGTTCTATCTGTTGCAGGCGCTGGTGGCGATGCGACTCGCGCGTCGTATCGATGATGCGGCAAGCCGGCGCTGGCGGCGGGGCGCGACCGCGGCGCTGGCGGCCGTGCTGCTGTGGGTGGTGGTGTTCGCAATACCGGCGGATGCCTGACCAGCATTCAAGCGCAATGCTCGAATGCCGGTGCCGGGCGTTGCGACCTGATGCTTGGGGCGATGCGCTCGCGACAATCGGCCATCGCGGAGAATCATGGTGCTGAAGAAGGTTGCCATCACGACACCGCGGCCGCCCGCTTTCTCAGGTCGTTCGAGGGCCCGCCAGCCCGAGCGCCGCGAGCGCTTCGTCCAGTCCGGCCTGTGCGGCCGCGCCCAGCGTCACGCCGTTGGCGAGCGCCTCGGCACGCCTGGCCATGCCGCGCTCGCCCGGCATGCGCACCTTGTCCACGCCTGGCCGTGGCGGATTCGCGCGGCAGGCCTCGGCCAGCCAGCTGGTCTGGCGCACGAAGGCATCGCTGCCGCCAAAGGCCGACGGATCCAACACCTGCACCGTGATGTTCGAGCGCGAACCCTTGGGTGAATCGGCGCGTCCGAAGCCACCCAGGCCTTGCGTCAAGGCCTCGACCATCAAGGCCATGCCGAAGCCCTTGTGGCCGTGGTCCAGGCCGCCCACCGGCAGCAGCGTGCCGCTGCCGTCGACCACCACCTGGGTGCTGGCGGTGGGCTCGCCGTTCGCGTCCATGGCCCAGGGGTAGGGGAAGTCGCGGCCTTGCTGGCGCAGTTGCTTGGCCAGGTTGAGCGTGGAGATCGAGGCGCTGATGTCGATCAGCACCGGCGTGCCGTCGGTGGGAATGCCCACCGCCAGCGGATCGGGTGTGAACAGACCGCGCGTGCCACCATACGGTGCCACGCCGCCGACCGAGGGCGTCGACGATGCGATCAGGATCATCATGCCGACATCGGTGGCACGGCGCAGGTAGGCCGCCAGCGCGCCGATGTGTTGCGAGTCGGCGATCACGACCGTGGCCGTGCCGTAGGTGCGGGCCCGTTCGATCGCCAGGTCGACCGCCTTGCCGACCAGCCAGGCACCGGGCAGCCGGCGACCGTTCCAGGTCACCGCCGCACCGCGATCGCTGATCACGTCGGGTTCGCCGGCGAGGGTCATCTCACCGTTCGCGATCATCTGCCGGTACCAGGGCAGCAGCGCGAGGCCGTGCGTCTGATGGCCCATCAGGTCGGCCTCGATCAGTCCTTCGGCGATGCAGCGCGCCCGATCGGCGGGCAGGCCGGCGCGCGTGAAGATCGTCGTGGTCGTGTCGAGCAGGGAAGCGTAGTCGTAGCGGGGAGCGTCGGTCACGGTCGGCTCGTCGGTCGCATGAGGTCGGGGACCCGTCTTATACCCGTTGAACGCATACTTCGACAAATCCACACTGCCGTCGGCGCGCCTGCGCCGCTCGGTTTCCAGGTCCCATCGCGTCATGAGCTTCGAGCACTGGTTGTTGTATCTGCTGGCCGCCATCGGCCTGTCCCTCACACCGGGCCCCAACGGCCTGTTGGTGCTGACCCAGGCGATCCGCTTCGGGGCGCGGCCGGCCGCCTATTCGGCGCTCGGGGGCGTGATCGGTTTCCTGGCACTGGTCGGCGCCTCGCTTGCCGGCCTGGGGGCTTTGCTGGCCGCCTCCGAGCAGGCGTTCTGGATCGCCAAGCTGATCGGTGCGGCCTACCTGGTCGTGCTCGGTATCCAGCTCTGGCGCGCGCCAGCCGGCCCGGGCATGGCGGTGACCGGTCTGGCCGCCGACGGTGGCGAACGCGCGCGGCCGGTGGCGCGTCCGCTGGCGCTGTTCCGCCAGGGTCTGCTGATCGCGGTCTCGAATCCGAAGGCCCTGATCTTCTTCGCGGCATTTCTGCCGCAGTTCATGGTCCCCGGCATGTCGTTGTGGCTGCACTTCCTGATCCTGGGGGGCACGTTCGCCGCGGTCGAGTTGGTCTACGAGTTGCTGGTCGCCGGCATGGCGGGCCGAATCGCGCCGTGGTTGAGCGTGCACGGCCGCCTGTTCAACCGGGCCGCCGGCTCGCTGTTCATCCTGATCGGTGGTTTGCTCGCGCGCACCCAGCGCTGACGCGATCCCATCATCCCTGTTGCCGGTGATGGCTTCACCGGACACCGCGGATTCGGGTAACGTTCGCTCCGATCCGGCCGGCGCGCATGGTGCGTGCCGGTTCGCCCGCATGGAGACATCGATGATCGGTTACATCACCCTGGGTACCAACGACCTCGAGCGCGCCACCGCGTTCTACGACGCCTTGTTCGTCGATCAGGGGGTCAAGCGTCTGCAGCCCAACGACCGCATTCGTTTGTGGGCGCGCCAGGGGGCGCCGATGTTCGGGGTCGCCGTGCCCTGGGATGGCGCGCCGGCCACGGTCGGCAACGGCACCATGATCGCGCTGGGCGTCGACGACAAGGCTACGGTCGACACCATCTATCAGCGCGCCATGTCACTGGGTGGCGCCGACGAGGGCGCGCCCGGCCCGCGGGGCACCACCGGCTTTTACGGCGGCTACTTCCGCGACCCCGATGGCAACAAGCTGGTCGTATTCTGTCGGGCCAAGACATGAAGTGACCGCCCGGTCACCGAGCAACACCCCACTGCCAGGAGGAGACGATGAAGCACCTGAAAGCGATGATCCCCGCCGCACTCGCGATGGCATTCGCGACCACGCCCGGGCATGCCGTCGAGCCCCCCGAATTGATCCAGTTGGCGCGCCAGGCGCCCACCCCGCCGTGGCCGGCCGGTGACGAACTCGGCATGGCCAACACGCTGGGAGAGGCCACCAACCGCCGCTGTGCCTGGCACATGGCGCAGCCCGGTGCCCGCTGGTACGAGGCCTCGCATCCGCGCAGCAACACCATGCCGAAGTCGCCATTCGCCAGCGGTGCGGGCGTGAAGGCCAAGCCGACGGCGGGGGTGCCCGGGTCGCGCCATGCGTTCAACAGCGAGGCCTTCGAGGCCGGTGCCGAGCCGGGTCAGCAAGGTACGCAGATCGACGCGCTCGGCCACTTCGCGGTCAAGGGCGCGTCCTGGGATCCGGCCAAGCCGTTCAGCGCCGACGACGCGAGCTACTACGGTGGCTACAAGCAGGCCGAGGTCAAGCCCAGTGCCGACTCCCTCTTGCAGCGCCTGAGCATCGACAAGATTCCGCCATTGGTCAGCACGGCGGTCGTGCTCGATGCCAAGGCCCACGTCGGCGGCGGCGAGCGCATGAAAGACGGCCAGCTGGTCACGGCCGAGCACATCAAGGCGATGCTCGCCGCGCAGGGGCTGGGCGAGCGCGGCCTGCTGCCGGGCGACATGGTCTGGATCTACACCGGCTGGAGCGATCAGTGGCAGGATCCGGCCACTGATACACCCTATTACGCGATGGCACCGGGGCTGAGCGTGGATGCGGCCGACTATCTGGGTGAGCAGGCGGTGCTGGCGGTGGGCGTCGACACGCCCTTCATCGATCCGGTGCCAGGCGGGATGCTGCAGGGCAAGGCGCCCCCCGCCGAGGGCACGCCGCCGGGCCTGCCGTTCGCGATCCATCACCATATGCTCACCGAGGCCGGTGTCTATCACCTCGAAAACATGAAGCTCGGTGAGATGGCCCGCGACAAGGTCTGGCTGTCGTGTGCAATGGTGCTGCCCACGCTGGACAAGGGCGCCGCCGGAGCACCGGTGCGTCCGGTGGCGGTGGGCAGGCCGGCGGGCTGAGGGATCGCGTGGGGGCGGGTCATCGCCCCCGCCGGCCGCGATTGGCGGCCAGGCTCAGCCGCCGTCGCCCGTCAGGCTCAGCCGCCGTCGCCCGTCAGGCTCAGCCGCCGTCGTCGGCAGTGTCGTCCAGATAGGTCAGCATCACGGCCGAGTCGTCCTTGCCGCCGAGCCCCGCCTCGCTCGCGGCGACGAAGCGCGCGTGCGCGGTACGCGCCAAGTCGGCATCATGGCCGCTGGCCTCGGCGGCCTCCAGCACCAGCCCGAGGTCCTTCACGAAGATGTCGACGGCCGAGGCGACATCATCCCAGTCGCCGTTGACCATGCGCGGGCCGCGATCGCCGAGCATCCACGATCCGGCGGCGCCGCTGCACAAGATCTCGTGCGTGACATCGAGCGGCAGGCCCAGCCGCCTGGCCAGCGCAAGCGCCTCGCCGGCGGCGGCGATGTGCACCCCGCACATCAACTGGTTGATGACCTTCATCTGCGCGCCGGCGCCCGGTGCGTCGCCCAGGTGGTAGATGCGTCCGCCGATTCTTTCGAGCACCGGGCGCACGCGTGCGAGGTCGGCCGGGTCGGCGCCGACCATCAGTGTCATGGTGCCGTTCCGGGCACCGAGGCGGCCGCCGGTGACGGGCGAATCGACGTGGCGCAGGCCGTCAGCCGCCAGTCGCGGACCGAGGTTCTGCACATAGGCCGGCGGCATGGTCGAACAGGTGACGACCACGGTGCCCCGACGCAGATGGGCGACCGCGCCGTTCTCGCCGTAGAGCGCGGCCTCGGTCTGACGGTCGTTGACCACGAACAGGATGACCGCGTCGCAAGGGGTCAGATCGGCTGCGGATTGCGCGGGCGTGCCACCTTGGGAAGCCAGCCAGGACAGTGCGCCGGCGTCGAGATCGCTGCCGATCACCTGGTAGCCGGCCGCGAGCAGACGGCCGGCCGTGCCGCGCCCCATCGCACCCAGGCCGATCAGACCGATGCTGGCGCCCTCGCCGATGGGGTCACGTGTTCGTGATTCGTCGTTCATCGTTGTCTCGTTCCTGGCTGGGGCGTCGTGTGGTTCAGGTCTTGGGGCGCAGGCCGCGCAGTTCGTCGTAGGACGTCATGACGGTGGCGCGATACGCCGTGCGTGCACCGAGCGCTTCGTACCAGCGCCGCAGATGCGGCGTGTCGATGCGTTCGATCGGCATGTCGAAGTAGCGATACATCGTCGCGCCGACCGGGATGTCGGCCATCGAGAAGTGCTCGCCGCCGAGCCAGCGAGTCTGCGCCAGGTGCGCATCGGCGATGGCGGCGGCGGCCATCAGCCGCTCGTGCTGACGCGCCAGTTCGGCCGCGTCGCGCTCATCGGGTGCGAACCGGATCACCTGCCAGAACACGCCGGTGAAGGCCGGGGTGAAGGTGGTGGCGGCCCAGTCCATCCATTGCTCGGCGATCGCCGACTCGGCCTCGCCGGCGGGCTGCAGAACACCGCCGTAACGGCGTGCCAGATAGCGCACGATCGCATTCGATTCCCACAATGTCAGCGACCCTTGCTGCAACGTGGGCACCCGCCGGTTCGGATTGAGCCGACCATACTCGGGCGTGTCGACGACGCCGTAGCGGCCGCCGGCGTCGATGCGTCGGAACGGATGGCCGAGTTCTCCCAGGGCCCAGAGCACCTTCTGAACATTGGCAGAGCTTGCGCGGCCCCAGATCAGGATCTCGGCATCGGTCGATGAGGTTTCATTTGCCATCGGTGCAGTATAGGCTGCGCATCAGGCCGTTCGCTGTGGCGGGTCGGCAGCGCCGCCCAGCCGGGCATGAGGTCTGCTCCCGGAGAGCGTCGCCTTCTGCCGCCCCGCAATCATGCTGTTGGCCCGGCTCACACTCGGGCGTACGCTTGGCGGCCGGTGTCAACCGCCTGGCCGTCGGCCCGACCGCCCGATTGAGGCAGCGCCGCGCTGGCAGGCAGACTGCCGACATGCGCGTTCAGGCTCCGTGAGAAAGCCCATGACCGAACCAGCCGATCAAGCCAACCACCCGGACACGTTCTGGCAACTGCTCTGGCGCTATTTCTCGTTCGTGTGGATGTTCGAGGAGGTGCCGGCGCGTGCCGATCGTTTCGTGCACGCCTCGATCGTGCGCTCGAACCGCAATCGCGGCTTGCGCTTCCTGCCGCGTTACATGCGCCGCTATCTGCGCATCACCACGATGAGCGCCATGATGGGTTGGGCCAGCGAGGCGATGGCCGCGCCGGCACTGGTGGCAGGCACATGCTTCACCTGTTCGTCGGTGGCCGGCATCGCGCTGCTGGTGGCGCTGATCGGCTATTCGGCCATGCGTTGGCGCGCCTTCGATCACGCCCGCTTCTGACCGCGTCCTGGTGCCGTCAGCCGAGCCAGGCCCGGATCTGCCCCTCGCTCATCGCGCCGGCGCTGCGTTTGACCTCGCGACCATTCTGGAACAGCGCCAGCGTGGGAATGCTGCGAATGCCGAAACGGCTGGCAAGCGCCGGGTTGGCATCGGTATCGACCTTGACGAACTGAACCCGGCCACGCATCGCCTCGGCCGCCTTGGCGAAGTGCGGCGCCATCATCTTGCACGGTCCGCACCAGCTGGCCCAGAAGTCGACCACCACCGGCAGGGCGGTGCGGGACAGCACGGCATCGAAATCGCCATCGGTGAGCTCGAGCGGCCGGCCGTCGAACAGCGGCCTGCCGCAGGCGCCGCAATCCGGGGCCTCTGCCGCGCGCGTCGCGATCAGGCGGTTGGTCTTGCGGCAGGACGGGCAGACGACCGTGATCGTGGCGGCATCGGGGGCGTTCATCGGGTGACTCCTGATCGGTAGAGGCCCCGCGCTCGGGAGCCAGGCAATGCAGCGCTATCGACGGCAGCCCGCGCCCGCGCACATCGGCGAACGCGACCGGCCTTCATTCGCTAAGGTGGGGGTGTGGGCCCGATTTCGCAAGCATCCGCGCCGCGGGCAGGAACCCGGTGCCGGCGGGCCGGCCTGACGAGCCCGAACCGGACATGGCCGAATCAACGCCAGGGTGGTGGCCACCTTCCCGGCGTCGCATCCCGTGCCGGGCGGGTGACTGATCCGGCCGCTATCCGATCGCCGGCCGCACGACCTCGCCGCCCGGGTTCTCCAGAATCATGAAGCAGTCGTAGCGTTCGATGTCGGGTCGGTTGCCCCAATGACGCTCGGCGCGGTCGAGCCAGGCGTCGTCGTGGGCGATCTCGGCCTGCTCGCGCGATTGCCACAGATAGATGCCCATGCCGCGTCGGCGTTCGGCGTCCCAGACGAACATCTTGCGCACCAGACCCGGATAGTCGGTCCAGCGCTCGACCGTGCCTTGCGCGTCGTCGAGCATCTGCTCGCGTGTCATGCCGACCGGGGTGGTGAAAGAGACGATTTCCGTGATCATGAGGCGGCCTTTTGCAGGGCGTCCAGGGCGGGCTGCTCGCCCTTCAGATGCCGGTTGAGCTGACGATCGAGCCGGCTGGTGGCGCCGGCGCCGGTGGCGCGCCGGTAGGCGGGCCAGCGCGGCGGCTGCGCCGCCTGCGGCTCGTCGCCCATGACCGTGACCCGCTGGATGATGCGCTCGCCTTCGAAATCGTTGAGCACGTAGTGCTGCGTGCAGCGGTTGTCCCACATCGCGATCGTGCCCGCCTGCCAGCGATAGCGTACCGTGAAGCGGGGGCTGGAGATCCAGCGCGTCAGAAAGCCGAGCAGCATCGCGCTCTCTTCGTGGCTGAGTTCCACGATGCGGCGGGTGAAGTGTTCATTGACGAACAGCGAGCGGCGCCCGGTCACGGGATGCACGCGCACCACCGGATGAATGCAGGTCTGGTCCGCACGGTTGTGCGGGTCGGCATCGTGCAGCGCGCTGAGCCCGTCGCAGAGATCGCGCAGCGGCGGAGACAGGCCGTCGTAGGCGGCGGCCGCATTGGCCCACATCGTGTCGCCGCCGATTTCGGGGCAGCGCACCATGTTCAGGATCGCGAACACCGACGGGTGTTCCTGAAACGTGATGTCGCTGTGCCATTCGTCGGCAATGCCGCCCTTGGTCGCGGCGAGCTCGAAGATGTTCGGATGTTCGAGATACGCATTGCGTACATTGGGGTGCGGTTCGAGCGGGCCGAACTGCGCGCCGAACGCGACATGATCGTCGACGCTCAGATGCTGCCCGGGAAAGAACAGCACCATGTGCTCGGCGATCAGCTCGCGCACGATCGCGATTTCGGCCGGGCCCGCACCGGCCAGTCGGATGCCGCGGACTTCCGCGCCCAGCGCGCTGGCGAGCCGTTTGACCTGCAAGGTGTCGGTCATGGGTGTCTCCTGTCTTGACGTCGGCGGGGCAAGCGCGGTTGGTCGGCGCCGCACCGGAACCGGTTGATGTTGACACAGGACGGGCGACGGTGTCATGGCGCAGCCGGTGGCAGCGAGCGTCCGCGCCGGCTCGGGCGCGACGCGGTGGGCGGCGCGGCCGGCGACGCGGTGGGCGGGGCGGCCGGCGGCACGGTGGGCGGCGCGGCGGGCGGCTGGCGGCTGGCGCAGCGTCCACTGACGCCGGCCTCGTATCATCCCGATGCCAAGATGACGAGGAAGCTACCGTGAACGAAATCAGCGCCGACCAACTCGAAATGCTCAGGCGTTTCGACACCCCGACGATCTGCAATGCGCTCGAACTGATCATGCCCGAGCGTCGCGCGACCGGCTTCACGGTCGAGAACATGGTCTGTCGCGATGCCGCCATGCCGCCGATGGTCGGCTTCGCGCGCACCGCGACCATTCGCGCGGTCACGCCCGCCGTGCTGCCGCCGGCCGAGCAACGCTCGCTGCGCGCCGCCTACTACACCTACGTGGCAGAGGGCGGACCGACGCCGTCGATCAGCGTGGTCCAGGATCTCGATCCCAACCCCGGTTTCGGCGCGCTCTGGGGCGAGGTCAATACGGCGATCCATCTCGGTCTCGGGTGCCAGGGTGTGGTCACCAACGGTTCGATTCGCGATCTGCCCCAGTGCGCGCCGGGGTTCCAGTTGCTGGCCGGCAAGATCGGCCCGAGCCACGCCCATGTGCACGTGGTCGACTTCGGCAAGCCGGTCAATGTCTTCGGAATGGCGGTCGATGACGGCGACCTGATCCACGCCGATTGTCACGGCGCGGTCGTGATTCCCCCGGCCGCCGTGGCCCGGATCGAGCAGACGGTGGATCTGTTGACCCGCCGCGAGGCCGTGATCCTGGAGTGCGCGCGCGCACCCGGCTTCGACATCGCGAAGCTGCTCAAGGCGATGGCGGACTCCGCCGAGATCCACTGAGCGACATCGGCGCCGTCAGTTCGTCACCGATTCGGCGCCGGTGTCGACATGACGCAGAGCGTGTCGCGCGTCGACCGAGCGGGTGATCTCCGCCAGCATCGCCGACATCGTCGCCGGCATGCGGCCGGCTCGGCTGCGCACATGATCGCGCTCGATGGCGGCCAGCGCGGCCAGGCGCACCGGATCGCGCGGGTCGTCGCCGAATCTGTGCGCGAAGAACTTTCCGGACGCGCGCGCACGTGCCAGGCCCGAGGCATCGAGATCGTGGGCGCGACCGCTCGGGTCGGGGTCGTCGGTGAAGTGGAGCATCGGCTCGACGCGGCAATGCATGTTCGCGATCACGGTCGCGAAGAAGTTCTCGTCAACCGACCGGCAACGCCGGTAGTGCGCGAGCATGCGGCCATCGCGACCGATCTCCAGCATGCGCTCGAGCACCGGGCGCGTGGCGCCGAACCACGGCGCGCCCACGGCCGGGCGCAGCGCGGGCCCGAACGGATGGCCTGCGGTCTTGCCCTCGAGAGCGGCGCGGGCGAGGTGCTGGCCGGCGCGCCAGCGCCAGTCTCGTCGTTTCGGTCTCGCGATGCTCAGCCCCTGACGGCCGATGCGGTCAAAACCCGACGAGAGCGCGAAATCGCGTAGCTTGAGCATCGCACGCTGGCGCAGTGACCCGGCCGGGTAGAACATCTCGGCAGCGAACTCGGCCAGTGCCTCGGGATCGTCGTCGAGCATGACGAGATCGGTGTAGGCATCGGCCGGATGGCCCTCGAGATAGTCGACCAGTTCGGCCAGCGGCCGGATCGGCAGGCAGGTCGGTGCGAGCGTGATCAGCAGATCGAACTGGAAATGCTCGAGCGCATGCTCGAGCATGCGCAGTACGCCGCCGGCCGGATCCCGGCTTTCCCGGCCGGTCGCGCCAGGGTTCGGTACGAGATGCACATTCGGGGCATCGAAGTGGCGGCGCGCAAGGCGATGATGATCTTGGTGAACGATCACGCGCGCCGGAAGCAGAGATTCGGCAAGCTGGTCGATCGTGTCGACGCGATCGGCCGCCGACATCAGGCCAAAGACGATTCGGGTCATGCTTTTCTGTGGTTCGGTGCGGGTCGCTTTTCGTGCAAGCACTTGCCGTCGCCGCCGCGTCGGTGTGCCCGGCGGGCACAGGCGTTCGAAGGGGCAAGATGCTTCGCACCGTTATCATGGAGCGCGACATCGGTCAGCGCCCCGACGATAGCAGTCGCGATCGGGTGTACCACGAGCGTGTTGTGGCGTTGTCACGTTTCGTTGGCAAGTCAAAAGCAAAAGTGGAGAAGCATGCCGAAGCAATCGCCGCTTTCCCAGGTCTCCTTGCTGGTCGAGGGCGCCATGCGCGAACGACTGCAGGCACGCTTGCGCGCCTTGACGGTGCTGGCGGGCGTGGTCGACGAACTGCATCATGCGGCGGTGGCGGTGGTGGTGCTCGAAGAGGGCGATGGCGCGCATCTGACCGGCATCGATGCGCCCACCGCTTGGAGTCGCGACGCCGCGTTGCTGCTCACCCGGCGTGCCGCCAGCCTGCGCCGGCACGCGGGTCAGTGGGCGCTGCCCGGTGGTCGCATCGATGCCGGTGAAACCCCCGAGCAGGCCGCGTTGCGCGAGCTGCGCGAGGAAACGGGCCTGACGCTGCCCGAAGCGGCGGTGCTGGGCCGGCTCGACGACTTCGTCACACGTTCGGGCTACGTGATGACGCCGGTGGTGGTGTGGGCCGGCGAGGCCGCCGGTCTGACGCCGAACCCCGGCGAGGTCGCGAGCCTGCACCGCATACCGGTGCGCGAGTTCCTGCGCGAGGATGCGCCATGGCTCGAAGACAACACCGACAGCGAACACCCGGTGTTGCGCATGCCCGTGGGCGAAACCTGGATCGCGGCGCCCACCGCGGCCATCCTCTATCAATTCCGCGAGGTCTGCATACTCGGCCGGGTCACGCGCGTGGCTCACTACGAGCAACCGCGCTTCGCGTGGAAATAGTCCGGTCGACGAACACGAGGCGAAGACACACCCATGGATCTTGCAATCGCAGGCCGCAAGGCCTTGGTCACCGGCGCGAGCACCGGCATCGGCCGCGCCGTCGCGCTGGCCCTGGCGGCCGAAGGTGTCGAGCTGTTGATCAGCTCGCGCGACGAGCACCGGCTGCAGGCGGCCGAGCAGGCGGTACGCGAAGCCGGCGGCCGCGTCGATTCGGTGGCCGCCGATGTGACCACCATCGCTGGTTGCACGGCGGTGGTCGAGGCCGCCCGACGCAGCCTGGGCACGGTCGACATTCTGATCAACAACGCCGGCAACTCGCGGCCGCCACCCAAGGGCGACTATGACGTCGAAGCCTGGTGGGAGGAATCGTTCGCGCTCAACTTCCTGGCCGCGCGACGCATCACCGAGGGCCTGCTGCCCGCCATGCGCGCACGCGGCTGGGGCCGCATCGTCACGCTCACCGGCGCGATGACCAGCGCCAAGAGCAACGCCGCCGGCCCCGCGAAGGCCGCGCTCTGGAGCTGGTCTCGCACGATCTCGGTGGAGGCGGCTGCCGATGGCGTCACCGTCAACTGCGTGCAGCCGGGGCGCATCAATACACCGCAGATCGTCGAGCGCCTGCTGCCAACGGAACAGGCGCGTCAGGCGGAGATCGACCGGAGCATTCCGATCGGCCGCTTCGGCGAGCCCGAGGAGCTCGCCGCGCTGGTCGTGTTCCTGGCCTCGGAGCCGGCGCGCTACATCACCGGCACGCAGATTCCGGTCGATGGTGGGCTGCTGCGCATGGCGATGCCCTGACCAGGGATGATGCCGCCGGGTGTCGCCGTGCTCGCGCGTCCCGGCGTGGCGCCATGCGGGGGGTCGGGCTGTGGCATCGCGCCATGGTTCGGATCAACCCGGCGCGACCGGCAGTCCGTCGCGCGTGCCCCGGGCCAACAGGCGGCGCAGTGCGACGATGACGGCTTCGCGCCATCGGTCCTGCAGCCACAGGCCTTCGGGTGCGCCGAACGGGAGCCCGGAAAGCGCGTCGTAGATGTCCTCGGCTGAATCCGTCCGGTCCCGCAGCCGTGCGTCGATCGCCGCATCGCGCGGATCGTTGCGCGGGTAGGGCCGGCCATCGTCGTGGCGCGCCAATGCATAGCGCATCCAGCAGGCGGTCGCGAACGCGAATGCATCCATCGGCAGGCCGCGTCCGATGGCGACCATTGCGGGTTCGAGAATGCGCTGGGGCATCTTCTCGGTGCCGTCCATCGCGATCTGGGCGGTGGCGTGACGGATCGCGGGATTCTCGAAGCGCTCGCGCAGTTGACGTGCGTAGTCGGCAGTGTCGATGCCGGGCAATGGCTCGAGCGTGGCCGCCGCCTGCGCCATCAGCCGGCGCACCCAGGCGGCCAGTGCCGGCCAGGCCATCGCATCGCGAACGAAATCGCAGCCGCCGAGAAAGCCCGCATAGGCGATCAGCGAATGCGCGCCGTTGAGCATGCGCAGCTTCATGCGCTCATAGGGCGCGACCGAGTCGACCATGTGCGCGCCGGCGAGTTCCCAGGCCGGGCGCCCGAGCGGGAAGCGGTCCTCGATCACCCACTGCGTGAAAGGCTCGGCCTCGACGGCGGCGGGATCGACACAGCCGGTGAGCCGCTGTGCATCGGCGAGGGTCTGCTCGCCGACCCGCGGCGTGATGCGATCGACCATGGTCGACGGAAAGCTCGCGCGTGCCGTGATCCAGTCGGCCAGCGCAGGGTCACTGTGACGGGCGAGGTCGATCACCGCGCCGGCCAGCAGGCGGCCGTTGTCGGGCAGGTTGTCGCAGCAGAGAACGGTGAACGGTGCGAGCCCGCGCTCGCGGCGCTGCCTCAGGCCTTCGACCAACAGGCCGCAGACGCCACGCGGGCGGCGCGGCGCGAGCAGGTCGGCCGCCACGTCGGCATGATCGACATCGATGCCGGCGTGCGCGCGATCGAGCCCGTAGGCCTTCTCGGTCACGGTCAGGGACACGATGCGCGTGTCGGGCGAGGCCATGCGCTCGAGCAGCATGGCGACGACATCGGGCCCGGCCAGTGCCTGCGCAATGCTGCCGATGACGCGCGCGCGATCGCCGCCCGCGTCGCGCTCGATCAAGGTGTACAGACCCTGCTGGGCGGCGAGTTCCGTTGCCACCGCCGTGCTACGCAGACTGGCCGCGGCGATGCGCCAGTCGCCGCCCGCGACGCCGAGCGCAGTGTCGGTATACACGGCCTGATGCGCGCGATGAAACGCGCCCAGGCCGATGTGCACGATGCCCACGCCGTGCTGCGCCGGCGTGTAGGACGGCCGCGCCACCGAGGCCGGCAGGGCTGTGAGCGATAGTCGCGGTGCTATGCTCATCGGCCCGCGCCGTCGCGCGCGTGCAGCCGTTCGAGCGCGGTCATCACACCGCGGATCTCGGCCAGCCCCTTGAGCCGGCCGATCGCCGGATAGCCGGGTTGGGCGCGGCGCCTGAGGTCATCGAGAATGTCCAGGCCGTGGTCGGGGCGGATCGCGATCACCGGGTCGGCGCGACCATCCGCACGACGCGCCTTCTCCTGGCGCAGGATCGCATCGATCATCGCGACCATGTCGTTGTCGCCACCCAGGTGCTCGGTTTCGAAGAACGACCCACGGATGTCCGTCGACTCGCGCTTGACGTTGCGCAGATGCATGAAGTGCACGCGCCCGCCGAGCCGCTCGACCATGCCGGGCAGATCGTTGTCGCCGCGCGCGCCGAGCGAGCCTGCGCACAAGGCGATGCCGTTGGCCGGAATGTCCACGGCCTCGATCAGCTTGCGGTAGTCGTCTTCGGTGGACATGATGCGCGGCAGGCCCAGCAGCGGGAAGGGCGGATCGTCGGGATGGCAGGCCAGGCGCATGCCCAGCGACTGCGCCAGCGGCGCAACCTCTTCGAGGAAGTCGACGAGGTGTTTGCGCAGCGTGTCGGCCGGCATCGCCGAATACTCGGCCAGCAGCCGGCGCACGTCGTCCATCGAATAGCTGCCAGTCGCGCCCGGCAGGCCGAACACCACGTTGCGCGACAGCTGCACGCGCCGCTCCTCGCTCATCGCCGCGAAGCGCTCGCCAGCCGTGCGCACGACCTCGGGCGGATAGTCGGTGTCGGCACCCGGGCGCTGCAGCAGGTGGATGTCGAACGCGGCGAAATCCACGAAATCGAAACGCATGCAGGTGGCACCGGTCGGTAACTCGTAGGCCAGATCGGTGCGCGTCCAGTCGAGCACCGGCATGAAGTTGTAGACCACCACGTGGATGCCGGCCTCGGCCAAGTGGCGCAGACTGGTCTTGTAGTTCTCGATGTGGCGGCGCCAGTCGCCGTCCTGCTTCTTGATCGCCTCCGACACCGGCAGGCTCTCGACGATCTCCCAGGCCAGGCCGCTGGGTGCGCCGTTGGCCCGGGTGCCGATCTCGCGTTGCCGTTTGGCGATCTCGGCCGCCGACCAGACCTCGCCGTCGGCAATGTGATGCAGCGCCGACACCACCCCTTCGACGCCCGCCTGCAGCATGTCGTCGATCGACACGCGGTCCTGGGGGCCAAACCAACGCCAAGTCTGTCTCATCACTCGCCTCCGCATCGCGATCGCGCCGATTCTAGCCAACTGTTGACTAGTATGGAAGTATGGAGATAGCATCGGGCATGGAGAGCGAATCCCATCAGGCAGGTGAGGTCGTTGCCGCGCCGGCCGCCATCAACTCGAGCGCGCCGGTGGGCCCGCAGCTGCATCAGCTGCTGCGCCAGCGCATCATCCGCAACGATCTGGCGCCCGGCACGCGCATTTCCGAGTCGGAGATCGCGGCCACCTACTCCGTCAGTCGTCAGCCCGTGCGCGAGGCCTTCATCAAGCTCGCCGAAGAGGGCTTCGTCGAGGTGCAGCCCCAGCGCGGCACGGTCATCCGCAAGATCTCCGACCGTGCGGTCACCGATGCCCAGTTCGTGCGCGAGGCGGTCGAGGCCGACATCATCAAGCTGGTGGCCCGCCAGGCAGATCCCGCACTGGTGGCCGAACTGCGCGTGCAGCTCACCCTCCAGGCCAAGGCCGCCGAGGCCGGCGATCCAGCACGCTTCATCGTGCTGGACGAATACTTCCACCACCTGCTGGCACGCGCGGCCGGCAAAGAGCGTGCGTGGGGCCTGGTGCAGAGCCTCAAGTCGCACATGGACCGCGTGCGCCATTTGAGCGTACGCAAGATGCCGATCGATGCGCTGATCCGCCAGCACCGGCTGATCGTCGATGCAATCGCCGACGGCGGCGTCGAGCGTGCCGAGGCCGCCGTGCGCAGCCACCTGCGCGAGATCTTGCGCGACCTGCCGGCGATTGCCGCCGCCTTTCCCGAGTTTTTCGACGATACGCCGGGCTGAAGCCCGGCAAGACAACCCCTGGAGGAGAACCATGTCCCTGAAAAAGAATCTGATACGTTGGGCCGTCGCCGTGCTCGCCGCACCGCTGCTGTCGGCAGGTGCGCACGCCGCCGAACTCACCCTCAAGCTCGGCCATCTGGCCAACGAGCAGAACACCTGGCACAAGGCGGCGGTTCATTTCGGCGAAGAGCTGGCCAAGCGCACCAACGGCCGAATCGAGGTCAAGGTGTTCCCCAATGAGTCGCTCGGCAAGGAAATGGACCTCATCAACGGCATGCAGCTCGGCACGGTCGACATGACGATCACCGGCGAGAGCCTGCAGAACTGGGCACCGATGGCCGCGCTGCTGGCCGTGCCCTATGCCTATCGATCGCTCGAGCACATGGACAAGGTCGCCGGCGGCCCGATCGGCCAGAAGGTGCGCGCCCAGATCATCGAGAAGGCGCGCATTCGCCCGATCGCGTACTTCGCGCGCGGCCCGCGCAACCTCACCTCGCAGCGCGCCATCGAATCGCCGGACAAGCTCAACGGCATGAAGCTGCGCGTGCCCAATGTGCCGCTGTTCGTGGATGTCTGGAAAGCGCTGGGTGCCAGCCCGACGCCGATGGCCTTCTCCGAAGTGTTCACCTCGCTGCAGAACGGCACGATCGAGGGCCAGGAGAATCCGCTCGCGCTGATCAAGTCGGCCAACTTCAACGAGGTGCAGAAGTTCGTCAATCTCACGGAGCATGTGCGCTCGTGGATCTACCTGACGATCTCGAACATCTCCTGGAACAAGCTCTCGGCCGATGACCAGAAGGCGGTCATGGAGGCGGCGGCGGCTGCGCAAGCCTACGAGCGCGAACTGTTCGAAGCCGATGAGGTCAAACTCGCCAAGGAACTGCAGGACAAGGGCATGACCTTCGTCAAGGTCGACAAGGCGGCGTTCGCGGCCAAGGCCAAGGACGCGGTGCTGGCCAACGTCAAGCCCGAGGTCCGCGCCACGGTCGAAGAACTGTTCGCCGGCAAGTGATCATCCACGAGTGAGCGCCGGCCCGCGCAGGCGGGCCGTCCTGCCCTCGCTTCTTCGTTCTTTCGTTTGCAACGGTTGCCCGAGTCCATGCCGCCCCCGGCCGTCCAAGGCATCGTCCGTCTGCTGCGGTTCGCGGCGTCGCTTGCGTTCCTGGTGCTGATGACGTCGGTCGGTGTCCAGATCGTGGGTCGCCTGATCGGCGACTCACCGATCTGGACCGAGGAACTCGCCCGCTTCGCGCTGCTGTTCCTGGCCGCCTTCGGTGTCGGCCCGTCGTGGCGCAGCGGCGATCTGGTCAATGTCGACCTCGTCGTCGCGGCGCTGCCGGCGCCCTGGCCGCGCCTGCTGCAGCGCCTGGTGGCACTGGCCGGCTTCGGCCTCGCGGCAGTGCTGATCGCGCCGGCCTGGCAGTTCACGGCGATCGGCGCCTTCCAGACCTCGCCGGCGCTCGAGTGGCGCATGGACTTCATCCACGGCTCGGTGCTGGTGTTGCTGGGCGCGCTCGCGCTGTTCGCACTGATCAATCTTGTCTGGCCGCCGCCGCTCACGCGTGACGGAGAACCCACGCCATGAGCACCGCGCTGCTGCTGCTGGTCGCCGTGTTCGTCGTCGGCCTGGTGGTGGGCCTGCCGGTCGCGCTGACCCTGGGCCTGTCCTCGCTCGCCTACCTGGCGCTGTCGGACATTCCGCTGGTGGTCATCCCGCAGAAGATGTTCGCCGGCATCGACGTGTTCGTGCTGTTGTGCATTCCCGGCTTCATCCTGGCCGGCAACCTGATGAATCACGGCGGCATCACGCCGCGCATCATCCGCCTGGCCAATGCCTTGGTCGGCTGGATCCGGGGCGGGCTCGGCCTGTCGAACGTGGCCGCGTCCATGCTGTTTGGCGGCATCTCCGGCACCGCCGTGGCCGATGCCGCCTCGATCGGCGGCGTGATGATTCCCGGCATGGTGCGGGCGGGATATCCGCCCGCGTTCTCGGCCGCCGTCACCGCGGCCTCGTCCACCATCGGCCCGGTCATTCCGCCCAGCGTGCCCATGATCATCGTCGGGGCGCTCTCGGGCATTTCGGTGGGCAAGATGTTCCTCGCCGGCGCCGTGCCGGGCGTGTTGATGGGTGTGGCGATGATGGTCACCACCTGGCTGCTTGCGCGCCGGCACGGATATCCGCAGCAGCCGTGGCAGGGCTTCGGTGAGTTGGCGCGCGCCTTCCTCAGCGCCTTCTGGGCGGTGGCCATGACCGCGCTGATCCTGGTGGGCCTGCTGTCCGGGCTGGCCACCCCCACCGAAACGGCGATCGTCGCCTGCGTCTACGCGCTGGTGGTCGGCCTGCTGATCTATCGCGAGCTTCCCTGGCGCGCGGTGCCGCGCATCATCGCCGACAGCGCCGTGGCCTCGGCCGCCATCCTCGTGCTGGTCGGCTTCGCCAACGTCTTCGGCTGGATCCTCGTGGCCGAGGGCATTCCGCAGGCCCTCGCCAAGGCGGTGCTGTCGATCACCGACAACCGCTACCTGGTGATCCTGCTCATCAACGTGCTGCTGTTGGTGGTGGGCATGTTCATGGAAACCATCGCCGCGCTGATCATCCTGTTCGTGCCGCTGCTGACGCTGGCACAGGGCGTGGGCATCGACCCGCTGCACTTTGCGACCTTCGCGGTCATCAACCTGATGCTCGGGCTGACGACGCCGCCGGTGGGTGTGTGCCTGTTCGTGTGCGCGAACATCGCGCGCCTGCCGCTGACGCCGGTGGTGATCGCGATCACGCCCTATCTGATCACCAACATCGTCGTGTTGCTGCTGGTGTCTTACGTGCCGGTCCTGGCGACCGGCCTACCATCGATGCTGATGCCCTGAACGCCGACACCGGGTGCCAGGCGCTTGCGAGCGCCGATCCGCCCGCATGATCTCCGTCGTTCGGCCGTAGTCCTGCCATCGCCGTCCCATCTCTTTGCCCCGCGCCAGACCATCATGACCATCCGAGCCGCCCGCCTGCATGCCGCGCACGATCTGCGCATCGATACCCTGCCGCCGCCGGCCCAACCCGCCGACGACGAGGTCGTGGTCGCCATCGCTGCCGGCGGCATCTGCGGTTCCGACCTGCACTACTTCCACGACGGCGGCTTCGGCCCGATCCGCGTGCGCGAGCCGATCGTGCTCGGTCACGAGGTGGCGGGCACGGTGAGGGCCGCCGGTGCGGCAGTCAGCCATGTGCGTGCCGGCGACCTGGTCGCGATCAATCCCAGCCAGCCCTGCGGCGCCTGCGAATACTGCCGGCAGCGCCTGTTCAACCAATGCCTGAACATGCGTTTCTTCGGGTCGGCCATGACCATGCCGCACGTGCAGGGTGGTTTCCGCGAAGCCATGCTGGTCAAGGGCGCGCAGTGCTTCGTGCTGCCCGCAGGCATCGACGCCGGCGAGGCCGCCTGCTGCGAGCCGCTCTCCGTCGCGCTGCACGCGGTCAACCGCGTCGGCGGCCGGCTCGATGGCCGCTCGGTGCTGGTGATGGGTTCAGGGCCCATCGGTTCGCTGTGCGTGGCCGCGGCACGACACGCGGGCGCAGCCGAGATCGTGGCCACCGATCTGTTCGATCCGCCACTGCGTGCCGCCGCCGCGATGGGCGCCACGCAGACACTGAACCTGCGCGCGCGGCCCGATGCGCTCGAAGCGCGTGCCGCCGCCAAGGGCAGCTTCGACGTGGTGTTCGAATGCACGGCCGCGCAGGCCGCGATCGACACCGCCGTGCGCGTGCTGCGGCCACGTGGCACCTTGGTACAGGTGGGCGTCAGCGGTGAGCGCCAGGTGGCCTTGAACATGCTGGTGGCACGCGAGATCCACTGGATCGGCACCCACCGCTTCCACGAAGAATTCGCGCAGGCCGCCGAACTGATCGGCCGCCGCACGATCGACGTGCGCCCGATCATCACCGGCAGCTATCCGCTCGACGACTGCCTGGCCGCCTTCGATGCCGCCGGCGATCGCGAGCGTGCGGTGAAGGTGCAGTTGCGTCTCGCGCATTGACATGTCGGCGTCATCCGGCATCACGCGGCTTCGATTCGAGGCTCGTCAGACGGTCTTCGACGATCAGGCCGCATCCACATGGCGGGTCGCCGTCGGCATCGAAGACCTCGTTGACCACGTCTTCAAACACGACCCGCCGACCGCCGTCGAGATCGAGCGGGCCATCGATGTCGTCGAAGACGCCTTGTCGGCCACGGCATTGCGGCAGGCGGCGCGCGGTGACCTGTCGACCGACGATCCGGTCCTGCATGCTCTGCTGGGCATGCACTCCGATGGCGAGCGGCGCGACCGCGACGAGGTCGAAGGCCTCTTTGGACGATTCGCCGCCGCTTCTCAGGCGCGCTCGGTTGCAAGCCTCGGGTCGCCATTCGATCGGAAGGCCGCGGCGGTTTTGCTGATCTTGCGGGAATGCATGCACCACCTCGGCTTCGAGGGCGTGCGCAGGTCCGGCGTCTGATCGCGACGCGTCATTCAGGCGCTTGAGTCGATCCCGGCCGAGGTTGTACGGCAGCGAACCGACGTCGGCGGTTCGTTGCACCTGTGTGCCGGAACAGCTATTTCGGCGCCGGTGTCGGCGTTGGTTCTGGTTTTCCCTCCCGCGGGCCAAGCGCTGCGAAAGCGCTCCGATACTGTTCGAGCGCGGACAAGCGGGCAGCGACCCCTTTGCGAATCTCACCGAGGAAGTCGCTGTCGATGTCATCGGCCGCGGCTTCGCGCCGAGCCTTCGCTTGCTCCAGCGATTTTGCTTTTTCCTCTACGTGCTGCCTCGCGGCTTTGATCCCCGCCGGCGGTTCGGCCGCACTCGGCTGTGCCGATCCGGGCGTGGATGACCCGGCAGGGGGATTGGTGGCGGTGGACGGCGCGGCGCCCGTTGCGGCCCCTGGTGGCGATGCGGCCGCATTGGCAGGCGAAGCATCGGCCTTCGGCGGCTCGGCCGGCTTGGCGGCGCTGGCCTCGAGCTGCTCGAGTTCGCTCGTCGCGGCTGCCAGCGCAGTGGTTTCGTCTGCCACCAGGGCCGCGTCGTTGAGCACGGCCAGCCGTAACTCGCGACGGTAGTCGTCGAGCGCTCGCAACGATGTCAGCACCGCCTCGTTCGCCTGCCAGGCATCGGACGGCTTTGCTTCCAGCTTGTCCAGCGCACGCCGATAGGCTTCCTTCAGGGTGGTGCTTCCCTGTGCCGTCGGTTCGGAGACTCGTGCCTGCCAGTCCCGCACGGCCTTGGCATTGGATCCGTCGAGCGTCTGCGCCCAGATCAAGGCCAGTTCCCGCCCGGGGCGGATACCATGCAATGCGAAACGAATCGACTCGTGCGCCGAGACCGAATCCGCATCGAAGCCTGCCCTGAGATCCGTGGTCAGTTGGCGTCGGTCGTCGACGCCCCCCCCGGTCGAGAGCTGGGCGGCCTTCAACTCGTTTTCGAGTGCGCTGCGCTGACCGGAATCGAGGTCTGGATTCTGAAGCTCGAGTCGGACCTGCTGCGCCCGCAGGAAATTGGTATCGAACCTTCCGCCATAGTTGAACAGAGCAAGGTTCAGGGCCGTCTTGGCGATGCCCGCAACATTGGTGCCAACCGATTTCACCATCCAGTTGCCCACATCGTCTTTGGCGACGACATAGTTCGTTCTGGCCGCACCGTCGACACGCAAGGTGTTCACCCGCTGCCAAAAGGCCTTGTCGAGGCTTTCCAGATTGACGAGGGCCTGGGCATTTTTCTGGATACTGAAAGGCGCACCGAGAAAACGGGTGAATCCGTCGTTGAGCATGTTGTTCTGGCGCAGTTGCGGGTCTTCCTGGAGCTGCGTCGCGGTGAACATGGCTCTGAGATAGGCACTGGCCGGGCGCACATGCACCATCTCCGCGCGCATGCGATAGGCGGCCGCCAGCGCATCTTCGATCTGGCCGACATCGTTTCTGCCGCCGCGCTCGAGGGCATCCAGATAGCGATATCGCAAGCGCGCGATGTGCGCATCGAGGACCTCGATCCGCAGGGTCTCGTCACCCGACACGAACGGATCGTCGGCATTCTTCTTGACGACCCTCGCGCGTAGCGCGCGCAGTGTTGCCTGATTGGCGCCGTCGACCAACTCGACGATCGCATCGTAGGCCTGGCCCAGGGAAATGGCCGAGGTCGCGGCCTTCATCCGCTCGCGAAACGCGGCCTGGACGCCGCGAGCGGAGGCGAGCGCGGTTCGGATGTCAGCGGCAGTCTTTGCGCCGTCGGGAGGGCTCGGTTCAGTCGTCGAGCCAGACGCGTTCGAGACCAACGGGATCTCGGCTTCGATGCGTCGGACGATCTCGTCGAAAGCACCGTTCGGATCGAAGCGCGTCAGGGCCAGATACCCGTTTGCCTCCCGCTTGAGGCCTTTGCCCTCGCGCTGCGTGTGGGTCTTGCGACGATAGTCATCATCGGCGAACACCAACAGGGTGTTGCCGATCGTCTCGAGTAGCGCATTCGCCTTTCCTTCCGGCGTGTCCAGGCCTCGCGCGGTGCCCTGATCCTGCTCCTCGGTCAGCCAGGCGTTCGTGGCGATGAAGCGCAGGCGCTCGCCGAGCGATATGAGGAGCGTGTCGAGATCGTGCCGCCACCGTGCCATGTCGGCCTTGCCGGCATCGTCTGGCGCGAGGGGCGCTTGTGCCAACAGGGTTGCCAGTTGGTCGATACCCAAGCACGGGCGGCCGCTGTCGAAGTCGTTGGGAAACGCGATAGGTAGCGCATTGGCGACCTTGACCAGCGAATCCGGGACAGACGGAGCGTCTTGCCGATTCGCCTCCGTTTTAGAAGCCGCAGCCACCGCATCCAGCACTTGCGCCGACGCAACACGGGCAGTCCCGAGCGTCGCCAATGCCTTGTTCACATCGACGAAGTCTTCCGGACGGTCCGTCGTCACAATCTGGTTGAATCGGCGCACGGATGTCGAAAGCGTATCGCGTGCGCTCTGTTCAAACGATCTATCTGGTGAAGAAGCCTGGTTGTCACGCCCCGCTGCATCGGTCGGTTGCCCGACTGAAAGATCCGGGATGTCTGCCTGCAGCGCCGAGAGCAGGGAGGCGGTGTGTCGAAGCAGATCTTTCTGGGCGACGGCCGCCTGCGGGCTTGGCTGGGCAAACACGGCCCGCGCGCCGGCCTCGCCGACTTCGATGGCCGTGTCCCAGAGCTGTTTGCGGGCTTCGTCGATCGATTGCTTCTTGCCAGACGCAAGGGCCTCGGTGTACTTCTGGTAGTCGGCAAGCAGACGCGTGTCGTAACCGCTTGGAGCGACACCTGCGCCATGACCCGGAGCGGTCGGGGAAGTGCCCGCCGCACAGTCTGCCGTGCTTGAGTCCGCGTACATGGACAGGGCGCTGTTCAGATGCCGCGCCGCTGCAGGCCAGTCCAGTGTGGCGACTCTTTTGGCCGGCAGGTTTCCGTGGTCTTTTTCTATCTGCTTCAAGGCGTCGGCGTATGCGCTGTCATCATCCCGATGCATTCGGCGGGCCACAAGGGTCGCCCGCAGTCGCGCCATCAGCGGCTTGGCGCCCAGCGCCATCGCGACCGCCTGCTTTTGCAGCATCTGGTCGTCGCTGACCAGCGGACCCTTGTAGACATCCACGCTCACTTGCAGCGCGCTGCATCCGGCAATACAAGCAAAGGCGGGTCCGGCGGCCGTTCTGCGCAGGCTCCGGGAGAAACGCTGCATACGGTTCATTTGCCGCCTCCGAGTTCGGTTTCGAAGCGCTTGTAGCGTTCGATGCCGGCTTGCGCCTTGCTCAATTCCGCGAAGACGTCGGCATCGAGCGTCACTTGCCCCTGGCCCTGGCGCAGGGTCGCCACGGTACCGAGCGCTTCGGCAAAGGCGGCCTCGACCTGCGCCGGGCTGCTGCCCATGTAGATGACCAGCCGATGCGCCCGCGGTGCTTCGCGGAATCCCTCGGGGCCAAAGAGCATCAAGCCTCGGCCGGTGGCGAGATCGACCTGTGTACCGTTTTCCTTGGCCTCGATGGGCGTGGTGGCGTCATCGGGGTTGCCCTTGACCGTCCCCGTGATCGAATCAACGACGGTGGCGGGCAGCCAACCCGAGGCGAAGCTCACATTGTTGAAGACCGATGACTGACCGCGCACCCGAATGCGATACAAGGTGGGCGGAAGCTGATCGCGCTGATCGTAGACGCCGAGATAGTAGGTGGTCTCGAGCACCGTGCTGGGCGTGATGCTGCCTGCGCCGACCGACAGCCCCGCGAGCGTGTTGCGAGCAGAAACCGACATCGATGTGCATGCGCTCGTCGCCATGATGATGAACGCCGACGCAATCCATCGGGCCAAGCCACGAACCCGACAATGTGGACGCGGAACACAGACGCATGACGGGCCGTTCATCTGTCTCTCCCCTTGCCGCTCGTGGATGTCGTCGTTCGCGAGGGAGATGGATTCCCTCGACGCGAACAGGCAGCTTACGGCTCGCCGCGACGTTCGGGTATCCCCAAATCTGTTGATGGCAATGGATCCGAGGCCCGGATCAGATCATCGGAAACTCCCAGCGTCGAAACCCGGGATCGCGGCAGTACCGGACTGCCGGAAGCGGGTCGGTTCCTCAGAGCCCGCGGCGCTTGCCAGGGCCGGCGGTTGCGGCGCGAATCAGGATCGAGGCGCCTCAGGCCGCCGCGCTGGCCACCTCGTAGGCCTGCGAGAAATCCGCCAGCAGATCGTCGCAGTCTTCGATGCCTACCGAGATGCGGATCAGGGATTCATCGATGCCCATGCTGGCGCGGCGCTCGGCTCCCATTTCGTGGAAGATCGTGTGCGCGACCGGAATCGCCAACGTGCGGTTGTCGCCGAGGTTGCTCGATTTCACCACCACCCGCAGCGCGTTCAGGTAGCGCCAGAGGTCGACCTCGTGGCCGAGTTCGAAGCTGAGCAGAGCGCCGGGCCGGCGAAACAGCGTGCGGGCGCGATCGTGCTGTGGGTGCGCGGGCAGACCGGGGTAGAACACCTTGCGCACCCACGGCTGCGCATCGAGGTGCTCGGCCAGCGCCTGCGCATTGGCGCACTGGCGCTCGAGCCGCAGGGCCAGCGTTTCGGCGCCGACCGCGATGTGGTGGGCGGCTTCGGGGCCCAAGGTGGCGCCCAGATCGCGCAGGCCCTTTTTCTTGATCTGCTGCAGGCCCCACTTGCGCGGGTCGCCCTGGCGATAGATGTCGTAGATGTTCGCGAAGCCCGACCAGTCGAACAGGCCGGTGTCGGTGACCGCACCCCCCAGCGCATTGCCGTGGCCGCCGATGTATTTGGTCAGCGAGTTGACCACCAGGCTCGCGCCGACCGACCTGGGCTGGATCAGCCAGGGCGAGGTCATGGTGTTGTCGACCACGAAGATCAGGCCACGCTCGCGCGCCAGTTCGCCGATTTCGGCCAGCGCCGACACCTGGGTGGCCGGGTTCGCGATGGTTTCGACGAACACCAGCCGGGTCTCGGGGCGCAGCGCCTCGCGCACGGCCTCGACGCGGGTGGCGTCGGCGAATGTGACATCGACCCCGTGTGCGGCGAAGCTGTTGAACAGGCTGTTGGTGTTGCCAAACAGGAACGAACTCGACACGAAGTGGTCGCCCCGGCGCAGCAATGCGAACAGCACGGTGCCGATCGCGGCCATGCCGGTGCCGAAGCACACCGTTCCCAGGCCGTCTTCCATGCGGGTGATCTTGGTCTGCAGCGCCTCGACGGTGGGGTTGACCTGACGCCCATAGGTGTAGCCGGCCTGCCTGCCCTGAAAGACCGCGGCCAGGTCGCGGGCGTCCTCGTAGCCGTAGGCCACGTTCGCGTGCACGGGTTTTTGCAGGCTGCCGTGCTCGATCGGGTCGAGACGGTCGCTGTGCACGATACGGGTGGTGAAGCCTTTCAAGGGAGGTCCGATGGGATGAGCGATGGCGGGGCCAAGAGTTTACCCGTGGGCGCGGCCCGGGTCGCCCCCCTCGAACGTCAGCGGCCCGACTCCGGTACCCAGGTGAGACCGACCGATCGCGCCACGGTTTGCTACGCAATGCAGGGGATGCACCGGCCCCCGCACCCGCCTAGGATGCCCGCCAGGCGCCGGCCCGGCGCCGATCCGAGAGGAGATGGGTCATGACGGTGCTATGCGAGTGGGTGTTCAAGATCAACCCGGGGACCGATCCGGCGATCACGATCGAAAGCGCCAAGCGTGCCATGGCCGTGTGGCGCAAACACGGTGCGAATCCACGCTTGTACACGGTTGCTTTCGGCGAGGTGGGCTGCATGAGCGTCAAGACCGAGTTCGCCGGCTACGCCGAATACGGCCGAATCCACGACCTCGTTGCGACCGACCCCGACATCAGGGCCTGGTCGACACAGAACGAGCGCGAAGGGGGCAGCACCTGGATCCGCAGCAACATCCTGCGGGAGGTTCCGGCCTAGCCCCACGCCCATTCGCCTGCGCCCGCTGCGCCTGCGCCTGCGCCCCACGCCCATACGCCTGCGCCCGATCCGCCACCGACGGCCGGCGCCGCTGCCGGGTGTGTCAGTCGTCCAGCGCCGAATACACCAGGGTGCGGAGTTCGCGCCGCACCGGGTAGGTGGACGACGGCATCAGCTGGGTCATGAACACCACCCACATGTCCTCGAGCGGGTCCAACCAGAACGCTGTGCTGGCCATGCCGCCCCAGGCCATTTCGCCCACCGAGCCGGGAATCATGGTCAGGGGCGGCTCTTCGACGACCGAGAAACCGAGCCCGAAGCCGACGCCGTTGTAGGTGGCCTCGGCGAACATCGACACCGACAGGTCGGGCAGGTAGGCATGACCTGGCAGGTGGTTGGCGCCCATCAGTTCGATGGTCTTGCGGCTCAGGTAGCGGTGGCCGTCGAGCGTGCCACCCTCGACCAGCATGCGGCAGAAGCGGTTGTAGTCGGCCAGGGTCGACACCAGTCCGCCGCCCCCCGAGAAGTAGGTGGCCGGCCGCAGCAGGCGGCTCTTGGCCGGGTCGTCGGCCAGCTTCATGCCGCCCTCGGGCGTGGCGACGTAACAGGCGGCCAGCCGGTCGGCCTTGGCCTCGGGCACCCAGAAGTCGGTGTCGACCATGCCCAGCGGCTCGAGCAGTTCGCCGCGCAGGAAGTCTTCGAAGCTGGCGCCTGAAATCTTGCCGACCAGGTAGCCGAGCACATCGGTGGCGACCGAGTAATTCCAGGCGGTGCCGGGCGAGAACTCGAGCGGCAGCGTGCCCAGGGCGGCGATCATGGCATCGAGCGAGCGATCCTTGGTGCCCATTTCCATCTCGAGCTCGCGGTAGGCGGCGTCGACGTTGCTGCGCATCTGGAAGCCGTAGGTGAGGCCCGAGGTGTGACGCAGCAGATCGACGACCTGCATGGGCCGCGCCGGCGGGGTGGTGCGAAACATGCCGCGGGTACCGCCGGCGAACACGCCCAGGTTCTTCCACTCGGGGATGTAGCGCGCGACCGGATCGTCGAGCGCCACCAGGCCGCGCTCGACCAGCATCATGAAGGCCACCGTGGTCAGCGGCTTGGTCATCGAGTAGATGCGGAAGATGGTGTTCTCGGCCAGCGGCTTGTCGCGCTCGACGTCTGCCTTGCCGAGCGTGCATTGCCAGACCTGCTCGCCGTGACGCGAGACGGAGACCTGGGCGCACGGAAAGCGGCCGGTGTCGAGGTAGCGGGTTTGGAGGTGCTCGGCGATGCGGTCGAGCCGGTTCAGAGAGAGGCCTCTGGTATCTGCCATCGTAGGTGTCCTGAGGGGGCGGCGGAGGGGCGAACGCCGATGGTAACGCCTGCTCCGAAGGCCCTTCATGTCGTCCGCCCGGGCCCTGAGCTATCCTGTCCGATGAACCTCGTCCGACCGGAGACTCAGACATGCCAGGCGACCTGCACGGTCTGCGCGTTCTCGATTTCAGCCAGGTGATCGCCGGACCGTTCGCGGCCCAGCAGCTCGCAATGCTGGGCGCCGACGTCATCAAGGTCGAGCCGGCCGCCGGCGGCGACCAGATGCGCGACCGCATGCTGCCCAGCCCGCTCACCGCGATCGGCATGGCCTCGCCGTTCCTGACCCTGAACGTCAACAAGCGCAGCGTCGCGGTCGACCTCAAACATCCCGAGGGCAAGGCCCTGGCGTTGCGCCTGATCGCCACCGCCGACGTCATGTTGCACAACTATCGTGCCGGCGTCATCGACCGCCTGGGCCTGCACTACGATGCGGTTCGTGAGGTCAATCCGCGCATCATCTACTGCGCGATCAGCGGCTACGGCAACGCCGGCCCGCGCAGCAAGGAGGCGGCCTTCGACGGTGCGATCCAGGCCGCCTCGGGCCTGATGGCCAACAACGGGCACCCGGGCAGCGGCCCGACCCGCACGGGCTATTTCCCGGTCGACGTGATGACCGGCATCAGCGCCGCCTTCGCGATCACCAGCGCGCTCATCCGGCGCGGGCGGACCGGCACGGGCAAGGCCATCGACGTCTCCATGCTCGATTGCGCGCTCACGCTCAACGCCAGTGCCGTGGCCCAGTACCTGGTGGACGACAACCCTGGCGCGCTGATCGGCAACAGCTCGGCCACCCAGCAGCCCACGGCCGACAGCTTCGAGACCGCCGAGGGCAGGGTGTTGATGTCGGCGGTCGTGCATGCTCACGTGATCAGCCTGTGCAAGGAGATGGGGCTGTCGGCGCTGCTCGACGAGGAGCGCTTCGCCACTCCGGCCGAACGGGCACGCCACGCGGAACCGTTTCGGGCCGCGCTGCGCGAGGGTTTCCTGTCCGATACCGCCGATAACTGGGTTCGGCGCCTGGGCGTGCTCGGCGTGCCGATCTCGAAGGTCAATACGGTCGCCGAGGCGGTCGCCGAGCCCCAGCTCGCGCACCGTGAGGTGCTGATCGAGACCCACGTCGCCGCGCCGCTGGAGCGCACGGTGCGCCTGGTCGGCTCGGGCTTCATGGCCAGCGAGGACGGCCCGGCGGCGCGTCGGCCGCCGCCCTATTTGGGCGAACACACGCGTGAACTGTTGGCCGAACTGGGCTATGACGACGCCGCGGTCGCGGCACTGCTCGAGGACGGCGTGATCGCCGAGCCGCAAGAGCTCTCTGGAGAACCGTGATGACGGAATTCCCCTTCCACCAGGTGGATGTGTTCGCGAGCAGCGTCTATAGCGGCAACCCGCTGGCCGTGGTGCACGGCGCCGACGCCCTGTCCGACGAGCAGATGCAGGCGTTCGCGCGCTGGACCAATCTCAGCGAGACCACGTTCCTGCTGCGGCCCACCGAATCGGGCGCGGATTACCGCGTGCGCATCTTCACGCCGGCCTACGAGATGCCGTTCGCCGGCCATCCCACCCTGGGTAGCTGCCATGCCTGGCTGCAGATCGGTGGTCAGCCGGCCGCCCAGGGGCGCGTCGTCCAGGAGTGCGGCATCGGCTTGGTGACGATCCGTCGCGACGGTGAACGCCTCGCCTTCGCCGCGCCGCCATTGCAGCGCAGTGGCCCCTTGCCCACGCAGTCGGTGTTACAGATCGCGGCCGCGCTCGGCATCGACAAGGGCGACATCGTCGACCACCAGTGGGCCGACAACGGTCCGAACTGGCAGGTGGTGCGGCTGGCCACGGCCGCCCAGGTGAGGGCGCTACAGCCGAACATGTCCGCGCTCGGCGACATCAAGCTCGGCGTGGTGGGCGCCGGCGAGACCGACGACGAATGCCAGTTCGAGGTTCGTGCGTTCGCGCCCAAGGCGGGTGTGCCGGAAGACCCGGTCACCGGCAGTCTCAATGCGGGCATCGCCCAGTGGTTGATCGGCGCCGGCATCGCGCCCGATCGCTACGTGGCCGCGCAGGGCACCGCAATCGGCCGCCGTGGCCGCGTCTATGTGGAGCGCGACGGCGACGGCACGATCTGGGTGGGCGGGCTCAGCGTCACGCGGGTCGAGGGCACAGCCTCGTTCTGAACGCGCTGGCCGGGTTCAGGCCGCCCAGCTTTCCACGGTCTGAATCGCGTTCACCAGTGCGGCCGTGTCGACCGTGGACTCGAAGTTCTTCGCATAGCCGTGCGCAAGGCTGAGTTCGGCCACCCGCGCAAGCTCCTGCGCGGTGATGGTCGGCGCGGTGACGCCGAGCCGGGTCAGCGAGCTGGGCAGGCCGGTGGCGCGATAGAACGCGAGGATGTCGTTCAGGAATGCCTCGCTGCGTCCCTCGAGCACGAACTGCACGAGCAACCCGTAGGTGACCTGCAGGCCGTGCGGTGCCTCGCGTGCGCCGCGAATGCCCGTCAAGCCGCGGCACATGGCGTGAGCAATCGACAGACCGCCGTTCTCGAAGCTCAGCCCACTGTGCAACACGGCCGCCTCGATGACCGCCTCGAGCGCCGGATTCGGACTGCCGCGGTCGACCGCCTCGAGTGCGCCCAGAGCATGGTCGCGCAGCACTTGATAGCTGAGGTCGGCCAGTGCCAGCGCGGCGCGGGTGCCAAGGCCGCCGTGCACATTGTTGCCGCCCTGGTTGCGGCACTGACGCACCTCGAAGGTCTTCGAGAAGGCGTCGCCGATGCCGGCCAGCATGAGCTGGCGCGGTGCGCGCGCGACGATTTCGGAATCGACGACCACCGAGACCGGGTTGTGCCGCAGGTGGCCGACCTCGCTGATGCGGTGGTGGTTGTCGTAGACGACGAAGATATGGCTGGTGGGCGCGTCGTTCGAGGCGGCGGTGGGGATCGTCAGCACCGGCACGTCGAGCCGGTGTGCGGCCCCCTTGCCGGCGTCGATGCCCTTACCGCCGCCCGCCGCCATGACCAGGCCGGGCTGGTGGCCGCGGCCGGCCTGCGCGAGGCGCTCGATCTCCTCCAGCGTGACCTCGCCGTTGAACGACAGAACCTGGCATTCGACCCCCGCCGCCACGCAGGAGGCGAGCACCCGCTCGGCGATCAGGGCCAGCACCGCGACATCCGCGATCAGCAGTGCGCGGCCGGCGAAACGGGCGGCCTCGTCGCCCACGCGATCGAGCACGCCCGGGCCCTGCAGATATCGCAGCGGGCCGGCAAAGACGGCCGGGGCATCGGGTCTGGGTGTGGATGGCATGTGGCTGGGTATCCTGGCGAGAGCGCATGCCGATCGTACACAAGTCGGGCGCGAAGCCGAATGCCTCGAGTCGCCGCGCTACACTGCGCCACGAGCACCCGCAATCAGAGAGACTGCGCCATGTCCGGCATGCCCAGCTTCATCCTGTTCGTCACCGATCAGCATCGTGTCGACTACTTCGGCTGCTACGGGCATCCGGTCGTGCGCACGCCGCACATCGATCGCATCGCCGCGGCCGGTTCGGTGTTCGAGCGCTGCTATGTCAACAGCCCGGTGTGCATGCCCAACCGCGCGAGCCTGATGACCGGCCGGGTTCCGGCCGCGCACGGCGTGATCCACAACGGCATCCCGTTGTCGACCGGGTCGGTCACCTTCGTCGATCTGCTGCGCGCGGCTGGCGTGCGCACCGCGCTGGTCGGCAAGAGCCATCTGCAGAACTTCACCGGCAAAGCACGGCTGATGCCCGAGCCGGGCAGTCCCGCGGGGCCCGGCCGCCAGCCGCCCGCCGACCTCGCGCAGGCCGAACGCGACTGGCGAAGTGGCCCGGCCTACGACAACGAAAGCCCCGCTCGCTGGAGCGATGTCGAGGCGCGCGTCGACACGCCGTTCTATGGCTTCGACCATGTCGAACTGGTGACCAACCACGGCGACGAAGTTGGTGGCGACTACCGGCGCTGGCTGCGCGAGCGCCGGCCTGACGCCGAGGCCTCGTTGATGGGCGAGGCCAACGGCCTGGCGCACGACTACGTCTGCCCGCAGGCGGTACGCACCGCCATGCCGCCGCAGCTCTATTCGTCGGCCTACATCGGCGAACGTGCCGCGGCCTGGTTGGCCGACTGCCCGGCCGATGCGCCGTTCTTCCTGATGGTGTCGTTCCCCGACCCGCATCATCCTTTCAATCCGCCCGGGCACTACTGGGACATGTACCGCCCAGAGCAGTTCGAACGGCCGGCGGCATTCGTCGACGCGGGTTGGCAGGCGCCGCCGCACGTGCGCGCGATGATCACCGCGCGCGAGGCGGGCAAGGCCGTCACCGGTGGCCAGGCCGGCTTCGCCTGCAGCGAGCGTGAAGCGCTCGAGGCGCGCGCGCTCACGGCCGGCATGATCACCTGCATCGACGACGCGATCGGGCAGGTGATGGCGGCATTGAGCGCCAGCGGGCGTGCCGACGAGACGGTCGTCATGCTCACCGCCGATCACGGCGATTACCTTGGGGATCATCGTCTGCTGCTCAAGGGTGTGCCGCAGTACGACACCATCACGCACGTGCCGCTGATCGTCGCCGACCCGCAGCGAACCGATCAGGCGGCGCGCGTGTCGGCGCTTGCGCAGACCATCGACATCCCCGCCACCATCCTCGATCGCGCCGGGCTCGCGCCTTATCACGGCCTGCAGGGGCTCAGCCTGTTGCCCACGCTCGACGGCACCACCCGGGTGCGCGACGACGCGCTCGTGCAGTTCGACGGCCAGCGCCTGGTGCCGGGCACGAATCGCCAACAGCGCGCGCACACGCTGGTGCACGACCAGTGGCGCATGAGTCTTTACGACGGCGTGGCCTGGGGTGAGCTCTACGATCTGCGGGCCGACCCGGGCGAGCTGGTCAATCTCTGGGACTCGGCTGCCCATGCCCAGGTTCGCGCCATGATGACCGAGCGCATGTTGCGTGCCGAGATCGCGGCCGTACAGCGGGTGCCGCTGGCCACCTCGCTGGCCTGAGCGGGTCGGCCAGGGGCCCGGTACGCCATCGGCAGGCGCGCCACCGGGGGCGGTTCACTTGAAGCGGTCTGCAGCTTCCTTGAACGCCTTGGCCATGTCTTCCCAGGCGGCCTCGGCACCATGGCGCATGGTCTCCCAGGCATCCGCGCTGGCGTGCTGCAGCGCCTTCATGCGTTCGAGAGCCTCTGCGCGCATGGCTCTGAGCTCGTCGAGCTGATGCTGGAACCTTGCCTGCATGTCGGCCGTGGCGTTCTCGGCCTGTGCCTCGAGGCGATCGATGTCGGCATTCCACTGGTCCAGCTTCGCCTTCATCTTCTCGACGGTCGCATCGCGATCGATCATGGCGTCTTCCTCACGGTGGCGGGGTGAACGGTCACGCCTGTGCGAACTTGCGCGGGCGGCGACGACATCATCACCGACGTCGCGCGGTTTGTATAGCGTAGCGCCTCGATGCCGTGCGGGACCACCCCGCATTCGTGGATCGGGTCTCCGTCGGGGCAAAATGGCATCACGCGAGTAAAACGCTCTTCATGGCCCGCGCAGCGGCGGCGCCCCGCTACTTCAAGGAACCGCCCTATGCGCGTCATCACCGAGAATCTCCAGTTTCCCGAGGGGCCGGTCGTACTCCCCGATGGTTCGCTGCTGGTCGTGGAGATTCGCCGCCAGACGCTGACCCACATCGAGCGCGACGGCCGCACCCGGGTCGTCGCCACCACCGGCGGCGGTCCCAACGGCGCGGCGCTCGGGCCCGATGGTGCGGTCTACATCTGCAACAACGGCGGTTTCAAGTGGCGCGAGTTTCAGGGCATGAGCCTGCCCGGTGCCGAGCCCGAAGACTACTCGGGCGGGCGAATCGAGCGGGTCGACCTCGACACCGGCCGAGTCGAGGTGCTCTACGACCGCTGCGGCGGACACCGCCTGCGTGGGCCCAATGACATCGTCTTCGACGCCCACGGCGGCTTCTGGTTCACCTCCCTCGGAAAACATCGCGCGCCCGATGCCGACAAGGGCGGCATCGACTATGCCAAGGCCGATGGTTCTTCGATCACTGAGGTGGTCTACCCGATGCAGCGCCCCAACGGCATCGGCCTGTCGCCCGATGGCAAGACTCTTTATGTGGCCGAGACCCTCACGTCACGCGTGTGGGCCTGGGACGTCAGCGCGCCCGGGCAACTGGCCCGTGCGCCGTTTCCGTCGCCAAACGGCGGGCGCCTGATCCACTCTCCCGACCGATATCGCTTGTTCGACTCGCTGGCGGTCGAACGCGATGGCAACGTGTGCGTCGCCACCTTGTTCGAGGGCGGCATCTCGGTGTGTTCGCCGGCCGGCGGCCTGGTCGAGTTCGTGCCCTTCGACGATCCGTTCACCACCAACATCTGCTTCGGTGGCGACGACATGTGTACCGCGTACATCACGCTGTCGGGTACGGGGCGGCTGATCGAGATGCCGTGGCCGCGGCCCGGGCTGGTTTTGAACGCATGAGGCCGGTGCTCGTACCCGGGCCTTGATGGCCGTGTCTCATATTCCCCGGGCGCTGAAGAAGCGTTCGATGTGCGCTGCGACCTCCAGCGGTCTCGTCATCGCCGGGAGGTGTCCCGATCCCTCCATCACCACCAACTCGCAGTCGGGAATCAGCGAGCTCAGATAGCGCATGTTTTCGATCCGTTGGAGCGGATCGAGTTCGCCGTGGATGACGAGGGCTGGCAGGCCGAGCTGCGGCAGGCGCTGCGCCCAGTCGATCGGCGTCTCGGGTACATCCGTAAACAGCTTGTCCGCTGCCTCGGGCGTGGCACGCCCGAGGATGTACAGGCCCCATCGCCGAATGTGCTCCATGTCGGGTTCCGGCGTGCAGCGCTCGATGAACCACTGCATTCGCGCTTCATGTGTCTCGCCCGGCCATTGCGATGGGGGGACTCTCGGCACGGCGGGAAGATCCGGGCACTGAACCTCGCCGACACCGTTCAACAAGACGAGCCCCTGAAAACGCTGCGGATGCGCTTCGACGGCCCGCAAGGCCGTGACCGTGCCGCGTGAGAATCCAGCCATCACACAGCGCTCGATGTCCAGCTCGTCCATGACCCGGAAGACGTCGTCGATCAGGGCGTCAGCCGTGATGCGCTCGACCGGCACCCGGGTGAGGCCAGCGCCGCGGTGGTCGTAGACGACCACACGCCAACCGGCACTCAGCGGTGCGAGCGTGGCGATCCAGTCTTCGACATTGCTGATCCACCCGCCGTGCGCCAGAAGCGTGCGGGGGCCGCTGCCGAAGCTCAGTGTGAAGACGCTGTTGCCATCGATGTTCAGGAACATATCGGCATGGCCTCCTGGCCCTTTCTCTTTGGGGAAGGCTAGCACCGTCGTCGAACAATCGCATCGTGCGGATTGATGGCGCGGCGGGCTCCCGAGCGGCCGCCGTCGTTCGCGAGCAGGCGAGCGAACCGGTTCCCGAGTTGCGAGTCGTCCTGGGTTGCCCCCCGTAGTCAGAACGGCTGATGTGATGCCTTGGCGACATCGCTACGCTCGTGTTCCACCCCGGCAAAGTCAGGCCAGCGCATGCGCAAGGCCCACCGGAAGGCAGGGCAAACGAGTTCTCGATGCGGCCCGCAAGCGCACTTGCGGGCCCGCCATCGGCTCGACGCGGTTGTCCCTTTCATGCCGAATACGGCAAGGAGCAGGATGATGTCTGATGACTCGATGTCTGGCCTGAAAGCGTCTCTGCGCGGCGCACTGATCACGCGTGACGATACGGAGGCCTTTGCCGCGGCGCGATCGCGCGGCTGGAACCGGGATCTGAACACGCGCATGAACCCACTGGCTTTCGTGGTCGCATCGGGTGTTCGCGACATCGTGACCACGGTATCGCACTGTCGCGACAACGGCATCCCGATTGCCGTCCGGGGAAAGGGCGCGCATTCACCGTACGGCATGGCCGACGATGCCATCGTCATCGATCTCATGCGCATGACGGCCGTTCGCATCGATCCGGTCGCGAAGCTGGCCTACATTCAGGCGGGGGCCGACGGCGGCGACGTCGACCACGAAGCGGCCTTGCACGGCCTGGTCTGCATAACCGGCACGGTCTCTCACACCGGCTTTGCCGGGGTCGCGCTCGGCGGGGGGCTGGGTCACCTGAGCCGCTGGCTCGGTGCCGTCGTCGACAGCATCGTCGGCTACGAGATGGTCACCGCGACGGGGCAGGTCGTTCGTGTCGACCAGGAGCGCGACGCCGAGCTCTTCTGGGGCATGCGTGGCAATGGTGCCAGTTTCGGCATCGTGACGGAGTTCGTGGTCCGGCTACACGATATGCCCGGTGGCGGCATCATCCGCAGCGCGCCGATTCTGTGGCCCGACGTCAAGGCCAAGGATGTCATGGGCGCATGGATGGAGCGCATCCTTCGCCCCGGCCGCAAGGAAACCGAGACGCTCCAGTTCGCATTCCTGCACTCGCCCGATGGTCACCCCGTGTGCGGCATCGTTCCGTTCATCGTCGGCGAGAGCGAATCCGATGCCACGGCCGCCTGCGACGAACTTGCCGACTATGCCGGCGGCGCGCTGGTACGCCAGGACATGCAGCTTCCGTACACGGCGATTCAGGCGGCCCTGGACGGTTGCTTTCCGTTCGGTGCCAACTACTGGGACAAGGGCGTGTTCATCGACTGGGATCCCCGGGATTCGGATGCGGCCGCGGCCATCGTCGACGCGGCGGTCGCACAGTGGAGCGAAAAGCCGTCTTTCGCCTCGAAACTGTCGACCATGGTGCTCTTCTTCGAGGTCAACGGTGCGGTCAACCGTGCGGATCCGGCGTCGACCTCGTTCGCCGGCCGTCAGGGCCGGCTGTGGTGCACCGCGCTGACCAGTTGGCCCGATGACGACCCGGCGCAGCGTGCGGCGAGCAAGCAGTGGTGCGACGCGCTCGTCGACAGGCTGAGCCGCTATCGCGTCACCACCTATCTCAACAACGCCATGCCCGAAAGCGACGCCGATATGCTGCAGGTGTTTCCCGAGGAGACCATCCGCCGGCTGCGGGCCCTGAAGGAGCAACACGACCCGGGCAACCTGTTCAGGATGGGGGCCTGGCAGTACGAAGCGAACAAATAGCGGTTCCGAGAGGCCGCGGTTTTCCAGTGGTCGTGAACGGCCGTCGCTCCGATCTCGGTCGAGACGGCTGCAGTCATGGGGTAGAGGGCCGGCCGGCACGAAACCGCCGGCCGTGCCGGTAGGGTATCGTCATCGGTCGGTGCAACTGACGCTCTGGCGATCGTCGCACCGTCACGCCTCGAAAAGCGACCCGATGCCATGGCCGAGAACAAGACTGCCCCCACCGATGCAAGCGTGGACGCAATCATCGCGTCACGGGCAAGCGCGCAGCAGCGCGACGATCTCGTCGTGCTGCAGGCGATGCTGAGCAGAGTCACCGGTCAGCCTCCGGTCATTTGGGGACGGAGCATGATCGGCTACGGCGCCTACCGCTACCGCTATGAGAGTGGTCGCACCGGGACCGCGCCGGTCGTCGGCCTGACGATACTCAGGCGGGAGTTCGCCCTTCATCTGGCGCCTTATTGGGAGGGTGCCGAGCCGTTCCTGCGCGCGCTCGGGCCGCATCGCATGGGCAAAGGCTGTCTCTACGTGCGCCGCTTGTCCGAGATCGATCTGGCTGTGCTGGAGGATCTGATCACCGGTTCGATAGCCGAACTGGCGCGTCGCTACGGCGGCGAGTAACGGCGGGGCGGTTTCGTGCATCCAATCGGGGCGTTGCGGCACTATTGCATTCTGGCGCCACGCCCCGAGTGATGCGAATGGCCGAAGCGTTCTCATGACCTGGATCGGCGCGGTCCGTCGCCGATATTGGGTCGTCAATCTCATCGACGCGTAGGAGTTCGAAGATGTCATTTTCCAAGACCCCGGTCATTGCCGGGATGCTTCTGGTTGCTGCCAGCACCGCGGTTGCCCACGAGGGGGCTGGCGTCGGTGGCGGGCTCGTCAGTGGATTCCTGCATCCGATCCTTGGTTGGGATCATGTCGTGGCCATGGTCGCGGTCGGGCTCTGGGGGGCCTTCCTGGGCACACCGGCGATCTGGATCCTGCCCGTGGTCTTCCCGCTCGTGATGGCATTCGGGGGTGCGCTGGGCGTGATCGGGGCGCCCGTACCGGCGGTGGAGACGGGCATTGCGGCCTCGGCGGTGGTGTTGGGCGCCATGGTCGCCCTGGCGGCGCGACCCCCGTTGTGGATCGCGGCGGTCATCGTCGCGGCGTTCGCGATTTTTCACGGCCACGCGCACGGCACGGAACTGCCCGAGGCGGCGAGCCCGCTCGCCTTCAGCATCGGGTTCGTGGTTGCGACCGGCCTGCTTCATTTGTGCGGCATCGCGTTTGGTCTGATCGTTCGCTGGCCGGCCGGCAGGGTTGCGGTCCGGGCCGGTGGCGGAATGATCGCGCTGGCCGGCCTGGGGTTTCTGTCCGGCGCGCTTTGAACGGGGCGGCGGCCACCGGGCGTATCCGACGGCCGAAACCGGGGCGGCGGCTAGGCCGCCTCGCCGCCATGGCATGGGCAGTGCCCGAGATCGCCGTTGCACACAGCCCGATCGAGGGCGTCAACGACTTCTACAACGGGTTGCTGCACCCTGTCTTCGTGCCGGCGCACCTGATGCTGCTGGTGGGTTTGGGATTGTTTCTCGGGCTGCAGGGGTACCGGCGGGTCGAGGCCGCCCTGCCGGTTTTCTTCGTCGCGACCGTCGTTGGTCTGATGGCGAGCACCGTCGGGGGCGGCATGGCGACGGAGACCATCGTTCTGATCTGGGCCGTGCTTGTCGGCCTGCTCATTGCTGCGGCGCCCACACTGGCACCGGCGTGGAGCTGGGCCGTCGCCGCCGTTGCCGGCGTAGTGCTGGGCTTCGATTCGGCGCAGACGGAACTTTCCGGCAGGCCCCTGATCATGGCCTTGGCCGGCAGCGGGGTGGGCATCTGTTTGTTGCCGCTGTACCCAATGATGCTGGTCGGCCGCTTCGCTGAAGTGACCTGGCTGAGAATCGGCGTCAGAATCATCGGTTCCTGGATCGCGGCCAGCGCCTTGTTGACGCTGGCGCTGTCGCTGGTTTCAACACGGTAAGCTTCTTTACCGACCGATTTCACCGTCCGAGGGATACGGTCATGGCATACGACGAGGCACTCGCCCAGCGCATCCGCGAAGCGCTCGACGGCGACCCGGCGCTGACCGAGAAGAAGATGTTCGGCGGGCTCGCGTTCATGCACCGGGGTCTTATGTTCGTCGGGGTGTCCGGCACCCGGCTGATGGCCCGTGTCGGCGCTGCGCAATACGCCGATTCGCTCGCGCGCGAGCATGTCCGCGAAATGGATTTCACCGGCCGGCCGATGAATGGCTATGTGTACGTCGAGCCGGCGGGGTTGACGGACGACGGGCTGCAGTTCTGGGTGCAGCGTTGCAAGGCGTTCGTGATGACGCTGCCGGCGAAGGCCGCGAGGCCGGCGACAGCAGCGAAGACCGCGAAGTCCGCGAAGGGCGAGACGGCCGCGAAGGCCGAGAAGGGCGAGAAGTCCGTGAAGCTTACAAACTCCGCGAAGCCGGCGGCGAAGGGGACGAAGCCCGCCACGCCGCCAGCGGCCGCGAAGAAACGCAGGCCGGCGTAGCGAGCGCCCGAGAGGCAGCGATCGCCCGCCTGGCCTTGTCAGTCCTGGCGGGCATCCTCGCCGACTTCCACCACGGGCATGAAACCCCCGAAGATCAGCCGCTTGCCATCGAAGGGCATCGGGTTCTTTTCCGGATTCATGCGCTCGTCTTTGAAGTCGGGCGACATCATTTTCTTGAAGGCCGCATCGCGGGTGGCCTTGTCCGGCCATTCGATCCACGAAAACACGATCGTCTCGTCTTCCTTGGCCTGCACGGCACGCCGGAAATCGGTCAGCTTGCCGTCCGGCACATCGTCGCCCCAGCATTCGAGCACGCGCTTGGCGCCCAGGTCGATGAACACACCGTCGCCCATTTTGGCGTGGTCGATGAACTTCTGTTTGTTGGCCGTGGGCACGGCAATCACGAATCCGTCTACGTAGCTCATGTCGGTTCTCCGTCAGGAAGCGTTGGCCGCCGCCTCGACGGCGGCAATGTCGATCTTTCGCATGGTCATCATCGATTGCATCGCTCGTCGTGCCGTGTCACGGTCGGCGTGCGTGGTCAGTTCGAGCAGGCGTCGGGGCGTGATCTGCCAGGAAAAGCCCCAGCTATCCTTGCACCAGCCGCATGCGCTTTCCGCGCCGCCGCTGCCGACGATCGCGTCCCAGTATCGGTCCGTTTCTTCCTGGCTGTCGGTCAACACCATGAAGCTGACGGATTCATTCGGCTTGAAGTTCGGCCCGCCGTTCAGGCCGACGAAGGGCCTCCCCAGGACCGTGAATTCGACGGTCAGTTCATTGCCCTCGCTGCCACCCGGATAGTCCGACGCGGCGGCGTGTGCGGAGCCGATGTGGCTGTCGGGGAAGGTGTCGGCATAGAACCTGGCCGCATTCATGGCTTCGCCGTGGTCGAACCACAGGCAGGTGACGAGTTCGGTCATCGTCGTTCTCCGGAATCCTGAAAAGGGGCCTCGGCGTTTCGGCGGCGATCGCGAGGCCGGCTGGTACGGCGCACTCGGTCAGGGTGCGTATCAGTCGCCTGCGCCCGCTTCGACGTGACGAGCGAAGTTGTCGAGAATCGCCTGCCATCCACCGCGCTGCAATTCGATGCTGTTCTGGGACTCGGCATCGAACACCGTGGTGACCCGCGTGCCGACGTCCGAGGGCTCGAAGGTGGTGCGGGCGCGGCGTCCGTCGGCCATGGCCAGCACCAGCGTGCGCGGCGGATCGACCTCTTCATAGACGCCCTCGAAGTCGAATCCGAAACTGCCGTCCTTCGCCTCCATGCGCGCCTTGTGCCTGCCGCCGACCCTGAGATCGGTTTCGGCGCTGGGGCAGCACCAGTCGTCGGAGGCGAAGTTCCACTGCGTGATGTGTTCCGGCGTGGTGTAGGCGCGCCAGACCTGGTCGACCGGGGCGGCGACCGTCTTCTGCACGGTGATCTTTCGGGTGTTCATGAGTCGGATTCCTTTGAGGAGGTAAACAGCATCTCGACGTAGCGTCGTAGGTGATCGATGCTCTCGGCGGCGACGGCGGTCTCGCCTTTGGCCTTGGCAAGGACGAATGCGCCCTGCAGCACCGCCTGCGTGTGCAACGCGAGCGACGCGGCGGTCCACGGCGGCGTCATGCCCCGCTCGCGCATGGCGGCGGCGATGTCGGCTTCGAGCGTGGCGGCGTGGTCGCTGATGCTGCGATCGCAGGCATCGCGAATGGCGGGAGACGTGTCGTAGGTCTCTTGCACCATCGTGCCCGCAAGACAGGTGAACTGCGCTACCTCGCCGCGCAGCAGGCTGCGGCGGAAATCGAGATAGGCCAGCACGCGCGCGACCGGAGCGGCAGGCTCGTGGTAGGGGGCGGCGGCAAACAGGGCGCCGGTGGTTTCGGACCAGTGATCGGCCGCGGCGACGCCCAGATCGGTCTTGCTCTTGAAATGGTGGAAGAACGCGCCCTTGGTCACGCCGGCCGCCGCGCAGAGCTCGTCGACCGTCGTTGCTGCGTAACCCTTGGCGCGAATGAGCGCCAGCGCGGCATCGAGCAACTTGGTGCGGGCGTCGGGCTTGGTTGCGGCCCGGGCGGGTTTGGCGGGTTGGGGCAAGCTGATCTCCTGAGTGAAGTGAACATACCAACTAGTTGGTATGTTTGCAAACAAGGCCGTTCCGCCCATGACACCGGTAAGGTTGCTCCAGGTCGCGGGCCCGGTCACTCAAGGTCGCGGGCCCGGTCACTCCAGGCCGCGGGCCCGGTCACTCCAGGCCGCGGGCCCGGTCACACGATGGTCAGCGGCTCCTTGCCGGCCGGCGGGGGGAACGCGTCGTCGATCTCGGCGAGGTCCTGCGCGGTCAACGAAAGACCTGCCGCTTCGAGATTGGCATCGACATGCTCGGGGCGTGCGGCCTTCGGAATCGCGATCACCTGGGGCCGCGACAGCAGCCAGGCGATCGCCACCTGGGCGGCACTGGCGCCGTGCCGCCGGCCGATCGCCGCCAGGGTGGCGTCGTCGGTGAGCGTGCCGGCGTCGAGCGGGCAGTAGGCCATCAGGGGCACGGCGTGTTCGTGCATCCAGGGCACGAGGTCGTGCTCGATGCCACGGCGCGATGCGCTGTAGTAGACCTGGTTGGCGGCGCAGCGCTCGCCGTCTTCGACCTCGAGCAGATCGTTCATGTCGCCGACATCGAAATTGCTCACGCCCCAGTGGCGGATCTTGCCCTGGTCGTGCAGGCGCTCGAACGCGTCGACGGTCTCGTGCAGCGGTATCGCCCCCGGCCAGTGCAGCAGGTACAGATCGATGCGATCGGTGCGCAGTCGTTTCAGACTGCGCTCGCAGGCCGCAATCGCGCTCCTGCGACCGGCATTGTGCGGATAGACCTTGCTGACCAGGAACACCTCGTCGCGGCGGCCGGCGAGCGCCTCACCGACGATCTCCTCGGCGCCGCCCTCGCCGTACATTTCGGCGGTGTCGATCAGGCCGGCGCCGCGCTCGAGCGCGTGGCGCAAGGCCGCAAGCTCGGCCTCGCGTCGTGCGCGGGACTCGCCCATGCGCCAGGTGCCGAGGCCGAGCGCCGACACGCGCTCACCGTCGGGCAGGACGACCGACGGCGGCCGTGGGGGAGGATTGCTCATGGTGGCGACTCCTGCATGCAAGGTTTCCGACCATGGTAGCGGCCGGCGTTCGTCACCTGCCAGGCATCCCCCGGTGCCGGCGGGGCGAAGAGCGACCACCCGGTGAACCGCAACGCGCCGATGGCGATCGACGCGCCAGTGCCCGACGCCGGCCGGATGCTCGGACCGGGCATGCGAGATCACACGGACGTGATCACGGCAGCGCCGGCCGAGCGACGCCGACGCCCGCAGCGCGGCTCAGCGACTCCTCAGCATCGCTTCGATCAAGGCCTGCACCGCCAGTGCCTCCTCGACCGTCGCGAGTCGATGCGCTTGGCCCCGCAACCACTTGTCCAGTTCGGTGAGCTGGCGCTGCAGCGCGCTGGTGCGCGGATCTTCGACCGACCAATCGAGCGCTTCGATCCACGGCCTGCCCTCGGAACGCCAAAGCTGGTAGAACTCGCGGAACTGGTGGCTCGCACGCGTGCCCTTGACCGTGACCTCCTGACGATCGGGCTGCTGGCCGCCGGTGGTGCCGAGAATCGTCACGGGTCGGCCATCGGCCGTTTCCAGTCGCGCGAGCATGTCGAGCTCGCACAGCGCCGGATCGGCCGGATAACGTGGCGACGCGTGACACAGGCGCAGGGGGCCGAGAAAGCGGCCGGCCAGAAACAGGAAGTGCGAGATCACCTCGCGGGTGTAGCCCCCCTCGGCACGAAAGCGCAGCCAGTCGGCCTCGACCTGCCAGGCGCGCGGCCATGCCGGATAGGTGACGACGATGTCGATGCCCACCAGTTCGCCGGTCTCGCCGGCGTCGATGGCTCGTTGCAGTTCCTCGAACGCGCGCGACGAGGCCTGCGTGAAATTGACCACCGCGCCGAGCCGGCCGGGCTTCAAGCGCGCCACCAGATCGCGGCTCTCGGCGTCGTCGACGCCGAGGGGCTTTTCCATGAACACGCCTTGGCCGGCCGCGGCGGCCGCGAGCGCATAGGCCTTGCGCGGGCCGGGCGGACAGGCAAGATAGACGACGTCGGCGCCGGCCATGGCCGAGGCGGCATCCTGGGCCACCGGCGCGTCGGGCATCAGCCCGCGCGCCTTTGCCACCGACGCCTCGGACGGATCCCAGAGCCCGCTGACCTCGAAGCGCGGATGCGCGAGCGCGTTCTCGAGCATCCGCCGCCCCATGATGCCCAGGCCGATGATTGCCATTTTGTTGGCGGCCATGTGTGTCTCCCGTGCGGCGCAAAAGGTGGGAGTCTCGCACGAGCGCCACGCAGGGGACGATCGCCCCGACACGTGCCGCTGCGAAGGATTGGCATACGATCGATGTCGTCCCATTCTTCCAGGAGCAAACGCGATGAGCGGCATCCAGACCGAAAAACTCTTCACCCTGACCCTGCAGGTGGCCATGCCGATGGCTTCCCTGGGGCGCACGCAATACGGCGATCGGCGCATCGCCACGGTTACCGGCGGGCGCTTCGAGGGCGAGCGCTTGAACGGCACGGTGCAGGGGGTGGGCGGGGACTGGATCCTGAACCGCATCGACGGCGTGACCCAGCTCGATGTGCGCATCACCCTGGTCACGGACGACGGCGCGAGCATCTTCATGACTTATCGCGGTCTGCGTCACGGCCCGGCCGAGGTCATGGACAAGATGGCCCGCGGCGAGCCGGTCGATCCGGATGCGTACTACTTTCGTATTTCGCCGGCCTTCGAGACCGGCGACGAGCGCTACGCGTGGCTGAACAAGATCATCTGCGTGGGCAGCGGTCACCGCCTGCCGACTGGGCCGGTCTATCAGGTCTACGCGGTCAAGTAGGCGCCGGGCGCGCACCATGCGTGCGTGAACTCGCTTCGCTTTGGAGTCAGCCGATGAGCCAGACCATGGTTTCCACCCCGCAGCCCGAGGCCACCGAGGCCGCGCTCGACGTCCTGCGCGACGGCGGCAATGCCGTCGATGCCGCCATTGGCGCGGCCCTGGTGCAGAGCGTCGTCGATCCGCAGATGTGCGGCATCGCGGGCTTCGGCTCGATGCACGTCTACCAGGCGGCCACCGGTGAGCACGCGTGCATCGATTTCCACGGGCGCGCGCCGCTGGCCACCCGGCCCGACATGTGGGCCGACCGCATCGAGCGCGAAACCGACGACGGCTTCGGGTTCGTGCTGCGTGGCCGGGTCAACGAGATGGGCCATGCGTCGTCCACCACACCGCTGAGCCTGCGGGCCTTCGACGAGGCGCTGCGTCGCTTCGGCACCCGCTCGATGGCCGACACGCTCGCGCCGGCCATCGACTGGTGCGAACGCGGCTTCATGGTGCGACCGGCGGTGCACGCGTTCTGGTTGCAGCCGGCGATTGCCGGACGCATCGCGCGGCTCGACGCCTTCGAGGCCTGCGAGGCCACGCGCAAGCTCTATTTCAAGCCCGACGGTTCGCTCTATCGGGTGGGCGAGATCTTTCGCAATCCGGACATGGCGCGCACCTATCGGCGCATCGCCGAGCACGGTGTCGACGACTTCTACGTCGGCGGGATCGCCCGCCGCATCGATGCCGACATGCGCGCCCACGGCGGCCTGATCACGATGGCCGACCTGGCCGCCTGCGACGTCGAACACCATCGGCCGCTGCGCGGCAGCTATCGCGGCTTCGAGGTGCTCACCAACCAGCCGCCGGGCGGCGGTCTGATGATTCTCGAGATGCTGAACATTCTCGAGCAGTTCGACCTGGCGGCGATGGGACACAACTCCGCGCGCTACATCGCCACCGTGTCCGAGGCCATGAAGGCCGCCACGATCGACAAGGACAGCCGCATGGGCGATCCGCGCTTCGTGGACATCCCGGTGGACGAGCTGGCCGGCAAGGCCTATGCCGCGACGCTGGCCGACCGTATCAGGGCCGGCGAACGTCTGCACGTGCCGCGCGTGAACACCGGTGGCCCCGAGAGCAAGGAGACCACGCACGTCTGCGTGGTCGATGCCCAGGGCAACATCGCCAACATGACCCACTCGCTGGGCTCGAGCAATGGCGTGGTCACCGACGGCCTCGGCTTCATGTACAACAACTGCATGATGGTGTTCGACCCCCGACCGGGGCGCCCGGGGTCGCTGGCGCCGGGCAAGGCGCGTTTTTCGGCCATGTGTCCCACGATGCTGTTCCGCGACGGTGAGCCGTTTCTGGCCCTGGGCGCGCCGGGCGGCACCACCATCACCATGGGCGTGCTGCAGGCCATCCTGAACGTGGTCGACTTCGGTATGAGCGCGCAGGAGGCGGTGAGCGCGCCGCGCTTTTGCACCACCTCCGACACCATCGAGCTCACCAACCGCATCCTGCACGGCGTTGAGCGTGAATTGCAGGGCATGGGCTACCCGACCGCGCGCTATGCGGTCAGCTACATGATGCCGCTGGTGCACGCGATCCGGCGCGTGAACGGGTGCTGGGACGGCGGCGCCGACCCGGCGGGCGACGGTCTGGCGGCGGGTCTGCCCGCCTGACCGCGGTGCCCGCCCGCGTCCGGGCGGGCGACCCGGTACGGCCGGCGACACCGGATTCGCGCACCGAAGGAGCCGAACCATCGAGTCAAGAACGACGACGCTCACAGACAAGACTGCCTGGCGGGACGCTTCTAGGCTTGACCCTGTTCGCCCGCGTTCCCGGCTCCGGGACGGTCGATCGGGAAGGCAGTCAGCCTGATCGCGCAGGCCGGCGGAAATGGCGCGATGACTGATGAGGCGGTGGCAACCGCGAATATGAACACGGAGGCAGCATGAGCGATCTCTATACCCCCCAGCACCGTGCCCTGCACGACGAATTCGACACGCGCCGGATGGCCGACCTGATGGAGGGCGGCATCGTGCACGATGCACTCGCGCCCCACGAGCGCGCCTTCATCGAGAAGCTGGATTGCTTCTTTCTCGCCACCACTGACGTCGCCGGCCGGCCGACGGTGTCATACAAGGGAGGCGACCCCGGCTTCGTGCGCGTGCTGGACGAGCGCACGCTGCTGTTCCCGGCCTACGACGGCAACGGAATGTTCTTCTCGATGGGCAATCTGGCGGCCAAGCCGGAGGTGGGTTTCCTGTTCATCGACTTCGAGACGCCCGATCGCTTGCGCGTGCAGGGAACCGCGACGATCGAGCGCGACCCGACCCTGATGGCACTCTATCCGGAGGCGCACTTCCTGGTGCGCACCACGATCACCCACATCTGGCTGAACTGCTCGCGCTACGTGCACAAGCGGGTGAAGGTGGCGTCGTCGAAATACGTGCCGAAAGCGGGCAGCGAGACACCGGTGCCGTCATGGAAGCGCATCGACCTCGTTCAGGATGCGTTGCCGGCGAAGGACCAGGGCAAGGCCGATGCGCTGGGCGGCGTGATCACCGTGGACGAATACGCGGCAAAGATCGCCAGCGGAGATGCGTGACATTGCTTCGATCGGTCGCCCGTGAAGGCGGGCCGGGAATCGCTGGGGTCACTCGATCAGGATCACATCATCGGCCGCCGGTGTTGCGTACAGACGCTCGCCCAGCGCGCACGCTGTCGCTGCAATGGCCGAACCCGCGCGGCACGCTTCGGGCGGCGATGCGGGCCCACCATGCTCGACATTACACTCCCGACTCTGACCTTCGTGCCGACACTTCGATGCGCTGTGCGCCCATCTCGGCTGGCACGATGAAGCCTATTGAAGGCGAAGAGGCATCGGTGAAGGAGTCCTGACGTTGGATGCAGACGCTACGGCTCGTGTCGACAGCCGCTACTGGATGTATCAAGTCCGGTCTTCGATTGACGACGATCGGGAGATTCAGGCGGCGCTGTTGTCACCGAGCACCCATCCTGCCCATGCAGGCGATTGTGGTTTCGGTTTTGCAAGCCCGCTTCAGGATGAGCCCTATGGCGTGCCGTTGAAGCTGCTATACCAGGTTCGAATGTCGGACAAACACCCGGATTTCTATCCGGATAGTCACGGGTTTTGCCTGTTTTCCGAGCGCCTCGTCAACGTGATGAGGCATTTCGAGGTGAAGGCCGAGTATTTCCCCGTCCGGATGATCGATGAGAACGGGGATACGCTGCCGTTAAGCTACTACGTCTTTCACTCGCTGGAGGGAGTGATCGACGTTCTGGATCCCGCGCGTTCCGAGTGGACAGGGGATTGGCGCGTCGGTGTGCCCAGGGTAGTACTCAAGCCCGATGGCTTCCCGCAAAGGCCGATCTTCGTTTGTGATCACCTATATGAGCCCATGATGCGTGATGATCTGAAGCAGTCAATCCAGGGCGCGGGTATCACGGGATTCGGTTTCCTCAACCCGCTACGCTATCGGTGCGGCAGCCATGGATTCCCGCCACCCTATACGGTCGATGGCCGGTAATGGTGGCTACCCAGAATTGCCTCGCTTGGTCAACAGCTCGCGCAGCACCCCATGCTGAATCTTGCCGGTGGACGTAGGCGGCATGTCGGCCGACCTGACCGACGTCAGGCTGCCGGTCGACGGCGGCTATCCGGCCGTGTAGCAGAACTTGGTTTCGACAGGGAGCAGGACATGATCCGGCTGTATCAATTCGCGCCCGCCTTCGGTCTGCCGAACGCGAGCCCGTTCTGCATGAAGGTGGAGAACTACCTGCGCATCGCGGGGTTGCCGTTCGAGCTCGTCAATGGCGCCGATGTGATGAAGGCGCCCAAGCGCAAGCTACCCTACATCGACGACGACGGCCAGATCGTGGCCGACAGCAGCTTCATCATCGAGCACCTGAAAGCGCGCCATGGCGATCGGCTCGATGGCGGGCTGAGCGCCAGCGAGCGCGCAATCTCGCTCGCCTTTCAGCGCCTGCTCGAGGAAAACAGCTACTGGGTCGCGGTGTACTCGCGCTGGGCCGACGAGGCCAACTGGCCGACTACCCGCGACGCATTCTTCGGCGCGATGCCATTGCCGCTGCGCTGGTTCGTTCCTTCGCTGGCACGCCGCGGCGTGCTCGGCCAGATGCGCGGCCATGGCATGGGCCGGCACAGCGCCGAGGAGATCTACGCGATCGGCAAGCGCGACGTAGACGCGCTGGCCGACTTCCTCGGCGAGAAGCCTTTCATGATGGGCGAGCAGCCTACGTCGATCGACGCCACCGTCCACGCGTTCATGGCCAACCTGCTGTGGGTGCCGGCCGATTCGCCGGTACAGCGCCACGCGCGCACGCGGCCGAACCTCGAGGCCTATTGCCAGCGGATGAAGGCGCGCTTCTACGGCCAATAGGAATTCTCAGCGCGATCTGCAAAGTACCCGAACGCCAATGGCCGGTTGGCGAAGCTGGAAAGAGCAGGCCCAACCGGCGCAGTGAGCCCGCCAGAATTCATGGCCCGCGCGCCAACGTGCGTGCAAGCGCGCCGATTCGGTTCAGGCACAAACCCCCGAGCAGATCCTGGCGCCAAAGTCGGTTCCAGCGCATGAGCCGAGCAAGGCCGCCGACCTCGGCCAGGCCATGGTCGAAGCGGCGTCGCTCGGCACGTTCTGACCGGCACCGCATGACGCCAGGCAACGATCACCAACGGAGAAGTCGCGTCGGATTTGCCGGTTCTTACCCGCCGGGCCGGCCCGCATCCTGCGGCTGTTGCTGATCTCGCTCGGCTTCGGTCTGTGCATCGTGCCCTTCGTCTATGAGACCAGCCTGCCGCATGTGGCACTCGACGTCACCTTCGGACTCGCATCGATCGCGCTGTCACTGCGGCGGGGTCGGATCACGCAACGCTATGGGAGCTGGCAGCGGTTTCTGGTGTCGGTCGCGGGGAACAGGAAGCGCGGGTTCGGGGCGATCACCGGAATCCGTCGTGATCGCGAAGCCGGTACACGGTGGGGGCGTGCGGAATCGTCAAACATGACGATTCCACACGGGCGCCCCCACCAATACGCTTGACGATGCCCATCTCGTGCGATCGGCGCCCGTCTGGCGGTCTGGGTTCCGGTCGCCACCGACGGGTGCCCCAAACCGAATCTCTCGCGAAGGAAACACACCGTGCCCAAAGCCCTGCCCCTTGGCGCCCTGCTCGCCGCCTGTGCGCTCGCCGCGTCCTCGCCTGCGCTGTCGGCCGATTGTGCGCCGGACGCCGTCGTCGACCGCGTCGCACGCTCGCTCATCGATGGTGCCAAGCTGCCGCCGGACCTGGGCGTCACGGATCTCGATGCCGCCACGTGCGGACGCGAGAAGATCGTTGCCATTCTCGGCAGATCGCTGGGCGAACCGGTCGGCTACAAGGCCGCCGTCACCAGCGACGGCGTCAAGAAGCTGTTCGGATTCGATGAGCCGGTGCTGGGCATCCTGTTGAAGGATATGCTCCATCCGAGCGGCGGCACGCTGCCGGCCGACACCTCCAGCGTGTTCGAGGGCGATCTCATCCTCGAGGTGGGCAGTGAGGCGATCAATGAGGCGACCACGCCGATCGAGGTCCTGCGACACACGCGCGCCATCTATCCGTTCATGGAGGTCGCGCGCGCGATCATCGATGCCCCCCCGCCGAAGATCGGCCTGGCCAACTTCACCCTCGCCAACGCCTTCGCCTACCGCGGTGTGATCGGCGCCCCCATCATCCTGCCGGCCGATCAGGCCAGCGTCGACATGCTGGCGGACATGCAGGTCTCGCTGCTCGATGAGAACGGCACCGTGCTTCACAGCGCCCCGGGCAAGGCCATTCTCGGCCAGCCGCTCAACGCCGCGATCTGGATTGCCGGCAAGCTTCAGCGCGAGGGTCGGCGTCTCCGGAGCGGCGACTTGCTTTCGCTGGGTTCGATCACCCGGCTGCTGCCGGTGAAGGCGGGCCTGACCGCACGCGCCCGCTACGAAGGCCTGCCCGGGTCACCCGAGATCGAGGTCACCTTCAAGTAGGCGGCAGCCACGGCAAGAGCTGACAAGAGGGCGATGACCGGCTCGGCCGGTTGAAGTCAGAATAGCGCCTTTCTGACTCTCGAATCGTCCTTCCATGCACCTGGTCCACATCGTCGCCCTGCTCGCCGTTCTCCAATACCTTCTGTTCGGGTTTATGGTGGGCAGGGCCAGGGGCCGCTATGGCGTGAAGGCACCGGCGACCTCGGGCAACGAGCATTTCGAGCGCGAGTTCCGCGTTCAGATGAACACGCTCGAGCAACTCGTCGGCTTCATGCCGGCCTTGTTGATCGCCGCCGTCTACTGGCCGGACTTGGTCGTGGCCGCCATCGGCGCCGTGTATCTGCTCGGGCGATTCATGTATCGTCGCTCTTACCTGAAAGATCCGGCCGGCCGCGGCGCCGGCTTCCTGCTCACGATTCTGCCTACCGCGGTGCTGATCGTCGCCGGTCTGGCCGGCGCGCTCACCGGCGGGCGCGGCTAGCCGGCTTCTTTCTTCCCGGAGTCCTCGCGACCCGCCCGCATCCGACAGGCCGACCCCATGCGACTGTTCATCGATTCGAACCATCTGTCCCCGTACGCGATGTCCGTATTCGTCGCGCTGCGCGAAAAGAGCATCCCCTTCGAGACGGTCCGGGTCGATCTGCAGAAAGGCGAGCATCACGAGCCGACCTATGGCGCGATTTCGATGACGCGGCGCGTGCCCTCGATCGACGACGACGGCTTTCACCTCTCCGAATCCTCCGCGATCTGCGAATATCTCGACGACAAGTATCCGGCGACGCCGATCTACCCGCGCGATATCACCCGCAAGGCCAGGGCGCGGGAGATCCAGGCCTGGTTGCGCAGCGATTTCAAGCCCCTGCGCGAACAACGCTCCACCGAAGTCGTGTTTCTCGGCCGGACGCCGCCGGGCCCCCTGCCGGACGACGCAAGGGCAGCCGCGCAACGCCTGCTCGACGCGGTCGACGGTCTGCTTCCGGCGGGGCAGACGTCTCTGTTCGGTTCCTGGTCGATCGCGGACACCGATCTCGCGTTGATGCTGAACCGCCTCGTGATCGCCGGCGATCCGGTGCCCGAACGCGTGGCCGAGTATGCGCACGCCCAATGGCAACGCCCCAGCGTCCAAGAGTGGGCGACCGGTCGGCGGGCTGTGCGATGAGTTGACGGTATCCACCTGCTTGCTCCGCGACCCGATGACGGTATCGTCAGCCTGGATGACGGTATCGCCGCTTTGCCCACCCAGCGCGATGGCATGGAAGGCCTTGGTCGGGTCTTGGTGGTCGTTCACACACCTCGGGGCGACGGGGTCCGGATCATCTCGGCGCGCAAGGCCAGTCACGCCGAATCGGAGCAATACCATGCGTAAGGAATACGACCTCAGCAAAGCCAAGCGGGGAGCGGTCATCCCGTCGCCGGGGAAAACGCGGATCACGATCATGCTCGATGACGAGATCATCGAGTTCTTTCGGGCGGCGACGTTCTCGCCGCGCTACGTGTGCAAGCGGGTGTAGGTGGCGTCGTCGAAATACGTGCCGAAAGCGGGCAGCGAGACACCGGTGCCGTCATGGAAGCGCATCGACCGCGTTCAGGATGCGTTGCCGGCGAAGGGCCAGGGCAAGGCCGATGCGCTGGGCGGCGTGATCACCGTGGACGAATACGCGGCAAAGATCGCCAGCGGAGATGGGTGACATTGCTGCGATCGGTCGCCCGTGAAGGCGGGCCCGGGAATCGTCGTCCTCGGCGGTGCCCGTGGCGGTCTGAACCGGGAACGCAAATTGCTTGGGCTGCGCCCATACCAACAGCCAGACAGGGTGACCATGAGTCTCCTCATCGCCGAGGCATCGTCCCCTTCGCCCGCCGATACCGTTGCCGTGGTCATGGCCGGCGGCGAGGGGTCGCGTTTGCGTCCACTCACTCACGAGCAGGCCAAGCCTGCGATCGAATTCGCCCATGGACTGCGGATCATCGACTTCGCGCTGAGCAACCTCGCCAATTCGGGCGTGCGCCGCGTGCTCGTCGCGGTGCAGTACAAGCCAGCGTCACTAATCGACCATTTGCGGCGGTTCTGGCAGCCTTATTTCGTCAATGCCGGCGGCGAGTTGGTGATAGCGGGCCCCGCGCATCGATGCCGACATCGAACGCTTCGAGGGCACCGCGGATGCCGTCGGTCGGCTGATGGGGCGCGTCGGTGCCTGGCGGCCGAAGACCGTGTCGGTGTTCGCTGCCGACCACGTGTACCGCATGGACGTGCGCCAGTTCCTGGCCGAGCACCATGCGCGTCGTGCGACCGCGACCATCGCCGCGCTGACCGTGCCGCAGGCCGAGGCCTCGGAATTCGGCGTGTTGGTCACCGACCGGCGCGGACGCGTGGTGGAATTCCAGGAAAAGCCCGCGCAACCCCGGGCCATCCCCGACCGCCCGGGCGAGTGCTTCGTGTCGATGGGCAACTATGTGTTCGATGCCGCGCGGCTCGGCGGCATTCTCGAGCGCGCGCCTTGCCGGGCATACCGATTTCAGGCGCGGCGTGCTGCCGGCGCTGCTCGCGGACGCCAGTGTGCATGCCTTACGATTTCTCGGCGAACCGCCTCGCGCGCGCGCTCACGGCGAGCGTACGGTGTACTGGCGCGACGTCGGCACCCTGCCGGCACTCGATGCGGCGCGACGCGAGATGTCCGGCAGGCAGCCCGCATTCAGCCTGGACGATGCCGCCTGGCCGGTGCCTTCGTTCCGCGCGCCGGCGCCGGTTCGGGCTCCGGTGGCACGGGTCGAGCGCGCGGCGCGCGAACCGATGCTCGGCAGCGCGGCACTGGTCGTCTGAACCGCCAGTCGGCGCCGGCTCCGGCCGGCGCCGCTCAGTCGACGTCCAGCACGATCGGCGCGAAGCCTTCCAGCGCGAACTCGAGTCGCTCGCCCGGCCGTGGAAAGCGGCTGGCGACGGGCGTGCCCAGGACGGCGGTCTCGCCGGCCCGTATGCGCAGCCCGCGCCGGCGGATGCTGTCGGCAAGCCAGGCCAGCGCATCGAGCGGATGGCCCATCAGGTCGCTGCCGAGGCCGCTGCCGGTTTCGACGCCGTCGATGCTGGCCACGCCCCGCAACACGCCGAGATCCAGCGGGCGCCAGTCGGTGCGCCGTTCGCCGAGCACCGCGCCTTCGTTCCAGGCGTTGTCGGCGACCAGTTGCAGACCCTGGGTCGGTAACCGCGCATAGTCGGCGCGCCGGTCGTCGGCGATCTCGAACGCGGGACGGACCGCGCGCACGCAGGCGGCGACATCGTCACGCGTGACCGTGCGCTCGCCGTAAACCACGTCGGCGCCGAGCTGGACGGGGTGACCCGGTGCGAGGGTGAGCGTGAGCCGCAGTTCCTCATCCGTGGCCGCACCCACGAACGAGGGGCTGGGCGGGTTGCTGCAGACAATGATCAGCCGGACCTTGAGGATGCTCACGCGCCGGGCAAAGGGTGCTGACGATATGCGGGGCGCAGCCACGCCAGTACCAGCCAGGCAAGCGCCTGTGCGCTGACATTGACGGTCTCAGCCTGCATGCGGCAGTGCGGATCAAGGCCCATGAGCGGGGTCGACTGGAGAAGCTTTGCCGCTATATCGCACGCCCGGCACTGGCCGGCGAGCGCATCGAAAAGGACAGCCAGGGCCCGGTGCGCCTGCGCCTGAAGACGCCCTGGTCCGATGGCAGCACGCATCTGGTGTTGAGCCCGATCCCACGGATGCAGCGCTTGGCCGCGCTGGTGCCCCGGGCGCGGTTGCACCTGATCCGCTTTCACGGAGTGCTGGCCCCGAATGCCCGGTTGCGCGAGCGCGTTGTGCCAGGTGCGCCGGCGCCCGAGCAGGGCGACCAGGGCGACCAGGGCGGCGAACAAGACAGCGGCGAGCCTGGCGGGCCAGGGCGCATTGGCTGGGCGCGCCTGCTCAAGCGGGTGTTCGATATCGACATGGCCCATTGTCCGAACTGCGGGCAGGCAGAGCTGAAGATTCTGGCCCCGATCCTTGAGCAGGAGGTCATAGAGAAGATCCTGAATCACCTGGGGATCGATCCGCAACCGCCGCCGCGGGGCAAAGCGCGCACGCCCGGTGCCGATCAGGCGTGGTGATGGCAACGGCCACGGCGGGGCAGGCAAAACAGGACAAGACTGAATAGGTCGGCACGGCACTGAACACGGTGGCGCGGGCCCGGCTGCGTGTTCGGTGCCGGTGCGCCTGGGGCGAGCCCGAATCGGCCCGCTGGCACGCACTTTGGCGCGTGGGCAATGAATTCCTGACGTGCTAACTGCGCCGGTTGGGCCAGCGTTTTCCAGCTTCGCCCACCGCTCATTGGCATTCGGGTACTTTGCAGATGGCGTTTGAAATTCCTCTTTGCTTGGCTTGCCTATGCGGCGATGAATCACGACCGTCTGTTCCGGATTCCCACGAGTGTCTTGCAGGACACGAACGTCGATGAATCGGCACTGCAACGCAGCATCGAGGATCTTGGACCGAAACCGTTGAATGACGGCCTGTCCGTCGATGATGAAGGCCGGCTCTTCATCACCGATGTCGAGCATCAGGACATCATGGCACGAGACCCGGACGGCACTCTGCGCACGGTGATCCGCGATGAGCGCATCCGCTGGGCGGACGGTCTGAGTTTCGGGCCGGATGGCTGGCTTTATCTGGCGGACAGCGCCATTCCCGAAATCGTGCTGCAGTCGGCCGCGCATCACAAGGCCGTGGCACCGTTCACGATCTGGCGCTTCAAGCCAGGGTCGACCGCTGCGCTTGGGCAATAGCGTGTGGCGGCAAGCGCCCCGCGTACAGGCGAACGCGCCGTTCAGCCCGAATGGCGGTCGACGAAATCGATGATGATGTCGGCCAACTCGCGCGGCATGCGCAGCGGGCCATCATGATGAACACCCGGCAGCGTCACCGATTGCGCTCCCGGCGTGCATTCGGTGTAACGCTGCCCCAGGTGCTGCCAGTACGGATTGGTTTTTTCGCCGCGCACGACCAGCGTGGGCGCGCGTACCTTGCCCAGAAAGTCACACGACATGCGCGCATTGAAGGCCGGGGTGAGCTGCCCGCGCAGCGGCAGCGTATGGGCGTTCTCCGCGGTGACGCGTTGCAGCCCGATGTTCTCGTTGAGAAACTGGCCGGGCGCCGACTCGTAGACGGTTTCGATGAAACGCATGCCGGCTCCCTGGATGTCATGGGCCATCAGCCGCTCGATCATGGGTTTGAAGGTGGCCTGGTGGCGCGCCTGCGCGGTCTTGACTGACGGCGTGTCAGCCGCCAGCACATCCATGGCCGGCTCGAAGTGCACGGCGCTCTTGACCAGATCCGGCCGCATCGCGGCGAGATAGCCGCCGACCGATCCACCGAAAGACCAGGTCGCCAGATGCACCGGGCCGGTGCCGAGCGACTCGATCAGCGCGGCCAGATCGAGCGCAAAGGTTTCCAGCGTCACTTCACCGATCTTCGCGATCATCGCCGGCTCGATGGGCTGTGAGCCGTGAAAGCGCAGCGAGTATGAAATAAAGCGGTGGTTCGCGGAGATCGGACCCTCGAAGTGTCCCCAGGTACGGTAGTCGGCGACGCCGCCATGCACGAATACGATCGGCTCGCCCTTGCCGATATCCATCACTTCGACCGGCAGACCGTTGACTTTCACGATCCGGGCCGTGGTGGGCCGAATCCGGTTCAGATTGTTGCTCTCGCCCCGTGAAGGCATCCCGGCCTGACGCATCGCGGTGCGCATGTTCGCCAGCACGGGATCGGGAATGCAATAGACCTTCTCGAACTGCAAGGCCTTCTCGATGGTGATGCCGGGGAACCGTTTCTGCACCTGCAGCGCCGCCTCGCGGGCCTCGTCATGCCGGCCCAGATGGGGCAGGGTGATGACGCGCATCAGATGGCTGAGCCAGTTGCGCTCGCTGTGCGCCGTCATGAAGGCGTCGTAGGCGCGTTGATAGTCGCCTTGCTCGTAAAAGCGCTTGGCGATGGCGTAGATCCACCAGGGCTGGTGAAACTCGGGCTCGAGCGCGAGGGCGCGCTCGACCAGCGCGGCGCCGGCGTCCCAGTCGCCGGTGAAGGCGAGCCAGTTGCCGAATGCGGCGAGCAGCGCCGGATCGTTCGGGTTCACCTTCAGGCCGCGTTCGATAACCGGTCTGAGCTTGTCGCGCTCGCAGGTGGCGCTGTAGGCCTGTGCCAGGGCCCAGTACACGGCGGTGTCGTCGCCGGTGGCCAGTTCCTCGGCCTTGCTGGCGGCCTGCACGGCCATGTCGCGGCGATACAGGCGTGCCTGCAGGTCGGTGCGTTCCGGCTCGGTCAGGCCGTGGCCCCATCGGTACTGATGGGTGTGAATGGTGCTCTTGAGCGCCCAGGCGGCGGCATCGCCCGGATCGTTCTCCAGCAGCCGCGAAAGGCATTCGAGCGCGCGCGGCGTCACCGACGGCGTTTCCCCGGAGCAGGTCGTGCAGGCATACCCATGCGCAAGGCATTCCGCCCGGCTCATCTGCGCCGTGGTCTTGTGACGGCCCGTGTCGAGCAGGTGGCGCGACAGCGCGCCGCCGCCCGGCGAGGCGAAGGCGGCGATGCGCTGGCCGATGACCTGATCCGCATGGGCGGTATCGGTGCTCTCGACGGCGCGGGTCATGAACACCTCGCCGCTGGCCGTATCGAGCGCCTCGGCCAGCACGCGCAGTTTCGCGTCACGGGACGCCGCCATCGACAAGGTCAGCCGGTAATCCGGGTCGGCACGCTCGGAAAGACGGACCGTGCCATACCGGCCCAGCGCCGCACGTAACTCGGCGACGATGGCGGCCAGGCGCACTTGGCCGGCCGGGTCGTCCGTGGGCGCCATGAGTACGGCCAGCGTCGGCGCCAGGCGATCGGGGCCCGGGCCGGCAGGGGCCGGGCTGATCGGGGCGGGGCTGGTCGGGGCGGGGCTGGTCGGGGCGGGGCTGGTTGGCGGTTCGCTTGGGCGCACCGTCGTCGCAGCGGCGGTGTTGGCCGACGCGCCGGCCGTGCCGGTGTCTGCGCCTGTGACAACGCCGCCGTCGCTGCCGGTTGCCGACCCTTGTCCGGTCACCGTCACCGTGGCCGCCGGTGGGTTGGTCATCAGGCGCGTCCACAACACGGCACTGGCGCCGGCGAACAGCAGTATCGCCAGAATCGCCCAGTGCCGCATGCCATGTCGCGAACCATCGGCCTCCGAACGGCCGGCCAAGGCGCGGGCCCCGGACCCGACCGGGGCGATACCGTGGTCGGCTTCGGTGCCGGCAACAGGCGTCTGGCTCGACGCGCCAGACGGGTCGCCGATGACGTCTGCCACCAGCATGTAGCCCTGCCGCGGCACCGTGCGAAGAATCTCGTGTGCCCGCGCGCCCAGCACCCGGCGGATGTCGGCAATGCATTGCACCAGCGAATCGTCGGTGACGCTCAGGCCGGGCCAGACCGATGCGAACAACTCATCTTTGCCAACGACCGCGTCATGCTGTTCGGCCAACACCCGGAACACCGCCAGCGACTGCGGCCGAAGGCTGACCTCGCCCTGGTCGTTGCCCACCAGACAGCGACGCCGCTCGGAATAGTGCAAGCCGCCAAAGCGCGGCTGCGCGAGCGGATCCGGTGTGTTCGGAATGTCTGTCTCCCGGGTCATTGTGGCAAGTCTATGTCGGTCGTGCGTGCCGCGCCACGGGTCGCGAAAATCGTCCTCAATGTTGATGATTGTCTATCGCGATCGAGTCGATTTCGGCCAGATTTCGGCCAAATTTCGGCCTGTTCTCAGGATTCTCGTCGGCCTTCACTGAACCATCGAGCCTTCGTTTCCAGCCTCAGGGCGAAGGAGATCTTCAATGAAAAGCACGACGCGCGTCAGTCAGGGAAGTGGGTTTGGCGGGCTCGCCGCGCCTCCTATGGGTGCGCCGAAGGCCGATGTTGCCGGCTACTGGGCAAATACGGGGCCGGCGGCGATCGACCGGCATGACCGACACCCGGCGCCCGGCAGCCTGACCGGGTCGTCGATCGCGCAATGGGTCGTCGATGCCTGGCACATCCCGATCATGGCGCTGAGCCACGAGGGCCATTTGCTGTGGGCGAATCAGGCGGGTCATGCCGAACTGATTCAGGCGCGGCGAGTCTGTCGTGTCGGCGACCAAGTGGTGCCATCCGCACCGTTGTTGCATGAGCATTGGCGGCAAAGCCTCGGTCGCGCCCGTCGCGTGGCGACGCTCTTGCTGAAGGCCGACCTGCAGGTACGGCTGCTGCCGATGTGGGATGAGGCGCGTGCATCGCAAACGGCCGCGCCAATTGTGCTGGCGATGCTCTCGCCCGCACGGCAGACCGATGATGCGTTGCTGATGTCGATGGCCGAGCATCTGCACCTGACGCAGGCCGAGCGCGCCGTGCTGCGCGCGCTGATCGCGGGCCGCTCGCCCGCCGCGATCGCCAGCGAGCGCCGCGTCGCGCTCTGCACCGTGCGTTCGCAGATACGCGGATTGCTCGCCAAATCGGGGCTCGGCACGATTCGCGATCTGCTGCTGTTCGCCGCGCGGCTGCCCGCGCTGGCCGGGCCTCATGGCACGGCATCAAAACGCACAACGATTCCATGTGGACGCAGCCGACGCCGTTGAGCGTCGCAACGGCTAACGGCGTGCCAGGCACTGGCCGACGAGTGCATCGAAATGGCCAGCCAGGGCCAGGTGCGCCTGCGCCTGAAGACGCCCTGGTCCGATGGCAGCACGCATCTGGTGTTGAGCCCGATCCAACTGAGGGTGAACCGCGTTTCGTGACGCTGGGCATGGACCGCCTTGGTCGGGTCTTGGTGGTCGTTCACACACCTCGGGGCGACGGGGTCCGGATCATCTCGGCGCGCAAGGCCAGTCACGGAGAAGGCAGGTACCGGCTATCAGACGATGATCAATGGCGAATTGCGTGCGGCGTTGGCGCGGGCGCGAGATGCCGATACGCAGCCTCTGACCGCGGCCAAGCTGCGCGAGATCCTTCGGGAAGAGTTGAACGCGGCTTAGCCATCCCGAACTGAACGGGCGTGGGTGTTGCGCTGGGCCGAGGACGGCACGCCGGCCGCCTCGCGGTCGGATTTGCCCAGGTGCCGGTTTGCGGCGCTCGGATGGTCGGTCATGCCAAACGGATCCAGCACATGGACCGGGCCGGGTTTGGCTCGAGCGTGCGCGGCGGCGGCGACGTTCTCGCCGCGCTACGTGCGCAAGCGGGTGAAGGTGGCGTCGTCGAAATACGTGCCGAAAGCGGGCAGCGAGACACCGGTGCCGTCATGGAAGCGCATCGACCTCATTCAGGATGCGTTGCCGGCGAAGGACCAGGGCAAGGCCGATGCGCTGGGCGGCGTGATCACCGTGGACGAATACGCGGCAAAGATCGCCAGCGGAGATGCGTGACATTGCTGCGATCGGTCGCCCGTGAAGGCGGGCCGGGAATCGCAGGGGTCACTCGATCAGGATCACATCATCGGCCGCCGGTGTTGCGTACAGACGCTCGACCAGCGCTGCACGTCGTTCGAGCGCCGCGCGCTGATTGACGTAGCCCTTGTCGGTGAGCTCGTTGCCGTCGATCGAGGCGGGTTCCGTCATCAGCAGCGCACGCCGTACACGCATGCTGGAACCGTTGTGTGCGCCATTGTGCGCAGCCAGCCCCGCGCGCAGGTGTTCGCGCACCGTCGGCGCCGCGACGACTTCGGCGGGTGAAGCATCGGCCGGCAGTCCGGCAAGCGCGCGGCAGGCGGCCAGATTGGGCCAGGCGAGCAGGCCGACCCATTCGCGGTCCTGGCCGGCCACCAGCGCGTCCTGGATAACCGGCGAGGCCGCCGCGATCGCGGCCACGCGCAGCGAACCCACGTGCACGAAGGTGCCCGAACCAAGCTTGAAGTCTTCGACGACACGGCCGGCGAAGATCAGCCCCTTGGACGGATCGGCCTCGTCGACGAACACCGCCGCGTCGCCGATCTTGTAGAAACCTTCTTCGTCGAAGGCCTTGGCGGTGAGATCCGGTTGCCGGTAGTAACCCGGTGTGACCAGCTCGCCGCGCACCCGCACCTCGTACTTTCCGCCGGTGGGCACGAGCTTCAGTTCGACGCCGGCATAGGGCAGGCCGATCAGGCCGACCCGCTCGCTGGCCCAGTAGGTGGCGGTGGCCGTGGGAGCGGTTTCGGTTGAGCCCCAGCCGGTGAAGAACACGATGCGTTCGCCGGTGTGCCCGATGGCCAGCGCCTGCATGCGCTCGTAGAGATCGTCGGGCAGGGTGGCGCCACCGTAGGACAGCAGCGTCAGATTGCGAAAGAAGGTGCGCGCCAGTGTCTCGTCGCCCTCGAGCGCGGTGGCGAGCATCGCGTAGCCGGCCGGCACGTTCGAGAAATAGGTGGGTGAGATCTCGCGCAGATTGCGCAGCGTTTCGTCGAACAGGCCGGGCAGCGGGCGGCCCTCGTCGATGTGAAAGGTGCCGCCTTGCGCCAGGATGCTGTGAAAGGTCGCGTTGCCGCCCATGGTGTGGTTCCAGGGCAGCCAGTCGAGCACGGTCGGGGCCGGGTCGTCGGGGTCACGTGGGCGCGACTGCAGCATCATCGCCAGGTTCACGCACATCATGCGCTGGGTGTTGATGACGCCCTTGGGCATGCCGGTCGAGCCCGAGGTGAACAGCAGCTTGCCCACCGTGTCGGGCGTGATCGCGGCGACGCTGCGTTCGACCGCTGCGGTTGGCGGGGTCTCGGCCAGCGCTTCGAAGGCGATGCTCTCGCGTCCGTCGGGCGGGTTGGTCACGTGGATCAGCGTGACATCGGTCAGGTCGAGTGCTGCCAATGCCGCCGCGAACTGGCGGCCGTCCTGAACCATCAACACGCCGGGCCGGATCAGCTCGAAGATGTAGCGCAGCTTGGCGTGGTCCTGGCTGAGCAGTGAATAAGCCGGCGAGATCGGTGCCGCCGGCACGCGCGCCTGCATCGCGGCCATGGTCAGCAACGCGTGCTCGATGCTGTTGCCCGACAGGATCGCGACCGGACGCTCGGCGTTCGCACTGAGATCGAGCAGGCCCTGGGTGAGCGAATCGACGCGGCGCATCGCCTCGCCGTAGCCCAGGCGGTGCCACTGGCGATCGGGGCCGCGCCGTTGTGCGAGCCAGGTGCGCTCGGGATGCGCGGCGGCCGCGCTGCGCAACAGATGCGGAACGTGCGGCACCGGCGTCTGCAACGGCACCCGGGAGCGCATGATCTTCGTGCCGTCGTCGCGCGCGATCAGTTCGATGTCGCGCGGCATCCAGTTGACATGCTTGAACGGTGGCTTCATGGCTCGCTCTCGGCGGGGACGCTCAGACCGGCAGGCAGGCCGGGCCGATCGGTTCGAAGGTCTTGTACGTCAGAATGAATTCGGTATGCCCCAGCGCCTCGGAGCGGCTCGGCGCGCCCGCACACACCGCACGCACGAGTTCGTAGATCTCGTCGCCGACCTCGTCCAGCGACGCACCCTCGCTGAGGATGCGGCCGGCGTTCACGTCCATGTCGTCGGCCAGTCGCGCATAGGTGTCGGGGTTGGCGCAGATCTTGATCACCGGCGCGATCGCCGAGCCCACCACCGAGCCGCGACCGGTAATGAACAGGTTCAGGTGTGTGCCGCTGGCCATCATCTCGACGATCTCGGCGTTGTCGGAGATGTTGGGAAAACCGAAGCGCACCTCGCCGTCGGGGATCACGTCCATCAGATAGAGACCGCCGCGCGGGGGCAGATCGCCGGGCTTGATCATGCCGCGGATCTGTGAGGCGCCGGACTTGGCATAGGCGCCCATCGACTTTTCTTCGATGGTGGTCAGCCCGCCCTCGGCATTGCCGGCCGAGAAGCTGCCGTAGCCGAGCGTGGCGTAGTAGCGCGCGGCCTTGTGCACGGCCTGGCGTAGTTCGTCACCGAGCGCGGGCGTGACCGCACGCGCGGCCATGATCTCCTCGCAGCCGATGAGCTCGCCGGTTTCCTCGAAGATGCAGGCCGCACCCTCGGCGACCAGCCGGTCGAACGCGCGGCCGGCGGCCGGGTTGCCGGTGATGCCACTGGTGCCGTCGGAGCCGCCGCAGACGGTGCCGATGACCAGCTCGTCGATGGCCATCGGCACCGTGTCGGCGGCGGCCAGGGCTTCGGCCTGAGCGCGCGCCCAGGCCTGACCGCGTTCGATCGTGGCGCGCGTGCCGCCGGTGCGCTGGATGACCAGCGTCTCGACCGGCCGGCCGCTGGCGGCGATCGACTCGGCGAGCCGGAAGCGGTCGAAGCTCTCGCAGCCGAGCGACACCAGCAACACCGCGCCGACGTTCGGGTGCGTGCACAGGCGCGTCATCATCGTGTGCGCGTACTGATTCGGAAAGCAGCCCGGGAAGCCGATCAGGTGCACGCCCTGGTCGCGCAGCGGCCAGACGATTTCGCGTGCCACATGGTGTGCGCACTCGACCAGGTAGGCCACCACGACGTGATTGCGAATGCCCTTGCGGCCGTCGGCGCGCGGATAACCGCGCAGGGCCGGGGCGGGCGTGTTCGCCTGCGCGTCGGCGATCGGTGCGCCGGCGCCGTGGGCCGTCGGTTTCATCGTTCGCTCCCGTCGGTACCGCCGGCGCCGGTTTCGGCCAGCACGACGCTGGGCGTGTAGTCGCTGCGCATGTTGTGCACGTGGAGGTGGCGGCCGGCTGCGACCGCTTCGGTGGCCACACCGATCGGTGCGCCGTACTTCAGCACCTTGGCGCCGGCAGCGATCGCGACGCGCGCGAGCTTGTGGCCGAGCGCAATCGGTTCGGCCACCGTGAACGGCCGGCCGTCGATGACGACGGTCTCGCCGATCGCGATGCGGCGGCGGGCGATCAGCACGTTGTCGTCCGGGCTCAGCAACAGCAGGGCGTCGGTTTGTTCGCTCATCTGCCAGGCCTCAGAACTTGCCGTACTTCAGGTAGGCCTGCTGCGGGTCGACTCCGGCGCGGATCGCCTTGCGGATCTCCGACTCGGTGCCGATGGCTGTCTCCGATTTCTCGATCACGTCTTCGACGATGTCCTTCGGGATGCGGATCAGGCCGTCGCGATCGCCGATCAGGTAGTCGCCCGGCGCGATGTCGACCTCGCCGATGCGGATCTCGACCTGGGTGGCGGCGGGCAGCCACCAGCCGACGATGTCGCGCGGCGTGTAGCCGTCGTGCCAGGTCTGGAAACGCAGCTCGAGCAGGAAGTCGGCATCGCGGATCATGCCGTCGACCAGCGCGCCGCGCACGCCCTTGTCGCGCAGGGTCTCGGCCGACAGCTCGCCCATGTGCGCGACCGTACAGTCGTTGGGCTGGTTGGCCCAGATGTGGCCGGCCGGGCACTGCGAGAGCAGGCCCGTCCAGGCGAGCAAGGTCTCGTGCGCATCGGCCGTGGGGTCGACCTTGCCCAGGATGGTGAAGGCCGGCCCGGCCATCGTGTGCTCGGGCATCAGCGGCCGCAGCCGCGGCGGCAGGGTGAAATCGCGCAGGCCCATCGCCCGCATCACGTCGTGCACGATGCCGGTGTAGCAGCGTTCGAGCCGGTCACTGATCGTGTTGGTCATGTCTCCCTCGTGGCTGATTCCGGTCCGCCGGGTCCGGATGCGGCGCGCCGGCGGTCCAAGGCGACCTCGGAATCGCGCGTACGGTCACGTCGCTCGGACGGCCGCTGTCAGGCGACCGATCGTAGCACCGGCAAGGCGCGGGTCGGGGGTGGGCGTCGGCCATGGCAGGAACCGCCGCGATGCGCCCGGCGATCCGGCCTCGAACGTGCCCGATCACCGGCAATCGGGCTCGCGAATTCGTGCGGTCGCCGGTTAGCGGGCTCGCGAACTCGTGCGGCCGCCGGCCAACGGGCTCGCGAACGCGAGCCGTCCCGGGCCAAGCAGCTCGTCCGAACGCCTGCCGCTTGGTCGCCAAGCAGCTCGCCCGAACGCCTGCCGCTCAGCCGCCGAGCAGATCGGCCAATGTGCGTGCCACCACCTTGGTGGCCGCGCGCAGATCGGACAGCACGATGTGCTCGTCGCTGCGCTTGGCGTTCGATTCGAGCACCGTGCGCGGTCCGGCGCCGTAGAGCACGGCCGGAATGCCGGCTTCGCCGAACAGGCGGGCATCGGCATACAGCGGCGTGCCCGACTCGCTGACGGTTTCGCCGAGCAGTTCGCTCGCGTGGCGCTCGAGCGCGGCGACCAGCGGCCGGTTGCCGGGCAGCGGCTTGAGCGGATGGGCGAGCAAGATGCGTCGCACGTCGACCTCGATGTCGCGCAGCGACGCGGCCGCCTGCGCGATCGTGTCGCGGATCTCGGCCTCGACCGCGACCACGTCTTCTTCGGGGATCATGCGCCGGTCGAGCCGGAACACCACCTTGCCGGGCACGACATTGGTGTTGGTGCCGCCGGCGATCCAGCCGACGTTCAGGTAGGGATGGGTGATGCCGGCGACGTCGGAGCGAACCTGGCGGTAGGTCTCGTTGCGCCGATAGAGCGCATCGAGCAGGACCACGGCCGCCTGCAGCGCATCGCGCCCGCTGTCCGGGATGGCCGCGTGGGCCATGCGCCCGCGCACCTCGACTTCCAGTTGCAGGCAGCCGTTGTGGGCGGTGACCACCTGATAGCTGAAGCCGGCGGCGATCAGAAGGTCGGGGTGCACGATGTGGTTCTCGAGCAGCCAGCCCGGGCCGAGCTCGCCACCGAACTCCTCGTCGTAGGTGAAATAGAGCTCGACCGCGCCGTGCACGCTTGCGGCGCGGCAGGCCTCGAGCGCGCGGGTGGCGAATGCATAGGTGGCGAAGTCGCATTTGCTGACCGCGGCCGCGCGCCCGTACAGGCGGCCGTCGTGTATCTCGGCACCATAGGGCGGATGGCTCCAGCCGTCGCCCGGCGGCACGACATCGCCGTGCGCATTCAGGCCGATGGTTTTGCCCCTGCCGCCGCCCGAGGACGGATCGCCGAGCGGCCGCCGAATGACCAGATTGGTGATCGATCGCAGACCGCCGGCCGCGACGCGTTCGGCGGGCACCGGATGAGCCTCGGCCTGCCAGCCCCAGGCCTGCACCAGGCGGGCGGTCAGTTCGGCGTGCGGCGCATTGTCTCCGGGCGGGGTGTCGGTCGGCTGGCGCACGAGCGCCTGCAGGAAGGCGACCTGATCATCGAAGTGACGGTCGATCCAGTCGTCGAGATCCTGGTAGGCGTTCATGGCTTGTTCCGGCGATGGTCGAGCGGGGACGGGAATAGGGCGCTGGCGCGAGCGGCGGCGGTGGCATCGACGGTGTCGACGGCGGCTCCCGCCCGCTGCCACGGACCGCGCGGCACCGGCGGGCGCTCACTGCGGATCTCGAGAACGTATGCGGGGCTGGCAGGCGCGTTCATCGCGCCTCCGGCGCCGGATGGCGCTGCATCCAGTGGCGCGCGACATCGATGCGCCGGCAGACCCAGACACGGTCGTGCGACTCGATGTGATCGAGGAAGCGCTGCAGGGCGCGGAACCGACCCGGCCGCCCGAGCAGCCGGCAATGCATGCCGACCGACATCATCCTCGGGCGCTCGGCGCCTTCTTCATAGAGGACGTCGAAGCTGTCGCGCAGATACTGGAAGAAGTGCTCGCCGGTATTGAAACCCTGCGGGGTCGCAAAACGCATGTCGTTGGTGTCGAGCGTATAGGGAACGACCAGGTGGTCGACCTCGCTGCCGTCGCTGCGGCGTACGCGCGTCCAGAACGGCAGGTCGTCGCCATAGTAGTCGGAGTCGTACAGGAAACCGCCTTCGTCGCAGACCAGGCGCCGGGTGTTGGGGCTGTCGCGGCCGGTATACCAGCCCAGTGGCCGCGCGCCGGTGAGCTCGATCTGCTGCGCGATGGCGGTGCGCAGATGTTCGCGTTCGGTGGCTTCGTCCATCGACTGGTAGTGGATCCAGCGCCAACCGTGGCAGGCGATCTCGTGGCCGGCCTGCACGAAGGCTGCGCAGACATCGGGATTGCGTGCCAGTGCCATGGTGATGCCGAACACGGTCAGTGGCAGGCCGCGACGTTCGAACTCGCGCAGGATCCGCCAGACGCCCACGCGCGAGCCGTATTCGTAGATCGACTCCATCGACAGATGGCGGTCGGGGTAGGCGGCGGCGCCGACGATCTCGGACAGGAACTGCTCGGAGCCGGCATCGCCGTGCAGGACGTTGTTCTCGCCGCCTTCCTCGTAGTTGAGCACGAACTGCACGGCAACCCGCGCATTGCCGGGCCAGTCGGCCGCCGGTGGGTGGGCGCCATAGCCGACCATGTCGCGCGGATAGGCATTTCCGGTCATCGATGTCTCCAGGAGTCGCCAGGCATTCGCCGCAGCGGCAATCCTGGATTGTAGGCAAGACCGGCGAAGAATTGTTGACAAAACTTTTGCCAATCGTTCACCATCCCGACGACCATGCCACCCGGGCATGTCGGGGCGACCGATCCCAGCGTGCGCTCGAACCAATTCGTTCGGAGGAAAGATGAGCAACAGACGTCATCTCTTACATGCGGCCGCCATCGCGGCCTGCGCCGTTTTCGCGTTGCCGGCCACGTCGGCGCTGGCGCAGTCTCAGACCCTGAAGATCGGTTTCGTCGGCGTCACCAGTGGGCCGGCCGCCGCCTGGGGCACCTCGAACGTGCGCTCGATGCAGACCCGGGCCGCCTGGCTCAATGAACAGGGCGGGGTCGACATCGGCGGCACCAAGTACAAGATCGACATCGTCACCTTCGACGACCAGAAGGATCCGAAGCGCGCCATCGCCGGCATGGAGAAAATGGCGCAGGAAGGCATTCACTACGTGGTCGGCCCGAACGTCGACGACGGCGCGGCGGCGGTGCGGCCGGTGGCCGAGTCCAAGGGCATCATCTACTTCCCGTATGCATTCCCGAAGGAACTGTACGCACCGCCGGCCTCGAACGCCGTGCTCGGCATGATCGCCAGCTACCAGTCGGGCCCGGCGATCTACAAGTTCCTGAAGGAAAAGCGCGGCGTGAAGTCGGTGGCCTTCGTGGCGGCCAACGAATCCGATCCGTTGAGCCAGCGTGACAGCGGTGTCGCGGCCGCCAAGGCGCTCGGTCTGAAGGTGGTCGCCGACAAAGACACCTACCAGAACGACACGCGTGACTTCACGCCCGTGCTCACGCCGATCGTGCGCCTCAAGCCCGATCTGCTCGTGCTCTCGGGCGTGGCGCCGGGCAATGCACCGCTGCTGATCCGTGCCGCTCGCGAACTGGGCTATCAGGGGCTGATCTCCACCGAGACCGCGCAGGATGCGCAGGTGCTCAAGGAAGGTGCGGGCGAACTGGCCAACGGCTTCATCTCGGTGGGCGGCGCCTCCACGCCGGCGATCGCATCGGACACGATGAAAGAGTTCGTGGCCCGCTACACGAAGATGTTTGGCGAGTACAACGACGAGTCGAACACCAAGTGCTATGCGCTCGAGTACATCATCGAGACCCTGAAGGCGAACCCGAAGGCGATCGGCGACGTTGCCGAGTTCAAGAAGACCATCGACGGCTTCTCGGCGCCCAACCCGTTCATGAAGGGTGACAGCAAGCTGAAGTACGTCGGCGCGACCTCGTTCGGCCAGAGGCGCCAGCTGTTCGTGCCGATGGTCGTCAACGAGTACAAAGATGGCAAGTTCGAGACGCTGTTCGTCGGCGAGGTCGACTGAGCGGGCGACACGACGGCGCGCGCTGCGCGCCGTCACCCGTCTGGCGCCGCACGGTCTGGCGCCAGACGGTGAGTCGCGACGCCGCGCGCGGCGCTTCGAACACGGTGGAGAGACATGGAACAGGTCATCGCAAACGGGCTCTATCTGGGCGCGCAATACGCGTTGATCGCGCTCGGCCTGACGCTGATCTTCGCCCTGATGAACGTACTCAACTTCGCGCACGGCCAGATGTACGTGCTCGGCGGCTTCGTCACCTATGCGGTCTACGGGCAGCTCGGCCTGCCGTTCCCGGTGGCGGTGCTGGCCTCCGGCCTGACCCTGATGGTGGTCGGGGCGCTGGTCGAGAAATATCTGTTTCGCCCGGTGATCCGGCGCAGCAAGCGTGAAGAGAGCACGATGCTGCTCGCGGCCGGGCTGGCGTTCTTCTTCGATGCCGTCATCCTGCTGTTGTTCGGTGAGAAGCAGCGCGGCGTGCCCAAGATCATCAACGGCGTTTATCTGGGCGAAACGGTCATCATGCCTTACGACCGCATCGTCATCGGTATCGTTGCCGTCGTGCTGATCGTTTCCTTCATGCTGTTCATGCAGTACAGCAAGCCGGGTCGCGCGATGCGTGCACTGGCGCAAGACCGGGTGGCGGCGCAACTGATGGGCGTGAACGTCGATCGCTATTCGATGCTGGGCTTCGCCATGGGCGCCATGCTGGCCGGGGTGGTCGGTGGCCTGCTGGTCGCGATCACCGGTGTCAACTCGGGCATCGGCGGGCCCATCTCGATCAAGGCCTTCATGATGGTCATGATCGGCGGCGCCGGTGTGGTCGGCGGCGCCATCGCCGGCGGCTTCATCCTCGGCATGATGGAGTCCTTCGGTCTCAACTACCTGCGCGAGTTCGGCGACATCACCTACCTGGTGATCTTCGCGGCGCTGATGGTGTTCCTGGCCATCCGACCCAACGGCCTGATGGGCAAACCCTGGGGGTGAGGCGATGACGTCATTCGTAAAACTCGTCGCCTCGGCGCTCGCCGCCGTGGCCCTGCTCTGGGGCGTGCCGGCTCTGATCGAATCCAGCGGCCGCTTCGACCTGTACTACACCTTGGCGTCGGTGGCGCTGCTGGCCGTGATCAGCGCCGGCGTCTGGCTGACCTTTACCATCGGCCGCATCAACATCGGCCAGGGCGCGTGGGCGCTGATCGGTGGCTATGTGTCGGCGGTCCTGGTCATGACCGCCGGCTGGTCGTTCTGGTGGACGCTGCCGGCGGCGGGTCTGTTCTGCGCGGCGGCCAGCGTGCTCGTCGGCCTGCCCATCCTGCGCCTGCGCGGCGTCTACTTCGCGATGGTCTCGTTGATCATGACCGAGGTCGCGCGCCTGCTCGCGCTGGCGCTGCCGATCACCAACGGCGCCAAGGGCATCGTCAGCATTCCGCTGCCGGGCGCGATCGAAATCTTCGGCATCACCTTGATTCCCGACTTCGCGCAGCTGGCCAATCCGCGCGCGGCCTTCTACGCACTGGCCGTCGTGCTGATGCTGATCTGCTTCGCGGCCCTGTACCGGCTCGTGCACTCGCGCATCGGCCGGCTCTGCCAGTCGTTGCAGCAGAACGAGGAGCTGGCGTCCTCGATCGGCGTGAACATCGCCGCGCTGCGCGTGCTCGCCTATGCGATCTCGTCGTTTCTCGGCGGGCTCGGCGGTGCCGTGTTCGTGGCGATGTCGCAGTCGGTGTATCCGGCCAGCTTCACGGTCACCGATTCCGTCAACTTCATGCTCAACTGCTTCCTGGGCGGTCTGGGCTACGTGTTCGGCCCGATCGTCGGCACCTTCGTGTTGTACTTCGGCTGGGACCTGCTGTTCAAGGCCGGCGAGTACCAGCTGCTGATCTTCTCCACGATCCTGATCGCGCTGATGCTGTTCCTGCCCAATGGCCTGCTGAGCCTGCGCCTGCCGCGCGCCGGGGGAGATGCCCGATGAGCGTCTGTCTGAGCGTGCGTGGCCTGACCAAGCGCTTCGGTGGCCTGGTGGCCGTCAACGATGTCGACTTCGACGTCAACGAGGGCGAGATCCTGTCGGTGATCGGCCCCAATGGCGCTGGCAAGTCCACCTTGTTCAAGCTGATCGCGTCGTTCCTGAAACCCAGCGCCGGCGAAGTGCGTTTTCGTGGTGAGCGCATCTCCGGTCTGTCGCCGCATCTGGTGGCTCGCAAAGGGGTGGTGCGCACCTTCCAGGAGACCACGATCTTCAAGGGCATGACGGTGCACGAGAACGTGGTCACCGCTCATCACCTGCGCTCTAAGGCGAACCTGTTCGGCTATTTCGTGGGCTCGCCGCAGGCGCGCAGCGACGAGGCCGGGTTCGCGCGCTCGGCCGATGAGATCATCGACTTTCTGGGCCTGCACGGCCAGCGCGACGAACTGGCCAGCAATCTGCCGCACGGTCATCTGCGCGCGCTGGGCATGGCCATCGGCCTGGCCACCAACCCTGTCGTGCTGCTGCTGGACGAGCCCTTCGCGGGCATGAACCACGATGAAACCATGCGCGCGGTCGAGATGGTGCGCGGCGTGCGCGAGCGCGGTGTCACGGTCATGCTGGTCGAGCACGACATGCCCGCGGTGATGAAGATATCCGACCGCATCGTGGTGCTCAACTTCGGCGAGAAAATCGCGCAGGGCACGCCCGAGCAGATCCGCAACGACCCGCAGGTGATCGAAGCCTATCTCGGCACCGAAGACGAATCGATCGGGATCTGAGCGATGAAGCCTCTTTTGAACATTGCCGGTCTGCACCTGTTCTACGATCACGTGCACGCGTTGCGGGGTGTATCGCTGAACGTCAACGAGGGCGAGACCGTGGCGCTGATCGGCGCCAACGGCGCCGGCAAGTCGTCGATCCTGCGTGCGATCACCGGCCTGGTGCGGCCGCGCAGCGGCGAGCTTACTTACGACGGCCAGTCTCTGACCGGTCGTGGCCCCGACGCCATCGTCGCCATGGGCATCGCGATGGTGCCCGAGGGCCGGCGCGTGTTTCCGTACATGTCGGTGCGCGACAACCTCATGATGGGCGCGTTCAGCCGCTCCGATCGCGGCGAGATCGAAGCCTCGCTCGACCGCGTGCTGACGCGTTTTCCGCGTCTGAAAGAGCGCTATTCGCAGGGCGCCGGCACGATGAGCGGCGGTGAGCAGCAGATGCTGGTCATCGGCCGCGCGCTGATGGCAAGACCGCGCCTGTTGCTGCTCGACGAGCCCTCGCTGGGCATCGCACCCAAGCTGGTGCAGGATATCGCGCGTTCGATCGTCGCGATCAACCGCGACGAGAAGGTCAGCGTGTTGCTGGTCGAACAGAACTCGCGCATGGCCTTGCGCATCTCGCAGCGTGCCTATGTTCTGAGCACCGGCGAGATCGCACTGAGTGGTGACTCCGCCGCGTTGCTCAGCGACGATCGAGTCAAGCAGTTGTATCTGGGCGGCGAGATCTGAGCGACGATGTGGCCATGAACATCCTGATCGTGAATCCGAACACCACCGCGTCGATGACCGCGAAAATGGGCCGCGTGGCGGCCACGATCGCGAGCCCGGGCGTGACGGTGCGCGCGGTCAACCCGCCCGACGGCCCGGTCAGCATCGAGGGCTATGTCGACGAGGCCTTCTCGGTGCCCGGCCTGCTCGCCACGATCCGCGACGAGCCGGCGGCCGACGCCTACGTGCTCGCCTGCTTCGACGACACCGGACTCGATGCCGCGCGCTGCGTGGCGCCCGGGCCGGTCATCGGCATCGGCGAGGCGGCCTTTCACGTGGCGACGCTGGTCGCCGGCCGGTTCTCGGTCGTCACCACCTTGCAGCGTTCGGTGCCGGCGATCGAGCACAACCTGGTGCGCTACGGTCTGGCCAGTCGGTGCGCGGCCGTGCGCGCGGCCGAGGTCGCGGTGCTCGAACTGGAACTGCCGGGCAGTGCCGCGCGCAACCGGATCGAGGCCGAGATCGCGCGTGCACTCGAGCACGACCGCGCCGAGGCGATCGTGCTCGGCTGCGCCGGCATGACCGATCTGGCCACGTCGCTGTCGGCGCACTTCGGCGTGCCGGTGCTCGATGGCGTGGCCTGCGCGGTGCGCCTGGCCGAGAGCCTGGTCGGTCTCGGCCTGAAGACCTCCCGGGTGGGCGGCTACGCGGCGCCTCTGGCCAAACCCTACTCTGGTATCTTCTCGCGCTTTGCGCCGGGTTGAGGCCGGCGCCCGGAGCCCATGAGAATCGGCAACACGCTTACCGCGCCGGTCGACAAGCCCGCCGCCCGCTGGCTGCCGGTCTACGAGAAGTTGCGCGATGCGATCATCGATCACCGTCTGCTGCCGGGCCGCAAACTTCCCGAGGACGAGCTCGCCTCGATCTACGATGTCGGCCGATCCGTAGTCCGTGCGGCGCTGCAGGCGCTCGCGCACGATGGTCTGGCCAAGCTCGAGCCCAATCGTGGCGCCTTCGTGGCCCAGCCCTCGCCGCGCGAGGCGCGCGAGGTCTTCGAGGCGCGCGCCCTGATCGAACCGCGCGTGGCCTCGATGGCCGCGCAACGGGCGGATGCGCGCGCGATCTCGGCCCTACGCGCACATCTGGTGCGCGAGCACGAGGCCCTGGCCGGCGGCCATCAGCGCGATGCCATCTTGCTGTCGGCGCGGTTTCATGTCGGCATCGCCGAGATCGCCGATCATCGCGTGCTCACCGAGATCGTGACCGATCTTGTCTCGCGTTCGTCGTTGATCGTGGCCTTGTACTGGCAACGGCGCGATGCCACCTGCGAGCGCCACGCACACTCCGCGCTCGTCGACGCCCTGGCCGCCGGCAAGGAGCGCGAGGCGGCCGAACTCATGACCAGCCATCTGATCGATCTGCTGTCCGGGCTGAATCTGTCCGGGCGCGAACCGGGCGCCGAAAAGCTGGACGATCTACTCGGCGGGCGCTGAGGCCCTCAGCCCGACCTGCGTTTGCGGGTGCCGGTGCCAGTCGCTTTCGTGCGCCGGGCGCGCAGCGCCTCGCCGCTCAGGCGCTTGCGGTTGGCGAGCACGCGCTGGCGCACCGGCTTGACGCCGGCACGAAGCACCGCATCGATCGCCCGTCGGCCCGCGGCGGTGGTCGGGGAGAACGGCATCGGCGCCGGCATGCCGAGCGCGAGCGCCGGCCAGAACTGCATCGCCGCCTGCCATTGCAGGCGCAGGGTCTCGGCGAACATCGCCTGCGCGGCGGTCATCGCGGCGACCTGCTTCTCGACCACCATGCGATTGAATTCGAGCCAGTTCACGACGGTGAGCGGTTCTGCCATGCGCGCCAGCCGCAGGCCGACCACCGCGGGCACGGCGACACCGGTCTCGATCAGGTCGCGGGTCAGCTGCGCGCCCGGGCCGACACGGCGGGCGCGTCGCTTGCCGGACGCGGTCGGGGTGCGGCGCCGGCTCATGGATTCACCTTGCGCAGCCAGACCGCGGTGTCGTGGAACACCGCGCCACCGTTCGGGTAGCCCGGTTCGGCCGAGGTCAGCCGGTTGATGCCCACGCCCTCGCGGAAACTCCGGTTCGGCCAGATGCCCTCGAGGACCACCACGCCCGGCTGCTGGCCATCGCGGATGGCGCAGAAGGCCGTGACCTGGCCGGCGTCGTTGCCGATCAGGACGGGTTCGCCGTCACCGACGCCGATCGTGCGGGCATCGTCGGCGTGCATCCGCAGCAGCGGTTGCTTCTCGCGCCTGAGCGAGCTGTCGGTCTCGGTGAAGGTGCTGTTCAGAAACGTGCGTGCCGGCGCGGTGACCAGCCGGTAGGGCTTGTCGGGGGTGGCTTCGTCGATGACCGGGAAGTGATCGGGCAGGGCGGGCATGGCCTCGTGACGACCGCCGAGCGCCGCCCAGTCGGGCTTGAAACGGAAGCGCTTGTCCGGCCAGGCGAAGCCGTCGAGATAGTGGGCGGTTTCGAACGGCAGCGCGAAATCCTGGCCGCCGCGCTCGACATTGGTCGCCGCATCCCACATGCCGCTGCCGCGCAAGGTTTCGTCGATGAGCTCCCAGGCGCTGAGATCGAAGCCACGGTGCCGGGCGCCCAGGCGGCGCGCCAACTCGCGGATCACGAAATGATTCTCACGGCATTCGCCGGGCGGCTCGATCACCTTGCGCGCGACCTGGAACACCGTGTGGCCGCTGGCGGTGTAGCAGTCGTCGTGCTCGAGGAACATCGTCGCCGGCAGCACCACGTCGGCCCAGGCCGCGGTCTCGGTCATGAACTGCTCGTGCACGCAGGTGAACAGGTCTTCACGCGCGAAGCCGGCCAGTACCTTGTCGAGTTCGGGGCATACCGACGCCGGATTGGTGTTCTGGATCAGCAGACCGGTCACCGGCGGCCCGCCGTTCAGGGCGTCGGCCTGGTTCACGAGGATCGGACCCAGCCGCGACTGGTCGAGCCAGCGCACCGAAGTGTCGACCGCGTCGAGACCCTCGATCAGCGAACGGTTCAACGGGTAGATCTGCGTCTGTCCGAACATGGCGCCGCCGCCGGGCACCTGCCAGGCGCCGGTGACCGCCGGCAGGCAGGACACCGCGTGCATGTTGACCGCGCCGTTGCGCGAGCGCGAGAAGCCGTGGTGGCAGCGGATGAAACTGTGCTGCGTCGAACCGTACAGACGCGCGAAGGCGACGATCGTCTCGACCGGCAGACCGGTGATCGCGCTGGCCCAGGCGGGCGTGCGCGTGGCGACATGGGCGGCGAGCTCGTCCGGAGCGTCGGTGTAGCGGCGCATGTAGTCCCAGTCGGCCATGCCCTCGGCGAACAGCACGTGCATGACCGCGCAGGCGAGCGCACCGTCGGTGCCCGGCCGCAGTGCGATGTGCAGGTCGGCGCGCTCGGCCGTGCCGGTGCGATAAGGGTCGACGACCACCAGCTTCGCGCCGCGTTTTTTGGCGCGCATGGCGTGCGTCATGACGTTGACCTGGGTATTGACCGGGTTGCCGCCCCAGATCACGATCAGTTCGCTGTGTTCGCCGATCTCGCGCATGTCGGTGCCGCGCTTGGCGCCGGTGCCGACGATCCAGCCGTTGTCGGCCAGGGTCACGCAGATCGTGCTCCAGTAGCGCGAGTAGCGCATCGCGTGGCGCAGCCGGTTGATGCCGTCGCGCTGCACCAGGCCCATGGTGCCGGCGTAGTAGTAGGGCCAGATCGTCTCGCTGCCGTGCTGCTGGGCGCGCTGCACGAATGCCTCGGCGACGGTATCGAGCGCCTCGTCCCAGCCGATGCGCGCGAACTGGCCACTGCCCTTGGGCCCCGTGCGCTTCATCGGGTGCAGCAGACGGCCCGGATGATGGATGCGTTCGGCGTAGCGGGCGACCTTCTCACAGATGACCCCCGCGGTGAAGTCGTTGCGCTCGCTGCCGCGCACCCGGCCGATGGTGTGGGCGTCGAGCCGTTCGACATCGAGCGCGCAGGTGCTCGTGCAGTCGTGCGGGCAGACCGACGGCACGACGTCGGGTTGGATCGGCAGGCGGGCGTTCATGGGAGGGGGCTCGGCAAAGACGTGGCGACGGCGCGCCGGACACACGCCTATGCTACTCAATTGTGGGATCGTGCGTGACCGCGAGCCTGCCGCGCGAAGGTGCATACAATCGTTGCGTGGCGCGGCCCGTATGGCGAGCCGCGTCCCCCGACGCCCGCGAGCGGGCGCGCTCCGGGTGCCTCTGGTCGGGTCTCGGATCCTGCGCCGCATCCGGGTCGGGCACCGTCAACGGAGACTCTGCAGATGCTTTCCCAAGCCGTCGATTTTCGTGACGAGAGCCGCGCCCTGCATGCGCTGCTGTCGCCACTGTCGGATGCCGAGCTGGCCGAGGCCAGCCTGTTCAAGGGCTGGACGCCCGACGACATCGTCGCCCACCTCGATCAGTTCAACCGTCTGGCCGACGAATCGCTGGTCGACCCCGATCGCTTCGAAGCGGGCATGAAGGAGATCATGGCGCGCATGGCCGACGGCACCGACATGCGCACGACCACCGAGCGCATGTACGCGGGTCTGCGCGGGCAGCCGCTTCTCGAGCGCTGGCGTGAGGGTTTCGAGGGCATGGCCGAACGCTGGGTGAACGCCGATCCGAAACAGCGCCTGCCCTGGTTCGGGCCGTCGATGAGCGTGCGCTCGAGTATCACCGCACGGCTGATGGAGACCTGGGCACACGGACAGGCCGCCTACGATCTGCGCGGCATGGAGCGAGTCGACGGCGACCGGATCCGCAATATCGTCGTGCTCGGCGTGAACACCTTTGGCTGGACCTTCGCCAACCGGGGCCTGCCGGTGCCGGCGCCCGCGCCGCATCTGGTGCTCACCGCGCCCTCCGGCGAGATCTGGCGCTATAACGACCCTCGCGACGACGAACGGATCGAAGGCCTGGCGCGAGATTTCTGCCAGGTGGTCACGCAGGTGCGCAATGTCGCCGATACCGGGCTGCATGTCACCGGCGCGGTCGCCAACCGGTGGATGTCCATCGCCCAGTGCTTTGCCGGTCAGCCGGAGAATCCGCCGGCACCCGGCGCTCGTCACAGGAGGGTTCGCGCATGAGCGATTCATCAACGACGGCGGTCGGTGGCCCGGATGTCGTCGGTCGACGCATCCGCATCGGTGGCGCGGCCGGCTACTGGGGCGACTCCAACGACGCCCCCCGCCAGCTCGTGCAAAGCGGCGAGATCGACTACCTGGTGTTCGACTACCTGGCCGAGGTAACGATGTCCGTTCTGGTGCGCGCGCGCCAGAAAGATCCCGAGCAGGGCTATGCGCGCGATTTCGTCGACGCGGTGATGGCACCGCTGCTGCCCGAGATCAAGCAGCGCGGCATCCGCGTGATCGCCAACGCCGGCGGCGTCAATCCTGCGGCCTGCGCAGCCGCCCTGAAGGCGGTCGCCGAGCGTGCCGGACTGCAACTACGCATCGGTGTGGTCGAGGGCGACGACGTCCTGCCGATGATCGATGATCTGCGCGCCGTCGACACCCGCGAGATGTTCACCGGCAAGCCCTTGCCCGCGCGCCTGATCAGCGCCAATGCCTATCTGGGCGCCTTTCCGATCGCGGCTGCGCTCGATGCCGGCGCCGAGGTGGTGATCACCGGTCGCTGCGTTGACAGCGCGGTCACCTTGGGCCCGCTGATCCACGAGTTCGGCTGGAACCGCGACGATTACGACAAGCTCGCCGCCGGCACGCTGGCCGGCCACCTGATCGAATGCGGTGCGCAGGCCACCGGTGGCAACTTCACCGACTGGCACGACACCGTCGAGGGCTGGCACGACATGGGTTACCCCATTGCCGAGTGCGCTGCCGATGGCTCGTTCGTGATCACCAAGCCGGCCGGCACCGGCGGGCAGGTGTCTCGCCTGACCGTGGGCGAACAGATGCTCTACGAGATCGGCGATCCGGCCGCCTACATCGTGCCCGACGTGATCTGCGATTTCACCCAGGCCACCCTCGAACCCGACGGCGCCGATCGTGTGCTCGTCACCGGTGTGCGCGGCCGGCCAGCCACTGACACCTACAAGGTGTCTTCGACCTACGCCGATGGCTTTCGCGCTACCAGTGCCGCCGTCATCACCGGCTTCCAGGCGGCCGACAAGGCGCGTGCGTTCACCGACGCGCTGCTGCGCCGCACCCGGCAGATGTTCGAGGCGCAGCAACTGGGTGATTACCGCGCACACGCGATGCACCTGATCGGCGCCGAGACGCTGTGGGGTGCCAATGCGTCACCGCATGCCCATGCCACACGCGAGTTGGTCATGCGCATCGATGTGCGCCACGACCGTCGCGAGGCGATCGGCATCTTTGCGCGCGAGGTCATCGGCACGGCCCTGGCCACCGCCACCGGCCGCTGTGCGGCCTCCGAGACCGGCCGACCCAAGGTCACGCCGGTGGTGGCGCAGTTCGCATTCCTGATCGACAAGACGCGTGTGCCGGTGCGGGTCCGGGTCGAGGACGAGCCGGTCGCGATCCCCGGCCCACGTGCGCACGACGGCCGTGCGTCGGGCGCGAGCCCGTCGTCGATGGCGAGCGCGATCGACAACGCGATGCGCGAACTCGAGGCTCCGTCCGTCGGCGACGAAAGCCTGCGCGAAATGGCGGCGGCGGCCGGCGGCGAAGACGCGATGCGCGAGATGGCGACATCGGCCGTTGATGCCGGCCGCGATGCGGGTCAGGCCGGCTTGGTCGAGGTGCCGCTGATCGCGCTCGCCGTGGCGCGCAGTGGCGACAAGGGTGATTCGGCGAACATCGGCGTCATCGCGCGCGATCCCGCCGACCTCGCCTTGCTGCGGCGAGAGCTCACGCCCGGGCGCGTGCGTCAGTGGTTCGCGCACACCTGTCGCGGCACGGCGTTGCGCTATGAACTGCCGGGGCTGGCCGCGCTCAACTTCGTCCTGACCGAGTCGCTCGGTGGTGGCGGCACCTCGTCGTTGCATCTGGACACGCAGGCCAAAACATATGCGCAACAGTTGTTGGCGATGCCCATTCGCGTGACCGAAGCACAGGCGACGCGATTGCGCTGGCCCGGTCAGAATCGCTGAGGCATACCGGTCGACCGTGGGCCGGCCCCCACACCTTCCCGATCGGGAGATGGCGGGCGGGGCGGCCCACGGCTAGCATGACCGCAGTAGCCAAGGCTCGAGTCACATGGGGACCACCGCGCAAGACGCTCCAGCAGAGAGACCTTTCAGCACGGCTGACGGCTCGCCCGCGGGCGACGGACCCGATTGGCACGTCCCGATCATGGTGCACTCGACCGATTCGGCGGGGCGTATCACCTCGGTGAACGATCATTGGCTGGCCACGCTCGGCTACGCGCGGCGCGACGTCATCGGACGGCCCGTCAGCGAATTCATGGCCCCCAAGCGCATGGCAGCGGCCTGGGGCCGGCTCGGCCCGGCGATGGGCCAACCCGGACGGGCCAGCAACACCGAGTACCGGATGTTCTGCCGCGCGGGCGACACGATCGACGTTCTGGTCTCCATGCTCGATCGCAGCGACGTCGGCGGTCAGGTCGTGCGTTCGGTGGCGGTGGTGGTCAATCTCAGCCGCTGGCGGCATGTCGAGCGCCAGGCGCACAGGCGCGGTTTGCGCAATCGTGCATTGTCCGACGTCCAGGGTGCGATGGTGTGCCGCTTCAATCGCGACCTGATCATGACTTTCGCCAACGAAGCATGTGCCCGTTATTTCGGCCGCGCCGATCTCGTCGGCCAGTCGTTCCTCGCCCTGTTTCCCCGTCACGTCCACAACCGGGTGCGGCACAACATCGGTGCGTTGGCGCCGTTCCGGGCGCGGTCGCAGGTGCACGAGGTGCTACGTCCCGACGGCATGCTGGCCTGGATGCAGTGGCACGACATCGCGGTCGCCGATGGCGACCGGATCGTCGAATACATCTCGGTGGGTCGAGACATCACGGAGATCAAGCGCCTCGAGGGTGCGGCGCGTATCCGCCAGGCATTCCTGAGCCAGGTGCTCGAGGGCATGCCGGATGCGCTCGCGGTGTTCGGACGCGACGGCCGGCTGTTGGTGTCGAACCGACACTATCGCGAGTTTCATGCACCGCTGAGAGACCTGATCGACGACGGCGCCGGTTTTGAGGAGCTACTCCGCCGCGGGCTCGCCTGCCACCACTTCATGCCCGACGATCGGCCCGTGCATCGCTGGCTGGACGAGCGTCTGGCCAGCTACGGTGGCGACGGCGGCAGCCACGAGCTGCAGCTGGCTGGCGGCCGCTATCTGCACGAACGCGTCAGCCACACGGCCGACGGCTATGTGGTGTGCTCGAGTCGCGACATCAGCGATACCAAGCGCATGCAGGCCCGCGTGCGCGAGATGGCTTTGCTCGACGACCTGACCGGACTGCCGAACCGCAAGGCGTTTCGCATCGAACTGCGTCGCGCGATCGGCAGGGCGGATCGCGGCGGCGGGGGTTTTGCGCTGCTGTTGGCCGATCTCGATGAATTCAAGCGGATCAATGACACCTACGGCCACCCGGTTGGCGACGCCCTGCTCGCCGAGCTGGGGCGTCGCATGCGCGCCGCCGCGCGCCAGGCCGATGTCGTGTCGCGTCTGAGTGGGGACGAGTTTGCTCTCATCGTCGAGAGCGAAGCGCCGGACGGCCGGTTCGAAGGCTTCATCGAACGACTGATCGAGTACGTGCGCCAGCCGATCGATGACCTCGCAGGCGAAGTGATCATGCCCGCCGTGAGCATCGGCTACACCGTCTACCCGGGCGATCATCACGGCGCCGAGGATCTGATCGTGCATGCCGACAGCGCGCTATATGCAGCCAAGCGGGCTGGGCGCGATCGCGCCGTGCGCTATGCCGGCGGCATGGACAACGGCCGCATCGACAGCGAAGGCTTCGAGTCCGAGCTGGACGCTGCCATGCGTCGCGGTGAGTTCGACCTCGACTACCAACCGATCTTCGGACTCGGTACCGGACGTGTCATCGGCGTCGAGGCCTTGCTGCGCTGGAACCATCCCGACCGTGGCCGCCTGACGGCGTCGGAGTTCATGCCCCGCCTCGAACACGATCCGATCATCGTCGACGTCACTGCCTGGGTGTTCGCGCGTGCGAGTATCGATCTACGACGTTGGCGCCAATTGCACGGTTTCGACGGCAGTCTCTGGATCAATCTGTCGGCGCGTTGCCTGCGTTGGTCAGGCCTGATCGACTGCGTTCGGCAGGCGATCGCGGTGCCGGCGGCGCGCCCGGCGGCACTGGTGCTGGAACTGACCGAGACCGCGGCGCAGGAGCCCGCCGATGCCGAACGCACGCTCGGCCAACTGTCGGCGCTGGGCGTCGGCCTGGCCCTGGACGATTTCGGCACCGGCTTCTCGTCGTTGTCACGCCTTGGCCGCCTGCCGCTCGATGTGGTCAAGATCGACAAGAGTTTCCTGCTCGATGACGACGGCGGCGGCCGGTCCGAGGCGATCGTCCAGAGCATCGTCGATCTGTGCGACCGCTTGTCGATCAAGGCGATGATCGAAGGCATCGAGACGGATGCACATCTGCGCAAAGCGCGCGATCTCGGCTGCGGCTTCGGCCAGGGGTATCACCTGGCAAGGCCGCTCGCGCGGCCCGAACTCACGAACTGGCTGGCAGCACGGGCGGCTTGAACGCGAGCATGTCAGCGTGGCGCGCGCGCCGATACGAGGGCCGGGCACTGCCTCACCACGCATCCACGCACGGTCGTCGCCGACCTCGCATCTCCGGCGTTGCCACCGAGCGCAGCCCCGCCAACAACCATTGCCGGGTCTGCGCCGGATCGATGACCTCGTCGATCTCAGCCACCGAAGCAATCGACAGTGCCTTGCCTTCCTCGTATTTCTTCGCGACCATGTCCTCGTACCAGCGCTGGCGCTCGGCCGGGTCCTCGATGGCCTCCATCTCCTTGCGATAGCCCAGGCGCACGAAGCCTTCGAGGCCCATGCCGCCGAACTCGCCGGTGGGCCAGGCGATCGTGAATACCGAGTCGTGAAAACCGCCGGCGGCCATGGCCTGTGCGCCCAGGCCGTAGCCCTTGCGCAGCACCACCGTGAACCAGGGCACGTCGATGCTGGCACCGACCACGAACATGCGCGACACGTGACGCACGAGCCCGGTTTTCTCGGCCTCGGGTCCGACCATGAATCCCGGGGTGTCGCACAGCGACACGATCGGCAGGCCGAAGGCGTCGCAGAGCTGGACGAAGCGCGCGGCCTTGTCGCCCGCGTCGGCATCGATCGCGCCGCCGAGGTGGTGCGGGTTGTTGGCGATCAGGCCGAACGGCCTGCCTTCGATTCGGATCAGCGCCGTGACGATGCCGATGCCGAACTTCGGCCGCAGCTCGAGCACCGAGCCGGTATCCGCCAGAGTCTCGATCACTCGGCGCACGTCGTACACGCGCAGCCGGTTCTCGGGAACGGCATGGCGCAGCAGTCGCTGATCGGCGCACGACCAGTCCTGTGTGGCGCCCTGGAAATAGCCGAGATAACGGCGCGCGGTGTCGGTGGCCTGCGCCTCGTCGTCCACCAATACGTCGATGACGCCGTTGGGAGTCTGGATCGCCACCGGGCCGACCTCGGCAGGGTGGTACACGCCCAGGCCGCCGCCTTCGATCATGGCCGGGCCGCCCATGCCGATCGAGGCATCGCGGGTGGCGATGATCACGTCGCAGCAGCCGAGCAGCGCGGCATTGCCGGCGAAGCAGTAGCCGGAGACCACGCCCACCAACGGCACGAGACCGGACAGGCGCGCGAAACCGGAGAAGGTGTGATTGTCCAGACCGGTCAGGCCGAGCCGGTCGGTTTCGCCGGGACGGCCGCCGCCCCCCTCGGCGAACAGCACGACCGGTATCCGCCAGCGCTCGGCCAGGCGGAACATGCGGTCCTGCTTCTTGTGGTTCATCTGGCCCTGCGTACCGGCCAGCACGGTGTAGTCGTAGACGATGCCCATGCAACGCGCGGCATCATCGCCGAATCGGGCGGCGTTGATCGTGCCGGTGCCCGCGATCAGCCCGTCGGTGGGGGTGTTGACGATCAGGTCCTGCAGCTCGCGGCGGCGGCGCTGGCCGGCGATGGGGAGCGCGCCGTACTCGACGAAGCTGCCGTCGTCGAACAGGTCGTCGAGATTTTCCCGGGCGGTGCGCTGGTGGGTGGCGCGTCGCTTCGCGACCGCCTTCGGACGTCGTTCGTCGCGCGTCAGCGCGTGGCGCTCGATCGACTCGGCGAGGTCGGCGCGGATGCGATCGGGGTCGATTGTCTCGCTTTGCGTCTGCGTCGCGTGACCGACGTCGCCGGGCTCGATGAAGACGATCGGATCGCCGGGCATCAGCGTCACGCCGGGCTCGGTGGCAACGAAGCGCACGACGCCGGCGCTCTCGGCGCCGACCAGGTGCTCCATCTTCATCGCCTCGAGGATCGCCACCGGCTGGCCGGCGGCGATCGGGCTGCCGGGGGCGACGTCGATCGACACCACCGTGCCCTGCAGCGGCGCGGTGATCGCAACGGTGCCGGCGGGCGCATGGACGACGCGCGCCGCCGGTGAGGCCGCGCTCTGCGCGCCGTGCGGCGAGGCATCCGTCGCGGATTCCACGTACAGACGCTGACCGCGTGCGTCCGACCCGGCGAGTTCGGCCGCGTGCACATCGATGAAGCGCGTATCGATGCGGTTGGCGCGAAACGCCGGATGGGCCAACAACGCCTCCAGGAAACCGATGTTGGTGGCCACCCCGTCGATACGAAACTCGCGCAGCGCGCGGCGCGCCTTGTCGATCACCGCCTCCAGGCCACCGAGCGGCGCATGCGCGATCAGCTTGGCGAGCAGCGAGTCGAAGGAAGCGCTCACCCTGTAGCCGGGATAGCCGAAGGTGTCGACGCGGATGCCGGGCCCTGCGGGCGGCAGGAAGGCGCTCAGGGTGCCGCCGGACGGATGGGTGGCACCGGTCTCGTCCATCGTCTCCATGTTGACGCGTAGCTGCATCGCGAAGCCACGCGGCGCGCCGATGGCTTGTGGCGCGAGGCCGAGTTCGGCCAGCGTGGCGCCGGCCGCAATGCGGATCTGTGCCTGCACCAGATCGACGCCGAACACCGCCTCGGTGACCGTGTGCTCGACCTGCAGGCGTGGATTGGCTTCGATGAACGCGAATGCGCCGGGTGCGGCCGGATCGACATCCGTGTCGATCAGGAACTCGAAGGTGCCGAGACTGCGATAGCCGGCCCGCTTCGCGAGCGCAAGCGATGCCTCGATCAGGCGCGCGCGCAGCGCGTCGGACAGCGACGGGCTGGGCGCGACCTCGACCAGCTTCTGATGGCGTCGCTGGATCGTGCACTCGCGCTCCCAGAGGTGCGTGAGCTCGCCGCTGGCATCGCCGACGATCTGCACCTCGATGTGCCGGGCGCTGGGTATGAGGCGCTCGACATAGACCTCGGCGTGTCCGAACGACGCCTTGGCCTCGGATGTGCAGCGTGCATAGGCCTCGTCGATCTCGCCCGCCGCAAGCACTGCCCGCATGCCGCGCCCGCCGCCGCCGGCGACGGCCTTGATCATCATGGCGCCGGCCGGCCTCAGGCTCGCGAAGAATTCGTGTGCCTGTCCGAGCGTCACCGGGCCCTCGCTGCCGGCGATCAGGGGCACCGCGCAGGCCTGGGCCAGGGCGCGTGCACGAGTCTTGTCGCCGAACAGCTCGAGCACCTCCGGCGACGGACCGATAAAGCGGATCCCGGCGTCCGCACAACGCCGCGCGAGCGAGGGGTTCTCGCTGAGGAAGCCGTAGCCCGGGTGCAGTGCATCGCAGCCGGTGTCGCGCGCGGCGGCGACGATCGCGTCGACGTCGAGATAGGCCCGGGCGCCGCTGGCCGCCAGTGCGACTACCTCGTCGGCCTGCCCGACGTGCGCCGAGGCGGCGTCGTCCCGCGAGTGCACGGCGACCACGCCGATGCCGAGTTCGCCCGCGGCACGCGCGATGCGCACGGCGACTTCGCCACGGTTGGCGATCAGAATTCTGGAGATGGTCATACGCGTTTCCGAGGCCTGGCAGGACATGCCCGGCGATCGTTGGACTGATGATTGGTGCGGCGTGCGTTGCGCCGCCCGGCGTGCACCGGGCGGATGCGGAGCCGTGTTATTCGAAGCTCACGCGACTGCGAATCGAAAACGGCGCCAGCAGCTCTCCGATCTTCGCCTCGACGTCGTGGCGCCGCGCGGCCTCGACGCCGGTGACCGACACCGTCGCCAGGCTGCCGTGGGTGCCGTGTGCACCCACCGACACCGACAGGACCACGCCGTCTTCGCGCAGCGGTTGCAGCAGGCCATCGAACACCCGTTGCGCCGCTGCCCAGCGAAGGGCCGGCTTGAAGACCTTGCCCACGCCGGTGAGCGGCATCTCGTCGACCAGGATCACATCGACCGGCACCGCGGCGCGTTCCGGCGTGCGCTCACGGACATGGCGGTGAAGCTCGTCGGGGGAGGTCTCCGCACCGGGCCTGAGCTGCACGTAGGCCAGCGGCAGTTCGCCCGCATAGGCGTCGGGCTGCCCGACCACGGCCGCGAATGCCACCGCAGGATGCTGGAAGAACGCCTCTTCGATGCCCGCGGGGTCGATGTTGTGGCCGCCGCGGATGATCAGGTCCTTGGCGCGGCCCGTGATCCAGACATAACCGTCGGCATCGATGCGGCCGAGATCACCGGAGTTCACCCAACCGGGTTCGACGAACGCGCCGCGGTTGTGCTCGTCGTTCAGATAGCCGCTGAACACACCCGGGCCGGCCATCGCTATCACGCCGATCTCGTCGACCGCGCAGTCGCCGGCGTAGTGACCGTCGGCGTCGATACGCACCGCGCGGATGCGGCTGTAGGGCACCACGTGGCCCACCGAGCCGAGCCGCAGCTCGCGATCGTGAAAGGCGATGGTGTGCACGCTGGCGGTCTCGGTCATGCCGTAGACCTCGTAGACCGGCAGGCCGAGCTGGCGACGGATCGACTCGCCGACGGCCACGGGAATGGCCGAGCCGCCTCCGGCCGCGCAGCGCAGCGCCGAGATATCGGCATCGCCGACCGGCACGGTCATCGCCGCGGCCAGCACCGTGGGAACGGCGCTGAGCACCTCGGGTCGATAACGCTCGACCAGCCGCCAGACCTGGCGGACCGCATTGGGGTGACGCCAGCCGGCCGGCGAGAGCACCACCAGGGTCGTGCCGAGCGCAATGCCCGACAGGGCCTGCGTGAGCGCACCGCCGACGTGGAACAGGGGCAGGCCGAACAGCAGCGTCCCGGCCTTCTCCCAGGGCAGCATCAGGTTGCACACCCACGCCTGATACACCTGGTTCAGATGCGAATGGCGCACCAGCTTGGGCGTGCCCGTGGTGCCGCCGGTGTGGAAATACGCGGCGGTGTCGTCGGCGCCGATCGTGCGGCCACTGACCAGCCGGTCCGCCGGCTGCCGGGCGAGCAGTTCGTCGAACGGCTGGGCACCCTCGCCGGGACGCTCGCCACCGACCTGCAACACGGTTTTCAGATTGGGCAGTTCGGCGCGGATCTTCTCGACCTTTTCCCAGATGTCGGTGCCCTGGGTGGGGCCGAGCGTGACCAGCACACGGGTGTTGGCGGCGCGCATGATCTCGGCCAGTTGATGCGGCTCGAGCATCGCATTGACCGGATTGGCGATGCCCGCGGCCTCGGCGCCGAACAGCACCACGAAGGCCTGCGGCACCAGTGGCAGCAACAGCGTGACGACATCGTCGGGGCCGACCCCCAGCGAATGGAACAGGTTCGCGCACTGGGTGACGCGGGCCAGCAGTTGGCGATAGGTGATCTCGACCGGGTTCTCGGCAGGATCCGCATTGGGCAGGAAGGCGATCGCCGCGGCGTCGGGCCTACGCGAGGCACCGATGCGGATCGTGTCGTAGGTGTTGGTGGCCGCCAGTCGCTCGGCCAAGGGTACCGCTTCGATGGCCGCCACGTCGGCCGCCGTGGTCAACCTCGGCATCCGCTCGCCGATGATCCGGTCGAGCGGTATCGCGCCGTTCGTTATCGCCATGTTCGTTGTCTCCGGTCACGGGCGCACTGGATCGTCCGACCGAAGGCCGGCGCGCGCCGCGGGGTGACGTCGATTCTGCCACCCCGCGGGCGCCGCAAAGAAACGAATGACGAAAACCCGCGCTGGCAGGGGCGCAAGGGTCGCGCCCGTGCCAGCTCGCAATGCTCGAACGCCGGGTTCGTTCGTGCCTGCTCAGCCCAGGTTCTTCTCGAAGTGCGCGACCGTGCGCTCCCAGGCGAGCTTGGCTGCTTCCTCGTTGTAGCGCGGCGTGGAATTGTTGTGGAAGCC